>NZ_QORW01000001.1 GCF_003574735.1 Dongia deserti
GATCAGTCACGATCGCACCAACAGGCCGGACATATGGACGCAAGCGATCGGACCTGCTCAACCATCCAATCAACCTTGCAGGCAAAGGGCCGTCCACATATGGATGGTCGTGCCAAGCGCGACCAGGACGAGAGACAACTAGTGCCTAATGCCCTGCCGTCGACTTCTCAGGCAAAGCCACGCCGCTCTTTTCAAGCTGCTTGCCAAGGTGCGCCTTCAGCCGCTCCAGCCCCGCTTCGTCGCGCGCTTCGGCGCGGGCGACGAGCACGGCCTGGGTGTTCGAGGCGCGCAGCAGCCACCAGCCGTCCTTGGTCTTCACGCGTACGCCGTCGACATCGTCGAACTCCGCGTGCTCGCTCTTCAGGCGGTCGCGCACCTCTGACACGACGGCAAACTTGCGATCATCGGCGCAGGCGAAGCGCAGCTCCGGTGTATTGACCGGGCTCGGCAATTGATCGCGCAGGGCGGCCAAATCGCCGCCATTACGCGCCACTGCCTTCAAGAGGCGGACCGCGGCATAGAGCGCATCGTCAAAGCCATAGTAACGGTCGGCGAAAAAGACGTGCCCGCTCATCTCTCCGGCGAGCGGCGAGCCGGTTTCCGCCATCTTGACCTTGATCAGCGAATGGCCTGTCTTCCACATCAGCGGCTTGCCGCCAAGGCGCGCCACCTCGTCGAACAGCACCTGGCTCGCTTTCACATCGGCGATGATCGTGCTGCCCGGCTTGTCCTTCAACACGTCGCGCGCCAGGACCGATAGCAGCTGGTCGCCCCAGATGATGCGGCCCTTGGAATCGATCGCCCCGATGCGGTCGCCGTCGCCGTCGAACGCGATGCCGATGTCGAGCTTCTGTTGCGCGACCGTCTCCTGCAGCTGCACCAGGTTCTTGGGCTCGCTGGGATCCGGATGATGAACCGGGAATTTGCCGTCGATCCTTTCATTGAGGATCACATGGTGCCCGCCGATGCGCTGGGTGAGCAGCGCCATCGCCTCGCCAGCCGCGCCGTTGCCGGCATCCCAGCCGACCTTGAGGCCGCTCAGATCGACGTCCGAGACCTCGCCCGCGAGCCGTGCGATGTAATCCTGGAGCACCGACGCCTTCTCGAGCGTGCCGCTGCCGCTCAGCACGTCACCGCTGGCGACCATCTTGCCGAGCTCCTGGATCATGGCGCCGAAGAACGGCTTGCGCCCGATCATCAGCTTGAAGCCGTTGTGGGTCGGCGGGTTGTGCGAACCGGTCAGCATGATGCCGCCATCGGTCTCCAGCTTGTAAACCGAGAAATAGAGCATCGGCGTCGGCCCGACCCCGACGGAAATCACATTGGCGCCGGCGCCCCTAAGGCCCTTGATCAGCGAAGCTTCCAGCGCCGGCGAACTCAAGCGGCCATCGCGTCCGACCGCGATGACCGGCGCGCGCTTCAGTTCCCGCGCCAGCACCGTCGCGAAGGCGCGGCCGACCCATTCGGCATCCGCCTCGAACAAGGTCTCGTTCACGATGCCGCGGATGTCGTATTCGCGCAGGATGCTGGGATGGAAGCGATGAGAGGGCATGGAGACAGAATTCTTCTCTTTTGATGTAAGCGATGACATGGCTCAGCCTACCGGAAATGCATAGGAACGGGTGGGGAAAGTGTCGCGTGGAATAACACCGCCGCGGCTTCATGGTTGCCGCGGCTGAACTGCCGAAATTCACATCGTCTCAAGCCATTGCGGGCAGTGCGCGCCAGGCCGGTTCCGGCCGCGAGCGAGCCGGCGCCGCGGAGCGCAAGTTGGCGTGCAGCATGGCTTCCGCCTCGTCCAGCTCCACGACGATCTCGGGCGCCTCCAGCGCGATATCCAGTTCGCGCAGCCGCGCCAGGGTCTCGTCATCCGTGACTCCAAGGATTATCGCAGGCGGATTGAGATAATCCTCCATGGCGTTGCCACGGCGCAGGAACTGCGGGTAGATGCCGATCCCGAAGTCGACGCCCACGCGCTTGCTCGAGGCGCGTTCCAGGGCGGGAAGAATGAAGTCGCGGACCGTGCCCGGCCGCACCGGGCTGCGCAGGACGATGGCGTGGAATTTGGTCTTTTCCCGGAGCGCAACGCCGATTTCCTCGCACAGCGACAGGATGAGCGAGAGATCGGGGCGAGTGTGCCGGTCGGTGGTGCCGGAGCAGATGCTGGTCAGCGAGGAGCCCGCGATCGCTTCGGCTACGTCCGTGGTCGCGCGGAGCCGCTGGGCACCCACCGCTTCCTTGATGAGAAGGCTAAGCCCCGGCTCGTTCACTGGCGCGACGGCGCGCCGGATCATCGCGACCTTATCGGCATCAGGGTCGACGGCGATCACCTCATGGCCCTGCGAGGCGAGGCACCCCGCGGCGACCGAACCCACATAGTCGAGACCAAAGACGCTCACCTGCATGTCTGTCCCGCTCCAATACTGGCCACCCAGATCGGGCGGCAAAACATAGTCTCGCCGGAGTTCAGCCGGCTCTCCCGGCGGGCTTGGCGGACCAAACTAATTCCACTGACTCGGCGCAGCAGTGGCCGCAGCGATGTGACGAAGCTAACCCAACGCGGGGGCCCCTGAAAACCCTCGAATGGTGCAATGCAGCAGACGCGCTAAATGTTCCCAAAATATCACTTTTGTGCAACAGGAAGCCAAACGGACTCTCGCAACCGCGAATAGACCGCCTCGGCGCTCAGCGAGGCAAGAAGGCCGGCGGCGATCGCTTTCCGGCGGGTCAACGTCGGGATCGCATCCACGTCAAGGCGTCGATTGCCACGCGCTCGCCCCGTTCCGGTACCGCCCGGATGAGACCCATCCGGTCACGCCGACAGACCCAGCCTTTGCGCCAGGCCTATGCGCTGCAGCTTGCCGGTGGCGCCTTTGGGGATTTCGGGCAGGAACAGGATCTTGCGCGGGACCTTGAACTCAGCGAGATGGATGGCGGCGAAGTTGCGCAGCTCCTGCTCGGTGATGCTCCGCCCGTCGCACAGGACGACCGCGGCGGCCACGTCCTCGCCCAGCTTGTCGTGCGGCATCGCGAAGGTGACGACCTGCGCGACGGCGGGATGATTCATCAGCACGTCATCCACTTCGCGTGGCGCGATCTTTTCGCCGCCGCGGTTGATGATCTCCTTCAGCCGGCCGGTGAGGCTGAGATAGCCGTCCGCGTCTATCACGCCTTGGTCGCCAGTGCGGAACCAGCCGTTGGTGAAGGCTTCTGCGTTGGCTCTCGGATTGTGAAGGTAGCCGGCCGTCACATTCTCGCCGCGGATCACGACTTCACCGATCTCGCCCGGCGCGAGCAATTTGCCGTCGGCGTTCATGATCGCGATCTCCGGCCCGGCGGCGATGCCGACAGTTCCCGGCCTGCGCGGCAGCGGCGGCAACGGGTTGCTCGCCATTTGATGCGCGGCCTCCGTCATGCCATAGGATTCGATCGCCGGGCAGCCGAACGCCTCCTCCAGTTGCCTCATCACCTGCGGCGGCAACGGTGCCGACGAGGATCGGACGAAACGCAGCTTGCGCCGTGCGATCACATCGGCATTGTTATGGGCACGCGCCAGGATCGTCTGGTGCATCGTGGGCACTGCCGTGAACCAGGTTGCCTTCGACTCATCCAACCAGCCGAAGAATTTGAGGGTATGGAAGGGAGGCGGGCAATGCACGCTGCCGCCCACCGACAATGACGCCAACAGCGCCGCCACCAGTCCATGGATGTGGAACAGCGGCATGATCACCAAACACCGATCCTGCGACGTCAGAGCCAGAGTCGTCGCGACGTTGTGCGCGGAGGTCGCGATGTTGCGATGGCTGAGCGGGACGAGCTTAGGCCGCGATGTGGTGCCCGACGTGTGCAGCACAAGCGCGACGTCCTCGGGGCGCGGGCGCGCTGGCCCTGCATCAGCGAACGGCACCGAAAGCGTGTAGCTGCCGGCCGGCGCGCTCTCATCCGCCGTCAACTCGATGATCGGGATCTTGCGCTGCGCGGCCACCGCACGCACCGGAGAGTCGGCCCCGCCTTGGATGAGCAGCGCCTTGGCATCGAGGTCGCCGAGATAGAAGTCGAACTCCTCGGCGCGGTAGATGGGGTTGAGCGGCGCGGCAATCGCCCAGTTCACCACCGCCGCAAAAGCCACGGCCATTTCGGGACCGTTCGGCATGACCATGGCGACAGCATGATCCTGCTGGATGCCCAATGTGCGTAGCGCGCCGCCCGTGTGATCGACCAGTTGCAGCAGCTCGCGGCGGGACATCATCTTCCGGTTCGGAGCACCGATGGCAGGCGCAGCGGGATCGCCCACGCGCAGCAGATCGGCGATGGTGTTGCTTGTACTCACGCTCATGTTTGTCCGTCGTTAATCGATGCGATCCAGCCGGCAGACCGTCCGCCCCCCGCCGGCTGGCGCGGCGCAGATTGCCTCAATTAGACGGGCGCGCCTAGAGCGGATTGGCGCAAAATCGACCTGACCGAAATTCTGCATCCAGTTGCCAGGCTGGGCGCACTGAATGGTTTCGATCATCATCTTGCGCGCCCCATCCGATCGCATGATGTAGAGCGCACCATCCTCCGCCGCTTGCGTCATGCCTACCGTGGTGGTCTCGCCGGGCTCGAGCTCGCCCAGATCCCGATCGACCCAGTGGCCGAACATCAAGCGGCAATGCAGGCCTTCTGCTCCCCCATTGGTCAGCGACAAGGTGACCGGCCGGTCCTGCGCTCCGGATACGCAAGACGCCAGCAGCCCGGCGCATAGAATCAGCGTGCTCAGTCCGATTTTCATATCCTATCTATACCAGCACCGCTTCGCGTGTCGGCAAATAAGGGGTGAGCGGGGCCCGGCCGCGCATCAGATCACTGAACCGTTCCGCGATCGCGACGATAGCGGCATTGACCGGACCGGTGGTGATGGAGGGCATGATCGAGGCGTCGCAAACATAGAGATGGTCAAGGCCACGTACCTTCAGATCGGCACTGACCACCGCATCCACGTCGCAGCCCATGCGACAGGTGCCGACCGGGTGATGGTGGGTGAACGCAGCCTTCTCCAGGAAAGCCCGCTTGTCGGCGGATGTCTTGACGGTCTGCCCGGGGAGATATTCTTCCAGCCGCCAATCGGACAGCGCCTGCGCGTGACCCACCGCCCGTGCCTGTTCGAGCGCATCCAGATACACGTCGCGATCATATTGCTCCGCCAGATAGTTGGGATCGATCAGCGGCGCTGCATTCGATACGGCGCTGGCCAGCTTGATGCTGCCGCGGCTGCGCGGATGTGTGAAGCCGAACATGATGGTATAGGCCTCGCCCACCTGCAGCGGTGCGAACTGTTCCGTGGTGACCGGCGCGACGACGCAGGCCAGAACCAGCTCCGGCGCGCTGATGGCGCCCTCGCGCGCAACATACATGAGTGATTCCGAGTTCTGGTACTTCGAAGGCGGCACCGTTCGGCATGCGCGATAGACATTGCCGCCGGACAGCAGATGATCGTGCAGATTGCGTCCGACGCCCCGCAGATCGTGGCGCACAGAGATCCCAAGCGCACGCAACTCCTCCGCCGTGCCGATGCCCGAGTGCATGAGCAGCACGGGCGATGCGATCGCGCCGGCAGCCAGAATGATTCCGCGCTCCGCCACCAGATCGCGCTCTCCCGACCCCTCGGAGACACGCACGCCACGGCAGCGCCCGCCCTCCAGGATCAGCGACAACACCTGTGTCTCCGCCATCAGATGCAGGTTCGGCCGCGACAGCGCCGGCGCGAGATAGGCGTCGGCGATGGTCTGGCGTTTGCCATCCTTGATGGTGAGGGTGTTGAGCGTGGGTCCGCTCATCCGCGCGCCGTTGTGATCGTCGGTGAGGGCGATGCCGATTTCTTCCCCCGCCGCCATGTAGGCCAGCGTCACCGGATGCGGCTCGCTCGGGCGGATCAGATGCAACGGCCCGCCGCTTCCGTGATAGGCGGAGGCGCCCGGCGTGTAATGTTCCGAACGCAGGAAGTAGGGCATGAGGTCTGCATAGCCCCAGCCCGCGCACCCTTGGGCCACCCAGGCATCGAAATCCTCCGGATGGCCGCGCACGTGCGCCATCGCGTTGAGCGCGGTGGAGCCGCCGATCACCTTGCCACGCGCCCAGTCATGGATGCGGTTCGCGGTGCGGCGCTGCGGGATGGTGCGATAGGCCCAGTCGATGGCGCTGCCCTGCAGCAGCGGCCACTGCGCCGGCTCGGCGATGCGCGGATCGGTCGGCCTGCCGCCGGCCTCGATTAACCCGATCCTGAGCTCGCGATCCTCGCTCAAGCGGGCGGCCAGCACCGACCCCGCAGTCCCGGAACCAATCACCAGGAAATCGAACCAATTTTCGGATCTTGAATTCATCCCCGCCGGAACCAATGCCGTCCCATTGCGGATATTGTTTCCACTTTTTTTGCCCCGCGTCTATGATCAGCGAACCAAAGGAAGAGCAAGAAAACCCAGCGGGGGCTCGCGTCATGGCATCCAGGATCAAGGAACCGGTGATCACTCTGTCGGCGGGACCAGTGGCCGCCTATCCACGTGTGCTGCGCGCCATGTCGCGCCCGGTTCAGTACGATTTCGACCCTTGGTTCCTGCAATTCTATGAGGATGTGACGCGCAAGTGCGCGACCGCGCTGCGCACCGTGGCGCCGACGCTCGTCCTGCACATCGAACCGGCCCCGGGCATCGAGGCGGCGGCTGCTTCCCTCATATCGCCCGACGACGTGGTGCTGAACCTCGCGTCCGGCGTCTATGGCAAGGGCTTCGGCTATTGGTCGGCGCGTTACCACAAGGAAATGGTGGAGATCGAGGTGCCCTTCAACGAGGCGATCGATCCTGGCCAGGTGGCGGAGGCGTTCCGCAAACGGCCGGACATCAAAATCGTCTCGGTTGTGCATCACGACACGCCATCCGGCACTCTCAATCCGGTGCGTGAGATCGGCAAGATCGTGCGCGAGCATGATGGGTTGCTGATCGTCGATGCCGTCTCCTCGTTCGCCGGCATGGACATCCATCCCGAGGACTGCTTCGCCGACATCTTCATCACCGGCCCTGGCAAATGCCTGGGCGGCGCACCGGGCCTGACGCTGATGGCGGTCAGCGACCGCGCCTGGAAGCATATCGAAGCCAATCCCAAGGCGCCCTTCGCGTCGGTGCTGAGCCTCAAGGACTGGAAGAACGCCTGGAGCAAGGAGGAGGATTTCGCCTTCACGCCATCGGTCGCGGAGATGAATGGGCTGGACGGCGCGATCGATCAATATCTCGCCGAAGGGCCGGAAAATGTGTGGCGCCGCCATGCGCTCACCGCGCGCGCCTGCCGCGCCGGCATCAAGGCCATGGGGCTGGAATTGTGGGCGAAGACCGAGAGCATCGCCTCTCCCACCTGCACTGCCGTGCGCGTGCCGGCGGGCGTCAATGATGATGCCATTCTCAAAGCGGCGCGCGCCGAATTCGGCGTGGTGTTCTCGAGCGGCCGCAACGAGACCAAGGGCAAGCTGATCCGCATCGGCCATATGGGCCCGGTCGCGGAGCCGATCTATGCGACGGTCGCCCTGACCGCGCTCGGTGGCGCCTTGCGCAAGCTGGGGCGCAAGGTCGACGTGGCGGCGGGCATCGAGGCCGCCATGCAGGTGATCGAAGCTCAATAGGCGTTTCAATCTCGAGGGGAGCTGAACATGCGCAGATTCGAGGGTCGCGTGGCCGTGGTGTCGGGCGCCGCGCAGGGCATGGGCAAAGCGGTCGCGGAGCGGCTGGGCCAGGAAGGTGCGCTGGTCGTCGCCGTCGACATCAACGGCGGCGGCGTAGAGGCGACGGCCAAGGCGATCGGCGGCAAGAGCTTCGGGATCTCTTGCGATATCGGCGACGAGGATCAGGTCGGCAAGCTGTTTGACGTTGTCGCAAAGGAATGCGGCAAGCTCGACGTGCTGGTGAACGTCGCCGCCATCGTCCCCTTCGTGAAGTGGGACGAGCTCACCTTCAAGGAATGGCGGCGCGTGCTGCGCGTCAATCTGGACGGGCTCTACTTGATGTGCCAGGCCGGATCGGACCTGATGCGCAAGAACAACTACGGCCGCATCGTCAACTTCAGCTCCAACTCCATTTTCGCCGGCACACCCAACATGGCGCATTACGTCGCGTCGAAGGGCGGCGTGCTGACCTTCACCCGCGCGCTTGCGACCGAGCTCGGCGCCTACAAGATTACCGTGAATTCGATCTGCCCCGGCCTCACCGACACGGAGGGCGTGCAGCAGACTCCCCACAAGGAGGCGTTCGGCTTCGTGGAGATGCTGCAGGCGATCAAGGGCGTCGGCAAGCCGGCCGACATCGTCCCGGCCGTCGCCTTCCTCGCATCGGAAGAAGCACACTGGATCACCGGCCAGGCGCTCAACGTCGATGCCGGCATGGTGCGCTGGTAGCCGCGCGTTCAGCGACGCTCGCTACCAGCCACCCACTCTATTGTCACCCCGGCCAACGAGCCGGGTCCATTCATCGGCTTGCGCTTGCCGCGACCATGGACCCCGGATCACGCCGCTTCGCGGCTGTCCGGGGCGACGGTTTGAGATTGCCTGGTGCGCCGCCTCACGAATAATAGTTCGCGCCCGTCTGGTAGCCTTTGAAGCTTTCCGGATCGTGCGAGTAGAACAGCTCGGCGTCGTATTTCGCGGCCAGCTCCTTCAAGCGATGCAGCGACTGCACGCTCGCCACCGGATCCAGGTGGAAGCTGGAGATGCACATCATATCCATGTTCTTCTTGCTGTAGCACGCGTCGGCGGTGAACAGCATCGGGCGGCGGTTCTTCAGTTCCACCATCATGCTGTAGTGGCCGGCGGTGTGGCCGGGTGTCTCGAACAGCCAGAGTCCTTTCGCGATCTCCTGATCGCCGGTCAGCGTCTGGAAGGTCGGCGTGTACATGTCGAGCGCGGGATCCGGCGGCAGCTCCTTGCCGCCGCTCTTCTTCTTGTGCAGCTCCGGCGCGAAGGTGAGATCGGAATAGCCGAGATGCTCGAACGGCTGGCAATTCCCGCTCGCCTCCAGCTCCTTCGCGT
Organism: Dongia deserti; assembly: GCF_003574735.1. Taxonomy (GTDB): domain Bacteria; phylum Pseudomonadota; class Alphaproteobacteria; order Dongiales; family Dongiaceae; genus Dongia_A; species Dongia_A deserti. The sequence continues at coordinate 9,044 of NZ_QORW01000001.1, forward strand.
GACAGATGGTGCACGCCTTGTGCAGGTGCTTGTTCCCGCCACAATGGTCGAAGTGGTAGTGCGAGTTGATGACGTAGTTGACGTCGTCGGTCTTGAGCCCGATGCTGTCGAGCAGCCCGGGGATGGTCTGCCGCTTGTCCTGGATCGGCTTCTCGAACGGCAGCACGCGCATCACGTGATCGAAATCGTAACCGGTGTCGAACATGTATCGCCCATCATCATGCTCCACCACCACCGCATAGCACGGGAAGCGCAGCTCGCCGCCCGGCCCGCGATTCCAGAACGCGTGAAAGCCGTCGATCACCAAAGTTCCGCCGTCGAGCAGATAGACTTTCGTATCAGCCATTGTCCCTCTCCCAGCTCCAGCCTTTCAGCCTATAATTCCACTCTTCAGTACCGACCTCAACGCTCCCCGCGCACGTAAGGCAGGCCCAGCGCCGGCGGCAGCACGCTGTGCCGCGCGAAGATCACCAGCACCAGCATCACCATGGCAAAGGGCAGCATCTGCACCACATCGGTGGGGATGTTGATGCCGCCCACTTGCAGCGCGGTGGTCATGGCGAGGCTGATGCCGAACAGGGCCGCGCCCAGCAGCACCCACACAGGTTTCCCGCGCGCCAGCATGGCGAGCACGATGCCGATGAAGCCGGCCCCACCGGTCATGAAGGGCACGAACAGGCCCGCGCCGACATTGGCCATGTAGGCGCCGCCCACGCCGGACAGGAATCCTGTCGCGAGCACGGCGAAGGCACGCGTCTTCACCACGCTGACCCCGGCCGCGTCGAGCGCCGCCGGCTTGTTGCCGGCAGCTTCCAGATTGAGGCCGACATAGGTGGCGCGGAATACCCAGACCAGCGCGATCATCAGAACGACCGCGAGATAGACGATCGGGTTGTGGCTGAAAAGCGCGCGCCCGAGGACCGGGATGTCGCTCAGGAACGGCAGGGCCCAGACCGGCGCCTGGTCCAGGCGCGGATAGGTCCTGCTGAACTGGAAGTAATGCAGCAGTGCCGTCAGGCCCTCTATGCCGAGGGTAATGGCGATGCCGATCACGATCTGGTTGAGGCCATAGCGGATGCAGAGCAGCACGACCAAGGATGCCACCAGCGCGCCGCCGATACCGCCGGCGACGAAGCCGAGCGAGAACGAGCCGCTGTAATAGGCGGCCACGAATCCGGTGTAAGCGCCGAACAGCATCATCCCTTCGATGCCGATGTTGAGGACGCCGGCCTTTTCGGAGATCTGCTCGCCCAAGCCGGCCAGCAGCAGCGGCACACCCGCCGTGACGGCGCCGAACAGCAGCGAGGTGAGGAAGGCCTGGTTGAGCAGCGCTTCCATCGCTCAGGCTCCGATCCGCTTGCGGCGCTGGTGATCGAGATACTCGACCACCGCCAGGAAGATCAGCAGCAGGGCAACCAGCACCAGCACGAAATGCTGCGGCACGCCGATGCGCCGCGCCGCGCTGTCACCGCCGATCATGAGCGCGGAGAAGAACAGGGTGAAGCCGATCACCGCATAGCCGTTGAAGCGCGCCAGGAACACGAGCGGCACGACCAGCAGCCCGAAAGCAGGATTCCAATCCGCCCGCACCGTGCCGAACACGCCAAGGATCTCCACCGACCCGCCGATTCCAATCAAGGCGGCGCTCAGGGTGAAGGTCGCGATCGTTAGCCACGCAACGTTGAGCCCCGCATGAACGGCAGCGGCCGGATTCGCGCCGACCACCTGCAGCTTCAGGCCGAACGCCGTGCGCGTCATCATCAGGTGCACCAGCACGACCACCGCCAGCGCGATCAGAACGCCGCTGTGGATCGTCGTATCGAACAGGCGCGGCAGCCTGTCCTCAACCGGCAGCGTGCGGGTCTGCGGCACCGTGGTCGATGGGTCCCAGAAGAACAGCTTGATGAGCACGTTCGCGAAGCTGATGCCGAGGAAGCTCATCATCAGCGACGTGATGATCTCGTTGATGCCATAGCGCGCCTTCAGGATCGCCGGGATCACGGCCCACAAGCCCGCCACGATTGCGGACGCAATCACGCACGCGATCAACGTCAGCGCTTTCGGCAGAACGCCGACCAATGCCGGCCCGAGCGCCGCGGTGATCACTGCCGCCAGCAGGAACTGCCCGTCGCCGCCCAGGTTCCAGATGCCCGCGCGAAACGCGACGATCAAGCCCGCCGCGATCAGCAGCAGCGGCGACATGCGCGTGAAGGTCTCCTGTAGCCCGCCCCAGGTGAGGAGCCCCCGCCGCGCGACATAGCCGTAATAGGCGATCGGGTCCTTGCCCAGGATCAGCAGGATGATTCCGCCGACGACGAGCGCCAGCAGGATCGGCACCGCGACGCGCAGGACCGAGGCAACAATCTCGCGCCCGCCCTCGTGCCCCGGCGCACCGCGCTGCGCGACGTGCACTTCGGCGGTCATGCCGGTGCCTCGCATGCCAGCGCCTCCACCCACTCAACTGTCATCCCGGCCTTGAGCCGGGATCCATTGGGCAGCCGCACGTGCGGCGGATGAATGGACCCCGGATCACGCCGCTGCGCGGCTGTCCGGGGTGACAGTTGGAGAAATGGCCGAAGCGGAAAAGAGCCCGTCATGCCGCCTTCGCCCCCGTCATCAGCAGGCCCACCTTGCGTTCCACATCCGGGCCGTTCTCGACGATGCCGGCGAGGTGCCCCTGGAACATCACGCCGATGCGGTCGGCGATCTCCAGCAGCTCATCGAGATCGGTGGAGATGACGATCGTCGCCAGCCCCTGGTCCGCACCAGCCAGGATGCGCTCGTGCGCGAGGCGTGTGTTCTGCAGGTCGAGGCCGTAGGTCGGCTTGTTGAAGACGACCACGCTCGCTTCGGCATTGAGCTCGCGCGCCAACAGCACCTTCTGGATGTTGCCGCCAGAGAGCTTGCCCACCGGCGTCTTCTCCGACGGCGTGCGGACGTCGTTGCGCTTGATCAGCGCGCGGGCATGATCATGGATATAGTCCCAGTCGCTGATGCCACGGCGGAAGAACGGCGATGCCCCGATCTCCTTCAGCACCAGGTTGGTGGCGACGGAGAAGCTGCCGACCGTCCCCTCGCCCACCCGTTCGTCCGTTACATAGCGCACGCCATGGCGCCGCCGCTCCGGCACTGCATCAGCCGTGATATCCTTGCCGTCCAGGATGATCGTCCCGGAAGCCGCCACGCGCTGCCCCGCCAGTACTTCGGCGAGGTGCTTCTGCCCGTTTCCATCGACACCAGCGATACCGAGCACCTCGCCCGGCCAGAGATCGAAATCGACCGTGCGCAATGGGCATGCGCCACGCGTCGCCTCGGTGGTCAGCCCGCGCACCGAGAGACGCGGCGCGCGGGTGCGATCGACGACACGCGCGCGATACGCCTGCCGACCGCGGCCGACCAGGATCTCCGCATCGCGCTCGTGATGCGTCACGGTGCCGAACATCATCTCGATCACGGCATCGGTCGCCTCCTGCTCGCTCATCGCCCGCAGCCGCTCCGGTGGCAGCGCGCCGACCACGCGGCCCAGCCGCAAGACCGAGATGCGATCACCGAGCTCGTAGGCTTCGACCAGCTTATGGGTGATGAGGATGAGCGCGACGCCCTTCTCGCGCAGGCGCCGCATGACGGCACCGAGATCCTTCACGCCCTGCGGCGTGAGCATGGAGGTCGGCTCGTCGAGGATCAGCACCTTCTCGCCACGCCACAGCGCGCGCATGATCTCCACCTGCTGCTGCTCGCCCAGGGAGAGCCGCCCGACCTGCGCATCGGGATCGATCTCCACGCCCAGCAGCTGCGAAAGCTCGCGGAACCGCGCCAGCGCCGGGCCGCGCAGCAGCTTCCGCCGCCACGGCCCGCCCAGCATCAGATTTTCGATGACGGAGAGCGACGGCACCAGCAGTACATGCTGGAACACGGTGCCGATGCCGAGCTCCAAGCTGGCGCGGGGCGAGGCGATGTTGACCGGCTGCCCGTCGATCACGATCTCGCCCCCATCCGGCTGCTGCATACCGGCGAGGAGGCCGATCAGGGTCGACTTGCCGGCGCCGTTCTCGCCCAGCAGCACATGGATCTCGCCCGCGTGGAATTCGAGCGAGACGCCGTCATTGGCCACCACGCCGGGAAAGCGCTTGGTGACGTTGCGGACCGCGGCGACTGGAACGGCCAATGACGACGCCTCTCGTTCACACTCTTACTGAGCCGGTGCGTCGGTGACCTGTGTCATCAGCGCCCGCACCTTGTCCGCTTCCCAGATCGGCTCGACCTTCAGCTCGCCCTTGACGATCTGCTCGCGCACCTTGCTGACTTCGGCCCAGACGTCGTCCGGGATGTGCTTGGTCTTCAGGAGCTGCACCGAATCGTCGGAGAGCTGGATCGAATAGCCCTTGGTGCCGAACTTGTCGGCTTTCAGATCTTCGACCATCGCGGAATAGACCGGCACCAGGTTCCACACCACCGAGGAGAGCAAGTTGCCCTTGTCGATCGAGGTCTTGTCGCCGATCACATCGATGAACCAGACCTTGCCGTTCGCCGTCGACTTGCCGGTCTCCACCGCCTGCAGCATGCCGAACGTGGCGCCGTCACCCTGGCCGAAGATCACATCCGCGCCCGCGCCGATCACGGAGGCGGTCACGCGGTTGCCGCCCGCCGCATCGGAATAGGCGGCCGGGCCGATCACGGCATAGAGCACCTTGATGCTGCCGTCGGTCGCCTTCACGCCCTGCGCAAAGGCGGCGGACTGCGAGTTCCAGGACGGCGGCTCACCCGAGACGACGATGCCGACCGACTTGGTCTGCGTGGTCCTGGCCGCGAGCACGCCGGCGAGATAGGCACCCTCATGGCCGCTCAGCGTGTAGTCGGCAACCATGCCGGCCTTGTTGGCGTCGGGCCGATCGACGATCGCGACCGGCACGCCCTTCTCGGCGCCCACTTCCGGTGCCGCGGTGTTATAGCCGCTGGCGTGGGCGATGATCAGGCTGGCGCCGTCATCGGCCACTTCGCGCAATTGCGGATGCACATCGCCATAGCCGAGGCCGGTCGCCGGAATGAACTCAAGCCCGTATTTCTCCGCGACCGCCTTGGCTGCGTCATGGCCCTGCTGGTTCCAGCCGTAGTCAGTCGGATCTTCCGGTGTCAGGATGGCGATACTCTTCACATCCGCCGCCTGCGCGGCTGCGATCCCGGTCAGGGCAAGCGCAAGCAGCGACACCTGCGCCAACCTTTTGAGAGTCTTCGTGCTCATTGTCGTTTCCTTCCGTTCCTGTCCCCATTTTTAACGCTTGTTACGCCACGCAATTGAGGTTCGGGCCGAGCTGCCGCTCAGCTCTCCAACGCCTTGCGCACGGCGACCAGGCGCTTGGCCCGCAGCGCACGCAGCTCCGCGATCTTTTCCGGCGTGTAGCTGAAAATGCCGCTGCCCGTTTTCATGCCCAGCTTGCCAGCCTTGGTGCGCTCGGTCACATAGGCGCTAAGGTCGCCCCGGTTGCACAGATCCTTGTTCAGATAAGAGCCGACCGCCTGATAGATGTCGAGGCCGGCCATATCGAGCAGCGCCATCGGGCCGATCACCGACAGCTTGTAGCCGATGCCCCAAGAGACGCAGGTATCGAGTCCTTCGGCATCGATCACGCCCTGGTCCACCAGATCGACGCACTCGCGCAGCAGCGCATAGAGCACGCGATTTTCCACGAAGCCGGGCACATCCTTCTGCACCACCACCGGCAGCAAGCCGAGATCCTTGATGGTGGAGACCATCCACTGCACGGTCTCCTTCGAGGTCTGGTTGCCGGCGATCACCTCGATCATCGGGATGATGTGCGGCGGGTTTGACCAGTGCATGCCGACCACCCGTTCCGGCGCGGAGATGTTCTCCTGCAGCTTGGTAATCGGGATGCCGGATGTGTTACTGGCGATGATGCAGTTCTTGCCGACCAGCCCGTCGATCTCCTTGAACACCGCCGCCTTGATGTCGAGCTTTTCGGGCACGGTCTCAACCACCACGGTCGCGCCGTCGACGCACTCCTTGAGAGAGCCGGTGATCTTAACCGGCGCCTTAGCGCGGTCGGCCACGCCAAGCGCGCTCAGGACCTTGTTGGCGAGTTCGATGCCTTCCGGTGCCTTCTTGCGCTGGTCCTCGCTGAGATCGAAGGCCGTCACGTCCATGCCGGCGCGCGCCAGAGTCTGCGCGATGCCCGGCCCCATGGTTCCCAGACCCACCACTGCTGCTTTAGCCATCCTGCCTCTCCTCTTGCTCGCTCTTCTTGCTCATTCGCTATGTTCCGTCATGGTCGTGCTTGGCACGACCATCCACGACTTTGTCTGCTACTGCTCAGCGCTGCCCGTCGGACCAAGCCCGACCATGACGAGAGGGGGCATGGTGAGCGTGGAGCATTCCTAAGCTCCCGTTGCTTTCTTGAACGCCGGCCGTTCTTTGAGCTTCTCGCGCCAGGCTTTCAGGTTGGAAAGCGCCGGCAGCGCGATCGGAAAATCCAGGCACCGATGCAAGATCGGCCCCAGCGCAATGTCGGTGAGGGCGAAATTACTGCCCGCGATCCATTTCCTGCCTGCCATGGCGCCGTCGAGGATCGAAAGTTGAGCCGCCAACTCCTTGGCATCGGCCTCGAAGGTCGCGGCGCGCTCATTGGCTGGTTTCTTTGAATCCTTGAAGACGGCCACGTAATGATAGTTCACCGATGCCAGCAGCCAGTCCATCCAGCGCTCGACCTCCGTCCGCGCAGCGGGGTCAGCGGGATAAAGCGCGGTGTTGTTCAGCTTATTGCACACGTAGCGCAGGATCGTGTTCGACTCCCACACCACCACGTCGCCATCGACGAGGGTTGGCACCTTGCCATTGGGATTGAGCTTCAGATACGCGGCGTCCTGCGTGTTGTTGAACTGGCGCCCGTAATCCTCGCGCGTATAGGGCGCGCCCAATTCCTCCAGCAGGAAAATGACCTTCTGGACATTGCCGGACGTGTTCCGACCGAGAAGCCGCAACATGTTCCTATCTCCCTCCCTTTATGTCACCCTGCCGGACGCAGTTTGCGCCCACTTGCTTATCCGCGTCGCGGTTTGTACGCGACTGCATCCATTTCGATCTTGCACTCGATGACCGCGCGCGCCTCGACCGTGGTGCGGCTCAGCCGCCCGTCCGGGAAGTACTCCGCGAACACCTTGTTGTAGCGCCCGAAATTGCGCGCGTCTTCCAGGTAGACGGTCACTTTCACGACATCCGAGAGATCGGCGCCTTCCAGCGCCAGGATTCGTTTGATGCCTTCGATGGTCAAGCGCGTCTCTTCCTCGATATTGCCGACGCACATATTGCCGTTCTCATCCTTGGCGACTTGTCCCGAGACAAAAATGAAATCGCCGGCGCGCACGGCGGGATGGAACGGCAGCGTTGGGCTCTTCTTGCCGATCGGATGGATGTCCTTGTTGTCACCGCTCATGGGTCACGCCCCAATTGTTTCGCTACAAAACCGACGTCTCGATGATGTCGACACCGCGCTGGCGGTCGATCAGATAGCATAGCCCGCGATCGTCGATGGTTACATCGTTCGACGAGGACACCTCGAACCCTTGCGGCGGATCGGGCTCGTAGAATCCGACCTCGCGGGGGTTGTAAGGATCCGCGATCTCGAGCAGACGCAGTCCCTGCGCGAACCAGGCAAAAGGGATGATGGTGCCCTTGAAACGTTCCGATGGCTGGTGGCAGCCCATCATCGGCGGCTGCGGTGAACCATCCTTGTCAAGGCCTTCTACCTGCCAGGTCGCGATTGGCACCGGGCATGCCTCGTTGGTAATGTCGTAGATCCAGGTGAAGGCCGGCGGCGCCGGCCAGAGCTTCGCCACATCCTCGTCAGCCACCACCATGATGTCGCGGCCCTTCAATGGCTGCGGCATCGGCAGGCAGGTGTGGGTCGGATGCGGGAAGGCCGGTGACGTATTGCCGCCGGAGATCAGCTTCGGCTTCGACATGTCGGAGATGTCGAGGATGTAATAGCCGTGGTGCCAATAGCTGACATAAAGCCGGTCGCCGCGGCGCATCGGATGATGGCAACGCGGAGCGGTCCAGTTCTCCCACGGATAGTCCTCGCCGCCCGCCTTCCACTGGCCGGGGATCCACCAGCGCCCCACCTCTTCCGGTCTCGCCGGGTCCTTGAGGTCGAGGATCATGCAGATGTTGCCGACATAGCCCTCGGCCGTCGGCGAGATGTAGGCGTAGCGCCCGTCGAAATCGTAGCGATGCACACCGCGGCCCTGGGTGCGCCATTTGGTGATGAGCCTCGGCTCGGGCGGATTGCTAACGTCATAGATGCCGAGGCCGCCGCCGAATGACGCATCGCCTTCGGTGCCGAGCTTCTCGTGGTTGACGACCATGATGTCGTTGGCAACCCGCACCTTGTGCGAATGCCAGCCCTTCGGCACCTCGATGCGTGCCACGGTCCTGGGGTTCCTTGGATCCGACACGTCGACGATGCTTGTGCCCGTTGGCTCGCGCATGTGGCCGACATAGAGCGTGGTGCCCTCGACCCAGACCTGTCCGCCGCCGGGGCAGTCGTAGTTCGCTAACAGCTTGGTATTTTTGGATCGGGCCATGATGATTGTGCGCTGGTGATGAGGATATGCCGGCGAGGAAATCAGGAGAGCCGCACCACCTCGCCGTTCTTCATGCGCCCATGCTTCTGATACAGCGCCAATGCCTTCAAGGTCGGTTCGTCGCTGGCGACGAACAGGATGGCTGGCTCGTGCTCGGACGCATTGACATGCTCTGCCCACTCGCCGCCAGGAACCGCGAAGGTGTCGAACCGCTCCCACTCCAGCCGCTTGCCGCCGATCAGGCTGTAGCCGCGGCCTTCGAAGGGCGCCACCAGCAGGCTCGCGGTCTGCTTCAAGGGCTGCGTGCGCTCGCCCGGCCGCAGCATCTGCATGAAGAAGGTGATGGTCTTGAAGACCGGCTTGCCGTCGAGCGGATTGACATACTCGATCATGATGGCTTCGTAAGGATCGCCATCCCAGTTGCGGAACTTCTCCAGCGCCTCGCGCATCATGTCCCAGCGATAGACATACATCGGCGACGCGTTGCCGGTGCCGCGCGCGTGCGAAACGAACCGCGGCATAAGGCCCCCCGCGCCATAGACGCGCTGGGAGTAGTCCGGCGTGTAGCGCTCGGATTGCATGACGCGGCGGACGCGCTTGCCTTCCTCTTCCTCGGTGTAGTCGTGCTCGAAATACATGGCGTTCAGCGTCTCGACCAAGGGGAGATCGAGGACGCTCAAGTTGATTGCCGGCTCGTCGCCCTGATTGCCGTGATTGTGCCAGGTGTCGTGCGGCGTCAGCACCATGTCACCCGGGCCGAACGTGATGTTCTCGCCTTCGACCCCGGTGAAGTTGAGCGCGCCCGTGAGCCCGAGCCGGATGGCGTTGGGCGAGTGCCGGTGTGGCGGCATGATCTCGTTAGGATCGTTGAGCCGGTAGGCGGTGTACATCGTCGAGACCGACGCGCGCTTGGGCGCCAGGCCCGGATTGACCAGGATGAGCGAGCGGCGCTCGGAGGATTCGGTGTTGATGAGCTCGGCCGAACGATGAAGCAGCGGCTCGATGTCCGTGCGGTATTTCCAGATGAAGGGAACCGGCTTGCGCGTGTCGCGCAGCTGGTTGTCCTCGTCGTTCTTGTTCGATTTGTCGATCGCCCAGAACGGCGCCATGTGGTGGCGGTAGACATCGGCATGGAGTTGGTCCAGTGCCGCCTGGAGATTGTGGCCTTCGGGCCTGGCGCTCGCGCTCATCCGCCTCTCCCTCGTTTCGGCGCCGCGAACCATTTTCTAGCGAATGGTTCCGGAAGGCGTCGATACACGATCCAAACGTAACCATTCCCGTTCCGTGCCGTCAACTGCGATCCATTTGCCGTGATTGGCTCAGGCGTCGGTCCCGCGCCATGCGGGAAAATGTGATCGGACGGATGTGCCGCGCTGAAGATTTCCCCAGCTTTCCCGCGCGTGCCGGCACAATGAAAGGTTTACATCAGACAAATTGGGCCGCATCATGGGCCGGTCGTCCGGAGCGCGCGAACTCGGACCATATCGGGACCAATAACTGCAGCCACCGCTGCGCGCTCTGTTTGGTTCGAGGCCGGGCGACCGCGGTGAGACCATTCGGTCTCGGCGGATCGGCGCGGACGAGAGGCCCTTCGATGTTGCAGCAAGCAGACCAGACCTTGAGCAAGCTTCGCCAGATGATCGCCAACGGCAGCCTGGGGACCGGTGGTCGCATTCCGCCGGAGCGCACGCTGGCGAGCGAGATGGGTGTGGGCCGCCGCTCGCTGCGGCGCGCGCTGGAGATCCTGGAGCAAGAAGGGCAGATCACGCGCCACCAGGGCCGCGGCACCTTCGTGCAAAGCAAGACCGCGCCGATTGCCGCGCCGACGGCTGTGCGGGCCCGGCAAGCGGATATGGCCGTCGCTTCGGCGATGGCGGCGATTCCGTTCGATCGCATCCTGGAATTCACCAATCCCCTGGAGGTGATCGAGGTGCGCCTGGCGGTTGAGCCGGTGATCGCGCGGCTTGCGGCGCTGCGCGCCTCGCAGGCCGACATTCGCCGCCTGCAGGGACTGGCCGAGGAGACCCGGACGGCGACCGACCCCGCGTTCTATGAGCGGGCCGACGAGAACTTCCATCGCGCGGTCGCCGAGGCCGCGCGCAACGCCTTGTTCCTGTCCTTGTTCGACACGTTGAGCGCGAGCCGGCGCGATGCCACTTGGCGGCGCCTCAGCGAGAATGCCCATTGCTTCAAACGCCAATCGGTGCATTCCGCGTCGCACCAGGAGATCTACGAGGCGATCGCGGCGCGCAACAGCGAGCGCGCGTTCGAGTGCATGTACAAGCACTTGAGCGACATACAGCGCCACGTTTACACCTACGCCTTCCCGGCGGAGCAGAAGAGCGTAGCGGAGTAGGCCTCGCAGGATTGTGACCCCTCCGCCCGTTGAAGGCGGACGGCAATTGCAGTTACGGATGGTTCATGAGCTACGTGAGATGGTCACGCCGCGCCCTGCTGGGCATCGGCGCCTCGAGCATTTTGGCGGGGCTCGCTTGGCGGCGGCCGCAAGCGCAGCAGAATCTACTCCCGGCGACGCCGCAATGCCCTGATTCCGACGACCCGACGCCGCCGCAGACCGAAGGTCCCTATTTCACGCCCAATTCTCCGGAACGCACCAACCTGGTCGATGAGGGCATGAAAGGCGACCGCATTTCCCTTGCTGGCTTCGTGCTGGACCGGCGCTGCCGCCCGGTGCCCGGCGCGCTGCTCGATCTCTGGCACTGCGATTCGACCGGCGCATACGACAATGTCGGCTACCGCCTTCGCGGCCACCAGTTCAGCGACGCGCACGGCCGCTTCGTGTTCGAAACCATCGTGCCCGGCCTCTATCCCGGCCGCACCCGCCACTTCCACATCAAGGTCCAAGCGCCCGGCCAACGCATCCTGACGACACAGCTCTACTTCCCCGGCGAGCCGGGGAACGCCCGCGATTGGATCTTCGATTCGGCCCTGCTCCTGGACCTCACGGGCGAGCAGGACACGAAACTCGGGCGCTACGACTTCGTTCTCGATCTCGCCTGATGGCGGTCGCCTGACGGCAGGGCCGTCTCGACATCACGCCTGCAAGTCGGCGATGCGCTTCACCATGTACTAATCGTGGCTGAGCCATCTCGGCACGGCGCTGCGAAAGGAGCACGATGACGCTGGATCAGGTCCTGCTGTTCGTCCTCTTCGCGCTCATTCTCGGGGCGATGATGCTGGGGCGAATCCGGCACGACCTGGCGGCGGCCGGCGGCCTCCTTGCTGCCGTCCTGCTCGGACTTGTATCTCCAGGAGCGGCATTCTCCGGCTTCTCGAATCATGCGGTGATCATCGTTGCGCTGGTGCTGGTCGCCTCGCGGGCATTCGAGAATTCCGGCGCACTCGGTCTACCTGCCACCATCATCGCTCGCGAGTCGCGACCGGTCGGACGGCACATCGGCCTCACGGGCGGACTGGGCGCGATCCTGTCGGCTGTCATTAACAACGTGGCGGCGCTGGCCTTGCTGATGCCGATCGACATCGAGGCCGCGCGCAAGGCCGGCAGGCCACGGGGGATGACCCTGATGCCCCTGTCCTTCGCGACCATTCTCGGCGGCATGGTGACGCTGATCGGGACGCCGCCCAACGTGATCGCCGCCGCCATCCGCAACGAGCGGCTCGGCCAGTCGTACCACATGTTCGACTTCACGCCGGTCGGGCTCTCGGTCGCAGTTGCGGGCGTCCTGTTCGTGGCGCTGATCGGCTGGCGCTTGGTGCCGCATCGCATGGACCAGTCGGATGCGCCGGCACGCCATTCATCGTTCAGGGCGGAGCTGTGGGTCCCGGCGGACAGCCCCGCAGTGGGACGGACGCCGTCCGATCTCGACCAGATGGCGGAGCGCGCCGAGGTCCTTATCCTCGGCCTGGTTCGCGGCGGCAAGCGCTACGATGCCCTGGCGCACGTCATGGAGATTGCGCCAGCGGACATTATGGTGGTCGAGGGCGCGACCGATGCGATCGCGGCCTTTATCAAGGCAGCGGGCCTGCAGGAGCCGCATGGTGGCGGCGAAGGGGAAGGCTCCCCCAACTCGGTGGGCGAAGCCATGGCAGAGGCCGGCATTGCGGGCGGCGATACGAGGCCGGACGATCTGCCGAAGGAGGATACCGTCGAAGAGCCGCAGGTCATCGAGGCTGTCGTGCGCGCGGATTCGCGCCTGATCGGCCGGTCGGCGCAGAGCGTCGCCCTGCGCAGCCGGTTCGGCCTTACGCTGGTCGGCATCTCGCGGGCGGGTACTGTGGCCCGCCAGAAAGTGGGTGAGCGCGTGATCCGGCCGGGCGACATGCTGCTGCTCACCAGCAGCCGGTCCGCAGCGGGCCTGACCTTGAACCTGCTCGGACTGCTGCCCATCAATCAGCTCGGCATCGCCCGGTTTCGGCCGCTCGATGCGGCATTGGCGATCGGCTTGTTCGCCGCGGCCATCGCGGCAGCCACCGTCGGCCTCACGCCCTTCACCATCGCCATTGCAATCGCCGTCGTGGCCTATGCGGCGCTCGGCCTCGTTCCGGCGCGGGAGTTCTATGAGCAGATCGACTGGTCGGTGATCGTGATGCTGGCCTGCCTGCTGCCCATCGGCGCGGCGTTCGAGCAGGTCGGCGGCGCCGCGCTGGTGGCGGACGGCATCACGCGGCTGACCGGCTCCTACGGACCGGTGGTCGCCCTCGTCGCCCTGATGATCGCCACCATGACACTGTCGGACATGCTCAACAATGTCGCGACCATCGTCGTCGCCGGCCCCATCGCCATCGATGTTGCGCAGCGGCTGGAGGTCAATCCCGACACCTTCCTGATGGGCGTCGCGGTCGCCGCCTCCTGCGCCTTCCTCACGCCGATCGGGCACAAGAACAACACATTGATCATGGGACCCGGCGGATTCCGGTTCTCCGACTACTGGAGAATGGGGCTGCCACTGGAGCTGGTTGTCCTCACGGTCGCCGTGCCGGCGCTGCTGATCTTCTGGCCGCTCTAGGCGTCAGACGAAGTGGCCAGCCTGATAATCCGCGATTGCCTGGCGGATCTCCGCCGGCGTGTTCATCACGAACGGGCCATACTTCGCCACCGGCTCGCGCAAGGGCCGGCCGGCGACCAGGATCAGGCGACCGCCCTTGGGGCCGCCTTCGACAGTGACGCCATCGCCAAGGCTGAGCACCGCAAGCTGGCCGCGTTCGACCAATTGCGATTCCGAGCCGATCCTCGCATGGCCTTCGAACACATAGGCAAAGGCATTGTGCTCCGGCGCAATCGGCACGCTGGCCGACTTGCCCGCCGGCAGCGTCATATCGAGATAGAGCGGATCGGTCGCCACGTTGGTCACGGGACCCGTGACACCATCGAAGCTGCCCACCAGTACCTTCACCTTGACGCCGTCCGCGCGCTCGACCACCGGAATGTTCTCCGGGTCGATGTCCTGGTAGCGCGGCTTCGTCATCTTGTCCTTGGCCGGCAGGTTGACCCAGAGCTGGAAGCCCTGCATGAGGCCTTCTTCCTGCTCCGGCATCTCGGAATGGATGATGCCGCGGCCGGCAGTCATCCATTGCACGCTGCCCGGGCGCAGCAGGCCAACATTGCCCTGGTTGTCGCCGTGGCGCATGCGGCCTGCGAGCATGTAAGTCACGGTCTCGAAGCCGCGATGCGGATGGTCCGGGAAGCCGCCGATATAGTCCGCGCCCTTGTCGGAGCCGAACTCATCCAGCATCAGGAACGGGTCGAGGTCGGGCAGCGACGGCTGGCCGATGACGCGGGTCAGCTTTACGCCCGCGCCGTCGCTGGCCGCGCGGCCGCGGATGGTGGCGACCATCCGACGCTCGGAACTGACGGACTGAACTTTGGCTTGGCCCATGATCGGCTCTCCCATCAGAAACGGCTGGCTAGATTAGGGCATTAATGTAGGCAGCGCAGCCATCGGCCGGTAATGGCCGGCGGCGGAAATCATTGTTCACATACAAGAAACAATCAAGGCCGCAGGGTCGGGTTGGTGTTGGGCGGCGGCAACTCTTCGATCTTGGCCTCGGGCACCTCGATCGGCAGGGTCTCCTCTTTCAGCGGCAGTTTCTCGCCAAGCCAGAGCGCGTAGGTGAGATGATCATCGCGCGGCCGCCGGGTGTTGGGATGGACCAGCACCGACAGCCCCACGCGGTTTAGCATCAGCCACGGCACGAAGCGCGGGAAGAGATCGACCGCGAACGCCACCTGGTACATGCCTTTGAGGTGCGGCCCGACCAGCTCGTCGTGCCAGGCGCCGATGCGCGCCATGAACCGTTCGCCGATCAGCGTGCGCAGCCACTCGGCGCGCGCCCGCTCCTCGCCCAGCTCATAGTAGATGTGGGCGTGATAGCTGGTGATCGCGCTCACGGGCAGCGGTGCGTCGGATTTGCCGGTCATATCCGCTCTTCTATCGCCCGACGCCGCGGGGGACAAGATTAGAACACCGGAACAACACAATCGCCATCCAGGTTCTTTCAGAGGCACAGACGAAGATGGAACGTGGATCGGCACGAGGACGCGTACGGAGAGGCTTCCGGCGGTGGTTTCGACCGCTCCTGCTGGTCGTCGCGACCGCGTTCTTCGTGGCGCTCTACCAGTCCTGGATCCGAATCCCCGCCAACATCGCGCCATGGGGCGATGTCGAACTCGACCGGCCGCCGGGCTGGCTGGCGCGCATGCAGATCAACAGCCTCGCGTCGGATTCCGCCGCCTGTATCGCCGCGCTCGACCGCTCGCAGCTGCGATACCGGCGCACCCCGGTGCGGCCGATCAGGAACGGCTGCGGGCTGGAAGCTGCCGTGCGGCCGCTGCAATCGCACATCCGCTACAACCGCCCGTTTGACATCAGCTGCGGCATGATGGCGGCGCTCTACTGGTACGAAGCCGAGCTGCAGCGCCTGGCGCAGCAGCATCTCGGCACCTCGATCGCGCGCATCGACCAGCTCGGCACCTATGCTTGCCGCAACGTCAACAGCGCGGACACTGGCCGGCGCAGCCAGCACGCGACTGCCAACGCCATCGACATCGCGGGCTTCCGCCTCGCCGACGGGCGCACGATCTCAATCCTCAAGGACTGGGGCAGAGAGACGCCGCAGGGCCACTTCCTCGCGGACGCGCGCGATGAAGCCTGCCGCTTCTTCAACGTCGTGCTCAGCCCGAACTACAACCAGCTGCACGCAAACCACTTCCATCTGGATCTTGGTGGATTCCGGATGTGCCGGTGACGACGGCCGGGCTGCGCGCGAGGCGCAGCGCTTCTTCCTCCGCATCCTGCGGCGCGCCCCAATATTCGGTGAGCGTCGGTCCGTTCTCGACACGCTGATCGCGGAAGAAGAAGTTCTTGACCTCATACGGCCACACACGCTTGCCGATGCGCGTGTACCATTGCATCGCGTGCCGCAGGCCGCGATCCCGCTGAAAGAACGTGCGCCAGAACGCCTTCGGCCGGCCTTGCAGGATCGCTTCCGTTAGCTTCACCCACAGCAGCACGCGCCAGGGCGGCACGAAGCGCGTCGCCAGCACCTGGTGCTTGTAGTCCCAGCGGCGCTGGTCAAGCTGGATCACGTGCCGGTCGGCAGCGATGCGGAAATAGGGCGTCCAGCGATGCGGCGTCACATAGAGCATTTGAATCTGATCGGGATCGTAGGCGAGCAGCTGCTTGAGGCCGCGCCAATAATCGGCATCGCGCTCCTCCTCGAAGCCGACCACCCAGGTCGCCATGGAAAGGATGCCGTGTTGGCGCATCAGGCGGATCGCCTCGCGGTCGGTCGAAACGCTGCCGCCCTTGCGGATCAGCTTCAGGGTCGCGGCATCGGTGTTCTCCATGCCGAGCAGGAAGCGCGCCCAGCCCGCCTTCTTGTAGAGAGGCAGCAGATCGCCATCGCGCACGATGTCGTCGGCGCGGGTGGAGCCGACCAGGATCACCTGGACCTTCTCTGCGATCAGCGCTTCGAGAAAGCGCTTCCACACGTTGCGTGACACCGTGGGATTCTCATCCGCGAAATTGAACACCTCCACGCCGTGATCACGATGCAGACGCGCAATCTCCTTCGCGAAGCGCACCGGATCGCGATGCCGCCAACGGGTCCAGAAGCCGCGCTGACCGCAGTAATTGCAGAGGTGCGGACAACCGCGCGAGAACTGCACGACCACCGCGCATTTGTTGCCCCAATATGAGTAGCGCGCGAAGTCGATGAGCTCCCACCCGACGCGATAGGCATCGAGGTCGCGGATGGCCGGCGCTGCCAGGGTCGCGAGCGGCCGGCCACCCATCCGATAGGCGATGCCGGCAACCTCCATCAAGGAGCGACCGTCTTCCAGCGTACGGATCAGCCGCCGCGCCGTCTCTTCGCCCTCGCCGCGCACGATCACGTCGACTTCCGGGACTTGCGCCAGCACCTCGCGCCAATCATACGTGGGAAAGACACCGCCATAGATGATCGTGACGCGCGGTAGCGCGTTGCGGATAGCGCGGAAGATCTCTACCGCACCGGGATGGCCGGAGGTCGAGCCGGAATGGCCCACCAGAACCGCATCGGGCGCGTAGGCAAGAGCGTCCGCCACGATCGCGGTGACCGGCAACGGCCCGAACTCCGCATCCAGCAATCGCACCTCATGCCCGTCATCGATCAGTGGCCCCCCGACAGACAGCAGCCCCAGCGGCGGCAGATGCTCGTCGGGAATGCGACTGCCGATCGACGGATGCCCCGGATTGATCAGCAGGATGCGCATGTCCCCCTCCGCTCGAAGCCATGCGGGTTTGTGGCGGAGGAGTGGGGCGGCGATGGGGCGCGGCCGCGGCCCGATCGTGATGATTGTGCGGCGGCCGCTTTATGCTGCGACTGACGGCTTCTTCCCCGCGAACTCGTTGATGCGGTTGGTGAGGTCGCGGCAATCCTGGATCATCTGCTCGAGAGCAAAGCGCAAGGCGAAGATGCGGCCGGCATCCTCCGCGGCAAGAACCTGGGTGGCGGAATCTTTCCAGACGGCGTCCATCTCCGTCACGTAGTCGCGCAAGGCGGTCTCGAACCGCTCGAGGCTCGGCGCGGCGTGGTGCGTGCGCAGGGCCTCAGCCATGGCGCGCAGCAGGTCGCTGCCGGCATCACGCACGCCGACCAGCTTGGGTGCCAGCCGCGACGCCAGCACCGCAGGCAGTGGCCTGGTCGCGGCGCGCCCGACCATCACCAGGTCATGGCGCAGGCGGTAGAGCGTGCGTACCAGCGGCTCCGGATCGGGCGAATCCGTCAGATAGCTCTTGCGCTCGCGCAGCGCTTCCTCCGCCGCGTTCTCCGCCTGGACCAGCGCCTTGCGGATCGCCGCGTGCTGCGCGCGCAGGCCCGGGCGGCCGGCATCGCCGATCAGCCCTTCGAACAAGGCCGCCATCAGATCGGCATTGAGGCTCGCCGCTCTGGCCGCCACCTGCGCCAGCATCTGGTGCGCACGCGCCGGTAGGATGATGAGAGAGGTCGCCAGCCCGACTAGGCTGCCGATCGTGATCTCGAGAATCCGATCCAGCGCATAGGTCAGCGGCGCCACCTCCTGCCCGGAGAGCGGCACCAGCACGATGAACGCGGTGATGGGTGCTGCCTTGAATCCCGGCTTGATCCCGGCCAGCAACGCCAACGGCAGGATCGCCGCAACCATCGCCGCCGCGAGCGCGGCCGTGGTGGCATGCGGAATGGCGATCGCGATCGCGGCGCCGTAGAGTGCGCCCGCCATGGTGCCGAGCAGCCGATCCAAAGCTGCCTTCAGCGACCCACCGACGCTGGTCTGCATCACGATGATCGCCGTTATGACCGCCCAATAGCCGTGGGCAAACCCAAGCAGCTTGGCGAGGGCAAAGGCCAGGATCGCCGCCGACGTGACGCGCACCGCCAAGCGCAGTTCGGCGGTCCGGTTGGTAAGGAAATGGAGAAAGGATGGCAAATGGATCGCCCACGCGCGTCAGGCACAGGCCGCCATGCTAGCGGCCACGCGCGGTTTCAGCCAGCAGGTCGCAACCTCGCCCAGGTTCCGGAATGTCGCACCACGGGGCATCGCGGAACTTCGGCCGGGGTCTCGGCGTTTTCCTACCGAATGGCTAGCTGGGAGATCATGTCCCATGACGGCGATGGTATTCGACTTGGCCGCCGCACGGCGCGCGCGACTGAACGGGGAACATACCCTGCTTCATCCTTGGGTTCACAAAGAAGGCCCTGTGGAAATCGAGGATTTTCGGGTCGGCGACCGCGTGCGATTCCGCGATGGCAAGATCGGCACCATCCTGTGCTTCGGCGCCAGCAGCATCCGCGGGCCGCTGATGGCGTTGGTCGCCGTTAATGGCCTCAATTACACCTGCCCGATTACGGAGCTGAGATCGGCCGGTTGATAAGACCTGTTCATCATGCGCCCGCGTAGCACCGGCACCTGATCGTCCACTGCAGAGCGATCCCAAACGTCGGGAATCGAGGGGTGACTTTCCGCGACAATCGAGAGATACGTGCTGTCCGTCCGCCGCTGTTCGACGCGCGGAGACGGCGGCCCCTCGTCGGCGCCCACACGCGAGCCACGTTCGTTATGGAGTGCCTGGCCGGTGGCGAGGCGCTTGCAGCCGGAGGACCGGTCGGGCTTCAGCTATTGGTCGGCGAGCTTTTCCGTGCCAGCTCTTTCTCGAGAGCAAGGAAGATACCGTCTTGGTGCGTCCTTTTCCCTGGATCTCCGTCTCCATAGGTCAGACGGACTTGGGAGCAGATCCAATGTTGAAACCAGGGACAAAGGTTAATCGCGTCGAGATCGAGTTCATGTATCTCGATCTCGATGTATGCTCGCGGTGCAAAGGGACAGATGCCAATCTGGAGACAGCGCTGAGGACCGCGCAGGACATGCTTGAGGCGTCAGGGACGGCTGTGCAGGTGCGCAAGACGCTCATCGATTCAGAGGCCAAGGCGCGTGAGCTGCGATTTGTTTCGTCGCCGACCATCCGCGTAAACGGCCAGGACATTGCGCTTGAATTGCGGGAGAGCGAATGCGATTCGTGCGGGGAAGCGTGCGGCTGTGGCGGCTCAGTCGCGTGCCGCGTCTGGGTGCACGAAGGCAAGGAATACACAGAAGCGCCAGTTCCACTCATCGTGAACGGGCTCATAGCCTCCGTTGGCGAAAGAGTGGCCGGCATGGAGGCGCTCGAGCCGGAGGCCTTCGTGCTGCCCGAGAATCTCAAGCAGTTCTTCGCCGCGAAGGCAGCAGCACAAACGGTGAGTGCTGGCTGTTGCTCCACGGAAAGACAGGAGTCATGCTGTGCGCCATCAGACAAGAAGGCATGCTGCGGTTCAAACGAGCTGGGGGTGGGAGCGAGTTGCGGGTGCGGATGAAAGCTATCGAGCATAGGGTCAGCTCGCGAGCCGTTTGGGATGTTTTCCACGGGCGGCTCCGGTCGTTCGTCTCCCAGCGGGTGAAGAATGCCGCGGATGCTGAGGACGTGGTGCAGCAGATCTTCATCCGCATCCACGAGCATCTCCCCTCGCTCAAGGATGACTCGCGCTTGGCCGCGTGGATTTTCAGGATCGCCCGTAACGCGATCGCAGATTACTTTCGCGGTAATGGCAGGCGGGTTGAACCTCTTTCCGACGGTCTCGATGTTGCATGTTCTGGTCCTGAAGCGTCGGCGTTGATGGAACTCAGTGATTGCCTCCAGCCACTAATTGAAGGCCTGCCCAGATCCTATCGGGACGCAATTCGTCAGACCGAGTTGAATGGATTGACGCAGCATGAAGCGGCTTACCGGACTGGGATTTCACTGTCAGGAATGAAGACTCGCGTACAGCGCGGTCGCAGGAAGCTTAGGAAACTGCTGCTGGCGTGTTGCGACATTACGACTGATGCACGAGGTGGCGTCGTCAGCTATGAGCCGCGTAACGGAAGGTGTAGCCCTTATTCTTCGCGCGCGGAGGGACCTGCCTGCTGCTTGCAGCGGCGCAGCGACAACGAGGCTGCGGACGATCGCGTGCGCTGTCCCGACGGAAGCGTGGCAGGGCGATGATGCTGCAGGCCTAATTCGCCCGCACCCGGCTGATGAAGGTTTCGACTTCGCGCTTCAGTTTGTTTGATTCGCTCGAGAGCCGGTCGGCTGCCGAGAGGACCTGGCTCGAAGCCCCGCCTACTTCATGCGCCGCATCCGAGACGCCCGTGATGTTCTGGTTAACCTCGCCGGTGCCTGTCGCGGCTTGATTTGCGTTGTTGGAAATCTCGCGGGTCGCCGCCGACTGCTCTTCCACGGCTGCGGCAATAGCGCTCGAGATCTCGCTGATGCGATTGATGCTCGCGCGGATCGAACCCATCGCGTCTACCGCCTGGTGCGTGATCCCTTGCATCTCGTTGATCTGGGTCGCGATCTCCTCGGTCGCCCTGGAGGTCTGGGTCGCCAAGGCCTTGACCTCCGAGGCGACCACGGCGAAGCCCTTGCCGGCCTCTCCGGCGCGCGCCGCCTCGATGGTCGCATTCAGGGCGAGAAGATTGGTCTGGCTGGCGATTTCATTGATCATCTGCACGATGCCGCCGATCTTGTTGGCCGCGGCATTCAGCTCTTCGATGGTGGCGCCGGTCTTCGCCACCTCGTCGACCGCTCCGCGCGCGGACGTCGCGCTGTCGTTCACCTGCCGGGTGATCTCCGAGATTGATGCCGACAATTCCTCAGCCGACGACGCGACAGTGGAGACGTTGGCGGTGGCCTGCATGGCAGCAGCAGCAACGGCACTAGCTTGTCGCGTGCTTTCCTCAGCCACGCCGGACATCGATTGCGCGCTCGCCTGGAGTTCCACGGCGGCGCTGGACACGGATTCCACGATGCCCTTAACGCTCTGCTCGAACCCATCGGCGAGTTGCTGCATCATGCGCTTTTTCTCAAGCTCGGCATTCCTCTCGGCTTCTGCCTGGCGCTGCCGCATGGAATCCATCTCGACGAGCTTCTGGCGGAAGATATTGATCGCGCGCGCCATCACGCCCAGTTCGTCGCTGCGTTCCGTCGCCGGCACTTCGATAGCGGTTTCGCCGCTGGCGAGCGTCTCGACGATTCCGGTCAGATGGCCGATCGGCCGCACCACCAGCGCCCGGATCAGCAGGCCGAGGATCACCGACAGCACTACCACCAGAACGGCCGCGGCACTGAGCGTGAACATGGTCAGATCCCTGGCCGGTGCCAGGACCTTGTCCTTCGGCAGATTGACGAGGATCGACCATGGCGTTCCCGTGATGCCGACCTCGACCGGCTCGAAGATGCGCAGCACGTCGGTGTTGAGGCTCTTCGAGTGGTCCTCGAGCTCGAACACCTCCCCTTTGGCAATACGCGGCTTGGCAACAGCAAGACCCGGATTCTGCTCTTCGATCGGCTTCATGACGTACTGCAGATCGGAGTAAGCCGCCCAGTTCCCATCGGCTGAGATCAAGGAGACCGAGCCGGTCTCATACGGCTTGACCTCAGCGAGGCGCTCCTGGATGGCCGCGAGATCGAGATCGAGCCCGACCACGCCCTTCACCGCGCCATCGATGATGATCGGCGTCACGAGGCTGGTCATGATCACGGTCTTGTCGCCGACTTCGTAAGGATAGGGCTCGATGATCTGCTGCTTGCCCGAGCGCTGTGCGAGCAGGTAGTAGTCGCCCGGGCCCGGCTTGTCATAGTCCGTCAGCGGCGTGACCTCGAATCCCTCTGGCGTTGTGAAGACATAGGGCACGAATCGACCAGTGGCGTCATGGGCCTTGGCGCCGGCGAAGGTGGCGCTGCCGTCCGCATTGACGAACTCGGCATCGCGGCCGTCGAGCGCATTCGGTTCCCACGCGGTCCAGATCCCGACATATTGCGGGTTAGCCTTGACCGCCGACTCCAGCATCGAGAGGTAAGTCGAACGGTCCTTGACTCCCTGCATGTAGGCGCCGACGAAGGCGTCGCGCATCGTTTCGGTGATTCGCAAAGCGGTATTGATGTCGCGCTCGACGCCGTTCGCGACGCCGCTGGCGAGTTGCTTGCCGGCGTGCACCGACAACTCCTCCGTCGTGCGCGCGCTCTTGCTGGAAATGAGATAGGCTGTGACTCCGAGCCCAAGAACCAGGATCGCTGTCAGGGACGCCAATATCTTTGCGTTAAGCGACAGCTTGCTTTTGATCCCTTTCATGCGCCCCGTCAGCATCCTCAACCCCGATCTTTTCCTGGGCTCGCCACCGAGCCTGACGGATGCGAGGCTGCACGGGATTGTTTAATGTCGGGTAAATTTGTTTCCCCAAACGAACTATGCCGAGAGGCCTAAGCCAGCTGCCACTGGCCCGCGCCGTCCGGGGTTGCCTGGCGGACCGAAAGCGCCGAGACCTTCGGACGGCGCTCTAAGCCTTGTTCTTGTAGTAGACGTCGAGGAACACGGCGGCGAGCAGCACGAGGCCCTTGATTACCTGCTGCAGATCGATCCCGACGCCGAGGATCGACATGCCGTTGTTCATGACACCCATCACGAAGGCGCCGATCACCGCGCCGACCACCTTGCCCACACCGCCCGAGGCCGATGCGCCGCCGATGAAGCAGGCCGCGATCACGTCAAGCTCGAAGCCGAGGCCCGCCTTCGGCGTCGCCGTGTTGAGCCGCGCGGCGAAGATGAGCCCGGCCAGGCCCGCCAGCAGACCCATATTGGTGAAGGTATAGAAGGTCAGCCGATTGGTCTTGATGCCCGAGAGGCGCGCCGCCTTCTCATTGCCGCCGAGCGCATAGATGCGCCGCCCGATGGTCATGCTGGAGGTGACGAACGCATAGAGCACGATCAACGCGAACATCACGATCAGCACGTTCGGCAGGCCCTTGTAGGACGCCATCAGGTACGAGAACAGCAGGAAGCCCGCGGCAACCAGGAGGTTGCGGCCGAGGAAGAACGCGAACGGCTCCTCGACCAACCCATGCGCCTGCTGGCCCCGCCGCTCCTTCACGTTGAAGTAGATGACGAGGGCCGTGACGGCCACGCCGATCAGGAAGGAGGTGAGATTGAAGGCCTCGATCGCGCCCGCCGCCGCGTCCGGCAGGAAGCCGGAGCTCATGCGCTGGAACGGCACGGGGAATGGTCCGACCGACTGGCCAGCCAGGATCCAGAGCGCCAGCCCCTTGAACACCAGCATGCCGGCCAATGTCACGATGAAGGCCGGGATCTTCCAGAACGCCACGAAATAGCCTTGCACGGCGCCGATTGCCGCTCCCAGCGCAAGACAGAAGAACGTGACCGGCAGCCAATGATAGCCGAGCTTCACGATCAGCACGGCCGCGACCGCGCCGACGAATCCGCACACCGACCCAACCGAGAGGTCGATATGGCCGGCGACGATGATCAGCATCATGCCGAGCGCCATGATGACGATGTAGGAGTTCTGCAGGATGAGGTTGGTGAGGTTGATCGGCTTCAGCAGCGTGCCTTCGGTCTGGATCTGGAAGAAGGCCATGATCGCGATCAACGACAGCAGCATGCCGTATTCGCGGATGTTGCGCTTGACGAAGCTGGCGAGGGAACGGTGATGGCCCGACTCTTCCGCCGCTAGGGTCTGCTGTGTCATCTCAACTCTTCCTGCAAGCTTGGCTCAATTGGTCCAGGACTTCATGATCGCGCGCATGATCTTTTCCTGGCTCGCGTCCTTGGTCGGCATCTCGCCGACGATCTTTCCTTCGTTCATCACGTAGATCCGGTCGCTGATGCCGAGCAGCTCCGGCATCTCGGAGGAAATGAAGATGATGCCTTTCCCCTCCTCCGCCAGACGCGCGATGATCGTGTAGATCTCGTACTTGGCGCCGACGTCGATGCCACGTGTCGGCTCGTCCAGGATCAGGATCTCCGGCCCGGTGAACAGCCATTTGGCCAGCACCACCTTCTGCTGGTTGCCGCCGGAGAGGTTCACCGTCCGCTGGAACACGCTGGAGCAGCGGATGTTGAGGTCGCGCCGGAATTTGTGGGCGACCTTCTGCTCCCGTCCGTCATCGATCACGCCGCTGCGCGCGACGCCTGCGAGATTGGCGAGCGTGACGTTGTGCCGGATGTCGTCGATCAGCACCAGCCCGTAGTTCTTGCGATCCTCGGTCACGTAGGCGATGCCGGCCCTCATCGCCTTGTCGATGGTGGAAACGTCGATCTCCTTGCCATGCAGCAGCACCTGGCCGCTGATCCTCTGGCCGTAGGAGCGCCCGAAGAGGCTCATGGCGAGCTCGGTGCGGCCGGAACCCATCAGGCCGGCGATGCCGACGATCTCGCCCTTGCGGACGTTGAGATCGATGCCTTTGATAAGCTGCCGGTCGGCATGTTCCTTGTGATGGACGACCCAGTTCTTCACCTCGAAGATCGGCTCGCCGATGCGCGCGGTGCGCTTGGGGTAGCGGTCCGCCAGCTCGCGTCCCACCATGGAACGGATGATGCGATCCTCGTCCACCTGCTGCGCATGGCAGTCGAGCCGGTCGACCGTCGCGCCGTCGCGCAGGACGGTGATGGAATCCGCGACCTTCAGGATCTCGTTCAGCTTGTGAGAGATGAGGATGGAGGAGATGCCTTGTGCCTGGAACTCCTTGAGCAGCGCCAGCAGCGCATCGCTGTCGCTCTCGTTAAGGCTGGCGGTCGGCTCATCCAGGATCAGCAGCTTCACTTCCTTGGACAGGGCCTTGGCGATCTCCACCAGCTGCTGCTTGCCGACGCCCAGATCGGTGATGAGCGTGTTGGATGATTCGTTGAGGCCCACCTTCTTCAGGAGCGCCCGCGTCCGCACGAAGGCGGCGTGCCAGTCGATAACGCCGTTCTTCGCGGGCTCGTTGCCGAGAAAGATGTTTTCCGCGATCGAGAGCAGCGGCACCAGCGCCAGTTCCTGATGGATGATGACGATGCCGGCTTTCTCGCTGTCGGCGATGTCGCGGAACTTGCATTCCTGGCCCTGGAAATAGATCTCGCCGGAATAGTCGCCGTGTGGGTAGACGCCGCTCAGCACCTTCATGAGGGTGGATTTGCCGGCGCCGTTCTCGCCCACCACCGCGTGGATCTCGCCCTGGCGCACCACGAGGTTGACATTGTCCAGCGCGTTCACGCCGGGGAAGGTCTTGGTGATGCCGCGCATCTCGAGGATGACGTCAGCGCGGGAATCTTGCGTCATTGCCAGGGTCAAACAGGAACCTCCGAATTCGCCCCATCTTGCTCCGCCGCTCAGGGGATGAAAAGCAAGCGGAAGAAAAACAAAAAGCCGGCCATCCTCGCCGGTCGGATCTGAAAAGCCGGGGTTGGCCCCGCCCGGTGAAGGCGGGGCCACCCAGTCACGCGTGACTACTTCGTGATCTGATCCTCTGTGTAGTAGCCGCTGCCGACCAGGATCTCCTTCCAGTCGTTGCGGCCGACACTGACCGGCTTCAACAGATAGGAGGGGACGACCTTGACGCCGTTGTCATAAGTCTTGGTGTCGTTGACCGGCACTTCCTTGCCGGCCAGCAGGGCGTCCACCATCTGGGCCGTGACCTTGGCGAGCTCGCGCGTGTCCTTGAACACGGTCGAATATTGCTCGCCGGCGATCATCGACTTGATCGAGGGAATCTCGGCATCCTGGCCGCTGACGATCGGCATCGGCTGATCGGGCGTGCCGTAGCCAACGCCCTTCAGCGACGACAGGATGCCGATGGAGAGGCCGTCATAGGGCGAGAGCACCGCATCGACCCGCTTGTCGCCGTAATAGGCGCTCAAGAGGTTGTCCATGCGGGCCTGCGCCACCGCGCCGTCCCAGCGCAGGGTGCCGACCTTGTCCATGCCCATCTGGCCGCTCTGCACCACCAGCTTGCCGCTGTCGATGTAGGGCTGCAGAACCGACATGGCGCCGTCATAGAAGAAGAAGGCGTTGTTGTCGTCCGGCGAGCCGCCGAACAGCTCGATGTTGAACGGGCCTTTGCCTTCCTTGAGGCCGAGCGCCTGCTCGATCGACTGCGCCTGGATCACGCCGACCTGGAAGTTGTCGAAGGTCGCGTAGTAGTCGACGTTGCCCGAATCGCGGATCAGGCGGTCATAGGCGATGACCTTGATGTCGCTGTCATGCGCCTGCTGCAGAATGGCGGAGAGCGTGGTGCCATCGATCGCGGCGATCACCAGGACCTTCACGCCCTTGGTCACCATGTTCTCGATCTGCGCTAGCTGGTTCGGGATGTCATCTTCGGCATATTGCAGATCGGTACCGTAGCCCAGCTCGGTGAAGACCTTGACCATGTTGTCGCCGTCCGCGATCCAGCGGGCCGATGACTTGGTCGGCATGGAGATGCCGATGGTACCCTTGTCCTGTGCCATCGCCTGCGACGACATGGCAAACATGCCCGCCGCCAGCATGGTCATCAGAGTCTTGCTCAATTTCACGTCGTTCCTCCCACGTGCTTGATTGAAATGCGGTATCGGATCAGATGCGATGCGACGCGCGGCGAAGACACGCGCGTGCATTCATGTCCTGCGCCCAAACGGCGACCAAAGGCGATGGCATCTGACCAGAGCTCCTCCCATCCGTCTTGCGCTCCCTTGCCTCGGAGGGCGGGCTGCGTCATGTTCTTTAGGCGCGGCTTTTATCATATAAAACAGGTGGCGGCAATCATCGTTTGTATGATAAATGACGCGAAACTGGGAGGGGAAAGCCGCCGGATGAAGCCCCACAAGAGCGCATCCCAGGGGCCGAAAGCGCCCCAAAGGGCGCCGCTGAAGCCACTGAAAGCTCCGCAGAAAACGCCCCAGAGAGCCTCGCGAGGCAGCCTGCACCGCATCGTCGCGCAGAATATCGGCGCGCGGATCCTGAGTGGCGAATTCGCGCCGGACACCCTGCTGCCCAATGAAGCGGACTGGTGCAAGAGCTTCGGCGTCAGCCGGACTGCCGTGCGGGAGGCGATCAAGATGCTGATGGGAAAGGGGCTCATCATCTCGCGCCCGCGCATCGGCTCCAGGGTGCTGCCGCGCGAGCAATGGAACCTGCTCGACCGGGATGTGCTCACCTGGTATTGCGCTGCCGCCAAGCAGTCGCATTTCCTGGCCCATATGCAACAGGTGCGCGAGATCCTGGAGCCGGAGACCGCCGCGCTGGCCGCCGCCAATCACACCGCGGAGCAGATGAAGGCAATCGAGCAGGCGTTCGCGGAAATGGCCGCTGCCAAGACCCTGGTCGCATGGAATGAAGCCGACGTGCGGTTCCACTTCGCGATCCTGCAGGCCGCCGGCAACGAGTTGCTGGTGCCGCTCGGGCTCGTGATCGAATCCGCCCTCGGCAGCATGTTCGCCTACACAGCGAGCCAGAAGGGCGATGTCGGCCGCACCCTGCCCGGCCACGAGCGCATTCTGGTGGCGATCCGCGCCCGGCGGCCCAACGCCGCCCGTCTGGCCGTGCGCCGCCTGCTCGGCGACACCAACCGCATCGTCGGCCAGGTGATCCAGGCTGGTTCCAGAAAGGCGAAGGCGGCGCGCGCCTGAAACTCCCCGAACAGACAGCTCGCCTTTGCCTCGCGGACCTGTTCGGAAACAGGTGTATGGATGCGACAGCGGCGAAGCTCAGGTGTTTGCGTTAAACGGATATGGTTATCGCTGGTTTCGGCGAGATGGCTTGCGCCACCGACGGACCGCGAGACTTCCCCGGGGTGTTCGGATGATAAGTGGCTCCTTCTCCAACCTGGCGTGGTGGCAGCGCGGCGTCGTCTACCAGATCTATCCGCGCTCGTTCCAGGATTCCAACGGCGACGGCATCGGCGACCTTCCCGGCATCGCGCGGCGCCTCGATTACCTGACATGGCTTGGCATCGACGCGATCTGGCTGTCGCCGATCTTCCCCTCGCCGATGAAGGATTTCGGTTACGACATCTCGAACTTCCTGGACATCGATCCGATCTTCGGCACCCTCGCTGACTTTGACGCGCTGGTGGAGGACGTGCACAGCCGCAACCTCAAGATCATCCTGGATTTCGTGCCCAACCACACCTCCGACCAGCATCCCTGGTTCCAGGAAGCAAGGCGCGACCGCCGCAATCCACGACGCGACTGGTACATCTGGCGCGATCCCGCGCCGGACGGCGGGCCGCCCAACAACTGGCTGAGCGAGTTCGGAGGGTCCGCCTGGGAATATGACGAGGCCACGGGCCAGTACTACTATCACGCCTTCCTGAAGGAGCAGCCCGATCTCAACTGGCGGAACCCAGAAGTGGTGCGCACCATGCACGACGTGCTGCGCTTCTGGTTCGACCGCGGCGTCGACGGGTTCCGCATCGACGTGCTGCATCACCTGATCGAGGATGCGCAGTTCCGCGACAATCCGCTCAATCCCGAATTCGCGCTCGGCATGCGACCCAGCCACGCGCTGCTGCGCGTACACACCGTCGATCAGCCGGAGATCCAGGGCATCATCACGGGCCTGCGCAAGGTTGCGGACGAATACCCCGAGCGCGTGCTGATCGGCGAGATCCACCTGCCCATCGAGCGGCTAGTCACCTACTACGGCGTAGAGCTCTCCGGCATCCATCTGCCCTTCAACTTCAATCTGATCGGCGCGCCTTGGTCGGCCGCCATCGTGCGCGAGATCATCGCGACCTACGAGGCCGCCCTGCCGCGCGGCGCCTGGCCGAACTGGGTGGTCGGCAGTCACGACACGGGACGCATCGCCAGCCGCGTCGGCGCCAACGGCGCGCGCCTGGCGCAGATGCTCCTGCTCACCCTGCGCGGCACGCCGACCATGTACTACGGCGAAGAGCTCGGCATGGCGGATGTGCCGATCCCGGCGGAACTGGTGCAGGACCCGTTCGAGAAGAATGTGCCCGGCATCGGGGTGGGGCGCGATCCCTCGCGCACGCCGATGCGATGGACGGGACACAATTATGGTGACTTCACCACCGGCAGGCCCTGGCTGCCGATCGGACAAAATCTCGCGATCTGCAACGTGGAGAGCGAGGCCGCCGATCCCAATTCCATGCTCTCGCTGACACGGCGCCTGCTTCGCTTGCGGCGTGAGGAGCCTGCACTTTGCATCGGCGACTACCAGGGCCTGGCCTGCGATGACCAATCCATTACGTACCTGCGCAGCCGCGAGGGAAGACGATTGCTGGTGATGCTGAATTTCTCCGAAGGCCCACACCGGCTTCCGCTACCGGCGGAGATGCCGAAAGCGCGCCTGCGGCTCTCCAGCGAGGCCAACCGAAAGCTGCAGCCTGTACAGGATTCGATCGAGCTGCACGGCGTCGAGGGCGTCGTCCTGGAAGCGGCGTAGGCCCTCACGTCGTCCCGCCATCGCTGTGCATCTCCCTCAATAAAGGGCCGGGGAGGGCAGGAGGTTACGCCAGAAGCGTCAGAGCCGTAACAAAACCCAAACAAACGCGTGGATCAGGACCCAAAAATCCTAGTTCCGTTGAAATCCTGCTTTGACTCCTCCAGTCTTCTTCTGCGTGTTCGGGGTCCGACGGCGCCCACCGCCGCGCGATACGCGATATGTGCAGTTCTTCCGCGATGCCGCCCTGACTGCACAGTGAACCCGATATTCCGCGGTAAGACACGAAATGGGAGGTGTCGATCATGCGCCAGGAGTTGCCGACGAAGTACCTCTACATCGTTGGAAGAGGTCATAGCGGCACCACCATTTTCTCGATGCTGGCTGGCCAGGCGCACAACGTTGCCAGCGAGGGAGAGATCATCACCGGCTTTCGCCCCGGCTATGAAGGCAAGCGCTGCGCAAACGGAGAGACCTTCTCCGAATCAAGCTTCTGGAAGGCGGTCAAATCGGCCTTCGAGCAGCGGACGGGCACGCCATTCGCCGATGCCATGGCCGTGCTGAACCGCCGTGCACATTTTTCGCGGGCGCCGGCGAACCTCCTGGCTCCATCTCGCAACGCGGAGGTCATGGAGGCGAAGCGGCTGACGGAAGCGCTCTATGACAGCATCGCCGAAGCATCAGGCCGTCCGGTCGTGCTTGACTCCACCAAGGAGCTCGCCACTGCGATCTTCCTGCTGCGGCATGTGCCGGAAGCCAAGCTTATCCACTTCGTCCGCAGCCCCTACGGCGTCGTTGACTCCTACGTCAAGCGCATCAGGCGCACGAAGACCTTCGATCTGTTTCACAAGCACTTCCGGGTGGAGCGCTCCTATTTCGTGCCGGTCGCCGTCGGCGCCTTGGTGTGGACCGTGGAGAGCTTCATCTGCGAGCTGCTGCGGGTCTTCTATCCGAGGCGCCTGATCACCCTGCACTACGAGGATCTGTGCGACCAGCCGATCGCGCTGCTCGAAAAGCTGGAAAGCTTCACCGGCGTCTCTCTTGCGGAATCGAAGGCCGCCGCACGCGACGGGCACGCGATGCAACCGAGCCATGCCTTGTCGGGCAACCGCCTTATGCGCACGGATGAGATCGTGTTCTCGCCGAGGAAGGGGCTGCCACGCTATCTGACGGCGTTCGACAAGGCGGTGGTCACCCTGTGCACCCTGCCGATGACGCTGGCGTACGGCTATCTCGGCCGCCGCGCGATCAAGCCTGCCATGATGATGCGGCCGTCGACGCAATAGCGATTTTCAGCCGGTTTGATCCGCAGCAGGCGCAAGGGAGTTTCTGCGCGTCTCGATGATGGTCTGAAGCTCCAGATGTTCTCGCGTCAACGCAAGTGTCGTCGCAAGAGCGCGCAAGGTCTGTTTGGCTTGCGTGCTGTCGCGGCCGGAGGCGGCCAGCCTCTCGATCAGTGCCTTCTGCTTCTCGACGCGCTCTTCCAGGTCCAAGATGTATCGACGCACCGTCGCCAGAATCTGATTTCCATCTGACATCGGAACACCTGTCACACGGCCCCCGCATCTCGCGCCGATATTTGACAGAACCTTCGTGAATAGCGGGTGAACAAGTCGAACGGTTGCGCTCTGCATTCGAATCAAGTGCTTTTGAAAAGCTACGCACCGGAACCCGGCAAGGCAGACCGCTCCGGCTCATTGCTCTGAGTGTTCCAGCCCAGGCGGCCCAGCAGCAGCCACGGACGGATCAGGTCGTGATGCGGTCCAGTGGCGGCAGCAGGGGCAGGAAATAGCGCTTGAGCACTATTGCACCGGCGATTGCCACCAAGGTCATGATGATCGCGACCAGCGGGAAATATAGCGTGTGCCAGAAACCAAGATGGAAGGTGGCAACCTTCACCAGCCCGATGAAAATGGTATTGGTGAGATAGATGATCAGGGTATATCGACCCAGGACATCGAGAACGCCGAGGTGCCACGACTCAGTCGCGCGCATGAAACCGGGCAACGCGATGACCGAGAGTGCGGCCGCGGCCCAGCCGGCAATTTCATAATCCTCGGCCCCCATCGGCACGACCGCCATGAACAGGATCAATGCCGGCAGCCAACAGAGTCCCAACCAACGCTGTGTCACCTCGTGATGACGCCCGGCAATCACGCCGAGGACGAAGAAGAAGCTCAGGACCTTCAGGTTATCCCACGCGAACCACTTGCTGTCGGGCAGCCACCAGAACACCATCGTAACCGGCAGCAACCAGAGGATCCGCCCATCCAGCGCGCGGAAAGCCAGCGGAAACGCGACATAGAGCACCGCGAGCGCATAGATGTACCACAAGAAGGACGAGAAGCTCGCGGTTGGCCGTAGCAACAGGTCCAGCAATTCATGCGCCCCGTCCACTTCGTTGTCCACGGCCGGAGTGAACGACTGGAACGTCAGTTTCCCAACGAACACCGCCAGCCCTACGAGCAGATAGGCTGGCAACAATCGCATGGCTCGCCGCTGCGCCTCCGCTAGATCACCTGCCGTCGTAACGCTGGGTCGCCAGCTCAGCCCATACACCAAGCCGCTCACTGCCATGAAGAGCGGCATGTGGAAGGTGTAGATCCCGTCCTTGACGGCTAGGTACCATTCGATCTCGGGACCTGGCGGGGTCTCCCGCGCGATCAGGTGCCCCAGCACCACCAGCAGAATCGCGAGACCTTTCGTTCGATCGATGTAGCTGAAACGCTGCTTCAATGCGTTCGCTCCATGGGCGCGCGACCGTTGCCATGATCGGGCGCCTCATGCCGCCAATCGCGGGATCACCGTCCCAGGATCGCCATCCCATGCAGCATCACAATTTAAGCGAGGCGCGCGGCCTCCCCTGTTGGCGCGGCACGACCCGCGCCAACCCCTATGATCTTTGTTCTTCCATGTTGCTGAACAAAACGCCGTGCGATCCATTGCACCGCGGACGCAAGAACATCTTGCCGGCGCCGATTTTGAACACTCCTGTTCATGCTGCATTCATCTGCGCGCTGTTGCGGCCCGCGACCTGGCGTTCACCCCGTGATCCAACCGGATGTCATGGTTCTCGGCCGCGCGGTCGATCGCCGAATACTCGCCGCTCCGGTGGCTGGTGATTGCCCGCAAAAGCCGCGGAATGACGTGCGCACTTCGCGCGCAAAGCGACCGGCATGAGGTCGCGGGGTCATGGCCAAGGGGACCGGCTCGACTGAACTTTTGAAAAGTGGAAATGCCTTGGGTGTCGCGCTTGCCAACGCTTAGCGAAGGGGCGTTTGTTCACCTAGCCCATCCGCCCGGAGTGTCTCATACTCCGCGGCTTCGTATTTGCTCTTTAGTGAACCATTCGCCTTGCGTCGCAGCCGTGATGAGCCCGCAGGCAAGTCGGAAATGCATCTGGAGCAGCTAGCGCCCCGCCGACCGGACGATCGACTTGATCGGCCCGCGCGGCTGGCCTGATTTCTCTGCGATTTCCCGGTCCTGGGCTTCGATCGTTGCCTTGACCCGGCCTTCGAAATCGAGCTCGTACGGCTCAGGCGCCGGCACCTTGCGGTGCGAGCTGCGGCTGCCGTCCTGATAGAACACGTCGAACATCACGAAATTGCTGATCGCTTGCTTCTTGCGGGCCACTGGTCGCTCCGATGTGTTCCGAGGCTTCAACGTAGGATGGCGGAGAGGGTGGGATTCGAACCCACGGTACCCGCGAGGGTACAACGGTTTTCGAGACCGCCCCGTTCGGCCACTCCGGCACCTCTCCGCACGCAAGGGTGTGGCCCTGTAAGGCGGCGGGACAATAGCGACGGCGGCCCTGCGCCGCAAGTCCGCTGGTCAGCCCGGCTAAACACCGGATTTTTCCGTCCCCACCAAGACTTGGCGGTGCCCGCCGCACCTGTGGCATAGTTGGCGCTTATTTGCCGGGCGGGGGCGAGATCCGCCGGCTGCATTGGGAGGGGAGGAGATGGCTGCTCAAGCCAATCGCAAGCTCCGTTGGGGCATCATCAGCACAGCCGATATCGGCCTCAAGAAGGTCATCCCGGGCATCCAGCGCTCGCCCCATTCGGAGGTGGTCGCCATCGGCTCGCGCGATCTGAAACGCGCGCAAGGAGCCGCCACCAAGCTTGGCATCCCCAAGGCCTATGGCTCCTATGACGAGCTGCTGGCCGACCCCAATGTCGAGGCGATCTACAATCCCCTGCCCAACCATATGCACGTGCCGCTGACCCTGCAGGCGACTCGGGCCGGCAAGCACGTGCTGTGCGAGAAGCCGATTGCCATCACCGCGGCCGAAGCGGAGCATCTGCGCCAGTGCCCGAAGG
Source organism: Dongia deserti (assembly GCF_003574735.1). Classification (GTDB taxonomy): domain Bacteria; phylum Pseudomonadota; class Alphaproteobacteria; order Dongiales; family Dongiaceae; genus Dongia_A; species Dongia_A deserti. Next base: position 43,190 of record NZ_QORW01000001.1, read on the forward strand.
ACCGCATCGTGATGGAAGCCTTCATGGTGCGCTTCCATCCGCAATGGCTGCGCGCGCGCGAGGTCATCCGCAGCGGCGAGATCGGCGAGCTCAAGAGCGTCAACGTAATCTTCTCCTATTACAACGACGACCCCAACAACGTGCGCAACCAGGCGGACATCGGCGGTGGCGGCATCCTCGATATCGGCTGCTATCCCATCGTCGGCGCGCGCTTCCTGTTCGGCAGCGAGCCGAAGCGCGTGGTCTCGGTGATCGAGCGTGACCCCACGTTCCGCACCGATCGCCTCGCCGGCGCGCTGGTGGATTTCGGTGGCGGACGCCATCTCAACTTCACCTGCTCGACCCAAATGGTGCCGTTCCAGACGGTGCAGGCGCTCGGCACCAAGGGGCGGGTCGAGATACTGATTCCCTTCAACGCGCCACAGGGCGAGGCGACCACCATCCTCATCGATAGCGGCAAGGCGCTGGACCGCAGCTCTGCCCGGCGCGAGACCATTGCGCCCTGCGATCAATACACGGAAGAGGCGGAAGCCTTTGCCCTTGCGGTGCTAGAGGGCAAGAGCCTGCCCTACGGCATCGAGGATGCGATCCAGAACATGCGCATCCTGGATGCGCTCTTCCGCTCCGATGTCGAGGGCGGCTGGATCGCCCTCTAGGTGCCGCCGAAACCGATGCATTATCGCAGTCCCGACGCGCTTCTCCCGGAGATCCCTATCATCGATTGCGATGAAGGGGGCGCGGAGCGGCTGTTCGACCTATCCGCCACCGGCGCGCGGCGGCTGGCCACCATCGCGCGGCGCACCTTCACGCCGCCGGTCGTGGCCTGGCTCGATTGGCGGTCGCGCAAATGGATCGAAAAGAACGATTCGCCCTACGTGCCGGAGATCGAGCACATCGCCGAACGCCTTCCGGGTGCCGGCGCGCATGCCCTCAATCTCTCCTATGAATGGGCCTGCACCACCGCAGCAGTCGCGCCGCTGATGATGCGGGCGCTGGATTGGCGACTGGATGGGATGGGGCGCGAGGTGGTGGTGGCGCGCCACCGCAGTCCGGCGGGGTCGTGGCTCAACGTCACGTGGCCGGGCTTTGTGGGCGCGCTGACGGCGCTCGCGCCGGGACGCTTCGCCGCCGCCCTCAACCAGGCCCCGCTGCGCCGGCGCACCTATCTGCTGCCGATCGACTGGGCAATCGACCGGCTCAAGATCAACGGCACGCGTGCCATGCCGCCGACCCATGCACTACGCCTTGCCCTCGAGACCTGCAGCACGTTCGATGAGGCGGTGGAGTTACTGCGGGACACGCCCATCGCCCTGCCCTGCATGTTCGCGATCTCCGGCGCCAATGGCGAGGCTTGCGTGATCGAACGGCAGGAGGAGAAGGCCTTCGTGTTCGACGGCAACGAGGTGATGGCAAACCATTGGCTCAACAGCCAGTGGCGGCGCGGCCGCGCCCGCGGCATCGACAGCGAGGGGCGCTGGCGCGCCCTGCGCGCCTCCACCGAGCAGACCGAAATGGGCCAGGGCTTCGGCTGGCTGCGGCCGCCGGTCCTGAACCGCCTCACCCGCCTCGCCGCGGTCATGAATGCCGCCACCGGCGCCCTCTCCGTCATCGGCCTGGAGGCCAAGGGCACCATCGCGATGCCCGTGACCAAGGTCCTGCATGTCGACATGCCCGTGCCTGCCAAGCGGCAATACGTGTAGGATCAATACGTTAAAGGATACTGGCCGTGCCCTGCGAAGCCCCCGGCAGAGCAGGGAATCCAATTGACAGTGCGCCTTCCCACTGTATATTCCCGCGCCTTGGACGGGCCGCCCCGGAATTCCGGGCAGGCGGCCCCTGTTTTTTGCCCCGAGGGCGGCTCCCGCCTGGATGGGAAGATCGAGACGGGACAAGATGTTCGCAGTGATCAAGACCGGCGGCAAGCAATACAAAGTCGCCAAGAACGACGTCATTCTGGTCGAGAAGCTGGAAGCCGAGGCCGGCGCCGACGTCACCTTCAGCGAGATCCTGATGGTGGGCGAAGATTCCAACCTGAAGGTCGGCGCGCCGCTGGTGAAGGGCGCCTCGGTCGTGGCCAAGGTCCTGGACCAGGCCCAGGCTGACAAAGTTCTGATCTTCAAGAAGAACCGCCGCCACAACTACCGCCGCAAGCGCGGCCACCGGCAGCTCCAGACGGTGCTGCGCATCACCGACATTAAGGCCGCGTAAGAAAACGCGCCTCGCGTAAGGAGTTCGAGCAATGGCACATAAGAAAGCAGGCGGTTCATCCCGCAACGGTCGCGATACCGCCGGCCGGCGCCTCGGCGTCAAGAAGTTCGGCGCGGAGGAAGTGCTGGCCGGCAACATCCTGGTCCGCCAGCGCGGCACCAAGTTCCATCCCGGTGCCAACGTCGGCATGGGCAAGGACCACACCCTGTTCGCCAAGGCGAGCGGCCGCGTGGACTTCAAGCACAGCAGCGGCGGCCGCACCTACGTTTCGGTGAAGCCGAGCAACTGAATGCGATCGGCGCGGGGCTGACGCCCCAGCGCGGCCATTCACGAGACGGATAAAGGGGAATGGCATCGGGCCATTCCCCTTTTTGTTTGTTCCCCCTCCCCGACATGGGGGAGGGTCGGGGTGGGGGAAGCGAGTGATGACTGTCTGCCGTGGAAAGCGGCTTCCTAGCCCTCCCCCAGTTTGGGGAGGTGATTGCAGCGAGTGTAGAGATCATGAAGTTCCTCGATGAAGCCAAGATCTTCGTGAAAAGCGGCGACGGCGGGGCCGGGTGCGTCAGCTTCCACCGTGAGAAGTTCATCGAGTTCGGCGGGCCGGACGGCGGCGACGGCGGCAAGGGCGGCGATGTCATCGCGGAAGCCGTCCCCAACCTCAACACGCTCATCGACTACCGCTACCAGCAGCATTTCAAGGTGCGGCGCGGCCATCACGGCATGGGCAAGAACCGCTCGGGGGCCAAGTCGGAGGACATCCTTCTGCGCGTGCCGGTCGGCACCCAGATCCTGGACGAGGACAAGGAGACCGTCCTGTTCGATCTCACCAAGCCGGGCCAGCGCGTAACACTGTGCAAGGGCGGCGACGGCGGGTTCGGCAACGCGCATTTCAAAAGCTCCACCAACCAGGCACCGCGCCATTCGACTCCCGGCTGGCCGGGCGAGGAGCGCTGGATATGGCTGCGGCTCAAGCTGATCGCCGATGCGGGGCTGGTCGGCCTGCCCAATGCCGGCAAGTCGACGCTGCTGGCGGCGGTGACGCGCGCCAAGCCGAAGATCGCCGACTATCCCTTCACCACGCTGCATCCGCAGCTCGGCGTCGTCCATGTCGACGACAAGGAATTCGTGCTGGCGGACATTCCCGGCCTGATCGAAGGCGCTCATGAAGGCGCCGGTCTCGGCACGCGCTTCCTCGGCCATGTCGAACGCTGCGGCGTGCTCATCCACCTGGTGGATGGGACGCAGGAGGATGTGGCGGGCGCGTACAAGACGATCCGCGCGGAGCTCAAATCCTATTCGCCGGTGCTCGCGCAGAAGCCTGAGATTCTCTGTCTCAACAAGTGTGACGCACTCACGGCAGAGGAGATCGACGAGAAGACCAAGGCGCTGACAAAGGCCGCCAAGCTGAAGAAGGGCCGTGGTAAGAACGCGCCCGCGCCCGTGCTGGCGATCTCAGGCGCGGCGAAGATGGGGACGACCGAGCTGCTGCGCCGCGCCTACGCCGTGATCCAGGAGACGCGCGCCAAGGAGGCGGAGCAGAAGCAGACGACGATCGAGGCGGCGCAATGACCGAGAAGCGCAAGACCGTCGCGAGCCTTGCGAATGCCAAGCGCTTGATCGTCAAGATCGGCTCGGCCCTGCTGGTGGATGAGGAGAGCGGCGGCATCCGCCGCAAATGGCTAGATGCGCTCGCCGACGACGTCGCCGCGCTGCGCGAGCGTGGCACGGATGTGATCCTGGTTTCCTCCGGCGCCATCGCGGTTGGCCGCCGGCATCTCGGCCTCGAGACCGGCACGTTGCGCCTGGAAGAAAAACAAGCGGCGGCCGCGACCGGCCAGATCCGCCTGGCGCACGCCTATCAGGAGACGCTGGCGCGCCATCACATCACGGTCGCGCAGATCCTGCTGACGCTCGACGACACGGAGGAGCGCCGGCGGCATCTCAATGCACGCTCGACACTGAATCAGCTGCTCAAGATGGGCGCGGTGCCCGTGATCAACGAGAACGACACGGTGGCAACCGCGGAGATCCGCTTCGGCGACAATGACCGTTTGGCGGCCCGCGTCGCGGCGATGATCAGCGCCGATACATTGGTGCTGCTGAGCGACATCGACGGCCTCTATACCGCCGATCCGCGCAAGGACAAGAGCGCCACCCGCATTACCGAGATCACGGAGATGACCGCCGACATCGAAGCGATGGCGGGCGAAGCGCCCACCGGCTACTCCTCCGGTGGCATGGTGACCAAGCTGGCGGCAGCGCGCATCGCCATGAGCGCCGGCTGCCGCATGGCGATCGCGGATGGGCGCCGCATGAACCCGCTGCAGGCGATCCTGGATGGCGGCACCTGCTCCTGGTTCCTCCCCGCTTCGGAGCCGAAGACTGCGCGCAAGCGCTGGATCGCCGGCGCGCTCAAGCCATCTGGCACTCTGGTCGTGGATGCCGGTGCTCTGGCTGCGCTCAAGTCCGGCCGGTCGCTGCTGCCCGCTGGCGTGATCAAGGTCGAAGGCCGTTTTGAGCGCGGCGATGCCGTGATCGTCACCGATACCCACGGGAACGAGGTAGCGCGCGGCCTCACCGCCTATTCGGCCCGCGATGCCAGGCACATCATGGGCCACAAGAGCCGCGAAATCGCCGACTTGCTCGGCTATCGCGGGCGTGATGAGATGATACACCGCGACGATCTGGTGCTGTCATGAATGTGGTGAAGGCGCATAACGGCGATCTGGCCGCCGATTTGAGCAACACGATGCGCACCCTCGGCCGAGCCGCGCGCGAGGCTGCGGCGCAGCTGGCATTGACCGATCGCGCGACCAAGGACCAAGCGCTGAAGGAAATGGCGGCGGAGCTGCGAGCCCGCAGCGCCGACATCCTCGCCGCCAACGGCCAGGACATGAAGGACGCCAAGGCCAAGGGGCTCACCGCCGCCCTGCTCGACCGCCTGATGCTGGACCAGAAGCGCGTCGAGGCTATGGCCACGGGGCTGGAGGAGATCGCCGAGCTGCCTGATCCGGTTGGTCGCACGCTCGCGGAATGGACGCGCCCCAACGGCCTCGAGATCGCGCGCGTGTCCGTGCCGCTCGGTGTCATCGGCATCATCTATGAGAGCCGGCCCAACGTGACCGCCGATGCGAGCGGCCTCTGCCTCAAGTCTGGCAATGCCGCCATCCTGCGCGGCGGATCCGAAAGCGCGCGTTCGTCGGCCGCGATCGTCGCTTGCCTGCAGGCAGGCTTGCGCAGCGCTGGCCTGCCCGCCGAAGCCATTCAGATGGTGCCGACCAGCGACCGTGCCGCGGTCGGCATCCTGCTTTCCATGCACGACTTGGTCGACGTGATCGTGCCGCGCGGCGGCAAGGGCCTGATCGAGCGCGTCGCGGCGGAGAGCCGCATCCCTGTCATCATGCATCTCGACGGCAATTGCCACACCTATGTCGACGGCGACGCGGATGCTGAGAAAGCGCGCAGGATCGTGCTCAATGCAAAGATGCGGCGCACTGGGATCTGCGGCGCGACCGAGACCCTGCTGGTCGACAGCCGCGCCAAGGCTCTGATCCCGACGCTGATCGACGACCTTATCAAGGCCGGCTGTGAAGTGCGGGGCGATTCGGCGTTCCAGGCCGCGGACACGCGTGTGAAGCCGGCGACGGACGCTGACTGGGACACCGAATATCTCGACGCCATCATCGCGGCGCGGGTGGTGGATGGCGTCGGTCAAGCGATCCGGCACATCAACCGCTACGGCTCCAGGCACACCGAGGCGATCGTGACGGAGAACAAGGCGGCTGCCGAGCGCTTCCTGCGCGAGATCGATGCCGGCATCCTGATGTGGAACACCTCGACCCAGTTCGCCGATGGCGGCGAGTTCGGCATGGGCGCGGAGATCGGCATCTCCACCGGCAAGCTGCACGCGCGCGGCCCCGTCGGCTGCGAGCAGCTCACCAGCTACAAATACATCGTGCGCGGCACCGGCCAGGTGCGGGCTTGATTGGTATGACGCACCGCTCTGGCGTCTCACTCATCTGTCATCCCAGCCTTGAGCCGGGATCCAGTGCGCCGCGGCTCGTGTGGCTGAACGATGGATCCCGGATCGCGCCGCTGACGCGCCCGTCCGGGGTGACAGGAAGAGTGGTTGCCGCGCTAACAGGTGCGCCTCCGCACGCCATTGTTCCACGTGGAACACGCAAAACGTGACAAGCTGACACGGAAAATACGCACGCGCATGGGGGGAAGAAGGCGCATCGGATTGTTGGGCGGGTCGTTCAATCCCGCGCACGAAGGCCATCGGGACATCAGCTTGGCGGCGATCGCCTATCTCGATCTCGACGAGGTCTGGTGGGTGGTCTCGCCGCAAAATCCGTTGAAACCGGAAAAAGGCATGGCCTCCTTTGCCGAGCGCATGGCGAGTGCCCGGGCCATGGCGCATCACCCGCGCATTCGGGTGACCGATATCGAGACAAAGCTCGGCACCCGCTACACGGCCGACACATTACGTAAGCTGGTCACGCGCTTTCCGTCATATCGGTTCGTGTGGCTGATGGGTGCCGACAATTTGGCGCAAATTGCCTCCTGGGCAGACTGGACACGAATCTTTCACCTGACGCCGATTGCGGTTTTCGATCGGCCTTCCTATACTAATAAGGCATTGACTTCCCTGGCGGCCCGGCGCTTCCGGCGGTCGCGACGGCGCGAAGCGGCGCTCAAGACCCTGGCGGCAACCCCGGCACCGGCCTGGGTGTTCGTGCATCATCGGCTGAACCCGATCTCGGCGACGGCGATCCGTGCCGAGCGTGCGCGCAAGAGGGCGAGCAAGTCCAAATCGGGTGACTAGGCCAACAGGCCGGCGGATTAGCCGATGCCGTCGGGTAAGGAGGTTAAAGCCATTCCTCGCACGCGTAAGGCAGTCGCACAGCAGACTGCAGATCAAGTCCATGATCTTCTGAAGATCGTGGAGACTTCCCTGGACGACGATAAGGCCGAAGACATCGTCGCCATTGACCTTCGAGGCAAATCCACCATCGCGGACTACATGGTGATCGCCACCGGGCGCAACTCCCGGCAGCTGGCGGCCATGGCCTCGCACCTGGACGAGAAGCTCACCAAGGCCGGCGTTCGCCGCGTCTCGGTCGAGGGTGCCGACCAGGGCGACTGGGTCCTGCTCGACGGCGGAGATGTCGTGGTGCATCTGTTCCGCCCCGAAGTGCGCACATTCTACGCACTCGAGAAGATGTGGGGCGCGGAGATGCCGAGCCCGGAGCGGCTGACCGCCGTGGGCTGACGCACTAGACGCCTCAGCGGTCCGTAACCGGGCCGCAACATGGCAGATATGCATGCGCGGCGGGTTCACGCGCCGCGCCAGGGTGGGCATGATGCGCCTCGCGGCCCGCCACCAGGCCGGCCGCAGCACGCAACGCCAGCCCTTCCCTTGCTCTCATGTGGATCTCCACCGGCGCGATTGTCGCCTTCACCGCGGCCGTTTTCTTTTCCACCAAGGCGATCTTCGTCAAGCTGACCTACATCCATGGCGCGGACGCGATCTCCGCGCTCGCCTTGCGCATGATCATGGCACTGCCGTTTCTGCTGGTGATCGCCTGGTATTCGACGCGCGGCGGGGCGCGGCCCTTGACCCGCGCCGACTGGAAGGCGGTGTTCCTGCTCGGCTTCGTCGGCTATTACCTCTCCAGCCTGCTCGATTTTCTCGGCCTGCAATACATCACGGCATCGCTGGAGCGGCTGATCCTCTTCCTCTATCCGACGATCGTGGCGCTGATCTCCTGGGCGTTCCTCAAGAAGCCGATTGGCATGAAGGGCGTGGTCGCGCTTGTGCTCTCCTACATCGGCATTGCGATCTCGTTCGTGCGCGACCTGCAGCATACCGGCGACACCACCGCCGTGCTCATCGGCGGTGGGTTCATCTTTGCCTGCACCATTACCTACGCGATCTACATCGTCGGCAGCGGCGAGATGGTAGGGCGCATCGGCGCGCTGCGCTTCGCCGCCTATGCGACCAGCGTGGCCGCGCTCTGCTGCCTGGTGCAGTTCGCGCTCACCAGGCCGCTCTCCGCCATCGTCCTGCCATGGCAGGTCTATGGCTACAGCCTCGCCATGGCGGTGATCGCGACGGTGCTGCCCGTCGTGATGACGGCGAAAGCAATCCAGATGATCGGCGCGCCCAAGGTCGCGATCATCGCCGCCGTAGGCCCGGTCGCGACTATCGTGCTCGCCTGGTGGTTTCTCGGCGAGCCGATCGGCTGGGAGCAGATGGTGGGCGCCGCACTCGTGATGAGCGGCGTGCTGCTGATCAGCGTGAAGCCGAAGCCAAAGCCCGTGGCGGTGCCGGCGGACTGATCCTACTTGCCCCGAGCGGCCAATTGTGCCAGCCTCCACCTCAACAACCAGGGGACGTAGAAGTTCGGGGCGAACCGGACCGCGGGTTGCTGAGGGGCCATTTGCTTGGGGGACTCATGGGCAAGCTCTTGCTGCTGTCTTTGACAGCCATGTTCGCGGTCGGCTGTGCGACATCGCCGCGGGATATCGAAGCCGTTCACGTGTCGCCGGAGAAATACCAGAGCTACAACTGCGAGCAGATCGCGGCGGAACTCGACAGCGCCTACCTCCGCGGCGCCCAGATGCGCGAAGCCATTGATGCCGATGCGGCGGGTGACGCGGCGGCCGTTGCCGTCGGCGCAGTGCTATTCTGGCCGGTCATGTTCTTCGCCATCGGCGATGCGGACGAGGCGGAGGAGTACGGGAAACTCAAGGGCGAGTACGAAGCATTGCAGGCGGCAGGCACAGCGAGGCAATGCGATATCGCGTACAAGCCCCTGCAGGAGCCGGCCAAGACGGCCTCGACATCGGCTCCAGGGGCAGGCGGCAGGAAGTAGGTGGCGGGGCGCTGGGCGCCCCGCCGATCACGATCACTCCGCCGGAGCGCGCGGCGGCGTCACCGCTTCCAATGCCTTCGCGGTACCGCCCAGCCACTTGTAAGCGAAGCCGCCGATCACGGCGCCCACCAGAGGCGCCACCCAGAACAGCCAGAGCTGCGCCAGCGCCCATCCGCCGACGAACAAGGCCGGCCCCGTGCTGCGCGCCGGATTGACCGAGGTATTAGTGACCGGGATGCTGATGAGATGGATCAGCGTGAGCGTAAGGCCGATGGCGAGCGGTGCGAAACCGGCAGGTGCGCGTTTGTCCGTTGCGCCCAGGATCACCATCAGGAAGAAGAACGTCATCACCACTTCGCACACCAAGGCGGCAAGCAACGTGTACTGCCCGGGCGAATGCTCCCCATAGCCGTTGGAGGCGAAGCCGCTGGAGAGCGAGAAGTCCGCTTTGCCCGATGCGATCAAATAAAGTATTGCGGCTGCCGCGACACCGCCCAGCACCTGCGCCACCCAATAGTGGATGATTTCGGACGCTGGGAACCGCCCGCCGGCCCACAGGCCCAGCGTGACCGCCGGATTGAAATGGCCCCCCGAGATGTGGCCGACGGCATAGGCCATGGTGACGACGGTTAAGCCGAAGGCGAGCGAGACGCCGGTGAGACCGATGCCGACATCCGGGAATGCCGCCGCCAACACGGCGCTGCCGCAGCCGCCGAGCACCAGCCAGAACGTGCCGAAGAACTCGGCCGCCAAACGATGGGTCATGGACATGGAATCCCCTCCAAGATCTGCGCCGGGATTCACTGCGCGAGAGGGGCGCCGACAGCATTCAATGCAGCCCTCATCGTGCAGCGTGCCTGGCGACTCGTAGGAATGCGAACATAGCTCAGCCGAGCGCGAATGGAAATCGCAGTTGTATTACCTTGGTTGCTTTCCAACCACATGAAGTGTAGTGTGCGCGCCATGAAAGAGGCCGCTTACACCCACTGCAGCCAGCAACAACCGCGCGACGTACTCGCGGCGGTGCTTTTGGCTGTGTCGAAGCGGAGCGCGTAGCAGGTCCACAGAGACCCGCGCTTCACCGGAATTCGAAAAGGCCCCGTCGATGCGATCGGCGGGGCCTTTGCTTTGGACGACACCGGTCGCTCTGTCAGACTGAAGGAGAAGACCGATGATCGACTTGCATCTCTATGCCGCCTTCGTGGCGGCCGTGACCACCTTGATGCTGATACCGGGACCGAACGTGGCGCTCATCGTCGCCAATAGCGTGGCGCACGGCGCGCGCTATGGTTTGCTGACGGTGGCGGGCACCAGCGCGGCCATGGTGCTGCAGCTCGCCGTCACGGCGATCGGCATGGCGGAACTGCTGGGCAAGCTCGGCAGCTGGTTCGAATGGATCCGCTGGATCGGCGTCGCCTATCTCTTGTATCTCGGCGTGACGTATTGGCGGGCGGCGCCCGTCGATCTCACCAAGGTCGCGCCCGAGCGCAAGTCCTCGCGCGCGATGTTCCTGCGGGCCCTGCTGGTGTCACTGAGCAATCCCAAGACCCTGCTGTTCTACGGCGCGTTCTTCCCGCAGTTCCTCTCGGGCGGGCCTGGCGCGAGCATGGAGATCGCCCTGCTGTCCGCGACGTTCCTGGCGCTGGCGATCGTGGTCGATGGCAGCTGGGCGCTCATGGCCGCGCGGGCACGGCGCTTTCTCAGCGCACGTGGCCGGCTGCGCAATCGGCTGGCAGGCGGGTTGATGATCGGCGCGGGCGTCGGTCTGGCGTTGGCGCGGAAGAGCTGAAGCGCTCACTCCATCAAGACGGCGGGGCCGAGCGGGGTGGCACGATCATCATGATCGTGTCGCCCGGCGCCGCCAGCTTCTTCAGGCAGCGCGTCAGGATGAGGCCGTCCCTACGCGCCCGGATCGGTGTGCGCGCCTTCACTGGATCATCGGCCATCGGGTCGACGATCTCCGCAACGAGATCGCCCGATTTCACGCGCTCACCAAGTTCGGCCTTGTAGGCCACCAGCCCGGCGACCGGCACCTCGACCATCTCGACGAAATCCAGCTTCTTGGCTTCGCAGGGTGCCGGGAGCGGACCGGGATCTCCCGCGATCAACTTGCGGCGCTGCAGGAAGCGCAGCAAGGCTGCAGCATCCTTTTCCGCCAATTTGTCGAACACGTCCGATTGCCCACGGAACTCCACCGTCGCCGCAAAGCATGCGGCCGGAATCGAGAAGCGATCACCCAGCTCCTTCCGGAGCTTGGTGAAGGGCAGCGAGAAGGTCTCATCGAAGCAGAAGAGCCCGGAATCGTCGCACAGCAGGCAGGCGGCTGCCCCCAGCTCCGCTGCGAGATCGGCGCCTTCCGGCCAATGCTGCGGCATCATGTAGACGTGCTGCAGCGCCTCGTCGTCACAATGCAGATCGAGCACGATGTCCGCGTCATAGGCGAACCCCATCAGGATCTGGCACAGCGCAGAGAGCTCATCGTGGTTGGGCATGCTGGCGATGGTGTCGGCGAGTGCGGCGCGGATCACGCGCACGTTGGCAGCCTCATCGTTGCCCAGCTGCGGTTCGACGCGCTCGCGCAGCCCTTCGAACAGGTCCGGCCAGTCGCGATTGAAATCGCCGCCGCCACGCGCATAGCGTGCGCCGGCATGGACGGTCAGCATGTTCTGTCCAAGGCCGATCGGGTTCGCAACCGGCACCAGCACGATCTCGCCTTTGATCTCGCCGCGCGCATCGGCCGCGCGCAGCAGCCCGAGCAGATGATGCGCGGCCAGCATGCCCGGCAGCTCGTCCGCATGCAGCGCCGCCTGTAGATAGGCCTTTGGGCGCGCGCCGGACGTGCCGAAACGGTGCACTTTCAGCGTCCGCTGCGTGCCGGGGCTCATGGCCGGCAAGGCGATGGTCTCGATGCGGTGGCTCATGCGGGATGGCGTGTCTCGCGGGTAGGATTAATCAAGCGTAAAGAGTGGGGCCTTGACGCGCAAGGGGGCGACGGTTGACGGCCCACTGCCCTGCGGCTACCTTCTTCCCATGACCACGCAACTCGAGCAGCGCATTGATGCGCGAATTATCGGCCGGGCGCCCCTTGGGCTCCCGGAAGCGATGATTTGCGTTTCAATCGCCACTTTGGAGTTTGCGTGCCATGCCTACCCCTGATCTTCACGTCTCTGACGCCAGTCGACCTAGCCTTCAGTCCCGTGCTCTTCCGCCGCTGCAGGCGGTCGAGACTCATTGTTTCGCGATCCGCGCCGCCGCCTGGCCCGGCATCCTGCCGCGCCTGATGGAGCTGTTCGCCAAGCGCAACCTGGTCCCGACCAAGTGGCACAGCGCGGTGATCGGCCCGAATGGCGAGGATCTGCAGGTCGACATCCAGATGGAAGGGATCGAGGCGGAGCTTGCCGCCTATATCGCGCGCTGCCTCCGGCAGATCTACGGCGTCGACAGCGTGCTCACCTCGACGAAGACGGCGGGGTGAGGCGGGCGCTGGTCTTGCGCGTCCCCGCCATAAGTCTAGAGTCAGGTTTATGACGCGTGCAGCCATTCTTGCGCTGATGGCGGCGGTACTTGCAGGCCCGGCATGCGCCGGCGAGGCGAACATCGTCGACGTGAAGGTCAGGAGCGCGGGTGGCGGAATCTACGACTTCGACGTCACGATCCGCAGCAACGATACCGGCTGGGATCATTATGCGGATGCCTTCGAGGTGCTGGGGCCGGATGGGACGGTGCTCGGCCAGCGGGTCCTGCTGCATCCCCACGTCGAGGAGCAGCCTTTCACGCGCGATCTCTATGGCGTGGAAATTCCTCCCGGGATCGACGAGGTCACCGTTCGGGCCCGGCATAAGCCAAAAGGGTATGACGGCGCAGTCATGACGGTTCCTCTGCCCCGCTGAGCGGAATCCCGCCCGGGCTGCGGCACTGAATCCCCTGGAAATCCGCGGAAAAATCCCTACATTCCCGGCGACTTTTGGGAAATCCAGGCCATATGCCCACGAACCTAGAGAAAGAGGTCGCCCGGCGGCGTACCTTCGCCATCATTGCGCACCCCGACGCCGGCAAGACCACGTTGACCGAGAAGCTGCTGCTGTTCGGCGGCGCCATCCAGATGGCGGGCGCCGTGAAAGCGCGCGGCGAGCAAAGGCGCGCACGCTCCGACTGGATGAAGGTCGAGCGCGAGCGCGGCATCTCGGTCACCGCTTCGGTCATGACCTTCGACTATGCGGGGTGCACCTTCAACCTGCTGGATACGCCGGGCCACGAGGATTTCAGCGAGGACACCTATCGCACGCTGACCGCCGTCGACAGCGCGGTGATGGTGATCGACGCGGCCAAGGGCATCGAGAGCCAGACCCGCAAGCTGTTCGAGGCGTGCCGCCTGCGCGACGTGCCGATCATCACCTTCATCAACAAGCTCGATAGAGAGGGCCGCGAGCCAATCGATCTCCTGTCTGAGATCCAGGAGACGCTGGCGCTCGACGTCACGCCGGCCTCCTGGCCGATCGGCATGGGCAGGAGCTTCAAGGGTTGCTTCGATCTCGTCAACGACCGGCTCGTGCTGATGGAGCGCGGCGGTACGCAAGCCGAGGGCATTGAAATCAAAGGTCTCGACCAGACTTTGCTGAAGCAGCATCTGCCGGCCGACATGGTCGAGCAGCTGCGTCACGATGCAGAGCTGGCGCGCGAGCTGTTGCCGCAGTTCGACGTGCAGTCCTATCGCGAAGGTCATTTGAGCCCGGTCTATTTCGGATCAGCCATCAACAACTTCGGCGTGGCCGAGCTGCTGAATGGCTTGGCCAAGTACGCGCCCGCACCGCGGCCGCAACCGACGTTGACCCGCAAGGTCGAGCCGACCGAGGACAAGGTCACCGGCTTCGTGTTCAAGATCCAGGCGAACATGGATCCGAAGCATCGCGATCGCATCGCCTTCGTGCGGCTGTGCTCCGGCGATTTCAAGCGCGGCATGAAGCTGCTGCATGTGCGCTCGGGCAAGCAGCTGAACCTCCACAATCCCGTGCAGTTCCTGGCGCAGGACCGCGAGATCGCGGAAGACGCGTGGCCCGGCGACATCATCGGCGTGCCGAACCACGGCAACCTCCGGATCGGCGACACGCTGACCGAAGGCGAGCAGTTGCAATTCACGGGCATCCCCTCTTTCGCGCCCGAGCATTTGCAGACCGTGCGACCCGAGGACCCGCTGCGCGCCAAGCACCTGGGCAAGGCGCTGGAGCAGCTGGCGGAAGAAGGCGTCGCGCGCGTGTTCCGGCCGCTCATCGGCACCGACTGGATCGTCGGCGTGGTGGGCGCACTGCAATTCGAGATCCTGGCCGATCGCATCCGCACGGAGTACGGCGTGCCGGTGCGCTTCGAGCCATCCAGCCTCTTTACCGCGCGCTGGGTCGAGGCCGAGCAGCCGGCGGAACTCAAGAGCTTCCTCGACGAGACGCGCGCCTCGATCGCGGAGGACCACAACGGCGATCCGGTGTTCCTGGCGCGCAACGCCTGGCACCTCGACCGCGCGCAGCAGGATTTCCCGAAGCTGAAATTCCTGAAGATCAAAGAGCAGCCGCACTGACGGGAGGCGCGGGGTTTGATGCTCCTCCCCACTCCGTCATGACCGGGCGAAGACCCGGTCATCCAAATTGGCATCCGTCGCTCATCGGCAGATTTGTATCATTGGAACTCGCCGCTGCGCGCCTCGCCCGGTGATGACTGGAAGGGCGAGGTGTCAGGGAACGTAAGGCCTTGAGCCCGCTAGCTTAACCCTTCATCAACCATATGCGCTCATACTTGCGAGACTGCGGGATTCATGATCGGATTCCATCAGTGAGTTTGGGATGAGCGCTGCATGGCTCTAGCTGCGACCAAGAAAACGAAGCTGCGCGTCCGCAGGCCGGAAGACCTGGAGCGGGTCGGCATCCTCGCGATCGAAGGGTCGCCCGCGATGATGGGCATTCTCTCTGGTATCCTGCGGTCCTTCCGTTTCCAGTCGGTCACCGTGCTCGGCAATTCCGACGACGCATGGTCGCGCCTCAACACTGAGCCGCGGCCAAAGGCGGACATCATCCTGCTCGACTGGAACGCGCACCCGGTGAACGGCGAGACTTTCGTGCGCCAGCTGCGCCGCGTGCAGGATGCCGCGATCGCAGAGATTCCCGTCATCGCCATCATCGCCAATGCCGATCGCGAGATCGTCTTCGCCGCGCGCGATTCGGGGGTGAACGTGGTATTGCTGCGCCCGTTCTCCGCGGCGCAGTTGCTCGACAAGGTGATGTGGACCCTGGGGCAGGATACGCCCTTCATCCGCTCGGAATTCTATGTGGGTCCGGATCGGCGCCGCTTCCGCGCGGCGGAATATCTGGGCGAGAAGCGCCGGATTGGCGAAACCGAGTATGTGCGCTCCGAGCACACCCATTCGGACGATCCGCAGGCGGGCGACGCCGCCTAGGCCGTTCGCATCAGGAACCGGCGCTGCGGAAGCGGTGCTGCGTCATATCCGCTCCCGCAACGCCGGTCGCTGACGTCGTCAAGCCGCCTGCTTCATCATCAAGTGAGACAGCCTGGAATTCCGCGTTTGGAGGAACTGCCGGAGACGCTCCGGATAGTCCGGCTTCACCGCCCGGACAATGGAAGGCCGCTCGGCCAGCACACGGCGCCAAGCCGCGATCTTCGGCTTGTTCGCGAGCATGCCGAAATCCGCGATCCGGTCGAAGGTGTCGAAATAGCGAAACACCGGCCCGAACACCGCATCCACCAGGCTGAAGCGCGCGCCCTCGAAATAGAGGCCGTCCCCGAGCCGCTGCTCCAGGCGCTCGAACTTCTCGGTGAGCAGCGTCGCCTTCGCCTGGAACGCGGCCTCATCGGTAGCCGTGTAGAAGTTCCACAGGTCCATGAGGATCGACGAGCCGAATTCCATCCAGGCGCGATGCTCCGCGCGCTTGAGCGCATCGGCGGGATGCAGCGGGTTGGGCTGCGTCTCCTCGAGATATTCAAGGATGACGGCGGATTCGAAGATGACCGCGTCGCCAACCTTCAAGAGCGGCACCTTGCCCAGCGGGGAGATCTTGAGGAACCAGTCCGGCTTGTTGGCGAGATCGACGTTGATCCGTTCGAATGCGACGCCTTTCTCCTCCAGCGCGATCGCGGCGCGCTGCACAAAGGGGCAAAGCTCGTGGCTGACGAGGGTGAGCTTGGTCATCGCGGACCTCCGTTATCGGTTGTTAGCCTTGGGCCGGACGCAATGCGGCGAACGGCAGTGGGCGCGACTTGAGGGCAAGCGCACCGTCGCCGATCAGGGCCTGCACCACCGAAGCGATCATCAGGAACACCGGATATTCCCAGCCGCCATTGGCGCTGCTGAAGATCATGCCGTTGGGCAGGTGCGTCCAGGTCGCCACCGCCAGCACCGGCAGCAGCGCGATCGAGACATACCGTGCATAGAAGCCGGCGAGGATGAGGATGCCGCCGATCAGCTCCAGCGCGATCACGGGACCCGCCATGAAGCCCGGCAGGCCGAGGCTGTCCAGCCAGCCCGCGAAGCCCGCGACACCGAACGCGGAGATCTTGAACCAGGCGTGGCTCACCCACATGCCGCCGAGGGTGAGGCGCAACAGGGTCGCGCCGGCGGCGATGGCGCGGGAATCGGTGCTCATGAGGGCAGCTCCTTGCCGATCAATGCAGATGCATCCATATAGATGTAAATGCATCCACTGTCAAGCTGGATGCAGACGCATGGAATTGATGTTAGGATTCAGGAGTGACCCTTCGATCTAACCACCACTCTATCTGTCATCCCGGCCTTGAGCCGGGCCCTATCCGTCCGCGCAGCTGCACCGCCGCGTGGGCCCCGGGTCGCGCTTTGCTTGCCCGGGATGACAGTGAAAAGGTGGCGGCATGAGCGAGAAACTCTCCGACGCTGTGACCAAGGCCTGGGTACGGCTGGTGCGCGCGCGGCATGCCGTCGTCAGCGCGGTGGAGGCGGACGCCAAAGAAGCCGGCGTGCTGCCGCTGGAATGGTACGACGTGCTCTGGGACCTGGAGCGTCATGAGGAAGGTGTCAGGCCGTTCGAGCTGGAGCAACGGCTCCTCTTCGCGCAGTACAACCTGTCGCGCCTGATCGACCGGATGGTGGACGCGGGCCTGGTCAAGCGCATGATCTGTCCCACCGACAAGCGCGGGCAGATGCTGTTCATCACTGATCTCGGCAAGAAGCAGCGCAAGGCCAGCTGGCCACACTACGCACGCGCGGTGAACACGCACCTGGGCGAGAAGCTGACCGAAGCGGAGACGGAGAAGCTGGCTGCGCTGCTGGGAAAGTTGATCGAGAGATAGCGCTATGCGCTGACCTTGATGCGGCCCTCCGTCATCGTTGCAATTAGCGCGACGCGTTCCCCCTGCTGTCATCCCGGGCGGGCCGCAAAACGGCGCGACCCGCGACCCATTTGATCCGTCGGCGACGCGGAGAAATGGCATGGGTCCCGGCTCTCGCTGCGCTCGGCCGGGATGACAGAGAGAGCTACAGCAGATCCATCAGCGTCGGGATCAGCGGCTCGTCCGCCGGCGGCATCGGGTAGTCGCGCAGCTTGGTGGTGTGCACCCAGGCGAGCTCCTGGCCTTCCTTGGCCGTCACCTGTCCCTCCCAGCGGCGGCATACGAACACCGGCATCAGGAGGAAGAACTTTTCGTATTCGTGCGAGGCGAAGGTGAGCGGCGCGAGGCACGCCTGCTTGACGTTGATGCCGAGCTCCTCGCGCAGCTCGCGGATCAGCGCCTCTTCGGGGCTTTCGCCGTCCTGGATCTTGCCGCCCGGGAATTCCCACAGGCCCGCCATCGGCTTGCCTTCCGGGCGCTTGGCCAGCAGCACGCGGCCGTCAGTGTCCACGAGGGCGACGGCAACCACGGTGAGCACCGTCTTGATCCCGGCGCTCGGCACCTGCCAGCGCGCGCGCTTCAGGCGCCGGATGATGAGCTGTATCGGATGGCCCCGCGCAGGCGCATCCTCTTCGCGCACATCACAAGCGATGAAGCCGGCCTTCGCCAGCACGCGATGCGAGGCGCGGTTGACGGGAACGGCACCCGCCTCCAGCTCCGCCAGATTCAGCTCGTTGAACGCGTAGTCGACGACCGCGCGCACGGCTTCGCTGGCATAGCCGTTGCCCCAGTATCTCTTGCCGATCCAGTAGCCCAGCTCGCCATGATGGGAGCCGGACTCGCGATGCAGGCCGACGCAACCGATCAGCGCATCGTCCTCTTTGCGCAGGATGGCGAAAACGCGCGAACCGTTGGAGGGTGCTTCCGCCTGGGCCGCGATGAACTCGTCCGCCATCTGCACAGTGTAGGGGTGGGGAATATGGGAGGTCCAGCGCGCCACCTCCCAATCGTTCACCAGCGGCGCGATCAGGGGCGCATCCGACGGCAGCAGCCGCCGGAGGCGCAGCCGCTCGGTCTCCAGCTCAGGATCGGTAGTCTGCATTGATCTCGATATAACGATGGGTCAGATCGCAGGTCCAGACCCGTGCACTGCCCTTGCCCACGCCGACATCGATGGCAATGCGCACGTCCTTTCCTTTGATGTGTGCGGCAACCGGAGTCTCGTCATAATCGGGCCGGCGCTGGCCTTTCTCGGTGATCACGACGCCGCCGATCTTGACGCTGAGCTTGTCGCGGTCGGCCTTTTCGCCAGACTTGCCGACCGCCATCACGATGCGGCCCCAGTTGGCGTCCTCGCCGGCGATCGCGGTCTTGACCAGCGGCGAGTTGGCGATGGCAAGGCCGATGCGCCGCGCGGCGCGTGCGGTCGCGGCCCCGGTCACGTCGATGGTCACCAGCTTGGAGGCGCCTTCGCCATCCTTCACCACCTGGATGGCGAGGTCGGCCAGCAGGTCTTCCAGCGCCACGCGGAACTGCTTCAGCACCGGATCGCCGGCGGATTTCGGCCTGGGATGCTTCGGCGCCTGGCCGGTCGCCGCCAGCAGAAGCGTGTCGCTGGTCGAGGTGTCGCCGTCGACCGTGATGGAATTGAAGGAGCGATCGGCACCGCGCGCCAGCAGTTCCTGCAATACCGGCGCCGGAATCGCCGCATCGGTCGCCACGAAGGCCAGCATGGTCGCCATGTCGGGTGCGATCATGCCGGAGCCCTTGCAGAAGCCGTTGATGGTGACCGCGACGTCGCCGATCTTCGCCTGGCGCGTGGCGAGCTTCGGGAAGGTGTCGGTGGTCATGATCGCGGCCGCGCCCTCCGCCCAGCCGCCCGCCTTCAGACCCTTGATCAGCGCCGGCAGGTTGGCGGTGATCCGCTCATCAGGCAGCGGCTCGCCGATCACGCCGGTTGAGGCCAGGAACACCTCGCTCGGCTTGCATTTCAGCGCGGCCATCACCGCCTTGCTGCAGCGGTCGACGGAAGCCACGCCGGCTTTTCCGGTGAAGGCATTGGCATTGCCGGAATTGACCAGGATGGCGCGCACCTTTCCCGATCTCAGGTTCTTGCGGCAGAGATCGACCGGTGCCGAGCGGGTCAGCGACTTGGTCAGCACGCCGGCGATGGTGGTGCCCGGCGCGAATTCCATCAGCATTACGTCGGTGCGATTCTTGTAGCGGACGTTGCATTCGCGCGCGGCGATCCGCACGCCCACCAGGGCGGGCAAGCGCGGGCTCTCCGCCGGCGCCAACGGCGATACCGGATGCGTCATCTGTGGCGAATCCCCCCGATTGCCGCCTTCAGGCTATTGCTGGCCTTCGGCCGGCTTCTGCTCCTCCACCGGCTTGCCGTCCGGACCGAGGATCTCGACGTTTGCCTCCTTGCGGAGATTCTGCACCAGCGTCTGAACGTTTTCCTCAGACAGCTCCGCGCGGATTTGCTCGCGCTGACTGTCCAGGCTTGGCGCGGGCTGGGTGCGCCGCTCCTCCAGCTTGATCACGTGATAACCGAACTGGCTCTTCACGGGAGTCTGGCTGAACTCATCCGGCTTCATTGCGAAGGCAGCATCGGCGAATTCCTTCACCATGACGTCCTTGGTGAACCAGCCGAGTTCGCCACCATTGGCGCCGCTCCCTTTGTCCTCCGACTTCTCTTTCGCAATCGCTGCGAAATCGCCGCCGCCCTTCAGCTGCTCGATGATCGCCTTCGCCTCATCCTCGGTCTTCACGAGGATATGGGCCGCGCGCACTTCCTCCGGCGGCGGATTGTCCTTGAGTTTCTTATCGTAGCGCGCCTTGATCGCTTCCTCGGTCACCTGCTTGTTGAGATAGCGCGTGACATAGACCTGGCGGATCGCCTGGGTCTCGTACTCGCCCATCAGCTTCTTGACCTCGGGATCGTTAGCCAGATCCTCCGCCCGGCCTTTATCGCCCAACAGCTTCAAGCCGATATAGCGGTTGAGAAGCTGCGGAAAGACGAGGTCGATCTGCGAGCGGATCTGCTCCGGCAGATCGGCAGCGGAATCCAGCACTTCCTGGCGCGTGACGTCGGCGCCGTTCACGCGCGCCACCACCTGATTGGGATCGGGCTTGGTCTCGGTGACGGCGGGTGCCGCCGGATCCTGGGTTTCGGGTGCTGGCGCTTGCGTATCCTGGGCGACGGCAGGGCTCATCCGCGGCGCGATCAGTGGGATCGATCCGGCGAGGATCGCGGCGATGGCTGCCCCGGCAATCAGGGCGGCGCGAAGTGTGGGTTTGGGCATTGGCTTGGGTGTTCCTGGTCTACGAGAACAGTGTGATCGGGCCGCCGGTTCCGGCCTTGGCCGATGGCATTGGCAGCAGGCCCGCGAAGGCCGGCATCATGCCCAACAAGCCCCCGTGGCACAAGGAAAAATCCCGTGATCGCGGGTCTCCAAAACGGCCCAGGATCAGCCTTAAGCCAAGTTGACTTCCCGCCCCCCGGCACCTATCTGTTGCGGGCAATTCGATTGTATTTACGCCTCCGAGGTCTTCATGTTCGCCGCCTTGGCCAAGCGGGTCTTCGGATCCGCCAATGACCGCTTCATCAAGGGTTTAGGGAAGACGGTCCAGGCCATCAACGCTTTGGAACCCGAGCTCAAGGAGCTCTCCGACGCCGATCTTGCCGCACGCACCCAGATGCTGCGGGAGCGCCTGGAAAAGGGCGAGACGCTCGACGACATCCTGCCCGAGGCTTTCGCGACCGTGCGCGAGGCGGCGGTGCGCACGCTGGGCCAGCGCCATTTCGACGTTCAGCTGCTGGGCGGCATGGTGCTCCACCAGGGCAAGATCTCCGAGATGAAGACCGGTGAAGGCAAGACGCTGGTCGCAACCCTTCCGGTCTATCTCAACGCGCTCGAGGGCAAAGGCGTCCACGTCGTCACGGTCAACGACTACCTGGCCCGGCGCGACGCCGACTGGATGGGCAAGATCTATCGCTTTCTCGGCTTGAACGTCGGCGTGATCGTGCACGGCCTCAGCGATGCCGAGCGCCGCGCCGCGTATGATTGCGACGTGACCTACGGCACCAACAACGAGTTCGGATTCGACTATCTGCGCGACAACATGAAGTTCCGCCTGGAGGACATGGTCCAGCGCGACTTCAACTACGCGATCGTCGACGAGGTGGACTCGATCCTGATCGACGAGGCGCGCACGCCGCTCATCATCTCCGGTCCGACCGAGGACAATTCCGAGCTCTACGCCAAGGTCGACAAGCTGATCCCGCACCTGAAAGAGACGGACTACGAGAAGGACGAGAAGACGCGTCACGTCACCTTGACGGAAGAGGGCAACGAGAACATCGAGAAGCTGCTGAGGGCGTCGGGCATGCTGCGCCAGGGCGAGCTCTATGACGTGCAGAACGTCGCACTGGTGCATCACGTGAACCAGGCGCTGCGTGCGCACAAGCTGTTCACCCGCGACGTCGACTACATCGTCAAGGACAACAAGGTCATCATCATCGACGAGTTCACCGGCCGCATGATGGAAGGCCGGCGCTACTCCGAAGGCTTGCACCAGGCGCTCGAGGCCAAGGAAGGCGTCCAGATCCAGAACGAGAACCAGACGCTCGCCTCGATCACCTTCCAGAACTATTTCCGCCTCTATCCCAAGCTCGCCGGGATGACCGGCACGGCGATGACCGAGGCGCCGGAATTCTCAGAGATCTACGGTCTCGACGTGATCGAGATCCCGACCAACGTGCCGGTGCAGCGCGAAGACCAGGACGACGAGATCTATCGCACGGCCAAGGAAAAGTACAAGTCGATCGCCCACGATATCCGCCGGGCGCGCGAGCGCGGCCAGCCGGTCCTCGTCGGCACGGTCTCCATCGAGAAGTCGGAGCAAATCTCCGCCCTGCTCAAGAAGGAGAACATCCCCCACAACGTGCTCAACGCGCGCTATCACGAGCAGGAAGCCTATATCATCGCGGAGGCCGGCGTGCCGGGCGCCGTCACCATCGCGACCAACATGGCCGGCCGCGGCACCGACATCCAGCTCGGCGGCAACTTGCAGATGCGCATCCAGCGCGAACTGGGCGACGTGACCGACGAGCGCGAGCGCGAGCGCCGGATCGAGCAGATCAAGGCCGATATTGCGCAGAAGCGCGAGAAGGTGCTGAACGCCTGCGAAGTGTGGGAGGTGGAGCCGGCCAAGGGCAACAAGGCGGCCAAGACCATCACCTTCCCCGGCGGTCTCTACATCATCGGCACCGAGCGGCACGAGAGCCGGCGCATCGACAACCAGCTGCGCGGCCGCGCCGGCCGGCAGGGCGACCCGGGGCGCTCTAAGTTCTATCTCTCGCTCGAAGACGACCTGATGCGCATCTTCGCGTCGGAGCGCATGGATTCCATGCTGAAGACCCTCGGCCTCAAGGAGGACGAGGCGATCGCGCATCCCTGGGTCAACAAGGCGCTGGAAAAGGCGCAGCAGAAGGTCGAGGCGCGCAACTTCGACATCCGCCGACACCTTCTGCGCTACGACAACGTGATGAACGACCAGCGCAGGGTGATCTATTCCGAGCGCAAGGACCTGATGGCGGCCACCGACCTCAGCGGTGACGTCAAGAGCATGCGCGAGGAAGTGATCAACGATTTGATCGCACGCTACATCCCGGAGAAGGCCTACCCCGAGCAGTGGGACACGGGCGGCCTTCACGAAGAAGTGCTGCGCCTCTTCGGCATCAACCTGCCGGTCGCGGATTGGGCCAAGGAAGAAGGCATCGCGGACGAGGCGATCCGCGAGCGCGTGACCGATGCGGTCGAGCGCAAGATGGCGGAGAAGGCCGCGCGCATCGGGCCGGAGGTGATGCGCGTCGCGGAAAAGACGCTGTTCCTGCAGATCCTGGACCAGAGCTGGAAGGAGCATCTGCTTGGCCTGGATCACCTGCGCCACGGCATCCAGCTACGCGCCTATGGGCAGCGCGACCCGCTGAACGAATACAAGCGGGAAGCCTTCGACATGTTCGAAGGGATGATGGATCGGCTGCGCGAGCAGGTCACGCAGTTGCTGGCACACATCGAGATCCGGCAGCCAGAGCCGATGCAAGCCCCGCCTGCGTCACAGGCTCAGCCGGCACAGCAGCGCATGCATGCAGCCATGGCCAGCGGCGACGCACAGTACGGCGGCGACGGTGGCAACCCGGCAGCTTGGAAGAATGTCAGCCGCAACGCGCCCTGCCCCTGCGGCTCGGGCAAGAAGTACAAGCACTGCCACGGCAAGCTGGGCTGAGGCGTTCGCACGTCGGCGTTTTCTGTTTTTGTCGCCCGGCCTTGAGCCGGGGTCCATCTCGCAAGAGCACGTGCGACTGCGGACTGGATTCCGGCCCAAGGCGGGGGTGACGGGTGCGTGATGCTTGAACCTTCTATTGCGGTCAGCCGACATCACTTCTCAGGCCAACAATTTCGAGGCTTCCATGCGTAAGCTCGCGGCGGCGTTCATTCTGGCGCTAGGTTTATCATCTCCCGCCCTCGCCCAGGAACGCGTGGGCGAAGTGTCGA
This sequence comes from Dongia deserti, assembly GCF_003574735.1. Taxonomy (GTDB): domain Bacteria; phylum Pseudomonadota; class Alphaproteobacteria; order Dongiales; family Dongiaceae; genus Dongia_A; species Dongia_A deserti. The sequence goes on from NZ_QORW01000001.1 coordinate 67,206, forward strand.
CCACCTTCCGGGTCATGGGGCCGAACGACAAGGTCGTGATCGAGCGGTTCGACGACCCGAAGGTGGAGAATGCGAGCTGCTATCTGAGCCGTGCCGACACGGGCGGGCTCAAGGGGTGGGTGGGCCTCGCCGAGGATCCCAGCCGTTTCTCCATTGCCTGCCGCGCTACCGGGCCGGTCAAGATCATCGACGAGATCAACCGCACCAAGAAGGGCGAGGTGGTGTTCAGCGAGGACACGTCGATGCTCTTCAAGGAGATGCGGGTCAGCCGGTTCTACGACGCGGAGAAGAACGTGCTCGTCTATCTGGTCTGGTCGACCAAGCTGATCGAAGGCTCGCCCTACAACAGCGTGACAGCAATTCCGATCGAGGAATGACTGCTCAGGCCTTCTCCACCCCGCACCATTCGGCGATGAACAGCGCGATGGTCGCAGTCACGCGCTTAACGGAGGGGAGGTATACGCGCTCGTCGAAGCCGTGATAATTCTCGGCCCTAGGCCCATAGACGAGCGCCGGGCAATCATCGTAGAGCATGAACACGCGGCCATCCACGTACGCCTGCGCGATGCGCGCTTCCACCTTGGCACCGAAGCTCTTGGCATGTGCGCCGGCCAGCACGCGCTCGGCCTCCGTCCCTTCGCTCAGCACATAGCCCTCAGCGAAGAAGCCATTGTATTCGATGCGCGGCGGCATGTTGCTGAGGAAGGGGTCGTTGCGCACTGCCTTGGCGATGCAGGCTTCGATCTCGTTCGCGGCATCGCGCGCGGCGACACCGGGATAGAAGGAGATTCGGCAGTCGAAGCTGCACCAGGCCGGCACCGAGGACGCCCAGTCGCCGCCTTCGATCTTGCCGATGTTGAGATTGACCGGATGCGGCAGGTCCTTGAAGTGCGGATGGTCCACGCGCCGCGCGTTCCATTCTTCTTCCAGCCCATGCAGCGCCTGGATCAGGCGATAGCTGGCCTCGATCGCATTGGCGCCGCTGCCCGCAACCGAGGCATGCACGGGCAGGCCGCGCACGTGCACGCGGAACCAGATCACGCCCATGTTGGCGCGCGTCAGGCAATCGCCGCCGGGCTCCGGGATGATCGCGGCCTCGGCGCGATAGCCGCGCAGCAGGCAGGCCAAGGCACCGTTGCCGGTGCATTCCTCTTCGGTCACCGACTGCACATAGACCGGCGCTGCGGGCTGCAGCCCGAGGCGTTTCAAAGCATCGAGCGCGGCGATGTTGGCGACGAGACCCGCCTTCATATCGCCGGCGCCGCGGCCGTACAGCCAGTCGCCTTCGATCGCCGGCTCGAACGGTGGGCGCTCCCACATATCGAGCGGGCCCAGCGGCACGACATCGACGTGGCCGTTGAGGATCAGCGACTTGCCCTTGGCATCGGTCGGCCGATGCGTGCCGACGACATTGAAGGCGTTGCTGTAATCGACCGCAACCGGAGAGAAGCCGGGGTGGTGCTTGATCGCCTCGACATCGATCGCCCAGCGATCCATGGTGAGCCCGCGGCGCCCCATTTCGCCGTAGAGGAAGTCCTGCGCGGTATGCTCCTGGCCGCGCAGAGAGGGATAGCGCACCAGATCCTGCGTCAACTTCACTTGATCGGTGAAGCCGGCATCTACTGCGGCGATGATGTCGTCGGCGAGCTTGGTATCCAGCATGGTCACTTGCCCGCGAATTTGTCGGTGGCCGTGATCAGCCGGTCGAGGATGCCGCGCTCGTCGAAGGCGTGGCCGGCGTCGTCCACCATGTGGAACTCCGCTTCCGGCCAGGCGCGATGGAGATCCCACGCCGTCACGGCCGGCGTGCAGACATCGTAGCGGCCCTGCACGATGACGCCGGGAATCGTCTTCAGCTTGGGGGCATCACGCAGCAGCTGGTCGTCGGCATTGAAGAAGCCGCCATTGACGAAATAGTGGTTCTCGATGCGCGAGAAGGCGAGCGCGAAATGATCGTCGGCGTGGGCGGTGGCATGGTCGCGGTTCGGCAGCAGCGTGATGGTGCTGCCTTCCCACACGCTCCAGGCCTTGGCACAGCGCAGCTGCTCGCCCGGGTCGGCGCCGGTGAGGCGCTTGTGATAGGCCGCGATCAGATCATGGCGCTCGTTCTCCGGGATCGGCGCCAGGAACTTCTCCCACAGGTCCGGGAACATCCAGGACGCACCGTCCTGGTAGTACCAGAGCAGCTCCTTGCGCCGCAGCGTGAAGATGCCGCGCACGACGAGTTCGGAGACGCGCACGGGGTGCGTCTCGGCATAAGCAAGGGCCAGCGTGCTGCCCCAGGAGCCGCCGAACACCAGCCACTGCTCAACACCCATGAGCGTCCGCAGCCGCTCGATATCCGCGACCAGATGCCAAGTGGTGTTGTTCTCCAGGCTGGCATGGGGCTTTGACCGGCCGCAGCCGCGCTGATCGAACAGCAGCACGCGGTAGCGCTCCGGATCGAACAGCCTGCGATGCTTGGGCGAACAGCCTGAGCCCGGCCCGCCATGCAGGAAGACGGCTGGCTTGCCCTTGGGATTGCCGCACATCTCCCAATAGATCTGGTGGCCATCGCCGGTATCGAGATGGCCGGAATTATAGGGTTCGATTTCAGGATAGAAGGTGCGCATCAATCGTCTTCCCATTTGGGTTCGCGTTTCTCGGAGAAGGCGGCAGCCCCTTCCCAGTAATCCTTGCTGGCGCGCAGGCGATCGTAGGCCGGCACACCGCCGGAGCGGAGCGCGCGATAAGCCTGTTCGACGCTCAAGTCGCGCGTCAGGCGATGGGCCTGCTTCACTGCACGGATGGCTTTTGGGCTCGCTTGCAGGATCTCGGCAGCGATCTCCTTCGCCTTGGCGAGCGCGCCGCCCTTCGCCGTCACGCGATTGACGAGGCTGAGGCGCAACGCTTCGTCGCTGGAGAGTCGCCGGCCGGTCAGCAGCATCTCAAGCGCGAGGGATTCCGGCACGCGGCGCGGCAGGCGGAACATGCCGCCGCCATCGGGCACCACGCCGACCTTTACCTCGGGCAGGAAGAATTGCGCGTGCTCGTCGGCGACGATCACGTCGCAGCACAACACGATCTCGAAGCCGCCGCCGACCGCCATACCGTTGACCGCTGCGATCACCGGCTTGTCGAGGTCGAACAGTTCGGTGATCCCGGCGAAACCGCCGGGGCCGTAATCCTCCGCCGCGTCCTTGTTCTCGGCGGCGGCCTTCAGGTCCCAGCCGGCGGAGAAGAACTTTTCGCCGGCCGCGGTCACGATCGCGCAGCACAGCGACGGATCGTCGCGGTACCGGGTGAACGCATTGCCCAGCGCTTGGCTCAGCCCGCTGTCGATGGCGTTGGCCTTCGGACGGTCCAGCGTGAGGATCATCACGCGGCCCTCGATCTCGACATGGAGCCCATCGGTCATTTCTGCTCTGCCTGCTGCGCGATGCGCAGCACTTCACCGAGCGCCGCATGCAAGGCATCGTCGCGCACCCGCGCGCGGAGCTGCGCTAAGCGATCGGAGATTGGGACATTGCCGCCAGCCGTCGACTGGTCTTGAGACGCCACCGGCAGGCGCGCCAGCAACTGGTCCAAAGCGCGCGTGAATGCAAGATCAGCGAGGTCGGACGAGGCGCGCAGGGCCTGCAGCTCGGCCGCGATCTCCGCTTCGTCGAGATAGCCGGCATAGGCGTCCGGCGCTTCGGCCAGCGAGCAAGCCGGCGACGACAATTCCGTCGACGCCTCCGCGCCCAGGAGCCCGGATTCGGTGACGATCCGGTCCATCGGAATGTCGTGCGGAAGGGGATGGATAGTGTCGATCGCTTGGGCATCGAAGCCCACGCCGATCACGGTTCGCGGGCCGTGCAATGCGGCCAGTGTCCGGTCATAGAAGGCACCGCCATAGCCGAGGCGATAATGTTGCGGATCGAAGCCAACCACGGGCGCCACCAGCAGACGCGGCGTGACGCGCTCCTTGGTATCGGGAATGGGAATGTTCCAGACGCCGAGTTCCATGGTGCAGCCTGGAGTCCACGGGCGGAATTCCAGCGGCTGGCGCTGCTGCACCACCACCGGCAACGCCACGTGCTTGCCGGCAGCGATCATGCGGCGCATCAGCGGCCGCAAGTTGGGCTCGCCGCGGAACGGCCAATAGAAGCTGACCGGCCCCTCCGCGGCCATCACGATCGGCTCCAGGCTCGCGATGATGCGCCGGGTCCATGCGTCGCGCGTCGCATCGGGGATCGCGACACGCGCCGGGATGAGCTGCGCGCGCTGCTCCTTGCGCCAGGCGGGGATCTCGGAGGGGGTCATCGTAGACTCGCTCGGCGTCTCTCCCCTTGTGGGGGAAGGATGCGCAGGCTCAGCGAGCGCAGCGAGCTTAGCCGAAGCTGGATGGGGGGTGACGCCGCACGAACCGCGAAAGCAACGCACTCAGAATATTCGGATACAAAGTTCTGGCATCGTGCGGCGGCACCCCCCATCCTTGCCTTCCCCCACAAGGGGGGAAGGGGCGCAGCGTGCATGTTGGTGCGATGTGTCTCCATCATTACGTCCGCCCAAAGATCAAATGCAGATGTGTTGCCTTGTCACTTCTCGGCAATTGGGTAAGAAACCAATTCACGCAATCCGGCGTCCTCACAACGCTTCATGAGTTCATCCGAAAAGAAGAGCCGGAGTCGCAAATACGTAAGCCCTCGCCACAGGTGCATTGCGCCAATCTCTTCCTTCCTTGCAACAAGGTACTTTGGATGACCGTGAAGATCCCACAGGCAAAGTTTCACTACCTCCCCTGACGACTTCTTGACCTCTCTCCAATCCGCATACATGTCGGACTGCTCCGGGATCAGGACGTCTCGTCCTTGAGTGACATTCATCAGGTGGAACAGAACGCCCAAATCCGCTCCGGCTTTGTCGTGCAAGGTCACCGGAAAGAACTGATTCTGCTGCGGCTCTAGCTGTTGCACCATCGTTCTGAAGCGATCGCTGACGACCCAGACGCCACCGGGCCGGAAGAAATCAAGCGGCATTGAATTGTTGCGACTGTGTTGGGCGCGCTGCAATCTTAGCGGAGGTACATCGGTCAACGCCTGTGGTCTTGTAAGGAGCTGGCGAATAGCAGACGTACCTGGACCAACCCATTCGAATCCCAGATTGAACCTCGGATCGATTGGCGTCCCATCAATCAGCCAAGCCACGTTGAATATTCCTCGCAAAGCCTCTTTACGGCGCTAGCGCCAGATCGGCTTGCCGCTGCCCGGCAAGCCGTAACTCGACCATTTGCGCGTGACCAGATCGATTACGTCGTCCGCCATGCTGATCTTCTGGCCCCATTCGCGCTTGGTTTCGGGCGGCCATTTGTTCGTGGCGTCGAGGCCGATCTTGCCGCCAAGGCCGGATTCCGGCGAGGCGAAGTCGAGATAGTCGATCGGCGTATTCTCCACCATGGTGATGTCGCGCACCGGATCCATGCGAGTGGAAATCGCCCACATCACGTCCTTCCAGTCGCGCGCGTTGATGTCGTCATCCACCACGATTACGAACTTGGTGTACATGAACTGGCGCAGGAACGACCAGACGCCCATCATCACGCGCTTGGCATGGCCGGGATAGGCCTTCTTCATCGACACCACGGCGATGCGGTAGGAGCAGCCTTCGGGCGGCAGCCAGAAATCCACGATTTCCGGGAATTGCTGCGTGAGCAGCGGCACGAAGACTTCGTTCAGCGCTTCGCCCAGCACGCTCGGCTCGTCCGGCGGACGGCCGGTGAAGGTGGAGAGATAGATGGGATCGCGCCTCATGGTGATGGCGCTGATCGTGAAAACCGGAAACCGCTCCACGGAATTATAGTAGCCGGTGTGATCGCCGTACGGCCCTTCATCGCGGTAGTCATCGAGCGAGACGTGGCCCTCCAACACGATCTCCGCAGTTGCCGGCACCTTCAGCGGGACCGTCTTGCAATCCACCAGCTCCACCTTGCGGCCACGCAGCATGCCGGCGAACTGATACTCCGAGAGCGTGTCGGGCACAGGCGTGACGGCGGCAATGATTGTGCCAGGATCGGCGCCGATCACCGCAGCGACCGGCAGCGGCTCCGGCCGCTCCTGCTTCCAGCGCGCGTGGTGCTGTGCGCCGCCGCGGTGCTTCAGCCAACGCATGAGGGTCTGGTTCTTGTTCAGCACCTGCATCCGATAGATGCCGAGATTGAAATCGTCTTCCTTGCGCTTGCCGGGGCCCCTGGTCACGACCAGCGGCCAGGTAATGAGTGGCGCCGGCTCACCCGGCCAGCAGCCCTGGATCGGCAGGCGCGCGAGGTCGACCTGATCGCCGGTCAGCACGACATCCTGGCATGGTGCGTAGCCGACGGACTTCGGCTGCATGGCGAGCACGGTCTTCACCAGCGGAAACATCTCGACCGCTTCGCGCCAGCCGCCGGGCGGTTCTGGTTGCTTCAGGAACGCTAGCGTCTCGCCCACCGCACGCAGCGCATCAGGCTCGCGGTCCATGCCCCAAGCAACGCGCTCCACCGTGCCGAACAGATTCACCAGCATCGGCATCTCGTAGCGCCGTCCGTCGCGCCCGACCGGCTGCTCGAACAGGATGGCCGGCCCCTGCTCCGCCAGCAGGCGAGTCTGGATTTCGGTCATTTCCAGATGCGGATCGACCGGCACAGAAACGCGCTTGAGGCGGCCGGCTTGCTCGAGGCGGACGATGAAATCGCGGAGGGAGTCGTAGGGCATGCGGATGAGGGTGCTTGTTCGAGGGCGCATCCTATCGGCTTTGCCGCACCGCGCCAACCGGCCTATGATCCGGCGCAATGCCGCCCAAAACCGCGATTCCCGCCGAATTCGAAGACCTTTTGACCCCTGCCGGCAAGCGGGTGCTGGCCGGCAACGCGCCGGATGTGTGCGGCGCGCTCGCCGACCCCAGGCGGCGCTTCGTGGCCCTGAACGGCATGATCGCGCCCACGAAAGCCGAACGGCTGCGCCGCGTCCTTGAGCGCGAGCTGGCGGGGCTGCTCAGCGAACTCAACCAGCCGATTCCGCCTGAGACCATCTGGGACATGACGCGGAACTATGACGACTGGCTGCCGAAAAGCGTGCGCTGCCGCACCGCTTATCTCGAGAACCGCCGCGGCGCGGCTTGGCAACGCGCCAACGAACTCGGTCTCATCGACCTGCTGTCGTCACCGAGCATGATCGCGTTCGCCGAAGCGGTGCTTGGCCGAAAGCTGAACCCGAAAGGCGGGCAGCAAATCCTGCGCTATGGCCCTAGCGATTATGCCGGCCCGCACACCGACCACACGCCGCAGATCAAGCGCGCGGCCAAGGGCTATCTCGATTTCCATCTGAGCCTGGTCGGACCGGGCGTTGCGCATCAGTACCTCGTCTATGCCAAGGCCGGGCATTTCACCGAAATGGTCTCGGTGGCGGAGAGTGGTTGCCTCACGCTCTATCGTCTGCCCTTCTGGCATTACACGACGCCGCTGCAGACCGAACCAAAACAGGAAACAAAAGCGGCGCGGTGGGTGTTGCTGGGTACTTTCCTGTTCGCACAATCCTAGAGCGCGGTCCGATCACTTTTCCGACTCGCGCGCTTGCGGGCGCCGGGCGCCAGTCCTAGAATCGATTATCATAATATCGACGCGAGCAACGATGCGCCCCCGCGAGTGCGGGGCGCTTTCCGCTATTCCGAGGAGGCTCTCATGGGCATGCAGATTCAGAGTTCCGCTTTCAAGGACGGCGATCGCCTGCCGGAACGCTATTCCTGCGACGGCGAAGACATGTCGCCGCCATTGGCCTGGTCCGATGCGCCTGAGGACGCACGCAGCTTCGCCGTCTTCTGCGACGATCCGGATGCGCCGAGCGGCACGTTCCATCATTGGGCGGTGTACGACATCCCGAAGACGACGCACGAATTGCCCGAGAATTTCGCGTCCAACGTGGCGCGCAGTCTGGTCCTGCAGGGAACGAACGATTTCGGCAGGACGGGCTATGGCGGCGCGTGTCCGCCCCAGGGGCATGGCGACCATCACTATCATTTCAAGGTGATGGCGCTGGATTGCGGCCACCTGGATACGCATGGCCGGGCAACCTGCGCCGACATCGAAGCGATGGCGCGCGAGCATTGCATCGCCGAGGCGGAGCTGGTCGGCACCTATTCGCGCTGAAGCCAGCTGCGGCCGCGAGAGCTGGGCCAAGGGCTATCTTGGATACAAGGCCGTGCATCGGTTCGACCCACGTCCGGCCACGGGCCATTGTGCCGACACGAGTGGCCGTACTCTCACCCGTCGCTGTTGATGAGCCCTGAACTGGTTGACGACCAGTATCAAGCAAGACGAGAAGCTGCGTGATCGAGGTGATGGAGCGAAGCAGCGGAAATGTCCTTGGCCTGCGTGCCAGCGGCCGGCTGAGCGAGGAGGACTATCGGCGCGTGCTCGTTCCGTCCCTCGAATCACGCATCGACCCGTCCGGGAACATCCGAATCCTGTTCTTGATGGACGAGGGGTTCGCCGGATGGGACATGAGATCAGCCTGGACGAATACCTTGGTGGACTTTCGCTACAGAAGAAAGCTCGAGAAGGTGGCGGTCGTGGGCGGCCCACTTTGGGAGCGCTGGTGCGCGAAGTTTGCTGGCTTCGCCCTCCTCCGCGGCGAGATCCGCACATTTGACCGCAATCAACTTGCGCAGGCATGGGATTGGCTCCAGGCCTAAAACTGCGCGTGCGCGCCGCCCAGCAGCCTTGGCTCCTTCCAAAAAGCGATAGTCGATGGCAGCATTTAGGATCCGGCTTTCAGGATCTGAGAGAGTTGCCATGGACCGTCTGGATGCGATGCGGCTGTTCGTTGCGATCGGCGACGCGGGAAGTTTGTCCGCCGCCGCGCGCAAGCTGAAGGTCCCGTTGCCGACGGTCAGCCGCAAGCTGGCCCTGCTGGAGGAGCATCTGGGCGTGCGCCTCATCGTGCGCACGACGCGCAAGTTCTTGCTGACCGATCCCGGCCGCACCTATCTCGAATCCTGTCGGCGCCTGCTGGCCGAGATCGAGGATGCGGAACGGATGGCGGCCGGCGAATACGAAGCGCCGAAGGGCCGGCTTTATATCACCGCGCCCATCGTCTTCGGGCGGTTGCATGTGCTGCCCGTTGTGCTGGCGTTCCTGAAGGCCTATCCCGAGGTCGATCTGCGCCTGTCGCTGGTCGACCGCATCGCCGACATGATCGAGGAAGGCATCGACGTAGCACTGCGCATCGCGCACTTGGCCGATTCCTCGCTGATCGCGGCGCGAGTCGGCGCTGTCCGCCTGGTGACGTGCGCGGCGCCGGGCTATCTGAAAGCGAACGGCACGCCGCGAACGCCGTCGGAGCTCGTGCAGCATCACTGCATCGCTTCGGCCAATTTGTCGGCGACCGATCGCTGGTCCTACCGCATCGATGGCGAGGATCGCACCGTGCCTATCCGCTCGCGCCTGGCGGTCACGACCGCCGAGGCGGCGATTGATGCTGCGATCGCCGGTATCGGCATCACGCGCGTGCTGTCCTATCAGGCGGCGGCCGCGGTCAAGACCGGCAAGCTGAAGCTGCTGTTGCGCCCATTCGAGCTGCCGGAGATTCCGGTCAGCCTGGTGCATCCCGAAGCCCGCCTGACACCACCCAAGGTCCGCGCCTTCCTCGATTTCGCGGCCCCAAGGCTGCGGCACCGGCTGGATGCGATCCGATTCTAGATTGGTGTGGCTGCGGAGGTCTTGACAGCACTTTGTTATTGGAATGTTCCAACCCGCGCGGTGTTTAATCGACCCTGCCTCGCTTCCTCTGGAAAGGTAGGGGAACGAACCCAATCGCACGACGACTGCGGAGATCATGCATGCCACAGCTTGCGCGCGGCCTGGAGGCTGAGGTCCGTATTGATGACATCGCATCGGCGGCGCACGAACCGGGGGCTCGGGCACGCTCCGTCCAGCCGGTCACGCCAAGGCTGATCTGCGTGGTGAGCGGCGCAAGATCGGGCACCAATCATCTCTGCTCCGTGCTGTCGCGGATCTCCGAGATCGACGTTCGCCACGAGATCTTCCATAAAATACGGTGTCAGAAGCTCAACGAGCGCGAGCTCGCCAAGCTCTCCCACCGATTGGGAAAGGCGTTTCCGCCTGACTGCGCTAGCCCGGCGACCGTCAGCGCCGTCCGGCGGCACCCGGGCCTTGTCATGGACTGCCTGACCGAACTGATGGCGCCCGAGAAACGACTGCTCTGTTTCAAGGTTTTCAGGCAGCAGCTGTCCGTTCGCCAGGTCAGGGACGCGTTCATCCGGCGCCCCGATGCCATCATGATCTTCCTGCGCCGCAGGCCGATCGACACGTTCGTGTCGGTGCGCAAGGCTCTGCATCTTCAGGATTGGCACGGTCGCGACACGACCGACGTCAAGATCAGCATCGATGCCGATGACTTCATTGGCTGGTGGGGCCGGGCCAGTGCGTGGTTCCGCCAGGTGGAGGCCGCCTGCTGGGCCATGAACAAGCCCTTTCATCGGCTGACCTACGAAGACGATGTCGACGTGCCGGCGGATAAGATCCTCGATCGGTTCCGCGGAATCCTGGCGAGTCACGGCGTGTCGGACCTTACGGTTTCCGACAATGAGAAACCAAGCGACATCAAGCGACAGGACCGGAACAAGGAGGTGAGCGACCGGGTCGCGAACTGGTCGGAGTTCGAGCAGCGTCTCAGGGACAAGGGATTCCTGGAAAGGGCCTTCTCGCCATTCCCGCATTATGTGCCCACGGCGTGGGATCGGCTCCGTCACCGCCTTGGCACTCTAGTCTGAGACGAAGAAGGCCGGTCAGAGCCGCAATGTTGCCGTGAAGGTGACTTCGTCGTCCCCGCCCGCGTCCTTGATCGCCTTTCGATATGCCGCCTGCGAGACGTAGGCGCCGAACTTAGGCAGGCGGCTGGCCGGCAGCGGCAGGATGCGACCGCTGCGCGGCAAGACCTGGAGGAAGCCGCCTTCGCGCCCAATCAGCGGAATGGCCTGATTGCGCCGGCTGAACACCCGGCGATGGGCCGCGGAATGCGACTTCATGGTCGCGTATTCCTCCGGGTCTTTCGAGAAGATGTATTCGTAGGCAGCGACGAATTCCTGCGCGAACTCCCGCTCCACCACCCGCATGTTGGAGATGAGCCAGCAGCGATCCTCATAAGTCCAATAGGTGCCGAGGCCGACGAACTCGCCCTGGCGCGTGATGTAGGGATAGAAGGGGAAGGCCCGACAGGCCACCGACCTGTTGTCCCGCTCGCAATGGCGCGCGCCCTTGCATTCGATCGCGCAGCAGGAGTGATGCAGCTCTGCCACAATCTGCCGGGTGGCGGCGTCGTACGGCTTGAACGTGTGCCAGAGGTCGGTGCGGGACTTCAGGAACTTGTATTCGGCCTTGTCCACCACCGGAACGGCATGCTGGGTCGAGCAGCAGACCGGCGATCCGTCATTCAGCGGAGAGCAGAATTTGCCGCAATCGTAGCGCGAGACGGCGGCCTTGAATCTGTCATAAATCACCGCGAAATCCGCGGGCGTCATTCCCGACGAGGGCTTTGGCAAAACAACCTCCCTGGCCCCGCCGAGGGGCGGGTATTCCGAATATTCATAGAGCGTGAACGCTTTCTAACGTAATATGTTCTGGGTTTCACCACTGACTTACACCGATTTTGATCATGAAGCGCTATTGGGTGATCGGCGGCATCTATGCCGACACCAAATTCGACCGCATGCAGGACGGCGGTCCGGAGCAGAGATTCGGTCCCTTCGGGACCTATGAAGAGGCGAAGGCCGAATGGCAACGCCGCGCGTGGAGCACGGTCGACAACGCGAACGCGCGCTACCGCATCGAGGAGGAATCGGGCGACACGTGGTACTGGGTGGTCGGCGGCCCCTATGCCGACACCCGGTTCAAGGAGCCCGCCGACGGTGGTGGCGAAGAATGGCATGGCCCGTTTAAATCCTATGAAGACGCCAAGATCGAATGGTCGCGCCTGGCCTGGTCCACGGTGGACGACGCCATGTGCCGCTATCGCATCGAAAAGCTCGCCTATGGGGAGCGGCCGCGCAAGGCGTCGTAGCTCCCTGCCCCACTGAAAACTCGGACACCCTACCCATGCAACCCGGATCCCTGGCGATCGAGACGCTTGGCTTCGTCGCGGCGATTCTCACGACATTGAGCTTCCTACCCCAGGCGCTACGCATCCGCCGCTTGCGCTCGGCGGACGACGTCTCCCTCACCATGTATCTCATGATGGTCACCGGCCAAGGGCTGTGGCTAGCCTATGGCGTCGTGATCGCCAGCCCATCCATGATCGGCGCCAACGTGGTTGCCATGTTGCTCGTGGCGTGGGTGCTGGTGATGAAGCTGCGTCATCTGCGGCGCATCCGCGACCTGAAGCTCTGCGCGCCGGCGCCAGCGGAGTAAGCGCTATTCTTCCGGCTCGGTCGTGAACATCAGCGGGTAGCCCTTGGCGCGGGCAGCCTCGGTCGCGCGCGTGGCCTTGGTTTCGGCGACGTCCCGTGTGAAGACCGCCACGACACAGGCGCCTTTCTTGTGCGCCGTGATCATCACGTTGTAGGCGTGGCTCTCGTTCATGTGAAACTCGGCCTTGAGGACCATCACGACGAACTCGCGCGGCGTGTAGTCGTCATTGAGCAGAATGACCTTGTGGAGCCGCGGCCGCTCGACCTTCGGCTTGGTCTTGGTGCGTGGGACGATGACAGTGTCGCTCATCGGAGGAAATGCTCCGAATGACATGGAACGTGCCGGTTCCTGCGCTAACGCCTCAAGGGTAAGTCCGTTCCGTGGCAAAGTCACGGCCCTCGCCCACTGTATGGCAGACCAACCGGACCTGGTCCGACGGATGACCATGACAAACAAGGAAGGGGGAGGAACCGGTGCGACACCCACGCGCATGCATTAACCATCGATAGCCATTGACCTCGCTCTTTCCTTTCTATAATTTCTGTCATGACAGAAATAACTGAATACACCAGCATCGCTGGAGGCCGTGATGAAGCTGAGCCCGGTGATGGAGCGCTACATCCTCCATTGGGGCGAGATGGGCGCGCGATGGGGGATCAACCGGTCCATCGCCCAGATCCACGCCCTGCTGTTCCTGTCGCCCCGACCGCTGACCGCCGAGGAGATCGCAGACACGCTCACCATCGCGCGCTCGAACGTCTCCACCAGCCTCAAGGAATTGCAGTCCTTCAATCTCATCTCCGTCACCCATGTACTGGGCGACCGGCGCGATCACTTCGAGGCGGAGAAGGATGTGTGGCAGATCGCCTTCCACATCATCGAGGCGCGCAAGCGGCGCGAGATCGACCCCACCCTCACCATGCTGCGGCAGTGCCTGATCGATGCACGCTCAGAGAGCGGCGAGGATCCGCAGGTGGTGGAGCGGCTCGAGAGCATGGTCGATTTCGTGCAGGCCTCCACCACCTGGTACGAGGAGGTGCGCCGCCTGCCGCAGCCCATCCTGGTGAAGCTGTTGAAGCTGGGCGCCAAGGTCGCGCGCCTCATTCCCTCCCGCACACAGGTGTAATCATGCCCGTCGCGTATTGGCTGCTCGCTGCGCAAGGGCTCTTGGGCGGCATCGACAACATCTGGAATCACGAATGGCGCGCCAAGCTGCCCTCGAGCCCCAGCGCGCGGCGCGAGCTGCAATTGCATGCGGCGCGCGGCCTGATCTACGGGCCGGTGTTCCTCGCCTTCGCCTGGGCGGAGTTGCGCGGCCTGTTCGCGGTGGCGCTCCTCACCATTCTGGCGATCGAGCTCGTCATCACGCTGGCGGACTTCGTGGAAGAGGATCGCTCGCGCGCCTTGAGCCCGCAGGAGCGGATCCTGCACGGGCTGCTGACCCTGAACTATGGCGCGTTCCTGGCGCTTATCCTGCCTGACTTGCTGACGCACGCGACCACGGAAAGCGCGATCATCCCCGCCGATCACGGCTGGATGTCGTGGCTGCTGACCCTCTATGCCGTCGGCTCGAGCGGGTTCGGCCTGCGCGAAGCGATTGCGGCGCACGGGCTGAGGCCGGTTGTGCAGCGGCCAGCGATCCAGGTTCGCCCGAACCTGCAGCCACAGAGCATCCTGGTGACTGGCGGTACCGGCTTCATCGGCACGGCCCTGGTGCGGCGGCTGATCGCGCGCGGCGACAAGGTCTACGTGATCGCGCGCTCACCAGCCAAGGCCGTGCGGCTGTTCGGCAACCAGGCGCTGATCGCGCCCTCGCTGCAGGCCTTGCCGGAGACGGTGAAGATCGACGCCGTCGTGAACCTCGCCGGTGCGCCAGTGTTCGGCCGGCCCTGGACCGATGCACGCAAGGTGGCGCTCGTGCGCAGCCGCGTCGACACCACCCGCGCGCTGGTGGACTGGATCGCGGACCACGCCGTGAAGCCGCGGGTGCTGGTGAGTGCGTCGGCAATCGGCTGGTATGGCGCGGATCGCGGCGATCAGCCTTTGACCGAGAATGCGCGCAGCGGCAGCGACTTCCCCGCCATGCTGTGCGGCGCCTGGGAGAAGGGGGCCGAACGCGCCAAAGGCATAGTGCCGCGCGTTTGCCGGCTGCGCATCGGGCTGGTGCTTGGGCGCGACGGCGGCATGCTGCGGCCGATGATGCGCGCCTTCAGGCTCGGTCTTGGCGGACGCGTCGGCAACGGCCGGCAATGGATGTCGTGGATCCATCTCGAGGACCTGCTGGCCCTCATCATCCGTGCCATCGACGATCCGACCTTCCAAGGCGCGATCAATGCCGTCGCGCCGCACCCGGTCACCAACGCGGCATTCACCCGCGCGCTCGCGGCCAGCGTGCACCGACCGGCCATCCTGCACGCGCCCGCATTCGTCCTGCGCCTGATGCTGGGCGAGATGGCGACGCTGCTGCTGGATGGGCAGCGCGCATTGCCGGAGCGCGCGGATCAGCTCGGGTTCCAGTTCCGCTATCGCAGGCTGCCCGCCGCGCTGGCGGAGATCGTCGCGCGCAAATCGGACAAGGGGGCACAGCATGACCATCCTGTCGGACTTCGCACTGCCGCGCGATAAGCGCCTGCTCAAAGGGTTGATGGGGCGCAGCTTCGATCGCCTCGCCAGCGCGGTGCGCGATGTCCATGGCACCGAGCAGATCGGCTATTGGCGCGGCCTGTGCCAAGTGAAGCGCGGGCGCTCGCTGCTCTCGAAGCTGGTCGGCTGGTGGTTCCAATTCCCGCCGGCGGGCTTCTATCCGCGCATGTCGGTGACGGTGCTGCGCGACCGGGTGGGCGAGGTGTGGATGCGCGCCTTCGGCAGCCACGACATCAAGACGCGCCTGCTGCCGACCGCGCCCGGCGCGCGAATCGTGCGCGAGTGTTTCGGGCTGGTCGAGTTCGACCTCAAGACCGGAATCCAGGACGGCGCCTTGACACTCGATGTGGTGGGCATGCGCACGCTGGGCATCCCGACACCACGCTTCCTGTGGCCGCACCTCACCGCCGAGGAAGCGAACGAGGGAGGCTGGTTCCGCTTCGACATCAAGATCGACCTGCCCGGACGCGTGCCGCTGATCCACTATCTCGGCTGGCTGGAAGGCAGTGCGGGCAAGGCGGAACGCGCGATCTAGGTAGCCTGCTGAGTCATGAAGTTTTGGGACGGCCTCTCCGTTCCGACACCAAGGTCGGCCGCCTGGATGGGTGCCAGTACCGGATTGAGGCAGAAGACACGACCGGTCGCCCTCAATCTGCCCTGCGTTCACCCAATACGGTCACGGCGGTCTTGCGGCCCTCGCCATCGGCCTGCATCGCGAACCCCATATGGCTCGCGGCGCTTTGCAGCACGTATGGCCTGTCGTTCGGATTGTTCGTCCACTGGTCGGCAAAATAGCGGATGTCCGCTGCAGTCGGCTGTGTTCCGCAGCCGCCGCAGGCCGCGGCCATGACCTGCAGTCGGCGCCAGCTCAGTCCGGTGTCCCCCGGCAGAAGCGCAAACAGGTCGTCCGGCCGATCGATCAAGTGATCACCGGTGCCGTTCTCCGGAATGAGTTTCTTCGCCACCTCGCTCAAGACCGCGCTGTGCTCAAGCGGATCGAGCCCCTCGCGTTCTCTTGCGCGATTGATCGCCTGCACCGCCCTTTGCATCTGCTCGTCGGTGGACAGCGCGACCGGCTCCTCGCCGTCGGCAAGGTCCAGCGGCATGCCCGGCCCGGCGAAGGTCTGCACCGCGTAGACCCTGCCGTCCTTGCCGGCGACTCCGAAGCCGAAGTTCTGCACCCCTCTCATCAGGATATTCTCGCGGTGTCCCGGACTTTTCATCCAGCCTTCGTGAAACCGGGCGACCCGGTCCAGCGTAGCTGGCATCTTGCACTCCTTGCAGGTGGCGATGTTCTCGGCGACCCGCTTCCAGCGGCTACCGCCTTGGTCACGATAGCGGTCCTCCACGGTCTCGCCGTCGGGCGAAACGTGCGAGTAGTAGCCGCGGGCGAGCATATCCTCGGCGTGCGCCTGCGCCGCCTTGTCGAGGCGTTCGCCGGATTGCAGTGGTTCAAGTCCATGTTGCTTGCGCGCATCGTTCACCAGCGACAGAGCCCGATGCCGCATCTCCTCAAGCGCCGGAGCGGGGGCCGCAGACTGCTCAGAGGATTGCTCACCCGGCTGGACCGAGTCTTGCGCGAGGGTCGCTGCGGATATCGCAAGTACGCTCGCAATTCCAGCAATCGCGGTTCGCAGCATGGCGTTGCTCTTGTCATTGTGTTCCGAGATACAACAGCCAAGCGGGCGGGCCGTGGCGGCTCCGCTAACCGTTCAAGCGCGCGACGTCTCCGATCCGCACCGTGCCCGGCGCGCTGATCTCCGCATAGATCCCAACCCGGTTCTCATTATGCTGTTGGGCCGTATGGAGGATTCCAGGATCCTTGGGCAGTTCCCCTTGTGGCCGCGTGGTGAGCGCGCAGCGCAGACAATGCTCCACGGCTTTCATGGCGACTGGTCCAACTGTCAGTGATTGGTGCAGCCAGCCCGTCTCGATAAAGCCGGCCTGATCACCGCAACCGAGCAGAACATTGGGGCGGAAGCGCTGCGATACGAACCGGCCGTTCGGATAGGCGGCGCTCAGTGCCTTGAGCGTGGCGCTGGTCAGCAGGTGACAGGGCGACGCGACATAAGGACGTTTCACATCAGGCGCCATGGTCACGGCCAGCCGACCGCGCCGGCCAAGGCGCACAGAGATCGCGTCGCCAAGCCGCGCATCGTCGGAGACCATCTGCGTGCCGTCGTCGAAGGTGATCTCGACCTTCGGCAGATCGGCGCCGGCCGCGGGCTCGGCCAGATAGCGGGCGCGCCAGCCGATGAGTGCCTTCCATTGGGGGCGCGCGGCGGTGCCGCCTTCGCCGGTGTCATCGACGATGCTGTAGCCGCGATCGCCGACCACACCCTGTGCAGTGAATTGCAACGCCGGAAGCGATTCGCCCTGCAGACTCTGTACGGGATAGCGCCAGAGTTCCGAAACCGTCCCAACTTCAGATGCCATTTTCCCCAACCTCGTGGATTGCGCAATGCCGACCGGCTTCGCGCATCGCGTTGTTTCTGGCTTTCGGCTTGCGCTCTCTTAGCGCAGCGGGCTCAACTTGGCCAGAGCGGGTCGGCTGGCAGAAGCGCTCTCCCTGCCCCATTCGGCACGGGGCAGGGAGATGCGAGAGCGATCAGGTCGCCAACTGGTCGCGAATCGGCAGGCGGCGGATGCGCTTGCCGGTGGCGGCGAAGATGGCGTTGGTGAGCGCCGGCGCGATGGGCGGCACGCCGGGTTCACCGACGCCGCCGAGCGGCAGGTTGTAGTCGCTTGCCGGCATCAGATGCACGTGGATCTCCTTCGGCGCGGCGTCGATGCGGGTCACTTCGAACGTGTCGAAGTTGGCCTGCTCGGTCCGGCCGTTCTTGAACGTGATCTCGCCCAATGTCGCGAGACTGACGCCCATCACGACCGCGCCCTCCATCTGCGAGCGGATGCGATCGGGATTGATCTGCGGCCCGCAATCGACGGCGATGTCGACGCGCGGAATGGTGAGGGCACCGTTCTCGCTCACCTCGACCTCGACCGCGGCCGCCACGTAGGTGACGAAGCTGCGATGCGCGGCGATCCCGAGGCCGCTTCCCTTGGGCATGCTGCGGCCCCATTGGATCGCCTCCGCTGCAGTCTCGACCACGCCGCGCAGGCGCTTGGTTTCGAGCAGATAGACGGCCGGGTCCTCGCCATAGTTCCACGTGACCGCGAGCTTGCGCGTGTCGACCTGGCGCGGCGGGCCGA
This sequence comes from Dongia deserti, assembly GCF_003574735.1. GTDB lineage: Bacteria > Pseudomonadota > Alphaproteobacteria > Dongiales > Dongiaceae > Dongia_A > Dongia_A deserti. The sequence continues at coordinate 85,477 of NZ_QORW01000001.1, forward strand.
TCAGCTCCAGCAGGTAGTCCTTCTGGTCGCGTCCCGCGGCTGCGGCGAGCTCGGCCGCAAAGGACTGGACCGCGAAGGCATGCGGGATGTTGTAGACGGAGCGGAACCAGCCGATGCGCGTGTGCGCTGCGGCCTGCGGATTCTCCACCCGGACATTGGGGATGTCGAACGGCATGTCGATCAGCCCCATGGCCAGCTCGAAATCCGCTTCCTGCTTGGGATCGGGCGCGAAGATCGAGAGGATGGTCGGTGCCGCGCTGCGATGCAGCCATGCCACCGGCTTGCCGGATTCGTCGAGACCGGCTTCGATCCGCTCCATCGACACCGCGTGGAAATAGTCGTTGGTGATGTCGTCTTCGCGGGTCCAGGTCACCTTGACCGGCTTGCCGTCCATCCCCTTGGAGATGAGAGCGGCCTCCACCACATAGTCCGGTTTGGACTTGCGGCCGAATCCGCCGCCGAGCAGCGTGACGTTGACGGTCACGTTCTCCACCGGAATGCCGAGCCGCTGCGAGAGATGGTCGCGGGTCGCTTGCGGCGACTGCACGCAGGCCCACGCCTCGCACTTGCCACCGGCGATCCGCACCACGGCGGCCGGCGGTTCCATGGTCGCGTGCGCCAAATGCGGAATGTAATATTCCGCCTCCACCCGTTTCGCTGCGCTGCCGAGCGCCTTGTCCGTGTCGCCATCCTCGCGCACGACGGTGCCCGGGTTGCGCACCGCGGTTTCGAGGGATGCCTTGTGCTCCTCGGACGAGTAGGAGGCGTTCGGACCGTCATCCCATTCGATCTTCAGCGCCTCGCGCCCCTTGATCGCGGCCCAGGTGTTGGTCGCGACGACGGCGACGCCGCCGAGCGGCTGGAACACCGCCGGAGCCGGCGTCGGCTCGATGGCGACGGTCTTGAGCACGCCCGGCACCTTGAGCGTCTCGGCATCGTCGTAGGATTTGACCGTGCCGCCGAATACCGGCGGACGCGCGACCACGGCATAGACCATGCCGTCGAGCTGGGTGTCGATGCCGTACTGGGCCTTGCCGGTGGTAATGTCGAACCCGTCGATCAGCGGCGTCTCGCTCTTGCCGATGTAGCGGAACTCGCTTGGGTGCTTGAGCGCCAGGCTCTCGCGCGGCGGCACCGGCAGATCCGCCGCGGCCTTGGCCAGTTCGCCATACCCGAGGCGACGGTTCGACGCCTTGTGCACGACTTCGTGGTTGGTTGCCTTCACCTCCGCGACCGGTACGCCCCATTGGTTGGCAGCCGCCTGCTCCAGCATCTGGCGCGCCGCAGCACCCATCCGGCGCAACGTCATGAAATGATGGCGCATGCTGCGCGAGCCATCGGTATCCTGGTTGCCGAAGCGCGCCTCATCACCGGGCGCCTGAGCCACCTTGACGCGCGACCAGTCGGCGTCGAGCTCATCGGCCACGACCAGCGGCCAGCTGGTGCGCACGCCCTGCCCCATCTCGGAACGATGGCAGAGCACCGTCACGGTGCCGTCCTCGGCGATGGCGATGAAGATCTTGGGATCTTCGCGCAGGCCGTTCGGCATGCCGTCGCCGGCATATTTCTGTTCCTCTGCGCGCACGGGAAGGCCGACGCTGAGGATGAGGCTGCCAGCGGCGATTCCGGTGAGGAAGGCACGGCGGCTGACGTTGGCGATTGTCGCGCCAAATGTTGGATCATGTCTCATTGCGCACCTGCCATTTTCTGGGCAGCCGCCTTGATGGCAGCGCGGATGCGGGGATAGGTGCCGCAGCGGCAGATGTTGCCGCTCATCGCGGCGTCGATGTCGCTATCGGTGGGGTTCGGCGTGTCCTTGAGCAGCGAGGCGGCCTGCATGATCTGGCCGCCCTGGCAATAGCCGCATTGCGGCACGTTGGCGTCCCGCCACGCAATCTGCACCGGATGATTACCGTCCGGTGACAAGCCTTCGATGGTGGTCACAGCGACACCGACCGCATCACTGACCAAGGTCTGACAGGACCGCACCGCGATTCCGTCGAGATGCACGGTGCAGGCGCCGCACAGCGCCTGGCCGCAGCCGAACTTGGTGCCGGTCATCCCGAGCACGTCACGCAGCACCCACAAGAGCGGCGTCTCACTGTCGACATCGACGTCGTGATCCGCTCCATTGATTTTGAGTGTGAAAGCCATGGTCCCTCCACTGGTTCACGTCAGGGCTAGCAGTTGGTGCGGGCACGCACATGCGTGCCTCGAAAGGGGAAAGCACAGATGTCTGACTTTGCTTCGGTTGACCGCGTTGTTATTGGCGTAAACTAAAGACACGATGCTTCGATCAAAGCCAGATGCGCATCGTGCTTATTGGCCGCCAGCTGCCGCACGAAACGCGTTTTGTCGAAGACTTTTCAGTCTAGCGCGCGAGCCTCATGCAAGAAAAGCGCGAGATGAGCGATCAGTCGAATTTGCAAGAATCGATCAACTGCGTGTGTCATTGCCTTATCACTTGCCCACGCGATCCGTCATCACGGCATCAGCCGCCAGACAATAGTCTCGCGCTGAGTGCGGTCTTCCAGCTCGAGGCTGGTCGGCACTTGGTAGCGCGCGAGTTCCACCAGGCCCGATTGCGGGAGGTAGGCGCGGCCGGGATCGCCCATCAGAATGGCGACACCGCGACCTGCCATCGCGCGGAACCACGCGATGACACGCTCCGCCATCGGGCGTTCGTAGCAGACGTCGCCGGCGAGCACGACATCCCAGCGCGGCTCGACGCCGATCTGATCCTCGCGCACCAAATCGATGGCCACATTATTGATGCGGGCATTGAGCGTGATCGCGGCCATCGCGAAGTCGTCGATCTCCGCCGCCTGAACGTTCGCGGCGCCGGCCTTGGCGGCGCCGATCGCCGACAGGCCGCTGCCGGCGGCGAAATCCAGCACGGTCTTGCCGTTCACCCAGTCGCGATGATCCATGAGGAAGCGGGTCAGCGCCTGGCCGCCGGGCCAGGCGAACGCCCAGTAGGGCGGCGGCAGGTTCATCTCTGTCAGCGTGACTTCGGTCGCTTCCCAGATCGGCGTGATCTCAGTGGCGAGATGGAGCTTGATCTCCGGTGTCAGCGGCGGCGTTGCGATCGTGGTCTGCGCTAGAATGAAGGCGGCGGGATCGGTCGCAGGCGAAGATCGGATCACGACCCGAGGCGCCCGAGCACGATGCCGGCGAGCAGGATCCAACCGATGAAGCGATTGCTCCGGAACTTAGCGAGACAGTCCTTGGGATTGTCGAGATTGACGTCCACTAGCTGCCATTTGAGATGGATCGCCACGCCGAGCACGCCGAGAAAGTAGATCCATGACATGCCGGCCTGCGCACCGGTCGCGACCAGCAGCACGAGCATCGCCGCATCGAAGCCCAGCAGCCACGCCTTGGTATCCTTGCCGAGCTTCAGCGCCGTGGACTTGACGCCGATCAGCATGTCGTCGCTCTTGTCCTGGTGTGCATAGATGGTGTCATAGCTCAGGGTCCAAAAGAAGCCGGCGATGTAGAGCAGGACCGCCGGCCACGCGACCTCGTCCCGCACCGCCGCCCAGCCCATCAGCGCGCCCCAGTTGAAGGTGAGGCCGAGGAACGCCTGCGGCCACCAGGTGATGCGCTTCATAAAAGGATAGGCCGCAACCAGGATCAGCGAGGCCACACCGAGCCAGATCGCGGTCGCCGATAATTGCAACAGAATGACAAGCCCGAAGGCAAGCTGCAGCCCAAGGAATGTGAAAGCCTGGGTGAGGCTGAGCCGGCCGCTAGCAAGCGGCCTGCTTGCCGTGCGCGCCACCTTCGCATCGATGTCGCGATCAATGATGTCGTTGAGGGTGCAGCCGGCACTCCGCATGATCACCGCGCCGATGCCGAACAGGATCATCAGCCAGAGGTCCGGCCAATGATCCGGCTCCGCCGCCAGTGCGATTGACCACCAGCAGGGGAACAGCAGCAGCCAGATGCCGATCGGCCGATCGAGCCGCGCGAGCCGGGCATAGGGCCTGAACTCGGCCGGCAGGTGCCGGTCGATCCAGTCGCCCACTTGAATGTCTGCCGCGCTGCTCATATTGGTGGCAGAAGCCTGCTGCTGGGTTTCGTCAGGGACAAGGTCGTTGAAGCTGCGCCGAGAGTCAATTTTCTCCGCCGTCATCACCGGGCGAAGACCCGGTGATCCCAATTTTCGGCACGCGCACCAGAGCGCATTTGGATTGCCGGGTCTTCGCCCGGCAATGACGTGAGGGGGACTCATGATCCCCCGCCTCTTCATCGAGCAGCCGCTCAGCACCGGCTCGACGATCGCGGCCGACGAGCGCGCGCAGCATTATCTCCGCAACGTGATGCGGCGATCGGCGGGCGATCCGCTGGTGCTGTTCAACGGGCGCGACGGCGAGTTCGAGGCGGAGATCGCCGCGATCGATAAGCGCAAGGCGGAGATGAAGGTCACGCGGCTGCGGCGCGCGCAGGACGGCGTGCTGGACATCATTCTTTGTTTCGCGCCGCTCAAGAAGGACGCGATCGACTTCCTGATCGAGAAAGGGACCGAGCTGGGCGCTGCCGCCTTTCAGCCGGTGATCACGCGGCGAACGGTCGCAAGCCGCCTCAACCTGGATCGCCTGCGCGCTAATGCGATCGAGGCGGCGGAACAGAGCGAGCGATTGACGGTTCCCGAAATCCGAGCGCCGCTGACACTCGAGGCGCTGCTGAGCGGCTGGCAGCCTTCGCGGCATATGATCCTGTGCGCGGAAGCAGGGCCCGCCCTCCCGATTGGCGAAGCGTTCAAGGCGCTCACAGCGCGTGTGAGCTGCCCTAACACATGGGCTATATTTTGCGGGCCAGAGGGCGGTTTTCATGTGAGCGAGCTTGACCGGTTGCGCGATCTGCCCTTTGTTACGCCGGTCGGGCTGGGACCCCGTATTCTGCGCGCCGACACGGCGGCGCTGACCGCGCTGGCCGTCTTTCAAGCGATCCTGGGCGACGGCACGCTGCGACCGCCGCATCCGATGACGCCGTTCGGCACTGGGGCCGGGGGCGAGGAATAGGAGCATCGATGTCGGCACCACCGAAGGCAGGCGGCTTACCCATCACCAGCAAGCGGCAGCTGATCGAGTATTTCGAGGCGGGCTGCAAGCCGCGCGCCGATTGGCGAATCGGCACCGAGCACGAGAAGTTCGTGTTCGACCTCAGGACCTTACACACCGTCAGCTATGAGCAGGCGAACGGCATCGGCGCAGTGCTGCGCGGCCTGCAGCGCTTCGGCTGGCAGCCGGTCGAGGAGCACGGCAACGTCATCGCCCTCACCATGGACGGCTGCAACATCACGCTCGAACCAGGTGGGCAGTTCGAGCTGTCGGGCGCGCCCTTGCGCTCCATCCACGAGACCTGCGCCGAGGTCGGAAGTCACCTGCAGCAGGTGAAGGAGGTGGGCGGCGAGCTGGGCATCGGCCTGCTCGGCATGGGCATGAACCCGAAGTGGCCGCGCGAAGACACGCCCTGGATGCCGAAGGACCGCTACAAGATCATGCGCAAGCAGATGGAGCGCAAAGGCAAGCTCGGCATCGACATGATGAACCGCACCTGCACGGTGCAGACCAACCTGGATTTCGCCAGCGAAGCCGACATGGTCAAGAAGCTGCGCGTGTCGCTGGCGCTGCAGCCGATCGCGACCGCCTTGTTCGCCGATTCCCCCTTCACCGACGGCAAGGCGAACGGCTTCATGAGCTACCGCAGCCATATCTGGACCGATACCGATCCCGACCGCTGCGGCACCCTGCCCTTTGCGTTCGAGAACGGCATGGGCTTCGAGCGCTATGTCGACTACATGCTCGATGTGCCGATGTATTTCGTCTATCGCGACGGCGAATACGTCGACGCCGCCGGCCAATCCTTCCGCGATTTCATGCAGGGCAAGCTGCCAGCACTGCCCGGCGAGATTCCGACCATGGGCGACTGGTCCGATCACGTCACCACCGCGTTCCCGGAGGTGCGTCTGAAGCGCTATCTCGAGATGCGCGGCGCGGACGGCGGCCCGTGGGATCGCCTGTGCGCCTTGCCGGCCCTGTGGGTCGGCCTCCTTTATGACGACCAGGCACTGGACGCCGCCTGGGACCTGGTGAAGGATTGGACAGCGGAGGAGCACGCCTTCCTCCGCCGAGAGGTGCCGAAGCAGGCGCTGCACGTGGACTTTCGGGACCGCAAGCTGCAGCAATGGACGCTGGAAGTGATCGCCATCGCGCGGGCCGGATTGCAGCGCCGCGCCGCATTGGACCGCATCGGCGGCGACGAATCCGGATTCCTGAACGTGCTGCAGGAGATCGCAGAAAGCGGCAAATGCCCGGCGGAGGAGAAGCTGGAACTCTATAACGGCCGCTGGAACCGCAGCGTCGATCCGGTGTTCGTTGAATTCGCTTATTAGCGAATTCAGAAGATAGGGATCAGGAATCAGGTATCAGAAGAGGTCGGCTCCGCTTTCCTTTCTGATTACTGATACCTGATTCCTGGAGCGAAGCGGAGCGGAGCGAAATGCACGTCACGATCAACGGGATCGATCTGGTTTGCCAGGTGGACGGGCCCGATGAGGGGCCGGTCCTTTTGCTCTCCCACACGCTGGCGACCAGCCGGGCAATGTGGCGGCGGCAGATCCCGCATTTCGCCCAGCGCTATCGCGTCGTCAGTTATGACATGCGCGGCCATGGCGAGAGCGCGGCGCCGGACTATCCCTATAGTCTGGAGATGCTGAGCGAAGATGTGATCGGTGTGCTCGATAGCCTGGGTGTCGAGCGGCCAGCGATCTTTCTCGGCATTTCGATCGGCGGCATGATCGGCCAGGCCCTGGCCTTGCGCCATCCGGCGCGTTTCCGCGCGTTCATTCTGTGCAACACAGTGAGCCGCACACCGTCGGAGGGCCGCGCGATGTGGGACCAGCGCATCGAAGCAATCCGCAAGGACGGCGTTGAAGGCCAGGTGCAGTCGACGCTGGAGCGCTGGTTGTCACCCGAATTCCGCGCACGCGACCCCGAGACCACCCAGTGGGTTGCGGACATGATCCGCACCACGCCGGCCGCGGGGATGGTCGGCTGCGCCAGGGCGATCCAGAAGCTGGATTACACCGAGCAACTTGCGCAGATCACTGCACCAACCCTCATCATCGCTGGCGAGAAGGACCCCGGCGCGCCGGTCGCTGCATCGGAGGTGATCCACGAGCGGATCAAGGGCTCGCGCCTCGAAGTCATCCCGAATTGCCTGCACCAAACGCCGGTCGAAGCACCCGACCGCTTCAACCAGATCATCGACGAATTTCTCGGGCGGTTGAGATAGTGCCCGGCGATCCGCTTGCGAGCACTCGACGGCGTTTCGCGGAAGAAATCGCGAAGCAGCGCAAGATCACGGACCAGCGCCTGATCGACGCTTTTGCCAATGTGCCACGTGAAGATTTCCTAGGCCCCGGCCCATGGCACGTCCTGGACAACACGCCCGACTATGTCGTAACCGCCAGCGACGATCCGGCGCTGGTGTATGTCAATGCGCCGATCGCGCTCGATGCTGCACGACGGATCAACAACGGCGAGCCGGCGTTGCACATCGGGCTGCTGGCCCAGCTCGCCCCTCAAGCGGGTGATTACGTGGTCCAGGTCGGCGTTGGTGGCGGATACTATACGGCGATCATCGCCCGCCTCATCGGGCCAAGCGGCCGTGTGACGGCCATCGAATACGACGCGGCGCTGGCGCAGCGCGCAACCGCGAACCTTGCCGGCGAGCGGAACGTTGAAGTCATCCATGCGGACGGAACGAGCTACGATTTCGATCCGGCCGACGGCATCTATGTCAATGCCGGCGCAACGCAACCCAGCCCACTTTGGCTCGACAAGCTCAAACCATCGGGCCGGCTGATCATGGTGCTGACGGCAGCCGATCGCTGGGGCCGGATTCTGAAGGTGCAGCGTGCGGATATCGGCTACGCGGCAGCTCTGCTTGGGCCCTGCGGCATCATTCCGTGCATCAACGGCCGCGATGCAGCAAGCGAAGCCGCATTCGCCGCCGCGCTCGCCACCGGCGGCATAGGAGACGTCAGATCGCTCCGCCGCGACGCGCACGATGCCGACGACACCTGCTGGATGCATTGCGACGGCTTTTGCCTGTCGCGGCTTGAAGTCGAATAGAACGAGCGGCTGCGATCGAGCGGTGGCCGGTCCGTCAGCACCCGGCAAAGCTCGATCGCGCCGCCCATCAAGCCGGCGCTCAAGCGCCGCGCCTCGATTCAATCCGGCGGGGACACCTTGCGGAAGCGGTCCTTGGCCCAGCGGTCGGCCATCTCGCGCCGCAGATCGGGCGGCAGTTTCTGCGCGACCTCGACCAGTACCTGGTGGCCGAACTGGTGCAGCGACTGGGTCTGTCGCATGAGTTCGTCCAGCGCCTGATTGAGCTGCGCCTGGTCGATCGGATCCTTCTTCAACACGTCCGCCACTTTCATGCGGGCCTGCTCGATCGCCGCGCGATGGCCGTCGAATTCCGCCTTGTGAAACTTGAACACCTCTCGCATCAGCGGCCGTGCTTCCTCCGGCACGCTGCCCATCATGGGGCCACCGAAGAACCGATGATGGCGCGGGCCATCGTGCCACCGGCTGCCAACCATGAACCCTGCCAGCAGCAGATTGACGCACAGCGAAACGACCAGGGCGACGATGGCCACCGTGCCGGTGCGACCGGTCAAAGTCATTCCACGTCTCCCATCGTCGGCACGCTGGGGAACACCAGGGAGACCAGGGCTTCATCCGCGCTGGCCGAAGCGGTGCTCGTGGTTTCAACGAGTCCGCTGAAGCCCAGCCAGAAACCGATCGCCAGCGAGGCCAAGGCGGCCGTCATGCTGACGGCCCAGGGCGCCGAGACGGCGTCCAGCCAGCGCCGCCAAAAGGGCGCAGCGCCCGCCGGACGCCGATGCTCCAGCGGGATCCGCCCAATCCGCCGCCGCAAATCCGCTGGCGCGGGGCGCGGGGCCATCGCTCGCTGCAACTCCTGTTCAAAAGGATCACGTTCCATCATGGCTGTATCCATCCTTGCCCAGCCAGGTGATCGCGCAGCTCGCGCTTGGCGCGCACCAGCAGGGCCTCAAAGGCCTTGACCGATATATCCATCGCCGAAGCCGCCTCGGCATTGCGCAGGCCGGCGGTGTAGGTGAGCACGATCGCCGTCCGCTGCCGCTCCGGCAGTTGGGCCACCGCGCCGTCGAGTGCACGGTTGCGTTCCGCGTCCAGCAGGCTCTCCTCGGCATTCGCATCGGGGGCCTGCGGCTCCTCGACCGATTCCAGATCGGTCCCTTTCGGACGGCGCTTCAGGTCAAGGCAGCGATTGACCACCACGCGATAGAGCCAGGTCGAGAATTGCGCCTGTCCCGGCCGCCAGGCGTCCGGCCTTGTCCACAGCCGCAGGAACACCTCCTGCACCACGTCCTCCGCGTCGGCACGGCTGCCGGTCATGCGCAAGGCCACGCCATAGGCACGATCGAGATGGCGCCGCGACATTCGATCGAAGGCCAAGCGATCGCCATGCGCGATCGCCCGCAACAGCTCCGCGTCGCCATCGACCAGTTCCGCCGCTTGCACGCTTCGCGCCCCCGTCGCTGTCGCCAACGCCATCTCGTTTACCATGATCGCCCGCGCCATCATGGCGCGATCCCCCTCCGTCCTGCGCTACTGCGCCGGGGCTTCACTGCCGGCCGGCGCGTCATGCGGCCGCTTGTGACGCTGCGGCAGCTCGTCCTTCGCGATCTTGCCGTCGCCATTGTCATCCAGGCGCGCGAACATCTTGTCGCCGGCCGCGGCAAATTCGTCGGCTGTGACCTTGCCATCGCTGTTGGCATCGATCCGCTGCATGAAGCCGCCATGCTTCCTGCCTTTGCCGTCCGCGTGCGCCTGGTCCGCAGGCTTATTCATGCGGTGGTGCCATGCTTCGCGCGCCTTGTCGATCTCGGCCTGATCGATCGTGCCGTCGCTATTGGCGTCGAGTTTGGTGAACATCGTGTCGCGGCCGGCGGCGAACTCTTCCTTGCTCACGAAGCCGTCGCCATTAGTATCCGAGCGCTCGAACAAACCAGGCCCTCTCTCGGACAGTGCGGCACCAGCGAACGCGGTCAGGCCAAGGGCAGTGGAAATGGCGAGTGCAAAAGTTCTACGCATTTGGGTTCCTTCTTTGACTGCGGGTCGAAAACGACCGTCTGTCAAATCTAACGAACCCGAAGAGGAAACCCTGCGAAGCGCCTAAGGTATTGATATTATTGAACTTCCTCGACGCTCAAGCGGCCATCGCCGTCAATGTCACGTTCATCGAAGACCTTCTGGCCGGAATTCAGAAACTCCATGTAGCTGCAGAGGCCGTCGCCGTCCTCGTCCCAGCATTCGAACAGCCCCGCGTCGGCGGCGCCGACCGCGCTCACCTGTTCCTCGCTCGATAGAGCGAAGTCACCGTCGCTGTCCGCCGATTGGAAGAACTTGTCCCGCTCCGCTTCCAGATCAAGGATGCTCATGCTGCCGAAAGATTGCGCCGCGGCTTGCGGCACATTCCCCAACAGAGCGCACCCGAACATGAGCGCCACCGCCAAGGCAGGCGTTCCTTTCCCGATCTGCTTGAACCCCATGTCGTCCTCTGCCTGTTGTGTGACGGACGGGCAGGTTCGAAACCTATGCGCTGAGCCCGCGCCGCCCCATCTCCAGAAACTTATCGCGCCGCTGCTCGCGCAGCGTCGGCCCGTCCTGGTTATGCATGGATTGTAGCGCACGCTCTATCGCGTCGCCTAGTGCCGCAATCGCCTGGTCCTTGGCGCGGTGGGAACCACCGAGCGGTTCGGGTACGATCTCGTCGATCACGCCAAGCGCCTTCAGATCCGCGGCCGTCAGCTTCAAGGCCTCGGCCGCCTCCTGCGCATTGGTCGCGCTGCGCCAGAGAATCGAGGCGCACCCTTCGGGCGAGATCACGGAATAGACCGAATATTCCAGCATGATGACATGATTCGCGGCGGCCAGCGCGATCGCACCGCCGCTGCCGCCCTCGCCGATGATCGCGGAGACGAAGGGCGCCTTGACCTTGAGGCACGCTTCGATCGAGCGGGCGATGGCCTCGGCTTGGCCGCGCGCTTCGGCATCGACACCGGGATAGGCACCGGGCGTATCGACCAGAGTCACCACCGGCAGCGAGAAGCGGTCGGCCAGCTCCATCAGGCGCACGGCTTTGCGGTAGCCTTCCGGCTTCGCCATGCCGAAATTGTGCTTCACGCGCGTGGTGGTGTCGGTGCCCTTCTCGTGCCCCATAATGACAATGGGCGTGCCGCGAAACCGCCCGAGGCCGCCCTGGATCGCCTTGTCGTCGGCGAACGACCGGTCGCCAGCCAGCGGTACGAAGTCTTCGACCAGCGCGCCGACGTAATCGTAGAAGTGCGGCCGTTCCGGATGGCGCGCGACCTGGGTCTTCTGCCAGGCGGTGAGCTTGGAATAGGTCTGGCGCAGCAGCTTGTCCGCCTTGACCTGCAGGCGCGAGATCTCTTCGGCGATGTTCATGTCATCGGCGTTCGACAGATGCCGCAACTCGGCGATCTTGCCTTCCAGCTCGGCGATCGGTTTTTCGAAGTCGAGAAAGGTCGGCATGAAATGCGCCCAGACCGCCGATCCTACCGCGCGCCGGCGATCTGCTGCGCCTTGGCCACCAGGACCTCAGCCTGACGGATCGAAGCCAAGTCAATGAGGCGGCCGTCGAGCGCCACGGCGCCGCGGCCTTCCTTCTGCGCCTGCACCATGGCTTCGAGGATGCGCTTTGCCTTGGTCACCTCCGCCTCGCTGGGTGAAAAGATTTCGTTGGCCAGCGCGACCTGGCTGGGATGGATCGCCCACTTACCTTCGCATCCCAATACGCCGGCGCGGTTGCCGCCGGCGCGATAGCCGTCCGGATCGGAGAAGTCGCCGAACGGACCATCGATCGGCCTGAGGCCGTTGGCACGCGCCGCCACAACCATGCGCGCAATCGCATAGTGCCACATGTCGCCCCAATGCGTGTCGCGGTGACCGGCATCGTCCTTGTCGGTCAGGATCGCATAGCTGGGATTGGCGCCGCCGATATTAGTGGTGCGCGCCTTGGTCGATGCGGCGTAATCCGCGACGCCGAAATGCAGGCTCTCGTTGCGCTTCGACGCGCCGGCGATCTCGTGCACGTTCTGCATGCCGAGCGCGGTCTCGATGATCATCTCGAAGCCGATGCGCTTCTTGCGGCCGACTGCCGCCTCGCACTGCGTCACCAGCATGTCGACGGCATAGACGTCAGCAGCGGTGCCGACCTTCGGAATCATGATGAGGTCGAGGCGCTCGCCCCCTTGCTCGATCACGTCAACCACGTCGCGGTACATGTAATGGGTGTCGAGCCCATTGATGCGCACGGAGATGGTCTTGCTGCCCCAGTCGACATCGCGCAGCGCCTGGATGACGTTTTTGCGCGCCTGCGGCTTGTCGTCCGGCGCAACTGCGTCCTCGAGATCCAGGAAGACGACGTCGGCCGCGGACTTGGCGGCCTTCTCGAACAATTGCGGTTGAGAGCCGGGGACCGCCAGCTCGCTGCGATTCAACCGGGCCGGCGCCTGCTCGATGATCTTGAAGCTCATTGGGGTCCCCAAAACTGGTTAACGCGGCGGGGTGGGTGCCCCGCCGGCATCATTAATGATATCCGCTGGTTTATTGGCGGCCTAAAGGCGGCCTGTCAATCCCGCGAACCTCCAGGGAGCCATTCCCGCTCCATCACGGCTTGCGGGATCGCGACGCCTTTGCGAGCGGATGCGCTTCTGAAACCAGGGCGGCGAGCCGGCCGGTCGCGACATGGGTGTAGATCTGCGTGGTGGCGATGTCGGCATGGCCCAGCATCTTCTGCAGGGCGCGCAGGTCGGCACCGTGATCCAAGAGATGCGTTGCAAAAGCGTGGCGCAGTACGTGGGGCGAAACGCGCGTGGGGTCGATGCCGGCCTTTACGGCCGCGTCCTTCAGCAGCTGCCCGAGTCGTTGGCGCGTGAGATGACCGCTCTCCCCGCTTGAGGGGAACAGCCACGGTGACGCCTTGATGGAGCGCGGCAGGAACCGGTCGCGAACCGCAAGATAGGCGGTGAGTGCGTGCTTGGCGGCCTCGCCCAGAGGCACCAGCCGTTCCTTGGCGCCCTTGCCGCGCACCACCAGGACCGGCTGATCGCGCTTGGCGGCCGCGAGCGGGAGGCTGACCAGCTCCGAGACGCGCAGCCCGCTGCCATAGATCAGCTCCATGAGCGCGCTGAGCCGGAGCGCCGCAGCCTTGTCCTCGCGCGCGACCACGGCGATCATTGCCGCGACTTCGGTCTCGGAGAGAACCTTCGGCAAAGGCCGGCCGCGCTTCGGCGCATCCAGGGCGGCGGTCGGATCGTCGGCACGCAATCCTTCCGTCACCAGGAACTTGAAATACTGCCGGAGCGCGCTCAGGCGGCGCGCCGCCGTTGCCGGCCTCAGCTTCTGGCGGCTGAGCGACTCCAGATACCCGCGCAGACCGTCGATCGATGCGTCGGCCAGATCACACTGTGCTGCGAGGAAAGCTTCTGCGTGCTTCAGATCCTGGCGGTAAGCATCGCGCGTATTGGCGGAGGCGTTGCGCTCCGCCATCAACATTTCGTGGAAGATTTCCCAATAGCGAGTTGCCGGCCTGGTGTCGTCCAGCGGCAAAGCGCGCTGCCGGCCCAATTTTTATAGTCCTGACACGATGGCCGCTTCGATGCCGATGCGCCGTGCTTCCTCTTCCAGCCCGACGGCCCTGAGGCCGCCCAGCGCTTGCGCGAGCGTGGCGCTGTCCGCATTCGCGAGACCGCGGCCGCCAAGCGCGACCAGGCAGAGAAGCACTGTTTCGCCCCGCCGTCCGGCTTGGGCCGCGCTGCCGATGGCGGCCGCCTCTCCGCTTGCCACCGGCGCGATGCCGCCGGATAAGCCCAATCCGGCCTTGATTCCGCGTAGGCGCTCGGCGATCGCGGGATTGCCGCCCGCTTGCTGCCAGGCCAGCACCGGATCTGCATCGTAGTTGCCGGTGAGGCCGGCCATCTGAGCCAGGATCTGCAAGCTTGGGACAGCGCGCGCGACATCGGGCTGAGCGACAGAGGCACCCTGTGCCAGATTGAGCCAGAAACCACCGCGTTCGACGTTGCCGGACCAGAACATCAGGCGCGCGGCCTCCGGCGCGAACCACGCGAGGTTCTGCGCCGGCGTGATCCGATCGGCAATCGGCTGATAGAGAGCCGCGAGCGAGAAGTAGCTGCCGCGCGCCCGCGCGTTCAGCAGCGCACGCTGCACGAACTGGGCGCGGCGCACCGGATCGAACGCCTGATCGGCCGCTTGATACAGTTGCGCGCGCATCAGCGGCGAGTCCGGCATGGTCAGCGGATCGCCGCCGACCTTGGCCTGGCGATAAAGCTGGACCAATTCATCTACGCTGACCAGCCCGCCGGCAAAGGCGAGCTCGGCCGCTTCGATCCGCTTGTCCAGGGGAAGCGACGGGTCGCGTGCCGCCGCCGCGTTGCCGGCGAGACCGGGCGGCTTCGGCGGTTGCGCGGCCTGCGCGGTCACGGCGGGCAATCCCGCCTTCTGCATCATGGCCGTCAGCAGTGGATCGGGGCTACCGGCCAGCTTCGGCTTCTTCACCTTGCTCTCGCCGAGCAGCATCGAGGCGAGCGTGATGAAATCCTTCGTGCCGGCATCCTTGTCCGGCGTTTCGCGAATGAGATCGAGGCCGAGGCTTGCCTGCTCATTCTGCTCGCGCTGGATCTGGCAGAACAGCAGGGCCTTGCGCCAGTAGAGATCGAGAATCTGCTGGCTGTTGGCGACTTCATCAACCTTGCCGCAGGCGGTGTCCGGATCCTGCGCGCCTAGCGCCTTTTCGAATGCGCCCTTGGCATCGGCCGGTGCGGCATTGGCGGCACCCCGGGTCAGCAGCAGAGCTTCAGTGCTGAAGCCCATGGCATGCAGCCGCTCCGCACGCAGCGGCACCAGCGGGTCGATGCCGATGGTCGCGGTCGGGCCTGGCGCCTTGGTCAACAGCAGGCGCAGCTGGAGGTCGCGCAAGGAGGGCTGGGTCTGCGGCGCGGGCAGCTTTGGCAGCAGCGAGATCAGCTGCGCGCCGCTCGAGCCCTGCCAGATGTTGGCGCCGAGGCCGCTGTTGCTGTCGTCCAGCAGGCCGGGGGCGCCGGCATCCACCGCGGGCAGCGGCTGCCCACCGCCGATGGCAGCCGGCTGCATGTCCTGCTGGGTCGACGGCGCCGCCTGATCGCCAGGCAGTTGACCGCCGGGCAGTTGACCGCCAGGTAGCTGACCGTCTGGCAGCTGACCGTCGGGCGGCGGCGCCGGTAGCGGCGGCAAGGGCGCACCGCCAATGCCGCTCTGGCCCAGGGGCGGATTTGTCTCCGGAGGCGGTGACGCGGGCTGGCCGGTCGGCTGCTCGCCGGGAAGGCCAATCGGCGTCGGGTCCGACAAGGCAAGCAGGGGCGCCGGCCACATGCCCAGTAGCAACGCGCCGCATACGGCGGCGCCAAGAGCGGTGCGCGCGCCGCTATTGAATCGAGAGGCGGTCATTCGAGATCGGGATCTCCATTGTGCCGGGCGGCATCGGTGGTTCCCAGATCGCCAGGAACACGGCCATGCCCCCGGCCCCGACCAGAAGCAGCAGCACCAGAACCATCACCAGCTTGCTCATAACCTATGGCTTTGCCCTATGGAGGTCGATCATTTGTCTCATGATATCCGCGACATAAGCCCGAGTCGGGCCCGCCGCGGACGGGCTGTAACTTGCCACAGGGCTTTCGATTCATGCTAGTGTTCAAATATGGCCAAAACACGTCAAAACTCTGCGAGGCAGCGGTGATCCCGGGCGGCAACGCACAGCCGAAGGACGATGGACGACCATCGCCAGGCCCCCGCGCGCGTGCCAAGAACGCTGCCCCTGCGCACATGCTTGCCCAGCGCCTGAACAGGACGATCGTTCTGGTCGGCTTGATGGGTGCCGGCAAGAGCTGCGTCGGCAAGAGGCTGGCCGCCTGCCTTGGCCTGCCCTTCGTCGATGCCGACCGCGAGATCGAAGCGGCCGCCGGCGGCTGTTCGATCCCCGACATCTTCGCCATTCATGGCGAGAAGGTGTTCCGCGACGGCGAGCGGCGCGTGATCCAGCGGCTGCTCGGCAATCCGATGCATGTGCTGGCGACCGGCGGCGGCGCGTTCATGGACCCCTCGACCCGCGCGCTGATCAAAGAAAAGGCGCTGTCGATCTGGCTGAAGGCCGAGCTCGATCAGTTACTGAAGCGCGTAGGCCGGCGCAACGACCGGCCGCTGCTGCAGAATGTCGATCCGCGCGCCAAGCTCTCCGAGCTGATCGAGGTGCGCTATCCCGTCTATGCCGAGGCCGACCTGACAGTCGAGAGCGCGGACGGACCCCCGGACGTGACGGTGCAGCGCGTGCTGCACGCGATTGAAGCGGGACTCGACCAGGCCACACAGCCATGACCATCATCGATCGTTCGGCGGTCGACGTGGTTCGCGTCGATCTGGGATCGCGCAGCTATGAGATCAAGATCGGCGGCGGATTGGTAGCGCGCGCAGGTGAACTGGTAGCGCCCGTGCTGAAGCAAAAGCGCACCGCGATCGTGACCGATTCACACGTTGCACGGTGGTATCTAGACGAGTTGCAGCAATCGCTGCGCAGCGCCGGAATCGCCAGCGAAGCGATCACCCTGCCGCCGGGTGAAAGCGCCAAGAGCTTCAGCCAGCTGGAATCGCTGTGCGATCAGCTTCTCGATCTGAAGGTAGAGCGATCGACCACGTTGATCGCGCTGGGTGGCGGCGTGATCGGTGACCTGACCGGCTTCGCAGCGTCCATCCTGCTGCGCGGCATCGATTTCATTCAGGTTCCCACGACCCTGCTGGCTCAGGTCGATTCCTCTGTTGGCGGCAAGACCGGCATCAATTCCGCGCAGGGCAAAAACCTGATCGGCAGCTTTCACCAGCCGCGCCTGGTGCTGGCGGATATCGAGGTGCTGGACACGCTGCCGCGGCGCGAGCTGCTCGCCGGCTATGCCGAAGTGGTGAAATACGGCCTCATCAACGATCCTGCTTTCTTCACCTGGTGCGAGGGCCACGGCGCGGGAATCATCTCCGGCGATGCCGGCGCGCGGCGCCACGCCATCGCCGCCAGCTGCCGCGCCAAGGCGGCGATCGTCGGCGCCGATGAACGCGAATCTGGCGCGCGGGCGCTGCTCAATCTCGGTCACACCTTTGGTCACGCGCTGGAGGCGGAGTGCGGCTATTCCGACGACCTGCTCCATGGTGAGGCGGTCGCCATCGGCATGGTGATGGCGTACGATCTGTCGGCGCGGCTGGGGCTCTGCCCGCTCGAAGATGCGGCACGGGTGCAGCGGCACCTCGCCAGCCTTGGCCTGCCAACCTCCCCCACCTGGATTGACGGGCGGAGCTGGTCGTCGGCGCGCCTGGTCGAGCACATGTCCCAGGACAAGAAAGTGAAGGACGGGCGCATCGGCTTCGTCCTGACGCGCGGGATCGGCCAGGCCTTCACGCCTGCCTACGTGGAGCTAGCCGATGTTGCCGCCATGCTGGACGAAGCCATCGCCGCCTGACCCTGTCCGTTACTCTCACAGACTGACCGGATGATCGGATCACGACCATGATCGTCGAACTTCAATTGCTTCTCTTGCTGGTGCTGCTCTGCTGCTCGGCATTCTTCTCCGGAACCGAGACCGCCATCACGGCCGCATCGCGCGCCAGGATCTATGCTCTATCCGCGCAGGGCGATCACCGCGCCGCGCGGGTCGAAAGGCTGCATAGCCAGATGGAGCGCGTGATCGCGACCATCCTGCTCGGCAACACGTTCGTCAACAACTTCGCGGCAGCCCTCACGGCGGTAATCTTCGCGACCTATTTCGGCACCAGCGGCGGGATGGTGGTGGTTGCTTCGATCTGCATTACCGCCGCGATCTTCATTTTCAGCGAAGTGCTGCCCAAGACTTATGCGGTCAACAATCCGGAGCGCGTCTCGATGGCGATGGCGCCGGTGCTTTCCGCCATCGTCGCCATCACCTATCCCCTCACGCACGTGACGCAGATCATCATCAGCGGCGTTCTCCGGCTGGCCGGCGTGCGGGTGGAACGTGAGCCGGGCGCGGAGGAAAGCATCGAGGAGCTGCGCGGCGCGATCGACCTGCATTCGGAATCGGCGGAGGAGATCCGTGAAGCCGGCGCGATGCTGCATTCGATCCTGGACCTGGACGAGGTGCCGGTTTCCGACATCATGGTCCACCGGCGCAACATGACCATGATCGATGCCGATCTGCCGCCGGAGCAGATCGTGCGGCAGGTGCTGGACAGCCCGCACACGCGCATCCCGATCTGGCGCAAGGAGCCGGACAACATCATCGGCGTGCTGCACGCCAAGGGCCTCTTGCGCGCGCTGCACAACAGCGGCTGGCGCCTGCAGGGAATCGACGTGGTCGCGCTGTCGGGCAAGCCGTGGTTCATTCCCGAAGGCACCACGCTGCTCAGCCAGTTGGAGGCGTTCAAGACCCGCCGCGAGCATTTCGCCATTGTGGTCGACGAATATGGCGCGCTGATGGGCGTGGTGACGCTGGAAGACATCCTGGAGGAGATCGTCGGCGATATCGCGGACGAGCACGACAAGAAAGTCGAAGGCGTGGTGCCGGAGGAGGAAGGCAGCTACATCGTGGACGGCAGCGTGACCCTGCGCGACCTCAACCGCGAGCTGGACTGGGACCTGCCGGACGAGCACGCGTCGACCCTGGCGGGATTGATCCTCTACGAGGCACGGCAGATCCCGCTGCAGGGGCAGGTCTTCACCTTCTACAATCTGCGTTTCGAGATCCTGGAGCGGCAGCGCAACCAGATCCGCAAGATCCGCGTGACGCCGCTGGAGCCGAAGGAGCCGCACGCGGACAAGGACGCGCCCGCCCAGCGCCATGCCGGAGGACAGGCATGAAGGAGGCGGGCGTGATCGTCACCACCACGAACGCCATTGAAGGACAGCGCGTCACAGAGTATCTGGGAGTCGTTCATGGCTGCGCCGTCATGGGCAGCAATGTGTTCCGGGATTTCTTCGCCGGCATCCGCGATGTGGTCGGCGGGCGGGTCGGTTCCTATGAGACGGTGTTGGCGGATGCGAAGGATGCGGCCCTTGCCGACCTGATGGAGCGCGCCAAGGCGATGCGCGCGGATGCCGTGATCGGCATCAGCTTCGACCACGATTCGATCGGCGGCGACAGCAAGACCATCTTGATGGTGAGCGCGACCGGGACGGCGGTCCGCCTCGGCTGATTGGAGATCATCATGGCGAATTCCACGAGCGCCGAACTGAGCGCGCCGGTGGCGCGCGAGGCGCAGCATTTCCGGAACTACCAGTTCGCGGGCTACCGTCGCACCGATGACCTGTTCGACATCGAAGGGCGGATGACGGACACCAAGAGCTATGCTTTCCCCAATGAGTGGCGCGAGACCATCGACGCGGGCGAGCCGATCCACGACATGCGCATCCGCCTGACGTTGGACGAGCACTTCGTCATCCGGGATGTCGAATGTGTGACAGCGGCTGGCCCGTACGAGATCTGCCCGGCGATCACACCGGCCTTCGCGGCGTTGAAGGGCGAGCGCGTGGGCCGCGGCTGGTCGCGCATCCTGCGCGAGAAATTCGGTGGGCGGAACGGCTGCGTACATCATGTCGAGATGCTGCGCGCGATGGCGACCGTCGCCTTCCAGACGATCTACGGCTGGCAGGAGCGCCGGAAGCGCGAAGCGGGCTTGAGCACGAGCGAGGGCCCGCCGGACCGCGAGACTGCGCCAGGACGCAGGCCCGGCTTCATCGATTCCTGCCACGCGCTGGCGAGCGACGGTGAAATCGTGCAGACGCACTTTCCACAGTTCTACGAAGAGCGAAAGTAGTCACTTATTCTTCGTCACCCCGGCCAAGCGCAGCGCGAGGCGGGGTCCATCCATCAACCGCTCGTGCGGCGGAACAATGGATCCCGGCTCAGGGCCGGGATGACAGAACGGAGACTATGGCGAGAGCACGGCTCACGTCGCCGGCGCGTTTGCGGTCAGCGCGAGCGCATGCACCGGACCGGCGAGTTCTTCCGCCAGCACCTCGTAGACTGCGCGCTGGCGTTCGACGCGGGACTTGCCGGCAAACGCGCTTGCAATGATCTCAACACGGAAATGCGTCTCGCCGCTTTCGCGCCAGCCAGCATGACCGTGATGCTGGTTTGTTTCATCGATGACGTCCAGCGATTCCGGCTGGAATGCCATGCGCAATTTGCGTTCGATCCGGTCGGCAACCTGGCCCATAGTGCGGCCCTCAAAACTGGAAACCATAGTACGATTGCCTAGCAGGCAGTCCAGCCAATACGCAAGACAGCCTTTGAACGATTCAGCGATTTCTTCCGTCAAGACCAGTGTTCCCCTGTCCCGCGGCACGGCCTATGCGGTGCTGGCCGCGCTGGTGCTGATCTGGGGCGCCAACTGGCCGATCATGAAGATGGTCGTGCAGGCGATGCCGCCGCTCTGGTTCGTGGTCACGCGGCTTGCAGTCGGCGCCATCTGCCTGTTCGCGCTGCTGCTGGCAACCGGGCGCCTGGAGAAACCGACGCGCGCCGACTGGCCGGTCATCTGCTCGGTCTCGGTGTTCCAGATGTGGCTGTTCATGGGCTTGACGACCATTGGCCTGCAGTTCGTGCCGGCTGGCCGATCCGCGATCCTCTCCTACACCACACCTTTGTGGGTGCTGCCGGCAGCGATCCTGGTGTTCGGCGAGCGATTGACACGCTGGAAGCTGCTCGGCATGGCGCTGGGGCTTGTCGGCCTGGTCGTGCTCCTCAATCCCGCCAGCATCGACTGGTCGGATCGAAATGTGCTGATCGGGAATTTTCTGCTGCTGATCGGCGCCGGCATGTGGGCGATCGCGATTCTGCATACGCGGCGGCACCGCTGGCATTTGTCGCCGCTGCAGCTCGCGCCATTTCAAATGGCGCTCTTGATCGTGCCGGCCTGCTTCGTTGCATGGGCTCTTGAAGGGCCGTTCCGCGCCGAATGGTCGTGGCAATTGGTCGCCATGCTCGTGTATAATGGGCCGCTTGCAACCGCGTTCGCGTTCTGGGCGTCGGTGAGCATTCAGCGTGCGTTGCCCTCGACCACGGTATCGCTGTCCTTCCTTGCCGTGCCCGCGTGGGGCTTGATCGCATCGACTCTGTGGCTCGGCGAAGCATTGCCGGTGAGCCTCATTCTTGGGGGCGTTCTGATCCTGCTTGGTGTGGCCGCGATCGTGATGGGCGACGCGCGGCGCCGCTGACCTGCGGCCAGTTGCGCCTTTTCCTTGCTTGTGGCGCGGTCAATTCCCATACTGTGACGATGAGCAGAGTTGGCACTCAAAATGTGCGGCAAGGCGCGGCGACGCAATCGGCGCCCGGCGAGGGCGCGCGCAAGCGGCGGCCGCGCTTCTATGAGCCGGAGACGCCGCCGCAGCCGACCCATTGTCAGCATCCCGATTGCGAGCTGCCCGGCGTCTATCGCGCGCCGAAATCGCGCACGCAGCTCAACGAGTATTTCTGGTTCTGCCTGGACCATGTGCGCGACTACAACAAGGCGTGGGACTATTACGCGGGCATGAGCCAGGCGGAGATCGAGCGCCACGTGCGCAACGACGTGGTCGGCGGACGGCCCACCTGGCCGCTGGGCAAGTGGGGCTCTCATGGGCCGCGCGGGCGACCCTATACAGTGCATTCGGAGTTCATTCCGGAGGACGTCGCGGAAGCGCTGAATGGGGCCCATGCCAAGGCGCAGCGCGAACGCGAGATGCGCCGGCGCAATGCCAAGCTCAGCAAGGAAGAGCAGGCATTGGGGGTGCTGGACTTGACCGCGCCGGTCACCATGCAGGAGATCCGCGCCCGCTACCGGGCGCTGGTCAAGAAGCTGCATCCAGACGCCAATGGCGGCGACAAATCCGCCGAAGAGCGGTTGAAGGTGGTGAACCAGGCCTACAGCACGCTGAAAGCCGCGGCACTTGGTTGAATCGGGACGATTTCGGCCCATATTCGCATTGCAGGGTTGACGCTGGCGCAATTCCCCACGTCGGCTGTGGCCTAGCCGGATTGACCGGAATCCGGTAAAACCAACCCGCAATCAAGGAAATCAGGATTTTGGAGATGGCGAATATAACCGCCGCGCCAGCGGAAACTTCAACGTTGCCCGACATCACCATTTCGGTGCGTCAGGTCTTCGGGCTCGATTCCGAGATGCAGGTGCCCGGCTTCAGCCAGAAGACCGAGCATGTGCCGGATGTCGATGAGAGCTATCGCTTCGATCATGACACCACGATGGCGATTCTGGCCGGCTTTGCCTACAACCGCCGTGTCATGATCCAGGGCTATCACGGCACCGGCAAGTCGACCCACATCGAACAGGTGGCGGCGCGCCTCAACTGGCCGTGCATCCGCGTCAATCTCGACAGCCACATCAGCCGCATCGACCTGATCGGCAAGGACGCGATCGTGCTGCGCGACGGCAAGCAGGTGACGGAATACCGCGAAGGCCTGCTGCCCTGGGCGCTGCAGCACCCGACCGCCCTGGTATTCGACGAATACGATGCCGGCCGGCCGGACGTGATGTTCGTGATCCAGCGCGTGCTGGAGGTCGAAGGCAAGCTGACGCTGCTCGACCAGAACCGCGTCATCCGCCCGCATCCCGCCTTCCGCTTGTTCTCTACCTCGAACACGGTGGGGCTTGGCGACACCACCGGCCTCTATCACGGCACCCAGCAGATCAACCAGGGCCAGATGGACCGCTGGAACATCGTCGCGACGCTGAACTATTTGCCACACGACGATGAGGTCGGCATCGTTCTGTCGAAGTCGCCGACCTACGACAACGACACGGGCCGCAAGACCATCAAGGCGATGGTCAGCTGCGCGGAGCTGACGCGGGCCGGCTTCATCAACGGCGACATCTCGACCGTCATGAGCCCGCGCACTGTCATTACCTGGGCCGAGAATACGCGCATCTTCGGCGATATCGGCTTCGCATTCCGCGTCTCGTTCCTCAACAAGTGCGACGAGCTGGAGCGCCCGGTCGTGGCCGAATACTTCCAGCGCTGCTTCGGCACCGACCTGAAGGACGTCGTGGGCAAGGTGCAGCTCGCCTGACGCGGTTGGTGCAATGACGAACAAGCCGGCCAACGCGATCGAGGAGTTCCGCCGCGCGACGGGCGCGACGATGCGCGCGATCGCGGAACGCAACGACCTGCAGGCGACCTTCGCCCCCGGCCCGGCCGCCTTGCTGGGCAGCGAGGCGCGGCTGCCTCTGCCCTCCAAGGCCCTGCCCGCCGGCGAGATGGCGCAGACCCGCGGCGAAGCAGATGCGATCGCGCTGAAGCTCAAGCATCACAATGCGCGGGTCCATGCCAAGGAATGCCCGAAGACGCCATTGGCGCGCGACGTGTTCAACGCGGTCGAGCAGGCGCGCTACGAGGCGATCGGCTCCCGCAAGATGGCGGGTGTGAAGCAGAACCTGCGCGCCGCCCTCGAGGAGCAGTGCCGGATCAAGGGCTATGCCCGCGTCAACACGCGCGAGGAAGGCAACCTGGCCGAGGTCATGCGCCTGATGGTGCGCGAGGCCTTGAGCGGCGATGCCGTTCCGGACTCCGCGCGCGCCATGGTCAATGCCTGGCGCACCGATTTCGCGCAGAAGGTCCTGGACGATGTCGCGGGGCTCAAGGACAAGCTCTCCAACCAGCGCAATTTCGCGAAGGCCGTCCGGCGCCTGCTCGCCGATATGGAGCTTGAGCAGACCGACGAGGAGCTGGAGAGCGAGCGCGACGACCAGGAGGACCAGGACCAGCAGGACCCGAACAAGCAGCAGCAGCCGCAACAGAAGAGCGGCAAGCAGCAGCAATCCGAATCCACGACCGAGATGGACGCCCAGCAGGAGGCGGAAGCCGAGGCCGAGGAGATGGATTCGGGCGAGCAGGAAATGGAGATGCCGGCCCAGGGCGGCGAGGAGCAGCCCGGCAATCCCGGCCGTCGCAATGACGAGCCGATCCACAAGCGCCGCAACGAGCCGGCCTACAAGAGCTTCACCACCCAGTTCGACGAGCAGGTGGAGGCGCAGGAGTTGTGCGATCCGGACGAGCTCACGCGCCTGCGCGCGCTGCTCGATCAGCAGCTGCATGCGTTGCAGACGGTGGTGGCGAAGCTCGCCAACCGGCTGCAGCGCCGTCTGCTCGCCAAGCAGAACCGCTCCTGGATCTTCGATCTCGAGGAAGGTTTGCTCGACAGCAAGCGCCTGCCGCGGGTGATCGTGAACCCGGACCTGCCGCTCTCCTACAAGCGCGAGACCGATACGGAGTTCCGCGACACGGTCGTCACGCTCCTCATCGACAATTCCGGCTCCATGCGCGGCCGGCCGATCACGGTTGCCGCCATGACCGGCGATATCCTGGCGCGCACCTTGGAGCGCTGCGGCGTGAAGGTCGAGATCCTCGGCTTCACCACGCGCATGTGGAAAGGGGGGCAGTCGCGCGAGGCCTGGATCAATGCCGGCAAGCCGGCCAATCCCGGGCGGCTCAACGATCTGCGCCACATCGTCTACAAGGCCGCCGACGCGCCGTGGCGGCGCGCGCGCAAGAACCTGGGCCTCATGCTGCGCGAGGGCATCCTCAAGGAGAACATCGACGGCGAGGCGCTGCTCTGGGCGCACAACCGCCTGATCCAGCGCACCGAGCAGCGCCGGATCCTGATGGTGATCTCCGACGGCGCGCCGGTGGACGATTCAACGCTCTCGGTCAATCCGGGCAACTACCTGGAGCATCACCTGCGCGAAGTGATCGACTGGATCGAGACCAAGTCACCGGTCGAGCTGCTCGCGATCGGCATCGGCCACGACGTCACGCGCTACTACCGCCGAGCCGTCACCATCGTCGACGCCGAGCAACTGGGCGGCACCGTGCTGGAACAGCTCGCCGCCCTGTTCGAAGAAGACGCCGGCGCCAAGGGCCGCCAGGCCGCGCGGCGCTGGGTGATGGCGCACTGATATCAGCAGCGCCGGTAACGCGCGCTGCGCTTCAAGTTTGGGGGATTGCCAATGGCCCGCATGTCTGATGCCGCATGGCTCATGGGAGCAGTCGCGGCAGCCCTGCTCAGCGGCTGCGCTTCATCACAGAACGCGGGAACGGGCTTTCCGGAGGTTTCCTCCACGACTGCCGTTTGCCGCGGCAATCTCCGTGCATTCGGAGAAGAGCCGTCACAAGCCGCCTCGCTGAGTTGCTCCGGTGTCGAGCGCCGTTATGTCGCCCATGCAGACAGCATCGCCCACCGCTATTCGCGCTGTGCGCATACATTCGAATCGTCGGGCAGCACGGGCAGCGGCACGATGACCTGCAGCAACGGCAGGTCCGGCCCGCTCACCTACGACAGGACGGACCCGGCGAACATCAAGGTAGCCGCGATCCTTGATGACGGACGAGAGATGGCCTTCACACTGCGGCAGGAGTGAGACTGGCCAAAGGCCGCCAGGCAGTTGCCGGCTCGCGCCGTTGCGCGGTTCGGCCGAGATGACAAACCTTGTAGTGCGCAGGTAGTCGATGACCCGGCGCTGGCGTTCGGGTAATCTCCGCGCCATGACGACTTCCGCCCAAATCCTCCATGACATCTTCGGCTATACATCCTTCCGCCCAGGGCAGGAGGAGATCATCGATCTCATCCTCGCGGGCGAGAATGTGCTGGCGGTGATGCCGACGGGATCCGGCAAGTCGTTGTGCTACCAGATCCCAGCCCTGATCCTCGAGAAGCCGACCATCGTGGTGTCGCCGCTGATGGCGCTGATGGACGACCAGGTCGCCGGATTGCGCGCGGATGGCGTGGAGGCGGCGTGCATCCATTCGGGCATGAACCGCGAGGTGCAAATTGCGGAGTGGCGCAAGGTCACGTCCGGCAACGCCAAGCTGCTCTATCTGGCGCCAGAGCGGCTGATGACGGACAACATGCTCGCGGCCTTGCACCGGCTCGATCCACATCTCTTCGTCGTCGACGAGGCGCACTGCATCTCCAAATGGGGGCCGAGCTTCCGGCCCGAGTACGAACAGCTGTCGCGCTTGAAGGACCTGTTCCCGGATGCGCGCATCGCCGCCTTTACGGCTACGGCCGACAAGGCGACGCGCGCGGACATCGCGCGGAAGCTGTTCAAGGGCGAGAGCCGCACCATTGTGCACGGATTCGACCGGCCGAACCTGCGCCTGGGCGTCGCGCACAAGACTCATTGGTCGCGCCAACTGCTGGCATTCCTGGCCGACAAGAAGGGGCAGTCGGGCATTGTCTATTGCCTGTCGCGCAAGTTCACCGAAGAGGTCGCCGAGTTCCTCCAGGAGCAGGGATGGAATGCCATCCCCTATCACGCCGGCCAGGACGCCAACGTGCGCAAGCGCAACCAGGACCGCTTCATGAGCGAGAACGAGGCGGTGATGGTGGCGACCATCGCCTTCGGCATGGGGATCGATAAGCCGGACATCCGCTACGTCTGCCACTTGAACCTGCCGGCCAGCATGGAGGCCTATTACCAGGAGATCGGGCGCGCGGGGCGCGACGGCGAGCCGGCGGAGACGATGCTGCTCTACGGCTATGACGATCTCCGCCTGCGCCGGACCTTCATCGAGGAGGAAGGCAAGGACGAAGAACACCGGCGGCGCGAGCATCGGCGGCTGGATGCGCTGATCGCCTATTGCGAATCGGCGGAGTGCAGGCGCATCGCGTTGCTCGGCTATTTCGATGAGAAGACGGGACCGTGCGGGAATTGCGACAATTGCCTCAGCCCGCCGACTCTCGTTGACGCGACGCGGCAGGCGCAGATGCTGCTCTCCGCCATCTATCGCACCGGGCAGGCTTTCGGCGCCGGCCATGTCGTCGACGTGCTGCTCGGCGCCGAGACCGACAAGGTGCGCGAGCGCGGCCATGACCGGCTGCCGACCTATGGCGTGGGCAAGGAGTTTCCGAAGCAGTACTGGCAGTCTCTGGTGCGCCAGGCGGTGGCGGGCGGGCAGATCGCCATCAACATCGCGAAATATGGCGGGCTCGAGATCACCGAGCGCGGACGCGCGATCCTCAAAGGCGAGATGCCGTTCTTCTTTCGCGAGCCGGGCAAGAAAGCCGCGCGCGCATCGCGCCGTGCTGCGCGCGCTGCAGCCGGCATCGGCGGCGATGTCGATCCAGCGCTGTTGGCCAGACTGAAGGCTCTGCGCCTCGATCTCGCCCGCACCCAGCAGGTGCCGGCCTATGTG
The DNA here is from genome assembly GCF_003574735.1 of Dongia deserti. Taxonomy (GTDB): domain Bacteria; phylum Pseudomonadota; class Alphaproteobacteria; order Dongiales; family Dongiaceae; genus Dongia_A; species Dongia_A deserti. The sequence goes on from NZ_QORW01000001.1 coordinate 112,822, forward strand.
GTGTTTCCGGACGCGACACTGATCGAGATGGCGCGGGTCCGCCCGACCTCACTGGACGAAATGCGCCAAATCGGCGGCGTCGGGCCGCGCAAGCTGGAGCAGTTCGGCGCGGCCTTCCTGACAATCACCCGACCAAGCTGACCACAAACTGCGTGAACTCGCACAATTTCTTCCAGTTACTGTGATAGTTCGCACATTTTATTAGCATTTTTCGTGTTACCTCCAACAACGCCAGATCCTACTGGCTTTCGGCCGATGGCCGTATGGAGGAACGCATGACGCTATCCACAGCACGCGTGATCGGGCTGCTGACCTGTGTCGCCGGCATTGCGGGCGTGACTGCACCCGCTTTGGCGAAACCGGGCTTCGCGATCGTCAGCCTGTCGCCCCAGAAGTTCGTCAGCAATTGCCAGAGCATGGGCGGGACCAGCTCGCAAGCACCGGGCGGCGGCATCCGCTGCACGCTCCCGAGCGGTCAAACGGTCGACTGCTCGTTCAACACGAATGATGGCAGTGCGGTCTGCCAGTGGACCAAGGATCTGCCGCCGAAATCCGCCAAGGCCCTGATGGGCGATGTGCCGCCCGACAGCCTCGCTCCCACCACCAGCAAGCCGCCCAAAGCGACCGACGCACCGAGTACCGTGAACTGAAGACGGCTAGAACGGATACGGTCCATCGTATTCGCCGACATAGCTGAAATGCGTGACCAACCCGGCGCCAGGCCGCCACTGGTGCAGGGCGACCGCTGGCGGATCCATCGAATACATCAAGGGCGCATCAGGCGAGAGGTCGAGCGTCGCCTGGTGCGCCGTGCTCGGCGCGACCGAAGCGATGGTGCCGGCCCAGCGCATCTGGATCGGCCGATGGACGTGGCCGCATAGGATGCGCTCGATATTGGGATGATCGCTCACGATCGCCGCCAACCGATCGGCGCCGACATTGAGACGTGCCTCGTCGAATTCCTTCATGCCGCATTCGAACGGCGGGTGATGCATGAAGAGAATAGTTGGCCGATCGGATTCGCCGAGCCGAGCTTCCAGCCAGTCGAGCCGCTCTTCGCACAATTCGCCGTGCGGTGCGCCCGGCGTCAGCGTGTCCAGCGCGATCAGGCGCACTGGCTTGTCATCGACGACGTATTGGATAAAGTCGCCGGACGGCAGATAGCGGTGCTCCGCGAAGACAGCGCGCAGTGGATCGCGCAGATCGTGGTTGCCAGGGATGAGATAGACCGGCATGCGGAGCGGCGCCAGCAGCTCGCGAAAATGCGCGTATTCCTCCGCCATGCCGGCATCGACCAGGTCGCCAGTCACCAGCACGACGTCGGGCGCGGGACGCAGCGCGGTGAGATGCGCAACGGCCCGCGCGAGGTGACCGGCTGTATCCACGCGGCCCATCGCCAGCACGCCCTTGGGCCGGATATGCGTGTCCGAAATCTGTGCGATCAGCATCGACGCTATCCAAGTGTCGATTTGAGGAAGGCGACGGTGCGGTCCCATGCTGTGCGCGCATCGGCGGCATCGTAGTGATCGCCGGTGGGATTGGCGAAAGCGTGGTCGGCGTCGTAGCGGTGCACCTCCAGCACCTTGCCGGCCTGCTTCATCGCCGCCTCGAAGCCGTCCACCATCGCAGGATTGATCCACTGATCCTGGTTGGCGAACTGGCCGAGGACGGGCCCCTTCAGGGACTTGAGCTCATCGGGAGAGCGCGCGACATTGCCGTAATAGATCACCGCGGCATCCAGCGGGCGATCGAGCGCGGCCTGCAGCGCCATGCCGCCGCCGAAGCACCAGCCGATCGACGCGACCTTGCCGGTGCAATCGGGATGCTGGCGCAGCCAATCGATCCAGGTCGACATGGCCTCGCTCGCCTCCGCCGGCACCACCCCCTTCATCAGTTTCTCCGCATCCGCCGGCGTGCTTGCGGATTTGCCGCCATAGAGATCGACGGCGAGCCCGAGATAGCCCTGCTTGGCGATCTCCGAAGCAACCGACTTGATCTGGTCGTTGAGGCCCCACCACTCGTGGACCAGCATGACTGCCGCGGCCGGTTTCTGGTCCGGCACCGCAAGCGCGGCGGAGACAGATCGCCCCGATGGCGTCTTGGTGGTGACGGTCTGCAGCGACGCGGCTGCCCTGGCGACTTTCGCCGGATCGGCGAGCAGCGCGGCCAGCGATAGCCCGGCGAGGCCGACCACGACCTGCCGGCGCGAGGAAGACTGGATGGAACTGGATTGCGGTTTCATGACATGCCCCATCTCGCGGGTTTTGCAGCGGCGGCATGGTAGTGCCGTCAGCGCAATGCGGCCAAGAGGATCATTGTCGGCGTGCAATCATGCACGCGCGCGGCTCAGGCATTCTCGGCGGCCGCAGCCTCGATGCGGTCCATGTCCTCGTCGGAGAATCCAAAATGATGCCCGATCTCGTGGATCAGGACGTGACGCACGACGGCGCGCAGGTCGTCATCCCCCTCGCACCAGTAGTCCAGGATCGGACGGCGGTAGAGATGGATGATGTCGGGCTGATGGCGGATATCCATCGTGCTCTGCTGGGTCAGCGGGATGCCCTGATAGAGGCCCATGAGATCGAACGGCGATTCGATGTCCATGTCATCGAGGATCTCGTCGTCCGCGAAATCCTCCACCCGGATCGCGACACCGACACAGCGGCTGCGCAGCTCTTCGGGGATGTGCTCGAACTCCTGATAAGCGATCGATTCCATCTCCGCCAGGCTGGGCGGTGACCCCAAGTCGCGCGGCTCGTCATAACGGTCGGTCAAGCGGCGTTCCCGTCCCTTGATGTACATTCCGTCATCCTCGTGCCTGCCATGCGTGGCACGGTCATGACGTCAGGAGCGTAGGCTGGGGAGGCGTACCCGTCTAGCGGAACGTGACGTGGTACCGATCGAGGATGAGCTGGATCGAGCCGTCCTTCGCCATCGCGGACAGGCTCTGGTTGAAGCCTTGCATCGCCGCTTCGGCGCCTGGCATGGCGCGGCTGAGGCAGAAGTAATAGGGATTGTGGCGGATTTCCTTGTAGGCGATGCGGCCGGTATGCGGATCCGACGCGATGAAGTGCTTGGTCGTGAGTTCGTAGCCGTAGAACAGATCGACATTGCCGGCAACCAGCATGTCGAGCGCATTCTTGTCGCTCGAGGTAGCCTCAACATCGGCGCCAGCGTCAATCAATTCAGACTCCAGATTGTAGCCGCCGACGGTCGCCACTTTGTGACCCCTGAGATCGGCGATCGCCGCGATACCGGACAACACATCCTCATTGCGGGCGAACAGCCCCACGGAAACCGCGCCTAATCTGTCGCTGAACAGGAGCTTGGCCTCGCGCTCCTTGGTGTAGGAGCAGGAGCAAAGCCCGTCATAGGTTCCGCGTTCGGCCATCTCCAAGGCGCGCTTCCAGGGCATGAACGAGACCTCAACGGACTGTCCCATGCGCTTCAGCGCCTCGGAAATGATGTCGACGTCGAAGCCGGCGAGGCCATCGTCGACCGGATGGGCGATCTTATGCGGCGGGAAATCGTTGCAGGCGAGGCGCAGGCTCGACTGGCTTGCCAAGCCCTCCGCCACCCAGGCGCCTGCGCCCAGGATGAAGCCAAGCAGTCCAATCATGAATGTCGCGTAACGCATCTGCACCCCGCAAGCAGCTGACCGGGCGATCTTGTCCCGAGATGGTTAAGGAAGACCTTCCTGCGTACCTTCCAAGGCCTTGAATCGCTGCGGCAAATCGACAGAGGCGATCCGCGTCTTGACCTTCGGCAGGGACCTATGTTAAATGATCGTTCAATCAATATATCCGTAATTAATAAACAATAACAACTGCATAGGCGGACCCACAATGAACAGCTTCATCGACATTCGCCACCCGGAACGGATCTACGAGACCGAGCCGCTGCCGGCCTGGACCTACCTCAATGCAGAACTGCTGGAGCTGGAATATGAGCGGGTGATCCTGCCCTCCTGGCAGTTCGTCTGCCATCAGAACCAGGTGCGAGAGGCTGGCGATTTCGCGACGCTCGATCTGTGGCGCGACAGCATCATCGTGATGCGCGGCAAGGACGGTGTGCTGCGCGCGTTCCAGAACGCCTGCCGTCATCGCGGTGCGCGCCTGCTGGACGGCGATGGCACCTGCAAGCATCGCATCACCTGCCCCTATCACGCCTGGTCCTATCAGTTCGACGGAAAGCTGGCGGCAGTACCGTCGGAGAAGACCTTCCCCGGCCTCGACAAGTCGCAGCTTGGCCTCAAGGAGTTGGAGCTGGAGATTTTCTGCGGCCTCGTCTTCGTGCGCATCGCGGGCGGCGGTCCATCGATCAGGGAGCAGTGGGGCGAGCTTGCGCAAGAACTGGCACCCTATCGCATCGAGGAAATGGTGCCGGCCGTCGGCGTGCAGATCTCCGAGGAGTGGGCGTGCAATTGGAAGGTCGCGCTCGACAACTACCTCGACAACTACCATGTGCCGTTCGGCCATCCCGGCCTCAACCGACTGATGGACAATGAGCTTGCCTGCACGATCAATCGGCACGGCATCTCTTTTTCGAAGAGCGCGATCCGCGCGCGCGAATCACATGTGTGGTCGGAACGCATGTATCAGCGCCTGGCGCCTCGCGCCTTTGCCAACTTGCCGGAAGACGTGCGCACGACGTGGCTGTTCGGCTTCATGCCGGTCAATATCGGCTTCGACGTGTTCCCCGACAGCATGGACATTTTCCAGATCCTGCCCAAGGGCGCGACGCGTTGCGTCATTCGCACGCCTTTGTTCGTGCGGCCGGATGTGCGGCGGGAAGCACGAGCGATGCAGTTCCTCGCCAACCGGATCAATGCCCAGATCGGCCACGAGGACAAGGCGCTTTGCGAGCGCGTTCAGGCCGGCCTTTCCAGCTATCAGTATCAGGCGGGACCGCTCAGCGAGTATGAGATGCCGGTGAAGGACATGCATGCACGCCTGCGCGCCGCCTGCCCGATCGTGACCCTGAAAGAGCGGCCGATGGATGGGACGTTGTGCCGCTTGAACCAGCAGATGATCGAAGGTGCTCAGCCGGCCAGCAGCGTATCCGCGATGATGCCGGTGGCTTGAGGCGAGGCTCCGCGCGGCAGGAAATAAACCGGTACGGCCGCCCATCGCCGGGTCAGGGCGAGGGCGTTTTCCGCCAGCGGGACAGTGGCGCCCTCGGTTTCACTCATCACGACGAGACGCACGTGAACCCGTCGCGCGTCCAGCACGCTGAGGGCCGTCAGCGAATGGCTGATGGTTCCGAGATAGGAGCCGGTCGCCAGGATCACGGGCAAACGGAGATCGGCCATCCAGTCCAGCATCGTGCGATCTTCGGAGAGTGGCGACATCACGCCGCCCGCCCCTTCGATCAGCGCCACATCGTGATCGCCGCGCAGGAAGCGGCGGCAGGCAGCGAGCACCGCCCCGTAATCGACGCGCTTGCCTTCCTTCTCTGCGGCCGCATCCGGCGACAGCGGCGCTGCGAAGCGCCAGGGTGAAATAGCATCAAGGGACTGTGGCGAGATCGGCTGGTCCAGGGCCGCCAGCAGCTGTCCCGCATCGCTCTCCGCCGCCTTGGCGGGGTCGAATCCGGAGAGGACGGGCTTGAAGGCGCCAACCTTCAGCCCCTCCGCGCGCCAAGCCCGGATGAGGCTGCAGGCCAGATAGGTCTTGCCGATGTCGGTGCCCGTGGCAGTGATGAAAAAGGCGCGCATGGCTCTGCATCCTAGACCTTCACCCGTCTGTCAAGTTTGCTAATGTCTCGAACCGCGACTTCAGCGAGGATGGCTTGCATGAGCAAACCCGTCACCGGCCGCTGTTTCTGTGGCGCCGTGCGATTTGAATTCGACCATGCGCCGATCGCGGTGCGCGCCTGCTGGTGCCGGGACTGCCAGTACCTGGCCACCGGCAATGCCTCGGTCAACGCGATCTTCAGGACCGAGGGTTTCAACGTGACAGGCGAAGTCGGCGAGTATGTCAGCACGGCCGAGAGCGGGAACATCATGCGCCGGCGATTCTGCCCCAGATGCGGGACGCACCTTTTCAGCCAGTCATCGGCCCGGCCCGAACTGATGGTGGTCCGGGTCGGCGCGCTGGATGATCGCGAGGTCGGCGGCCCGCAGAGCGTCATCTGGACGAAATCGGCGCCGAGCTGGGGTTTCGTGGATCGGGACCTGCCGCACAGCGCCGGTCAACCCGCCTCGATCCCCCGCAAATAGGACTATTGCCGGCTTGCTTGACAGGGTGGGACCCCGCCGATAGCGTCCGGCCAAACGCACTCACAGGGAGCATCCGATGGCCGACGCATCCGCACTTCCGGCGGAGATCCGCCACGATTGGTCGGTGGCCGAGGTCGAGCAACTGTTCGCCTTGCCGTTCAACGATCTGATGTTCCGTGCGCAGACCGTCCACCGCGCGCACTTCCCGGCCAACCAGGTGCAATTGTCGACCTTGCTCTCCATCAAGACCGGCGGCTGCCCAGAGGATTGCGCCTATTGCCCGCAAGCGGCGCGCTATGACACGGGCGTCGAGGCGCAGAAGCTGATGCAGGTGGAGACGGTGATCGCGGAGGCCAAGCGCGCCAAGGAAGCCGGCGCCTCGCGCTATTGCATGGGTGCCGCCTGGCGCGAGCCCAAGGACCGCGATCTCGATGCGATCTGCGATATGGTGCAAGGAGTAAAGGCACTGGGGCTCGAGACCTGCATGACGCTCGGCATGCTGACAGAGCCGCAGGCGCAGCGCCTAAAGCAAGCCGGGCTCGACTACTACAACCACAATATCGATACCTCGCCCGAGTACTATGGCGAGATCATCACCACCCGTACTTACCAGGAGCGACTGGATACGCTCGCGCATGTGCGCGACGCTGGCATGAAGGTGTGCTGCGGCGGCATCGTCGGCATGGGCGAAAGCGCGCGCGACCGCGCCGGCATGCTGGTGACCCTCGCCAACCTGCCGCACCATCCGGAGTCGGTGCCGATCAATATGCTGGTGCAGGTGCATGGCACGCCACTCGATGGCACCAATGCACTCGATCCGATCGAGTTCGTGCGCACGATCGCGGTAGCGCGCATCATGATGCCGAAGAGCATGGTGCGCCTGTCGGCCGGCCGCGAGGAGATGAGCGACGAATTGCAGGCGCTCTGCTTTCTGGCCGGCGCCAATTCAATTTTCTGCGGCCCGAAGCTGTTGACGACGCCGAATCCGGGCCGCGACCACGACAGCCAATTGTTCGACCGCCTCGGCATCGAGCCGATGCCGCTCGAAACCCACGCGCATGGCTGAGGCCGCTGCAGGTCGCGCATCCCCTGCTCCCGACTGGCTGACCAGCGGTTTCCCGCATCTCTGGCTGCCTTATGCCCAGATGAAGACGGCGCCGACGCCTATCGCGGTGGTCGGTGCGGATGGGGCGCGGCTGCAGCTGGCGGATGGGCGCGCGCTGATCGATGGCGTGTCGTCCTGGTGGACGGTTTGTCACGGCTATAACCATCCGCACATCCGTGCGGCCGTCGCGACGCAAGTGCAGGCGGTGCCGCATGTGATGCTGGGTGGGCTGGCGACCGAACCGACCTTGCGTCTTGCCAAGCGATTGGCCGATCTGCTGCCCGGCGACCTCGATCACGTGTTCTTCTCCGAATCCGGCTCGGTCTCGGTCGAGATCGCGATGAAGATGGCGGTGCAATACTGGATCAACCATGGGCAGACGGGCCGGCATCGGTTCGTATCGTTCCGCTTCGGGTATCACGGCGACACGCTCGCCGCCATGTCGGTGTGCGATCCAGAGGAAGGCATGCATGGCCTGTTCAAAGGCTATTTGCCGCAGCAGATCATCGCCGACGTGCCGCGCACAAAAGAGCAGCAGTCGGAATTCACGCAGCTCCTGCAAGCGCGTCGCGATGAGGTCGCAGCGGTGATCATCGAGCCGCTCGTGCAGGGTGCCGGTGGCATGAAGTTTCATGAGGCGGAGGTGCTGCGCTTCCTGCGCAAAGCCTGCGATGACGCTGATTGCCTGCTGATCCTGGACGAGATCATGACCGGCTTCGGCCGCATTGGCCCGATGTTCGCCTGCCGGGAGGCGGAGATCGTGCCGGATATCATCACGCTTTCCAAGGCGCTGACCGGAGGCACGCTGCCCCTGGCCGCGACCATCGCGCGCCAGCATGTGTTCGCGGCGTTCCTATCGGATGATCCGTCCAAGGCGCTGATGCATGGCCCGACCTACATGGGCAACGCGATGGCGTGCGCGGCGGCTAATGCCTCGCTCGACCTGTTCGAAAGCGAGCCGCGGCTCCAACAAGTGCGTGCGATCGAGGCGCAATTGCGTGCGGAACTCGAGCCCTGCCGACGCCTGACTGGCGTCGTCGATGTGCGCGTGCGCGGCGCGCTCGGCGTGGTGCAGTTGAACCGCGCCGGCGAAGGAGCGTGGTTCCGGCCGCGCTTCCTGGAAGATGGCGTGTGGATCCGCCCCTTCGGCGACATCGTCTATGTCGCGCCACCCTTCGTCATTTCGAGCGACGAGCTCGCGCGGTTGACACAGGCGATCGTGCGCCACGTTTCGGCCTGGTCGCAGCAGCGCGCGGCCGCCTGATCGCATCATGCCAAGCCGATTGGATGAACTGGCGGAAGCGCGCCTGATGGAACTGGCAGAGGCCGGTCGACTGCGTCGTCTGCGTCCCTATCGGCGCGAGGGTGTACATCTCGTCACAGCGGACGGCACGCGCCTCCTTGACTTTTCCGGCAACGACTATCTGGGCCTGAGCCGCCATCCGCACTTGATCGCACGTGCACGGGAGTGGACGGAGCGCTACGGCGCCGGCGCCAGCGCTTCGCGGCTGGTGACGGGAACCTTTGATGCCTATGTTGCGGTGGAGAAGAAACTCGCTGCCTTCAAGGACGCAGAAGCGGCGCTCGTGTTCAACGCCGGATTCCAGGCCAATGCCACCATCCTGCCGGCCTTGGCGGAACTACTCGGCGAAACCCTGATCTATTCCGACCGCCTCAACCATGCCAGCCTGCATCACGGCATCGCAGCGGCGGGGCTGCGCCAACAACGTTTCCGGCACAATGACCTGGAGCATCTGCGCACATTGCTGACGCGCGACAAGGAGAAGCCAGGCCGGCGCCTGATCGTGACGGAATCGGTGTTCAGCATGGATGGCGACCGCGCGTCGCTTGCCGATCTGATCACGCTCTCGGAGGAGTTCGGTGCGCACCTCTACGTCGACGAGGCCCACGCGACGGGTGTCTTGGGGCCGCAAGGGCGCGGCCTGACTGCCGAGCATCCCGGCCGCATCGACATCGTCATGGGTACAGTGGGCAAGGCGTTGGGCGGCTTCGGCGCCTATGTCGCCGGGTCGCGGAAGCTGATCGACTTCCTCATCAACCGCTGCGCCGGGTTCATCTATTCGACGGCATTGCCGCCGTCAGTGTTCGGCGCGCTCGATGCCGCGTTGGATCTGGTGCCGACGATGGAGCGAGAGCGCATGCGGGTTCGCGATCACGCGGAACGATTCCGTCAGGCGGCGAAGCGCCATAACTTCTCGACCGGTGCATCGGACACGCAGATCGTGCCGCTGCTGATCGGTGGGAACGACGCAACGCTGACGGCGCAGGCGCGCCTGGAGGAGGAGGGCCTGGTCGCCATCGCCATCCGTCCACCAACGGTTCCCGACGGCGAGGCGCGCTTGCGCCTGTCGTTGAGCGCCGCGCATCATGAAACCGATGTCGCGCGCCTGTGCGATGCACTCACTGGTTTGGAGCCGCCGCGTTGATCCTGTTCGTCCACGGCTGGGGCTACGATGCCGGCTTCTGGGATCCGCTGCGCGATGCGCTGCAGGTTCCGAGTGTGGCGCTCGATCTCGGCTATTTCGGCGCCGCGAAGACGGTTATTCCAGACGGCGTAACGCTGCTGGTCGGCCATTCGCTTGGATTCCTATGGCTGGCGCGGGAACAGACGCTGCGCCATCTGCCGCTGATCGGCATCAATGCGTTTCCGCGCTTCCTCGAAGCAGAGGACTACACTCCAGCCATCGCACCGCGCGTGCTGGACCGGATGAAGCGGCGCCTCTCCGTCGATCCGGCGGCTGTGCTCGCCGAGTTCTGGCAACGTGCCGGCGCACCAGGCCCCGCCGCAACGCCCCAGACGGCGGCCCTGGCAGAAGGGCTCGATCACCTCGCCACCTGGAACGCGCGCGAAAATCTCGCGACCCGCGCAAGCTCCCTGCGCTTGATCGCTGGAGAGGAGGATGCCATCGTTGCGCCCGCAATGACCCGCATGGCTTTCAAGGATCTTGCAATCGACTGGCTGCCCGGCGGCCACGCCTTGCCGCAAACCCATCCGGCGAAAGTGGCGAGGCTGATCCGCCCATGAGCGATCGCAAGCAGCAGATTGCGCGGCATTTCGGGGCAGCGGCGCCGACCTACGACCATGCGGCGCGCATCCAGGCACGGATCGCCGAGCAATTCGCCGGCGAGATTGCGGCGCTGACGCAGCCGGCGCGGATCCTTGAATTCGGCTGCGGCACCGGCAATCTGACGCTCGCGCTGACATCACGGTTCCCGAATGCCCATCTGATCGCGACCGACCTGACGCCGCCGATGACGGCATTGTGCCGCAAGCGGCTGGGCACTTCGCCGCGCCTCTCGTACGCCGCGATGGATGCCGAGCTGCCGGCCTCTGCGCCAGCGCAATTCGATCTGGTCGGCGGCAGCCTGGCCGCGCAATGGTTCGCCAAGCCGGCGCATGCCTTTGCCGCCCTCGGCACGCTGTTGCGGCCGGGCGGCGTGCTAGCCCTGACGACCCTCGGCTCCGATACGTTCCAGGAATGGCGCGCTGCGGCCGCGATGCTGGGCCTCGATGCGGCGATCCCCGCCTATCCATCGCTGGCGGAGCTGGACTGGCAAAGGCCGCGGGGCTTCCTCGTGGAGACCGCGCACGAGCAAAGGCTGTGGGACGAGCACCCCTCGGCGCTCGATTTCCTTCAATCGTTGCGCAGGATCGGCGCCGACCTGCCGGCCGACGATGCGCGCCCACTTTCGCCTGGTGCATTGCGGCGCATCCTGCGCCAGGTCGATGCGAAGGGGCACGTCAACGCAACCTATCACGTGCTGACGGTGCTCTGGCGCAAGAGCTAGGCGTCGGCACGTCCGACCAGTATCGTTAAGAATCCGGAAAGAACTGGCATCCAAGATGACGCCCTTCATCGGGGGCGTTCATGCTTGGCAATCTCAGCCTAAAAACCAAGATCATTCTGTCCGTGTTCCTGGCTTCCGCCACGACGGCGTCGGTCGTGACCGCTTTGGTGCTGTGGTTCGCGGTCGAGGACGCACAGAAATCCGCCAAGGCGTTCGTGTTCGAGACGGCGGAACGCAATGCACAGCAAATCACTATCCAGCTCGAGCGCGCCATGACGGAAGCGCGAGGGATCGGCAGCGCATTGGTGGGCCTCAAATCGGCCGGCAATTTCGACCGCAAGCACTACACGAGTCTGGTGAAAGGCGCCCTGGAAGCCGATGCAAGCCTGTTCGGCACGTGGACGGGTTGGGAACCGAAGGCGCTCGACGGCAATGACGATGCTTTCGTCGGCAAGCCGGGGCATGACGACACCGGTCGCTTCATCCCCTATTGGTTCCGCCAGGATGGCAAGCCTGTGCTCGAGCCACTGAAGGACTATGCGGTCGAGGGCAACGGCGACTACTACCAGATTCCGTTCAAGACCGGGCAACAGGCGGTGCTCGAGCCCTACTCCTACCGCGCCGGCGACCGCGACGTCCTGATGACATCGCTGGCCGTGCCGCTGTTTCACAAGGACAAGATCGTCGGTGTTGCGGGTGTCGACCTTGAGTTGACCGGGTTGCAGACGATCGTTGCCGGGATCAAGCCGTTCGAGACCGGCTTCGGCACGCTGATCTCAAACGGCGGCACCTACGCCGCGCATCCGGATTCCGCCCTGTTGACGAAGGGATTGGCCGATGTCGGCGATCTCGACGCGGTCAAGCGTGCGATTGCCGCCGGCAAAACCTATTCGACCATCGAATCATCGGCACGGGTGGGCGGCGAGGCGTTCAAGGTCTACGTGCCGATCCACATCGGCAGCGCACCGACGCCGTGGGCGCTCGAAGTGGTCGCGCCCATGGACAAGGTGATGGCGCCGGTCAACGCCCTGATGTGGAATTGCGTGCTGGCTTCGCTCAGCGTACTCGCCGTCAGCGTGCTGGGCGCCTGGATGGTCGGCAGCTCCATCGGCAAGCCGATCCGGAGAGCAACGGAGACCCTGGCGAGACTCGCGCAGGGCGATACCGACATCGCTATTCCGAACACGGCGCGCAAGGACGAGATTGGCACCCTGCGCAAAGCCATGAGCGATCTGAAGCAGGCTGTCGCCAATGCCGCTAGGCTGGGCCAGATCGTCGAGGATCTGCCGCTGCCGGTCGCGGCGGTCGATCCGATGACAGGCTACAGAATCGGCTATGTCAACGCGGCCGCACGCGCGCTGCTGGACAAGCTCGCGCCCACCATCGGGTTCGGCGGCAACGATGCTGTCGGCAAGCGCAGTGCCGTTCTGTTCGGTGATACGGCGGAATTGAAGGCGGTGCTCGATGATTCCTCGCGACTGCCGGCTACTGGCCTCGCGCATGTGGGCGCCGAGGCGCTGCGAATCAGCCTGTCCCCCGTCAAGAACCGGTCCGGCGAAATCATCGATGCCGTGATGAGCCTGGACGTGGTGACGCAACAGGAACAGCTGGCCAGGGATTTCGAGGCCCAGGTGAAAGCCTTGGTGGAGACGGTCGCCAAGTCCTCCAGCGACGTGGAAAGCAGTGCGCAAACCATGGCGAGCACGGCCAGCGAAACGGAATCGCGAGCCAATGCGGCGGCGGATGCCGCCGCCCATGCCAGCGGCAACGTCCAGGCGGTGGCGGCCGCCAGCGAAGAACTGTCCCTGTCCATCGCGGAGATCGGCAAGCAGATCGAGCAATCGGCCGTCATCGCGCAGCGTGCGGTCGAAGAGGCCAAATCGACCGACGCGACGGTCCAGGGCCTCGCCCAGGCCGCGGAGCGAATCGGCGACGTGGTGCGGCTGATCAACGAGATCGCCAGTCAAACCAACCTGCTGGCGCTCAATGCCACCATCGAAGCGGCCCGCGCCGGCGATGCCGGCAAGGGATTCGCGGTAGTCGCATCGGAAGTGAAGAACTTGGCAACACAGACCGGCAAGGCGACGGAAGAGATCGCCGAGCAGATCGCCGGCATCCAGCAAACCACCGGCAGTGCGGTTTCGGCCATCCGATCGATCGGCGCCACGGTCGACGAGGTCAGCGCGATCGTCGCGGCGATTTCCGCGGCGGTGGTGCAGCAGAGCGCGGCAACGCAGGAGATCGCCCGCAATGTCCAGGCGGCCTCGGTCGGGACCGGGGACGTGTCGCAGAACATCGGCGCCGCTGCGCACTCCGCCTCGCAATCCGGCGACGTGGCCGACAGCCTGAAGGCGACGGCCCAAGCGTTGGGCGAGAAGATGGGCGATCTGCGCCGGCAGGTCGATCAGTTCATGACGCAGATCCGCGCGGCCTGACGCGGATCAGGCCGATCTTCGCCAGGAAGGCGGCGTTGCGCAGCAGCAGCGCGCGATCCGCGTCGTTCAGGCCCGCACCGATGGCAGCCAGATCGGTCCCGCTCTGCTCCATCACCTTGCGCAGCACATGCTCGCACAGATCGAGCCGCAGGCGGTGCTTGGCGAAGCTGAACAGATGATGATCGACAATTGTGGTGAGATTGCCGGGGAAGTCGCCGCGCTCCAGCCGGTGTTGCAATGACAACGTCTCGCTCGGGTAATCGGCGAACAAGGTGAAGGGATCGGCGCGGGCGGGCCAGTGGATCGCGCCCAGTGCCGGCGCGAACTCCGTCGCCGCGGCACGGCGCGCTGCCAGCTCGGCCCAGAGTTCCTGATAGCGCGCGATCACATGGCGCCAATCGAACGTCCCTTGCGCTGTCTTGCGCGCCGCTGCTCCGAGCTTGGCGCATAGATCGGGATTGTTGATCAGCGTGACATACGCCTCTGCCGTCGCATCGATATCGACGGCAATGAACTGGCTGGCATAACCGCAATAGCGGTCATAGGTGTCGATGCCGATCGCATGGGCATCGGCCAGGTCCACGCCCAGCCCTGGCGGCGGTGCCAGCGTCGGCACGCGGATGCCATGCTCGCCATGCTGCACGGTGTCGCGATAGCCATCCCAATCGGTCACCACGCTGGGCAGGCCCGCCGCCATCGCCTCGATCGGCGTCAGGCCGAAAGTCTCCTGGATATTGTCAGAGAGCGAGGTGAAGATGTCCGCTGCTTGCCAGATCGCGAAACGCACCTCGGGCTTGCGCGCATCCAGGAAATGTGCGGTGACGCTGGGGCAGAAGTCCCTGGCGCCGTCGCGGAAGGCAGTCTCGATGAAGTCATTGGCAAACCAGCCGGCCTGGACCAGGTGCAGGCGCTTGGCCGTGCGCTGGGCCGCGCGCTCCAGGGCCAGATACATGGGATAGGGATGCGCCTTGGCATGAAAGCTGAGGCGACCGACGAACAGGAAGACAACGTCGTCGGGCCCGATGCCAAGCGCGTCCCGCTGCGTCGCGCGTATGGCGGGGTCCATTGCGAAGCGCGCGCAGTCGACGCCGAGGGGAATGATCGGCAATTGAGGGCGGGGGACTCGCTGCGCCCCCAGGCGGCCCTTCAGATACGCCGCCTGCTCATCCATCAGGGCTTCGACCATGGTCCGGACGGTCTTCGCGGTGCAGATGAGCGCATCCCATTCCTGGACGGGTGCTACGGCAAACTCGGCGATCATATCCATCGCGCCTGAGGATGCCGTAGTATGGGTGATACCGGTCAGGCTATAGGCGCGCTGGTCGCGCCCGCGCCGGCGCCAGGCATGATCATGCAGGCTGGGATCCGGGATATAGAGCGCGCCGGGCTTGGCCAGGCCGGTTGGGTTGGCCCAAGGAATCCACTCGACCGGCGTCGCGCCGACGCTGCGCGCCAGGCCGGCGAATTGTTCCGCCGCCTTGCGCTCCGAGGCATAGCAATAGAAGCGCTCGACCCCGGCGTGGCGCAGAAAGGCGTCCAGGAACCCCTCGCCCGCCGCCATCCGGCCCATGAGCTTCGGGCCGGTCGTGTCGTAGCCGGCAGGGACGTAATGAATGGCGGCGTTGGCTGGCGGCATCGGTACTCCCAAATCTGGGGCTGGAGACTAGCACACGCCCCGCAAAATGCGCGCCGTGCTCACGGTGCCTGCAGGTCACATTCGCCTCGAATTTTCCGATCATCCGCACGCTTAAGGGCTTCTTAGCATTCCCGCGGCAAACAATCCCCTGTTTGGGGAAACACCCGGTTCACGTCATGACAAGCCGACGCCCGCTCTTTTATCGCAAGGAAAAACCGCGCTCCATCTCGAAGACCGGCCTGCTGCTCTGCCTCCTGCTCGCAGGCGGCGTCATGCTGGTGCCAGTCGGCGGCCATGTCGTACAGGCAGCCAAGGTGAAGCTGCGTGATTACGCCTTGCGCTCCGGTCTGATCGATTTCAGTGATTGCGTCGTGACTCCCGAACACGCGCTCGCCTGCAGCAGCAACGCTGCGGGTACCCCCTTGCCGGTCGCGCTGCGACAAATCGAAGACAGTCGCGCAGATGCCGCAGCAGCGAGGGAACAGCGCCTGAAAGCCGAGCGCAAGGTGCGCGAGCTCGTGATGGACGTGGAACGGTTGACCGCACAGCTGAGGCGCGCCGAGCTCGCCGCCGGCGCCGGCAGCCCTTTCTCATCGCTCAAAGGAGACGTCAGGCCGACGGGGTTCGCGGTCACCAATCCGAGCACCGGCAGCATGATGAACACCGTCACCGGGCCGCAACCCGAGGCGGCACAACAGGCTGATCCAGCCTTCTCGCCACCGGCAGAAGAAGATTAAGCGCGCCAGGTCTCGACGCGCACCGTCGGGCCAACCTATCAGCGTCGCCGTCGACTTGGCTCTGCGCGCGCCGCTTTGCAAGCGGCTCCTGCCGCCCTTGGCCGTGTTCCCGCACCGTGCTAGGGTTTGGTTCCTGCGGCGTCACGGCCCAGGGTCCAATGGGCTGGATATGTAGACGTCTGTGATTGGGGGCAGCAGGGCAAGATTGGTTGCAGCCGGGGGACCCGGCCTTTGTGTCATGGTCCTCACGACGATCCTGCATGCCTCACCGGCGGCGCTGGCCGATGAAGCGGACCTCCAGCAGATCCGAAGCCAGGCGGAACGAGCTCTCGAAGGCGGCGAAATTCAGCGAGATGCGCCCCTGGCGGAGCGTGTACGCCAGCAATCGGAGAGCATTGCCAAGGACCCGACATTGCAACACGAACCGCCTCAACCCGGTGATCCGCCGGACGAGGCTCGGTTCAGTATGCCGATTCCAGGCGACATCGTTCTCTATCTGCTGCTGACTGTCCTCGCTGTCGCGCTCTGCATCGTGCTCTACCACCTCTATCGCACGTATGCTTCGGGCCGGCGCCTTACCGCGCGGGACTTGAACCAGCCGCTTGAGCTCGGCAGCCGGCCGATCGCGCGCGCCGTGGACGAGCGGTTGCCGGACCTGGATGAGATCGAGCGGCTGGCCGTGGCCGGCGCTTATGCCGAAGCGGTCCACCTGATGCTGCTGCGCGCGCTCGAAGCGCTGCGCCGTCGGCTTGGCACGAGCTGGGCGAAGTCGATGACCAGCCGGGAGATCGCGCGCCGTTCCGAACTCCCGGCAACGGACCGCCAAGCGTTGAAGATGCTGGTTGGCGCAGTCGAGATCAGCCGTTTCGGTGGCCGGAGCGCCAACGAACAGATCTATCGCGCCTGCCTCGATCAGTACCGCCTGATCGGAAGCGAGCGCGGGATGGCCCGGACATGAGCAGCCCAAGCGACGCGCGCGAAGGCCGGCCAGGCGAGCTCTTCTCGCCGCGCACGCTCATGCTGGTCATTGCGATCGGGATCGCCGCCTTTGCCGGCATGCTCTATCTACAGCTGTTCGCCGATCCGGACGATCCGGACTTCCAGGTCGGCGCCACCACCTATTCCAGCTCCGCGATCGGCCACAAGGCACTCCTGGAAACGCTGCGCCGCATCGATGTGCCGGTTATCGTCAGCCGCTTTCGCTCCGGCGAAAAGGCCGGCAGCGGCAGCCTCCTCGTGCTGGCGGAGCCGGACGACAACGCGATCGCGAAGGCGCTCCTCGGCGGGTTCGGCAATGTCCCTCGGGGTCTGCTCGTCCTCCCGAAGTGGGAGGGGCGCCGGGATCTCTCGAAGCCCCGCTGGGTACGCAAGATGGATCCCGTTTCGATCGAGTCCGTCGAGCGCGTGCTCGACCACGCGCAGATTGATGCGCTGATCAAGCGGATCCAGGGCACGTTCACAATCGAAATGCCGGAGTTCGGCGGCCGGATCGAGCTGACCGATCCACAGGTCCTCATCGATACACGCGGCCTGAGGCCGATCGTCTCCTTGAAGGGCGGCGTTCTGATCGGCGAAGTGCGGCTTGGGTCCGGCCGGCAATGGGTGCTGTCGGATCCGGATCTCATTTCCAATCACGGGATCGATGAAGCAGACAACGTCATTGTGGCTGTCTCCATGATCGAGAAGCTGCGGCCCAGCAGCGGCGTTGTGATCTTCGACGAGACCATCCACGGATTCGAGCAGCGGCCGAACTTGCTGAAGACCGCCTTCGAGTTGCCTTTCAGCATCGTCACCTTGTCCAGCGCGGTCGCGATCCTGCTGGCGATCTGGGGCGGCATGATGCGCTTCGGCCGACCGGAACCAGGCCAGCGCGCGCTGCAGCCCGGCAAGGTCACGCTGATCCGCACGACGGCCGACCTGTTGCGGCACGCGAGCCGCAGGAGCGGCACCGTTGAGCTGGTGCTCACACGCTATCTGCGCGCTCAGATCGCCGACATGGTTGCGCGGCTGAACGGGCCGCGGGGCCTCAGCGAAAGCCGCCAGATCGCCTGGCTCGACGATCTCGCCAACGCGCGGCGGCTGCGATCGCAACTGCACCCGATCGCCGCCGCCATCGATTCCGCGACGCGCGCCGGTTCAACCGAGCCCGGACGGGCCATGCGCCTGGCCGCCGACTTGCACGCATGGAAGCAGGAGTTTTTGTATGGACTTGCAAAAGGTTCAAGCGATCGCTGAGCAGCTGAGGGAACAGGTGCACAAGGCGATCGTCGGACAGGACGAAGCGCTGGATCTGCTGCTGGTCAGCTTGTTTGCCGAAGGGCACGTGCTGCTGGAAGGCGTGCCCGGCACCGCCAAAACATTGCTCGTGCGCGCCTTCGCGGCGGCCATGTCGCTGGATTTCGGCCGCATCCAGTTCACGCCCGATCTGATGCCGGGCGACGTGATCGGCACCAATCTCTTCAACTTCCAGTCCAATACGTTCCAGCTGGTGAAAGGGCCGATCTTCACCGAAGTCCTGCTCGCCGACGAGATCAATCGCACCCCGCCCAAGACGCAAGCGGCCTTGTTGCAGGCCATGCAGGAGCGGCAGGTCACGATCGACAACAGCACCCATGACCTGGGCGCCGGCTTCATCGTGATCGCGACCCAGAACCCGATCGAGCAACAGGGCACCTATCCGCTGCCGGAAGCGCAGCTCGACCGCTTCCTGTTCAAGCACGTCCTGGGATACCCCGAGCGCAGCGAAGAGATTGACATCGTTTCAAGGCACGGCCATCGCGGCATCATGCCGAGGCTCGACGAGCTCGGCATCACCGCCATCGTCGATCTCTCCGGCATCGTGGCGTGCCGGCAGACGACGGCCAGCATCCGAGTGTCTCAGGAGATCGTGGCATATGTCGTCGATCTGGTGCGAGCGACCCGCGACCACCCGTCCCTGCAGTTCGGGGCCTCGCCGCGCGCCGCCAACATGCTGGCGACGGCAGCCAGGGCATATGCCGCGATCGAGGGACGCGATTATGTGATCCCCGATGACGTCAAGTTCCTGGCTGTTCCCTGCCTGCGCCACCGCCTGGT
Source organism: Dongia deserti (assembly GCF_003574735.1). GTDB lineage: Bacteria > Pseudomonadota > Alphaproteobacteria > Dongiales > Dongiaceae > Dongia_A > Dongia_A deserti. Next base: position 131,840 of record NZ_QORW01000001.1, read on the forward strand.
ACTGGCGCCCGGCGCGGAGATCGAAGGGCAGACCGTGGAGCAGGTCATCGCACAGATCATCGACCAGGTGCCGGCTCCCCGATGATACAGCCCAGCCGCCGCGCAATCGTACTGGTCGCAGCCGCGGCCCCGCTGTCGCTGGCGATCGCGGCGCTGGATGCGGAGCTCTGGCCCGTCGGTCTCGGCTACCTGATGTTCGTGCTGGCCCTGATGGCGGTTGATGGCGCCCGGGCTCTGCCGCCCAGGCGCTTATCGGTCTCTGTGCGGCCCGTCGACAGCCTCTTCATCGGCGAGCCCGCCAGCCTCGACGTGGCCGTGGCGACCGATTGGCCGACCCCTCCGCAGGATGTGGAAGCGCGGGTCGATATCGCACCGGTCGTGGATGCGCCACCGCTCTCCCGCGCGGCGCTGTCGCCGGAGACTCCGGTCAGCTTTCAGATGCCGCTGCGCCCGTTGCGGCGCGGGCTGGCGGAGATCGAAGCCCTGTGGCTGCGCTGGCGCGGCAGCTATGGCTTGGTGGAACGGCGCTATCGCATGCCAATGGGGGTCAAGATCCGCATCCTCCCCTCCATCCGCGCCGCCCGCGGCGCCGCCCTGCACTTCACGGCGATCGATTCGATGCTGGGCGTCAAGGCGCAGCGGGAGCTTGGCACCGGTTCCGAATTCGACGCCTTGCGCGATTACATTCCCGGCCTGGACCGCCGCACCATCGACTGGAAGCACTCGGCGCGCCACTACCGGCTGGTGAGCAAGGAGTTCCGCACCGAGCGCAACCACCAGATCGTACTCGCGTTCGATACCGGCCATCTGATGCAGGAACCCCTGTCTGGAATCCCCAAGCTGGATCACGCCATCAACGCCGGGCTGCTGTTGTCCTATGTCTCGCTCAAGGCCGGTGATCGCGTCGGACTGATGGCGTTCGATGCGCAGGTCGATCGCTACCTGGAGCCGGTGGGCGGCGTGCAGACCTTTGCGCGCCTGCGCCGGCAGGTGGCGGAGATCGAATATTCCGCGGTCGAGACCAACTTCACCCTCGCGCTGACCGATCTGATGAGCCGTCTCAACCGCCGGTCGCTCATCGTCATCATGACCGAGTTCGTCGACACCGTGACGGCGGAGCTGATGGTGGAGAATGTGGCACGGTTGGCGCACCGGCACCTGGTGCTGTTCGTCACCTTGAAGGATCCGCAGATCGAGTCGATGATCGACCAGCACCCCCGTGCATTCCGCGACGTTGCGGAATCGGTTGCGGCCGAGGATATGCGGCGTGACCGGCTGGTGGTTCTGGAACGGCTGCGGCGCCTGGGCGTGCAGTGCCTGGAAGCGCCGCACGAGCGCTTCGGGACCGACCTATTGAACCGCTATCTCGACATTAAGCGGCGGGAGCTGATTTGACGCGATGAAGCGCACCATCCTCAAGAGCAGCCAGTTCCGCAAGGAACGCGAGGCGAGCTGGCGCGAACTGGACTCGCTGGTGGGACGGATGGAGAAGAGATCCACCGCCGCGCTGGAGCCCTCGGAACTGATGCGCCTACCGACGCTGTATCGCGCGGCCTTGTCGTCCTTGAGCGTCGCGCGCGCCATCTCGCTCGATCGCAGCCTGCTCGCTTATCTCGAGAACCTGGCGAACCGCGCCTATTTCCAGATCTATGGCCCGCGCGCCGGCCTGGGCGAGGTGCTGGCAGGATTCTTCGCACGCTCCTGGCCGAATGCGGTTCGCGCGACCGGCCGCCCGGCCCTGCTCAGCATCGCCGTCACGATCCTGAGCGCGCTGGCCGGATATTGGCTGACCATGGCGGACATGGAATGGTACTACACCCTGATGCCGGAGGATCTGGCAGCGGGACGTTCGCCGGCGTCTTCTACCGAATCGCTGCGCGCCGTACTCTATGACGGCGACGACGCCGACGGCGGGGCGCTCTCGGCCTTCTCGTCCTTTCTATTCGTGCACAATTCACGTATCGCGCTCCTGTGTTTCGCGCTCGGGATCGCGCTCGGTGTCCCGACCCTGCTGCTGCTCGTGAGCAACGGTCTGATGCTCGGATCGTTCTTCGCGCTCTATGCTAGCCGCGGGCTGGGTTTCGAGCTCGGCGGCTGGCTGATCATCCATGGCGGCACGGAGCTGCTGGCGGTCGCCTTGTGCGGCGGCGCCGGCCTTGCGCTGGCCGACGCCTTCCTGTTTCCGGGCCAGAAGACCCGGCTCCAGAGCCTGGCCGAGCGTGGTCGGCTGGCCGGCTTAGTCGCGCTGGGCGCCGTCTTCATGCTGGCGATCGCCGGCATCCTGGAAGGAATCGGGCGCCAGGTGATCACCGATGATCTTATGCGCTACACGATCGGCATCGGTATGCTGGTCCTCTGGTCGTTCTATTTCCTGACTGGAGATCGCAGCTCACCGCAGGACGGATCGTCTCATGACTGATGCGCGGCTCTATGCGGCGACATCGCAGCTGACCAGAGGCCCGCTCGAGCGGGCCGAAAGCGGACGGCGCCAAGCCGCGATTCTCACGCCGGAGGGCGTGGAACTCAGGGTCGAGCTGGCGGAGCGTGGCGAGCGTGCTGGCGCCTTCCTGATCGACGCGCTTATCATCGTCGCGGCGGTGATCGCGCTGGTGTTCTTGACCTTGTATCTCATGACCGCGCTGGAGGGCTACGCGCTCGCCGCCGGGCTGGTGGTCTTCTTCTTCATCCGCACGTTCTACTTTGCATTCTTCGAGCTGTTGTGGCGGGGGCGGACGCCCGGCAAGCGCCTCATCGGCTTGCGCGTCATCGACCGCGCGGGCGGACCGCTGCGGCCCAGCTCCATCGTCGTGCGTAACCTCCTGCGCGAGATCGAGGTGTTCCTGCCGCTGTCGGTGATGATGATGCCGGAGACGGTCGGCAATGCGGCCTGGATCCGCCTGTTCATGACGATCTGGATCGGCATCTTCGCGCTGATGCCGCTGTTCAACCGGCAGGGCCTGCGTGTGGGCGACATGGTGGCGGGAACGCTGGTGGTCGCCTCACCCAAGGCGGCGCTGCTGCCCGATCTCGTGGAGAAGGCAGTCTCTCCCGCCAGCATCCGCAGAATGCAACCGGCATCGGTCGACCAGCGGTTCACGTTCACACCACAGCAGCTGGAGCATTACGGCATCTATGAGCTGCAAACGCTGGAAGCCGTACTCCGGCGGGACGATGTGCATGCCAGCCAAACACGGCGCGAGATCGCCGAACGCATCCGCAAGAAGATCGGCTGGACCGAGGAGCAAGCCGGCTGGGACCTCCGCTATGACGGCCTGGTGACCGAGTTTCTGCAGGCCTTCTACGTCGCCCAGCGCGCGCACCTCGAGCACAAGATGCTCTTTGGCAAGCGCCGCAGGGACAAGCACGACAAGGTGTAGTTGATCCCCTCAGTCGAACACGTGCGCAACGTGCTCCGGATCTGGGCCGTCGCGTTCGATGCGGAGTAGCCGATAGACGACGGCAGGCATGATGGTGGCAGCGATCAGAAGAACGGTCGCCCAGGCCCACCAGACAATGTAGAACGTCCAACCCGGATGCTGGGTATCGTACGCGTTCGCCATCACAACTACAGTGGTGCCGCCGAGATAAATCACCCAAAACATGACATTGAGCACCAGAATTCGCCAAATCTGCGGCACGATCTGGCGGACGCTGCGGACGGCGCTGCTCCAGATCGACCTTCCCTCCCCCAGAAGGATTGGAAAGTAGAGATACGTGACCGTGCTGACGGTCAAGACATTGACGGCAACTATGACGTAATCCGTGATCGTGATCGTGATTTCCCCGTCTTCGGCAACGGATGCAAAAAACGCGGCGACCGGCCAGTGGGCTAGTGTGTTTATGATCAAGCTTGCGCACACAGCCTTTGGAAGCGATATCCAGAGACCACGGGACAGGCCAGTGGTGTCGCGGGTGTGCCCGCCGCCCGTTCCGAGAACCGCCATCGTGATCGGGACGATCGCGAACGTGTAGACGGCAGCGGAAAACCACACGTCGGAAAGGAACGACCAAGGGGAATCGTAGGAGTTGCCGTCCTCTGTCAATTTGTCCTGGATGGTAGAGAACATCGAGGCAAACATAGCGATGAGCAGAAATCGCCAGCGACGTGCAACAAAGGCATGCCACGACAGGGCCAGCACCCGACCGATCGTGAACCGTTCGGTCCAATCTGATAGCGCAGGGCTCAGCGACACGCGGCATGCCTCAATCAAACACCCTGGCGATGTCGTCGATGCCGATGCCTTCCTTTTCCACGCGCAGGAGACAATAGACCACCGCCGGCAGGATCGCGCCGACCACGGAATAGAGCGCGAGAAACGGTATCATGAGGACAAGCGCCAGGATCGGGGCGCTCGCCGCTGCCACGGCGATGCCGCCGAACAGCACGATTGACATGCCGATTATGGCAACGGCATAGACCAGGAGCAGTCCGAGAATGCTCCAGCGCCGGCCCTTGCTGAGGTTGGCAGCGCGGCCGAAGCCTGCGAGGAACCGCACGTCCTCGACCACCAGAACCGGCACGACAACGAACCAAGTGACGAAAATGAAGACGAGGAAAACGGCCGCTGCAATGCCCGCGATGACCCCGATGGATTCGTTCGCGATATAGACAAACACTACGGGCAGGATCGCTACGATCGCCATGACCCCGATCGCTAGTGCAGCACCCATGACGCGCCCGACCCGCCTGAAACCGCGCGACATCGTGGTGGACGTGTCGACGCGAGTGCCGCGTAAATCCTGGAAGGTGGCATAGGTCACCGGGGCAGTGATGAGCCCGTAGCTGAGGATGTTCAGGAATCCGCTGCCGCTCCCCTCGCCGCCCGACGCATCTCCGCTCAGGATGTATTCGATCACGCTTTGGATGGCGGTCACGATGATGGCGATGATCATCATCGCGACGAAATTGCGCCCGAGCACGGCGAGCGTCATGGACAAGCTGCGTCCGATCGAGAACCGCGGGCCCTCTGGCGCGATCATCGCTGATGCCAGATCCGTCATGAGTTCCCCCTGATGTCAGTGTCGGTCGAAGAGAGCAACGGCGCGCATTGCGCCGATCGCTCTCCCCCTCCGCTGCCGCTTAGTCGAAGATGCGGGCGATTTCGTTCACGTCGACGCCTTCTTTTTCCGCCCGCAGGTAATAGTAGCTCACCGCAACCAGAACGGCGCTGAAAGCGGTCACCAGGGATATGAAGACGTATTGAATGATGGTGTAAGCGGTGCCGCCACTGGCGACGATGCCGGAGACGGTTTCAACGATGAAGCCTACCGCCATGTAGATGATAAGGATGATGATCGCCAGGCTCAGTATGTGCCAGCGTCGGCCGCGCGTCAGTTCGCGGCTGCGGCCGAAGGCCTCGATGATGCCCTTGCGATCCACCACGATGGCCGGGATGTAGACCCACCACATCAAGATCAGGATGATCCCCGGCACGATCAGCAGAGCCAACCCAATGCTGACGCCCAGCGATAACAGGATGCTGCCGACGATCACTGGTATGACCGATGCCAGCCCGCGCGCGACGCAGTCGCCGATGCTGGCCTTCTGTCCCCGGAGATCCTGGAACGTGCCGTAGATGATCGCGGCCTGGGTCAGGCTGCTGACGATCATGGTGACCAATGCACCGACACCAATAGCCGTCCAGTTGGGCTGCAGCATTGTCGGATCGATCTGTGACGGCCCCGACAGAGTGGCGGCGAGCAGCGCAGGATCAAAATAGAACAGGCTGAACAGCAGATCGATCAGGCCGATCAGCAGCGCCAGAATGCCGAAGCTGACGATATTGCGCGCCAACACGCCGAAACTGTCCCCGATCACGCGCCCGATCGAGAACTGCACCGCACCCGGTTCCGCAGCCATGTTTTCCCCCAATTGTCTCCGGGGCCTCTTTCCCCACCCCGGGTCGCGCGATGATGCCAGAGGACGCTAGGACAGACAACCCAGCTTTGGACCCCGGCGGGACCGACTCACAGGTACTTCTTGCGATGGTTGCCTTGCTGTCACGGAATAGGCTTCAGCTGCCTTGCCAAACTGCCGATCCTTCATAGGCCATTCGGGTGATTGGCGTGAGGCGAACGAACGACTAAATCAGCCTGGTAATACGTTCGCCTCAAGCTACGAGAGAGCTCGACAGTGGCAGGCACGACGTCAGATCGCCCCACGATCCATCAGAACGCGATTAGTGCAACCCTGCTCCTGGTCGTTCCCGTCGGCATCCTGGCTCTGTGGCTTCAGGATCGGTGGGCCAAGTTCAAAGCGCGCTTCTGACGCGCCACGACGTAGCTAACGGCACACCACACTTGCCGGATTAAACGTCCAGATTCGCCACGTTCAGCGCGTTCGACTGGATGAAGTCGCGGCGCGGCTCCACCAGGTCGCCCATCAGGGTCGAGAACACCTCTTCGGCTTCGTCGGCGTGGGTCACCTTCACCTGCAGGAGCGCGCGGGCGTTGGGGTCGAGCGTCGTCTTCCACAGCTGCTCGGCTTGCATTTCGCCGAGGCCCTTGTAGCGCTGGATATCGAGCCCCTTGCCGCCGATATCCATCACCGCCTTGGCGAGGCCCATTGGACCGTTGATGCGGATCTCACGATCCTTCGACACGAAGATGGCGGGCTGGCTGTAAATCTCCGCGAGATCGGCCTTCATCCCGTCCAGCCGGTGGCTATCGGTGGAGCGGATCAGGGTCGCGTCGATGGTGTGGCTTTCCGTGATGCCGCGCAGCCGGCGCTTGAAGGCCAGCCCGCCATCCTGGTCGGCCAGGCCGGTCCAGCCGCGTTCGGATTCCGGCGCCAGCGCGTCGAGGCGCAGCGCGATCGCTTGCGCCACCGCGGGATCGGCGGCGGCTTGCGGATTGAGCCCGCCGACGATGGCCGTCTGCTCCACCACGTCGGGCGAGCCGACCTTGCGCACCAGCGGCTCCATCATGTGCTTCACGGAGTTGGCCTGATCGAGAACGCGGCGGAGGTCCGCACCGGCGATCTGCGCGCCGGTACCGAGCTTCAGGATCGCGCCTTCGAGCCCAAGGTTGATCAGGAACTCCTCGTAGGCGCGGCTGTCCTTGAGGAAGGTCTCCGACTTGCCGCGCGCGGCGCGAAAGAGCGGCGGCTGGGCGATGTAGAGATAGCCCTTCTCGATCACCTCCGGCATCTGGCGATAGAAGAACGTCAGAAGCAGGGTACGGATGTGGGAGCCATCGACATCGGCGTCCGTCATGATGATGATCTTGTGATAGCGGATCTTGCTGATGTCGAAGTCCTCGGGGCCGATGCCAGTGCCGAGCGCCGCGATCAGCGTGCCGATCTCCGCCGAGCTCAGCATCTTGTCGAAGCGCGCGCGCTCGACGTTCAGGATCTTGCCGCGCAGGGGCAGGATGGCCTGGGTCTTGCGATCGCGGCCGCTCTTGGCTGTTCCGCCGGCGCTGTCGCCCTCGACCACGAACAGCTCGGAGAGAGCCGCATCGCGCTCCTGGCAATCCGCCAGCTTGCCAGGCAAGGACGCCATGTCGAGCGCGCCCTTGCGCCGCGTGAGCTCGCGCGCCTTGCGTGCCGCTTCGCGCGCGGCCGCCGCTTCCACCACCTTACCGATGATCTTCTTCGCTTCGATCGGATGCTCTTCCAGCCACTGGCCGAGCTTCTCGTTCACCACCGCTTCGACCACCGGCCGCACCTCTGAGGAGACAAGCTTGTCCTTGGTCTGGGAGGAGAACTTGGGATCCGGCACCTTGACGGAGAGCACGCAGGTCAGCCCCTCGCGCACGTCCTCACCGGTCAGCTCCACCTTCTCCTTCTTGGCGATGCCGCTTTCCTCGGCATATTTGTTCACCTGCCGCGTCAGTGCGCCACGATAGCCCGCCAGGTGCGTGCCGCCGTCGCGCTGCGGGATGTTGTTGGTGAAGCAGAACATGTTCTCGTGATAGGCGTCGGTCCATTCCATCGCGGCCTCGACCGTGATGCCGTCCCTCTCGCCCGCGATCACGATCGGCGGCTCGTGCAGCGCATTCTTGGCGCGGTCGACATAACGCACGAAGGCCTCGATGCCGCCCTCGTAATGGAACTCGGCCTGCTTCGGCTCGACTCCGCGCGCGTCGGTCAGGATGAGACGGACGCCCGAATTGAGGAACGCGAGCTCGCGCAGGCGATGCTCGAGTGTCGCATAGTCGAACTCGGTCTTGGTGAAGATCTTGGGCGACGGCAGGAAGGTAACCTCCGTGCCGCGCTTGCCGTGAGCATCGCCGACCACCGCCAGTGGCGCCTCGGCAACGCCCATGCGAAAGCGTAGGAAGTGTTCCTTGTCGTCGCGCCAGATGCGGAGATCGAGATGCTCCGACAGCGCATTGACGACCGAGACGCCGACGCCGTGCAGACCACCCGACACCTTGTAGGAGTTCTGGTCGAACTTTCCGCCGGCATGGAGCTGGGTCATGATGACCTCGGCCGCGGAGACGCCCTCTTCCTTGTGGATGTCGACCGGAATGCCGCGGCCATTGTCGCGCACGGTCACCGAGCCATCGCCATTCAGCATCACGTCGATACGATCGCAGAATCCGGCGAGCGATTCGTCGATGGCATTGTCCACCACCTCATAGACCATGTGGTGCAGGCCGGAGCCGTCATCGGTGTCGCCGATATACATGCCCGGCCGCTTGCGCACGGCATCGAGGCCCTTCAGGACCTTGATGGAATCGGCATCATAGCTCTCGCCGTCGCCACCATTGCCGTTGCCGTTCGTCGGCGGAATGTCGCTCTTGTCGTCAGTCATCATGCTTCACTCAACGTCATCGGCTGCTTTCGAGCCGGATTTCTAAAGATTGTGGATGCGGCCATCCTCGACCGCGAAAAACTGGGCATGGCCGATCAGCGGACGGAACAGATCGCGGTCCGTTCCGGTCAGCCAAGCCTGCAGGCCGAGCGCCAGGATCTCCGCGAACAGGGCCTCGCGCCGTTGGCCGTCCAGATGCGAGACCGCCTCGTCCAGCAGCAGGATCGGCGCCTCGCCGCGGCGGCTCTTGGTGAGGCGCGCTTCCGCCAAGGCAATCGACAGCAGCAAGGCGCGTTGCTCCCCGGTCGAGCACTCCGCCGCCCGCAGCGGTGCGGTTCCAAGCGAACGTCCCAGATAAACAACATCCAGGTCGCTGCGATGCGTGCCCCATTCCGTGACGCCCGACGCCGCGTCGCTGGCCCGGGCCGCCTTCAGCTGCGCTCTCAGCTTCTCCTCTGCCGCCAGCGCCGGCCCTTCCGTCAACCAGGCTTCCACTGCACCGGTCGCCGCCAAGCTGGCGCGCGGGAACGGCCCATCGCCATCGGCGAGCGCCAGATTGAGCGCGTCGACCGCTTCGCACCGCGACGCCGCGATCGCGACGGCGCTGCCGGACATCTCCGCTTCCAGCGCGTCGAGCCAAGCATCCAGATCCGCCGGCGCCGCGCCAACCTCGCCGCGCAACAGGCGCGCGCGTTCGCGCATCGCCGATTCATAGCCCGCAATGCGCGCGGCGTGGCTGGAATCGATGCCGGTCACCAGCCGGTCGAGATAGCGGCGCCGGGCAGAGGCGGCATCATCGAACAATCCATCCATCGCCGGTACCAGCCATTGCACCGAGAGGATGTCGGCGAAATCGGCCTGCGAGCGCGCCGGCGCGCCATTGATCCGCGCGAGGCGCCGATCGCGTCCGGTCTGCGTCTGCGCCAAGGGATCGCGGCCGGTCCCCAGTGCGAATTCGCCGCCCGCGGTCTGCACCTTCGCATGGACCGCCCAGGCCATGTTGGCTTGGTTGCCCGGGCCGCGGAAATCGATTTCCGACAGCTTCGCGCGATGGAGACCGCTACCCGGCCCGAGCAGCGAAATGGCTTCCAACAGATTGGTCTTGCCCGCACCATTGACGCCGACCAGCACCACCGGCTGCAGCCCCAACTCCAGCGCGAGATGGCGGTAGTTGCGAAACTGGGTCAACGCAAGATGCGTCAGCCCGATCACCGCCGCCGGCTGGGCGCCGGTCGCGGTCATCGTATCCTGAGTCCTTGGTTCCTGCGCGTACCCTGCCAAGCCGTCACACTCGCATCGGCATCAGCACGTAGAGCGCCATGGCGTCGGCCATATCGCGCACCAGGGTGGGCGCGACCGCATCGGCCAACACCATCTGCAGGCCATCGCCGTCGACCTCGTCGGCCACATCCAACAGATAGCGAGCGTTGAAGCCGATTTCGAGGGCCGCGCCCTCATATTTGACTTCCAGCTCTTCCATCGCCGTGCCGTTCTCGGGCGAGGTGGCCGAGATCACGACCGAGCCTGATTTGAGGCTGAGCTTCACGGCACGCGACTTCTCGCTGGAAATGGTGGAGACACGATCGACCGCGTCGCGGAACTCGCGCCGGTCGACTTCCAGGGTCTTGTCGTTGCCGGTCGGGATGACCCGCTGATAGTCCGGGAAGGAGCCGTCGATCAGCTTCGAGGTCAGCACGATATCGTTGAAGGCGAAGCGCACGCGGGTGTCGGACAGCGAGACCTCCACCGCGCCGTCGACTTCCTCGATCAGCTTGCGCACCTCGCCCACCATCTTGCGCGGGATGATGACGCCGGGGATGTTTTCCGCCCCGTCCGGCAGCGGCATCTCGACCCGCGCCAGGCGGTGGCCGTCGGTCGCGACCGCGCGCAGCGCATGCTGCTTGCTGCCGGTGTGGGCGTGCAGGTAGATGCCGTTGAGGTAGTAGCGCGTCTCCTCGGTCGAGATCGCAAAGCGCGTATGGTCGATCAGGCTGCGCAGATCGACCGCCGCGATCGGAAAGCGATGCGGCAGCTCTCCGGCGGCCGTGGAGGGGAAATCCTCCTTGGGCAGGGTCTGCAGCGTGAAGCGCGACCGGCCGGCCCGGATCGCCACCTGACCGCCGTCGCCGGCCAGCTCCAGCTGGACCTGGGAGCCTTCGGGCAGCTTGCGCACGATGTCGTAGAGCATGTGAGCCGGGACCGTCGCCGCGCCCGGCGCGGCGATCTCCCCCGGTGCATGGTCGACAATCGCCAGGTCCATATCGGTGGCGGTCAAAGCCAGCCGTTCGCCTTTGGCTTCCAGCAGCACGTTGCTGAGGATCGGAATGGTGTTGCGCCGTTCCACCACGCTCTGCACGTGCCCCAGGGATTTCAGCAATGCCGTCCGTTCGATCGTCAGTTTCATGGTCCTCGCAACCCCATCGCAAATCTCCGGCGACCGGCTCGCAGAGGCTGGAAATCAGGGCTCCAGCCGCTCCGATCGCTGCTTATTTTTTCCTTGCTGGAGTGCCCGGAGAAGCCCGGCAGATCGGCCCGAATCAAAGGCTCCATACAGCAAGCCAGGGATTATATCAGGTGAGGCGGGAAGCAACAGCCAAAAGCGCACCAAATACCCGCCCAGAAAGGCGAAACGGCCCTGCCGGACGGTCGTTTTTCAGGCCATTTCTGCGGTCTTCGCCTGGGGTCGGCGGCCGATCTTCAGGGTCGGCCTGCCGACCGCCTCGGCACCCCCTACGCACCCCCAAGAACGCGGGAAAAACCTCAGCCGTCCAACATGCGGCGCAGCAGATCGACATCCTCGGCGAAGCCGCTGTCGGCGGTGCAAAGCTCCTCGACCTTCTTGACGGCGTGCATGACCGTGGTGTGATCGCGCCCGCCGAACTTGCGGCCGATCTCCGGCAGCGAGCGCGTCGTCAGCTGCTTGGCCAGAAACATGGCGATCTGGCGTGGCCGTGCGACCTGGCGAGCGCGGCGTGGCGACTGCATGTCCGCCAGCTTGATGTTGAAATGCTCGGCCACCCGCTTCTGGATTTCTTCGATCGTCACCCGGCGGTCGTTCGCGCGCAGCAGGTCGCGCAACAGCTCCTGGGCGGATTCCAGCGTCACGGGATGGCCGACGAGCGTGGCGTGGGCGGTGATGCGGGTGAGTGCCCCTTCCAGCTCGCGCACGTTCGAGGAGATGCGGTGAGCCAGGAACTCCAGCACCTTGTGCGGGATCGGCACGCCCGACTGCTCAGCGCGCGATTGCAGGATGCCGAGACGCAATTCGTATGTGGTTGGATGAATGTCGGCCACTAGGCCCCAGCCGAGGCGCGAGCGCATGCGCTCCTCCAGCCCCTCGAGGTCGGAGGGCGACTTGTCGGCGGAGAGCACGACCTGCCGGTTCTGGTCGGCGAGCGCGTTGAAGGTGTGGAAGAACTCTTCCTGGGTCGAATCCTTGCCGATGATGAACTGCACGTCATCCACCATCAAGATGTCGACGGAGCGGAACAGCTCCTTGAACGACATGGTATTCTTGTTCCGGATGGCGCGGATGAACTGGTACATGAACTTTTCGGCCGAGAGATAGATGACCTTCTTCTCCGGCTTCTTGGTGCGGATGTGCCAGGCGATGGCGTTCATCAGGTGGGTCTTGCCGAGCCCGACGCCGCCATAGAGGAACAAGGGATTGAAGGGCACGCTGTCGGCTTCCGCCACGCGCAAGGCTGCCGCATGCGCCAGCTCATTGGACTTGCCGACCACGAAATTCTCGAACGTGAGGCGCGGATCCAAGGGCGCCGAGACACTTTCGACGCTGTCGTCATCGCGCACGGGCGTCGCGGGGATGGGCGACGTGCTGACCGGCGTGTCTTCGTTCGCCGCCTCATCGAGATTGTCGAGGTCGAGATCAGGCACCGGGCGATGAGCATCGACAATGACTTCGACCGATCGCACCTCCGGATTTTCCGAGCTCCAGAGCGCCTTCAGCCGGTCCGCGTAGTGCGTCGCCACCCAGTCGCGCATGAAGCGCGACGGCACTGAGACGCGCAGATCGGGCCCCCGCTTGCCGGCAAGGTTGAGTGGCTTCAGCCATGACCGGAACGTCGCTTCGCCGAATTCGGCTCTCAGCCGGCCACGCACGCGCGCCCATTGCGCATTCAGCATGGAATCGCTGTTCAATTCCGTCATTGATGCCCCCCGGTAATCCTGCGTACGCGCCTTCATTGCTGCACCCACGGCAGATTGCTGGCCTTCCAGCCGTTGGTCGTGCCGCGATGGCCGTGGCCATCGACGTCCCCCTCGAAGCCGCCAGCGACATTGAAACACTTGCCATAACCTGCCGCAGTCAGCGCCTGAGCCGCCGACCTGGAGCGAGCGCCGCTACGGCAGATGAAATAAAGCGGCGCGCTTGTGTCCCCGCCGGTCAATTGCTCGACCTTGGCGACGAACTCGGGATCGATCTGCATCTGCGGATAGACCTGCCAGCAGACGAAGCCTGTCTTCTTGCCCAGGCTGCGCAGGTCGGGGATGCCGACGAAGTTCCATTCCGGCTGCGTGCGCACATCGATCAGCACGGCCTTGGGGTCCTGGGAAAGCCCCTGCCATGCGTCCGTCGGCGATACGTCCCCTGCGTAGCTCATGCTGTCACCGCTGCGCCCACTTTGTTCAAAATCACTGCAGACCCCGCATCGCAGCGGGATTCAACCATCGGGCGACCGCCGCTCAGTTCGCTCGAGCGGTCACCGTTTCGCCGGACCGACCCTCGGAATCAGGCCGATCCGGCGCCACTAGGGCGCAACTCTCGATTGAAATAGTCGTTACACATCGATGGGGTCGGCAGGGATCCGACCGATCTGTCTCGATTAGCCGACAGGTCTGTGGCGCGATCGCAACAGCGGACCCCTCCAGCCATGCTCGACAAGCCTTGGGGCATCCAATCGTCCACTGCCCCAGCAGTTGTCTGAGGAGTGGGCGTTAACATCTTGACCTGCAGCATATCTGCCTGATTTTTTTACGTTTTTGTCCCTAGCCCGACTGCCGCACGGAGGCGCGGCACCCCTGTTTTTGGCTGGGGATAACTCTAATACTTGGCTCTCCCGGCGCGCAACATGACCGAATCGAGAACGCACAAACTGTCATGAATGGGGGCCCGACTGTGGCCGACTCGCAACAGAAATTGGTCACACAATATCGCAACGCAGGGTGGCGCAGGCACGCGACTTGGCCTGTAAATAGTGATCGCCGCGAAGCGGACTTCGCGGCGATGGTAACGATTGCTGTCGGTTAGCAGCCGAACCTGATGAGGTTCGCGAAGCTGTAACAATCAGCCGAGGGCCTTCAGGCGCTTGGTCAGGCGCGAGATCTTGCGGGCCACCGTGTTGCGGTGCACCACGCCCTTGGTGACGCCGCGTTGCATCGCCGGCTGAGCAGCCCGCAGAGCAGCCTCCGCCGCCGCCTTGTTGCCGGAAGCGAGGGCGGTCTCGACCTTCTTCACTTCGGTCTTGATCTGGCTGACGCGTGCGCGGTTCCGCAGCGTGCGCTTGGGCGTCTGGCGGATGCGCTTTTCAGCCGACTTATGATGAGCCATGAGACATTTATCCGTATGGGTCGGTCAAACTCGGGCGCGGGTTATATAGGGGGTGCCCGGCGAGGTCAACCCAGCGGCCAGAAACGCCATTCGGACCTCGGCGACCGCCCTATGGACGAATGGGCCACGGCAGAGCATATACCTGACGCAACCAAACTGAGGATGGACATGGCGGCGCTGCCGTTCCTGAAGATGCACGGGCTGGGGAATGATTTCGTGGTGATCGACCTGCGCGATCGCCCGGTCTCGCTCACCCTGCCCCAGCGCCGCTGGATCGCCGACCGCAGGCGAGGCATCGGCTGCGACCAGCTCATCCTCCTGGAGCCGCCGCGGCAGCGGGTGGCGGACGTCTTCATGCGCATCCACAATCCCGATGGCGGCGAGGCTGGCGCCTGCGGCAATGCCACGCGCTGCGTCGCCGCCAAGGTAATGGCGGAGAAGGCAACCGGCCATGTCATCGTGGAGACCGTCTCCGGCCTGCTGGACGCCGATGTGGTGGAGAGCGGGCGCATCGCCGTCGACATGGGCCTGGTCAAGCTGGACTGGCGGGAGATCCCGGTGGCGGAGCCCTGCGACACGCTGCATCTTCCGCTCAGCCTCGGGCCGCTCGCCGACCCCGTCGGGGTGAATGTCGGAAACCCGCATGCTGTGTTCTTTGTAGCCGACGCGGAGAAGGTTGACCTTGCCAGCCTCGGCCCTGTGCTGGAGCGCCATCGCCTGTTTCCCGAGCGCGCCAATATCGAACTGGCGCAGATCGTGGGCCCCGAGCGCATCCGCATGCGGGTATGGGAGCGTGGCGCGGGGATTACCCAAGCCTGCGGCAGCGGCGCATGCGCGACCTTGGTTGCGGCTGCGCGGCGCAAGCTCACCGGCCGCAGCGCGACCGTCGTGCTGGACGGCGGGGAGCTACTGATCGAGTGGCTGCCGGACAACCACGTGCGCATGACCGGCGGCTGGACAGAGAGCTTCCGCGGCGAGATCGATTTTGCCGAACTGGAGCGCGCCGTTGCCTGAATCCAATAGCACAGCAAAGCTCATCACCTTCGGCTGCCGGCTGAACGCCTTCGAGACCGAGGTCATGCGCGGCCACGCCACCGCAGCCGGGCTGGGCGATGCGGTCATCGTCAACACCTGCGCCGTGACGGCGGAGGCGGAGCGTCAGGCGCGGCAAGCGATCCGCAAAGCGCGGCGCGAGAATCCCGGCGCGCGCATCATCGCGACCGGCTGCGCGGTGCAGATCGCGCCCGACCGTTATGCGGCGATGCCGGAGATCGACCACCTCATCGGCAATGAAGAGAAGCTGAAGGCAGAGAGCTTCTTCGCGCTCGCCGGCAGGGACGCCCCGCGGGTTGCGGTCGCCGACATCATGGGCGTCAAGGAAACGGCCGGGCATCTGATCTCTGGCTATGCCGAGCGGACGCGGGCCTTTGTCGAGGTCCAGCAGGGCTGCGACCATCGCTGCACCTTCTGCATCATTCCCTATGGGCGCGGCAACAACCGCTCGGTGCCGATGGGCGAGGTAGTCGCGCAGGTTCGCACGCTGGTCGAGAACGGCGTCAAGGAAGTGGTGCTGACCGGCGTCGACATCACCGGCTATGGCGGCGACCTGCCGGGGCAGCCGAGCCTGGGCCAATTGTGCCGGCGGCTGCTGGCCTTGGTGCCGGGTCTGCCGCGCTTGCGCTTGAGCTCCATCGATGTGGTCGAGGTGGACGCGGACCTCGAGCGTTTGATCGCCGAGGAGCCGCGGCTGATGCCGCATCTGCATCTGAGCCTGCAGGCGGGCGACGACATGATCCTGAAGCGTATGAAGCGGCGGCACCTGCGTGACGACGCGATCCGCTTCTGCCGCGAAATACGCGCCCTGCGCCCGGACATCGTGTTCGGCGCGGACCTGATCGCCGGCTTCCCGACCGAGACCGAGGCGATGTTCGCCAATTCCCTGGCGCTGGTCGAGGAATGCGGCCTCACTTTCCTGCATGTCTTCCCGTTCTCGGCACGGGTCGGGACGCCGGCCGCCCGCATGCCGCAATTGGCAGGGCCGGTGCGTAAGGAACGGGCGGCGCGGCTGCGGGCAGCGGGGCAGCAGGCGCTCGGCCGCTATCTCGCCAGCAGGATCGGGGCTGAGACGCGACTCCTTGTCGAGCGCAGCGAGGACGGCGAGGCGTTCGGCCACAATGACCATTTCGCGCCTGTCCGCCTCAAGGGGAGCGCACCGCAGGGGGCGATTGTTGATGCGCGGGTGACCGCCGCCACGGAAGAACTTCTGATCGCCGCATGACTCTCGAAACCTCGGAAACCGAAAAGCGCGGATGGTTCCAGCGCCTGAAGGCGGGCCTTACGCGCACCTCCACCAAGATCACCGGCAGCATCACCGGCATCTTCACCAAGAAGAAGCTGGATCGCGCGCTGCTGGAGGAACTGGAGGAGGCGCTGATCGCTGCCGACATGGGCCCTGCGACCGCCGCGCGCCTGACCGAGGCGCTCGCCAAGGATCGCTTCGACAAGGAGATCACCGAGCAGGAGGTGCGCGAGGTCTTCGCCACGGAGATCGCCAACATCCTGAAGCCGGTAGCCCAGCCGCTAGTCTTGAGCGACCGCGAGCCCCACGTCGTGTTGGTGATCGGCGTCAACGGCTCGGGCAAGACCACGACCATCGGCAAGCTGGCGCAGAACTATAAGCGCGCCGGCAAGAATGTGATGCTCGCGGCCGGCGACACCTTCCGCGCGGCGGCGGTCGAACAGCTCAAGATCTGGGGCGAGCGCGCGGGCGTGAAAGTCGTAGCCCGCGAGGCCGGCGCCGATGCCGCCGGCCTGGCCTATGACGCCCTGGCCGCCGCTAAGGCGGAGGGCGCTGACCTGCTGCTGATCGATACCGCCGGGCGGCTGCAGAACAAGACCGACCTGATGGCAGAGCTGCAGAAGATCATCCGCGTGATCCGCAAGCTCGATCCCGAAGCGCCGCACAGCACGCTGCTGGTTCTGGACGCGACCACCGGCCAGAACGCCCACTCCCAGGTGGAGATCTTCAAGGCCATGTGCGACGTCACCGGCCTCGTCATCACCAAGCTCGACGGCTCCGCCAAAGGCGGCGTGCTGGTGGCCCTCGCCGAGAAATTCAAGCTGCCGGTCCACGCCGTCGGCGTCGGTGAGACGGCCGACGACCTGCGCCCGTTCGACGCCGAGGTGTTCGCGAAGGATCTGATGGACGTGTGAGCCTATTGGTCGCCGGATGCCGGTTGTAACCAATATGATAGGATACGCGCGCGCATAAGCTCGTAGACGTACATTGCCAAGCTGGTGTTGCCGCCCTGAATCAGGGCTCGCATATGATGATCGCCCAGCCGAGACAGCACGCTGCACGCACGCAATTTGCCACGGGAGTCACCGAACCCCACGGCCGAACAGACCAGAAGATAGTCGAGCGATCCCTCGCTGGTCCGGACCCGGAACTCGTAATCCAGCCGAGGCCCATTGTTCTCGGGAATTACGAAAGCGGCCGAGAACAAATCACCCCGCACACGCGTGAACGTCAGAGAGCGCATATCTTCCCCGGTGCGATAATATTCTGCCTGGAAGCTGTCCCCACCCTGAAGCGACGCGAGCGCAGTGGCGATCTCCCGATTTGCCCTGGCCTGACGCCAGTCGTCACGGGCTCTCCAATGCTTGCGAGGATATATATACATCAAGACAGAAACGGCGTTATCCGGCCAATCGCCGTCCTTGTCGAGCGACCGGTCGAATTCCTCCCTCGAAACAGGCACTGAACCAAGCCAATATTGGCCAACAGTAAATCCAAAGGACAGATCGGCCTTGAACTCCATCGCGTGCGAATCTGCTGGCCAGCAGAATACGAGGTCGGCCAAGCCGACACGCTGCGTGCCCACCGGGCAATCATCAATCGAGTCGGTCGGCTTAGCCAAGGCCGAGGCCCCGACCAGACATAACAGGAGCACGCACACAGCTAGTCGCGAGCCCTTCATATGACTACGATACTCCCCAAGGGGCGGCGTCGACCGTAGGTAGACTAGTGGCGACCAGACTACCATTCAAGCTTGAGGGGCGGCTAACCTATGAAGGGTGAAAAGAACGCCGGCGTCAAACGCTCACGCCAAACAAGCGCTGGCCTTGGAAGGCCAGGCGGGAGCCGCGAAACCTATTCGGACTTCCTGCAGCTGGACATCCTGCTCAATCTGCAGGCGACGTTGCATGATCCGCCGCAGCGCGACGAATTGCTGTTCATCGTGATCCATCAGGTGAGCGAATTGTGGCTGAAGCTGATGCATCATGAGCTCAGCGAGGCGCGGCGCGAGATCGCGCAGGACGAGCTGCCGCAGGCGCTGAAGCATTTCGCGCGGGTGAAGGCGATCCAGGAGCAGTTGATCGCCGCCTGGAAAGTGCTGAACACCATGACGCCGGCCGACTATCTGGAGTTCCGCCACGTGCTCGGCACATCCTCCGGATTCCAGAGCTGGGGCTATCGGCTGGTCGAATACATCCTCGGCAACAAGGATGCGTCCTACATCGACGTTCATCGGCGCGACCCCAAGATCGTTGCACGCCTGGAAGCGGTCCTGGCTGAACCGTCGCTCTACGACGAGGTCCTGCGGCTGCTGGCGCGGCGCGGCTTCAAGCTGCCGGCGACGGTCGTCAAGCGCGATTGGCGCAAGCCATTCGCCGGGCACAAGGCTGCGGTCGAGGCCTGGCTTACCATCTATCGCCATCCGCGCGATCATTGGGAGCTCTACGACCTCGCCGAGAAGCTGATGGACATGGAGATGCTGTTCCAGCGCTGGCGCTTCGATCACGTAAGCGCCGTGGAGCGTGTCATCGGCCATCAGCCCGGGACAGGCGGCTCCAGCGGCGTTGCGTTCCTCAAGAAAGCGCTCGACCTGCGGTTCTTCCATGACCTCTATGAGGTGCGGAATCGCCTGATTTATGGATAGGACGCAGCCATGAACAAAAACTGGCCCACGCTTTCCGACATCCGCGCGACGCAGGCGTTGCTGGCGCCGCATGTGGTGCGCACGCCGACGGTGCCGTGGGTGTCACCAACACTGGAGCGGCTGCTTGGCAATGATGCCAAGCTGTTCCTGAAGCTCGAGCTGTTCCAGGTGACCGGCACGTTCAAGGCGCGCGGGGCGTTGACTTGGGCGTTGTCGCTGACGCCCGAGCAGAAAGGGCGCGGCATCACGGCGGTCAGCGCCGGCAATCACGCGATCGCCGCCGCCTTCGCGGCCAAGGCGGTGGGCGCGCCCGCCAAGATCATCGTGCTGAAAAGCGCCAACCCTCTGCGCCTCGCCATGGCACGAGACCTGGGTGCGGACATCGTGATCGCGGAGAACGGGCCTGAAGGCTTTGCGATTGCCGACCGGCTGGTGAAGGAAGAGGGCTTGACCTTCATCCATCCGTTCGACGGACCCAATGTCGCACGGGGCACCGGCACCTTGGGTGCGGAGATCGCGGACGACGTGCCGGACCTGGATGCCGTGGTGGTCGCGGTCGGCGGCGGAGGTCTCGCATCCGGCATGGCGCGGGCGATCAAGCTGCTGCAGCCCACCTGCAAGGTCTATGGCGTCGAGCCGGTCGGCGCGCCCAAAATGCGCCGTTCGTTCGATGAGGGCGCGCCAGTGAAGCTGGACCGCATCGACACGATCGCGGATTCGCTCGCGCCACCGATGTCGCTGCCCTACGGCTTCGAACTGGCGCGCGCGCACATGGACGACATCGTGCTGGTCGACGACGATGCCATGTGCGCCGCGCTGGCTCTGCTGCAGACAGAGGCCAAGCTGGCAGTCGAGCCGGCTGCGGCGGCTGCGACCGCGGCCGCCATGGGACCACTGCGCGAGCGCCTTGCCGGCAAGCGCGTCTGCCTCGTCATCTGCGGCGCCAACATCGATGCGGAGACCTATGGCGCTCTGCTGGCGCGCGGCCGGCGAAACCTGGCCTGATCACCGCCTCGCTCCTCCTGCACAAGTGTGACCGTTAGAGGGTCGCCGGCTCCGTCAGAAGACCCCGGCCCCGCAAAATAGTCCTGTTGCAAAATGTTGACTATTGAGCGATTTTGCCAATATTCGACCGTCAGGATTGCGAATTATTGCAATTTGCGTGAGCTCGAATCGGTCGTGATGGCGGAGGCGCAGTGGATTTCATTTTCATGCTCACGCGGCAGGACCGGACCATCGCCGACTGCCTGGCCGTGCTCGACCTCATCCTGCCGTTGAAGCTGCGGCACATCGGCTTCAAGGATGTCGGTGTCGACAAGCAGACGCTGAGCATGCTGGCGGAGCGCATCCGCAAGTCAGGCGCCATCTCTTACATGGAGGTTGTCAGCACCAGTCCGGAAGATGCGCTCAATTCCGCGCGTGTCGCCGTCGAGCTCGGCGTCGATCGGCTGTTGGGCGGCACCGACGTCGTGCGGACTCAGGAGATCCTGGGCGACAGCGGCATCTCCTATTTCCCGTTCTGCGGCTTCCCGAGCGGCCATCCGACCAGGCTCGGCGGGCGGCCGGACCAGATCGAGGCACATTGCCGCCGGTTCATCGCGCAGGGTTGTGCCGGGACCGACCTGCTGGCCTATCGCGCGACCTCGGCCGATCCGATCGAACTCGTCAAGGCGGCGCGCCGCGGTCTTGGAAAGAAATACTTGATCGTGGCTGGCAGCGTGTCCACGGCTGATCAGATCGCCGCGTTGCACCAGGCCGGGGCTGATGCCTTCACCATCGGATCGGCCGTGTTCGACGGCTCCTACGCCGAGAGTATGGGATCCATTGTGTCCCAGGTCGCCGCCATAGAGGCTGATTGTGCGGCCGCATCGAGAGCCGATGCTGGATGAAGCCGATCGCCGAATTGAGGGACTCACGCGTGCTCGCCGAAGAACGACAGCGACTTATCCTCTCGATGGTGAATGATCGAGGCTCGATCTCCATCACGGAGATCCAGCGCAAGCTGAACGTCTCGCGCGAGACTATCCGCCGCGACCTGGTCGCCATGGCTGACAGCCAGCTTCTGCGCAAGACTCACGGTGGCGCACTTTCGCTGGAGCAGCGCGAGCCAGAGATGGCGGTACGCCAAGTCACCAATATCGAGGCCAAGCGCGCCATCGGCCGCTTGGCCGCCGGCCTGGTGCCCGACGGCGCATCGGTGATCCTGGCCAGCGGAACCACCACCCAAGCGGTCGCTGAGGCCTTGATGGCACGGCGCGAGTTGACGGTCTTCACCAATAGCGTCTTCATCTGCGGGAAGTTGATGGGACGCAACGGCAACCGCGTCTACATGCTGGGCGGCGAGATCCAGCCAAGCAATGGCGCCACCCTGGGTCGCGATGCCACCGAGATGCTGGCACACTATTTCGCGGATTTCGGCTTCATCGGAGCGGGCGCGATCTCGCCGGCCGGCTGGCTGATGGACTACACGCGTGAAGAGGGTGAGTTGCATAGCCGCATACTGATGACCGCCCGCACCGCCGCTGTCGTCGCCGATCACGGAAAGTTCGGGCGCTTCGCCCCGATCCGCGTCGGCAATTTCGAGAGGGCAACACACCTGATCACGGATGTGACGCCGGAGCCCGAAATCACCAATGCACTGGCCCATCTGCCGCTCGAGGTCCTGGTTGCGGACAAGGACACCGCCTGATCGGCAAGAACGGAGTCTGATCGTGAAATACGAAACGGAGCGGCGCGACATCGTCAAGGCATGCTTGTACATGAATCGCCGGGGCATCAATCAAGGGACGTCCGGCAATATCAGCGTACGCGTGAACGAAGGATTCCTGCTCACGCCCTCCGGCATGGCTTATGACGAGATGAAGGCGAGCGACATCGTGCTGATGCGGCCCGACGGCAGTCATGTCGGCAAGCGCAAGCCGTCCAGTGAATGGCGGTTTCATCACGCACTGATGACGAGCCGTGCGGAAATCAGCGCGGTGGTGCACACCCATTCCATGTTCGCGACGACCCTCTCCTGCCTCGGCCTCGAGAGCCCGGCCATGCATTACATGATCGCGGCCGCCGGTGGGGGAAACATCCGGTGCGCGCCTTATGCCACCTACGGGACCCAAGAGACCGCCGACAACGCGGTGAAAGCGCTTCAGGACCGCAATGCCTGCCTGCTCGCCAATCACGGCATGATCGTCGTTGGACGCAATCTCAAGAAGGCGATGTGGCTGGCGGTCGAGGTGGAGACCTTGGCCGCGCAATACTGGCGTGCGCTGCAGGTCGGCAAACCCAACATCCTGCCGAAAGCGGAGGTTCGTCGCGTCATGGACAAGTTCAAGACCTACGGTCAGGTCGGAGAACCGGTGGCCGCATGCTGCTAGCATACGTCGCCTCTGTCAGCGAAGGCTGAGCCGGCATGCTCGTCGGCGCCGACATCGGCACGCAGAGCCTCAAGGTTGTGATCCTTGACCCGGCGCTGCGGATCGTCGGTCAGTCGGCGAAGTGCTATCGGCCGAGCTACCCGAAACCCGGATGGGTCGAACAGGCGCCCACCTTGTGGACGGACGCGTTGGGGCCGGCCATCTCCGAAGCGCTCAGCTCCGCAGAGGTCGCACCGACCGAGATAAAGGCCATGGGATTTTGCGGCCAGCTGGACGGCTGCATCGCGGTCGATGCCAGCGGCGCGCCCTTGTCGCCATGCCTGATCTGGATGGACCGGCGCGCGACCGCCGAAATTGAAGATATCCCGGCCGCTCTGGTGCGCGACGAATGCGGATTGGTGCTGGATCCCGGCCATCTCGCGGCGAAAGCGCGCTGGCTGGCACGGCACCTGGGCCGCGAGGCGGCGATCGCGCGATTTCACCAGCCGGTTTCCTACGTGGTCGAGCAGCTGACCGGAATCGCGGTCATCGGTCACGCGCTGGCATCGACCAGCATGCTCTATTGCCTCGATCGTCGCGGCTATGCGCAGGCCTTGCTCGACAGGTTCGAGTTGTCCGAAACGCAGTTGCCACCGATCGCCGAAGCGGAAACGTGCGCCGGCCGCATCAACCAGCGCGGCGCAGCGCTGACCGGTCTGCCTGCGGGCTTGCCGGTGGCGGTCGGAACCGGCGATGACTTCGGGACACCGCTCGGCGCCGGTTTCAATGCACCCGGCCGGGTCGCCGTGGTTCTCGGCACCGGCGAGGTTGTCGGCGGCCTGCACCCGGTGGCCTTGCGCGACGAGAGCGGATTGCTGGAAACGCATGCCTATCCCGGCGGCGCCTTCTTCATCGAGAATCCGGGTTGGTTCTCCGGTGGCGCCGTTGCCTGGATCAGCCAGCTCTTGAATGTTCCGGATCTCACCGCCCTCAACGCCCTCGCAGCCCAGGCGCCCGCTGGCGCTGCCGGCCTCAGCTTCATACCGGCCCTGACCGGCGCGATGGCGCCCGAGTGGCAGCCCAGCGCACGGGGTTGCTTCTACGGCATGACTCCGGCCCATGGCCGCGAGCACATGATCCGCGCGGTGCTGGAAGGATGCGCGTTCGCCATGCGCGACGTCGTCGATCGCCTTGAGCAGATGGGCGTTGCGACGCGCTCCCTGCTGCTGATCGGCGGTGGTGCGCATAGCCGCCTCTGGTCACAGATGCGCGCGGATATCGTGCAGCGCCCTGCTGAACTGCCGCAACGCGTCGACAGCGCTCCGGTCGGCGCCGCCCTCCTGGCCGCAGTCGCGGGAGGCGTCGCGCGCGATCTGAACGAGGCCGTCGGCGCGCTCTCGGATGAGCACACCGAGATCGACCCAAGTCCGCGGGAAGCGTCCGCGTATGACGAGGCATACGACAAGTATCGCCAGCTGTTCCGCTCACTCAGGCCGCTCTTCGTGCAGCAGCAAAGCGACTAAACAAAAACAAGGACATTCTGGGATGCCTCCAGACATCATTGATCGGCTGATCGCCGGGACCTATCCGGACCCGGATGGCGGGCCCCCGCTCCGCGTGCAGACCCGGGCGGTGACCCTTGGCCGATCTTTGGCCGGCGCCGAGGCAGAGCTCATCCGGCCATTGGCGCTCGGTCGGCGCTTGGCCGTGGTCAGCGATCCGACGACGCATGCCGTCCTTGGCGCGCGCGTCGAGAGCGCCCTGAAGAGCCTCGGCAAGGTAGAGAGCGTCGTGCTGCCAAACCGTCCGCATGCGGACACCGAGACCGTCGCGCGGATCTGCGCCGCGACGCGATCCGCGGATGCGCTGATCGCCGTCGGCTCCGGAACGATCAATGACCTGTGCAAGTATGCCAGCGCGTGCGATCGCAAACCCTATGCGGTGTTCGCCACTGCGCCGTCTATGAATGGCTATACTTCGCTGAATGCTGCCATAACGGTCGACGGATTGAAAAAGTCATTGCCTGCGCAGGCGCCGGTCGGCGCGTTCTTTGACCTTTCGATCCTCGCCGCGGCACCGGTCCGGATGATCCGCTCGGGCCTCGGCGACAGTCTCTGCCGCTCCACCGCTCAGACCGATTGGCTGCTCGCGCACCTGTTGTTCGACCAGCCCTATCGCACCATGCCGTTCGCCCTGCTCGCCGATGACGAGCCGGAGCTGTTCGCGTCCGCCGGGGCGCCGATGAAAGGCGATCTCGAGGCGATGGAGAAGCTGGTGCGCACGCTGCTCCTGTCCGGTTTTGGAACGGCGATCTGCGGCACGTCGCTGCCCGCGAGCCAAGGCGAACATCTCATCAGCCATTACGGCGACATGCTGCAAGAGCCCGGCCGTCCCTTCTCGCTTCATGGCGAGCAGATTGGCGTCACCACCCTGACCATGGCCCGCCTGCAGGGCCGGATGCTGGATGGCCCGCCGCCAGTCGTCTCGGCCGACCACAGCTCCGAAGAGGACTTCATCGGCCTGTTTGGGGCGACGCTTGGGCGTTCCTGCTGGAAAGAATTCAGACTGAAACGCCTCACTGCGGAGATCGCCGAAGCCGTCAACCAGCGGATTGCCTCCCAATGGGAAGAGATACGCAACACGCTGGCTGCTAGTTTCGTGCGCGCCGAGGTGCTCGAAAGAGTGTTGAGAGAGGCGATTGCACCCCGTGCACCGGAAGATCTCGGCTGGTCGCGCGCTTCATACAGCGAGGCGGTGCGCCATGCGCGAAAGATCCGCAATCGCTACACGTTCCTGGATTTCGCGGCTGATGCGGGAATCCTGGAGAGCGCCATTCCCGAGATCGCGTAGCCGAATAGGCGCACACGATCGCGGATTCGCGCGCCACCGATGTCACTGCCCTGGAGCTCCGCATCGCGCGGGCATATGGACATCGTGCTGGTCGATGCGATCTGCAGCGCCAGCATTGCGACCAGCTCTGGACGCCTACCCCTCATAGCCCGCTACGGCGGGATGATGGCCCGCTCACGAGGGGGTTGATGCGCCCCGCCACGGAACCTCGAAGCTGCTCCACTTGTTCGGAGTAATTGAGGTCTCTCTTGGGTTGAATTGTGCCATGGCCACCAGGCGTCGTCCTTTGATAAACCTGCTCGGGTTCGAGATCCGCTTCGATCTAACCTGGCTCATCCTCGTTGCCCTCATCGTCTGGACGCTGGGAGCGGGCTATTTCCCAGTGGTCCTGGCCGACCTCTCGACGGGCACTTACATCTGGATGGCAATGTTCGGTGCGTTCGGTTTGTTCGCATCCATCATCCTGCACGAGTTGTCCCATTCGGTAGTCGGGCGGCGGCTCGGCATGCGGATCAAAGGCATTCGCCTGTTCGTGTTCGGCGGCGCAGCCGAGATGACCGAGGAGCCGCCAACGCCACGCATCGAAGCACTCATGGTGATCGCAGGGCCGGCGATGAGCGTTGCACTTGCCATCCTCTGCTTTGCTGCAGCCACGCTGCTCGCGGGCTTCAACACGCCACAGCCGGTGGCGATCGTGCTCGGCTACCTGGCGATGGCAAACGCGATCCTCGCGGCGTTCAACATGGTTCCTGCCTATCCGCTGGATGGCGGACGCTTGCTGCGCGCGGCCTTGTGGGCGTGGCGCGGAGACCTGATATGGGCCACGCGGGTGGCATCGCTGATAGGCGGCGCCTTCGGGCTTGTGCTGATCGTGCTGGGTATTGTGAGCGCGCTCTACGGCAACCTGATTGGAGGCATGTGGTGGTTCCTGATCGGTCTGTTCGTGCGGGCAGCGGCCAGTTCCTCCTACCGTCAGGTGCTTGCGCAGAGGATATTGGCCGATGTTTCGGTGCGGCGGCTCATGCGCCCGGATCCCGTCCGCGTAACGCCCGACATCTCGGTCCAGCAGCTGACGGAGGACATTCTGCTCGCGCACTCGCTGAAGGAGGTACCGGTCGTGCGAGGCGACGACCTCACCGGCGTGGTCGGTGTGGCGGATGTCAAGGCCATGGCTGCATCCGAGCGCTCCAACCGTCTTGTCGGCGACATTATGCGGCCGGCTGGCGATCGCACGATCGCGATCGATGCGCGCGCGGACGAAGCGCTCGCACAGATGCAGCGGACGACGGGCGGGCGATTGTTCGTGGTCACGGATGGCCGGCTGGTCGGCGTGCTTTCGTTGCGCGACCTGTTGCAGCACCTCAGCATCCGGTCGGACCTGCAGAGCGACATGAAAGACGTCCCTTCCCGCCATTCCTTCCGTGGTCCTGCGGACGCGAGTGCCGCATAGTTGCGATGTTCCTCCAGGGACGGCACTGGGGCGCCTTCCCCCATAGGACAGCGGCAGGTCTGAGGCTGCTGGCGGCTGGCTAAGCTGCTGGGTGAGGCGGTTCGACCGCCCACGGATCGGGTCCTGGATCGCCGCCGGCCGCAGCAATCTTCAGACGATCGAGGAAGTGCGGCCAGCCGATCGCGTGCCTCGCTGCTTCCGCCGGCGATAGTCCCGAATGCTCCAGCTCGAGCATCGTGCCGCCCTCGACCGGCTTGAAATGGACGGCCAGCCGCGTCGCGCCCGGAGGCATCACTTCGTTTCCAGCCTGACCCCAGGAAATCTCGACATAGCTGGGACGATCCACGGCCAGGAACTCGCCACGGATGAGTACGCCATTGATGTCGACGGAGAACACACCGCCGCGCACCGCCTCCAGGCGCGCATAGTCGCCCATCCAGCGCACCAGGAGCTCCGGCTTAACGAAATGGTCGAAGACCGCTTCGGGCTCGGCTTCGATGTAGAGCGAGGTGCGAAACGTCTCCGTCATTTCCGCTCCACGCTGCGCTTCAGTTTCTGAAGGTGATCGCTCCAGAAGCCGGCCACGAATTCCTCGATCGGCCGAAATCCGTCCGGCCGGACGGCGTAGATGTGCCGGGTCCCCTCGCGACGCGCCTCAACCAGCCCGGCATCCTCCAGCACTTTCAGGTGCTGGCTGACCGCCTGCTGGCTCACGTCGACCTGGTCCGCCAGTTCGCCGACCGAAAGCGCACCCCGGTCCCGGAGCAGGGCCAGGAGCTCACGCCGGCGCGGCTCGACGATGGCCTTCAATGCAGCTTGAGGATTCATGCCTCGCTTCCACAAGTGGTCACTTGTAAATGGCCGAAACCTATGCTACTTCACAAGCATTCACTTGTGAATAGACATGAAGCGGCGCTCGCCCGGGTCCGTCGACGGAGGGGAAAGATGAAGCTCTACATGCATCCGTTTTCTCAGCATTGCCGTCGCGTGCTGATGCTCTGCCGGGAACTCGGCCTGAAGATCGATCGCATTGTCGTCGCCCTGGATCGGGGCGAGCACAAGACGGAAGACTTTCTCCGGTTGAGCAGAACAGGCCTCATCCCGGTCTTGGCGGATGGCGATCTCAGGCTCGCCGAGTCGCACGCGATCATGAGGTATTTGTCGGCGGTGTCGGGCGATCGCGCATTCTATCCTGCCGATGTGAAGGCACGCGCAGTTGTCGACATGTGGCTCGACTGGAACCACACGCGGCTGAACCCACCCATTCAGACGATCGCGATCCAGCAGATCGTCATGAAAGACAAGGCCGACCAGTCCATCATCGCGAGCGCCCACACTCAGGCTCAAGACGCGCTCGCGATCCTCGATCGCGCTCTGAACTCAAGAGACAGCATCGGAGGTGCAGTAACGCTCGCCGACCTTTCGATCGCCAGCACGCTCGCGCTCTATGAGCTGGTTGGCGGCAGTCCATCGCATCACTCAGCAGTTTCCGCCTGGTTCGAGGGACTCAAACGCCGGCCGAGCTTTCATGAGACCGCGCCCAGGATGGCATGATGCGGCCCGGCGCTTTATCCGCGCCGATCTGTGTCCAAGGGCGGCACTGAGGCGCCTTTCCCATGAGGTCGCGGCAGGCTTGAGCCGTCCGGCGATTGCTCACCTTCTTCGCGGCCGACGCGGTGGGCGAGCCATCGTATGCTACGGGCGAGTGTGAAACCGTAGGCGGCCGCACCCATATTGGCGCCGACCAGGAACACGATCGCGTCTACCGCGGTGATGGAGGCGGTGAACAGGGCTGCACCCGCCGCGCCGAGATAATACGGCGCTTCCTTCGCCAACTCGGTCGCCATGAATCCGACATGCGCGGCGATGCGGCGCCAGCGCGCGTTCCACGTCCAACGCGCCACGAGATCGTGCGCGATCTTGGAGAGGATGTTGGCGCTCGCGCCCGTGCGCCGCAGCAACTCCCAGTTCGCGAGCATCATTGCCCACAGGCCGGCACCCCATACCAGATAGGTGGCGAGCAACAGCGCGAGCGCCTCCCAATGGCTGATGCTGCCGAGCAGTCCCGATGCCACAACCAGGAGGCCGGCGCCGGTCGCCACGATTTCCAGCGCATAGGCGGTGACGATCGACGCTGCAATGGTGGCGAGCCAAGTGCGCCCGCGGCCAAATCGGGAAACGCCCTGCAGGCCAGACAGTGCATTCTTCCCGCTCATGAACATCTCTATATGATACGTACGTACGGTATGTACGCAACGTAATCCTGCCCTTGCCGGAGTCAAGCAAATTACGTACATACGGTACGCACTGAACTGAGGAGGGTCACATTCCGACCAAACAGAAGCGGGAGCGCTCGACGCTTCCCAAGGACGAGGCTCGCAAGCGGTATGCCCGGATGGGCAGCCTCGTCGCCCTCGAGCAAATCCAAAAGGACTCGCAGCTCCTGGGCGAAGGGGCGCTCGCGGTCGGGCCATTTGCGCGGCTAGATGCCGAGACCGTTGCGGCCCATGACGGCAAGACGCGCGGGGCCATCACCAATCTGTTCGGCAGCC
Organism: Dongia deserti; assembly: GCF_003574735.1. Classification (GTDB taxonomy): domain Bacteria; phylum Pseudomonadota; class Alphaproteobacteria; order Dongiales; family Dongiaceae; genus Dongia_A; species Dongia_A deserti. Next base: position 161,310 of record NZ_QORW01000001.1, read on the forward strand.
AAGCCGCCTTCCAGGCCGCGGCGATGGCGCTGGCGCTCGATGCGCACGAATGGGTGGAGCGGATTGAGCTACCCGCGCCGCAGGATTTCAGCGACGCGGAAGACTGGGTCGATGCTCTTCTGACAGGAGAGTCGGCGCGCGGACCGGCCCATGGCGCAAAGCCGGCTGCCGAGCACGGGCTGGTGTGGGCCTTGTGGCTGAGCGCCGTGCCGTACGGCATCTGGAGCGAGGAGATCGCCAAGCCCAGTGTGGCGGAGTATGTCCAGACGGTACACAAGCTGGAGCAGGCGATCCTGGGCGCACTCGATCATTTCGAACTCACAGTGCAGCCCGGCGCGTCAATCAACGATCTCGCCTGCGCCATCGTCAGCTTGACCGAGGGTGCGTGGCTCAATCAGTGCCTGAGCAGGCGCCATCCCTGCGACAAGGCGCAGCCGATCGCCACCATTCTGCGCCGCGGCGGCCGCATGCTGTGGCGCGGCGCGGTGATGCCGCGCAAACCTGCTAAATGATCTCTTTCAGCCTGGCGTGATAGATGAGGATGATGGTCTTGGCATCGATGATCTCGCCGCGGTCGATCATCGCCAGCGCGTCCTGCAGGGTCACTTCGACGACTTCGATGTCCTCGCCCTCACCGAGATGGCCGCCGCCTGCGCCGACCCGGTCGGCCGGCGTGTATTCGGCGGTGAAGAAATGCAGCTGCTCGGTGACCGCGCCGGGGCTCATATAGCAGGATAGCACTTCCTTCACGTCCTTGATGCGATAGCCGGTCTCCTCCTCCGCTTCGCGGCGGACGGCGGTCGTGGGATCATCGTCATCCAGCAGCCCGGCGGGCAGCTCAAGCAGCATGCCGTCCGGATGGCCGCTCACGAAGGCCGGCAGGCGGAATTGCCGCGTGAGCAGGATGGTGCCGCGCTCCTTGTCGTGGAGCAGGATGACCGCGCCATTGCCCCGGTCATAAGCTTCGCGCGCCTGCCGCTGTTCCGTTCCGTCACGGCGGCGGTACATATAGGTGTATTTGCGCAGCACGTACCAATTGTCGCTGAGCACATCGACATGCTCGATCCGCACGCGGTCGGAGCCGGGCAGGTTTTCCATCACGCTTTGAACTTTCTTCTTAGGCATCAGGCAAATCGCTCAACCGCCATAGTGCCAAGCTCTTGTCCGCATACGCGCCATCGGCTTCGGTGCAGCGCTCATTGATGATCTCGACTGGCGCGGGCCAGTTCAGCGGCGCGATCGCGAAATTGAGGGGCCGCCAGTCGGCGTCTTCGATATCCTCGTTGCGCTCCAGCTGCGGGAAGGTTGTCGTCAGCAGCCAAACGGCACTGGACGCCTTCAGGTTCCTCAACGCGCGCTGAAGCGTCGCAAATGAAAAATGTACCAGGCAATCGCGGCTCAAGATGAGATCGCAGCGCGGCAAGGGCTCGCACGTCATATCCGCCAACAAGAAGCTGCGCCGCGCATCGCCCTGATGGCGCCGCTGCAGGGTTTCGATGATCGAGGGCACGATATCCACGCCGACATAGCGCTCGAGATCGAGATCGAGGCTGGCCATCCAGCGATGATCGCCACACGGCGCATCGAGTATGGAACGCACGCCAAGCTCTTTCAACAGACCCGGCAGCCGCTCGCGAATCGCCGCCGTTGCTTCCAGTTCCGACCCCACGCCCGAGACGCTGTTATCCGCGCCCCACAGATTGGCTTCATGAATGCGCTCGAACCGCTGCGCGAGGTCGAGCCCCTCGAACTCCGCTCGCCGCGCAGCAAAGCGCTGCTGAGCGATGGCGGGAGGACGATGGTTTGGAGTTTGCGCCATGACTCCAATTAGAACCAAGCGCGGATGGGATGCCCGCGCTCGCCCCAGAAGACGAACCAGCGTCCTGCCGCTCGCACGATATCGAGCTGGTCTGCAATTGGGATCGGATCTGGTTCCTTGGACGGCCACAGGCGCGACAGAAGCGATTGTCGCCGCCCGGACCTGGGGGCTCGACCGGCTTCTGCCGCGTCGGCTGCCGCGAGCAGCGCTCTCCCATAAGCGACCGCTTGCTCGGGAAGCTTGTGAGCCCACGCCTCGTCAATCAGGTCCTTGCCCAGCACGTTCTGGCAAGTTTCCAGAAATGAGCCACGAAAGCTCGTCTCGTCGGCGCCGTCGTACATCCCTCCATGCGAGTATTCGGGGACGCCATCGCAGTCCACGAGACGCACGACATAGTAGCCTTCGAACTCGTTGAGCACAGCGGCCATTTCCTCGGGTGTCTTCGCATCTCGTGCCTTGAGAATCCATTGATTTGCAGCACTATCGTGTCCCACCCGTGGTGCGCCGATCCGCTCATAGCCCGGGATGCTAACTTCCCGGAACTGCGCGACTTCCGCTTCCGACAACTCCTCATCGGCAAAGGAGCGCTCCAGCAGCTCACGCCATTCGCGCTCGTGTCCGGGCTTGGCACAGCCCTCTACGATGAGATCGAGACCCATTCAAACGCCTCGCATCTAATGCGCCTCCGCCCAGTTCTGGCCGGCGCCGGCGTCGCAGGTGAGGGGCACGGCGAGCTTGCGGGCGGGCTCGTGGGCCTTTTCCATGATCGCGCGGGCGATTGCCGACGTCTCCTCGACCTCCGCCTCGGGCACCTCGAACACGAGTTCGTCGTGTACCTGGAGCAGCATCCTCGCGTTGAGGCCGCGCTCCTTCAGTGCGGGCGGGATGCGGATCATGGCGCGCTTGATGATGTCGGCGGCGGTGCCTTGCAGCGGCGCGTTGATGGCGGCGCGCTCCATGTAGCTGCGGCGCGCCGGGTTCTTGTCGTTGATGCCGGGTACGTGGCAGCGTCGGCCGAACAAGGTTTCGACGTAGCCGTGGTCGCGCGCGAACTTCTTGCAGCGCTCCATGTATTCGCGGATGCCGGGATAGCGCGCGAAATACGCGCCGATGTAGTCGCGCGCCTCCGCCTGCGGGATGCCGAGCTGCTGCGCCAATCCGAAAGCGCTGATGCCGTAGATGATGCCGAAATTGATCGCCTTGGCGCGTCGGCGCACCATCGGGTCCATGCCTTCGATGGGCACGCCGAACACCTGGCTCGCGGTGATAGCATGGATGTCCTTGCCGTCACGGAAAGCATCGCGCAGCGCGGGAATGTCCGCCATGTCGGCCGCGAGCCGCATCTCGATCTGCGAATAATCGACCGAGAGCAGCTTGTGCCCCTTCTCCGCCACGAAGGCGTGACGGATCTTGCGTCCTTCTTCGGTGCGCACCGGGATGTTCTGCAGATTGGGATCGCTGGAGGAGAGCCGGCCCGTCGGCGTCAGCGCCAACGCATACGATGTGTGAACGCGCCCCGTCGTCGGGTCGATCTCGTTCTGCAGCGTGTCGGTATAGGTGCTTTTGAGCTTGGTGAGCTGGCGCCAATCCAGGATCTTCTGGGGCAGCGGATGGCCGGATACGACCGTCAGCTCCTCCAGCACGTCGGCGCCGGTGGCGTAGGCCCCCGTCTTGCCCTTCTTGCCGCCGGGCAATTTCAGCTTATCGAACAGGACTTCGCCCAGCTGCTTGGGCGAGCCCGGATTGAAGTCGAACCCCGCGATGTCCTGGATTTCGCGCTCGATCTCGACAATGCGGCCGGCAAAATCCTTCGACAGGGCCTGCAGCGCCTTGGTGTCGACCTTGATGCCGGCGCATTCCATCGCGGCGACCACCGGTATCAAGGGCCGGTCGATGGCCTCGTAGACGGTCAGAACATGCTCAGGAACCAGGCGCGGCTTCAGCATCTGATGCAGGCGGAGCGTCACGTCCGCGTCCTCGGCCGCATAGTTCAGCGCCTTGTCGAGCGTCACCTTGTCGAAGGTCACCGCGGACTTCCCGGTGCCGCACACATCGCCATAGGCGATCGGCTTGTGGCTGAGGTGCATCTCGGACAATTCGTCCATGCCGTGCCCATGCGCGCCGCCTTCGAGCGCGTAGGAGACCAGCATCGTGTCGTCGATCGGCGCGACCTCGATGCCGTATTTGCTCATGACGCAGAGGTCGAACTTGATATTGTGCCCGATCTTCATCACCGACGGGTCCTCGAGCAGAGGCCCCAGGATGGCCAGCGCCTCGGTGAGCGAAATCTGCTTTGGGCGCTCGGTAGCGCCACCCAGAAGATCGCCGCTTGCCCCGCCATGGCCGACGGGCGCATAGCAGGCCTTGCCCGGCGCCAGTGCCAAGGAGAAGCCGCACAGCTCACCCGCAACCACGTGCAGCGACGTGGTCTCGACGTCGAACGCGACATAGCCCTGTTCGCGTGCTTCGCGCACCCAGCGCTCGAGCGTCGCCTTGTCCTGCACCAGCTCGTATTTGTCGAAGCTGATGGGCGCGGCGGCCGACGGTGCGGGCAGCGCGGGCACGGGCGCCGCAGCCAATGAGGTACCGGCGATGGCGGGAGCGGCCGGGGGTGCAGTGTCGACCTTCGGACCCGTGCCGTTCCCCTCGCCGCCGTGGCGCGCCATGATGCGCGTCGCCAGCGCGCGGAACTCGTTCACCTTCACGAACTCGAGCAAGCGCGGAACCTCGAGCTTGCGCCGTTCAAGTCCCTCCAGCGGCGTGTCCAGCTTCACATCGCAGCTCAAGGTGACCAGCTGCTTGGAGATGCGCGCGAGCTCGGCATTCGCGATCAGGTTCTCGCGGCGCTTGGGCTGCTTGATTTCGTTCGCGCGCTCGAGCAGCGCTTCCAAACTGCCATAGGCGTTGATGAGCTCGGCCGCGGTCTTCACGCCGATGCCAGGCACGCCCGGCACATTGTCGGTGGAATCGCCGGCCAGCGCCTGGATGTCGATTACCTTGTCCGGCGTGACGCCGAACTTCTCCTGCACCTCGGGATAGGAGATCGGCTTGTTCTTGATCGGGTCCCACATGCGGACCTTGTCGTTCACAAGCTGCATCAAATCCTTGTCGGAGGAGACGATGGTGACGTCGGCGCCGGCTTCCTTTGCCCGGCAGGCATAGGTCGCGATGATATCGTCGGCCTCGTAGCCCTCCATCTCGATGCAGGCGACGTTGCAGGCGCGCGTCGCCTCCCGCACCATCCCGAATTGCGGGATGAGCTCCGGCGGCGCCTCCGGCCGGTTGGCCTTGTAGTTCGCGTAGATCTCGTTGCGGAAGCTGCTGCGGCCCGCATCGAAGATGACGCCGATGTGGTCGGCATCAGTCTCATCCAATAGCTTCAGCAGCATGTTGGTGAAGCCGAGGACGGCGTTGACGTGCGTGCCGTCCGATCGGGTCAAAGGCGGCAGCGCGTGAAAGGCCCGGAAAATGTAGCCCGAGCCGTCGACCAGATAGACATGTTTGGTTTTGGACATCAGCCGCCCTTTACTACGCCGCTCGATACGCCCGCCAGATTAGGCGAATGGACGGCCTTTCCCGTCAGGATCAATGGGTGATCCCCTAGTGAGCGGCTGCCGTGCCCGCACCTTCCTTAAGCACATATCTGCGGCTGCAATAGGGGCACTCGATCTCCCCATCCTTGCCGAGGGTAAGGTAGACACGCGGATGGCCCAGCGGCCCGCCGCCGCCGTCGCAAGCGACCGTGGTGGTTTCGACGGCAATGATCTCGAACGGTTCCATTTTCATCCAACTCGCGGGATTTTCGCAGGAATAAGGGCCCGCCTGGCGCCCAGATGGGCCCGGCGTTGACCCCATTTCGGCCGGATGATACCCATGCGCCCATCGGTGAATCAACCGCCGCGCACCACAGCTCAAATCGTGCCCCACAGCTCTCCCCTGCCCGATTCCGCCGTTTCCATCCGCGGCCTGACCAAGGTCTATGCGCCGTCCAATGGAACGGCGCCGCCCAAGCGCGCCTTGGACCGCGTGGATCTCGAGATTCCACGCGGCAGCCTGTTCGCCCTGCTGGGGCCGAACGGGGCGGGCAAGTCTACCCTGATCAACATCCTGGCCCAGCTGGTCATCAAGACCTCAGGCGAGGTGAAGATTTGGGATATCGACCTCGACCGCGACCCGCGGCATGCGGCGGCCGCCATCGGCATCGTGCCGCAGGAGCTGAACATCGATCCGTTCTTCACGCCGGCCCAGCTTCTGGACATCCAGGCCGGCATGTATGGCGTGCCGAAGGCAGAACGGCGGACGGCGGAACTGCTGAACGCGCTCGCTTTGTCGGACAAGGCGGATTCCTATGCCCGCACGCTGTCGGGCGGCATGCGACGGCGCCTGATGGTGGCGAAGGCGATGGTGCACAATCCGCCCGTCCTGGTGCTGGATGAACCGACTGCCGGCGTCGACGTGGAACTGCGCCAGCAGCTGTGGGGCTATGTGCGCCAGCTCAACCGCCAGGGCGTCACGGTCCTTCTCACCACGCACTACCTGGAAGAAGCCGAGGAGCTGTGCGATCGCATCGCCATCATCAATCACGGCAAGGTGATCGCCTGCGAGAGCAAGGAGGATCTGCTGGCGCGCGTGGACAGCAAGGAGCTGGTGCTGACCCTGGCGCGCGACATAGCCACCATTCCGGAGAGCCTGCAGCGCTGGCACGTCGAAGGCGGCGCCGCGCGTCAACTGAAGCTGCGCTATCGCCCCTCGGAGACGAAGGTCTCGGATATCCTGGACCAGGTGCGCGCCAGCCACCTGGAGGTCGTCGACCTCACCACAGTCGAGACCGACCTCGAAGACATCTTCTTGCAGTTGACACGGCGGAGCCCCTCGAGTGAGTGATGGGCGGCGAATGATCGAGCGAGCATGCTAGGCCGTTTGGCGACGATCCTCCTTGTGCCGTTGCTGCTGGCCGCCTGTGCGCCGCGGCTGCAGGAGATCGGGCCGCCGGTGGACCAGCCGCGGATCGTCGAGAATGATGGGCATGAAGCCGCGCTCCATATGCCGGACGATGTCGACCTGCCGCTCCGCGTCTGGTACCCGTGGGACCGGCCGGCGGAAGCGGTGATCCTGGCGCTGCACGGCTTCAATGACTACTCGCGCGGCTTCGCGGCGCCGGGCAAAGGCATGGCGCGCCGCGGCTTCATCTTCTACGCCTATGACCAGCGCGGCTTCGGCCGGGCACCGCAGCGCGGCATCTGGGCCGGCGAGCAACAGATGATGGACGATCTCCGCGTTGCCGCGCGCCTTATCAAGGCCAGGCACCCCGATCTGCCGCTGTTCCTTCTGGGCGAAAGCATGGGCGGGGCCGTCATCATGAATGCTGCGGTGAGCGACGATCCACCGATCGCGGATGGCCTGATCCTGGCAGCGCCCGCGATCTGGGGCTGGCAGACCCTCTCGCCGCTCGCGCGCACGGTGACCGAGACGGCAGCGCACATCATTCCCTGGGTGACGGTGGTGCCGACCGGCTTTCACGGCTTGGCCTCGAACAACCGTGCCGCGCTGCGCGAACTGGCGCGCGATCCTCTCGTCATCAAGGAGACCAGGATCGACACAGCGCTTGGCCTCGTCAATCTCATGACCGACGCGTTCAACGCCGCCTCGAAGCTCGACACGCCGCGTTGGCTGGTTCTGTTCGGCAAGCACGAGGCGATCCTTGATCGCGGCGCGGTCAATGAGGCGCTGCCCCACTTCCGCGAACTGCCGCCCGAGCAAGGACGCGTCGCGATCTATCCGCAGGGGTATCACCTGCTGCTGCGGGACTTCAATCAATACGCCGTCTATGACGACATGGCGGCGTGGATCCGCGATCCCGCGGCGCCGCTGCCAAGCGGCGCCGATGAGAGTGGCGCGGCCAAGTCGATCAACTAGGGACGTTCAGTGGAGCGAAGGCGCACCAGGCAGGCGATGGCGCGACTGCGCGACGATTTCCGGCGCGACGCCAAGCTCCTCGGAAAAGCTGTTCAGCAACGGCTCCCAGGCTAGGAGATAATCGAGCACTGCGCCGAGCGATTCCGGCTGCGTCGCGGTCGCCCGCAGGCCGCGCGGCGTTAGTCCGGTCAGGTTCAAGAACCGCACCAGGCGTTCTTCATCGCTCGCCAACCACGCCAGCGCCTGCAGCGCGAGCGTGTGCGGATCCGGCAGGGTCTGCTTAGCCGTCATAGGGTTATGCTACGCCTCATCTATCGTTAATGCACGCTGGCATTTGGTGCATATCCATAGGGTCACATACTTGCCGCTCGGGGCCATTAGTCTTAATATTTGTGCGGTCTGCGGGATCGGGGCCCGCTTTCGCGACAGGGCGAAAGGAGGCGTGCATGAGCATCGCAAGCATCATTCACGGCAAACCCCACAGGCTCATCTCCGTTGCGCCTGATGACACGATTCAACAAGCGGCGGAGGTTCTGACGCGCGAGCGGATCGGCGCCTTGCTGGTGCTGAAGCCGAACGGCGACATTGCCGGCATCATGTCCGAGCGCGATATCGTGCGGGCGGTCGGGCTCAAAGGCGCGGAAATGATGGCCCGGCCGGTGGCGGAGCTGATGACCAAGGACGTCACGTGCTGTGCACCGGAAGATACTGTGGACCAGGTTATGGCAATCATGACGGAACGGCGGTTCCGCCATTTGCCAGTCCGGCAAGGCGGCAAGATCGTTGCCATGATCTCGATCGGCGACGTCGTCAAGCAGAAGGTCGAGGAAGCCGAGGCGGAAAGCCAGTCGCTGCGCGAATACATCGCACGAGGCTGAGTGCACAGCCAGGAATTGCGATGCAGGCCGGATGCGGGCCGCATCCGGCTTGTCTTTGTCCACAGTCATAGGTTAGCTAGGCTGGCTTGTTGCCGGGGGCCAAGTGCAAGGGACCGCCCTTCAGGAAACAAAGTTGAGCATGAGGAACAGCGCCGTATAGTGCGCGCCGTCATCCAGGGAGGAATCGGACATCATGAGGAGACGTACCTTTATCGCGACCGCCGGCCTCGGCGCCGCGGCAGCCGCCACGACCATCGCCGCGCCCGCGATCGCGCAGAGCGCGCCGGATATCAAGTGGCGCATGACATCGAGCTTTCCAAAGAGCCTGGACACCATTTATGGCGCGGCCGAAACCTTCGCGAAATACGTCGCCGACGCCACCGACAACAAGTTCCAGGTCCAGGTCTTCCCGGCAGGCGAGATCGCACCGGGCCTGGAAGCTGCCAACGAGGTCGGCAAGGGCTCGATCGAAATGTGCCATACCGCGACCTACTACTACTGGGGCAAGGATCCGACTTTCGCGTTCGGCACGGCGATCCCATTCGGCCTCAATTGCCGCATGCAGAATGCCTGGATGTACTATGGCGGCGGCATCGATCTGATGAACGAGTTCTGGGCGGGACATAATCTGATCGGCTTCCCCTGCGGCAATACCGGCGCGCAGATGGGTGGCTGGTTCCGCAAGGAGATCAACTCGGTTGCCGATCTCAAGGGCGTCAAGATGCGCATCGGCGGATTCGGCGGCGCAGTGATCTCCAAGCTCGGCGTGGTGCCGCAACAGATCGCCGGCGGTGATATCTATCCGGCGCTCGAGAAAGGCACGATCGACGCGGCCGAATGGGTCGGCCCGTACGACGACGAGAAGCTCGGGTTCAACAAGGTGGCGCCCTACTACTACTATCCAGGCTGGTGGGAAGGTGGCCCAATGCTCCACGCCATGGTGAACACGGCCAAGTGGGCAGAGTTGCCAAAGAGCTACCAGTCGATCGTCAAGTCGGCAGCCCAAGCCGCCAATGTGGACATGATGGCCAACTACGATGCTGCCAATCCGGCGGCCCTCAAGAGACTGGCAGCGGGCGGGGCCAAACTGCGGCCGTATCCTCAGGACGTGATGGAAGCGGCGTTCGATGCCGCGAAGGAGACCTATGCCGACGTGTCGGCCAAGAACGCCGCGTTCAAGAAGGTGCACGATGCAATGATGGCGTTCCGCGCCGACCAGTACCTTTGGTTCCAGGTGTCGGAACATACATACGATACGTTCATGATGGGTCAGCAGCGCAAGAAGATGCTCTAAGCTCTCATCGCAAGCACCAATTGGAAAGGGCCCCGGGTGGGGCCCTTTCTATTTCCGCTCTCAGTTTGGATTGATCTCCGGCGGCTGGCCGAAATCCAGCGGAGGCAGTTCCGGCTGGCCCTCCCCTTCTCCACCGATCGGCGGCAGCTCGATCTCGATGGTCGAGGGGTCGATGGCAGGCCCTGCCTCGGGGATCGACAGCCGCGGGAACAGAAGAACAATCGCGATCATAATTGCCTGGATGACGATGAACGCGATCGCGCCGCGATAGATCTGGGTGGTGGCGACGCCGGCGATCGTGCGCTTGCTGATCTTGTCGAACCAGGGCCCGCTCGGCGCGACCGAGCGCATGTAGAACAAGGCGAAGCCGAAGGGCGGCGTCAGGAAGCTGGTCTGCATGTTGACCGCCAGGATGACGCCGAACCAGACCAGGTCGATGCCGAACTTGTCGGCGACCGGCGCCAGCAACGGAATGACGATGAACGCGATCTCGAAGAAATCGATGAAGCAGCCGAGCACGAAGACCAGGATGTTGACCGCGATCAGGAAGCCCCACTCACCGCCAGGTAGCGCAACGAACAGCTCCTCCACCCAGACATGGCCGTTGATGCCATAGAAAGTGAGCGAGAAGATCCGCGCGCCGATCAGGATGAACATGACGAAGCAGGCGAGCCGCGTGGTTGCCTCCAGTGCATCACTCATGATCCTGAAATCGAGCCGGCGCTTGGCGAAAGCCATGATCAGGGCGCCGGTCGCGCCCATCGCACCGCCTTCTGTCGGCGTCGCGATACCGAGGAAAATCGTGCCCAGCACCAGGAAGATGAGCGCCAACGGCGGAATGAGGACGATGATCACCTGCTGCGCCAGGCGTGAGAGCACGCCAGTGCCCAGCGTCTTGTCCAGCACCGCGGCGACATAGATAGCGGCGACTGCGATCGTGGCGGCCCAGATCGCGGCGTCATTCTCAAACCTGTCCTGCAGGAGATAGTTCGCAGCAAAGGCAATGGCGGCGGCAACCGCCAGCGCGACGACCAGCGACAGGACCCCGCCGCCCAAAGTGCGCGCCTCCATCGGCAAGGCCGGTAGAGCAGATGGGCGCACGATGCTCATGACAAAGACATACAGACAATAGAGGCCAGTCAGGATGAGCCCGGGAACGAGCGCGCCAGCATACATGTCGCCGACCGAGCGTCCGATCTGATCGGCCAAGACGATCAACACCAGCGACGGCGGAATAATCTGCGCCAGCGTGCCGGATGCGGCGATGACGCCGGTTGCCAACGACCGGTCATAACCATAGCGCAGCATGATGGGCAGGGAGATGAGGCCCATGGCGATCACGGAGGCGGCGACGACGCCGGTGGTCGCGGCCAGCAGCGCGCCGACCAGGACCGCCGCATAGGCGAGACCGCCACGAATCGGTCCGAACAACTGGCCGATCGTATCCAGCAGGTCCTCCGCCATGCCTGATTTCTCGAGGATGATTCCCATGAAGGTGAAGAAGGGGATCGCCAGCAGCGTGTCGTTGCGCATGACGTCGAGCACGCGCCCGGGCAGCGTCTGCAGCAGCGGCCAGGAGAGGCGAATCTCGTTCGAATAGGGCGACAGCTCGACCGCGACCCAGAAGAACAGCAGGCCGTTGGCGGCAAGGGAGAAGGCGACCGGATACCCGAGCAGCAGAAACACGACCAACGAGGCGAACATGATCGGCGCCAGGTTCTGGGCGATGAACTCGATCATTCGGGCTGTCTCCCCTTGACGCCGAGTTCCTCAGGCGTCAGGCCGTGGATCGCTTCCGGCTCCGCCTCCTGCAAGGCACCAGTCAGAAACCCGATGCGCTTGATGATCTCGGAAATCGCCTGGAGCAGCAGCAGCACGAATCCGAGCAACACGAACAGCTTGGACGGCCAGATGATGAGGCCGCCGGCATTCGTGGAGATTTCGCCGCTGCGGTAGGAGTCGATCACGAACGGCACGCTGAGCCAGATCATGACCAGCACCAGCGGCAGCAGCATCAGGATGTGGCAGAAGAGGTCGATCCATTGCCGTCCGCGCTCGGTCAGGCGATTCGACAGGACGTCGATCCGCACATGGCCGTTGCGCTGCAGTACATAGGCGGCGGCGAGCATGAAGACGGCGCCGAACAGGTACCATTGCAACTCCAGCCAGGCGTTGGAGCTGATGTCGAACAGCTTACGTACGATGGCGTTGACGGCGCTGACCAGGACGGCCGCGAGGATAAGCCAACGAATGTGATGGCCGATGAAGCCCGTCACCGCGTCGATGGCGCGGCTGACGGCCAGCAGTGATTGCACGAACTGATCCTCCCTGCGAGGAACCCGTTTTCCGGGTTTAGTTAGGTGCGCAGACTACGTGCAAACCTTCATGCAAAACAAGGGCTTATGCCGGTACGTCGCGGGACTTTGGTCTGGGACCGTCGCGCTTGCGCAATATCGACTGATGCCTGCCAACCGCTTGATAATCCTGGAAATTCGATACCATGGGAGGCTTGATGCCGGCGAGATGGTCGAGTATGGTGCGCCTCCGACCGTTCGCCAAGCACCCGTAGCTCAGCTGGATAGAGCGTTGCCCTCCGAAGGCAAAGGTCGTGAGTTCGAATCTCGCCGGGTGCGCCATTCTCGCCTAGACGGAAAAGCTTCACTTCAAGCAATTGCCTTCCCCGGGGAAGCACGCAATTTTACTTAGATTTTGAATCGCTTAACGCGCTAGGTCGAGTATGGTGAGCTGTGGGAAACGCGCGCCCGATTCACTCCGTCGTCTGACCGTCGAAATGCTCGTGTGAAGCATCCGCTTGCATTTTGGTGTGGTGGACGGTCCCATGCTTGTGCTCAGGCGTGGCATAAATCGTGTAGACCTTGAGCGGTTTGGTGCCGGTATTGGTGATGTTATGGCGAGCTCCTGCGGGGACGACCACCGCGTCGTCATCCTTGATCTTATGAACGACGCCGTCGATTAGAAACTCGCCCTCGCCGCTCTCAACCCTGAAGAACTGATCTCTGTCCTCGTGCACTTCCTCGCCGATATCTTGATCAATGCCAATCGACATCAAGACCAACTGAAGATGATGGCCGGTATACAAAACCCGCCGGAAGTCGGTGTTGTTGATTGTCAATTCTTCAATGTCACCCACGAAGCCTTTCATGAGATAGCGCCTCCTTCACCACCGCAGAATGGCTGCGGGATGAACAACAAAGTCGGTTCGGCGGGCGTTCCTCACCCGCCAGTCGCGCGCAGGCTCGAGAGCAACTCGAGCCTGCAATCCACCTCCGGCGCGCGCTGCGGTAGGCGCGGGAAGACGTGCGCGCTCAATGGAGTTCGCCGCGCCACGCTCCGGTCTCGCTACCACGCGACTCGATAAAAGCCTTGAAACGCTCCAGGTCTCCTTTAGCTCGGTTGCCAACCAGCCCAAGCGAGGAGCCGACGTTCTCGACCATACCTTCAGGCTCGTATTCCATCTGGAGAGTGACGCGGCACTTGTTCGACTCCAAAGGCTCGAAGATTGCTCGGCCGGCATTGAACGGCGGAGTGGTCGAGCGCCACGCGATTACCTTATCTGGAACCTGTTCGGTAATCTCGGAATCGAACTCTCGGGTATGACCAGCGATTTCGACTCTCCAGTGCGTGTGCTTGTCGTCGATCTGCGTGATCTGCTCTACGCCCTCCATGAACTTCGGAAACTCTTCGAATTGAGTGAACTGATTGTACGCTGTGGACACGGGCACATCGACTTCAATGTGCTTTTCAATCCGCTCCATATGTCGCCTCCAGGGTGAAGTAATTGTCGCGTGCTGGTGTGAACAGCGGTGACCGGAGATTGCTCCAACACGGCAGTAGCCTGGACCCTAGCACCTCAACGGCTTCGCCCGTCGGCGCAAGTCGGAGCTTCAGGTCCGAGGGCAGAAGCGGCGGTACCGATTCACTTCAGGGAGGTCCGGCAGGAAGCGACGGCCGGTGGCGGCTGCGGTGGCTGACCCGGTTGCGACGGCTGAGATAGCTTGCCGCACCCGAGCTTATCGGAGGCCCTAGAAACGCATTAGGCCAGCTCTTTTTCGATTTCAGCCGCTGGAATTTCCAATGTTTCCGCAGTAGCGCCCTCGTCGGGCGCGACGCCGAACTGCGGCGCGAGGTCTGGTGCGTAGCGGAGGAGGTCGCCGCGCAAGCGCAGTAATGCCAGATCCTTTGCCTTCGCTTCCAGCATGGCATCGAACGGTAGCCCTTCGGCAACCCTCATGAATGTCGCGAATTCAAACGGATTGCAGAAATCCGCATGTCCGGTGAATACCGGTGGAAGCAGGACCGACTTCATCGTGCCAGATTTATCCTTGCGCTTCACCTCACGCATTTCGGTGCGCGGCGAGGAGAAATGAATCTTCGGCACGACGCCGTTGGGCCAAGTCGCCACGAATGAAGCGAGCGTTGGGCGCAGTTCTAGCCGCTCGGGATTGAGGCACCAGAAGTGCTGATAGTCGAACACCAGCCTCACGCCAGTGTATCGGTGAATCCAGAGGACATCGGCGGCGCTGAAGCGCAGATCGTCGTTCTCCAGGACCAGGCGGCGCCGCACTGGCTCGGGCAAATCGCGCCAGGTCTTGACCCAGCGCGCGCGGCTCGTCGCCGCATCTCCGTAGGTTCCTCCCACATGGATTACGAGCACGGCCTCCGGACCAAGTTCCATTCGGTCCAGCATTTCTGCCTGTGAGACGAGGTCGGCAATGCTCTTCTTGACCAGCTCCGCGTCGGGGCTGTTGAGGATGATGTATTGCGACGGATGAAACGAGAGCCGGATGTCCAGTTGTTTCGCCTTGTCGCCGACCGCCCGCAGCTCGCGTGCGCTTTCTGCGACCATCCTGTGAAACTGTGGCATGTCCGGGTGCGTGGCATAGGGCGCTAGGTCCGACGACAGCCGGTACATCGTGATACGACTGCGCCCGAGATAGCTAAGGATCTGATCAATGTACTCGAGCGAGACTTTGAGGTGCGGGTTGTTCGCCCAGCGCCGCGAGTCGTTACTCTTCATTCCGGGCACGCCCAGCACCTTCACGGCAAACCCAAGCCGGCGAATTTTTGGGTTCATGCCGAATCCCCGGCCGAAATGCTTGCAGCCTCGCCAAGCCCGAGGGAGCGCGCAAAGGCGTTCCACGCTGCCGGTCGCAACGCGCCACCCGTCGCGCGCCGATGCCCGCTCCCGTAGGCTTCGTCAGCGCCGGGAGGCGCGTGATCGCGCAGGAAGGCGATGAGATCCTCATCGCGGTCGGTCCGCGCGGCGAAATGGATCCAGCCCGGCCGGTAGCCGGTGTTTGCCGCAATCACGATCCGATCCTTCAGTCGCGCCCGCCAGGACTGCGCCACGAGCGGATGGATCTGGCATGGCGAGTGAAGCAGGACGAGAGCCACGGGCCCAGCAATCTTCGGAGGCAGACGTTTCGCGGCTTCGAGCGCTCGTTTGACTTCATCTCGCGCGGCCTCGAGCACAGCGGTTTCCGGATTCTGGCGCGAGAGTGCCTTTTGCGGCGAGTCGGCCTTCAGCAACAGCGCGAGCGCAGGACCTGCGTCGCCCGTCGCGCTGCGCCGCGCGGCATTGATCAGAGCCGCCGCCTTGCGCAGCGGGGTGACGCCATACCGCCGCCGAGCCTCCCCCATCTCCGGGAAAGCGGCGCTCTCGGCCATGTCGCCGACGATGCCAAGAGCCGCCAGCCAGAGCAGGTCGTCTGCCGGCCCGAGGCTCGCCGTGCAGCGGTAGGCGAGAAGGCTGGAGGTGGGGATGGGATCTTCGTGGAAGCCCGATATGACAATCGCCTCGTCGGGAACGCCGGCCGGCACGTGGTGATCGATGAGAATGGTCGGGCAGTCGGCGCGAATGGACCCCGCGCGCACGCCGAGGTCGGTGGCGATGATACCGCCAATCGCGCTCGCCGCGACTTCCCCGCGGAACTCGGCGGACCAGGGATTCTCGCCTCTGCCGAGGATGCGCAGCCTCACGCGGCGCCCGACCCGCGGGAGCGCACGCGCGAGGATCGCCGCGGCCGACAAGCCATCGGCATCGTTGTGGGAGACGAGCAGGATGTCATCGCGCAGAAGCGTCAGGTGATCCCGGAACTCCGCCGCTCGGGCCACACGTAGCATCCTAGCCTCAGCCACCGGCGAGCCCCAACGTGCGATGGGGTGTAAAACGGCACGAAGATCGTGTGAATATCGCCGCGAGCGCAACCGCAGCATCATGATTTTGGCTCGGGCACGTCGCGCAACCCCCGCAACGGGCTCGCCCCTGAGGCCGCCGGCAGCCCTCAAGTTCCCGCCGCGTGGTCAGCGCGAGATTGCGCCGGCCCTGCCTGATTCGGCCCCGTCGCGGGCGACTTTCGCCCGCGGTTACCCGCCTCCTGTAGGGCAGCTGCGGCATCGCTCCTCACGTGGCAGCAAGCAAAGCTCGTGCGGTGCTTGGCAGGTGAACCGCCAAGCGAGGCCTCCGGTTCCGGTACCGGAGCCGAGCGCGGCAGCCTTCTCGGTCCGGCGATTGCCGACCGGTGATTCTTGTGGCCGAATCTCGCCTATTTATCCCCGGCACCGCTGCTCGTTGCGGCGACAAGCTGCGACATCCACCGGCCATTCGGCAGGGAAAAACGTGGCACGTGCTCCCATTTCTCCTCGCAATGGTGCTTTCCTGCTCGGCTTTCTCGGCTTGGCCATCAGCCTTTGGCCAAATATCGTCCCGCGGAGCGTCAACTTTCACGAAGCCCCAGCTCCTCAGTCGAACCAGGTGTTCCTGCTGTTGGGTATGCTCATTCTTCTCCCGGTGTTCGCTCGGCTATGTGGCCTACGCGTACTGGGTGCTTCGTGGTCGGGCGGGAGAGGGTATGGGTACAAGTGACACTGTTCGAGGTGTTCCGACGGGATGGCAGCGTGTTGTTCGCCGCCAACGAGCTGATTTGGTTCGGAGGTTGGGGCCCAACGAGCCGCCCTGATGCTGGGCTGTTTAGCGGGCGGCTGGCGGCGCTTGACTCGCTGCCTCTTTGACACGAGCGCGTCGCACCGCCCGACCAGCGGCTATCATCTCGGCCCACTGTAAGCTGGGTGCGCTCCCAAATGCACACGCAGCCCGCGTGAAAGGGAACTACTACTGGCCATCGCAAGTTCGCGTTGGTTCGCCGTGACACGTTCCGGCCTTGCATGGAGACTTGCGATGAAAGCGGTAAATCTGATCACACTTGTTCTCATCATCATTGGCGGTATCAACTGGGGGCTCGTCGGCGCCTTCCAGTTCGATCTCGTCGCGGCGATCTTCGGCGGGCAAAATGCTGCGCTCGCCCGCGTCGTCTATGTTCTGGTCGGCCTCTCGGCCTTGTGGCAGCTGATCCCGTTTTCCCGTGCGATCAGTGTAGGCGAGGTCCAGGCCGAGCGGCACGGCTGACAAAGCGCGCTTTCAAAAGGAGACAAGTCGGCACACAATCGCAGAGCAAGCAGCGCGCACGGGCGCGTCTGCTCGCAGTTCTTCCGCCGCGGCTGCTACTCCAGGAGCAGACGCGTCGGGTCTCATTGCGCGCCATCAGGACCTAGAAGGCCCCGGACTGTGTGGGCCCCGGTTGGCACGATTTTGGTGCAGCAGCGAGCTCGTGAGTTGGCCTATCGCGCGGTTCAAATACGCCGAGGTCAAGCATGAGCTTGCTCGCCGACGCACACACCTGGAGCGACGCCACAGAGCGAGTGGCGTCTGCGACGTCTTCATGGAACGAAGAAGCCGAAGCGCCGTTCTTCACGCATGGACGTACTCACGAACCTGCTGGGGGGCCTCGCGGCATTTCTGACGACCATCGCCAACGTTCCACAAGTGATCAAATGCTTCCGCACCGGTAGGTCCGGCGACCTCTCGAAGAAGATGCTCATCGCATTAAGCCTTGGATTTGCGCTTTGGCTTACGTACGGGCTGCTGCGCGATGATCTGATCATCGCTGCCGCGAATGCGATCAGCCTCGGCCTAGTCGCAATCCTGCTCGGCTTCAAATGGCGTGAGCGCAACGAGCTCGCCGAACCCGATCCCTGAAAACATCCTCGTCTCCGCGCTTGCAAGTTCCCCGGGCTGGCGTTAGAACATATCATGAACAGGAGTGCTGAATGCCCCTGAACACATTGCAGAAACTAGAGATTTTGGCTGACGCAGCGAAATACGATGCGTCCTGCGTCTCCTCCGGTGGAGACAAGAGAAATGCCGGGTCGGGCCTCGGCTCGGTCACCGGGCAGGGCATCTGCCACGCCTTCACGCCGGATGGCCGATGCGTTTCGCTGCTGAAAATCTTGCTGACGAATTTTTGCATCTATGACTGCGCCTACTGTGTCAGCCGCCGATCGAGCGATGTGCCTCGGGCACGCTTCTCCGTGGAAGAGGTGGTGAAGCTCACCCTCGATCTCTACCGACGCAATTGCATCGAGGGGCTGTTCCTGTCGTCGGGGATTGCACGTTCAGCCGACCAGACGATGGAGGAACTCATCCGCGTCGCGAAGACCCTGCGAGAGGAGCATCAGTTCCGAGGTTACATCCACCTGAAGACGATTCCCGGCGCTTCTCCCGAGTTGATCGCCGAGGCTGGCCGCTATGCCGATCGCCTGTCGATGAATGTCGAGATGCCCAGCGACGCTGCGCTCGCTGCCCTTGCGCCGGAGAAATCGGCGGTTGAAATCAAGCGCGGTCTGGCGCGCACCCGCAGCCACATCGATGCCGCGGCAGAGCCCTCGCGTGGATCGGCGCGTCCGCCACGCTACGCTCCGGCGGGACAAAGTACGCAGATGGTGATCGGTGCGGATCCATCCACTGATCTCGATATCCTGCGTGCCAGCTCCAATTTCTACGCCTCCTACGCGCTCAAGCGTGTCTACTACTCCGCCTTCAGTCCCACGGGCCACGCGTCACCGCAATTGCCCAACCACGCTACACCGCTGGTGCGCGAGCATCGCCTGTACCAGGCCGACTGGCTGCTGCGGTTCTACGGATTTTCGCTCCCGGAGGTCGAGAGCACATTGGCGAACGGCATGCTGGACGCCGCAGTGGATCCGAAGCTGGCCTGGGCGCTGGCGCATCGAGACGCGTTCCCAGTGGACGTCAACCGAGCGAGCCGCGAGAGCTTGCTGCGCGTGCCTGGTCTCGGGACGCGGTCGGTCGACCGTATTGTTGCCGCGCGCCGCCACTGCAGGCTGCGGCTGAAAGACGTGGCGCGCCTTACATCCTCTCTGGCACGCGTGCGGCCGTTCATCGTGACGCCCGACTGGCGGCCAAAAAGCCTGTTAGAGGATGCGACTCTGCGACACCGTCTCGCACCAGCACCGCAACAACTTGCATTGGCACTATGATGGCACTTCGTTCCGTCACAGTGCCGCCGGATGGCGGCGACGATACTTTCCGGAGGATCGCGCGGTCCTGCCTTGCGCAGGGGCTGCATCCCGACGAGGTGGTCTTCGACGCGGACGGCACTGGTTCGCTCTTCGAGCCAGCGGAGCCACGCGATGCGCCTACGATCCTCATGCCGCGGCGCTTCGTCGAGCTTGTCTCGGACGTGGTCTGCCACAGCGCCGAGGATCGGTTTGCACTGCTCTATCGGCTGTTGTGGCGTGTTCAAGCGGGCGAGCGCAATGTGCTCGAGCAAGCAGCGGATCCCGATGTGCAGCGCGCGCAGCAATACGCCAAGGCGGTGGCGCGCGATGTCTACCGCATGCACGCCTTCACGCGCTTCAGGGAGCGAATGATCGAGGGCAGGCCCATGTTCGTGGCCTGGTTCGAGCCGCAGCACAACGTGTTGCGGAAGGCAGCGCCATTTTTTGCCGATCGCTTCACCAACATGGACTGGATCATCGCGACGCCTTGCGGCACCGCTGCGTGGCAAGACAAGTCTCTGCACTTCGGGCCACCTGTCGCACGGCCTCCGAAGCAGGACGATGCCGTTCTCGATGAGGTGTGGAGCACCTATTACCGCATCACCTTCAATCCCGCACGCCTGCGCGTGAACGCGATGCTGGCCCAGATGCCCAAGCGCCACTGGCCGACCATGCCGGAGACCACATCGATGCCCCAGCTTGTGAGGACGGCGCGCACTCGGGTGAAAGAGATGGAGCAACGCGCGCCTGACCGGCCGCCTCGGTTTGCGGACGTGCTGTCGGAGCGGCAGCTCGGCGCAGCGGGCGAGGCGCCGCCCCCATGGGAGGCGCTGAAGGAAGCGGCGCACGCCTGCAGGCAATGTCCGCTCCACGCTGCGGCGACGCAGATGGTTTTCGGCGAAGGGCCGTTAAGCGCCAGCATGGTCTTCGTTGGAGAGCAGCCGGGCGACCAGGAGGACTTGCAGGGACGGCCCTTCGTCGGGCCGGCTGGGCAGGTCTTTGATCGTGCCCTCGCCCAGGCCGGTATCGACCGAGGCGCTGTCTACGTGACGAACGCCGTGAAGCACTTCAAATTTGAACCGCGTGGAAAGCGCCGCATCCATCAGAAACCGGGCACGATCGAGGTGACGGCCTGCCGCCACTGGCTTCGGGGTGAATTGGACCTGATCAGGCCGAAGCTCGTTGTCAGTCTGGGCGCAACCGCGGCTCTCAGCTTGGCTGGCCGTCCCGTGCCGGTGACCAAGGAGCGAGGGTCAATTCAATCTTGGAGCGGCAGGGCGGTCCTGGTCACCGTCCACCCGTCATATCTTTTGCGCCTGCCAGACCCCGATGTTGCCGCGGCGGAGTACGATCGGTTCGTGGCCGACCTCCGGCGGGCGAAACTCTGGTGCGAACGCGCAGAGCAATAAAGCCCTTAAATCTCGGCGTTTCAGTGAACTCGTCCTATGGCAAATGGATGGAAGGCTCTTCTGTCATTCCGGGAGTCCCGCTTTGCGCAGGCCGCCCGAGAAGACGGCGAGGTCTTCCGGCCGGCGGATCGGGACCAATCCGTCAGGCTGGAGACGCGGAGGGCCGGATCGAGCTGGCGCAGGCACTGCATCGCTCGTTGCGCCTCGTCAGTCCGTCCGGCGAGCGCGTGATTGGCCGCGATGATGGCTACCAATATCAGAAAGCTGGGGAGGTCCCGGAACGACTTCTCATGGAGTCGTCATGGCGCTGGACCGGGGCCGGATCGCGCGACTCTCCTGGCAGTTAACGCATTGATTTTCCAGTGCCCACCTTCATCCAGCCCGGTGCGCCAGGATTGTCCTTTGTGCTCAAGATCGCTGCGCCATCGGTAGCCCGCCGGCTGAGGAAGCACTGCTCGGCACGAAGCTCGCCGGGGTGGACCATGAAATGGCAGTCATGGGCCAACCTTCGGTGGTGATTCGCGGATTGAGCCACTTGTCCCCGGACCGTATATTCGACGGCGATTCCTCGTTGGCTTCTGAGAGCGCTGCGGGCGCTCTCATTCGTGGAAACGCCGTATCAGGTAGAAGCCGAGAAGGGTGAGGGCTGTAGGGGCGATCTTGTGTTGACTATTTCTCGCAGGTTGGAACCGTTGATGAGTCCCAGGAACGGATGCGACGCGGAGCCCGGTTCGATCGCGAGGATCACCGGAGGGATGTAAGCCGGATCGAGATGACAAGATCATGCTCCATGTCGCAATCGTCGTCCATCGTCATGACCGGTTTGATCGGCTCGACTACTGGCTCCGGGCGATCTCTGAGTGCTGGCTCGAAAGCGGCATTCGTGTCAGCGTGGTTAAAAAGCCCAAGGCCCGTGTAGATGCCGACCTTGCAATCCTGCATGTCGATCTCACCGTCATACCCCAGGAATACCTCGCTTGCGTCCGACGCTTTGTCGTGACCGTCAATGGGGAGGTTTCCGATATCTCCAAACGTGCGATCAGCACGAACTTGCTTGACCGCGGGGATCGCTACGAAGGCCCGGTGATCGTCAAGACCAATCGGAATTGCGCTGGCTACCCGGAAGAGCGTATTGCCAGGAATGGCTGGAAGTCGCGCAAGCGCAGACACATCGTCAGAAGCGCCCTCGATCACTTCAAGGAAGGATACATTCGTGCCCGACGACGGCGGCGATATGGCTCCGACAGCGCATTCCTCGATTACACTGTCTTCGATTCAATGACCGAGGTCCCGGACGCTGTTTGGAGCGACAACGACCTGGTTGTCGAGCGCTTCCTGCCAGAGAGGATCAACGGCCGCTATTGCATCCGCACGTGGCTATTCTTCGGCGACCAGGATCGACATGCGATCTTCTTCTCTCACGACCCGGTCATAAAATCGCACAACATTGTCGACTTTGAGCGGCTCTCCGAAGTGCCCGAAGAGTTGCGGCAGATCCGTCGGAATCTGAAGTTCGACTTCGGAAAGTTCGATTACACGATGGTGGATGGCCGGCCCGTGCTGTTCGACGCCAACCGCACGCCGACGATCGGGGATTTTCCGAAGGAACGGTATCTTCCCCTTGCCAAGTCTCTTGCCACGGGCATCGGCGCCTTCGTGCGAGACCCACTCGAGCTCAAGCCGCAACCGCCAGCACCGCCGGAGCCGGCAGGAAACGACAGAATGGAGGAAGCGTGAAACACGGTATGTCCCCGGACTGGATCGCCCATCTCTTTGAACATCCTGATCTGCTCCGCATGGCACATCACCAACGGGCGGAGGACCAGAATCTTGGCCTGGGGTGGCTCTACTACGCCCTCGGCCGCATTGTCCGCCCGCGCTTGGCGGTGGTCATCGGTTCATGGCGCGGCTTCGTGCCGCTGGTGATTGCCAAAGCACTGCAGGACAATCTGGAGTCCGGCGAAGTGATCTTCATCGACCCTTCCCTGGCGGACGACTTCTGGAAGGATGCAGTCCGGGTGAAGGAATACTTCCTTGGCTTCGGTGTCGCGAACATACGGCACTTCCCGATGACCACCCAGGAGTTCGTCACGACCAGCGATTACCGTGTCCTCCCTAAGCTCGGCCTCATCTTCATTGACGGTTTGCATACCGAGGAACAGGCGCGCTTCGACTATGAGGCGTTCTCCGGTTTGCTCGAGCCCCGCGGCTTGATCATGCTGCACGACAGCATGATCGTGCGCCCCGACAAGGTCTATGGCGCCGACAAAGCGTACGGGATGAGCGTCAAATACTTCGTCGACCGCCTGAAGCAGGATCCGATGCTCCAGCTTCTCGACCTGCCGTACGGCCGCACCGGCCTGACCCTACTCAGGAAGCTCGATGAAGACGCGACGAGGGACCCTTACGACTGGCTCGACAACGGGCCGCTATGAAACCGGACATGGCGGGAACCGTTGTCGCGATCTTTTGCATGCCGGAGCATGGCCACTTCATGCTGCTCCGTGCGCTCATCTCCGGTTTCGTGCAAGCGGGATGCAACGTTCATGTCTTCACCCATCGTCGCTATGGCCCAGATGTCGAGCGCATGGGGGCAAGACTGGTCGATCTCTTCACGGAGCATCCGATCGAGCACGCGGACAGCGAATCGGTCCCGGTGCCGTGCCGCTACGTCAGCTTTGCCGCCTACTATGCGGAGGAGGTGCTGGAGAAGCTGAGGAGCATCCGGCCGGCGCTCGTGGTCTGTGAGACGTTCGCCGTGATCGGCCGATTGGCCGCCCAGCGGCTCGGCGTTCCCTTCATCAACGTATTGCCTGGCCACAACATCCATCCGCAGCGTTTCCTGCCTGCCCTGCATGTTGATCCGCGCGTAGCGATCTCGCAACGCTGTCACCGCGCGGTCGCCATCCTGCGCGAACGCTACGGAATGCATGATGCCTCGCCCTTCTCCTATATCGCCGGCCACAGCCCCCATCTGAATGTGTGCTGCCAGCCGCCCGAGTTCCTGACGGAAGAGGAACGCAACAGCTTCGAGCCGGTGGCATTCTATGGCTGTATTCCATCGCCGGATCAGAGTGAGCGGCCGAATGATGCTGCCCACACCTATTTCGCCGGTGGGCCGGACCGGTTCAGGATCTATGCGTGCTTCGGAACCGTCGCCCTCCGGTACTATGCCGACGTGGCAACGCGTGTCTTCGAGATGCTCTCGAACTGCCTTGCCGATATGCCTAAGGCCAGCGCCTTGATCAGCCTTGGCGGCGCGGCGGTCGAGGACGGGCTTATCCGCCGGCTACGCCGGCCGAACGTGGAGGTCGTTGAATACACCGATCAGCGGGCGGTGCTGGGAGAGGCGGACGTGTTTCTCACCCATCACGGGCTTAATTCGACTCACGAGGCCATCTTCCAACGTGTGCCCATGCTCTCCTATCCCATCTTCACGGACCAGCCCGCGCTCGCAGAACGATGCCGCCAGTTCGGGATCGCGGTTCCGCTTGCGAGTTCCGTGCGCGGGCCGGTCGTCGCGGACGATGTGCGGGCAGGCCTGGAGACTTTGGCCAAGGAACGGGAATCCATCATGGCGAGGCTGGAGCAAACAAGATCGTGGGAGCTGGACGTGATGGCGCAGCGCCCTGCAGTCCTCACGCGGATGCTCGAGCTGGCTCGGGCTAATTCGGCAGACACTCGATGATGCTGTACACCGGACCGGCAGGAATGATCCTCGAGACCTGCAGACCCGCATCCTTCAGCAGACCCGAGAATTCGCCCTCCGTGCGCTCCTGCGCGCCGAGGGCCACCAGCATGGTCAAGTCATGCTGTGACAGGGTCGATTGAAGGGAGATAGCTGCGCTTCGCTCCGACAGAACTGGCTCGATGACCAGGAGTCGCGCGCCCTCCGCCATCGCCCGCCTGCAGTTCACCAGGATTCGGGCACTTCGTTCGTCATCCCAGTCGTGGATTACGCTCTTCAGGATATAGGCATCCGCTTCCGCCGGAACCGATTCAAAGAAATCGCCAGGGACGAACGCGCATCGCCCGTCGAGATCAGGATGGTTCTTCTTGAAGTTCCCGGCCGCTCCCTCGACCGCAATCGCGAGGTCGAACAGAATGCCCGACGCTTCGGGATTTGCCCGCAGGACATAGGCGAGCATCTCTCCATGGCCGCCGCCGACATCTACAACCCGCTTCAGCCCCGAAAAATCGTAGGCTTGCATCACGAACTGCGCCGTTAAGCGGGTCAATTCGATCGTGACCCGGTAGAATATGGCGGCGGCTTCCGGATTGTTCTGGAGGTGCTCGAAACCATCCGTTCCGAACAGGTGCTTCCGGGCGCTCTTACCGGTCCTGACGCTGTATAAGAGGTTGCCCCAGACCGGCCAGAGATGGTGTCCCCACCACAGCGTCCAGGCTCGCAGCGAGTGCGGGGAGTCGTCCCGCAGCAGCGCTCCGAGAGGCGTCAGTTCGAAACTGCCGTCAGCGCGCTCGGCACAAATGTCGAGCGCGCTCAGAGCTCTCAGAAGGCGATGCAGGGAATGCGGATGGGCTTTCACGGATAGGGCCAGATCGGCGCTCGTCCGGGGCCCCGCTGCCAGAAGGTCCGCGAGCCGCAACTCCGCGGCCACATGAAGCGCCTGGGTCTTCCAGCTGCCCGTGAGAATTGATTGAAACCGTTCAACCAATTCCGGGGCATTGAGACTTTGAGGAGTTTCCGAACTCATGGGGGATCACGACACCAACTGCATTCCAGCCGACAGATATCGCAACGAACTGCGTTGCGGGGCGGACCACCAGCTCGGCGTTCGGCCCTCATCCCATCGAGCGAGGGCATTCAGCAGAGGCAGGTCAGTCAGCCAAATGATATCGGCCGTCCGGCCTCCAGGCGACAGTTATCCCGTCCGGGCAAAGACAAGCTTGCTTCTCACGGGCCCGGTCCCGTTGGAAGCCTCCGCTAAGGTGTTGATGTTCCAGTGCCCATTTCCATCCAGGCGATGCGCCCTCATGGTATGGACGGCGACTCCTGCCGTCCCGTGCCTTCGGCAGGGACTTGCGCGGTCGCCGCCAGCGCTCGCGTGGCTCAGCTCTGCGACTCTTCCCTTGAGTCCTTCTGCAGAAGGCAAGTTGCCTCGAAGTCATAGTAGTGGTCGACATCATCAATGACAGGAGGGCAGACCTCATAGATGCGGACTTGGTACGCCAGCTTGGCGCTGTCGCCAAGTTCGCGAAGGAACCGCTTGGGGTCGTTCGTGTGCGTGTATCCCAAGACCCTGGAGTCGCCATCGAGGGCGACAAGTTTCGACGTGGTTTGACGCTCAGCAGTAACCATAGTCCGCTATCTCCAGCGGCCGACGGCAATGCGCGCGGCATGGCCGCTCGGCAATCAGACGCGACGGCGTTGACGACGCATCAACCCTGCCCGGCTTTCGACAGCGCGCCTGCGCAGGCGGCTGCCAAGTCCCGGTCCGGTTGCTCGGCTGCCGGCATCGTCGCCCATCCAGTCTTCATCACGAAATCGCGCTGTTCATAGCTCGTCTTTATCGCGGCGAATTGCGCAAGCTTGGCTGTCGAGTCCGGGTCCAGCTTCGATTGACTGAGGCAGATTGGAATCAGTGCATCGATAACCGCAGCGGTGGACTTCTGGTCGGCCATGCGCTCAGCCGAGTTGCCCGTGTACCAGCCGCCCTGCGAGAAACCGAAGACCATGGTGGCGACTGCACCTACGATCGCACCAAGGATCGCGGGCTTCGTCCATGTCGGAACGTTCATTGAGAGAGTCCTTGCTCCGGAACGGTAGCATATCACCGTTCCTCCAAGCCATGATCATGCGCTCATGCTCTCTACAATGATACGGAAATCGCGGAACGTGGACGGTGGCCTTGTCAGGTGCTTGGTTCCGTGGCGTCAGACGGCGCTGCGGAACAGATAAACAAGCGTCACCACGATCAGGATCATGAGCGGCACGCCAACGGGAGGAGTAAACCAGGACTTCATCCGGTCATCCTCCAAAGAAGACATTCTGGGGGGAAGGCCGTGAAATAAGCCCCACGTTCGCCAGCGCGACAAAAAGGGCAAAGACGATCACCAACGTGGCGAGGCCATTCATCATGTGGGATAGCAAGAGTCTAAAGGTCATGTGCGGCTCCGAAGCGATGACATGCGTTCTAGGTGATCGGGCGCGCTGCGCAGCGGCCATGTCGCCGACGGCGAAGAAGCCACTGATCGAGTCAAGCAGTGCTAACTGTCGTGTGGAGCGGACCTGTAGTGGAAGGGCAGGCACGACATCGCGCGCGGTCCGACCGAAACACAGTACGCCCATTGGACTCGAAACACAAGGTTTCAACGGCTCGGTGGATGGCAAAGCACCAACCCGAACCCGTGATACGGCCACGGGCGAATTGGTGGATTCCTGAGCGTATCGAGGTGCCTAAGGACAGCCTCGTTCCACGAGAATAGGATCGGCACACTGAGAGCCGGCACTCGACGTTGCAAACGCAGGCGAAAGAGTTCATGGTGCGGCTATCCATCCCGTCAACGGGCTCGACCCGTTTTTTGCTCTTCGTGAGCAGATTCGGCTTCATCCGTTTCGAAGCACAACCGCCAAGTTGAGTGCGGCGGAGCATTTCCCTTTTGGAGGTTTCAGAATGAAGACTGGCAAGATCAAGTGGTTCAATGTCCAGAAGGGCTTTGGTTTCATCCAACCTGATGGGGCGGCCAAGGACGTGTTCCTGCATATATCGACGGTGGAGCGCGCCGGCATCGGCTTCCTGAGCGAAGGACAAGCGGTCAGTTTCGAAATCGTGAGAGAGCGCGGGAAAGAGGCAGCCGCAAACTTGAAGCTCATCCGACCGCAACAGCGGTGTGCGACTGTTCAAGTCCAAACCCCAACAAGGAACGTGCCGTCGTGAATAATGCAAGATTTCGGAGGTCCGAAGAAGTACGCAAACAGGCGATGACTGTCGCGCTCGAGGCGAAGGAGCGCGAGAACGCCGTGCTCCAGGAACGAGCGGCGATTTTCGCGATCGAAACACAAAAGGTCGAAAACCTGCGCGCCCTGCGCTTGGCCCGAGAAGCGGCGATGCAGGTTGAGGCACGTAAAGAGCTTGGGAAGACGCCGACCGCGCGCAAGAATCTCGCGGCGTGAGAAGCCAGTCGTCTCGGCCACTCAGATCGCAGAGGGGTGACGGCGGCGAGATCGGAATGGAGGATCTTGTGGCGGTGTATCGGTGCTCGCGGCTGCTCGGGCCAAGCAGATGAGTCGTAATTCCACAGCACCGCGGTGGGCTTTTGGAGCTAGGCCAAAGGCGTTAAGGAGCGTGGCCCAGGGCACGAAAGCGTGACGCGGGGAGCGAGATTAGCCCTTGCATTCCGAAGGGCAATCACCACCTATAGGCTATCGAGTTTCGGCCGAACGACTTGGCCTCGCCGCGAACAGCGCGCCTGACTGACGACCTCTCCCCAATTCTCGAGCTAACTGGCTGCGATAAGCGGCTTTTTCTAAACACGCACTAGAGGACTATCCCCATGAATACGGGAACTGTGAAGTGGTTCAATAACCAAAAGGGCTTCGGGTTCATTCAGCCGCAGGACGGCAGCAAGGACGTTTTCGTCCACATCAGCGCGGTCGAGCGGGCTGGCATGAGCACCCTGCGAGAGGGCCAAAAGATCTCGTTCGAGGTTGTCGCCGACCGCAAGTCGGGTAAATCGTCTGCCGAGAACCTGCGCGCTGAGTAACGCGCGCTGATGGCTATACGCTTGACCACGGATGTACTGGCAAGCTTAACGCTATCGAAACCCCGCGGCTGGCATCGTTGGCCGCGGGGTTTCCATTTTCGGGACGCGAGCACCGAAGAACAGGAGTTGTCATGACCCCGAAACCGAAGAATACCGAGGCCCGCGCGGCCAGGGAAGCGGAAAGGGAAAAGCGCGCCAAAGATGCAGCGCTGGCGATGCAGCAATACGAGGCGGAGAAGCGAGCCGTCCTCGACAAGACGGCACGCCTTCGCGCATTGCGCCTGGCCAAGGAGGCCGACGATGCCCTTAAACCCAAACCAAAAAAGCCGATCAAGAAGGCCAGCTAAGGACAACAGGTGAGATGCCGCGAGCGTTCGGGGACGACCATAACGACATCATCTATCCGTCAGCTCTGCCATTTCTGCTGGCTCATCTAGCCTGCTTTGCGGCGTTCTGGTCCGGAATCACGTGGCAGGCGCTCGTCCTCTGCGCAGTGCTCTATTGGGTGCGCATGTTCGGGGTCGTTGCGGGATATCATCGGTATTTCTCCCATCGCACATTCTCGACCAGCCGCGTGTTCCAGTTCATGCTGGGATTCCTGGCCCAGACGAGCGCGCAGAAGAGCCTGCTGTGGTGGGCGTCCAAACACCGCGACCATCACCTGCACTCCGACATGCCTCAGGACGTGCATTCACCGCGCCATACCGGCTTCCTCTATAGCCATCTGGGCTGGATCTTCGCACGCAAGCACGACAAGGCCGACCTGAGCAAAGTGGCCGATCTGGCGCGCTATCCTGAGCTGATGTGGCTGCACCGGTACGAGCTGCTGCCGGCGGTCGCCGTTGCGGGCCTCAGCTTCCTGATCGCGGGGTGGCCCGGCCTGGTCGTCGGATTCCTCTGGAGCACAGTGCTCCTTTATCATGCCACCTTTTGCATCAACTCGCTTGCACACGTGCGTGGCACCAGGCGATACGTGACGGGTGACGATTCCCGTAATAATGTGCTGCTTGCCTTCTTCACCATGGGCGAGGGCTGGCACAACAACCATCACGCCTACCAGAGCAGCGTCCGCCAGGGCTTCCGATGGTGGGAGATCGATCTCGCCTACTATGTCCTGAAGGTGCTGTCCTGGAGCGGCCTCATCTGGGATCTCAAGGCGCCGCCGGAGGCGGTCCTGCGGAACAACCAGCGCCTTGGCGTGCGCGTGCTTAATCGCGCGGCCGAACAGCTGGCAGCACGCTTCAACGCAGAACGGATCGCGCTTACCATCAGCTCGGCGCTGCATGGACCCGAACTGACCGAGCTGCAGAGGGCGCTCGGGCAAACGCGCCACCGCATGAGCGAAACGTGGGCGACGCTTCGCGTGCCGCATATGCCCACGCGGGACCATATCATGGCGGAAGCCCGCAGGATGTTTGCCAAGAGTCCGTCGCTCGACGACATCGTCGACCGGGCAGCCGAACTCATTCGCACATCCGTCGGCACACGGCTTTGCGCGGCCGGATAACGTCGGCGCTGTGGTGCACCCGCGCCAAAGCCGCGGGCCACGGATCCCGATAGCACTGCCACCCGTTTGATGCGACCATTGTGTCGGTGGCACAATCGCGCGGGCGGCTACTTTCGGGAGATGCATGAATATCATTCATTCCAAGAACCGCAGGGCGGCCAACGTTGACCCGGTCGTTGCGGACATCCTGGTCGAAGTCTCCGGCGAAAACCTTCGCGCGTTCGTGGAGAGGCTGGCGTTTCCGCGGCATTACTCCGCCCAGAACCGGGCAAATCGCAGGGCGCGGGATCTGCTTATGGAGCTCGCAAAAGACTTCGGCTATCAGCCGACGCTGCAGGGCGAGTTCGACAATGTCGTCCTGACCTCGACCGGCGGCGCCGACGGTCCATTCCTTCTGCTTGGGGCACATTACGATTCGGTGCCGAGCACGCCAGGAGCCGATGACAACGCCAGCGCGGTTGCGGTCTGCCTTGAATGCGCCCGGCTGATCCGGCGGCATAATCTCGGATCAGTCATGATCGTGTTCTTCAATCGGGAAGAGGATGGATTTCTCGGCAGCAAGGACTTCGTAGCTCATCTGACGCGGCAGGCTGCAGGTAGCGTCCGTGAAGCGCACATCTTCGAGATGGTGGGCTATCGAGACCGCGCTCCCAAGTCGCAAAGGATGCCGTCGGGATTGCCGCCGCTTCTCGCTCCAACGGTCGGCGACTTTCTCGGGCTCCTGGCAAACAGCGGATCAAACGCCATTGCCGAAGAGCTGGTAAGCCTCGCTGCGTGCTACGTTCCGCAGTCCCCCGTCGCCGCACTCAAGGTCCATCTGGGACTGGAAAAGGTCTTTGGAGATCTGAATCGCAGCGATCATGCGCCCTTCTGGCAGGCCGGCGTCCCAGCCATTATGTGGACGGATACCTCGGAATTTCGGAACCCGCACTATCATCTCGCCTCTGATACGCCTGACACGCTGGACTATGAATTCATGTGTGACGTGGCGCGGCTGGCGCTCGCGCGGGTCGCTTCCTGCGCCAAGCCCGACAATTCAAGTTCGGACTGACGCCGGCCTTGTCCGTCCGGTGGTCCCTGCCCAGCCATCTAAGGTAGATGGTTCCGAACACGCGCCTGAAGCCCGAGCGCATTGACCGTCGCAGAGCCGGAGGCGGTGTTGTCGAAGATGCACCAAATAGGGGCCTGGCCGTCGCACGTGGCGATCAGTTGGCGTGCGAGCTGCTCGAGCCGGTCTTCCGTGTATTCCGAATAATAGACGCGTGGCGACCCGTGTAGCCTGAAATAGATCAGCCCGTCCCATCCTCCAGGGACGGCAGCTGCATCGACGATTGCCGGATCCACGGCGGCCCGGGCGATTCGAAACTCCTTGAGCAGATCATCGGCCCGTCGGGTGAACCAACCGCGATGACGCGGCTCACAGGCCACGTTTCCATCGAACCCTGCCCGGAGCGTGTGAAAGAACGACCGGTGTAGCGATTCGTCAAAGGCAAGGCTTGGCGGCAGCTGAAACAGCAGCGGCCCGAGCTTGGCGCCGAGCCCGCGCGCTTGCGCCAGGAACGCGTCGAGGGCCGGGCCGGCGTCGACCAGGCGAAGGTCGTGCGTGATCGTCCGCGGCGCCTTCGTGGCAAAGGCGAAGCCCTCCGGGACGGTGGCCGCCCAGCGCCGGTAGGTCGATTGCCGATGCGGCCGACGGAACGAGTTGTTGATCTCGACCGCGGTGAAACGCTGCGCATAGCGTTCGAGATGGCTCCCCGCAGGCGGAAACAAGGGCGCGTGTTGCGTGGGGACGGTCCACCCGGCGCACCCGACGCGCATCTCCTCGGGCCTCGCACGTATCACGTTGCGAGCTTGGCGATCCGCTGGGCAGCGCTCGGGTGCGAGTGATTGACCGCCGAATAGATCGGGTCCGGCGTCAGGGTCGACGCGTTGTCGCGGTGCAGCTTGACGAGGGCCGTAGCAAGATCCTTGGCTCTGGCGTGGTTGGCGGCATAGGAATCGGCTTGGAACTCGTGCCGGCGCGAGACATAGTTTGGAATTGCCCTGAACCATGTCGAAACGAGCGGGAAGACCAGGAAGAACAGCAGCATGCCGGTCAGCGGCATGTCGCGCGCCATCGCCGGATCGATCCCGAAGCCTTCGTAGAACCAACGCTCGCGGAAAAGCCAGCCGAGGAACGCGAGAACAAGAAGACTGAGGCCGAAGTAGGCGACCACACGCCGCAAGACATGCCGCAGCTTGAAATGGCCCAGCTCGTGGGCAAGCACCGCCTCGATCTCGTCGGGCGTCAGCCGTTCCATCAGCGTGTCGAACAGGACGATCCGCTTGGAAGGTCCGAATCCGGTGAAGAAGGCGTTGCCGTGACTGGAGCGCTTGCTGCCATCCATGCGGAAGAGGCCCTTGGCGCGGAATCCACAGCGCTTCATGAGCGCTTCGATCCGGGCCTTCAGGGATTCGTCCTCCACCGGTTCGAACTTGTTGAACAGCGGCATGATGAAGGTCGGTACGATCAGCAGCGCCAGCACATTGAACGCGACGAAAATCCCCCAGAGAGCCAGCCACCACCATGAGCCCAGCTGCCGCATCGCATAGTCGGCCGCAAGAACGAGCGGCGTCATGAAGAGAATCGCGAGCGCCACGGACTTTGCGAGATCGATGAAGAAGAGCCTTCTGGTCATGCGGTTGAAGCCGAACTTCTCCTCGATCGAAAAGGTTTGGACATAGTCGAACGGCAGAGACACCAGGCTGCCGATGATTGCGATGGCCGCCACGAGGGCCAAAGAGCCCAGATAACCGGTCCCGACTGTCGTCGTGACGGTAGAGTGGATAAATGCGAACCCGCCTCCGACCAGGAGCAGGAGGCTCAGGACTGCACCAGCGGCGTCGCGTTTCATGCCGAAACGCTGCTTTGCCACGGTATAGGCCGCCGCCTTTCGATGATCCTCGCCAGACACCGCGTCGCGAAAGGCCGAGGGCACGCGCTCCTGATGGGCCAGGACGTGGCGGATCTGTCGGCGGCTCAGCCAGATGTCGAGCAGGAAGGCCGCGATGATGGCGACGGCAACGGCGGTCAGGAACACGTGGCAACCTCGATTGGTTCTATATCACCAAAGATAGCGCGAATGAGATCCCATGCGAACGCCGGTCATCCATTTTTTTTGGGATCCGCCGCTGAATCGGCAGCTGGCGGGTGGCTGCGACGACAGGTCATAGGTGTCGGACCTCGTCCTCCATGTGGCCCAGGGCAATCGCATGAATATCCATGTCAAGGAAAACGCCCCTTCCTCGCTTGCGGGGCAGAGCTATCGCATTTGCTGATGCACGTCGCATTTCTCCCTCCCCCAAGCTGGGGGA
This sequence comes from Dongia deserti, assembly GCF_003574735.1. Taxonomy (GTDB): domain Bacteria; phylum Pseudomonadota; class Alphaproteobacteria; order Dongiales; family Dongiaceae; genus Dongia_A; species Dongia_A deserti. Next base: position 194,590 of record NZ_QORW01000001.1, read on the forward strand.
GGGCTGGGGTGGGGGTTGTTCTCTCCGCCGAAGATTGTGTCCAGCTGAACCGCCGTCGCCCCCACCCCAACCCTCCCCCGCCTCGGGGGAGGGAACTGCAGTTCGTGCTTCAGCAGCCATATGCGATAGCCCTGCCTCGCGGGGGAGTATTCTCGTCGTGGGTTCCTCATATGCGATAGCACTGCACGTAGCCCGGAGGCGCCGATGACGAGTATAATCCGAACAGATCACGAATAGCCGGTCGGCTTGCGATGGAAGCTCTGTCCTTCGACGGCGTTCCAGGACGCTATTGGCATCGGCTGGACGATGGCCGCATCCGGTGCGACCTGTGCCCGCGCTATTGCCGGTTGCATGAGGGGCAGCGCGGCCTGTGCTTCGTACGAGCCCGGTCGGGCGACCGTATGGTCCTCACCACCTATGGGCGCTCCTCGGGTTTCTGCATCGATCCGATCGAGAAGAAACCGCTGAACCATTTCCTGCCGGGCACGGCCGTGCTGTCGTTCGGTACGGCGGGCTGCAACCTGACCTGCAAGTTCTGCCAGAACTGGGACATATCCAAGGCGCGCCAGTTCGACCGCCTGCAGGAGAGGGCCTCGCCCGAGGCGATCGCCGATGCGGCCGTCACGAATGGCTGCCGCTCCGTCGCTTTCACCTACAACGACCCGGTCATCTTCCTGGAGTATGCCATTGATACCGCAGTGGCCTGCCGTGCGCGCGGCATCCGGACCGTTGCGGTCAGCGCCGGCTATATCTGTCCCGAGCCGCGGGTCGAGTTCTTCCGCCACATGGATGCCGCGAACATTGACCTCAAGGGCTTCACCGAGCGCTTCTACCGGAATCTCTGCTCGGCCCAGCTGGGCGCCGTGCTGGAAACGCTGGAATACTTGAGGCACGAAACAAAGGTGTGGTTCGAGATCACCACGCTATTGATTCCGGGTGAGAACGATTCACCGTCCGAGATCGAGGCGCTGAGCGCCTGGGTCATGGAGCACCTGGGACCGGACGTGCCGTTGCATTTCACGGCTTTCCACCCGGACTGGAAAATGCTGGACACACCGCCGACGCCGCCAGCGACCCTACGCATGGCCCGCACGATCGGACGTGCGGCGGGCCTGCACCATGTCTACGTCGGAAACGTCCACGATCCGGAAGGCGACAGCACCTACTGCCAGGCCTGCGGCGCCTTGTTGATCGGCCGCGACTGGTACGATCTGACAGCCTGGAACCTGACCGACGATGGCCGCTGCAGGGATTGCGACGTTCCCTGCCCTGGCGTGTTCGACGGCCCGCCGGGCGGGTGGGGTCACCGCCGCCGCGCGCTCTCCGTGCAAGCGTCGGGCTGGAGCACATAGTTCCCTCGGCGGTTCATGAGGCGGAGGTGCATCGGTCTGGTGCATGCGTGCTCTCGAGGATTGCACATGACGCGACTTTCCTGCCGGCTGGTGATCGCAGCCATGCTCGCCGTCTCGCTTGCGACAGCGGCGCCGGTGGCAGCCGATCAATACTCGGCTGTCCGGCTGGAGATGGTGCGCACCATCGAGGCCATCTCGGAGCAAGTCAGTGGTGGCGCGACACCGACGAGGCTTGATTCCGGTGTGCTTGATGCCATGCGTCGCACACCGCGCCACGCCTTCGTTCCGGCACATCTGCAGGACCTGGCCTATTCCGATCGCCCGCTGCCGATCGGCTACGGGCAGACCATCTCCCAGCCCTACATTGTCGCTCTGATGACCGATCTGTTGCGGCTGGAACCACACAGCCGCGCGCTGGAGATCGGCACCGGTTCCGGCTATCAGGCGGCAGTCCTTGCGGAACTGGGGCACGAGGTCTTCACGATCGAGATTGTCCCGGCCCTAGCCGACCAGGCGGCGAAACGGCTCTCCGACCTGGGTTATGACACAGTTCGCGCACGCGAGGGCGACGGCTATTTCGGATGGCCCGATGCGGCGCCGTTCGACGGCATCGTCGTGACCGCGGCGGCATCGCATGTCCCGCCGCCGTTGATCAAGCAACTCAAGCCGGGCGGCCGGATGGTGATTCCTGTCGGTGCTGCCTTCATGACCCAGCAGCTGATGCTGATCGAGAAGCAGGCGGACGGGACGGTCCGCACCGAGGCATTGCTGCCGGTCTCGTTCGTGCCGCTCACGAGCGCGCAGTAGCGATGCCGCTGCTCGCGGCCGTTTCACTCCTTTCCCTCGCAGCGATCGCCTACGAGATCCTCCTGACCAGACTGTTCGCGATCACGCTGTGGCACCACTACGTCTACATGATCATCAGCCTGGCGCTCCTCGGCTACGGCGCCAGTGGAACCTTCCTGGTATTTGTCAAGCACCGCCTGATCCCGCATTTCGGCACGAGCTTTGCCGTGCTGGCCATGTTGTTCGGGGTCACCGTCATCGGATGCTACGTGCTGGCACAGCGCGTGCCATTCAATCCGCTCGAGGTCATCTGGGATTGGCATCAGCAGCTTTATCTGGCCACGATGTATCTGATCCTGGCGGCGCCGTTCTTTGCCGCCGCCAGCGCGATCGCGTTGGCGCTCGCTGTCTGGCCGGGGCACATCGGTGCCATCTACCGCGCCGACCTGATGGGCGCCGGCGCGGGTGCGCTCGGCGTCGTCGCAGCCACGTTCGTATTACCGCTCGAGGATTGCTTGCGGGTCATCGCAGCCAGCGGTTTCGGAGCGGCAGCACTTGCAGTGACTCGAGAAAGGCGGCATTGGGCAGCGGCGGCGATCCTTGTAGTCGCCGTGCCCGCGACGCTCGCCTGGCCGGCGGCGTGGCTCGCGCCGACGCCCTCACCCTACAAGAGCCTCAGTCTGGCTCTGACCGCACCGGAAGCCCGCGTGATCGCCGAGCGCAGCGGTCCGCTCGGACGCCTGTCTGTGATCGAAAGTCCGAAGGTGCCCCTGCGCATCGCGCCGGGCTTGAGCCTCGCCACGACGCTGATGCCGCCAGCGCAGCTTGGTGTCTTCACGGACGGAGAGGGCGTGACGCCCATCACGCGCTCTACCGGCGATCTGGAGCCCATCGGCTATCTCGACCAGCAGACGTCTGCACTGCCCTACCACCTGCTCGACCGGCCTGAGACTCTCGTGCTCGGTGCCGGTGGCGGTGCCGATGTGCTGCAGGCCCTCTATCACCGCGCATCGCACATCGATGCGGTCGAGCTTAACCCCCAGCTCGCCGACCTTGTCCGCCACGACTTCGCCGATTTCGCAGGCCGCATCTATGACCATCCGGCGGTCGCTCTCCATATGGCCGAAGCGCGCAGCTTTGTCGAGGCGAGCAGGAAACGCTGGGACCTGATCAACCTGTCTCTGCTCGATTCCTTCGCCACATCAACCGCCGGCGCGCAGGCGCTCAGCGAGAGCCCGATCTACACGATCGAAGCATTCCAAGCCTATATCGGCCACCTTGCTCCCAACGGGATGCTCGCCATCACGCGCTGGCTGGGCAATCCGCCGCGCGACACCTTCAAGCTCTTCGCCATCGCCACCGCCGCGCTCCGAGCCAACGGCGCCGCCGATCCTGCCGAGCAGCTTGTCCTCCTGCACAGCTGGAACACGGCGACACTGCTGATCAAGGATGCTCCGTTCAGCCGGGACGAGATAGCGGCAGCGCGCACCTTTGCGCGCGATCGGCAATTCGATCTCGCGTGGTTCGCTGGGATACGCGCCAGCGAGACCAATCGCTTCAACCGCATGGCGAAGCCGACGCTCTATGATGCAGCCGTTGCGCTGCTTGGCCCCGCAAGATCAGACTTCATCGCGAACTACCGGTTCGACATCCGGCCGGCGACCGATGATCAGCCATTCTTCTTTCGTTTCTTCAGATGGAGCCTTCTGCCGCACTTGGCAGCGATGAAAGGACAGGCCGGGTTCGTCTTCGTCGATGCTGGATATCTTGTTCTCATCCTGGCGCTGTTGCAGGCCATCGTGCTGTCCGGCATCTTTATCCTGATACCGCTGCTGTGGCTTCGACACGAGCAACGAGTGCCGGCATCTGGCTGGATGAGCGTGGCGCTCTACTTCCTGCTGGTTGGCTTCGCTTTCCTGTTCATCGAGATCGCATTCATCCAGCGCTTCAGCCTGTTTCTCGGCCACCCGCTCACCGCGATCGCCGTGACGCTCGCAGGCTTTCTCGTCTTTGCCGGACTTGGCAGCGGGTTCTCCACGCGCGCCGCCGCGCGCTGGCCACGGGCGACGATCATCTTGGCCGTTGGCGCCATCGTCGCCATTGGCGCGGGCTATGTTGCGTTGCTGCCGCTTGTGTTCGACACCCTGATGGGGTGGCCACTGCTTGCGAAGTCCGCCGTTGCAGCGGGCCTAGTCGCGCCTCTGGGCTTTGCGATGGGATTTCCCTTTCCGCTCGGCCTCAGTCGCGTCGCGGAGAGAACGCCGGCGCTCCTGCCGTGGGCCTGGGGCATCAATGGCTGCGCGTCGGTCGTGTCGGCTGTAGCAGCCAGTCTGCTCGCCATGCATATCGGCTTCACCGCTGTCCTGGCGGTGGCAATCGGCCTTTACGGTGCAGCGGCGCTGCTCTTTGGCCGCCTCCGTGGCGCCACGTGATCCTCGGCACGCTGTCCAGGGCCTACAAACCGCCAGCTTTGCCACCAATATACATGGGTGACCGACATATTCCGCCCCCAAAGTGTTTGCGGATGGTATAGAATAATCTATCGGGCAATCGAGTACCGAGATCATGTCGAATGATCGCGACAAGCTGCCCGGAATGCCCGCGAAGGGCGCCGAGGTAGATGCCTTCCTCAAGAAGCTCGCAGCGACGCCTGCGGTTCGACCCGGGCCGGGCCGGCGTGGCCGGCTGATGTTTGCCCTTGATGCGACGGCCAGCCGACAGCCGACGTGGGATCAGGCTTGTCATATCCAGGCAGAAATGTTCCGGGAGACTGCGGCGCTGGGTGGTCTCGACATTCAGGTTGTGTACTACCGTGGTTTTGCCGGGTTTGGCGCCAGCCCTTGGTTCAGCGAGGCCGCAGATCTGCTGAAGCATATGAGTGGCATTGCCTGCCTTGGTGGCAAGACGCAGATCGGCAGGGTCTTGAAGTCTGCGATCGCCGAAACCAAGCGCCAAAAAATCAATGCACTTGTCTTCGTTGGTGACTGCATGGAGGAAGATGTCGACGCGCTGTGCCACCAAGCAGGCGAACTGGGATTGCTCGGCGTACCGACATTCATCTTTCACGAAGGACGCGATCCAAAAGCTGCGCAAGCCTTCCGGCAAATCGCACACCTGACGCGCGGGGCGTATTGTGCATTCGATGCCAACAGTGCACAGCAGCTGCGCGAACTCCTCAGCGCTGTCGCGGTCTATGCCGCAGGGGGGCGGGCGGCGCTGGAAGACTACAGCCGACGAGCCGGCGGTGCGACTCTCCTCCTTGCGCGACAGGTCGCAAAGTCATAGCGACCCGCATACCGATGTTGACGACCTACCTTCTGCTCGGTCTCTTCATACTGGCCGGCATTATCTTCATGCTGCGGACTTATGCGTCGGCCGATCCGGCTGGTTTGACCCGCGCAGTTCAGCGCGTTGCCATGATCTCGGCAGCACTCGGCGCCCTGTTGCTGCTGTTGCGAGTGCCGCTCGGCTCCGTCTTTGTCGGCATTGGAGCCATTCTTCCCCTGACACTGCGATGGCGCGCCCTGTGGCCCGTATTTGGGGCGTCACCGAACCAGCCGGCGGGAAAGACCTCGCGCATCGATACGAAACATCTACGCATGGCGCTCGACCACGATACCGGCGCATTCGACGGCTTGGTGCTTTCCGGCAAGCATCGCGACACGCTGTTGAGCAAACTGACGCTCGAGCAGCTGCTCGAGGTGAGAGCAGATTGCCTGGTTGACGACCCGGAGGGGGTACCGCTGATCGAGGCCTACCTCGACCGGATCCACGGCGCTAGTTGGCGCGGCGCGACGTCCGGTCAGCAGTCGTCCGAAGATGCCGCACCGAAACCTGGGTCAACAACGATGACCCGAGAGGAGGCATTGCAGGTGCTTGGCCTTGCGCCAGGAGCCACCGACGCAGAGATTCGTGAAGCGTACCACAAGCTGATCCGGAAACTGCACCCGGATCACGGCGGGTCCGATTATCTGGCTGCCAAGCTCAATCAAGCCAGAGATGTGCTGATTGGCAGCTAAGAGCCTGCCACACCCTCAGGTCTCCAGCATTGCCTGCGTCAGGAAATCGCCTCGCCGATCAAAGGACGCGGTCTCGAACCGGAGGCCAAGTTCGCGGGCGTGGCGCCAGGAGTTGCCGAGTTCTGCTTGGGTCGGTCGGCGGGCGATCTCCGCGTATTGATCCCGGTATTTGGGATCAGCGGGATCGCAGAAGTTGTCGGGATGGAACTGCTCCATCACATTCACCGGCGCGGCCGGCACATGCTCGGCAATCCATTCCAGGACCGGATATGTGCAGCACGCGACGTGATTGGGCATGACCAAGTGGCGGATGGAGAAATCCTCGCCCCATTCGTCGAGCAGGGCAATATTGCGCGTTACGGTCTCCCAGTACGATGGCGTTTTCGCCAGCGTCATCGCGCAACGACCTGGCCCGAATTTGAAATCCGGCAGCCACACGTCTGTGAGGATGCGCAGGATCTTCATGCTTTCCGGCGTCATGAAGAAGTTGCTGTTCCACAGCATCGGCGCGTTGAACAGGCCGTCATAGACGCCAGCGCCGGGCACCTCTTCGAACCACCAGAAGCGATCTGCCTTGGTCCTGCGCGCTCGCGCCAGTTCAGCTTGAGTCGGCACAAAGCCGCGGCCCAGCAGCACGATGGCTGCGACAATGGCGTGCAGATGGATCACGACCTCGCCACCGACCCAATTGATGTTGTGGCAGCCTTCGCTGCGCAATGTCCACGCCATGGCCGCCAGCGTGCGCGGATCCGTCTCCTCGCCGTTATCCTTGTCCGTGCTGATGTCGCCGTTCTGGCAGAATGCGCAACGCATGTTGCAGGAGGTGAAGAAGATCGTGCCGGACCCTTCCGTACCGCGATAGAACAGCTCCTCTCCCGTATGATGGAAGTGTGAACTGACCCGCGAACCGGAGGCGAGCTTGCATGCGCCGAACTTGACTCCTGCGATCCGGTCGACCCGACAGTTCCAGGGACAGAAATTGCAGTGGCCGAGCATGCGGTAGGCAAGTTCGCGGCATAGCTCCAGGAGGCTCGGTCCGTCCGCCTGTGACAGCAGCGGCGCGCCCGCGCGGATATCCTGCCAGCGCGCGACAAAGACCGGCGTCAGGCGATCGAGCTCCGCCCAGAGCGCGTCCTCATCGCTCGCCGCGGGATCGATCTCAGTAGCAATCGTTGCGGCAATGCGAAACTTCGCCGGGCGCCGGTTCTCCGCGACATCGAGGTACCAGCAGAGTGCGCTGCGGATCGCTGGATCGTCCCAAATGGTCAGCTTGGCCAAATCGCTCATGGGAGCCGGCGCCTGCTGGTCTATCACGGCCTAAAGGTGGAACAAGCCGCGCCTTCGTTCAAGAGAGACCATGAGGTCCGAGCCTTAGTAATCCCACTCCAGATTGACGCCGGCCTTGCTGGTGGCGTTGGCGCCGATCTCGGTCTCCACCTTGATGTTGGGCGTCACCTCGATCTCTACCGTGGCGGCGCTGCTCCCAGCCTTGGCTCCTTGCGACACGCCGACATAGACGCCTTCCGCCACGTAGCGGCCGGCCGTCAGGCTCGGCCCGGTGGTACCTTCCGCCTGCTCCAGCGACAAGCGATCGAGACCGGTGCTCTTCCGCAGTTTGTCGAGCACGCCCGGGCCGGTGCTGACGCCCGCAAGGTCGGCCGTCGCCTGCGCCAGCTGCAGCAGCTCGAAGGCACTGAGCGCGCCGGCGGACTTGCTGAACAGCAGGCGCGCCAGGATCTCGTCCTCCGGCATGGTGGGCACCGATGACAACGTGATGCGCGGCGCGCGGGCCGATCCCTCGACCTTGGCCGTCACCTCCAGGTCCTGCGCGCGCGTGACGGCGGTCAGATCGAGGATCGGGTCAATCTGATCCCCGCCCTCGAACGTCATTTGACCTTCGGTGAATTCCAGGCGTCTGGCTGCGATGTCGAGTGATCCGCGCCGCAACTTGAACGCGCCGTCGATCTCAGGCTTCTCGCTCGTTCCCCCGATGTGGATGTTACCGCCCAGCTCAGCATCCAGCCCACGTCCACGCACAAAGATCTGCTGCGGCGCGCCGACGGCCAGGTCCAAATCCACGATCACGGTCTGCTGCGGCGGCTGGTCATGCTCGGCGAGACGGGCCGCCACTCGCGGCGGCGCGTTGACCTCCACCACCTGGATCTCCTGCACGCTGGGCGGCAGGTGGTCAGGCACGCGGATGTCGGCCTTTACGATCTTCACGCTGCCCCCCAGCTTCATGCGTGATTGCAGGTTGCCGCTGATCGCAAGATCACTGTCGATGGTCGCCGCCGCGAGATCCGTGTCCAGGATTGTGGCGTTCTGCGCCCGGATCGTGAGCGCCGTTTCAATGCCGCGCGCGAGATCGACCTGCCCCTCGCCGGTGATGTGGCCACCACCCGGCGTGGTGGCGGATAGGCTGGCAATTTGAATCGCCGGCCCCTCGGCGCGGATATCCGCCTCGATCCGTCGCAGCTTGATTCCATAGCGCAGATTCTCGTAGCGGGAGTCCACGAGGCGCAGACTGCCGCGCAGCTCCGGCGCACTCAGCCTGCCCGTGGCCGACAGATCGAGTTCCGCCTTGCCTCGGACGCGATCGGCGCCTCCGGCGAGAAAAGCGTCGACCAGCAGCAGATCGAACGTCCCCTTCGCACCGGCTTCGAGGCGCGCATCGGATGTCAGGCTCGGTAATGCGGCGGTAAACGCTAGCGTTCCGCCGCTCTTCGGCTTCAGTTCGCCATTCAGCTCCAATCTGCCTTGCTGCAGGGTGCCGGCAACCTGCAGGTCCGCCTGCTGCTCCGCCACGCCGGTGGCGCCGATGCCTTTGCCGGCAATCGTGAAGCGTCCGCTGGGCGCGGCGGGGGTGCCACTTACCTGCACCTCCCCATCGAGACGCCCCGTGATCGGAAGATCCGGAGCGAAAGCGCGCGCGATGGAGACTGGCAGCGACTGGACCGCGGCGGTCAGCTGCATGTCGTCCGGAGCGACCGATCCGTCCAGCCGAACTGAGCCATCCTCGATGGCCAGAACGAAATCATCGATGCGAGTTGCCTTGGCGCCGACCTCGATGGTCGCCGGGCGCTCAGCCTTCACCTGAACGTCGCTTACGTCGGCCGTGAGCGTTTGCAGGTTGATGCGATAGCCGTCTGCGATCTGCGCAATCTCGGCAGCGGCCGCCGCGGTGAGATCGGTGCCGGCCAGCGACAGACGGGTCTGCAGCGCCGAGAGGGGACCTTTCGCCCTTAGCGAGGCCTCAGTGAATGGGCGATCCGCGATCGTCGGCTGAGCCAGATCGAGATCGGCCGTAATGGCGGGCGCTCCAAACAGATCGTCCGCCGTGGCCCTTACGTCGAGGCTGCGCGTGGTGAAGGCGTCCGCTGCGGCAATTCGGTGGCCTGTGGCAGATAGAATCGCGCCCTGCCAACCATTTGAGTCATTCAGCTGGAGGCTTGCGGAGAGATCTCCGCTCACGGCAGTGCCCGCCAGCTGTCCAAGCTCGCGCAGATCAGGCGCATTGAGATCGGCCTTCCCCGTCAGCAGCCCACCCGCCATCACGAAATCGCCTGTCATCCTGGTCTGCCCGAGGGTGAGCACCAGATTCGGTACGGCGATCCGCTCGCCTTCGATCGCCACCTTGGTCGCGACCTTGGTTGGCAGGCGGTCGAGCGTCGCGGTGCCTTCCAACGCGATGTCCGGGTTTGAGAGCAGATCGACCGCAGTCGTGTTCAGCCTCACTTGCTGCAAGCGGCGATCCGCGATGGTCAGGGCCGGCGACTTGAGCTCCGCCACCAGTGTGGGTGCCTCCATTGTCCCGGAGACCTTGCCGCCCAGCGTGATCTCGCCCCGCAGCGTCGGATCGATCGCGGCCGTATCTGGCAGTTCGGCGGTGAACGTGAGATCGAGATCCTGCTGCGCCAACGTACCCTGCGCGTCGAACCGCGCCTTCGCGCCGGCCAGCTGCGCTGTGCTGATCGTCATCTCTTGAGGAAGGTTGCCGGTGAGCACCAGATGCAAGCTTGGCGACTGCCCCAGCAGCCGATCCGCGATTGGCATGCCGAGCGACAGAGCCTGGCTCGTTCCACTCACCTCCAGACGCTCGCCACTCTCGGCCGGAGCGAGCTTCAGTGTGACTTCGGCCGTGCCCACGCCGGGAAAGCCAAGAGGTCCTCCGATGGCGGAGATATCGGCGATGGTGAGCGTCGCGTCAGCCTGGCGCGCCGCCGCGCCCCATTGCTCGGCCCGCGCCGTGCCGGAGAGTGAGAGCTTCGCGCCCCGCAATTCCAGCTTGTCCGCAACGAGCGTACCCGCCTGATCCAAGCTGCCCGCCAGGCTCAGGTGAGCACCGTCTGTCAAGAGCGCGGCAAGCCGCTGGTCCGCGGCGGTGAAATCCGACATATGCAGATCGGCGCGAACGCCGATCGGCTGCTCGAACCCCTGCTCGGCCGACACATCAAACGTGAGTTTGGTCGTACCGATGCGCAGGTCAGCCGGCGCAAGAGCCTGCGCTACGATCTCACCGGTGACATGCGGCCGATCAATCGGGCCCTGCAGACGCGCCTGCAGGTTCGCGCCCGACCAGGTGATATCAGGTACGAGCGTTGCGAATGGGCTTGAATCCGCGAGCACGCCCGTCACGGATAGATCGCCCGGCTCGGTCAGGCCCAGGACACCGGATGCGCTCACCTGTCCCGCCGCGGCGGTCGCGGAGATTCCGGACACACCAATGGTGCCGCCGCCCGGCCTGACCTCGACGGTACCTTCTGCGTTGACGCCGCCGACAATCAGCGGCCGCATTTTCTCGGGCACGAACTCATCGGGTGCAGCCTGCAGTGCGAACGTGATCGTGCGCGCATCGTCGCCGCGCACATCGGCTGTCAGATCCAGCAGCTGCTTGCCGTTGAGTTTGGCATTCGCGTGACCCTGCCAAGCTTCAAGCGGACCTTCGCCCTCCAGCGCGATCTGCAGATTGCTGCCCCGGGGCAATCCTATCAGCTTCCCCAGCACGCCGCCTTGCGGCTCATCAACCTTGCCCATGAGACGGAAGAAGTCCTCGTTCGGTCGATAGGCCAGATCGATTGTCGCGGTCCCGGTATTGCCGGCGAGCTGCCGCATCGCGAGCAAGACCGACAAGCCTTCAGCAGGTTCGCCGAATTTCGCGCTCCCTTGAAGGGAGAGTGCGGCGGGCTCGCCGAGAATCGGTGCCGCGAGCGCCAGACGCTCGATGGACAGCGAGCGCAGATCGATTGTGACCGGCAGCTCCGGAACCAACGGCCCCGACGGCGCGGGCTCAGGCGCCTGCCCGTCCGCAACCGGCGGCCGCGCCAGATCGATGGTGCTGGCCCCGATCTCGTCGATCTGCAGGCGCCCGGACAGCAGGGCCAGTGGCGGCCACCTCACGCTGGCGCGATCAGCCGTCAGCCAGGTTCCATCGCGATCCGACAGGCTAATGCCGATCAGCCGCATGTCGAACGGCAAGAGCCCTTCGATCGCGTCCAGGCGCACGTGCGTCGAGGTGCCTGCCGTCATATCGGCGATCAGAAGCCGCGCCTGATCGCGCGCGAAACCGGTCTGCAACGCCGCGAACAGGCCCGCGACCAGCAGCAGGAGAACGCCGATGATCGAGAGAAGGATATAGATCGCGCGGCGCATCAGAATGCCTGCCCGATGCTGATGTAGAACGCCACCGGATCGTCATCCTCGCGCGGGTTGAGCGGAACGGCAACATCGGCGCGGATCGGGCCGATCGGCGAGTAATAGCGGAAGCCGAGGCCGGCCGCATATTGCACGTCTTCATTAAAACTGGGGAACACCTCCTCCGTCACGGTTCCGGCGTCGAAAAATGGAACAATGCCGTAATCCTCCAGGAAGCGGTAGCGCACCTCGATGCTGCCTTCGACCAGGCTGCGCCCGCCGGTTGGGTCGCCATCCTCGTCGAGGGGGCTGATGGAGCGAAATTCATAGCCGCGCACCGAACCGCCTCCGCCGGCATAGAGCAGCCGGTCTTGCGGCAACTCATCAATGGATCCGCCGAAAACACTCGCGACAGAAAGCCGGCCGGCCAGCACGAGGTTCCCGCTGCCCGACAGATCGAGATAAGAGCTGCCGGCGGCCCGGGTTTGAAAGACGTCCTGGCTGGAGCCGATGACTTCCGGGAATGCTGCGCCCGTCAAACCGAGCCGGACACCTTTTGTCGGGTTCAGAAGGTCATTGCTGGTGTCGTAGTTGATGGCGCCGGTGGGACCGAACAGCTCGAAATTCCTGGTCACGCCGTCGTCCGTGATACGCGAGATCTCCGCCTCGCCGCCAAAGCTGACGTTCAACGTGTCACTGAGCCGGCGTTCCAGCCCGAGCGTCAAGGTGGCTGCTTTCCGGTCGAAGGTCTCGGAATCGTACTCCTGCACCAGCGCAAGATTGCTGCGCAACGTCTGCTGCTCGCTGAGAAAGTCCGGCTTCGCGAAATCGGCCGAGACGCCATAATTGGGCTCCGACAGCTCGTTCTCGCCGAGACCGGAGATGTCGGCATCGAGGCGCAGGCGCTCCGCGCCGCCAAACAGGTTGCGATGGCCCCAATAGGCCTTGGCCCCGGCGCCGTCATTGGTCGAATAGTTGGCGCCGAAGCCGATGAAGCGCCGGTCGCGCTCGATGACCTCGATATCGACCGGCAGCCGGCCGGCCTCATCTACGCGCTCCGCCGTCGTGATCTTCACGGATTCAAAGACGTCGAGGGACCGGAGATCGTCCCGCAGGCTGGCGATCTCACTGGGCGCGTACGACCTCCCCTCGAACTTGGCCACACGGCGATTGACGAAATCAGCGTCCACGCGATCGAGACCTTTCACGCGGATATCGCCGAGCGTGGCCGGCGGACCGGAATCGACCACATAGTGGACCGACACCGACCGATCCTCGTGGTCCACCACAGCCGGCTCGAGATTCACGGACGCGAAGGGGTAACCTTGGGCGAGCACCGCGTTGAGCAGCCGATCCCGCTCCGCCATGATGTCGGCGGCGCGCGCGGGTGCCTTCGGCGCCAGTTCCGGCTGCAGCTTCTCCGGCAGTGCCTCTCCGCCAGTGATGCGGATTTCGCGCAGGTGATAGAGCTTGCCCGGACGGATCTCGATCGTCACCGGAATTACGGTTTCGGGCGCGGGCTCTCCATCCGCTGGAGGCAATGCCTCGGCCGGCCGACCAGCAACCAGAACGGACACCGTACCATTATAATAACCCGAGGAGCGCAAGGCCTTTTGAAGCCGCTCCACATCCTCCTGTGCGCGGCGGTAGAGACCGTAGAGGCTATCGGGGGGCTTGGCCCCCAGCTCGATCAACACGGAACTGGCCCTGGCCGCTTCCTCCAGGACAGAGTCCTCGATCGGCGCCAACTCGGTCTTGTACTCAAGGGCAACGCCTGGGTGTGCTCCCAGCGACAGTAGAAGCACAAGGAAGAGTAGCCGGAAAGGCGGGGCCGGCCGGTTTCGGATCAGCGACTTCATGGAAGGAACTAATCAGAAAAGAACCCAACGGTCGACGCACCTTTGCTGCACGGAAAAATCACAGCTTGGTCAAAGGTGCGAACCAGTGCGGCTCGTTCTGGCCGAGGCGCGCTAAGCGGCCTTTGCGGATCGGCCCGCTGCCCGCAGAGATTCGATATTGGCGCGATAGGTCGTCTCGGTCCCGCCTTTGAAGACAGCCGAGCCGGCGACCAAAACGGTCGCACCGGCTGCGACGACCTGCGGCGCGGTGGCGGGCGTGATGCCCCCATCGACCTCGATCTCAATCGGCCGGTTTCCGATCAAGGCGCGCACCCGCCGGATCTTCTCGATCGCGGCGGGAATGAAGGCCTGTCCGCCGAAGCCTGGATTGACGCTCATCACCAGGACGAGGTCGAGGCGGTCCAGCACATGCTCGATCGTATTGACCGGCGTGGCGGGATTGAGCGCGACGCCGGCTTTCTTGCCGAGCGCCCGGATCGCCTGAAGGGAGCGGTCGAGATGCGGTCCTGCTTCGGCATGAACGGTGATCAGGTCAGCGCCGGCCGCGGCGAATCCCTCGACGTAGGGATCGACCGGCGAAATCATGAGATGCACGTCGAACGGCTTCGTGCTGAAGCGGCGCAGCGCCTGCACGATCGGCGGGCCGAACGTGAGATTCGGCACGAAATGGCCGTCCATCACGTCGAGATGGATCCAATCGGCCTTGGCGCGGTCCACCGCCGCCACTTCCTCGCCAAGCCGCGCGAAGTCGGCGGACAGGATCGAAGGTGCAATGCAGAGGGGAGGCATCACTGCGCCACCTTCTGATCCTGTCCGGCGATTGCGAAGACGCGACTGGCGAGGATGTCGGCTGCCTCGATGGTAGACAGCGCGATGGCATCGATCGGTCCATCGGACGTCTCGAACAAGCGGTTGGCTTGCCGCAGGCGCGCGCGGTCCAGCGCATTGCGGATGGAGCGCGCGTTGGCGAAGTGCGGCTGGCGCCGGCGCTGCTCGATATATTTGGCCAGTGCGGCGCGGCCGTGGCCCGAGAGTTTGTAGTGGCTCTTGGCCAGCATCAGCTCGGCGATCTGCAGCAGCTCGTCGTCTGCGTAGTCCGGAAAATCGATGTGATGCGCGATGCGGGAGCGAAAACCAGGGTTGCTCTCGAAGAAGCGCTCCATGCGGTCGCCATAGCCGGCCAGGATCACCACCAAGTCGCCGCGCTGGTTCTCCATCACCTGCAGCAGGATCTCGATCGCTTCCTGTCCGTAGTCGCGCTCGTTCTCCGGCCGGTAGAGATAATAGGCCTCGTCGATGAAGAGCACGCCGCCCATGGCGCGCTTCAGCACCTCCTTGGTCTTGGGCGCGGTGTGGCCGATATATTGCCCGACCAGATCGTCGCGTGTGACCGTCACCAGATGGCCACGCCTGATGAGGCCGAGGCGATGCAGCAGGTCGGCCATGCGCAGCGCGACCGTGGTCTTTCCGGTGCCCGGATTGCCGGTGAAGCTCATGTGCAGGGTCGGCGGTTCGTCTGTAAGGCCGAGCTTGCGGCGCGCCCGCTCCACCAGCAGGCGCGCTGCGGTTTCCTGGATCCGCTGCTTCACCGGGGCGAGGCCAACCAACTCAGAATCGAGCTGGCGGAACACCTCGCCGATCCCGGCTTCCTCATACTCGCGGCGCAGATCGATGCTGGTCGGCACCGTCTCCGGCACAACCGGTTCAGTCATAGCGCGCCCCTTCCGGCCGGTCGGTGGCGTAGGCGCGTGTGCGATAGCGGATGCGCCGCCCCGCACCCTCTTCCCGCTCCAGCATGAAGCCGTCCTCCGATTTCGGCCGGTTCACGATGAAGGAGAGGCGGATCGATTCCCAGCCATGACTGGCATCAAACGCCGAGAGGCGGATGTAGCGATCGCCATAGGCCTTGCGGCAGGCCTGCAGCTCCAGCATGACGCCGGCCGCATCCTTGATGTCGAACATCGGATGGCCCCACATCTCCCAATACGTGTTGCGGGGGTGCGGATCGTCGGTGAATTCGATGTTCACCGCCCAGCCTTTGCCGAGGCAGTAGTCGATCTGGGCCGCGATCTGCTGGTCCGTGAGATCGGGCAGGAACGAGAAGGCGCCTTGTGTGATGCGCATGATGGTTTCTCCTTACGCGGCGGCCGTGACGGTCGGCACGAAGTCCGGCGTGTCTGTTGATGAGTAGTTGAAGGTCACGTCTTTCCAGGTATCGAGCGCCTGGCGTAGCGGCAGGCAGTGCTTGGCTGCTGCATTCAGGATCTCAGGCCCTTCGTTCACGAAATCGCGTCCTTCGTTGCGGGCGAGGACCATCGCTTCCAGCGCAACGCGGTTGGCAGTGGCGCCGGCCGCGATCCCCATGGGATGGCCGATCGTGCCGCCGCCGAACTGCAGCACCACGTCCTCGCCCAGAAGGTCGAGCAGCTGGTGCATCTGGCCCGCATGGATGCCGCCGGAAGCGACCGGCATCACCTTGTTGAGCGAGGCCCAGGGTTGATCGAAGAATAGGCCGTGCTCCAGCTTCGTCGGGTTGAAGTCCTCGCGGCAGACGTCGTAGTAGCCGCGCGTGGTGGCCGGATCGCCTTCCAGCTTGCCCACCACGGTGCCGGCATGGATGTGGTCGACGCCCGCGAGACGCATCCACTTGGCGATGACGCGGAACGAGACGCCGTGCGACTTCTGCCGCGTGTAGGTCGAGTGGCCGGCGCGATGCAGGTGCAGGATCATGTCGTTGCGCCGCGCCCACTTCGCCATGGATTGGATGGCGGTGTAGCCGATCACCAGGTCAATCATGACGATGACGGAGCCCAGTTCCTTGGCGAACTCGGCGCGCTCGTACATGTCCTCCATGGTCGCGGCCGTGACGTTGAGATAGGTGCCCTTGATCTCGCCGGTGGTCGCTTGCGCCTTGTTCACCGCCTCCATGCAATAGAGGAAGCGCTCGCGCCAGTGCATGAAGGGCTGCGAGTTGATATTCTCGTCGTCCTTGGTGAAGTCGAGCCCACCCTTCAGCGCTTCGTAGACCACCCGGCCATAATTGCGACCGGAGAGGCCGAGCTTTGGCTTGACCGTGGCACCGAGCAGCGGCCGGCCGAACTTGTCGAGGCGCTCGCGCTCGACCACGATGCCGGTGGCCGGGCCCTGGAAGGTCTTCACATAGGCGGTGGGGAGCCGCATGTCTTCGAGCCGAAGCGCCTTCAGCGGCTTGAAGCCGAACACGTTGCCGATGATGGACGCGGTCAGGTTCGCGATCGAGCCCGGCTCGAACAAATCGAGGTCGTAGGCGATATAGGCGAAATATTGCCCCGGCGCGTTCGGCACCGGGTCGACGCGATAGCACTTCGCGCGGTACTTCTCGCAGGCGGTCAGGCGATCGGTCCACACCACCGTCCAGGTCGCCGTCGAGGATTCGCCGGCGACTGCCGCCGACGCTTCGATCGGGTCGACGCCGTCCTGCGGTGTCACGCGGAACAAGGCTATGATGTCGGTGTCCTTGGGCTGGTAGTCCGGCTCCCAATAGCCCATGCGCTTGTATTCCATGACACCGGCTTTGTAGCGGTCGGCCTTGGTTCTTACGTCGCTGCTGCTCATCTCTCTATCCTTTCCTTGAACCGTGTCAGGCTGCCTTGGCGCCGGCGATGCGCGGGTCGAGCTGGCCGCCGCGGTATCGCTTGGCCATGTCGGCAAGAGCGATCGGCTTGATGCGCGAGGCGTTGCCGGCCGTGCCGAATTCCTCGAACCGCTGCTTACAGAGCGCGCGCATGGCGTCGCGGGCCGGCTGCAGGAACTTGCGCGGATCGAACTCCGCGGCGTTCTTGTGCGCGACGCCGCGCATCGCCGCTGCCATCGCTAGGCGCGAGTCGGTATCGATGTTGATCTTGCGCACGCCGTGGCGGATGCCGCGCACGATCTCTTCCACCGGCACACCCCAGGTCTGCGGCATGGCACCACCGGCGGCGTTGAACAGCTCCTGCAACTCCTGCGGCACGCTGGAGGAGCCATGCATCACCAGGTGCGTGTTGGGCAGGCGGGCATGGATCTCTTCGACCACCCCCATGGCCAGGATCGCGCCATCGGGCTTGCGCGAGAACTTGTAAGCGCCGTGCGAGGTGCCCATCGCAATGGCGAGGGCATCGACGCCGGTGCGCGTGACGAAATCGACTGCCTGGTCCGGATCGGTCAGCAGCTGATCGTGTCCCAGCTTGCCTTCGGCGCCATGGCCGTCCTCGGCTTCACCCTGGCCGGTTTCCAGCGAGCCGAGACAACCGAGCTCGCCCTCCACCGAGGCGCCGACCCAATGCGCCATCTCGACCACTCGGCGTGTCACGCTGACATTGTAGTCGTAGCTGGCCGGCGTCTTCGCATCCTCCGTGAGCGAGCCATCCATCATGACGGATGTGAAGCCGAGCTGCAGGGCCGACATGCAGGTGGCCGGGCTGTTGCCATGGTCCTGGTGCAGGCAGATCGGAACGCCAGGGAACATCTGTTCCAGCGCATCGAGCATCTTCACGATCATGATGTCGCCGGCATAGGAGCGCGCGCCACGGCTGGCCTGCAGGATGACCGGCGCATCGACCACAGCGGCCGCCTCGCACACCGCAAGGCCCTGTTCCATGTTGTTGATGTTGAAGGCGGGCACGCCGTAGCCGAACTCGGCGGCGTGATCCAGCAACTGGCGCAACGTGATGCGAGCCATGATCATTCCTCTCCTGCAGTGACAATCTGCCGTGCGGCTGCGACGATGGCGTCCGCCGTGATGCCGAAATGACGATAGAGAGCTTCGGCCGGCGCCGACGCACCGAACCCTTCCATGCCGACGAAAAGTCCGTCCGGTCCGATCCAGCGGTCCCAACCATCGCGGACGGCGGCTTCGATCGCGATGCGCGGTGCACCTCCCAGCACGGCGGCGCGGTAGGCGCGCGGCTGCGCGGCAAACAGCTCCCAGCAGGGCATCGAGACGACTGCCGCCTTTATGCCGTCCCTGTCGAGACGATCCGCGGCCTCGACCGCCAGCGCGACTTCCGATCCACTGGCCAGCAGGGTGACGTCTCGGCCATTTGCCGGCTCGCGAAGGATGTAGGCGCCGCGCACGACTGAAAGCTCCGGATCCCCGACCCCACGAAGCAGCGGCAGCGCCTGACGGCTAAGGCACAAGACGCTGGGCAAGGCTTTCGACTTGAGAGCGATCGCCCACGCTTCGGCAGTCTCGATCGCATCGGCTGGCCGGAACACCAACAGGTTTGGAATCGCGCGCAGGCTGGCCAGATGCTCGACCGGCTGATGGGTCGGCCCATCCTCGCCGAGGCCAATCGAGTCGTGCGTCATCACATAGATGACGCGCTGGCGCATCAGAGCAGAGAGCCGCATTGCCGGGCGCGCATAGTCGGTGAAGACCAGGAACGTGCCGCCGTACGGGATGAAACCACGATGCAGCGCGAGCCCGTTCAGGACCGCCGCCATCGCATGCTCCCGCACGCCGAAATGGATGTAGCTGCCAGCGAAAGCACCCGCTTGCACGACCGGCTGACCCTTGGCCTGGGTCAGGTTGGAATGGGTGAGATCGGCGGAGCCGCCGACCAGATTCGGCTGCGCCTTGGTCAGGACCTCGATGCAACGCTGGGATGCCTGTCGCGTCGCCAGCTTTGCCTGTTCGTCCACGAACTGCGCCTTCAGTGATTCCAACCCGAGGGCGAGCTTCGGATTGAGCGTACCGGCCAAATCGTCGAGGAAAGCCTGGCGCCGTGTGGGCTCCGCTTGTGCAAGCCGCCGCTCCCATTCGGCGCGCGTCGCACGGCCTTTCGCACCGACCGCACGCCACGCCGCCGCGACATGCTCTGGAATCTCGAACGGATCGTAGGGCCAGCCGAGCGCGCGGCGCGTAGCGGCGATCTCATCCGGCCCCAGCGGCGCGCCGTGTGTCGCGGCGCTGCCCTGCTTGTTCGGCGCCCCGTAGCCGATCACGGTGCGGCAGGCGATCAAGGTTGGGCGGCTGGATCGCCGCGCGACATCGACGGCGCCGGCGATGATGTCGGGATCGTGGCCGTTGATCCGTGTCGTGTTCCAGCCGGCGGCACGGAAGCGCATCAACTGGTCCGTCGAGGTGGCGAGGCTGGTCGCGCCATCGATCGAGATGCCGTTGTCGTCGAACAGCACGATCAGGCGATTGAGGCGCAGATGGCCGGCGAGGTCGATCGCCTCGTGACTGATACCCTCCATCAGGCAGCCGTCGCCGGCGATCACGTAGGTGAAGTGATCGACCAGTTCGTCGCCGTACCGCGCATTCAGCATGCGCTCCGCCAGCGCCATGCCGACTGCGGTTGTGATCCCTTGGCCCAGAGGGCCGGTCGTGGTTTCGACGCCCGGGCAGTGACCCGCCTCGGGATGGCCGGCGGTCAGCGCACCCAATTGCCGAAATGACTTCAGCTGATCGAGCGTGACGCCTTGATAACCGGTCAGATGCAACAGTGCGTAAAGCAGCATCGACCCATGGCCGGCCGACAGGATGAAGCGGTCGCGATCAGCCCAGTCCGGTACCGTCGGGTCGAACTTCAGGAAGCGCGAGAACAGCACCGTCGCAACGTCGGCCATGCCCATGGGCATGCCGGGATGGCCCGACTTCGCCTTTTCCACGGCGTCCATCGCAAGAGCGCGCAATGCATTCGCCATGTCGGGGTGCGCGGCTTCAGGGAGCTCGGTCGTGTCCGGATGTGTATTCGCCATGACGAGATTCATGGTGGCGTCTCCCTTCACGCGGCGCGGCGCTTGGCTTCGACCAGGCGCAGGATGGTAGGCGTCAGGATAAGCTGCATGGCGAGATCGAGCTTCCCGCCGGGAATGACGATGGAATTGGCGCGCGACATGAAGCTGTCGTGGATCATCGAGACCAGGTACGGGAAGTCGATACCGCGCGGATTACGGAAGCGGATCACGACCATGGATTCGTCCGGGGTCGGAATCCAGCGCGCGATGAAGGGATTGGACGTGTCGACTGTCGGCACGCGCTGGAAGTTGATGTCGGTCAAAGTGAATTGCGGGCAGATATAACGGACATAGTCCGGCATGCGCCGAAGCATGGTGTCCATCACCGCCTCGGTCGAATAGCCGCGGGTCGCGCGGTCGCGATGGATCTTCTGGATCCATTCGAGATTGATGACCGGCACCACGCCGATCTTGACATCCGCATGTTGCGCGACGTTTACCTTGTCGGTGACGACGGCACCGTGCAGACCCTCATAAAACAGCAGGTCCGATTGTTCGGGGAGATCCGCCCAGGGCGTGAAGGTACCAGGGGCGCAGCCGTACGGTTCCGCTTCCTCGGCGTCGTGGACATAGATGCGGTTGCGGGCCCGGCCGGTCTCGCCATAGGTGCGGAAGAGGTGCTCCAGCTCCTCGAACAGGTTCGCTTCCGGGCCGAAATGGCTGAAATGGCGGTTGCCCTTCGCTTCGGCCTCGCTCATCACGCGCTTCATCTCGGCGCGGCCATAGCGGTGATAAGCATCGCCTTCGACCATAGCGGCCTGGATCCCTTCGCGACGGAAGATCTGCGCGAAGGTGTGCTTGACGGTCGTGGTGCCGGCGCCCGAGGACCCGGTGACCGATATGATCGGATGCTTGACCGACATGCTCCGCTCCTCAATTCCGATAAAGGCTGCGCTGGTTGAAAAGCGGCGCCACATAGATCGGCTCGCTCAGCCCGCGGTAGTAGATCGCCACCCGCTCGACTTCGTCCCGAGCACCGAAGACGAGCGGGGTGCGCTGATGCAGCTCGCGGGGAATGAGATCGAGAATTGGACGCATGCCGTCGGTCGCAGCGCCGCCAGCCTGCTCCACCAGGAAGGCGATGGGATTGGCCTCGTAGATCAGCCGCAGGCGGCCTTGGCCATAGCCCTTGCGGCTGTCGCGCGGATAAAGGAAGACGCCGCCGCGGCTGAGGATGCGATAGGCTTCAGCGACCAGGGAGGCGATCCAGCGCATGTTGTAGTCCGCGCCGCGCGGGCCGTCCTTGCCGGCGACGCAGTCATCCACATAGGCGCGCACCGCCGGTTCCCAGAAGCGGTAGTTTGATGTGTTGACCGCGTACTCGCGCTTGCCCGCCGGCAGGCGAATCGCCTTCTCCGCTACGACGAAATCGCAGAGGCCCGGGTCGAACTGTGCCACATGGGTGCCGGCGCCCAGCGAGAAGACCAGGATTGTCTGCGGCCCGTAGATCGCAAAGCCGGCAGCGAGCTGCATCCGCCCTGGTGCAAAGAAGGCCGAGAAGTCCGGATCGGCCTCCGAGCGCGCCGGCAGGATCGAGAAGATCGTGCCGATCGAAACGTTGGCGTCGATGTTGGAGGAGCCGTCGAGCGGATCGATGGCGACGGCAACCTTGCCGGAGCGATCGAGAATCCGAATGTCGTCCAACTCCTCGGACGTGACGGCGGAGACCGGCGCATCCTCCAGGGCGGTGAGGATGATCTCGTTGGCCCTGAGGTCGAGCAGCTTCTGGGAATCCCCGCCGGCATTGCCGCCGACCGTGCGGTTGAGTGTGCCGGCGGCGGCGCCTTCGACCAAGCCGGCGATCTCCGCCGCAGACCGGCTCAGCGCCAGCATAGCAGCCGCGGTCGGGCCGCGCTCTGGCCGGCCGTCGGCCCACGCCTTCAAGAATGCCCTTAGCCTTTGATCTACCGCCATTTTTCCTTCCCAGTCCGAGTGTCGCCTGGACTTCAGCAGGCGCACTGTTTGTTGCTGGGATCGTGGCGGGATTAATACCTGAAAGAAATTTGAATTAACTGACGCTCTCTGTTAGAAAAACTAAATGTCCCTCAATCGCGCCACTTTGCGTCAGCTGAGGGCGCTCGCTGCGACAATCCGCAGCGGCAGCGTCACGGCCGCCGCCCAGGAATTGAACGTGACCCCGCCCGCGGTTTCGCTGCAGCTGAAGCTGCTGGAGGAGCTGGCCGGGATCGCGTTGCTGGAGCGGGCGGAGACCGGCATGCGCGCCACCGGCGCCGGACGCGAACTCGCCGACACGGCCCTGCGCATCGATGCGCTGCTGAGCGAAGCGGAGGATGCGATCGGGGCGCTCAAGGGCGCACGCGCCGGTCATGTCCGCGTCGGTGTGGTCTCGACCGCGAAGTATTTTTCACCCCGCGTGCTGGCGGCGTTCAAGCGTGCGCATCCCGGCGTCGAGATCCAGCTTTCGGTCGGCAATCGCGAGCAGACCATCGCCGCGCTCGAGACGTTCGCGATCGACTTTGCCGTGATGGGGCGGCCGCCGAACCGCTTCGACGTCGACCGGTCCATCATCGGCCCGCATCCGCACATCATCGTGGCGCCGCCGGACCACGTGCTGGCGCGGCGCCGCTACATCCCGCCGCGGGAGCTGTCGAGCGAGACTTTTCTGATGCGCGAACCGGGGTCAGGCACCCGCATGCTGACGGAGCGGCTGCTGGCGGATACCGGCGCGACCCCCTCCATCGGGATGGAGATCGAGTCTAACGAAACCATCAAGCAGGCGGTGATGGCGGGGCTCGGTATCGCACTGCTGTCGGCGCACACGGTTTCGGTCGAGCTCGAGGACGGCAGACTGGTCATGCTGGACGTGGTCGGCCTGCCGATCATGCGGCAATGGTTCGTGGTCCGGCGCGCGGAGCGGCGCATGATGCCGGCCGCCGCGACGCTGTGGGAGTTCTTCGCGGCCGAAGGCGGCAGCTTCCTGCCGCAGCTGGTGATCGAAGAATAGCCGCCGGACAGCGCGTCAGCTGATTCCCATGGCGCGGTTGCGCGCATTCTCGATGTGGGCGGAGATCGCAGCTGCGGCCTTCCTGCCGTCGCGCGTCTCGATCGCTTCGAGGATGCCGAGATGCTCGCGCATCACCGGCGCAACCACGGGATCGATCCGCACCAGCTCCTCACGGATGAGGCGGGTCTTGATCGCGTTGACGCGGTAGGCCTTGGAGATGATCTCGTTGCCCAAGGCATCGATGATGGTGTCATGCATGCCCCAATCGACCGCCTGCGCTTCCGCGATCACGTCGGGCGTGTTGCCTTCGCGGGCAACACGCTCCAGCACGCGCTCGTGATCGGCACGCAGCTTTGCCAGCAATTCGTCCGGCGCGCGCTCTGCAAACAGCGCGACGGCCTCGCGCTCCAGGAACAGCCGGAACTGATAGGCATCGCGGATCAAGTTGAGATCGATGTGGGCCACCTGCATGCCGCGCTGCGGGACGGTCTTGATCAGGCCTTCTGCCTCCAGCCGCGGCACCAATTCGCGGATCGCGCCCAGCGGCAGGCCGGTCAGCTCCACCAGCTCGCGTTGTGAGATGAACTGGCCGGGCCTGACATCGCGCGCCAGCAGATGCCGCGTGAAACTATCATAGGCCTGTTCTCGCAACTTGGTCGGTTCGCGCTCCAGCATGGCCCTCTCCTTCTCGCGCCGAGGCTCCCCTCGCCTCAAGCCGCCGCCGCGGCAAACAGCATGTCGTAAGTCTGGCTCAATCGCTTGGCATCCGCCGTTCCGAGACCGACCAGAGGAGCGCGGGTCGCAAGCCAGGCATCGTCGCGTGTTCGGTGGGCAAGCACCGCCTTGATCGCCGCCGTGACCGGATATTTCAGTACTTCCTCGACCAGGGGCGCAATGCGCGCGTCTTCGCTGCCGGTCTCGATGATCTGCGCCAAGACCTGCGGGCAGAGATTGGCGAGGCCGGAGATGGCGCCTTGTGCGCCGAGCCGTACGGACTTGGCCAGCAGCCGTTCGTCGCCGATCAGGATCGCGAGATCCTTGTGCGCCGCCAGCAGTCGCTGTGCGTAATCCCAATCTCCCGACGAATCCTTGACCCCGATGATCACGTTCGGAAAGGCAGCTCTCAGCCGGCCGATCAGGTCCAGCGTCAGCGTCACGTGCGTGACCGACGGAATGTTGTAGAGGATGAAGTCGCGCGCGCTGTCGCCAAGCGCCCAGATCAGCTGCGCAAACCAGGTATAGACTCCTTCGTCATCGACATTCTTGAAATAGAACGGCGGCGCCACCAGCAAGGCGCGGCAGCCGGCATTGAGGGCGACCTGAGCTTGCGATACCGCTTCGGCCAATGAAGGCGCCGAGACGCCTGCCACTACCGCGCGACGCATGGTGAAGCCAGCATCCATCATGGCCCGCAGTGCGGCTTGACGGTCGGCGAGGCCGATGGAGGCGCCCTCTCCCGTCGTGCCGAACACAGTCACGCTGCCGCAGCCATTGTCCAGGCACCAGCGCGCATGGCGGGTGAGCCGGCCCAAATCGATCGCCGCCCGAGGATCGAACGGGGTTGTCAAAGCGGCCGAAAGTCCGAACCGGGAAGACTGTGACGGCACGAAATGGTTCCTTGTGTTTAGAATTAAGCTTTTGAGAACATTGCTGCGCCATCTAACATGTTAGTGCGTTAAAAAATGTTTGCAACTGAGTTCTTACGCAGCATAATGCGCCCGGAGGCTTGGCGGCACGAACCGTTCCGTCACCAATAGACCTCGAAACCCTGGGAGGAACTCATGCGGACCCTGATTTCCCGCCGAACCCTGCTTGGCGCCGCCGCCATCGCGATGACCTTGGGATTGATGCCGGCCGAAGCCGCCGATCCAATCCAGGTGCGTATCTCCACGCCGGCTGTCGAAACGGACTGGCACGCCAAGATGCTGACCGTGTTCAAGGACAGGCTCGAGGAGCTGGCGCCCGGTCAGTTCGCGGTGGAGATCCATCTCAACGGCACCCTGTTCAAGCAGGGCACGGAGCCGGCCGCGATGCAGCGCGGCAACCTCGAGATGGCCATGATCTCCGCCTTCGACATCGCCAAACAGATTCCCGAATGGTCGATCTTCACGGCCGGTTATCTGATCCGCGATCCCGACCATCAGGCCAAGGTGTTCGGCGGCGACATCGGCAAGGAGATGTATCAGCGCGTGCAGGATGAGATGGGCATCAAGGTCCTCGCCGCCGGCTATCTCGGCACGCGAGAACTCAACCTCCGCACAGACAAGGAGATCAAGGTTCCGGCCGACCTCGCCGGCGTGAAGTTGCGCATGCCGTCATCGGACACCTGGCTGTTCCTCGGCAAGGCGCTGGGCGCTAATCCTCTGCCGCTCGCATTCGGCGAGGTCTATACCGCGCTGCAGACCGGCGCCATCGATGCACAGGACAATCCGTTGCCGACCGTGAAGGCCGCCAAGTTCTATGAGGTCACCAAGCAGGTGGTGATGACCAACCATCTGGTCGACGCCATCTTCCTGTCCATGGCCGGCGAGACTTGGGAGAAGCTGGACGAAGCGCAGCAGAAGGCCGTGCTGGAAGCAGCCGATGCCGCCGTCAAATACAACAACGAGAACCGCATCAAGGACGAAGCGGAGCTGGTCACTTTCCTCAAGGAGCAGGGGCTGAAGGTCTACTCGCCGGACGTCGAGGCGTTCCGCAAGACCGTGCAGCAGGCCTATCTGGACTCCGAATGGTCGAAGACCTGGCCCGAGGGCATGGTCGACCGCATCAACGCCGTTCAGTAACTCAGCGCGCATCCCGGCACCGCCCGGGATGCGCTTTCTCTTTGAGCCCATGCGATCATCCATCCATCGATTGAAGGATGTGGCGGCCTGGCTGGCGGCTCTGGGTTTCGCCATCATGTTCGTGGCTTTCATCGTCCAGATCTTCAGCCGGTATGTGCTGAACGACCCCACGGCGTGGACGCAGGAAGTGACACTCATCTGCTATGTCTGGGTCGTGTTCTGGACCGCGGCCTTCCTGCTGGAGGAGCGTGACCAGATCACCTTCGACATGGTGGCGATCGCCTTGCCGCCCTCAATCCGCCGTTGGCTGGCGCTCGCCTGCGCAGTCCTGGTGGCGGTCGCCTTCGCGATAATCCTGCCGGAGACGCTCGACTGGATCCGATTCATGCGGTTCGAGAAATCGCCGGTGCTGGGCCTGCGCTATGACTGGCTGTACTCGATCTTCATCCTGTTTTCCGGCGTCGTGATCGTGCGTGCGATCCTGCGCGCACGACGCCTCATCTCGAGCGGCTGGAAGCGCGAATTCTACGCGCAACCTGAAGAGCCGCACGAATGAGCCTGGCTTTCGTCCTGGTCCTGGCGGCCTTTCTGGGGCTTGCCGCCGTCGGCATGCCGATCGCCTATGCCATGTTTGTCGCGGCGATCGGCTATCTGCTCTTCACGCAGAGCGACCTCGCGCTGTTCGCCGAGCAGATCCTCAACAACTTCATCGACAGCTTCGTGCTTCTGTCGGTGCCGCTGTTCATTCTGGCGGCCAACCTGATGAATGCTGGCGGCGTCAGCGAGCGGCTGCTGCGCTTTTGCCAGGCGCTGGTCGGGCGGTTCCGAGGAGGTCTGGCGCATGTCAATGTAATCGCCAGCATCATCTTCGCCGGCATGTCCGGTTCCGCCATTGCCGATGCTGCAGGCGTCGGCAAGCTTCTGACCGAGATGATGGTGAAGTCCGGGCGCTACACGCCGGGCTTTGCCTCAGCGATCTCCGCCGCGTCTGCAACCATCGGGCCGATCATTCCGCCCTCGATCCCGATGGTGCTGTATGCACTCGTCTCCGATACCTCGGTCGGCTACCTGTTCCTCGGCGGAGTCGTTCCCGGCTTGTTGATGGGTCTCGCTCTGATGGCGGCCATTGCCTTGATCGCGCAGCGCCGCAACTTCGCCCGCGATCCGGGTGTGCCGCTGTCCCAATTGCCGCGCGCCACCGTGCAAGCATTTCCGCCTTTGATGCTGCCGGTCATCCTGCTGGGCGGGATCTATGGCGGCGCAGCGACGCCGACCGAGGCAGCCTCCCTCGCGGCGCTTTATGCCCTCGCCTTGGCCGTCTTGTTCTATCGCTCGATCTCACTGCGCGAGATCGTGAAGATATTCGTGGAATCGACCCGGGCCACCTCGGTCGTCGCCCTGTTGATCGCCGGTGCCTTCGTTCTCAACTACATCGTGGCGACCGAGCGCGTGCCCCAAATGGTGGCGGACTGGCTCGACGGATCGCAGATGTCGCCGGTGGTTTTCCTGCTGCTGATCAATTTGCTGTTCCTGGCGCTAGGCTGCCTGTTCGATGCGACCACCATGCTGCTGGTCCTGGTGCCCTTGTTCATTCCGACCTGCCGCGCTCTCGGCATCGATCTGGTGCATTTCGGCGTGGTGATCGTGATCAACATCATGATCGGCCTGATTACGCCGCCTTATGGGGTCCTGCTGTTCGTCATGAGCGGGCTGATGAACGTTCCGCTCGGCGCCATCATCCGCGAGATCTGGCTGTTCCTCGGCATCCTGGTTGCCGCGCTGCTGCTGATGGTGTTCGTACCGGAGACCGTGCTCTGGCTGCCCCGGCAATTCGGCTACGAAGGATAGGCATGCCGCCCATCGCGCTTCACTATGCGCCGCCTCGAGGGCGCGAGGCGAGCCTCGCTTCCGCGTGAGCAAGAAGCGAATGCACTTTTCCATTTTAGATCAAGCAGGCATGGCGATTTTCGGAGAGCCGGGAGGCCCTGCGGAACGGCGAGCGCCGCCCGATTGCAACGCTGATGATGGCGGAAGGTTCTCTTCCAATCGAAGGGAGAGCTCCGGATGGGTCGCGACGCCCCCAAGGCAACTACGGACCAACTGCGCGACGACATTGACCGCGGCCGAACCGGGGATAAGGTTCACTTCCCCGATCCTGCGGCTGCTCCACTCGGCACCGATGACGAGGCCGGAGGCCATGCGCCGCACCCCCGCACCGTCGCCGAGGTGCGCCAACATGAGCGGGCCAGGACGGACCGCATGCGGGACAATGCCTCGAGGGTGCAGGTGCGGACCTGGTTGCTCCTCGCAGCTGTTATCGGCGTCCTGGCCGTCCTCCTCTGGGCGGTCGTAAGCTAGCGTGCTTGGTCTGATCAAGTGCCAGCGTTTCGGCTGGCCGCTATGAAATGACGGGTGACGGAACCACTTCGCATCAGCTCGTGTTGTCTTTTGTTGAGCAATTGCGATCGAGCCTTGTGTGACCGACACCGTCCCTTCCCCAAAAAGGTCTCGGTCACGGGCGGCGAAGCGCCACGGAATGGCCCTCACCCGCTGGCCAACTTCGCCGCCGAACTTTCTTGCAATTTCGCCTGATCACCCAGCCGTCCTGGCCGTTTGAAATCACGGCATTCTCAACTTTTGTTTGCGGATATCGGGAAGATATACCATTGTCACATGAGTGTTCCGTGCAGTGAGGCCCGCACTAAAGGCCTCGCCGCTCTTTTCAGCTCGATCGGCTGGCCGCGCCGCAACTGCAGCAACGTGCGTCAGTGGCTTGCCTGCAGACGTTAACCGGCCTCCAAATAGCGCTGGACCTCGGCAGCGCTGACGGCGCGACGCAGCGCCGCGTCCTCTGCTTCGCAGAGCATCGCAAAGTGGTCGACGAAGGCGACGCCGAACAGGCGCCGCACCTTGTCGCTCGCCCGGAAGCGCTGCGTGGCCTCGCGCAGGTCCGATGGCAAGCGTGGGGCGTCCGCCGGAATTTCGTTCGGGCCGCCCGAACCGATCGGCTCGTCGGCGAGCGCAAGGCCGCGCTCCAATCCCTCCAGCCCGGCGCCCAGCATGAGGGCGAGCGCGAGATAGACGTTCACATCGCTGCCCGGCAGGCGCAGCTCCAGTCGCGTCGCCTCTTCCGTTTCCGCGGCGGTGCGCACCGCCGCGGCGTAGTTGTAGGGCGCCCAGCTCACCGTCTTCGGCGCCCAGCTTCCCGGCGCAAACCGGCGATAGGCATTGACGGTATGGGCGCACATCGGGAACGCCTCCGGCACCATGTCAATGATGCCCGCCAGGAAGGATTGCGCCGCCTCGCTCAGCCCGTACCGCTGGTGCGCATCGGCGAACAGATTCCGGCCGGATTGCCGATTACGCAGCGAGAGGCACACATGGCCGCCGATCCCGGGAAAACCAGCGCCGAGCAGCGGCATGAAGGAGGCGGTCAGGCCACGCTGCCGGCAGAAGGCCTTGGTGAACATGCGGAAGAACGCCGCGTCATCGGCCGCGCGCATGGCCGCCTTGTGCCGCAGGGTCGCCTCGAGGCAGCCTGGACCAAGCTCGACGCCGAGGGCGAACAGGTCGATGTCTGCCGCCCGCAACAGGCTCTCGAGGTCGGCGACAAAGCTTGCATAGGTCGCTGCGGTCTGCCCGGACCAGCAGCGATTGTCGGCGGCAAAGTGGCTGAGATCGGCAAAGCCCTTCGCGCGCAGCGAGTCCGCCGTCTCGTTGAGAAGGATGAACTCGAACTCATAGGCGGCGAGCACGTCGAGGCCGGCCGCCCTCGCGCGCTCCACTTGGCGCGCCAGCACACGGCGCGGCATGATCTCCGCCTGCGGGCCAGTGTAGTCCGCCACCAAGGCGACGGCGCGCGGCTCGAACGGATAGGGGCGGATCGAATCCGGATCGTAGGCGATTGTTTCGCTGCCGTAAGGGCCTGGCGCCAGGATGGATTCGGCCGCGTCCCATTTCGGCAGAACGTTGGCGAACACGGCGTGATCGGCGCCGCTCAGCAGATCCTCGCGCCGTAGCCGCCGCTCGCGGAACATGGTGGCGAAATCGAACAGGCCGACATGCACGATGTCGGCATCGAGACGGTCCAATTCCTTGGCAATCCGTGCGGAAACGTCGCTGTGACTGGTCACTGTGCGCCCCGCCGGTGCTGCTCCCCCGGGGCAATTCTGCCCGAATCGGCTTATTACCGATAGCCGGTCGTGTCGGCCGGCTTGCCCGCGTCCTGCACCTCTACGACATAGCGCCAGGCATCCGGCCGAGAGCCGTCGAGATCCGTGAAGCCGTAGAGCTGCGCCAACTGACCGCTCGACAAGGAATTCCCGTTCCAGCGCGCGCGGTCAGGATCGGCGGCAAGCGCCGCGATGGCACGCCCGACAAAGCGCGGTGTCTCGGAGATGGCGAAGTGCGGGATGCGCTGGGTGGCGTCGCGCCAGTTTTCTTCCGCGACGCCGAACGCCTCCAGCATCATCTCCGAGCGCAGCCAGCCGGGCGTGACAGAGACCGCGGTCCCGCCGTGGGGCGCCAGATCCTTGGCATGCGCCCAGGCCATGCGACTCACCGAAACCTTCGCAAGGTCGTAGAACGGGTTGATCCGGTAATGGTCGGCATTGTACGCGTCCGTGCCATCGGTGACTTCGACCAGCAAGCCGCCGGGCCGCTCGATCAGCAGCGGCAAGGCGAAGTGCGCGGTGATGAGGTGCGTGCGCACGCCGAGATCGAGCAGGCGCAGCCCATTCGCCAGATTGTGCGCCCAGACCGGCTTGTTCCACTCCTTGAGAGTCTCGCCGCCCCACGCGTCATTGACCAGGATATCGAGGCGCCCGTCTTCCGCCCGTATGCGGGCGACCAGCTGCTCGACCTGCTCAGCGATGAGATGATCAACCTGGATCGCAATCCCGTTGCCGCCGGCGGCGGTCACAAGCTCCGCCGTCTCCTCGATGGTCTCGGGCCGCCGATATTCCGATTGTTGCGCACGCGTGGTCCTGCCGGTCACATAGACCGTGGCACCCGCCGCGCCCAGCTCAACGGCGATTCCGCGACCGGCCCCGCGCGTGGCACCCGCGACCAGGGCGACTTTGCCTTGCAACGACATGGCAACCTCCACCTGGGATTGACGGACCGCCCTCGCTCCGGAATATATAAACGACCGTTCGGTTATGCAATATATAAATGATCGTTCGGTTATAAACAGGAGCAAGGGAATGCCCAGGCCCAAGACGCTGCCCGACAAGGATGTGCTCGATACAGCCTACAGGCTCATGCACCGGCACGGTCCGGAGGCGCTCACCTTTTCCACCCTGGCGCAGGCCTGCGGACTCTCCGCTTCCACTCTGGTGCAGCGGTTCAAGAGCAAGGCCAAGCTCGTCCACAGCACGCTTCTCTACGCCTGGGACGGACTGGATGAGAAGACCGCGCGTTTTTCCGCCAAGGTACCCAAGACACCGGAAGGTGCGATCAGGCTGCTCACGATGCTGTCCCAGGACTATGGCGGGATCGAAGCCTATGCCGATGCCCTGCTGATCCTGCGCGAGGACCTGCGCGATCCCAGCCTGCGGGCGCGCGGCGCAAAATGGAAATCAGCGCTCTCGAGGGAGCTGGATAATTGCTTCGCCGGAACCGCTCGCCGGCCCAAGGACGTCGGCCTCCTGATGGCAACGCAATGGCAAGGCTCGCTGCTGTGGTGGAGCTTCGACCCAAACGGACGGGTGGAGGATTACGTCGAAGAGAACTTGAAACGCTTCGTCGCCGCCATCCTCGACACCAAAAGTCAGACCACCGCAAGAGAAGCGGCATTGAGGGCCAGCAGCCGCTCCAAACCATCAAGGAAACGGCGGCGGTAGCGTGACCGCGAGGTTGCGGGAACGGATGAGATTGGAGACAATTCCGGCCGCACTGCGAGGAGACCATGCAACGCTCGACTGGATCGCAGATTACCAACCGTCAGGAAGATCAGCGACAGCGGCCTGGTCCTTTCCGGATCTGGGTGCTGTGCGCCGTTCCGTGGCTGATGCTCGTCTCGGCACTTTCGGTCTATGACCATCATCGGGCAATCGACCGCATGGCTGGCGCCAATGCCCCGGAAGGCAGCCCCGCCTTCGCAGTCCAATGGGTCGCGGCGGCATTGGACTATGCCGGCAGCGCTATTGCGTTCTACGGCCTTCTTCCCCTCGGTATCGCGTTCTTTCTGTTCGTCGTATTCCTGCCCTGGGCGATTCCGTGGGCGCAGAGCGGAGACTATGAAAGCTGAGCGGCGGCGGCGCTGGACGAAAAGCGCTCTCGATAGGCCTGCGGCGAGGCGCCGAAGAGGCGCAGAAAGCTCCGGCGCATCGTCTCTTCCGAGCCAAATCCGCAGCGCGCCGCAGTGCGCTTGACGGGCAGGCCGAGCTCGAGCGCACGGCGTGCGGC
The DNA here is from genome assembly GCF_003574735.1 of Dongia deserti. Taxonomy (GTDB): domain Bacteria; phylum Pseudomonadota; class Alphaproteobacteria; order Dongiales; family Dongiaceae; genus Dongia_A; species Dongia_A deserti. Next base: position 227,155 of record NZ_QORW01000001.1, read on the forward strand.
TTCGACCCGGATCTGCTCCACGGCGCGCGCCGGTGTCGTGCCGGTGGCTTGGCGATAGTGACGGACGAAGCTGCGCTCGCTCATGCCGCTGGCCTTCGCCAGACCGGCGATGGAGAGATCGCCGGTAAGATTGTCCGCGATCCAGGTATGCAGGCCTTCGAAACGCGCATTGCCGTGCTGCAGGGCGAGCGTGGCGCTGAACTGTGCCTGGCCGCCCGGCCGCTTCAGGAACACGACGAGCTGGCGCGCCACGGCGAGCGCTAGATCGCGGCCGAGATCCGCTTCCACCATCGCCAGCGCAAGATCGATGCCGGCGGTGATGCCGGCCGAGGTCCACACATGGCCGTCCTGGACGAAGATCGGATCCGGCTCCAATCGCACCTTGGGGAAACGCTGTGCGAACTCCCGGCAACGGCTCCAATGAGTCGCCGCGCGCCGCCCATCCAGCATACCAATCGTCGCCAGCAGGAACGCACCACTGCACACAGAGGCGACGCGGCGCGCATGCTTGGCACGCGCCTTGATCCAGGTGATGAGCTTCCGATTCGCGCACGCTGTAGAGACGCCCCACCCGCCCGCGACGATCAGCGTATCCACGGCCGAATGCGGCTTCGGCAGCGTCTGCGCGGCGAGGCCAAGTCCGGCTGACGACATCGCCAGCGAGCCTTCCGCAACAACGACCGGCTCATAGGGCGTTGGGCGCGCCGCCGCGCGGCTCAGATCGTTGGCGGTGGCGAACACCTGCAGCGGGCCTGCAACATCAAGCAGCTGCACATCCTGGAAGGCAAGGATCTCGATGCGGCGCGGCCTTGGCGTGAAACGTGGGGTCTTTGGCATTTCCGCCAAATCCTGACCCACTAAGATCGCGCCGTCAACCAGGAGGGAGTCATGGCTCTTCAGATCGGCATTCTTGTGTTTCCCGGCGTGCAGCAGCTCGACCTGACCGGCCCCTATGAGGTGTTTGCCACGCTGCCGGATGCGAAGGTTCATCTGCTCTGGAAGGATCGCGCGCCACTCGCCTCCGCGACTGGTCTCGTACTCTCACCAACCATGACGTTCGGCGAATGCCCAGCGCTCGATGTGCTGTGCGTGCCGGGCGGCGGCGGTGTCAATGCGCTGCTGGAGGACGCAATGGTGCTGGACTTTCTGCGCAGCCAGGCGAAACAAGCGCGCTATGTCACGTCCGTCTGCACCGGTTCCCTAGTGCTCGGCGCCGCGGGATTGCTCAAAGGCCGCCGGGCCACGACGCATTGGTTCTCGCACGATTTCCTGGAGCGGTTCGGTGCCATTCCCGTCCATGGGCGCGTGGTGCGCGACGGCAACCTCATCACTGCCGGTGGCGTCACGGCGGGTATCGACTTCGGCCTTGCGGTTGTCGCCGAGCTGGTCGGGAAAGCACAGGCAGAAGCGATCCAGCTTGGATTGGAATACGCGCCGGAACCGCCCTTCAACGCAGGCACGCCCGAACAGGCGCCGCCTGCGGTGCTTGCGGCGGTGAAAGATCGCCTCGGCGCAACGCGGAAGGCACGCGAGGCGATCATCGCAGGGCTGACAGCGGCGTAGGTCGATCAACCGCGCCTGGCAAGCAGCGCTTCCACTTCCGCGAGGTGCGGCATGGAAGGCGCGGTGCCGGGCCGCGTAACGGAGATGCCGGCGACGGCGCAGCCGAAACGCGCGGCTTCGATAGGATCGATACCGCGTGCGAGCGCGGCGGCAAACCCGCCCACGAAGGCGTCGCCGGCGCCGGTGGTTTCCACCACGGGGCCTGCCCTTACGGCCGGGATCTCGACCGATCGTTCGCGATTGTGGAACAAGGCGCCGCGCTCGCCCAAGGTGATAAGCGCGGTCTTGGCGCCCTTCGCCAGCAATGCGTCACCGACGCGCTGCGCGTCGGCCAGAGTCGCAACAGGCGTACCGGTCAGCGTCGCAGCCTCGGTCTCGTTCGGCACGATGTAGTCGCAGAGCGGATAGATCGAATCCGGGATCGGCTCCGCCGGCGCGGGATTGAAGACCGTGGTCACGCCGGCTGCACGTGCGATCTCCAGACCGCGCTGCGCTGCGGCGACCGGCTGCTCTAATTGCGTCACGAAAACTTTCGCGCCGCGGATGGCATCCGCTGCGGCTTCGACATCGGCAGTTGAGATCGTGCCTGCCGCACCGGGATAGACGATGATTGCGTTCTCGCCGGTTTCGTGATTGACGAAGATGAAGGCGCCGCCCGTCGGCTCCTTGTCCGACTGCGCGGCGCGCGCAACGACGCCTTCATCCTTCCAGGTCTTGAGCGCGATGTCGCCGAAGGCATCGCGCCCGATCTTGGAGATGAAGGTCACCTTGGCGCCGAGGCGTGCGGCGGCGACTGACTGGTTCGAGCCCTTGCCGCCCGGGCCCATCGCGAAGCCGGAGCCCGCGATCGTCTCGCCAATTTTCGGCAGCCGCCCCGCGCGGAACGCGAGGTCGGCGACGAAGATGCCGAGAATGGCCACCCCCTCTTGCGCGGCCGCCGCTTGAACCATGGGCGCCTACTCCTTCGGTGGGATCACGCCCTTGGTGAAGATGAAGCAGCCGTAGAAGCGGGTCTCGGCGGTGGTGATGACGCAATAGGCCTTCTTGGCATGCTCGTAGAATGCCATGCGCTCGATCGAGCCCATGGGCCAGGGCTTGCCTTCCGCGTGGTCGATCTCCACCTGTACTTCCTTCTGCACCGGCTGGATGTCCTTGGGATCGCCAACCACTTCCATGCGGTAAGTGGCATGCTCGACGAAGCTGTCGAGCGGCATCACCGACAGAATGGCCCGGGCCGCGCGTGGACAGCTGGCGTCGATGCGCAGGAGCTTGCCGAGGCGGGTTTGGCGGGCGATGGAGTCGGACGGGAAGTTGGTGTCGCTCAGCACCAGCGTGTCGCCGTGGCCCATGGCGCGCAGCGCATAGAGCACGTCCGCGTTGAGCAGCGGGTCGAGATTCTTCAGCACGTCAGCCTCCCCTGATTTCTGGACTGCCTATCTTGGCTATTCGCCGTACGGAATCCAGATATTCTTCACCTGCACCGCGTGGCGCAACAGGATCGGCCCTTCCGCGGCCGCAGGGTCGTTCCAGTCCGTCTCCAGCCCATGATCGACCAGCGTCCGCTTGAGATTGCCGATGGAGTGTTTCTCCGCCGTGGCGGAGGCTGTTTTCGACCCGAACACCCAGAGCGCATCGACGTCGTCGTGGTCTGCCAGGACCTTAGTCAACTCCTCCCGCGAGCCCGTGACGATGTTCACCACGCCGGCCGGAACGTCCGAGGTCTCCAGCACCTGGTAGAAGTCGGTGGCGCAGAGCGGATGACGCTCGCTCGGCACCACGACGACGCGGTTGCCGACCGCAATCAGCGGCGCCACCAGGCTGATGAAGGAGAGCAGCGGCGCTTCGTCCGGGCACACGACGCCGGCCACGCCGATTGGCTCGTTCATCGCCAACGCGACGCCGCGCAGCGGCGGCGCATGAACTGTGCCTTCGAACTTGTCGGCCCAGGCGCCATAGCTGAACAGGCGGTTGATCGTCGCCTCGACTTCGGCTCTGGCGCGCGCCGGCGACGCGCCGGTCATGGCGGTGATGCGGCCCGCAAATTCTGCGGAGCGCGCGGAAAGGTTCTCCGCGATGTAATAGAGGATTTGCGCGCGGTTGTGGCTGGTGGCGCGCGACCAAGCTTCCGCCGACCGTGCCGCAGCAACGGCGTTGCGGACGTCCTTGCGGTTGCCTTCGCCCACTTCACCGACCAGCTTGCCTGCAGGTGAGACGATGACGCGCGAATAGTTGCCGTCCGGCCGCGCCTGCTTGCCGCCGATGAACAGCTTGGCGGTGCGGTCGAGCGCCGGCGTTTCGAATCCACCCGACGCGGTCTGGAGCTGAGGCTGCTCGGTGACCTGCCGCGGCTTGCGATTGGCCCAGGCTTTCGGCTTCAGATATTCGTAGGCGCCTTCCTTGCCGCCCTCGCGGCCGAACCCGGATTCGCGATAGCCGCCGAAGCCGACCGCCGCGTCGAACAGGTTGGTGGCGTTGACCCAGACCACGCCGGCCTGCAGCTTGGGCGCGATGTCGAGGGCGAGGCCGATGGTCTCGCTCCAGATGCTGGCGGCCAGGCCATAGCGCGTGTTGTTGGCGAGCACGACCGCTTCGTCCGGGGTGCGGAAGGTCATCGCGACGATCACCGGGCCGAAGATCTCCTCCTGCATCACCGTCGCAGTCGGCTGCACGTCGCTGATCAACGTCGGCGGAAAGAAGCAGCCGCCCTTGGGCGGGCTGAGATCAGGCTGGAAGATCGAGGCGCCTTCGGAGATTCCGGTCTCGACCAGCGACTGGATGCGCTTCAGCTGAACGGGCGCAACGATCGCGCCCATATCGATGGCCTTGTCCAGCGGATGGCCGACCCGGAGCTTGGTCATGCGCTGCTTCAGCCGCGCCAGGAAGTCCTCCGCGATGCCCTCCTGCAGCAGCAGGCGCGATCCGGCGCAGCACACCTGGCCCTGGTTGAGCCAGATGCCGTCGACCACGCCTTCGACCGCGCCGTCGAGATCCGCGTCGTCGAACACGATGAACGGCGACTTGCCGCCAAGCTCGAGCGTCAGCGCCTTGCCTGTGCCGGCAGTCTTCTCGCGGATCAGGCGGCCGACTTCCGTCGATCCGGTGAAAGCGATCTTGTCGACATCGGGATGATCAACCAGCGCCGCGCCCGTCGAGCCGTCGCCGGTCACGACGTTGAGCACGCCGGCCGGCAGTCCAACCTGCGTCGCAATCTCCGCGAACAGCAGCGCCGTCAGCGAGGTGAACTCCGCCGGCTTCAGCACCACCGTGTTGCCAAGCGCCAGGGCCGGCGCCAGCTTCCACGCCAGCATCAGCAAAGGGAAGTTCCAGGGGATGACCTGCCCCACCACCCCGACGGGCACATGATCGGCGAACGCGTGTTCCTGCAGCTGTGCCCAGCCGGCATGGTGATAGAAATGCCGCGCCACCAGCGGGATATCGAGGTCGCGGGATTCCCTTACCGGCTTGCCGCCATCCATCGATTCGAGAACCGCGAACAAACGGCCGTGGCGCTGAACCGCGCGCGCCAGGGCATAGAGATGACGCGCCCGGGCCGCACCGCCGATCTTGGCCCACGCTCCCTGCGCCTTGCGCGCGGCGGCGACGGCCATATCCACATCCGCTGCTGCGCCGGCCGCGATCTTCGCCAGCGTGGCGCCCGTCGCCGGTTCCATCGTGTCGATGTAGGTGCCGGAGGCTGGCGGAACGAACTTGCCGCCGATGAAATGGCCGAAGGTGGCGTCGTGGCACGTCAGCCAGGCCCGCGCCTCGGTGTCGGCTTCCGGCGCGGGGCCATAGGACATCTCGTCGAAATAGCGTGCAACGCTCATGGCGATCACCCCACCGGATGGCGATTGAAGGCCGAGTAACGGCCAGTCACGTGATGCTCGAGCTGGCGCTCGATATCGGCGAGCAGGCTGGAGGCGCCGATGCGGAAATAGTCAGGCTCCAGCCATTCGCGCCCCAGCTCTTCCTTCATCACGAACTGGTAGTTCAGCACGTCCTTGGCGCTGGAAATGCCGCCGGCCGGCTTGTAGCCGACCATGAAGCCGGTCCGCTCATAATAGGCGCGGATCATGCGCACCATGATGAGCGTGACGAGCAGCGTCGCGTTCACGCTTTCCTTGCCGGTCGAGGTCTTGATGAAGTCGGCGCCGGCCATCATGCAGACCAAAGACGCACGCGCCACGTTGCGCATGGTCTTGAGATCGCCGGTCGCCAGGATCGCCTTGACGTGCGCGTTGCCGCAGGCGGCGCGGAAGTCGCGCATCTCGTCATAAAGCGCCTGCCAATTGCCGGTCAGCACATGCTCACGCGTGATGACGATGTCGATCTCCGTCGCGCCGTCGCGCACCGAGGATTCGATCTCCTTCAGCTTCACGTCGTGCGGAACGAGACCGGCGGGGAAGCCCGTGGAGACGGCCGCCACCGGAATTTCGCTGCCTTGCAGAGCCTCCACCGCCGTCTTGACGAAGCGGTGATAGACGCAGAGCGCGCCGGTCGTGATGCGCCGATCGGCCATCCCGAGCGCTTCCAGGATATCGCGGCGGATTGGCGACTTCGCCTTCGCGCACAGACGGCGCACGCGGCCCGCCGTATCGTCGCCGTTGAGCGTGGTGAGGTCGATGCAGGTGACAGCCTTCAGTAACCAGGCGGCCTGCGCATCCTTCTTGACCGTGCGGCGCCCGGGCAGGGTGGCCACGCGCCGCTCCGCCGCCGACAGATTCACGCGGACGTCGCGCACCCAGCCGAGATCGAGCGGGCAGGCTTCATTGCGCGCCGGCACATTTCGGCCGGTCTCGGGACGCACCATGGGGGCGATTTTCAGTTCCGCCATGCTGGCTCTCCAATGCTGGCGCTGCGACGAAAACGGCGCGGGCGGCCGATCATTGCCGCGATGATACGGCCATCCTTGCCGCTCCATCGCAGTATCTCAGAATGTCATAATTCTAACAACTGTTAAAAAGGTAACATCATGCGGATTATGGCCTCTGGTCGGTGCTCGGCTTCTCCCAGAGATTGATGCCCAGGTCGACCGCATGCTGCTCGATCGCGGCCAATTCGGCTGCGGTGAAATCGAGATTCTTGAGCGCGGCGACATTTTCCTTGAGCTGCTCGACACTACTCGCGCCCAGCAGGGCAGAGGTCACGCGCTGGTCTCGCAGGGCCCAGGCAAGCGCCATCTGCGCTAGGCTCTGGCCGCGCTTCTTGGCGATTTCGTTCAACGCTCTGACGTGTGCCAGGTTCTCCGGCTTCAGATGGTCCTTTTTGAAGGACCCGCCGCCCGGCCGGTTGATGCGCGCCTCCGCCGGAACGCCATCGAGGTATTTCTCCGACAGCAAGCCCTGCGCCAGGACCGAGAAGGCGATGCAGCCGATGCCGGTCTCCTCCAGCGCGTCGAGCAGGCTGCCCTCGATCCAGCGATTGAACATGTTGTAGGACGGCTGGTGGATCAGGCAGCGCACGCCCACGCCCTGCAGCAGCTTCGCCGCCTCGCGCGTCTTGCCGGCTGAGTAAGACGAGATGCCGACATAGAGAGCCTTGCCCTGTTGCACGGCTGTCGCGAGCGCGCCCATCGTCTCCTCGAGCGGCGTGTCGGGATCGAACCGGTGCGAATAGAAAATGTCGACATAGTCAAGGCCGAGCCGCTTCAGGCTCTGGTCCAGGCTCGCCAGCACATATTTGCGGCTGCCGCCGCCTCGGCCGTATGGACCGGGCCACATGTCCCAGCCGGCCTTCGACGAGATGATGAGCTCATCGCGATAGGACTTCAGCTCCTCGCGCAGCAGGCGGCCGAAGTTGATCTCCGCACTGCCCGGCGGCGGGCCATAATTGTTGGCGAGGTCGAAATGTGTGATGCCGAAATCGAAGGCCGTGGTGACCATCTCGCGCTGCGCAGCATAAGGCGTGGAATTGCCGAAATTGTGCCACAGGCCGAGGGAGAGCACCGGCAGTTGCAGGCCGCTCTGCCCGCAGGTGCGATAATGCATCATCTCATAGCGCTGCGAATGGGCGGTGTAAGTCATGGTGAGATTCTCCGGCGAGGGGATGAGTAGAAGTAGCGGTGAAAGGCGGATAAGGGCAACCGCGAACCAATTAGGGACATCGCCAAATTCTTCCTGGAATCGGTTGCGGTTTTCCGCGAGCGCCCTAGTGTTGTCCTTCGCTGTTCGCCGCGAGAATGAGGGAATTCATGAAAGTCATCATCACCGGAGGGGCGGGCTTCATCGGGCTGCAACTGGCGCGCCGCCTGACAGCACTCGGCGCGCTGACAGGCCCCTCCGGGAAGTCGGAGCGCATTGACGAGCTCCTGCTGTTCGACATGGTGGTGCCGGACGGGCGGCCCTCAGGGCTCGATGATCGCGCAAGGTTCGTAGCGGGCGAGATTTCCGACAAGGCGACGGTGAAGCGGCTGTTCGATCGGCCGGATATCTCCGTCTTCCACTTGGCCTCGGTGGTGAGCGGCGGCGGAGAGCAGGACTTCGACCTCGCGATGCGAGTCAACCTGGACGGCAATCTGCATGTGCTGGAATCGGCGCGCGCATTGGGCTCCAAGCCACGTGTGGTGTTCGCGAGCTCGATCGCCGTGTTCGGCGGCAAGACAATGCCCAAACACGTCGGCGATACCACCAAGCAGACGCCGCAGACCACCTACGGCATGACCAAGGCGATCGGCGAGCTGCTGGTCAATGACTACACGCGCAAGGGCTTTATCGACGGCCGTTCGGCACGTCTGCCGACCGTCATCATCCGCCCGGGCAAGCCGAACAAGGCGGCCTCCAGCTTCGCGAGTGGCGTGTTCCGCGAGCCGCTGAACGGCGTCGAATGCGTGCTGCCGGTCGGCACCGAGGCCGTGATGCCGCTCGCCGGATACCGCACCATCGTCGAGTGCTTTGTGAAGCTGCATGAAGTCGCTGGCGAGAAGCTGGGCGAAGACCGCGCGGTCAGCCTGCCGTCTCTTGACGTCACGGTCGGCGACATGATCGCGGCCCTGAAGCGCGTTGCCGCCGACCGCAGGCTCGGCGAGATCCGCGTGGAGAAGGACCCAGTCATCGAACGCATCGTCGCCACCTGGCCGGTCGGCACCACCTATGAACGCGCCCTGTCGCTCGGCTTGCCAAAGGACCCGGACCTGGATGCGATTGTGAAGGCCTACATCGAGGACTTTCTCTGACACGGGCTCACTTTCGTCATGGTCGTGCTTGGCACGACCATGACGAGGTAAGAGTGTCACATCACGAATTCGGAAAGCGCTGGCGCAGGTCCGCGACTTGCTCCGGCGTCAAATAGCGCGTCGGCCGGCCGTGCAGCAGCAAGTAGAGCCGCGCCGTCTCTTCCAGCTCCTCGATCGCATTGACGGCGGCGCTGAGCGATGAGCCGGCAACCACGGGGCCATGATTGGCGAGCAGGACGGCGGAATGTTTGGCGGCCAGTTGGCCGACGGCTTCGCCTAAGGTTGGATCGCCAGGCGCGTAGTAAGGAATGAGCGGCAGCTTGCCAACGCGCATCACGTAATAGGCGGTGATGGGCGGCAGCACATCGTCCGGATCGATGCCGTCCAGGCACGACACCGCAACCGAATGCGTGGAATGGAGATGCACGACGGCACCGGCGCCGGCACGCTCGCGGTACATCGCAAGATGCAGGAAGCTCTCCTTGGTCGGCGCATCGCCCGAAATGTGCTTGCCTGATCCATTCAGCTTGGAGAGCCGCGCCGGGTCGAGGGCACCGAGCGAGACATTGGTCGGCGTCATCAGCCAGCCATCGTCGGTCTTGACGCTGATGTTGCCGGAGCTGCCGAAGGTTAGGCGCCGCTCGAATATGGAGCGGCCGCTAGCAACCAGGGAGTCTCGGGCGTCCGTCATCGCAACCTGTCGATCGCCTTGAGGAAGAAGTCTTCGGCCCCAAAATTCCCGGATTTGAGCGCGAGCGCAAGCTTCGGCTCGCCTAGCGACAGGGTCGCGGGAATGCCGGGATCGATCTGCGGCCCGATCTGCAGCGCGCGGATGCCCACCGCCTGCACGACGGCCCCAGAGCTTTCGCCGCCGGCGACTACCAGGCGCCGCACGCCCGCTTTCACCAGCCCATCCGCCAGCGTCGCCAGCGCATGTTCAACCAGCGATCCCGCACGCTCGCGGCCAAGCTTGGCCTGGATGGTCTTCACCGCTTCGGGCGGCGCACTCGCATAGACCAGGACGGGTGAGGTTTCCAGTTCGGCCGTGGCCCAGGCCAAAGCCTCTGCCACTACGGCGTTACCGCGCTCTGCGAGATCCAATGGATCGAGCTTGAGCGCGGGATGTCGCGCTCGCATCCGCTCGACCTGCGCCAAGGTCGCAGGCGAGCAGGAACCGGACAACACAGCCGCTTTGCCGCCGACGGGCGGCAGCTCCTCTTCGCCCGCTCTGCGCGCGAGCAAACCGGCACGGCGGAAATTCTCCGGCAGTTCCATCGCCGCGCCTGATCCGCCGGTCACCAACGTGAGATCGGCGCAGGCCGCGCCCAGGCGCCGCAGATCCCCATCCTCGATCGCATCCACGACGGCGTAGGCGACATCATTGCGCCGCAAGGTCTCGAAAGCATTGCGGATTGCAGCCGGTCCTCTCCGCACCGTGCCGACGGGAACCAGACCGACGGACGCCCGGGTCTGACGCCCCAGCACACGCACCAGATTGGCATCGGTCATGGGTGTCAGCGGATGATTGCGCATCGGTGAATCGGACAGCAGCACCTCGCCGACAAAGAGATGGCCGAGGTAGATCGTGCGGCCGGTCTCGGGAAAGGCCGGGCAGACAGTGGCGAAGTCCGTCTTCAGCTCCGCGCGCAAGGCGTCGGTAACCGGGCCGATATTGCCCTCGTCCGTCGAATCGAAGGTCGAGCAGTATTTGAAATAGATCTGGCGCGCGCCTGCCTGCCGCAACCACCGGCAGGAGGCGACCGATTGCTCCACCGCTTCAGCCACCGGCGCCGTGCGGGATTTCAGGGCTGCGACGATCGCTTCGGCATCGGCCGGCACATCAAGGCCATCGGGCATGCCGATGATCTGGATCGTGCGCATGCCATTGCGCACCAGCGTGTTGGCGAGGTCCGTAGCGCCTGTGAAATCGTCGGCAATGCAGCCGAGCAGCAGTGCACCGTTCTGCGCCATCAGGCTCCCACAATCCGTGCAACGGCATAGGGTGCCAGCTCGACCGTGCCGACCTTCTTCAATGTCTTGCCGGCTTTGCCAAGATAGCCCGCGTCCTTGGTCGCGGCGACGAAGCTGCCTTCATCGAGCATGTGCAGCAGCGCACCGCCGCTGAAGCCCGAGATCTTCGCTTTCTGAGTCTCGCCAGTCAGATTGGCAAGCCATAGAACCGGACCGGACTTGGCTCGGTAAGCGAGCGCCGCGATCTTGCCGGGCGCGGCGGACTTCGCGTGCACCAACTTGCTGCCGCTGGCACCGGTGAGGCTGGCGATCACGTGGTAGAGCGGATAAACCGCCGGGCCGCCCACGCCGTCGAAATAGGGCTGCGCATAGTTGGTGCGGCGGTAGATCATGCCGGCCGGACCTGTCGCAGCGCCGAGCGTGATCGCCGATAGGCCACCCGGCGCGAGTGCGGCGACATAACCAAGAGTCCACGCGGCCCCGAACAGCCCACGCTGGCGCGGGTCCATGTTCGACAGGCACACGCGGCCATTGTCGGGATTCGGCGCAGTCGATGCGCCGTAGGGGTTGAGGCGTGCCGGGATGCTGCTGGGCCCTACGCAATAATCCTTGCCCTTGACGAAGGCCTTGGCCGATTGCGTGACATAGGGCAACGCCTCCAGCGTCTCCATCACGGAGATATCATCGGCCGCATGCACGATCGGACACGTGGTGTGCGTGACGAAATCGAGCAGCTCCGCCGGCGGACGCTTGCGGTTGAGTTCCGTGAAGAAGGCGAAAGTGCCGCCGCCCAGGCGCACGCCGGGGAACGCCGCGCGCGCCGCTTTGTAGATCTGCTCCAGCGTCGGGCCAGCTGGTCCCTTGCTGCCCGGCAGGACGCCGCGCAAATCCATGGCGGGGGAAATCGCGATTGCGGCCGGCATCAGCTTGGCGCTCTTGATCGCCGCGGAGATCGGCGCGAGCTCCGCCGCCGGCGCCTGCTCACCGGGCAGGATGACTTCCAGGATCACGTCGGCCTTGGTTGCCTGGCCCAGCTTCTCATAGACGCTGAGCGTGCCGGCCAATCCGCCGCGCCGTGCATCGACCTCGCAGACGAGATGCTTGGGTGCCGCCGCCGCAATGTGGGGTGCGTTGACCAAGGCGGCATCGGCTTCGGCCTCGGGAATCGCAACGCCGATCGCCGGCAATGTACCGCCACTGCGGCCAAGCGCAATCTCGACCGGCTTGGCGCGGCCAGCCGCCTTCGGCCGCGGGAGCTTGCCGGAGAAAGTGAGGTTGACCGATTGCTTGATCTCCACGCCTTTCGGCAGCGTGTAGGGCCAGGGTTCCGCCAACGGGCGGACATAGGTCTTGAAGGATGAATCCGTCCAGTTCCGATGATCCTCCATCTCGAACTGATCGCCTTCCATGCGGCAGGTTGCGAAGATGCCCGGCGCCGCCTTGTGCCGCAGCGATCGGATGGCGAAGAAGGGCTGGACCGGATTGATGATGGCGGGGAACTTGTCTTTCACCTTGCGGCCATCGACGTGCTCGACCTCGACCGGATAGCCGGCGACACCGGTCAATGGATGCAGCACGATGAATCCGGTGCGATTGGTGAGGAAGTCTGTCTCCGGCAATGCCGTGGCATTGAACCGCAGCGCGCCGTCGGCTCCGCAGGAAATCTCCGCATGGTAGGTCAGTAAGCGCTTGGCATCCTTGCAGCGCGCGTCGTAGGTCACGCGGAAATCGCTCTTGCCTTGCCTGATCTTGAGATTGCTGATCTCCGGAGTGAAGGTGCCCCAGTTCTCATCCCGCACCAGGAAGGCGATGGCACGCAGCACCTCGGTCTCGCCGAGCTTGATATAACGGAGCGCACCATTATCGAACACAGCGGACAAAGCACCCGCCTGCAAGGTGCGGAGCTTGGGCTCGGGCACCTCCGTGCCGAACAGCTTGATGGCGCGTTTCGGCTTAATGGGTCGCATCACGATCTCTCCCCTATTCTCAAATCACGCGATTGCTCTCTGGATCGATCAAGACGGCTCGGTTCATGTCGAGGTCGAGGTCGATCCGCTCGCCCGGCCGCTGCACGTCGTGCGATTCCAGCTCCGCCACGGTCGGAACGCCGCCCAGCGGGAAGGTGATATAGGCGCGCGAGCCGGTCGGTTGGACCAGCTCGACCGTCACGCCGAGGCGCTGGTGCCCCGGCCGGTCGCTACCATTGGCGCGCGTCACATATTGCGGTCGAAGCCCGAGAACGACGGATTGTCCGTCGGAGAAGCCGTTGCGCTGCCGCGGCGGCAAGGCGAGGCTAATATTGTCCCCGAACTTGATCGCCCAACCGCCCCCCGATTGCGTGAGTTGCGCCGGAATGAAATTCATCTGCGGCGAGCCCAGGAATCCCGCCACGAAACGCGTTGCCGGACGCTCATAGAGATCGAGTGGCGTGCCGGCCTGCTCGATCAGCCCCTCGCGCAGCAGCACGATCCGATCCGCGAGGGTCATCGCCTCGATCTGGTCATGGGTCACATAGATCATGGTGGTGCCCAGCTCCTGGTGCAGGCGCTTGATCTCGCTGCGCATCTCGTCGCGCAACTGGGCATCGAGGTTGCTCAAGGGCTCGTCGAATAGGAACAAGCGCGCATTGCGCACGATGGCACGACCGATGGCGACCCGCTGCCGCTGGCCACCCGACAGCTGGCGCGGCAGGCGGTCCAGCAGCGGCGTGATGCCGAGCATGTCGGCGGCGCGCCGGACCCGGGTCTCGATCTCCGCCTGAGGCGTCTTGCGAGCGCGCAGACCGAACGCGATGTTCTCGAACACGTTCATGTAGGGATAGAGCGCATAGTTCTGGAACACCATGGCGATGTCGCGGTCGCGCGGGCGAACATAGTTCACCACGCGTCCGCCGATCTCCAATGTCCCGCCGTCGGGTGTCTCCAATCCCGCAATGGTGCGCAGCAAGGTGGACTTGCCGCAGCCGGATGGGCCGACCAGGACCGTGAACTCGCCCGAGGCAACTTCGAGGTCGATGCCGCGCACCGCCTGAACGCCACCATAATGCTTGTGGAGATTGGTGATCTTGAGATCGGCCATATGCCCTGCCCCGCTCTACCCTTTGACTGCGCCCATGGAGATGCCGCGCACCAGATAACGCTGCAGCGTCGCGACCGTGAAGAATACCGGAATGGTGCCAAGCACCGACATGGCCGCGATCTTGGCCCAGAAATTCGACTGGCCGCCGAAATAGTGCGTCACCTGCACGGTGTAGGTGATGACCTCCGTTCGGGTCAGAACCAGCGCGAATAGAAAATCGTTCCAGGCGAACACGAATGTGAAGACGGCGGTTGCAAACAGCCCCGAGCGCACCATGGGGAACACCACCTTCCACAGCACTTCCCAGCGCGTGCAGCCGTCGACCAACGCACTTTCCTCCAGCTCCAGCGGAAGATCCTCGATATAACCGCGCATCATCCAGATGACGTACGGCAGGCTGAACGCGGTGTAGAGGATGATGAGGCCGTGATAGGAATCCACCCAGCCGAAGAACACGTAGAGCAGGAAGATCGGAAATGCGATCGCGATCGGCGGCATCATGCGCTGCGAGATGATCCAGACCGCGAGGTTCTCGCCGCCCGTCTTGAACCGCACCAGGCTGTAGGCGCAGATGGTGCCCAGCACCATGGCGATCACCGTGCTGACGCCCGCCAGCACCAGGCTGTTCCATACCGTCACCGCGTCGCCGTCCTTGAACAGCACGCGGTAGTTCGCGAACTGGATGCTCTCCGGATACCAGACCGGCGGGAAGGCGAATATCTCCTCCGGCGTCTTGAACGAAATGATGAACAGCCAATAGACGGGAAACAGGAACACGATCGTCAGCGCGAGCACGGCGAGGTAACGCAGCGCGAGGACGGTGCCAGGCCGGCGCAGGAAGGGCGCTTGCGGGGTCATTTCGCCAACCCCATGCGGCGGATGGCCCAGACCACGATGACGGTGAGCATCGCGATTACCAGGAAGGCGATGGCGGCGGTGTAGCTGGTCTCGAACTGCTGAAAGCCCTGGACGTAGGTATAGATCGAGATCGTCTCCGTCATGGTGCCCGGCCCGCCCTGGGTCAGCGCCCAGATCACGTCGAAGATGCGAACGAGATCGAGGCCGCGGATCAGGATGGCGATCGCCATGACCGGCCAGATCGACGGCAGCACGATCTTGAAGAAGGTACGCCAGTAGCCCGCGCCGTCAATCTCCGCCGCCTCAGTCAGCGACTTGTCCACGTTCGACAGCGCAGCCAGCAGGATCAGGAACATGAACGGCGTCCACTGCCACACTTCGCAGATGAAGATGGAGGGGTAGACGAGATTCGGATTGACGGTCCACAGGATGGTCATAGGCTCGCCCGCGAACCACCCGATGATCTGGTTGATCGGCCCATAGCGATTGTCGAACATCAACCGCCAGGTGGCGCCAGCCACGATCGGCGAGATGACCGTCGGCAGAACCAGCAGCGACACGAAGATCTGCCGGCCCGGCATGCGTTCCAGGAACAATTGCGCCATCAGAAGCCCGAGCACGAGCTCCAGCGGCAGGGCGATGATGGTGATGAGCGCCGTGTGGAGCAGCGCCTGCCACAAGCGCGCATCCTTGAAAAGTTGCGCATAGTTGATGAAACCGGCGAAGGAGGTATCGACCTCCATCATGGTGATGTTCTGGAAACTGACGATCAGCGAATAGATCAGCGGGAACAGGCCCACCAGCAGCAGCAGGAAGATCGCTGGCGCGATCAGCCAGTATTTGAAGAAGCGGTCGGGCGCATGGCCGGCGGGCGCGGCCACGCCGCCCGCCGCCATCGCCGATGTTGCACTCTCGCTCATGCGCGTGACGCATCCCCCTGAGGTCGCCATCACCGCTGCGCCCCGCCCTGCGCGAGGCAGAGCGGGGGAGCGGTGTTGGGTGACTGCCGAACGCTCTATTGCGGATAGGCGCCCGACTTCGCTGCCCAAGCCTGATACACGGCCTTTTGCTTGTCGACCCCGATTTTCGCGGTGATCGCGTCCCACTCGGCGGCGGCAGCGTCGAGGATGGACTTGGCGTCTTCACCGGCCCATAGCTTGCTGATTGCCTGGCGCAGGACCTCTTCGTACTTATCGGTCTGGAGCAGAGACAGATCGAGCAGGCCGGTCTTAGCCCCTTCGCTCAGCGTAGCCAGGTAGTCCTTCGCGTCGGGCCACTTGGCCAAATATTCCGGGCTGGTGAAATGCGAATCCCGGAACGGATCGCGCAGAGCGTAGGGCAGCTGCACGCGCTGGAGGCTGACGTCTTCGCTGTTCAGCCACTGGATGAAGAGATAGGCCGCGTCCTTGTTCTTGCTGGTCGAGGCGACCGACAGCGCGAAACCGGCCGCCAGCTCCGGATGGCCGCCCGGCGGCAGGGCATAGCCAACCTTGCCGGCGATCTGCGATTTCGGCACCCAGCTCAGCACTTCCTGGTCGGTGCCGTATCCGGCGGCCCAGCGGCCGTAGGGCGGCCAGGAGATGGTCATGGCCGTCTGCCCCTGCAGGAACGCGGCGAGGTTCTCGACGAAGCCCCACTGCTCCACGCCCGGCGGCATGAACTTGTTCTCGGCCCGCATGCCTTCGAGCACCTTCACGCCGACGTCGCTGTTGATGGTCGCCTTCATCGTCTCGGCATCGAAGAACTTGCCGCCTTCGGTGCGGAACCGCTCCTGGAACATGAACATGCCGTACGGTGGCTGGCGGAAGAACGCGGCGCCGTACATGTCCGGCTTGTACTTGTCGGTCAGGAACTGGCCGATCTCGGCGAACTCCTTCCAGGTCTTGGGCGGCGCGAGGTCGTAGCCGTGCTTGGCCTTGAACTCATCCTTGGTCGCCTGGTCGCCGAAGATGTCCTTGCGGTAGTAGAAGACGAAGACGTCGCCGTCATCCGGGAAGCCGTAGATCTTGTCGCCCACCTTCATCTGGTTGTCGCGATAGGTCGGGGCGATGGTTTGCAGCTCCGCCGCATAACCGTATTTCTCGACATAGGGATCGAGCACCTCCAGGGCGCCGGCATTGGCAAGATCGGGCATCCAAGCGGGCACCACGTTGAGCGCATCATAGGCGCCGGTGCCGGCCCGGTATTCCTGCATGATCTTGGTGAACATCTCGGCGATCGGCAGCTCAACCACCTTCACCTTGATGCCGGTCAGCTCTTCCCACTTCGGACCCGAGAAGTTCAGGGGATCCAACGCCTGCAAGCCTGCTTCCCAGGCGATGGTGATGGTCTGCCCGCGATATTTCTGGGCCTCCTTCACGGCGATCTCTGCCGCGCTCTCGGCCATTGCAGCGGACGCCCACGACATCGCCAAGCCGGCGACGGCGCCCACCCATGCCACTGTCTTGATCATGATCTCTCTCCCATTTACGGCGATCGCGCCGTGGCGCTCGCCTTGTTATCCCTTGCCGGCCTCCCCGACCGGGTAGGGATTCCTTGCAGCCGCGGCGCTAAGCGCCGAAGCGGTTGCGATAATTGTCCAGCCGCGTCTTGAAGGGCGGTTGATCCAGAACAGCGCGATTGACGACGCCGCGTGGCACGCGGCCGTGCTGGATGTCCAGAACTGCTTTGACGTCCGCTGCGCCGTTGCCGGCGAAGCACTGATCCGTCCAGCACAGAGCGTGCGGCGCCAGGATCACGTTGTCGAGTTTCAGGATCGGATCATCCGGTGCCGGCGGCTCCACCTCCAGCACGTCCAGGCCAGCCCCCGCGATGCGCCGTTCGCTGAGCACTTTGGTCAGCGCCGCCTGATCGACGATCGGCCCGCGCGCGGTGTTGATGAGATACGCCGTCGGTTTCATGAGCGACAGGCGTTCTGCATTGACCAGGTGTCGAGTCTCCGGTGTCAGCGGGCAATTGACGCACAGCACGTCGGAGCGCCGGAACACATCCTCCAGCCCCACCAGCTCGATCCCAAGCTCTGCAGCGATCGCCTTGTCGGCCAATGGATCGTGCGCGATGAATTTCATGTCGAACGGCTTGGCCAGGCGAAACAGCTCCGCCCCGATATTGCCGATGCCGACGGAACCCAAAGTGCGCCCCACCAGCCCCACCCCCATGTGCTCGGCGCGCTTGTTGAAGGTCTCGGGTCCGCCGCGCGTCAGCTTGTCCTTGATCATCAGCTTGCCGGTCAACGCCAGCATGAACGTGATGATCGAGACGGCAACGGGCCGGCGCACGCCGTCGGGCGTAATCACGAGGGGAATACCCGCTTCGGTGCAGGCCGGAACGTCGACATTGTCGTAGCCGACGCCGAAGCGAGCTACCACCGAGAGGCGGCCATTCGGATGGATGCTCTCGCGCGCGAACCGCGGCATCAGCAGAATGAGCGCGTCGAAATCGGCGATCTGGTCCGCGCGAACTGGATTGGCGTTCTCCAGGAACGCGACCTCGACGCCCGGCGCCGATTGCAGCGGCGCAAGATCGAAGTCCGGGAAAGTCGGCGAACCGTCCGCCTTCCTGAAATCGCCTGACAATGCGACGCGGAACGTGTCGGCCATTTCTGCCACCGTCTATTTGCAGCCGGCGCGAAGCTGGTTCACCGCTTCGGTCAAGGCACCCTGCAGCACCCAGACATCGCCCGAGTAACAGATGAAGTCGAAGCCCCACTTGTAGTAGTCGATACCAGTCTTGACGTCCGGCACCAGGCGGCCCGTCGCCTTGTTGTGCTTGCGGCAGGCCGCGACCACGCGGTCGATCGCGCCGGTGAACTTGGGATTGCCGAACTCGCCCGGAATGCCGAGCGATACCGACAGGTCGAAGTGCCCGACCCACAGGCAATCGACGCCGTCGACCGCCGCGATGGCCTCGGCGTTCTCGACGCCTTCCGCGGTTTCGATCTGGCAGAACAGAGTCGTGCGCTTGTTGGCACCGGCCAGCTTCTCCGGCACAGGCCCTGCGGTGTAGCCATCATGCGCCACGCCGAGCGCCACACCACGCTTGCCTTCCGGGTAGTACTTCATGCAATCGAGGATCGCCCGCGCTTCCTTGGCATTGCCGACCATCGGCAGCATGATGCCTTCGGCACCCATATCGCAGGCGCGCGCGATGTGGTGATATTCCTTGGACGGCACGCGCACGACTGGCGCGATGTCGGCTGCCTCGAAGTAGCGGATGGCGCTCTTCACCGTCTCGTAGCCGAATCCTGAATGCTCCAGATCGAACAGGACGAACTCGCAGCCGGCATTCTTCATGATGTGGCCGATGCCAGGTGTCGCAAACTCCACAATGAAGTGGCCCAGCTTCAACCCCCTGGTACGCGACATCGCTTTCAAGCCGGTCTCGGCCATCATTTCCTCCCTGTTCCTTGCCGAGGATGGCAGTCTTCAGGCTGCCGATCCCTCGCACACCAAATTCAACTCCGTAACTTTCTTGTCTGCCACGAGATCGGCGCTCGCCTCGTTGAAGCGCGCGAAGTGGCTGGTGTTCACATGCGCCTGGAACGCGGCGCGATCGTCATAGATCTCATAGAGCACGATGCGGTCGGTGTCGCTCGGCGATTCCAGCACATCGAAGCGGCGGCAGCCGGGCTCGTCACGGCACGATGCTCGGGCATTTTCGTCGATCAGGCGGCGAAAGTCGCTCCTGGCGCCCGGCTTCAGGCGGAAATCCACCATGATCACGAAGCCGTTCATTCCGCGCTCCCCCTCACCCGCCAATAGAGATCGGCGACCTGATCGAGGTGCGCGCGGATCACGCGCTCGGCGCGATCCGGATCGCGCGCGGCGATCGCCTCGTAGATCTGGGCATGATACGTGAAGGCGATCTCGTTCTGGCCGGGATAGGTCAGCGTGACGTGGCGCTGTTCCACCAGCCATTCGGCGATGGCGGCATGGATCGATTCGAAGATCGGATTGCCAGGGATGACCGCCAGGATGTGGTGGAACTCGACGTCGGTGCGCTCGAACTTCGCGGTATCGCCCAGCGACCGGCGGTTCGCCTCCAGCGCCTCGCGCAGGTCGCGCAACTCCTCATCGGTCGCGTGCACTGCCGCGTAGCGCGCCAGGCCACTCTCGAAGAAAGAGCGCGCCTGCTGGAAGTGCCGCACGCCGTCGGGCTGGGCCAGCAGATAGCGCGCGGTCCCGGCCAGGGATTCGACCACGACCTTCGGTGTCGGCCTGGTGGCGCGCGCCCGTCCCCCCGAGCGCAGCTCCACCAGCCCCATCTTCTGCAGGTGGAACAAAGCCTCGCGCACCGCAGGACGGCCGACGCCGAATTCGCGCATCAGATCGCGCTCCGAGGGCAATTGCTCGCCGGGCGCAACAGCCTGGTCCCGGATGCGCTGCTCCAGGTGCTGGGCGATCTCCTCGTAGAGCTTCCGACGGCGGATGACGGTCATTTTGGTATACCTGTCATACCAATTTCGGCTCGAAACCTAACGAGATTGCGGAGCCGAGTCAAACACGGAAATTTTGTTGCACAGCACACACCTAAGAGGCGCCACGTGTGCGTTGGATGCGAGGCAAGAGCCATCCGCTCGGCAGCGGCAACGCACCACCAGCACTTCGCTCCGGCAGCTCGCTCGCTCACTCGCTTGCGCGCACCTCTGCAGCTCGGCGGGTTCGGACCTTCCGCGCACGCCTTGGCCGTCATGTGTTTGAGTGAGTTGTGCAGGCCTTACGGATGACGCGATTCACTGATGAAAGGACGGAGCGCGTCGGCCTCCGTCCGATCAATGCATTCGCTGCGCCGATCCTGGCTCACCCTATGGCCGGCGTCAGTGTGATCCAAGATCGGCGCAGCGCAAGCGATACCCGCTCGCCAAATTCAAATGATCCCCGCCTCCAGGCTCACGGCCATGAGAGTGCCAAGCTCCTCGCACTGCACGACAAAGCTTTCCTGCCAATCGCCGCGCAGAATCAAGGGCGGCTGCACGGCGCGCCAGCGCAGGCCGGTCACGATCGTCTCCACGCCGCGCCTTGTTCCAGTGCCGTCGTGGCGGCCGCGAATGTAGAGCGCGTAGGGCTTGCCTTCCGTCCGCTCCAGGCAGGGGTAGTAGGTGCGGTCGAAGAAGTCCTTGAGCGCGCCGCTCATGTAACCGAGATTCTCGGTCGTGCCGAGAATGATTGCGTCCGACCACAGAACGGAATCGGCCGACGCTTCGAATGGCGTCAGCGCCCGCACTTCGACCTCCATGATCTCCGGCTTGGTCGCGCCCGCCACCGCCGCATCGCGCAAGCGCAGCGTATTCGGCGAGGGCACGTGGGCCACGATCAGCAAGTGCTTGGCCATGAGGTCGGCGCTTCCCTGGGATTGCGGGCCGCACTATCCGCCCGAGCCTCGGGCTGAATCAAGGTCTCGAGGCCCCGGACGTGACGGAACCAACGCCGCGTGTGGAGGGTTTCCAGAGCGGCATCGTCCGTGTCCGCGGGGAGGTGCGCGTCATGTCGAACGGGAGTCATGGCGGACCAGTGACCAAGGCGCTCAAGGACAAGGAGCGGGCAACGACCCCACAACAGGGCGCCAGACAGGGCGCCGAAGAAGAGGCCGTAGAGCAGATAGGCCGTACCATCAACGTTCAGACCGTCTTTCTGGGCGTCATCGCCGGGATCCTGGTGCTCTATACGCTCTACGTTACGCGCACGGTCGCAATCCCCATCGTCCTGGCCTGCATGCTCAACCTGGTCTTGACACCATTGGTGCTGGCCCTTGCGCGCATGCGGATTCCGGAGCCGATCGGCGCCGTATTGGTGGTAGTGCCGTTCCTGCTGTTGTTCGGGCTTGGCCTGTCGACCTTGGCGGAGCCTGCAGCCGGCTGGCTGCGGCGCCTGCCTTTTGTGATCGACCAGCTGAGCGATCGGCTCGACTTCCTGCGGGTCCCCGCCGAACAGCTGCGGCAAGCCGAGGAAGCGCTCGGCAACGTCGGTGCGGAGGAGGAGACCGTCGAAGACGTCACGCAAGTGGTCGTGGCACGGCAGACGACATTGCGCGACGTGCTCCTCAACGAAACCACGCGCTTCACAGTCGGCGCGGTCGCAACTCTGGTGCTGCTCTATTTCATGCTGGCAATGGGCGACAAGTTCCTGCGCCACCTGGTGTCGGCACTGCCCGACTTCCGCACCAAGAAGCAAGCGGTCGAAATCGCCCATCAGCTGCAGAGCGACATGTCGCACTATCTGCTCACCATCACCGGCATCAATGTGGCTTTCGGCGGCGTTGTCGCCGGCGCGATGTTCGCAACCGGTATGCCCAATCCCTTGTTGTGGGGCGCGATGGCGGGGCTGCTCAATTATGTCCCATTCCTGGGACACACCGTCTCGGCCATTGTCATCGGCATGGTGGCGCTGCTCAGCCTTCCCGATGTTACGACGGCGCTGATCCCGCCGGCCATCTTCATCGTGATTGCGGCTCTAGAGGGCAACGTGATAACCCCCATGATCGTGGCGCGACGCCTCACGCTCAACCCGGTTGCAGTGGTGACCGCACTCCTGATCTGGGGTTGGATGTGGGGAATCGTTGGCTTCCTGTTGGCCGTGCCGCTTCTGGTCGTGATGAAGATCGCCTGCGATCAGATCGAGCCTCTGAAGCCGGTAGGAGAGTTTCTGGGCAGCTGAGCCGGGCGGCTACGCCCACACCAATTTCGGTATTGGGCGGGGGCGATCATCCGCCAAAGGTCGAAACCTGACCCTTTGCCGTTTCCCTCCCCGGCCTTTCTGTGCATTAATCTAGAAAAACAACAATCAACCCGCCAAAGACGGGTAATCACAAATAACTAGCGGAGGAAAAATCATGACGGGCACTCATCAATCCAAATCACGCCGCGCCTTTCTCAAGGGTGGCGGCATTGCCGCCGGTGCGGCAGCGGCTTCTGTCATCGCAGCCCCCACCGTCGTCGCGCAAAGCCCGGTCGTCATCAAGATGCAGTCCTCGTGGCCCGCATCGGACGCTTTCCACGAAATGGCCGGGCAATACGTGAAGCTGGTTGAGGCAACCTCAGGCGGACGGCTGAAGATCGATCTTTTGCCGGCGGGCGCTGTGGTCGGTGCGTTCCAGGTCATCGATGCCGTGAATGACGGCGTGATCGACGCCTCCCACACGGTGCCGGTTTATTGGTACGGCAAGCACAAGGCAGCCTCCTTCTTCGGAACCGGTCCGGTTTGGGGCGGCAGCGCCACCACCATGCTGGCGTGGTTCCATTCCGGCGGCGGCAAGGAGTTCTATCGCGAGCTGACGCAGGACATCCTGGGACTGAACATCATCGGCTTCATGGGTTTCCCGATGCCGGCACAGCCCCTCGGCTGGTTCAAGAGTCCGGTAACCAAGGCAGGGCAGCTCAAAGGCCTCAAGTATCGTACCGTCGGATTGGCCGCCGATCTGTTCCAACAGATGGGCTTGAGCGTCGCGCAGCTTCCCGGCGGCGAAATCGTGCCGGCGATGGAGCGCGGCGTCATCGACGCGTTCGAGTTCAACAATCCGACTTCCGACATGCGGTTCGGCGCCCAGGATGTCGCGAAAAATTACATGCTCTCGTCCTATCACCAGGCAAGCGAGTGCTTCGAATTCCAGTTCAACAGGGACTTCTTCGAGGGCCTGGAGCCGGATCTGCAGGCGATTCTGCAGAACAGCGTCGATGCTGCCAGCAGCGTCAACACCTACTGGGCCCTGAAGCAGTACTCCGACGATCTGGCCAAGCTCCAGACCGAGCATGGAGTGAAGGTCCTGCGCACCCCTCAAGAGATTCTGGACGCGCAGCTCGCCGGCTGGGATAAGCTGATCGAGCAGCTGGGCAAGGACGAGTTCATGAAGCGCATCATGGACAGCCAGAAGCAGTTCGTTGAGAAGGTCGTGTTCTATGAACTGATGAACGCGCCCGACTATGTGCTGGCGTACAATCACTATTATCCCGGCAAGCTTGCGCTATAATACGGGGCACTAGCAAAGTCCGACCCGGCGGGGCCGTGACGCCGCGCCGGGTCGGATAGCATTCGGCGGCAGGGTTGCAGCAGATATGATCCGATATATCGAGTTCGCCGACCGGCTGTCCGCGTGGTTCGGCAAGGCGTTCGCCTGGGCGATCATGGTAATGACATTCGGGGTCGGCTATGAGGTCGTCGTTCGCCGGCTCCTGGGCGCCCCGACCGACTGGGCCTTCGATGTCTCCTACATCATGTACGGCACCTTGTTCATGATGGGGGGTGCCTACACGCTCTCCCGCAACGGCCATGTGCGCGGCGACTTCCTCTATCGCCTGTGGAAGCCGCGCACGCAGGCGATCGTGGAGTTTCTGCTCTATTTCCTCTTCTTCTTTCCGGGCGTTATCGCCCTGATCTTCGTCGGATGGAAGTATTCGGCACGCTCCTGGAGCTACGGCGAGGTCAGCGTGAACAGCCCCGCCGGTGTGCCGATCTTCCAGTTCAAGACCATCATCTTCGCGGCCGGCGCCCTGCTCTTCATCCAAGGCGTCGCGCAGGCCATGCGCTGCATCATGTGCATGCGCGACGGCTACTGGAGCCATGCCAAGGATGACATCGAGGAAACAGAGGTCAAGCTGATGCGCGGTGAAACGGTTGAGGAGCTGCGCGGAAGCACTGCCGAGACGATCGACGTGGTCGCGCCCAGTGAAGACCAGGAGACTCGTCGATGACCGATCCGCAGATCGCGCTGTTTATGCTGGGCGCGTTCATCTTCATTATCCTGCTCGGCTTCCCGATTGCCTTCACCTTGATGGCCATGGGCGTCGGCTTCGGCTACTACGCCTATTTCGATGCCGCCCGGATGTGGCGCACTTATAATCGCGCGGTCGAGAGCGGTGCGGATACCTGGACCCTGATCGAGACCTGGGTCGGCGGCTTCTTCAACAACCGGGTATTCGACCTCTTCATAAACCAGACATTCTCGGTGATGGCCAATGATGTGCTGACGGCCGTGCCGCTGTTCCTGTTCATGGGCTATATCGTCGAGCGCGCCAATATCGTTAGCCGCCTGTTCGCCACCCTCGCCATCGCGGCAAGGCACGTGCCAGGTTCGATGGCCGTGGCCGCGCTGATTACCTGCACCTTGTTCGCCACCGCCACCGGCATCGTGGGTGCGGTCGTGACGCTGATGGGTCTGCTGGCGTTCCCCGCCATGCTCAAGGCACGCTACGATACCAGCTTTGCCAGCGGCATCATCTGCGCCGGCGGCACGCTCGGCATTCTCATTCCGCCCTCGATCATGCTAATCGTATACGCTGCGGCGTCTGGCGTTTCGATCGTCCAGCTCTATGCCGGCGCGCTGTTTCCAGGACTGATGCTCGCCGGACTCTACCTCACCTACATCATCCTGCGTGCGGCCGTGCAGCCGCAGATCGCGCCCAAGCCCCCGAAGGAAGAGACAGCGATGCCGCTTCCGCAGCTGTTCCTGCTGCTGCTGACCTCGTTCTTTCCGCTCGCTATCCTCATCATGGCGGTCCTGGGTGCGATCTTCTTCGGCTGGGCGACACCGTCGGAAGCGGCGGCCGTCGGCGCGCTCGGCGGCCTGGTGCTGGCCATCGCCTACCGGGCGCTCACGTGGCAGCGGCTGCGCGAATCCATCTACCTGACGGTGCGCACCACGGCCATGGTGTGCTGGCTGTTCGTCGGCTCCTGGACCTTTTCATCGGTCTTTTCCTATCTGGGCGGCGAGCAGATCATCACCGAATTCGTCACCGGACTCGACATCACGCCGCTGATGTTTCTGATCCTGGCCCAGATCATCATCTTCCTGCTGGGCTGGCCGCTGGAATGGTCGGAGATCATCATCATCTTCGTGCCGATCTTCCTGCCGCTGCTGCCGCATTTCGGCATCGATCCCTTGTTCTTCGGGATCCTGGTGGCGCTCAACCTGCAGACCTCGTTCCTGACACCGCCGATGGCGATGTCCGCCTACTATCTCAAGGGAATTGCGCCGCCCTTCGTGCAACTGGTCCAGATCTTCCGCGGCTGCCTGCCGTTCCTCTCATTGGTGATGCTGGCCATGGTGATGCTGTACGTGTTCCCGGACCTGGTGTTCTACCTGCCCAACCTGCTGTACGGGCGGTGAGGTCGGAATGACCATGACGGACCTCGCCGATCTCAGCGCGCTCGAAGCCCGCGCCCGGATGGAACGGGGCGAATTGCGGGCGAGCGAGTTCATCGAGGCGCAGCTGCGCCGGATCGCCGCCAGAGACGCTACTATCCAGGCCTTCGCCTTCTTCGATCCGGAGTTGCCGCGCGCGGCCGTCAAGGCGTGCGACGAATATCGCGCGAGCGGCCGGCCGATCGGCGCACTGCATGGCCTTAGCGTCGGACTGAAGGACATCATCGACACCGCCGATATGCCGACGGAGAACGGCACGCCGATCGATGCCGGACGCCGCCCTGCGAAAGACGCCACCATCGTGCGACGCCTGCGCGCGGCCGGCGCCGTGGTGATGGGCAAGACTGTGACGACGGAACTGGCCTACGCCGCGCCTGGAAAGACCCGCAATCCGCACGACCCGGAGCGCACCCCTGGCGGGTCCTCCTCCGGCTCCGCCGCTGCCGTTGCCGCCGGCATGGTGTCGTTTGCGGTTGGGACCCAGACGTTCGGATCTGTGATCCGGCCGGCCTCCTTCTGTGGCGTCGTCGGCTTCAAACCGACCCACGGACTTATTCCGCGCACCGGCGTCCGGTTGCTCGTCGGTCCGCTCGACACGGTCGGCGTTTTCGCCCGCACCGTTGCCGATGCGGCGATGATCGCTGAGGTGCTCGCAGGCCACGATCCGGGAGATGTCGATACTAGCCTGGCGCCGCCGCCGAAGCTGCTGGAAATCGCGCTGACCGACCCGCCAGTGCAGCCGGACATCGCCTTCGTAAAGTCGAATGTGTGGGACCAGGCGGAGCCGGAGACGCAGGAGGGCTTTCGCGAACTCGTCGAGGCGCTCGGCGAGCGCTGCACGGAAGTGGCTCTGCCGGAGATTTTCGAAGAGTGGCTCGGCGCGCACCGGTCGCTGATGCAGGCAGGCATGGCGCGCAACCTCGGCCCCTATTACCGGAAGGCCAAGGACAAGCTCAGCCCGGCGATGCGCGCCATCATCGAGGATGGGTTGAAAGTAAGCGCCGTCGATTATCTGACGGCGCTGGATTGGCGCGAGGCGCTGAATAACGGCCTCGAGCAGTTGTTCGATCGCTATGATGCGATCGTCACGCCGGCGGCCCCCGGAGAGGCCCCGCGCGGATTCGACTCAACGGGCAATCCGATCTTCAACGGCCTTTGGACTCTGTGCGGCGTTCCTGCAA
Source organism: Dongia deserti (assembly GCF_003574735.1). GTDB lineage: Bacteria > Pseudomonadota > Alphaproteobacteria > Dongiales > Dongiaceae > Dongia_A > Dongia_A deserti. The sequence goes on from NZ_QORW01000001.1 coordinate 254,110, forward strand.
TCACACTGCCGCTTCTCACCGGTCCGAGCGGGTTGCCGGTCGGCGTTCAGCTGGTCGGTCGCCGCGGAGAGGATGCAAGGCTGTTACGGACGGCGCGCTGGCTGGCGAGCGCGATCGAAAACCAAGCGTAGCACGGAATGGCAAAAAAGGCCGGATGATGCTGAATACGATCCTCAAGTTAGCTGCGTTGGCAAGTTTCGTGGCGTCGGTCACCGTGCTTGCCATCTATGTTCCGGACCTGGATCTGATAGCTGTCCTCATCATCGTCGCCGTCATGGCGATCTATGACTTCCTGATCCGTCCCATCCGGATCCGCAACGGCAACAACCGTCAGCGCTGAGCCAATAAGAAACGGCTGCCCGTCGAGGGGAAACGGGCAGCCGCTGGTTCGATAAGTTGCGATCGTGTGAGTGGTTAGTCCCACTCCCAGATCGGCTTACCGAAATAGACATCATCCGGATCGGTCAGTGCGCCGCCCGCTGCGCCCGCGGCACCGCCGAGCAATGCGCCAGTTCCAGGGCTACCCAGCAAAGCGCCGCCCGCTGCACCCGCACCCGCACCAAGGGCTCCGCCTGTTATCGCACGCTCACCTTTGCTGGTGCCGCAGGCCGATAACCCGGCGCCGATCGCCAGCAAGGCAACTAGAGAGATGACCTTCATGCCGCGCATCTGAAACTCTCCTCGTCGCAGTTTCCGTCGCGTGCCTAAAAAACACGCCGGGCCCAATCTTGGTTCCGGCGTGCGCAATGGGAAGGCACGAGTACGTGAGTCCACCCACCCTTGCAGCTCCTATTGTATTGAAACTAGGCGCTTCACCGCGACTTTCGGCGCTGAATCAACTCGCCGTGAGCACCGGCTCATGCGCAGCCGGCGCGGCCGATTGTGGCGACAATGTGGCCGCGCCGCTCAGTTTTGATTCATCGGCGAGCTGCGCGCTTGCCAGTGCGTTGCCGCGCCTCCTCCAACTCGGCACCTTCGTCGCTGTCCAAGGCGCGCGCGGCCTGACGTGCGCCACTTTCCGTTGCGCCGGATTTTGCGAAGGCATGTTGCGCGGACTGATAGTCGCGCGCCGAAAGGACGTCACCTTCACCGCGCAACTCGAATCGCTCCGCAGCGAACGTCCAGTTCGCGAGCTTCTTCACGAAGGCGTCGATGAACTTTGGGCGGTCATTCTGGTAGTCGAGATAGTACGCGTGCTCCCACACGTCGCACGTCAAGAGTGCCTGCTGGCCGTGCAGCATCGGGAGCTCTGCGTTGGCGGTGGTGACCACCTTCAGCTTGTCGCGATCGAGGATCAGCCAGGCCCAACCGCTGCCGAACTGTTTCGCGGCCTTGTCGGCGAACTCTTTCTGGAAGGCGTCGAACCCGCCGAAGTCCTTGTCGATCTGCCGCTTGAGATCGCCACCAGGTCCTGCCCCGCCGTCGGGCGTGAGGCAGTGCCAGAAGAAGGAATGGTTCCAGTGCTGACCGGCATTGTTGAAGACCTCCCAGTCCTTCTGCCAGCTCTTCTGGATGATCTCGCCGAGCGCCAACTGCGCATATGGCGTCCCCTCAATCGCCTTGTTCAGCTTGTCGACATAGGCCTTGTGGTGTTTGCCGTGGTGGAACTTGAGCGTCTCAGGCGAAATATGCGGACTGAGTGCATCGAAATCGTAGGGCAATTTGGGAAGCGTGAAAGCCATGACCTGTCACCGATAAAACGCGTTGCAAAGAAGGCAGTTTCTGAAGCGCCGAACGGCTCGCAGGGGCGAGCCCCCGGCACCGAAAGTAAACAAGTCGCCCGGAAACCGGTTCCGGAGGCGCGGGGGAGCGGAACCGGGACAGATTCCGAGGGTTTAACGGTGACAACCCACGGGCACGCCGTGGGACCAATTGTCGCTGTCAGCCAGAGGGATTCCGATGTCGAGCGAACTGCTGCATGAGGCTGCCGAAAATTTATCGCCCGCGACCATAGACCGCCATAGGGCGACGGTATCGTTGATGGAGGAGCTGGAAGCGATCGATTGGTACGACCAGCGCATCGACGCGGCGACCGATCAGAGGCTGAAGGAGATCCTGCGGCACAACCGCGACGAAGAAAAAGAGCATGCCGCCATGGTCCTGGAATGGCTGCGCCGACAAGACCCGGTGCTGGACGAGCAGCTTCGCACGTACCTGTTCAAGGAAGGCGACATCCTCTCGGTCGAGGCCGGAGCGGAGGCAGCGGAAGCCGTGGGGGCAGAAGCTCCTGATGCGGCCGATGTGAGCGATGGCTGCCTTGGGATCGGCGACCTCAGAGGCGAGGAGGTGGCGCCATGAATCACTTGCTGCGCGAGCTCGCCCCGCTCACCGGCGGCGAATGGAAAGCGATCGATGAGGAAGCCAAACGCACGCTCAAGATCAATCTCGCGGCGCGCCGACTGGTGGACTTTCGCGGCCCGCATGGCTGGCAAACCTCCAGTATCAACCTGGGCCGGGTGGAAGATGTCGGAGCCGAGATTCGTCCGGGCGTGGAAATCCGGCGCCGCCGGGTGCAGCCGCTGATAGAACTCCGCGTGCCGTTCGAGTTGTCGCGTGAGGAACTCGACATCATCAGCCGCGGCGGCGGGGACCCGGATCTGAGACCGGTCACAGAGGCCGCTCGCTCGATTTCGATCGCCGAGAACCAGGCGGTGTTCAACGGCTTTGCACCCGGGCGCATCACCGGAATGCTCGAAGCGACCCTAGAAAGCGCGCTCACTCTCACTGACGATTATGTGCGCTATCCGGAGGTCGTGGCAGAGGCGCTTGGCAAGCTACGGAACTTGGGAGTCGACGGGCCCTATGGCATAGCGCTCGGTCCACGTTGCTATGTCGGCCTCACCGAGACCACGACTGGAGGCGGCTATCGCGTCTATGATCACGTCAAGCGCCTGCTGAACGGCCCGCTGGTTTGGACGCCTGGTATCGATGGCGCCATTGTGGTGTCGATGCGCGGGGGAGATTTCGAGCTGACGGTGGGCGAGGATTTCTCGATCGGCTATCTCAACCATACCTCCAATACGGTGCGACTATATCTGCAAGAGAGCCTCACGTTCCGCGTGCTGACCGCGGAGGCCGCCATCGCCTTACGTTACCGTGAAAACAAGGCAGAGCTGGCGCCGCCCGCCCGCGGCGCGTCCACGGGGCGCCGATCAAGAGCGCAAGAATAGGGAACTCTGTACCTGCAGCATCCGTTTACTTAGCAAGCCGCGCATCACGAGCTTGCGCGGCAGATGAGGTGCGGGAGCCGGGATGGAGGTCCAGTATGTTGTATTGGGCGTTGCTCTTTCTCATCGTCGCGATCGTCGCCGGTCTTTTTGGTTTTGGCGGCATTGCGACGACTGCGTCCAGCATCGCACAGGTGCTGTTCTTTATCTTCCTGGTGCTATTCATCATCAGCCTGTTCTTCGGCTGGCGGGGCGGAGTCGGCCCCTGACGCCGGAACAGATACTTGACGTGGCGGCGGCATCGGCCAGCAGATTCCGCCGCCGGCCCGTGGCAAGCACGCGAGTGAGCGCCCAAAGCGGCAGCAGGTCCCTCCCCCCAGAGCTGCCGCGCTGTCACCAAGGAGCATCGGTGACATCGTTTGCCACGGGCCATTTCCTTCCCTGATCTCCGGATTCAGCGTGCCAAGCGGGACCGAATGCGCTCTGCGAGCGCGCGCAGTTGCTCGACAGGGAGCGCCGGAAATTCGCGGCTCATGATGCGGGTCATGCCGCTCGGCATCTTCTCTTCGACGATCTCGCCGCGAATCATTTGATCATTGAGCGCGTCGCCGGCGCGGTGCGGTGCCAGGTGGACGTGCAGGTGCGGCACGCCGTCTCCGAAGATGTAGACATAGACGATGTCGGTGTCCGTCGCCTCCTTCAAGGCGCGCGTGCAGCGCGCCATGACAGCACCGAACGTCGCCGCCTCTGCCCCATCCAGATCGGTGATGAATCTGATATGCCGCTTTGGCTCGAGATAGGCAAAGCCCGGCACTTCCGAAGCCAGGCTGACGGTGAGGCGCCAAAGGCGATCCTCCCACACCTGCACGCGCTCAAGCTCCTGGTCTGCCGCTACACTGCGGCACATGGGACATTCAGGGATCGTCATCGGCCGACTCCTCGCTCAGGCGACGGGTGAACCGATCTTTGGGTGATCTCAGTATTTGTGCAAGCGCGCCATCGGCCTGGGGCGGCGCGACGGCACCGCCTTGATGATCGCGCGCGGTGTGAGGGCGAATCCGCCCGCGCCCGCCGCCGGCAGGTGACCATTCGACGATGCTGCGCTCGAGAGTTTTGCCGGTTTGGCCGGCAGTCGGGACAATCGAGCCATCGCGAACGGTCACTCTGCTTCGGGGGGAGGAACGTGCTCGGCGTTATGCAAAGATGTGCTCCGGATTCCCGGTAACCGCCTGCAACAACTGCGAGGGAGTAAAGGGCTTCTGAACGACCGCGTCAGCGCCCAATGTCTGGGCAACATTCAGATAATCCACCGGCAGGCGCGGCGATCCGCCGGAAATCGCAACGACGCGCGGCTGTCTTGACCCGACCTTCGCCTCGCGCAGGACGTCGATGCCATCCACGTGCGGCATGAAGATGTCGGTGACGATGACCTCCGGCTCGAGCGAGGCGCAGAGCTCGATTCCTTCGCCGCCATCCTTGGCCTGCGCGACCTCATAACCCGCTCGTTTCAGCATCATCGCGATCAGGCAACGCACCTGCGGGTCGTCATCGATCACAAGCGCCATAGCCATGATTCACCTCTCCTTTACCTTGTGCCGCGTTTATCCGGGTTTGGTGTCTCTGTTGCGGTTCTCTTATGGCAGGGCGACGGCGACGGCGTCGATTGCGCCCAAGGATGGTCGACGGTGTCATCGGCATGAGCGCATCATACGAAAGTATGAGCGGCCATCCGGATGCGGAATTTCCCCGCGGCGATTAACGGCCTAGAAGTCAATGCAGGGGCAATGTGCGTGCGACGCGATTGCCCACCAACATGTGCCATTTGGAGACGTCTTATGCAGTTCCTAAAGGTCCTGTTGAGCGCACTGGCGCTCCTGTTCCTGGGTGCGGCGCCGAGTGCCGCCTTGGGGGAGCCCGCGCTTCTCACCATCTCGGGCGAGATCGGGTCCGGCAACCAGGATGGCAAGCTGGTGCTGGACCGAGGCGCGTTCGAGGCCATGCCAATGTCCATCGTGAAGACCGAGACCCCCTGGACCGAAGGCATGGTGACGTTCGAAGGCGTTCCGCTGAAGGCGCTGCTCGATCTGGCCGCGGCGAACGGCGAGACCATTCACGCAGTCGCCCTCAATGACTATGCGGTCGACATTCCAGTAGGGGATTCGGCCAACCCCAAGGTGATCGTCGCCTATCGCATGAACGGCCAGACCATGCGGGTACGTGACAAGGGGCCGCTCTGGCTGATCTATCCGTTGAGCGATGAGCCGTCGCTGCGAACCGAGGCGACGCACACCAAGATGATCTGGCAGATCAAAGCCTTCGAAATCCGGTAAGACTGCCCCAGGCCAGGCGTTTCCCATGCTCTCGCTTCCGCGACCATTCCAGCGGAACGCCTGGCTGCTGGTGGCCATCGGTGTCTTCCTGCTTGGGACGATCGTTTCCGCCTATCGGATCTATCAAACTCAAGCGGCGATCTTCTGGAACTACCGTACCGGCACCTGGCTGGTGGTGGAGGCGCAGACCGAGTTGCAGAATGCGCTGATGGCCGCGAAGACCTTCCGGATCGAACCGTCGGAGGTGGCCCGTGATGAACTGGCGGTCCGGTTCGATGTTTTCTGGAGCCGCATCCCGCTGATCCTGGATTCGCAGGAAGGCGTCGACATCAGGCGCATCGATGCGATTGTCCCGAACACTCACAAGGTGCTGGCGGAACTCCCGCTGCTGGACGAGGACCTGGAGCGGATCCAGGTAGGCGATATCGGATCGGTCAAGCCGTTCGAGCGCCGCTTGGCTTCGCTGGCGCCCCTATTCGAGGAGATGACGCGGGTCGTCCTGGTGCAGGATGAGCTGCGCTATCGCTCCGGCAGCCTGCTGAAGGAGATGTGGTGGACCGTCGCGGCATTTCTGCTCGCGATCAGCGCCGGAGTCGTTCTCATCATCGGAAACCTGATCAACACGCGCCGGATCCGGAACCTGCTGGCACAGCGGGAGGCGATCGAGCGGGTGCAGGCGACCCAGCTTGCCGCCATCGAAAGCAGCGGCGAAGGCATTGCCATGTTCGACGCAGAGGGCCGCCTCGGCTATTCCAATGAGGCGTTCCATCAGCTTATCGGCGATGACTTTACCCGCACCCTCAATCTCCGCTCATGGCGGCGGTTCCTGACCCGCGATGGCGCGAGGACCTTGCTCCGGGGACTGCGCCAGGCCAACCGGCAGATGCCGTGGAAGGGCGAGATCCGAGGCCGCACGCTGGCAGGCGCCGAGCGGGACTGGGAAGCTCATATCATGCGCCGCCGCGAAGAAGGGTTCGTGGCGGTCATTCGCGATCTGACGGACCGCAAGGCGGCGGAGCGCGAACACAGCCTGCTGCAGCAACAACTGCATCGGGTCGAAAAGATGGATGCGGTCGGACGGTTGGCCGGCGGCGTGGCACACGACTTCAACAACATCCTCGCCGCCATCCTGGGTTTCGGCTCCCTGCTCGAGCTCGATCTCGAAGATCGCCCGGAGCAGCGCCACATGGCGCAGCAGATCCTGAACGCGGCGGAGCGAGGCAAGGAGCTGGTGCAGAGCATCATGACCTTCAGCCGCACCGAAAAGTCGGAGCGTGCGGTCGTCGAAGTCGGCGCCATTTGCCGCGAGGCCGCCACCATGGCCGCCCTTTCGATTCCCGGCCCGGCCGTGTTCGAGACCGAGATCGAGCCTCGCAGCCTGCCGGTCGTCGGCAATGCCACGCAGATCAATCGCGCCATTCTCAACCTGTGCATCAACGCGCGCGACGCGCTGGAAGGCAATCGCGGCACCGTCAGGCTCGAGGTTGCCCGGGTGCTGGCGGAGGACGCGGGCATGATCGGCTCCGCGCCCACCTTGCCCGCTGCGCAGCAAGCGGTCGTCAGCATCGATCCAATCTCGGAGACGCAGACACGCGCCTGGGTTGGCGGAGCGGGTAAGGTGGCTGAGTTCTATGCCCGCATCCGTGTGATGGATGACGGCAGCGGCATCAGTCGCGGCATCATGGAGAAGATGTTCGATCCCTTCTTCACCACCAAGGATGTAGGGCGGGGTACCGGTCTGGGTTTGGCCTCCGTGCTTGGAATCGTGAAAGCCCATGGTGGTGCAATCGCGGTGGACAGCACCATCGGAAAGGGTTCGATTTTCGACATTCTGCTGCCCTTGCAGGCAGCCCCGACCGAGACTGCGCAAGCGCAAGCCGCTGCAGGCAAAGAATCCGCCACCGTGCTTTCGGACATGCATGTCCTGCTGGTGGACGATGACCCTGGCGCCGGCAACGCACTCGGCGCCATCTTGCAGAAGGTCGGCTGCGAGGTCTCCTATGTCGCCAGCGGAGCGGAGGCGCTAGCGGTCGTTGTGGATGAACCCGATTGGTTCGACCTGGTCGTCACCGATCTTGCCATGCCGGAGATGTCGGGGCTCGACTTGGCGAGCCGCCTCAGAGAGCACCGGTTTGCCCGGCCGATCGTGTTGGCCAGTGCCCGCTTGCAGGATGCTTCCCTTGAGGAGCGAGCACGTGCCGGAATCGAATACACGATCGCGAAGCCTTTCACCTTGAGCGAGGTGGCCGCAGTGATCTGGTCGATCGCCGGCGCGCGTGCAACAAAAAAGATCGAAGAAAACGCGCGAGCGGGCGCTGCCCGCGCCTTCGGCGCCTGAGGGAATGCGTCAGTCCGCCGTCGGTTTCACACCTGCTCGCATGGCCGCAGTGGCCAGCTGGGTGCGGTTTGCGACCTGGAACTTGCGGCACAATGAAGCGACATGGATCTTGACCGTGACTTCGCTGAGGCCGAGCTGGCGAGCGATCTCCTTGTTGGGCGAACCGGCCACCACGCGGACCAGCACGTCCTTCTGCCGATCGCTCAGCGCGGGCAGCGGTTCCACAGGCTGCTCCGGTTCGGCCGGCTGCGCGAGGTCGCCGCTCCAGGGAACGAACACCTGACCTGAGACCGCCAGCTTCAAGGCCATCAGGAGGGCGGGTGCGGACATCGCCTTGGGGAAGACGCCCGCGGCACCGGCCGCGATCAAAGGCTCGACCTCTTCGCTGGAGACGTAGCCGGAGATCACCCCGACGGGCAGCGTCGGATATTCGTTCTTCAATGCCGTGATGGTGGCCGCGCCGGACATGCCCGGCATGTTGTAGTCGAGCAGTACTATCGAGAACGCGGTCTCGGTTCGCAGCAGCGCCTTCGCCTCATCGACATTGCGCGCCTGCCGCATGCGCAGATTGGGATCAAGGCGCTCCAGCATCTGAGCGAGCGCCTCCCGCACCATCGCATGATCGTCCGCGAGAAGAACACGCCATTCTGCGTTCTCAGTTCTGGATTCAGTCGGTGATGCAGCCGGCGATGTCATGATGTTCATACCGCACCCTGTACAAGAGTGACATGAGTGTTACTATGCATCCATGTTTGACTGCGAGGCGTGAGCAAAGAGTTAAGGAACGCTAGGTCGAAAGGCTTAGATCGGACGAGCGATCGCGCGCAACGAAGGGCGACTACTCAACCGGATAGGGTCCTTCGAGGAAGGTCTCCGCGTGGTAGCCTTTCGATCCGATAAGCCGCGCCAGCGGGCTTCTGAAGTCGTGCCCGGCCGTGAGTCGCTCGACCACGAACCTGAAATCATAGTGTGGCCGCCAGCCGAGCTCGTCGCGCGCCCGTTTGTTGACATATACCCGATCGATGCCCGAAGCCATTGTCCAGCCGCGGCGCGCGTATTCCGCGTCATATTCGGGAACATGGCGCCGCACGACGCCCGGTGCATCCCGCCTCAACTCCAAAAGATCGTCGCGGGAGAAGGGCGTGGTCGCGCTGATGATGTAACGTCGGAAGCCCAGCGAAGCCGCGTGCCGCGCGGCAAGCAGATGCGCGCTCACCACATCTTCGATGTCGACCCGCCGGTACAGGTATTCATTCGCCTTGGCGTTCTCGTCCGCATAGGCCGCGCGTACGGCTTTGTCGTCATCCTCCTCGGGAAAGAAGCGCGACGTCCTCAAGACGATGCAGGGAAGGTGCTGGTTGCGGTGGAACAATTGGCAAAGATTCTCCGCCGCCTCCTTGGTGACGCCATAGATGTTCTTGGGCATCGGCACGACTTCTTCCGTCACCCAGGCCGCCGGGGCCCCGACCGGCGGCACCAGCGCATCCCCGAAGACGCTGGTCGTGCTGGTACAGATGAAGGATTTGACGCCGACCGCCACCGCCTCTTCCAGCAGGTTGAGCGTGCCGGTGACGTTGGTATCGATGAAGTCCTGCCTGCCGTGAGTGGCGACATGCGGCTTATGCAACGTGGCGGCATGGAACACCACATCGACACCCTTCATGCAGTGCCGGACGCAGGAGCGATCCGAGATCGAACCGATCTGGCTGGTGAACGGACTCTCCCGGATGTCGAGTGCGACGACCTCATGCTCCAGATCCCGCAAGGTGCGGACCAGAGCCTCGCCGAGGTGACCGGAACTTCCCGTGACCAGAACCTTCATGATCTGCAATTCAGGCGAATAAAGGATCGACGATCGCAGGGACTATAGGCAATCCGCCCGGCGCGATGCCACGCTAGAATTGTTCCGGAATGCCTTGCGTGATTCGCCAGTCCTTGAGCAGCACGCGGCGGCGCTTCGGGTAACGCTGCTTCAGGGGCTTAGCCTTCTCGATGCGATCGGCGCGGAAATGGCGGAAGTCCTGGCGCATCTCGCACCAGGCAGCCACCACGCGCGCGCGATCGAAAAAGGCAAGTGCGATGGGCCAGATGATGCGCTCCGACTTCTGGCCCTTTTCATCTGTATAGGCGATCTTGATCTTGCGCTCTTCGCGGATCGACTGACGGATCGGGCTGAGGTCGACCGGCTCCGGCGCCGCTTCGCGGCTTGCACCGACCATGACGCCGGCCAGTTCCACTCGCTCCTTCAGATCCTCCGGCAGAACGGCGGCGATCTTGGTCAGGGCATTGCGCGCCGCGTGAGCCAGGAGCTTGTCGCCGCGTTGCATGACCCAGCGCGAGCCCAGGACCAGGGCCTCGATCTCTTCGTCATCGAACATCAGCGGCGGCAGCAGGAAGCCCGGGCGCAGCACATAACCGATGCCCGCCTCGCCCTCGATGGTCGCGCCCTGCGCGTTCAGTGAGACAACATCACGATAGATGGTGCGAATCGAAACGTTGAGCTCGTCGGCCAGACGTTCCGCGCTGACGGGCCTGCGATAGGCACGCAAGGCCTGGAGCAACGCCAGCAATCGCTCGGACTTGGACATGCTGACAGAATGGCAAAGCCGTCACGCGAACGCCAGCGGGCTTTTCAGAGTCCCTGACAGTTTCTGTCAGGATAATTCACGGGCGCGCTCGTGCCAGCTCTGTCTCGCCCTTGAGGCTGCCGGGCTCGTCACGATACGTCATGCGGCCGGCAACAATCTCACCCTGCCAGCGGCGCTCGATTTCCGCCCGTGAGGGCTGGGCCTTGAACCAGTCGATGAACTGGTTGACGGCCTTCAGGAGCCCATGGCTGGAGGGATCGTCCGCCACGCCGACGGCGTAGTACCACGGCTCGGGCGCGAGATCGACCGGCAGGCATTCGATTTTGCCGTGCCATGGCGAGCCGGCGCCGGTGCAGGCCCAATGATAGATCGGCTTGTCGACTGCGAAGGCATCGACCGCGCCCTCCGACAGGCAGTCATGAATGCGGCTCTGGTCGGTATAGGCGATGAGGTTGGCGAGCTTCACCTTGCCGCCGGGCGTGCCCATGTTGGCGGCCCAGCGGAGCCCGGCCGCCTCCAAGGTCGCAAAGGCCGCCGGATCGTTGATGCAGCCCAGCACCTTGCCCTCAAGGTCGCCGATCCCGCCGATGCGCGCATCGCCAACGCGGCGCGCGAGCACGTAGCGCAGATAGGTGTAGGGCTCCGAATAAGCGACGCCGCGCCAGCGCGCATTGGGCGGCAGAGCGCTCCACACCACGTCGCACTCCGCTTCGCCGCGTCTGCGGCCGGCATGGAGCAGTTCGCAGCACAGATCCCAAGGCTGCGGAACGAACTCCACCGCCACGCCGAGCCATTTGGCAAAAGCCTCGGCGTACTGGACGTCGAGCCCCGTAAACCGGCCGCTCGGATCCTGGAAAGACAGACCCTTGAAATCCGGCTCAAGCGCGACCCGGAGAGTGCCGCGCCGCTTGACCTCGACCAGTCGGTCGAAAGCCGGGTCGGACTTCACCGCTTCCCCCTCTAGGAGCTGTGCGAAAGCGGCGCCCGGATCGCCGGTACTCCACGCCTCCACCGCTTTCATCAGAAGCGTTCGCACCCATTCATCTTTCGCGCGGGCCCGCTCGGACGCGGTCCGGATGCCGCTCAACACCTCGTGCAGCACGCGGTTGCTCTCTGCCATCATGTTCACTTCGGCAGTGGTCCGGGCGAACGTCTCGTGGAGGCGGCCATTGGTCTCCTCGACCGCGCGCGCGACGTTGGCAAGCGCATCGCGCGTGAGATCAGCAAGCCGCGCCAGCTCACCTTGCAGTTCGGTCAGCTGCACGGCGCTCGCCGCCTCATCGGCGCTCTTCAGCGTATCCTGGGCCAGGGCGCGGACCTCCTGGCTTACCACTGCAAAGCCGCGGCCGGCCTCTCCGGCGCGCGCCGCCTCGATGGTCGCGTTGAGCGCCAGCATACGCACGGTGTTGCCGATCTTGGTGATGCCTGCCAGCACCTTCTGCAGTTCGCCTGCGCGCTCGCTCAGCATGCTGACCACGCGCTCGAGCCCCTGGCCTACATTGCTTTCGGTCTGGCCGACACGGCCCTTTACCTGCTGCACAAGCTCGCCGATGGTCTGATCGGCTGCCTTGAGTTCGCTGCGGCTGGCGTTGACCGATTTGTCCAGGGAGGCGCCCCAGCTCTGCACCTCCGCCACCAACTGGTTGGCTGTGTCGCTGGCGGCGCCGGCGTGGTTGAGCAGGTTTACGCAGTGGCGCAGGAACTGCGCAGTCTCGTACGCCGGCATGCGGTTCGAGATCTGGGCCGCTGCCGAAGTCGCCCCGCTGTGCTCAAAGACCATCTGCTCATCCCCTCAACGTCTGAGCCGAGTCCCCTTCTATACTTTAGGATCATTAAACTTTCGTTCCCTGACGGAACGGACGCAAAAACGTCATGCCGGTGACGTCTCTGTCGATTATGGGCTAGTCTGCGTCGAAATCGAGCGATGAGCGAATCGCGCCTTGGCTAGCTTTGGGGCCGCGCCACAACGGCACCCGGGATGACCGTACATGCTTCCAGCGTTGTTTCCCTATAAGCTCCTGCCCTATGGCTTTCGCAGGAAATATCGGCCGCAGCGATTCATCCCAAAGCAGAAGGACCTCAAGTCCTCCTATGACGTCGTGATCATCGGAGGCGGGGGGCATGCCCTCGCCTGCGCCTACTACTTGGCGCGCGACCACGGCATCACAAATGTCTGCGTCCTGGAGAAGGGTTACCTCGCCGGCGGCAACACGGCGCGCAACACGGCGATCATCCGGTCCAACTACCTGACGCCCGAAGGCGTCAAGTTCTACGAGCAGTCGCTGAACCTCTACCGCGACCTGTCGCAGGCGTTCGACTTCAACATCCTCTATTCGGAGCGCGGGCATTTCACCCTGGCGCACACCGACGCGGCGGTGCGCACCAGCCGCTGGCGCGCGGAGGTGAACAAGCAGCTCGGTGTCGATTCGGAGCTCATCTTCCCGGACGAGATCCATCGCCTGTGCCCGCACCTCAACATGTCGGACAAGGTGCGCTATCCGATCCTGGGCGCGCTCTATCACCCGCCGGGATCGATCGCGCGCCATGATGCCGTGGCCTGGGGCTACGCGCGCGGCGCCACTGCCATGGGCGCGGAGGTGCATCAGCAGACCCCCGTCACCGGCATCATCATCGAGAACGGCACCGTGAAAGGCGTCGAGACGCCCCGCGGAAAGGTCTACGCCAACAAGGTGATGCAGGCGGTCGCTGGCTCGACCTCCGTGGTCGCGAAGATGGCGGGCTTCCGTTTGCCGATCCGCACCATTCCGTTGCAGGCCTGCGTGTCGGTGCCGCTGAAGCCGTTCCTGGACCAGATCATCGTGTCAGGATCGCTGCACGTCTATGTGTCGCAGTCCTCGCGCGGCGAGCTGGTGATGGGTGGATCGACCGACCCTTACGGCCTCTATTCCACGCGCTCCACGCTCGATTTCAAGGAAGGGCTGCTGGGCCACATGCTCGAGCTGCTGCCCATGCTGGGCGAGGTGAAGATCCTGCGCCAATGGGCAGGCATGGCGGACATGACGCCGGATTTCTCGCCCGTCATGGGGCTGACGCCGGTCAAGAACTACTACATCGACAGTGGCTGGGGCACCTGGGGATTCAAGGCGACGCCGGTCTGCGGCATGACCATGGCGCACACGATCGCCAACGATGAGCCGCACGATCTCATCAAGCCGTTCTATCTCGACCGCTTCGTCGAGTACGCGCAGGTCGGCGAAAAGGGCGCGGCCTCGGTCGGGCATTGAGGAGGATGCGATGAAGATCATGAACTGCCCCCTCAACGGCCCGCGCAACATCAGCGAATTCGCCTGGGGCGGCGAAGTGAAACCGATGCCCGATCCCGCGTCGCTCGACGATCGCGCCTGGGGCGACTGGCTGTTCCTGGAGAACAACGAGGCCGGCGTGGTGCGGGAATGGTGGTGCCACGTGCCGACCTCCTTCTGGTTCATCGCGGAGCGCAACACGGTGACGGACGAGATCCTGAAGACCTATCCGGCGAGCGAGCTGTTCAAGGAGCGCGTGAACTTCGCCCCTTCCGCCAAAAGTCCACAAGCGGAGAAGAAGTGATGGCTGGCATGAACCGCCTTCCCGCTCCGTTCGGTGCCTGGATCGACCGCAGCAAGCCGATCAGCTTCACCTTCGAAGGCAAGCCCATCGAGGGCTTCGCGGGCGACACCATCGCGAGCGCCCTGCTGGCCAACGGCCAGACCATGATCTCCCGCTCCTTCAAATATCACCGGCCGCGCAGCGTACTCACTATGGCGGGCCAGGATTCGAACACCCTCGTCCAGGTGGGCGAAGAGCCGAACTGCCTCGCGGACAAGCGCCGCATCGAGCCGGGCCTGAAGGTGGAAGCGCAGAACTATGTCGGCTCGTTCGAAGATGATAAGGGCCGCTTCACGGAACTGGTCGAGCGCTTCCTCCCCGTCGGCTTCTATTACAAGAGCTTCCATGAGCAGAAGACGTCGTGGAAGAAATGGGAGCCGATCATCCGCGCCATGGCAGGCCTCGGCAAAGCCGACCTCAAGGCTGACTTCCATCATTCCTACTACGACAAGCAATATCTGTTCGCCGATGTGGCGGTGATCGGCGGCGGACCGGCCGGCATGGCCGCTGCTCTGTCGGCCGCGGAGAGCGGCGCGGAGGTCATCCTGGTGGATGAAGGCGCTGAGCTTGGCGGATCGCTCTGGTACGCGCGGTTCAACGTCGATGGCACGCACGGCTCCTTGACTCGGGGGGAGCTGGAAACCGCAATCGCCGCTAAGCGCAACATCCGCGTGCTGAGCGATGCCGTCTGCACCGGTCTGTTCGCCGACAATTGGCTGCCGGTGATCACGGGCAATCGGCTCTATAAGCTGCGCGCCAGATCTGTCGTGGTGGCGACCGGCTCGATCGAGCAGCCGTCGGTCTTCCGCAACAATGATCTGCCAGGGGTGATGTTCGCCTCGGCGGCGCAGCGTCTGGTGCGCCTCTATGGCGTGAAGCCAGGCGATCGCGCCGTCATCCTGACCGCCAACGACGATGGTTATGGCGCGGCGCTGGAAATACTCGATGCCGGCATCTCCATTGGAGCGATGGTCGATCTGCGCGCCACCGTGCCGACGAACGAGATGACGCAGGCCGTGCGCCGCGCCGGCATCGACGTGATCGCGGGTCACGCCATCAAGGAAGCGATCGCCGGACACGGCAAGTCTCGCATCACCGGCGCCATTGCCGCGCCGGTCGCGGGCGATGGCAAGCTCGGCGATGGCGGACGCGTTCTGGACTGCGATCTGATCCTGATGGCGGTCGGCTACTCGCCGGCAGCGCATCTGCTGCATCACGCCGGCGCCAAGTTTGCCTACGACACCGGCAGCCACATGTATCGCCTGGAGACCTTGCCAGCCCATGTGTTCGCCGCCGGGTCGGTCAACCAGGCCTATGTGCTCGACGCCACATTGGCGGACGGCAGGCGTGCCGGTTGGCTCGCGGCGCGCGATGCCGGTCATTCTGCCGGCGCGGAGCCGCCGGCCCCTGTGGAGCTGGGTTGCGACGGCCTCACCCACCCCTGGCCGATCTTCCCGCACGAGAAGGGCATGGATTTCGTCGATTTCGACGAGGACCTCAAATACAAGGACCTGATCAACGGCATCGCCGACGGCTACGACAATGTCGAACTGCTGAAACGCTACTCGACCCTCGGCATGGGCCCGAGCCAAGGCAAGCACTCCGCCGTCGCGGCGGTGCGCATCGTGGCGCGCGAAACCGGCGAAAACCTGAACCGCATGAGCGTCACGACGCAGCGCCCACCTTATACGCCGGAGAAGTTCGGCCACATGGCCGGCCGCGTGTTCGAGCCGGAACGGCGCACCGCCATGCATCATCGCCACCTGGAGTTGGGGGCACAGATGATGCCGGCGGGCCTGTGGTGGCGCCCTGCCTATTACGGCCAGAAATCCGAGCGCGACAAGGCGATCCGCGAAGAAGCGAACGCCGTGCGCACCTGCGTCGGATTGATCGACGTTTCGACGCTGGGCGGTCTCGACGTGCGCGGGCCGGATGCCGCCGAGTTCCTGAACCGGATGTACACCTTCGCCTATGCCAAGCAGCAGGTCGGACGCTGCCGCTATGTGCTGATGACCGACAATGCCGGCGTCATCACCGATGACGGCGTGGCGGTGCGGTTCCACGACGAGCACTTCTACGTCACCGCCACGACCAGCGGCGTCGACGCGGTCTATCGCCAGATGCTGTGGTGGAACGCGCAATGGCGCCTCGACGTCGACGTGGCGAACGTCACCGCCGCTTATGCCGGCGTCAACATCGCCGGTCCGAAATCCCGCGAGGTGCTGAAGCGCGTGTGCGAGGGCGTCGACCTCTCAGCCCAGGCCTTCCCCTATATGGGCGCGGCGATGGCCGAAGTGGCCGGCATTCCTGCGCGCATCATGCGCGTCGGCTTCGTCGGAGAGCTGGGCTACGAAGTGCACGTGCCGGCGAGCCAGGGCGAAGCCTTGTGGGATGCGCTGATGGCGGCCGGCGGGCTTGAAGGCATCCGGCCGTTTGGCGTGGAGGCGCAGCGCGTGTTGCGCCTGGAGAAAGGCCACATCATCGTCAGCCAGGACACCGACGGCCTGACCAACGTGTGGGAAGCCGACATGGCCTGGGCGGTGGCGAAAACCAAGCCATTCTTCGTCGGCGGCCGGTCGGCGGAGATCCAGGCCAAGAAGCCGCTGACCCGCAAGCTGGTCGGCTTTACCCTGGCCAACGACAGCGATCCATGCCCCGAGGAATGCCACCTGGTGCTGAAGGGCGAAGAAATCGTCGGCCGAGTCACGTCCGCGGTGCGATCGCCGTCGCTCAACAAGGTGGTGGGCCTAGCCTATGTGCATCCCAGCGATGGCGAGCCCGGCAAGCAGTTCGACATCAAGGTCGACGGCGGCAGGCGCATCAAAGGCGTGGTGACCAAGTACCCATTCTATGACCCGGACAACAAACGGCAGGAGATGTGAGCGATGGCGAGTCTGACCAACCTCGATCCCGCCACGTTGAAGCGCCGCAGCTTCATCTATCGCAAGCTTGCGGCCGCCGGCGCGGAGTTCGCCGAGGTGAATGGCGGCGCCGTTGCCATGCGCTATCCCGCGCGCGCGGAGAACGAAATGGCCGTTGCACGACGCATGGGGCTGGCCGATCTTTCCGTCCTGTCCCATGGCGGCTTCAAGGGCCGCGGCACGGTCGAATGGCTGACGAGGCAGGGACTTACCATCGGCGCGGACAGCAACAAGGCTTATGTCCAGGCCGATGGCGAGCTGGCGGCGCGCCTCGCCCCGACCGAGATCTTCCTGCTGGATGCGCTGCAGGGTACCGGGCGGCTGATCAACCAGCTGAACGCGGCCTGGCAATGGGCGCCATCCGCGCCGCGGCCGCAGCAAGGCTATCCGACGCCGCGCCAGGATAGCCATGCCTGGTTCATGGTGACGGGCGAGAAGTCGGCCGAGATGTTTGCCAAGATCTGCGGCGTCGACCTGCGTCCGCAACACTGCCCCGTTGGCACCATTGCGCAGACCTCGGTCGCCAAGATGAGCAGCAGCATCATCCGCGCCGATCTTGGCTCCACGCTCGCCTATCATCTGTTGGCGGATATCGCCTCAGCCGAATATCTGTGGACCTGCGTCGAGGATGCGATCGCCGAGTATGACGGCGGCATCGTTGGATTGGCTGCCTTGCGGAGCCTGCAGGCATGACCGTCACGGCGCGAGCCAGGTCTCAGAGACCAGGCAACGCGCCGCAGGTCGCGGATCGCGGCGGTTTGCAGGGAGGCTTGCTGCCCGATTTCCTGAAACCGCGCACCAATGCCAAGTCGCCGTTCCGCGTCGCCGTCATCCTGGTGCCCGGTTTTGCCCTGATGTCCTTCGCTTCGGTGATCGAGCCGGTCCGCGGCGCCAACCGCCTCAGCGGCGCCACGTTCTATGAATGGGAATTGTTCGCCCCAGAAGGCGGGATGGTGGAATCCAACAGCGGCATCACCGTCGCCGCTGCCCCGGTCTCGACTCTCGAGCAAAGCCATTTCGATCTCGTCGTCGTGTGCGCCGCCAGCCATGCGGAGCAGCGCCGCTTCCGCACCGTTGAAGAGGTCCTGCGCCGCCTGTCCCGCCGCAACGTCGCGCTGGCTGCCGTCAGCACCGGCAGCTTCGTGCTGGCGCGCGCCGGCCTGTTGGATGAGCGACGCTGCACGGTTCATTGGGACTATGCCGACAGTTTTGCCGAAGCGTTCCCTGACATCGCGCTCTGCAACGACCTGTTCGTGGTGGATGGCAGCATCCTGACCTGCGCGGGCGCCACTGCGGCGCTCGACATGATGCTGCAGCTGATCGGCGCGCATCAGGGGCAGGATCTGGCGCGACAGATCTCGGGGCAGTTCCTCCATGGCGGCATCCGCGCCGCGGCCGACGACCAGCGCCGCATGCTGCTGGGCATGGGTGTCACCAACTCCGTTGTGCAGAAGGCGGTCTCGCTCATGGAGGCCGCGATCGAGGAGCCGGTGCCGCTGACCGAACTGACCCAGCGTACCGGCGTATCGCAGCGCCAGCTCGAGCGGCTGTGCAAGCGTTATCTCGGGGCCACGCCCGCGCAATACTATGTGCAGCTCAGGTTGGAGCGCGCACGCCGCATGCTCCGGCAGACCGACATGTCCGTCGCGGAGGTTGCGATTGCCTGCGGCTTCGTCTCGCTGTCACATTTCGCCAAGGTTTACAGGCGTCACTATGGTTTATCGCCGCGCGAGGACCGCAAGGCGACATAACCACACAGACTCTATACCCATCGATCTACGTCTTAAGTCGCGGGCGCGGTTAGGCTAAAATTTTAGTGGCCTACTCCCCCAATCGGCGCGCTATCATCGCTGACGGGGACTCCGCAAGGCGACAACCGTCGATCTGCCGGCCAAGCAAGTACGTCGTGCAGGACAGTATGAATTTTGGTGGGAACGATGCCTCGGATTCTGGTTTCGAACATCGATAATGAAAGCATGATGGCGGACGAGCGCGCGCTCACGCCGGATTTCTGCCGTGCGAGCGCCATCACCGCCAGACGCATGGCATGGTTTGCCGAAGCCGGCGACATCGTCGTGCTGCCGCGCGATCTGTCGCCGCAGATGAAAGTCTATATCGCACGCACCATGGGCTATGAGCCCGGTTCCGTCACCTATCTGACGCCGGACTGGGGCAATGGACATCCCCGCCCGATCCGCGCGCACGAGCTGCTGCATACAGGGCTTGCGGAACGGATGGTTCGGATGATCGGCGACCCCGGCAACTGGAGCGTCTATCCCTATTGCTATGAGCGCTCGACGCAGCAATTCGCCGAACGTCTCGGCCTGGACGGCGAACGCGACGTGCGCCCGTTTGTGAAGCAGGGCGGTGCGGAATTGCTGAACGACAAGCGCGTGTTCCGCAGCGTTGCCGCCGGTCGGGGCGTTTCGATCGCGGAGGGCGTGGTCTGCGCGACCCAATGGCAACTCGAGGAATCCATCGGCGCGCTGATCGACAAGACCGGTGCGGTCATCATCAAGCAGGACCGCCACAGCGGCGGATTCGGCAATCTGATCGTCAGCCGCGCGGAAGCCACCGGCGCGCTGGGCGCGCCCGAAGTGCTGGTGGCAAAGGATGAATCGCAGATCCGCGACCAGTCGCGCATCGCCTGGGCGCGCCTTGCCTACACGGATCGCGCGCCGCTGATCGTGGAAGTCTATTATCCGGTATCAGCCTGCGTCACGGCGGAGTTCAAAGTGGATGCGGCGGACAACGCCGTCACCTTCCTTAATTGCGGCGAAGTCCGGCAGGCGCCGATCCTGAGTGGCCTCATCATGCCGTCCGCCGTTCCACCCTATCAGCTGGCGTCGTTCGTTTCTGGTGCGACGGAGCTGGCGCGGCTGTGCTGCGATCTTGGCTATGAGGGGCTGGTGAATATCGACGGTATCGTCACCGCCGATGGCAATGTCATTGTCAACGAGTTCAACGGCCGCATCGGCGGCTGCTCCCACATCCATCATATCCTTGAGGCCGTCGCCGGGCCGCGTTATGGCGACACGCTGGTGGTCGTCTCCCACAGCCGCACGGTCGACATTTCCATCGACCAGGCCTTCGGCGTCCTCAACGAGCGCAAGCTCGCTTTCGATCGGAGCCAGGGACGCGGTATCATCGTGACGGGCGAGGATGCATCTGGCTCGGGTCACCTGGAATATCTCTCCATCGCGCCATCGCGCGAGGATGCGATGCGGCTGGAGGCGGAGTTCGAAGGCCTGCTAGGCTTCGATATGCCTTCGCAAACCGAGGCCGGCATTGGGCATCTGGCCAAGATCCTGGCCCACCTGCCGCAGATCCGGCGCAAGGAGGTGGAGCAGGCCCTCCAGGATGGGCAGCGCCACGGCATTGCGCACCAGCCTTGACCCGTGTAGGCCTGGTGAAAGGAGTGCTGGCCTAAAGTAATCTCGGTTTTGCATGCCATGATTACTTTACTACTTACAGTCACTTAGCAGCACAAATAGAATCGCTTATAGACATTCCGACTAAGTCGGGAATTGAAATGCATGGCTTCTGACCAGCGGCGATTGGAATTTCCGCCGACCTGCCGCCCCGAGACAGTGGCGCTCTATGAATATTGGCGGAAGAAGTGCGGCGACCGCCTGATGCCCAGCCGCGCGGATCTGGATCCGTCCGAGATTCCGCCGCGCCTGTTGCCATGCATTTCCATTGTCGACGTCGTGCCTGATGATCGGCGCTACGTCTATCGCCTGGTCGGCACCGCCGATGTGCAGGTCCGCGGTCATGATCCGACCGGAAAGTCGGTGATCGAGGGCTTCTTCGGACCATCGGTGGAGGATGCGCTGAGCTGCTACGACCGCGTCGTCGCGACCAAGGCGCCCGTCCTCGACCCGGTGCCGTTCACCGCGACCAACGGCCGCTACACGACCGAGGAGACGATCTTCCTCCCGCTGTCGGATGACGGAATCAGCGTCAACAAGATCATCGTGTTCTTCGCCTTCGTCGACGTGCTCGAGCCCGGATCGGTTGTCCAACTCGATCTCTAGGCCGCCCGCGGGACACTCCGAAAGTCTCAATGACGCCAACGGGCCGCCGGGTTATGGTGGCGGAGCTTGTTCGACCTGGGACGAGGCGAGAATGAAGGAAACGCGGCGCGCGGAAGCGAAGTCCAGCGGCAAGGCGGCCGGCAAGCGGCCCGGTGCGGCCTCAAGTTCCACCAGGAAACAGAGTGCTTCCAAGAGTAGTAATGGCGGAGGGGTCCAGTTTCAGGACCCACATCACGTCGCCTCGCGCGCAACGCGCCTGGAATCGGCGATCGGGCGCGAAGTACGGGCTTTCCGGCACCAGCTCGGCATGACCGTCACGCAGCTGGCGCAGAACGCCAACATGTCCGCCGGCATGCTGTCCAAGATCGAGAACGGCCAGACCTCGCCCTCGCTCGCCACCTTGACTGAACTGTCGCGCGCCTTGCAGGTGCCAGTCACGGCTTTCTTCCGGCGCTTCGAGGAGGAACGCAGCGCCACCCATGTGAAGGCCGGCCAGGGCTTGCCGATCGAGCGGCGCGGGACCCGTGCCGGCCATCAGTATCAATTGCTCGGCCATTCCTTCAGCCGGCTGCTGGCAGTCGAGCCCTACCTCATCACGCTCAGCAAGGATTCCGACGTCTTCCCCATCTTTCAGCATGAGGGAGTCGAGTTTCTGTTCATGCTGGAAGGCGAAGTCGGCTACCGCCACGGTGACAAGACCTACCTGCTCCAGCCGGGGGACAGCCTCTATTTCGACGCCGATGTTCCGCACGGGCCGGAGGAACTCCGCAAGCTGCCAGCCCGCTACCTGTCGGTCATCTGCTACGCCCGCAACGCGGAATAGCTGATTTACCGTATCTTTACCCACAGTAAAAAAAGTTTCACGAACCTTGCGCTGGAGCCCGGCTGGCACTATCCTGCTTACAGCCGGTGCACACCGGCATTGCTGGCGCCTGGAGGAAGGCAAAAATCATGTGCGGTATCGTCGGATTGTTCGTGAAGAATCCCGCCCTGCAATCGAAGCTCGGCGCGCACCTTGAAACCATGCTGATCGGCATGAGTGAGCGCGGTCCGGACAGTGCCGGCATCGCCGTCTATCACAGCCCTGTTGCCCAAGGGCGGAGCAAGCTGACCCTGTTCAATGCCGACGACGCCTATCCCTGGCGCAAGCTCGCAGGCGACCTCGGCGCGGGGCTGAGTGTCGAAACGGACGTCAGCCAGAAGGGCAATCACGCGCTGCTGACCGCGGAGGCCAGCGAAAGCAAAGTCATCGAGTGGCTGCATGCCAACCGCCCCGATGTGCGGATCATGGGCTACGGCAAGCTGATGGAGGTCTATAAAGACATGGGCCTGCCGGGCGAGGTCGCCAAGAAATACGGCCTCCAGAAGATGTCCGGCACGCACGCCATTGGCCATACGCGCATGGCGACCGAGAGCGCCGTCACCACGGAACATTCGCACCCCTTCACGCCGGCGCCGGACATGTGCCTCGTGCACAACGGCTCGCTCAGCAATCACAACAACCTGCGCAAATGGCTGCGCAAGCAGGGGCAAACGTTCGACACTGACAACGATTCGGAGGTGGCCGCGCGCTATTTCGCGTACCGCCTGTCTGAAGGCGCCAGCCTCAACGAAGCACTGGAGGCGGGCCTGACGGACCTTGACGGATTTTTCACCTTCACCATGGGCACGAAGGACGGCTTCGCGGTGGTGCGCGACGGCATCGCCTGCAAGCCGGCCGTGCTGGCAGAGAATGACGACTGGGTGGCCATGGCATCGGAGTTCCGCTCCCTCGCCTACCTTCCCAACATCGAGAAAGCGAAGATCTGGGAACCGGCGCCGGCGACCGTGTACACCTGGAGCCTGCACTGAGATGAACGTCATCGACTTGTCCAGGACCCCGCTGCGCGAGGTCAATAGCCGCCTCCAGAAGTTGCCCAACGATACCAACGAACGGCTCTGGAAGCTGATCAACGTCCACGGCGAGCACGCCTGCGCCGTCGGCCTGACGAAGCCCATCGAGGTCCAGATCGACGGTCATATCGGCTACTACTGCGGCGGCATGAACCAGGAAGCCACCATCGTCGTCAACGGCCAGTGCGGCGTGGGCCTGGCCGAGAACATCATGTCCGGAGAAGTGCGGGTGAAGGGCAACGCCAGCGCCGCCGCCGGCGCCACCGGCCAAGGCGGCCTCATCGTCATCGAGGGCGATGCGGGCACGCGCTGCGGCATTTCCATGAAGGGCGTCGACATCGTGGTCGGCGGCAGCGTCGGGGCGATGAGCGCCTTCATGGCGCAGGCAGGCTCGCTCGTGGTGTGCGGCGATGCCGGCGCAAATCTGGGCGACTCGCTCTACGAGGCGCGCATCTATGTGCAGGGCAAGGTCGAAAGCCTGGGCGCCGATTGCGTCGAGAAGAAGATGACGCCGCACCACCTCGCGAAGTTGGAACGCCTGCTGAAACGCGCCGGAATCAACGGCGATCCCAGCAAGTTCAAGCGCTTCGGCTCCGCTCGCAAGCTCTACAACTTCCACGTCGACAATGTCGACGCGTACTGAGGAACAACCCTCATGAGCTCCACGCCCTTCTACACGCCGCCGCGCTGGTCGGCGACGTTCGACCCGCACTCGGTTGCCGAGATCCATCGCGCCGCCCAGACCGGCATTTATGACATCCGCGGCGCCGGCGCCAAGCGCAAGGTGCCGCATTTCGACGATCTGCTGTTCCTCGGCGCATCGATCTCGCGCTATCCGCTGGAAGGCTATCGGGAGAAGTGCGGCACCGACATCGTGCTGGGCACCCGCTTTGCCAAGAAGCCCATCCACCTCAAGATCCCCGTCACCATCGCCGGCATGAGCTTCGGCGCGCTGTCCGGCAACGCCAAGGAAGCGCTCGGTCGCGGCGCCACGCAGATGGGCACCAGCACAACCACCGGCGACGGCGGCATGACGCCGGAAGAACGCATCTCCTCCAAGATCCTGGTCTATCAGCTGCTGCCCTCGCGCTACGGCATGAATCCGGACGATCTGCGCAAGGCCGACGCGATCGAAGTGGTCGTGGGCCAGGGCGCGAAGCCCGGCGGTGGTGGCATGCTGCTGGGCCAGAAGATCACCGAGCGCGTGGCCAAGATGCGCACGCTGCCGGTCGGCATCGACCAGCGCTCCGCTTGCCGCCATCCGGATTGGACCGGACCCGACGACCTCACGATCAAGATCCAGGAGCTGCGCGAGATCACCGATTGGGAAAAGCCGATCTATGTAAAGGTCGGCGCGACGCGGCCCTATTTTGACACCGCCCTGGCCGTGAAGTCGGGTGCCGATGTGGTCGTGCTGGACGGCATGCAGGGTGGGACGGCGGCAACGCAGGACGTGTTCATCGAGCATGTCGGCCTGCCGATCCTCGCCGCGATTCGCCCGGCGGTGCAGGCGCTGCAGGACCTCGACATGCACCGCAAGGTGCAACTGATCGTCTCCGGCGGCATCCGCAACGGGGCGGACGTGGCGAAGGCACTGGCGCTGGGTGCCGATGCGGTCGCAATCGGCACGGCCGCGCTGATCGCCCTCGGCGACAACGACCCACATTGGGAAGAGGAATACAAGAAGCTCGGCACCACTGCCGGCTGCTATGACGATTGGCACGAGGGCCGCGACCCCGCCGGCATCACCACCCAGGATCCGGAGCTTTCCAAGCGGCTCGATCCCGTGAAGGCGGGCAAACGCCTCGCCAATTATCTGGCGGTCCTGACCATGGAGACCCAGATCATCGCGCGCGCCTGCGGCAAGAGCCATGTCCACAATCTGGAGCCGGACGACCTGGTCGCGTTGACCGTCGAGGCGGCTGCCATGGCGGGCGTGCCGCTCGCCGGAACCAACTGGATACCGGGCAAGAACGGGATGTAATCTCGCGACAGCCCTGATCGATAACGCGTTGAGGGGAGGTTTTCCGTGACCGCCGATCTTGCCGAGATCGCCAAAGAGCGACAGATCAAATATTTTCTGATCAGCTACACTGACCTGTTCGGCGTGCTGCGTGCCAAGCTGGCGCCGGCCGCCGCCATTGCGGATATGCAGCGCGATGGGGCCGGCTTTGCCGGCTTCGCGACCTGGCTGGACATGACGCCGGCGCATCCGGACCTGTTTGCCAAACCGGACCCGGCCAGCCTCATCCAGCTGCCCTGGAAGCCGGAAGTGGGCTGGCTGGCCAGCGACCTGTGGATGGACGGCAAGGAAGTCGCCGACAGCCCGCGCGCGCAGCTGAAACGGATGATCGCCCTGGCCGACAAGAAGGGCCAGCGCATGAAGAGCGGCGTGGAATGCGAGTTCTTCCTGACGACGCCCGACGGCAGGAGCTTGGCCGATGGCGCCGACACGCAAGAGAAGCCCTGCTACGACCAGCAGGCGCTGATGCGCCGCTACGACATCATCACCGAGATCTGCGACTCGATGCTGGCGCTGGGCTGGAAGCCTTATCAGAACGACCACGAGGACGCGAACGGCCAGTTCGAGATGAACTGGCACTACGACGATTGCCTGTTGACCGCGGACCGCCACGTCTTCTTCAAGTACATGGCCAAGACGATTGCCGAAAAGCATGGGCTGCGTGCGACCTTCATGCCCAAGCCGTTCATTAACCTGACCGGCAGTGGCTGCCATGCCCATGTCTCGGTCTGGGACAAAAGCGGCAAGACCAATCTGTTCGCCGATGCCAAGGGCGAGCTGGGCCTCTCGAAGCTGGCCTACCAGTTTCTGGGCGGCATCATGCACAACGCCGAGGCGCTGTGCTCCATCTTCAATCCGACGGTCAATTCCTACAAGCGCATCAACGCCCCACGCACTGTCTCGGGCGCGACCTGGGCGCCCAATACAATCACCTATTCGGGAAACAACCGCTCCCACATGGTGCGCATTCCAGATGCCGGGCGGTTCGAGCTGCGCCTCGCGGACGGAGCGACCAACCCGTATCTGCTGCAGGCCGGCATTTTGGCAGCGGGACTCGACGGCATCGACAACGACCGCGACCCTGGCGAGCGCCTCGACATCAACATGTATACCGAGGGCCACAAGGTGAAGAACGGCCGCAAACTGCCGCTCAACCTGCTCGATGCGATCCGCGTCACGGAGAAAAGCGAATCGCTGCGCGCCTATTTCGGCGGCAGCTTTGTCGAGTCGTACTGCTCGATGAAGATGACAGAATGGAATTCCTACACGCGTCACCTGACCGAGTGGGAGCGACAGAACAGCCTGGACTGCTGATGCGGCACTAACTCGAAATCGACATAAAGAGCGGCGTAGCGGCGCCACTCCTTCTTTATTCTCGGCTGTGCCGACTCGGCGTCGCCTAAGTCAAGAAACTTTTTTTACAGCTAGTTAAGGCGCACTAAGTCTGGCATACTGCGACCAAAGAACACACAAGACATATGTGGGGAACGCCCGCCTCTCGGCGGCATCTCGGTAACTCTCTCGGCCGGCGAGCCTTGGGTCCGGCCATGGGGCCTTCTCATCTGGAAAGGCCAAGATCGGTAGAGGGGGAGCCATGGATACCGATATCGGCGCACTGACGATCATCTTCACCGAGTTCTACTACTGGATCACCGTCGTTCTTATGTTCCTGATCCATATCGGCTTCTGCATGTACGAAGTCGGCGCCTCGCGGCGGAAGAACCACATGCACACGCTGATGAAGAACACGATGCTGATCCCGCTGGTCACCATCACGTTCTTCTTCTTCGGCTGGTGGATCTATTTCGCGTTCCCGAACGGGCCCGGGATCCTTGGCGGCCTGATTTCGTCGCCCTGGGCGGAGCCTTGGAATGAACTGATGGGCGCCCACATGGGCGGCGCGCCAGCAGGAACCGACATCACCGCTGAAGATACGGCATTCTGGGCCCGCATCAACGGCGTGTTCTGGGCTGCGTTCCTGCTGTTCTCCTGGACCGCGGCATCGATCGTCTCCGGCGCCGTCATCGAGCGCATCCGGTCAGGCTCCTTCTGGCTGATCGCCGTCGCGGTCGGCTCCTTCACTTGGATCATTGATGCGGCCTGGGGCTGGCACCCGGATGGATGGATGGTCCAGCTGCTGGGATACCACGACGCCTATGCCTCGGGCGTGATCCACGCGATCGCGGGTGGCGCAGCGTTGGCAGTCCTGATCCACCTTGGTCCACGAATCGGCAAGTTCCGGGCCGACGGGACGCCACGCAATATCGTGCCGCAAAACCCCTGGCTGATCACGATCGGATTGTTCCTGATCTATACGGGTTTCTGGGGCTTCTACGTCGCGTGCAACATTCCGATCATCGACGTTCAGGAAGGTGAAGGGGTCTTCTATTCGGCCACCAACATCTACCTGACGCCGACTACCTTGTCGGCGATCACGTTCAACTTCCTGATGTCGCTATCCGGCGGTTTGCTGGCCGGCTACATCGTCTCCCGCGGCGATGCCTTCTGGACCTATTCCTCGGGCCTGTGCGGGATCATTGGCGCATCGGCTGGCAATGATCTCTATCACCCGATCCAGGCCATGCTCATTGCCGCCGTCGTGGCGGCGATCTCCTACAAGATGCACTACTGGGTGGAGCGGCGGTTCAAGATCGACGATGCGGTCGGTGCCGTTGCGGTGCACGGCTATGGAGGCTTCCTCGGCGTGGTCGTGGCGGGCTTCATGCTTTGGGGCTATCCGGCGTCTCAGAAGTACGACGTGCTGATCACGCCCTGGGGCAACTTCATCGGCGCGATCATCATGTTCTTCGTCCTGGGTTTCCTGCCCGCTTACATCCTGGCCGGAATCATGAAAGCGATGAATGTGCTGCGCATCCCGCGCGAGATCGAACTCGTTGGGCTCGATCTTTCGGAATATGCGGCGCGCTACGAGAACGAGGACGACGTCAACCGGGCCGAGCTGGACGAAGCCCGGCGCGCAGGCGTTATCCGCTAAACACTACGGTTGGAGGAAATCATGTCTACCGGCAATTTCGAAAACTGGCACGGTACGATGACCGATATCGGACCGCTCTATCCTTTCGTGGGCTCGGAGATGTTCCTGTTCATCGTCGGTCTGGTGTTCTGGATCGGCTGGCACGTGCTGCAGTGGCGGATGGAAGCGTCAAACTACAGCGACGATCTCGAGATCCTGAGGAGTCCAGACAAGATGGACCGGGCTCTCAAAGGAGAGCACGTGC
This sequence comes from Dongia deserti, assembly GCF_003574735.1. Taxonomy (GTDB): domain Bacteria; phylum Pseudomonadota; class Alphaproteobacteria; order Dongiales; family Dongiaceae; genus Dongia_A; species Dongia_A deserti. Next base: position 282,252 of record NZ_QORW01000001.1, read on the forward strand.
TGCGGACCATGTAGCAGACGCGCCAGCGAACATCGCTTCAAGCGCCGGCAAAAAATGCCGGCGCTTTCTTTTTGCCGCGGTTCCGCCACTGTGTCCGATCGACGCACCTTAGCCTTTTGAAATAGTCGACGCGCGACCGTTCGACGGAAAAGCGGCCGTGAAATGCCGATTTCTGGTCATTCAAAAAAATTTCCTGCTAGTGGATTCTCCAATCTCGTGCAAACATACGAATTGTCGCAGAGAACGGCTCGATCAAGACGCCGCAAAGGCGCCGGGTCGGTTGGATCAGGGGAGTCAAAAGTATGGCGGAAGAAGTTCTTGCCGGCCAATCAATGCAATCCCGTGTTGACCGGATGTTCGGCCGTGACCGGTTGTGGGCATGGGGATTCGTCATCGTGCTCTGGGTCGTTCTTGCCTTCGTCTATTTTGCCGTTTCCGGTTTCATCGTCGACGGCACGGCGAAGATCGTCGCGGCCATCGCCGCGGTGCTGGTGGGTATTTTCAATACCGCCTCGATCGGGGCGATGATCAGCCACTATTCGCACGACAAGAACGCGATCTACGAACTCGACATCAAGCATCTGGACGCGCGGCACTGACCGTTGGGTCGGTTCGAGGCGTTCATCAGGGAGGATGGCATGGCACAAGTGTACCAGCCGCCGAAGCAGTCCCGCTTGGGACAGCTGATCGATGCGGCTGTAATTCTTATTCTGGTATTCCTGGCTCTTTTCATTCCGCTGGAGATGGAGTTGGCCGGCGCCGAGAAGGGCGACTGGCTGCCGGGGAATTATGCGGTCGAGCAAACGGCCGATGGCGGCGTTGTGCTCAAGAACGACAGCGGGCTGATCAAGACAATCGCCGCCGATGGAACAGTCACCTTCGAGAATCTGACCTGGGAAGCCCTGCAGCAGAACGAAGTCATGCAGGCCCAGTGGAGCAAGCTCGGCTACGACCTCCAGGCTGCAGCGGAAGCGATCACCAAGCGCTACGACTACTCGTTCGACTGGCTGTGGCTGATCCTGACGCTCGCCGCCATCGGTGGATATTTCCTGTTCCTGGTGAGGCAATCGGACAAGGAATACCGCGAAGTCATCGCCGAGAAGTTCGGCAACCGCTCCTGATTTGGGTCGAAGGAGATAAGCATGCTCGATTTTCTGCAGTTCCGCGGCCCGTGGGATTGGCTGCAGGCCGCGGCCTGGCTCGTGTCCATCGCGTTGCTCGGCTGGATGGTGTTAGACGCTATCCGGACCGGACGCAAATTCAATGAAGATGTCCTCGCCAGCTCTCAAGAAGGCGTGGACGAACTGCTCCAGCATCACGATCGGGTACGGTGAGCGCAATGGTCGACACAACTGTTGGCGGCGCACAGCCGACCAAGATCAATCTCGTCAAGGTCCTGGGTCCGGTCCATGTCTGGGCTCTGGGCGTTGGTATCGTCCTGGTCGGCGAGTTCATGGGCTGGAACTTCTCCGTGGAGAAGGGCGGCGCTTTGGGCTCGCTGATCGCGTGCTGGATCATCGGCCTGCTCTACACCTGCGTCGCGATGCTGGATTCGGAGGTTACATCGACCGTGGCCGCTGCCGGCGGACAGTACACGCAGGCGAAGCACACGACGGGGCCACTGATGGCCTTCAATGTCGGCCTCTATCTTGTCCTGGCCTATACCATGCTGGAAGCGGCCGACATCTTCGTGTTCGGCGACTTGGTGCGGATTGCGGCCGAAAATCTGGGCGCGGAACAGGGCACGGTCGACACAAGGCCGTTCGTGCTGCTGGCCGTCTCCGTCCTTGCCTTCCTCAATTACCGCGGGGTGTTCATGACCCTGACGGTGAACTTCCTGATCACCGCCGTCGCCTTCATCTCGATCATCGTGCTCGTCATCGCTTATCAGTTCGGGATCGGCACCAGCGAGACATTGCAGCATGGCGGCCTCGGCATGGGCGAATTGCCCTACGGGTGGATGGGCGTCCTGGCGGCTTTCCAGTTCGCGATCTGGTACTACCTCGGCATTGAAGGCACGTGCCAGGCTGCGGAAGAGGTCCGCTCCTGCGGCCGCTCTTTGCCGCTTGGTACTATGACGGGCATGATCACGCTCCTGATCGCCGCCGCGCTCACTTGGTATGTATGCTCCGGCACGCTGCCCTGGGAGTATCTCGGCACGGCCCTGGCTCCGCTTTATGACGCCTCGCTGATGTCCGGCAGCACGTTCCTCATCGTGCTCCTGTGGGTCGGCACCGTCTTCTCGGCTCTTGCCTCGGCAAACGGCTGCATCAATGATGCGGCACGGGCCTGGTTCTCCATGGGCCGGGACCGCTACCTGCCGGAATATTTCGCCGCAGTTCATCCGGTCTATCGGACACCGTTCCGCGCCATCATCTTCCTGATCCCGATCGCGGCGGCGTTCGGGTTCCTGGGATTGCTGGCGCCGGTCGTCACCTTTTCGATCCTCTCCGGCCTGCTCGGCTACACGTTCATGCCGATCAACATGTTCCGCTTCCGGGCGAAATGGCCGCTGGGGTCGATCAAGCGCGGTTACGTCCATCCGTTCCACCCCTTGCCGGCGATCACGTTGCTGGTGCTCTGCATCGCGACGTACGTTGCGGTCTATCTGGGTTTCGGAACGCAGCTCCTGGCCATGATGGTGTTTTACGTCGTGGCCTCGATCTGGTTTGTCGTCTTCCGCTACAAATATGTGCGGCGCGGCGACCAGTTCACGATGGCGTGGCCGCGACCGAAGGGTTATTGATCCTTCCTTGAGCGAGCCAGCACGGCCGGCAGGGTTCCCTGCCGGCCGTGCTCATTGGGGTTAGGCCAAATAAGCAGACGAGCAATCAACAACGGGTCGAATGTCGGGTAGCACCGTCTGGTTCATAATCCTCGCGCTAGCCGCCGCCGGAATCGCTGTGCTGGCGATCATGTATCGCCGCAATCGCTTGGCGGTCCGAAGCCGCCGAGCCGGGCTCTTCACGCCTGCCTATGATCTCTTCTCCGCATATCGCGTGACGCAGCACGGCATCGACTATCCCGTGCTGACCGGCGAGTATCGTGGACGAAGCTTTCATATCGATGCGATCGTCGACACGCTGACCTTCAGGAAGCTTCCCGTGCTGTGGCTACGGGTGTCGCTGCTGGCTTCCCTGCCCGGCACAGCGACGCTCGACATCCTGGTGCGCTCGCAGAACGCCGAGTTCTATTCGCCGGCCAATGACCTGCCACACGCGTTGGCGCCGTTGCCTGGGTGGCCCTCCGATGCGCTGGTACGAACCGACGACCCGCAGCGCGCGCCCGATCTGTCGGTTGTCGATCGGCATATGTCCGTGTTCGCCCGCCCCGCGACCAAGGAATTGCTGGTCACGGCCAAGGGCACGCGCGTGGTCCACATGCTGGATCAGGCCCGACGCGCGGAGTATCTGGTGCTGCGCCAGGCCGAGTTCGAGCACGCGTCTGTGGATCGGGAGACCCTGAGGGATCTGATGGACAGGACCATCGCACTTTATGAGAACTTGGCGGCCAGCAGGAAGCCCGCATGACCAAAGCGCCAATGCCAGGACAGAAGCCGATCAAGCCGCCGTTCCATCCGCTGCTGGTGCTGGCGGTCGCGATCGTCCTGCCCGGGATTGGGCAGATCATGAATAATCAGCCCGTGCGCGGCCTGCTGTTTGCGTTCACGACCGTGGCACTCGGCTATGTCACGTCCAAGTACGCTGCGCCCGACGTTTCGATCTTCGGGCGCTATGCCGGTGGATTCTTCATCCACGCCATCGCCCTCATGGACGCCTATCGATGGGCGAAGGTGCGCTGGGAGATCTTTCATTATGGCTCGGATGGCAATCGTCCCAGCTAGCGCGCCAGGATTGACCGCACCATACGATCCAGATCGCTTTCGATTGCGACAGCGGACAGCCCAAGGGACTGCCTGATGCGCGCGCAGGACAGCACTGAATAGAGCGGGCGGCGCGCCGGCGCATTCAATTCGGCCGTTGTGATTGCTTGCAGTGGTGGTGGTTTCAGCCCGGTCTTTTTTGCGGCCGCCAGCACTCTCTCTGCGAAGCCGTACCAGCTCATATCCGAAGCGCCGCAGAAGTGGAACAGGCCGCAGGCCGCACCTTCGCCATCCAGCTGCCGCAGCGCGACCTCCTGTATTGCGCGGGCCAAGTCCGATGCGACGGTCGGACAACCCCATTGATCATTGACCACGCGCAGAGCTTCCCCCGCGCGGGCGCGGCGCAGCAGCTTGACCGGGAACGTGTCACCGACTTCGCTCACGACCCACGAGGCACGCAAGATCGCCCAGCGGCGAAGCGCCCCCGCCTGCTCGATCGCGCGCTCGCCCTGGAGCTTGGTCTGGCCGTACACGCTAAGCGGATTGGGCGCGTCCGTCTCTACGTAGGGTGCGCCCTTCTGCCCATCGAAGACATAGTCCGTCGAGCTGTGCACCAGCGGAAGATCCAGCTCGGCGCACGCGGCCGCCAGCGTCTGGGGCAGCCGCGCATTGAGCGCCGAAGCAGCTTGCGGTTCGCTCTCCGCGTGGTCGACCGCCGTGTAGGCAGCGGCGTTCACCACCAGGTGAGCACCTTCCGTCCGAAGCACGTCCCGGAGCAGGTCCGCTTCGAGATTGCCCTTCAGCGACCTGCGCCCATGCAAAGCGAGCGTGAAGCCAGAGGGCCAATGCAGCGCCCGCAGCGACTGCGCAAGTTGACCGCTCTCGCCGATGACGACGATCTTCGGCACGGACCGATTACGCGCTGAATGCGGGGTTGGCCTTGGAAATCGGCACCACCTCGGCTGGGATACCGGGCTCTATGGCCGCGACATTACCGCCCGAAATCTTGTAGATGCGGTCCGCCATCTGCCGCCAGGCATCGCCGTGGCTGACCGCGATCACCGTCAAGCCTTCATCCCGCACCATCTCGCGAATCCGCGTGCAGATCGCATCTTCCGATTCGCGGTCGAGGCCTGCGGTCGCCTCATCGAGGACCAGGATCGCCGGCCGGTTCAACAGCGCACGGGCCAGCGCGATGCGCTGACGCTGCCCACCGGAGATCATCTGGCCGCGCTCACCGACAATATGGTCGAGCCCGTTCGGCAGATCCTTGACGAACTCTCCGGCGCCGGCTGCATGTAACGCCTGCCAGACCTCCGTATCGCTGAACCGCGTCTCCCCCAGGGCGACATTGTTGCGCACGCTGTCATGGAACAGGGTGACATCCTGCGGCACATAGCCGATCAATTGCCGCCATTTCGCGACGTCCACTTCGGAGCTGTCCACGCCACCCAAGAACAGCTTGCCAGAACGCGGTGGAAGCAGCCCAAGCATGAGATCCAGCGTCGTCGTCTTGCCGACGCCCGATGCGCCGATCAGAGCTGTGACCTTGCCCGCCTCCACGGTGAAGTCGACCTTGGACAACAGTTCCTGGCCATCGGCATGCTTGAACGAAACACCCTCGAAGCGGATTCCGGCGGCGGGGTCGGGGATCTTGCTGCCGGTCAGCTGCTCCTGACTTGCCGCGGCGGCATCGACAAGGCTCCTGGCCGAGCTCAGCCAGACCTGGGCCGTCGTGAGCCGCTGACTGCCGCGCTGCACGAACCCGAACGTATTGACCAGGCGCACCAGCAGAATCGCGGCAAGCAGCAGTTCATGCCCGCCGAGATGCAGCAGCTGGCTGCCGCCTAGCAGGCCTAGAACCATGCAGATCGCGATTAGCGGAGCCTGGAGTTCCTCGGCATACTCCGCCGACAGGACGCGGGTTTTCATGCTGCTGTCGAGTGCGCGGCTGTCTTTGGCGAGGAGCTTCGACATCTGCGCTTGTCGCCCCATGGCGCGGATCGACTTGATGCCGATGAAGACGTCCGTCAAGTCCGCCTTCATGTGACGCATGGCCCGGCTTTGCCCCTTCGCTGCGCGCTTGGACTGCCGGACCAGCGCCCCGTAAGAGATCGCCATGATGGCAGCGACCGCCGCTGCCACCAGCACCATGGCCGGCGCGATGACGTAGCAGATCAACAGGTAGATGAAGATGCGGAGGAACGCCGTCAGCATCTCGGTACCAAGCTGGAACGCATCGCCGGCCGCATTAGAGCTCTCGCCGGCGGCCGCGACGAGGCGGCTCAGTCTCTGGCGCGCATAGAAGCTCCACCGCGCTTGCATCAGGGTTCGGATGACATCGAGCCTGGCTCGGGTGTTGATCCGTGCCATGACGTTCGCGACATAGCGCGTCACGACAATGCTGACGGCGGCCTTGACCACCATGAAAAGCACGATCGTGAGCAACAGCGTCACCAGATTCATCGGCAGGCCGATGGTCGTGAAGGCCTTCTCGAGCGCGTTGTGGATCAGCGCTCGCCGGCCGCCCGGCTCCAGATCCATATCCGGGCTCATGACCGAGAACAGCGGAATGATGGCCGCAAATCCCACGAGTTCAAAGACGCTCGCCACGCAAACGCCGACAATCACGATGGAACGCTGCAGCGGCGGAACTGCTCGCAGCGATGTGAGCGTGGAGCGCAGCAGACCCGGCTTCTTTGGTTTGTTCCTCGCCATATCCTGGTTCTTCGCTTGTGTGGGTCCGCTCAGGCCATCTGGGCAGCCGGCTGCCAATGAGAATTCGATTCCGAGAGTTCGGCTCGACCGCGGCCGACAATGGTCTGCCACTGCCGGCCGATCGCCTCGACGCTGAACTGCTCCGCCAGGATGGGTTGCGCGCGCCTCAGGTGCTCTTTGGCGGTGTGGCGGCTGAACAGGTAGGCATCGAGGCCGGCGCGCCAATCGTCGAGCATGATCACGTCGCGCAAGGGCTCCAGCGCCTCGAGATACGTGGCAACCACCGGCACGTTATTGGCCAGGGAGAGTACAGCGCGATTGGCGGACTTGCAGACCGAGAACGCGTCGGTACCGCTCGGCATGACGAACAGATCGGCGCGCGACAACTCGAAAAACACTCGCTCGTTGGACCAGGCCTCGTAACGCGTGAAGATCTTCACGCCATGGGTGAGGGCATCGAACCGGACGCGGTTGTTGCTGATGACGACGAGCTCGATCGGCCGGTCGCGATGCACGTGTTCCAGTTCTTCGATCACCGGCCTCAGGAGCGCCATGCCGAACTCGGAATGGAAGCTGCCGTGGCGACCGAACCAGAGCACGCGCGCAGTGTCCTCCGGCAGATGTTCGACCTGCCAGTCTGATTCGACGTCGAACATGCCTCCGTCATGCAAATCGCGTGCGCCGGACGGCCCGCTGCGCGCCGCGGCAGCGAGCGAGCGCGGCAGCCACGCGCACATCGCCTGATAGGCATCAGGGGTGATCGCGCCATCCGGCACGACCCGGCTGGCCATGAGGTCCCCCAAGTGCCGGCGCACCACCCGCTCAAGCGCCTGGCTGGGCGTCACGATGGCATCCGCATAGCGGGCTAGATCAGCCGTGCTTTCAGCGGACAGATTTGGATCGCGACGCTGCGCATAGCCCGGAATGAAGACGTTGTCGCATAGATCGAGAAAAACCGCCCTCCCATGAGATCGGAACGCACGCGCCACTTCGTGAAGCCGCTCACCGGCCTGCTTCACGATGATCAAGGCATCGAACGCGGCAGGATCGGGATATTGATCGATGAAAATCGCGCTGTCGTGCCCGATCTGATGCAGCGCCCAGGCGGGGATCAGACAGCGGTAGCGGAAGCTGGCGACCGCCGGATCGGCCTCCGAGACAATCCAGGCTAGGCGCATGGACACGCCCCGGCCCCGGGGCGCTCCGCTCGAATGGGCAGCGCACGCAACCACACGCCTCGGCCGTTACGTCCCCACCTTTGAGTCATCCCGCTACCCTCGCTGCCCGATCCAGCGGCTCTTACCCCGCCCCGCCGGACAACCCACTCTTGTGCGCCCGCCCGCTAGACGCATGTCTGCGCGAGATGGGCTCTTACCCGAAGGATGACTAGTACTCAATCCCCCCATGTAATTCAAGGACATAACCGCTGACTATGGTGGTAAAGCGGTGGCATTGTGCACGCTTAAATATTGCAATTCCAGAGCCTTTATGCACTTTGACAGGGTGGACTAAGCTGCCGAACGACGGTATTAACCTGCGGATTCTGATTGCGGCCGCGGAAATCTCATGACCGTCCAGAGAACTAGCCTGACCGATCACGACCTGCGCCTTGCCCTTGGACAGCGCACAGTCTTGGTAACCGGAGGGGCTGGTTTCATCGGCTCGGCCGTGTGCCGCCTGCTACAGGACCTGACGGCCTGCCGAATCGTCAATCTGGACAAGCTCAGCTACGCATCCAGTCCGGCCGCTCTGGAGCTTCTGGGGCGCGATTCTCGCTACACGTTCGAGCAAGTCGATCTTTGCGACCGGTCAGCCTTGGCGGGTGTGTTCCAGCGTCACCGCCCCGATGCCGTGATCCATTTGGCAGCCGAATCGCATGTCGACCGGTCGATCGACGGGCCGCAGGCTTTCATCATGAGCAACGTCGTGGGCACCTTCAATCTGCTGGAGGCGTGCCGCGCTCACTTGGCCGAGCTGTCCGATTCGGCGCGGGCGGCGTTCCGGCTGGTCCATGTCTCTACCGACGAGGTCTATGGCTCGCTGGGCAATGACGGACAGTTCGACGAGCAAAGCCGGTATGATCCGCGGTCCCCTTATTCCGCCAGCAAGGCGGCCTCGGATCATCTCGCGGCGGCGTGGCGCCATACGTTCGGCGTGCCCACGCTGATCACCAATTGCGGCAATAACTACGGCCCTTTCCAGTTTCCGGAAAAGTTCATTCCGACTCTGATCATCCGCGCCATGAAGGGCCAGGAGCTGCCGATCTATGGCGGCGGCACGAATGTGCGCGACTGGATACATGTGGAGGACCATGCGCGCGCTTTGCTGGGCGTTCTGGCCTTCGGCACTGTTGGCGGCAAATATTTGATCGGGGCGGAAGAGCAACGCCGCAACCTCGACCTTGCCGAGATGATCTGCGACCTGATCGACCGCATGGTCCCGCGCAACCAGCCGAGCCGCTCTCTGCTCACCCATGTCGTCGACCGGCCGGGCCATGATCACCGCTATGCCATCGACCCGTCGAAGGTGCGGGCGGAGATCGGCTGGCGACCGCAGCGCTCCCTGGCAGATGGATTGGAATCGACGGTGCAGTGGTATATCGACCACAAGGAATGGTGGGAGAGCATCTTCCGCTCCGGCCGCTATGGCGGCGAGCGCCTCGGCCTCGATCAGCGCCGGGTTGCGGAAGCCTAGCCATGAAAGGAATCGTCCTATCCGGCGGCCGCGGCACGCGCCTCTATCCCGCGACGAAAGCGGTATCGAAGCAGCTCATCCCGCTCTACGACAAGCCGATGGTCTATTACCCCCTCGCAACCCTGATGCAGATGGGAATCCGCGAGATCCTGGTGGTGACCACGCCTGAGGATGAAGAACGCTATCGCCATCTTCTCAGCGACGGCACGCGGTGGGGCATCAACATCTCCTATTGCCGCCAACCGAAGCCCGAAGGGATCGCACAAGCGCTGCTGCTCGGCCAGGACTTCATCAAGGACAGCGCGGTCGCGCTCATCCTGGGCGACAATTTCATCCATGGCGAGGGTCTGTTCCAGAGCCTGGCGCGTGCCCGTGCCTTCAGCACCGGCGCCATCAATTTCGCTTATCGGGTGTCCGATCCGCAGCGTTACGGCATCATCGAGTTCGATGCCGAGGGCCGGCCGCAGCGGCTGGTGGAAAAGCCGGCGAAGCCCAAATCGAACTGGGCCGTCATTGGCCTCTATGTCTATGACCAGCGCGCGTCGGACTATGCCGCGGACCTGAAACCGTCAGCGCGTGGCGAACTGGAGATCACCGATCTCAATCAACGCTATCTCGATCTTGGGCAGCTGCGCGTCGAGAAACTGGGGCCCGGCAATGCTTGGCTCGACACCGGCACGCACGATTCTTGGCTCGAAGCCTGCCATTACGTGCAAACGATTTTCCACCGCCAGGGCCAGATGATCGGCTGCCCCGAGGAAGTGGCCTACCGCAACAACTTCATCTCGGCCGCCCAGCTCGACAAGCTGGCGCACGAAATGCGCGCGTCCACCTACGGCCAATATCTGAAAGCGTTGCTCGCCTAGTTCTTCTTGAAGATGCGGGGCCGTGGCGCAGTCGCCAGCCGCCCGCGTTTGCCTGACAAGGACAGATTCGGATTGAAGAACGGATCGTCAAAGATCACGTGAGCCCACCGCTCACGCATATATTCGCGTTCCCAGGCAAAACTGACGAGCCGCTCGGGGCGAATGTCGGAGCCGCGGCTGGCCGAATGGCGATGCAGAAGCCGCGCATGCGGCGTGTAGATGACGCGCAGACCAGCCTCGCGCACGCGCAGGCAGAAGTCGATGTCGTTATAGGCGACGGCAAGGTGGCGCTCGTCGAGCCCGCCAAGCTGTTCGAACAAGGATCGCCGCATCACCTGGCACGCGCCGGTGACGGCGCTCAAATCCTGTGCCACTAGGATTCGACCGGCATAGCCCGGATCATCCGGAGCAGCTTCGCCATACATATGACCTGCAACGCCGCTGAGCCCGACGATCACCCCAGCGTGCTGAATGCTGCGATCGGGATAGAGCAGCAGGCACCCGACCAATCCCACCCCCGGCCGCGACACTTGGCTCACCATTTCGTGCAGCCAGTCCGGCTCGAACGCTTCGATATCGTTGTTGAGCGTCATCAGGATTTCGCCGCGGGCCTGGGCCGCCCCGAGATTGATCAGTCGCGGGTAGTTGAAGGGGCCCGGCGCAGGGATAATGCGCACGTCGGGCCGTTGCGACAGCGCCTTGAAATACGTCTTGGTCTCTTCTTCCGTGCTGTCATTGTCGATGACGATGATCTCCTTGTTCCTGTAGCTGGTCGCCTCGTCGAGACCCTTGATGCAGAGCTCGAGCAGATCCTTGCGGTCGCGTGTCGGAATGACGACGGAGACCAGCGGCAGGGGATCGGGCAGAGGATGCCGCAGGCGCAGGAATCCGTGGGCGCCAGAGTCCTCGACCGTCGCGCCGGGGAGCGAGGGGCGCTGCGTGATGTAGCGTTCCACGGCCGTGCGGCGTGCGCCGCCGGAGAGGTAGAGCGAGCGGGCCTTCGGCGTCACGGTGGGGTCCCCGGCCACGTGCACGAGGATACCGGGACAGTGAAGCGGATCTTTGTCGCTGGTCGCGATCGCCTGCAGCGCCAGATCGTAGATCGCATCGTCGAGATCGACAGCCTCCGGAAGTGTCAGGCGCTCGAGCACCGATTTGCGGAAAATCACTGCACGGCCGAAGCCGTTCTGGGACAAAAACAGATCCTCGCCGAAATCCGGTTTGAACCAAGCCGCGAAGCGGCGACCCGCTGCGTCGATCTGATCCTCGTCACCGAAGATAAGGAGTGCATCCGGAACGGCATCGAAAGCCGCGAGAAGCCGCTGCGGCGCCGAAACTGCCAGCCGATCCGAAGGATGCAGGATCACTAGATAGTCGGATGCAATTCGAAGCGCATGCGGCAGCGCCTCATTGAGCGGCGCGTCGGTCCCCGGCGGCCAAATCGGCTGTGGCCCGTTGCCCGACCTGGCGAGTTCGTCCCAGTAGGCGCGATCGTTGTCCGATCCGGAACCAACCAGCAGGATGGAAAGCGGCAGGGACGACCGGGGCAAGGCCTGCAGCGGCGCGTAGTTCTCCCACAGCTCGATCCAGCTCTGATAGTCGCGCTCTATATTGAGGCCGCGTGTGAGCCGCAGATAGAGCTCTTGCCGCGTCGGCTCGCGCCGAAACAACTTTCGCAAGCGGCCGAAAGCCATCGCGATGCTTCCCCCCAGACCATTCACCTGGTGACCCTACTTCCCTTCAATACAAGCTGACCGAAAGCCCGCCAAGGGCCAGATACGCGCTTTCGGCTTGTGCGGTTCCATCCGGTCGATTAATCACACGTACATTGGCCGTAGGGGATTCTGCCTGTGCAGATCACAGAGCTCGCTTTACCGGACGTGAAGCTGGTGCAGTTGAAGGTGCACGGCGACAACCGCGGTTTCTTCATGGAGACGTTCAGGGAAGCGGACTGGCGGTCGATCCTGCGCGATCGACCATTCATCCAGGACAATCAGTCACACTCGGCGCCAGCTGGTACCGTGCGCGGGCTGCACTATCAGATGCCGCCGTTCGCACAGGCCAAGCTGGTGCAGGCGCTGCGCGGACGGATCCTCGACGTCGCGGTCGACCTGCGTCGGGGTTCGCCGAGCTTCGGCCGTCACATCGCGCTTGAGCTCGCGGCCGGCGACGGCAAGCAGATGTTCGTTCCGGAAGGTTTTGCGCACGGCTTCATGACGTTGGAGCCCGATTCGATGGTCGCCTATAAGGTGACCGCTCCCTACGAGCCCAAATCGGAGCGCGGCATCGCGTGGGATGATCCAGACTTGGCGATTGTCTGGCCGGCCCAACTGAAGGCCAGTGCCACCCTGTCACCGCGTGACAGGCAATGGCCGTGTCTCAAAGACGCTACCGACTTGTTCTAGACGGCAGGATTCCGGACAGGGCTGCCGCTGCACTGCGGATCACGGGCCTGATCCAGGATCGCGGCGCGGGCTCCACGTCCCATTCCTGCACCGGCCGGGACGGGTCGTGCCGCAGGTCGAAGACGACACCTTGGATACTAGCTTGGCTGAAGTCCCCTGCCAGTGTTTCCATGGGGACCGTCTTTGCGCCCAATCCCAGATCGGCCGGCGGGATCGACATGCGTTCCGCCGCGGCACCGAGCTTGTCCAGCACCTCCGCCGCGGGCTTGGCGCGATCTTTCAACAGCAGATATTCGCCGGGCTGCGGTCGGGTCGCGATGTTGTCGTATGCGTTCTCCGCGACGATCTCATTGAACTTGCTTTCCAGGCGCTCGCGCACGTCGGGCCGAGTCTTGCCGGCGCCCTCCTCCGTCAGCAGTTCGGCTCGCACCTGCATCAGGTCCACTTCGCCGTTCAGCTGACGCGCCGCGCTTTCGACCAGCATCATGAATTCGTCGCCCTCGGCCAGCCCCGTCCGTTCCAGCGCGGCGAGCGCCGGCGTCTCGTCACGCAGGCTGGCCACGAGCATCAGCCACCATTGCTGCTCGATCTTGGAATCGCGGAGGGCGGCGAAGAATTCCTGCGAGCCTTCGCTTTCCGTCATGAGACGCACGCGCACGATATCGAGCTTGCGGGCCTGCATCTTGATCAGGCGGCGGCGGAAGGCGCCGCGATTGGAAGGATCGACGAAATCGATGAAGAGCCGCTCAGGCAGGAAGCGCGCTTCCAGCCCCAGATACTGCCCGGTCATGCCGCGCGCATCGTGAATCCTGGTCGTTGCGTCGATCAGCAGAGAGAGATCCCAGGTCTCGGCCATGCTCGCGGGCTCGCCTTATCCAGGATCTACTGGATAAGGCCGGCCGCATTAAGGAATGGTTAGCTACATCGAGCGATGCAGGATCTACCGCAGTGCGGAGACAAAGGCGGCGGCACGTTGCGCCAGCTCCTCCCGCGACGTGCCGGGTTTGTAGAGCGCCGAGCCGATTCCGAAGCCGTCTGCGCCTGCCGCACGATAGGCGGCGATATTGTCCGGTGTCACGCCGCCGGTGGGTATCAGCAACGTGTCCTTTGGCAGGACCGCCCGCCAGGCCTTGACCGCCGTCGGCGGCAACAACTCGCCCGGAAACATCTTCAGGCCATCCGCCCCGGCAGCAAGGGCTGTGAAGGCCTCGGTTGGCGTCGCGACGCCGGGCAACGTGATCAGCCCGCGCGCCTTCGCGGCGGCGATGACGGGCGGCGCGCAGTTCGGTGCGATCATCAGCCTGGCGCCGGTCGCCGCGACTTCATCCGCCTCCGCCTCACTCAGGACGGTGCCGGCGCCGATCAGAATGTCAGGGCCTGCATGACGGACGAAATACGCCAAGCTCTCGAACCGCCGCGGCGAATTCAGCGGCACCTCAATGATCTGGAATCCCGTCGCCAGCAATGTTTCCAGCACCCAGGGCGCCTCTTCCGGCTTCATGCCGCGCAAGATAGCGATCAAGGGAAGCCGTGCGAGGCAGCTGCGAAGAATATCCGTCATTTCGGCACCAACCCGGCTTGTTGTGCGATCCAGAACAAGGCAGCCGGCAGAACGTTCTTGTTGTCGATGCCCTGCAGATCGAGACCCAGTAGGTTCGCGCAAGCGCCATATCGCGCCAACATGCCCGCGGAGCCGATACAGATCACACCCGTGCGACCGAGGTCCGGCCAGGCAGCGAGCGCATCGCGCATTTCGGCACCAACCAGCATGCCGGAAACATAGCTGGCGAGCGCGCGCCCTTCCAGCCGACCGAACAGCGTGAGCGAGCGCGCGCTGAATAGGCGATTGAGCAGCTCGGTATCATGACTGGTCGCGAGCACACCGCGGGCGAACGCGCCTTCATCTTCCGTGTCGCCGGTCATCAGCTGCGCCAGCGTGCCGGATTGGCGCAGCAAATTGAACATCTCGCCGGTGATATAGGTGCGGAATTCGGTCAGGCGCTGCCCGGAGACGCGCGCCCATTTGGAATGCGTGCCGGGCAACAGGAACACCCCGTCCGACAAATGGTGCGTCAGCAGTGCGCCCAGGATCTGGCATTCTTCGCCCCGCATCACCTCCGGCTGGGTGGCGCTGTCGAGGCTGATGCCCGGCACGATCCAGCAATTGCTGGCGGCGACGCGGCCGGCCTTCATAAGATTCTGGGCCAGATCCGACAGCGGCGCCGGTGCCGTGACATAGGGCACCTCCACCCAACCCATGCGGCTGCCCGCCATGCCGGCGATCACGACGGGAATGATCGACGCGGAACCGACCCAGTCGCCGAGAAAGACCTCCAAGGATTCCGCAAACCGGCGATCCTGGACCGCCAGCAGCCCTGAAGAATCCGCACGCTCGTCGACTGCCTTTCCGTCGGGTCCGAGCAGCCAGGCTCGCCGGTTGGTCGTTCCCCAATCGACTGCAATGCAGGAGTGGGTCGAGCCCGCCATGGTGGCGCTAGAGAGCTCCCACTCCGCCATAGGCAAAACTACCCGTCGCCGGCGCCAAGCGGTTGCGTAAGGGAGCTCCGAATTCCGCGATCTCGATTTCGAACACATCCCCGGATTCGGCGCGGATGCCGTCGCTAAAGCTTAACGTCGCCGTCCCGAAGAAGTGGACATGCAGATCGCCCGGGCGGCGGAACTGCCCATACTTGAAGTGATGGTATTCGAGGTTGGCGATGGTGTGGGACATGTTGCCCTCGCCGCTCAAGAACGGCTTACGCCAGATCACCTCGCCTTTGCGGACGACGCGGCTTTCGCCCTCCACCTTGTCCGGCAGAGGGCCCGTGCGCAGCTCCGGTCCGATGGCGCAGGCGCGCAGCTTCGAGTGCGCGAGATAGAGGTAGTTCTGCCGCTCCATGACGTGATCGGAATATTCGTTGCCCAGCGCGAAGCCGAGGCGCCACGGCTTGCCTTGGGAATCGACTAGGTAAAGGCCCGCGATCTCCGGCTCCTCACCGCCATCGAGCGCGAAATCGGGCAGCGGCAGATCGGCGCCCGGCGCCACGACGCAACTGCCGTCGCCCTTGTAGAACCATTCCGGTTGCACGCCGGGTCCCGCTCCTTGCGGCTTGCCACCTTCCAGGCCCATGCGGAACATTTTCATCGAATCGCTCAGGGACTCCACATCGCCCGCGATCTTCTTGTGCATCTTGTCGCGCGCGTCGGCGCTGCCGAGATGCGTCAAGCCCGTGCCGGTCACCAAGCAATGGGTGGCGTCGGGATGATCGACCGGCGCCAGCACGCGTCCCCGCGACAGCAGGGCGGGATAGTCCAGCGCCTCGCCCTCGCCCGCTCTCTTGACCGCTTCATCCAGGCTGTGACCCGCTGCGATCGCCTGCTGCGCCAAGGCGATCACGCTGGTGGCTCCCTTCACAATGATCGCCCGGCTGCCTTCGATGCGCGCCACGCCGCGCGCACCTGTATCGGTCAGAAATTGAATGAGACGCATCTGGCACCTTCTTCCAACGAGTGCGGGTCTTTTATCATACAAACTGAAAATCCAGCAACGCGGGACTGTCCTGCCACCGAGGGAAAATGATGGCAAGAGTTAATCGCAATGCGATGACGGGAGCAATCGTTCTGCAAATTGCGATGGCAGCCGGGCTGGCTTATAGTCTGCTTGGCACAATTGTCAGATAAATGTGTCCAAGCAAAATATGGGAGGAAACAATGCGGAAACTACTTGCTTCGGCAAGCATCGGCGCTATGGCGGTGTTGTTGTCCGTCGGCGCGTACGCCCAGGAAGGCACAGTGGCGAAGGCCGTGGGCGGCTACACCTTCGAGCAGGCGGCTAAGGAAGCGCCGGAGACCAAGAACTTTCATTCCGCCGACGGGCATCTGACGTTCGCGATCGTCACGCATACCGCGGGCAACGGTTTCTTCGATCCGGTCTACGTCGGCGCGACCGTCGCGGGCAACATGATCGGCGCGAAGATCCTCCTGCTAGGCTCCGAATCGCCGACCGACGATCCGCAGCGCGAGATCGAGATCCTGAACCAAATCGTGCAGGACCCGACGATCGATGGCATCATCATGACGACGCCGCAGGTCGGCGCCTACAACGACATCGTGAAGACCGCGGAAAAGAACGGCATCCTGGTCGCCACCACCAACTCGTTCGACGATACCATCTACAATCGGAGCGGCATCAGCCATACCGGGCAGGACGCCTCTGCGGCAGCAATAGGCGGTGCAGCGCTGGCCAAGTGCGTGCTGGACAAAGGCGTCGAGAAGGGCTCGATCATCCTGCCGTCCTCGACCGCGATGGGGAACATCGAGGTCAACAACCGGGTGACGGCCGCCTTCAACGCGATCGTCAAGACGTTGAACGATGCCGGCAAGCTGCAGAACTTCAAGGTGGATGCGGGGCCGGAGAACGTCGGCGTCGATGCTAATCCGCAGGATCCGGTGAATAGCATCGTATCGCTGTTCGAATCACGCGGCGACGTGGTCGGCGCCTTCACCGCCAACAACGTGTTCACCCCCGCCCTCGCCAAGGCCGTCGCCCAGATAGGCAAGACCGGCGAGATCTGTGCCTACGGCTTCGACCTTGGCCCGGCGCAGCAGGATGCCATCCGCAGCGGCGATTTGACCGGATCGCTGGGTCAGCAGCCGTTCCTGCAGGGCTTTTGGCCGGTCATGCAGCTCTACCTCCAGATCGACCGCGGTATCTCGGCCGCCAATCTGGACACCAGGGCGCAACTGGTGACGAAGAAAGACGTCGAGCTGGTCGGCAAGCGCTACGAGAACTGAACCCACCGTAGTCGCGCCGGAACGCGCATCGCGGGAGGGACCATCCCCTCCCGCGATCGTGCTATCTTTTCGTCTGCCTGGGAGATCGTGAAGGCCGATGTCTGTAAGCGCGCAACTGCGAGTTGACCGCCTGCCCGCCCAATTGGTTGGTGGATGGGAGCTTGGGCTGCTCGTCCTCATGGCAATCCTGTTCGTTGGCGGCGCCCTGATCAATCCGGCCTTCTTTTTGAGCGGCGACGCCTTCCACGCCATCCTGCGCGACACCGCGCGCTATGCGGTAGTGGCGGTCGGCATGACCTTTGTCATCGTCAACAAGGACCTGGACCTCTCGGTCGGATCGACCAACGGCCTGGTGGGCGTCGCATTCTCCATCCTGTTCGCGCCCCAGTTCAACGACTGGGGGCCGATCTCCGCGACTATCTTCTGCCTCCTTCTCGGCATCACGATCGGCCTCATCAACGGCGTGCTGGTGACGATCCTGAAGGTACCGTCCTTCATCGCCACGCTCACAATGCTGCTGATCGGGCGCGGCATCATCCTTGGTCTGACGGGCGGACGATCGATCGGTTATGCTGTGAAGGCGCGCGAGCATGGTTGGTTCTTTCATCTTGGCGAAACCAACATCCTCGGCTTCAACAACCAGATTCCAATCGCCTTGCTGATCGTCATCGTCGGCGCCTTCGTGCTCGCCAAGACGCGCTGGGGTTATGAGACGTTCGCGACTGGCGGCAACGAGCAGGCCGCGGCCTATGCCGGCATCCCGACCCGCTGGGTGCGCATCCGGGCCTATCTGTTGTCTTCGATCTGCGCCACCATCGCGGGCCTGATGGCGGTCACCCAGGACAAGGGCGTGACGGCACAGGCCGGCCTTTCCTCCGAGCTCATCGTGATCGCCGCCGTCATCATCGGCGGCGCCTCGATCCTGGGCGGACGCGGTCGGGTGATCGGTGCGTGCCTCGGCGCGATGCTGACCGTCGTGATCGACAAGGTGTTGCGCGAAGGCTGGCCGACAACGCGCATCGTCCAGATCGACGGCCAGGATTTCGAGGTCGCTGCCATTGCGCAGCTCCCGGTCGGCGCGGTTCCCGCCTTGCTCGGTGCGCTGTTGTTGCTTGCCGTGTTGATCGAGCCCTATGTCCTGCGACGGCGCTTGATTGGCCGGCTTTGGGCGTGGCTCAGAGGAAAGGAGCCGCCACTCATCATCGAGGCGACCGGCATCGCGATCGAGGGCGTGCAGACCAAAGGAACGATGGCGAGCGACAAGGCGCTGTCGGCACGGGGCCTGGGCAAGTTCCTGGCGCGGCGCGATGCCCTTGCCATCGCTCTCACAATCGTGCTGTGGCTGATCGGACTTTGGCTCAGGCCGGATTACTGGTGGAACCTGCAGAACAGCTTCGCGATTCTGCTGAACTATACCGAGCTCGCGCTGCTGGCCATCGGCCTCACCTATGTTATTGCCTGCGGCGACATTGATCTGTCGGTCGGCGCTGTCTTGGCGCTCGCCGGCGCGGCAACCGCATTTGCGATGAAGGTGATGGGTTATGATCCCTGGACAGCCGTACTGATCGGATTGCTGGCCGGCATGGCGGCCGGATTCGTCAATGCGCTGATCACCGTGGGGTTCAACCTGCCGGCCTTCATTGCGACTCTCGGCATGTTCTACATCGCGCGCGGCCTGGCTGCCTGGATCGTCGCCGGCAAGCAGCTGACCGGTTTTCCGGAGAGCTTCAACCTGCTGGGACGCAAGATCGCGAACGTGCTCGATCATTTCGGCATTGATGTCGGGAGTGGCACGCTGCGGGCTGTCAGCGAGGCAGTCAGCATTCAGACTTTATGGATGATCCTGATCGCCATCATCGCCGGCATCATCCTCGGCTACACGCCGTTCGGGCAGATGATCTATGCAACCGGAGGCAACCGCCGTGCGGCCGACTATGCCGGCATCAACACCAGGCGTGTGCGATTCATCTCGCTCATGTTCTCCGCGCTGTGCGCGACCATGGCGGGCATCATCTACACGGCCTTCTTCCGCAGCTTCAATCCGACGGCAGGGCAGTTCCGCGAGCTCGACGCCATCGCAGCCGTCATCATCGGCGGCGGATCGATCTTCGGCGGATACGGCACCATGATCGGCGCGCTTGCCGGTGCCGCCGTCATCACCCTGATCCGCGCCCTGCTGCAGCTCAACATCATCCTGCCCGGCGGCGGCTCCTTCGTGATGCCGCAGCACTGGGTCAACGTGTTCACTGGCCTCATCCTGATCGTCGCGGTGCTGATCGACATCTGGCTGCGGCAGGCGAATATCCTGGCCGGCCTGCGCCTCGCACGCTTCATCCGCCTTAAATCGGAGCCTGAACATGCCTGAGCAACCGATCCTCGAGCCAACGGCTCCGATCATCGAGATGCGCCACATCAGCAAGGCATTCGGCGCCGTCCGCGCGTTGAGCGACGTCGACCTCCGGCTCCATCCGGGCGAGATCATGGGGCTGGTCGGCGACAATTCCGCCGGCAAATCGACCCTGATGAAAATCCTGACCGGCGCCTATACGCGCGATTCCGGCGACGTGCTGGTGAGCGGCGCACAGACGCATTTCAAGAGCCCGCATGAGAGCCGCGCCGCCGGTATCGAGATGATCTATCAAGACTTCGCCTTGTGCGGAAACATGGATGTCGGCCAGAACATCTTCCTCGGCCGCTGGCCGCGCAAAGGATTGTTTGTCGACCGCAAGGCCATGTATCGCGAAGCCGATGTGGTCCTGAAACGGCTGAAGGTCGACGTGAATTCGGTCTATCAGCGGGTGGAAAGCCTGTCGGGCGGACGGCAGCAATCGGTCGCGATCGCGCGCGCCATCTCCTTCGATCCGCGTGTCGTGATCCTGGACGAGCCGACAGCAAACCTATCGGTCATGGCGACCGAGCGGCTGCTGGAGACCATGCTGGAGCTGAAGAAACACAATGTCGCGCAGATCATCATTTCACACCGGCTACAGGACATCTTTGCGGTCGGCGACCGTGTGATGGTTCTGAAGCGCGGCGAGAATGTCGGCGAGCGCTACATCAAGAATACAACCGAGCAGGAGGTGCTGGAGATCATCGTCTCCGGACGGCGCGAGAAGGTTGCCTAGTCGCCCGGATAAGATGCGTTGTGCTGAACGTCGATTGGTGCCATATAATCCGCACTGAAGATGAGGAAACTAAAAAAAGCCGCAAAGGCCAGGGGAGAGCGCCTTCATCACTCTTTGGCGCAGGATATCGGGGCCCGAATTCTCCGAGGGGACTACGCGCCCGGATCGCTGCTGCCCAATGAAGCCGAGTGGTGCGACGTCTATGGCGTCAGCCGCACGGCGGTGCGTGAGGCGATCAAGATGCTGGCGGCCAAGGGCCTGATCCTCTCGCGGCCCAAGATCGGCTCGCGCGTGCGGCCGCGCGAGGCGTGGAACCTGCTCGACCGGGATGTCCTCGCCTGGTACTGGGCGGCTTCGGATCAGCACCACTTCCTGAGCAACGTGCAGCAGATGCGCGAGATGCTGGAACCGGAAGTGGCCGCGCTCGCCGCCCTCAATCACACGGAGTCCCAGCTGGCTGCGATCGAGGCGGCCTACACGGGCATGGTCGATTCGACGAACACCACGGATTGGAACGCGAACGACGTCAAGTTCCACCTGGCGGTGCTGGGCGCGGCCGGCAATGAGTTGCTGGTGCCTTTGGGCTTCATGATCGAATCGGCGCTCAGCAACATGTTCGAATACACCGCCTCTCACAACGAGCAGCTGCGCGCTGCCTTGCCGTTGCATGAGGCTATCCTGGTGGCGATCCGGCGCCGCAATCCGACCGCAGCGCGCCGCGCCGCCAGGGCGCTCCTGGCCGATACCAGCAGCGTGATCGGCAAGTCGCGGCGCTCGGGAAATGCCAAGCCGAGGAGCGAAATCCGAAAGCGGTCGGCCTGACAAATCTTGCCAAGGGGCGGCGGGCTGTGATCTTGATTCACGCCTTGAGACGATTTCCTTGAGCAAGATTGCATCCATGGACCTTTCGAATTTCGGCAAGTTTCCGAGCCTGCGCGACAAGAGTGTGTTCGTGACCGGTGGCGGCTCCGGCATCGGTGCCGCGATCGTCGAGAGCTTCGTCGATCAAGGCGCCCGCGTCGCGTTCGTCGACATCGACGAAGCCGGGAGCAAGCATTTGTGCGAGTCGCTCCGCGGACAATACGGCGTCGCACCGCATTTCACCCGCTGCGATGTCACCGACATCACCGCCATGCAGGCAGCCATCGATCGAATCGGGCGCGAGCTGGGCGACATCGCCGTGCTGGTCAATAACGCAGCCAACGACATGCGTCATGACTGGCAGGACGTGACGCCGGACTATTGGGACGAGCGCATGGCCATCAATCTGCGGCCCATGTTCTTCGCAATCCAATCGGTGGCGCCGCAGATGAAGCGGCTGGGCGGCGGCTCCATCATCAATTTCGGTTCCATTAGCTGGAAGGTGAGGATGGGGGGCGCTGCGGCCTACACCACGGCAAAGGCGGCCGTGCATGGCCTCACGCGCGGCATGGCGCGCGACCTCGGGAAAGACAATATCCGCGTCAACACGGTCCTGCCGGGCTGGGTCATGACGGAGCGGCAGAAGAAGCTGTGGCTGGACGAAGCCGGTGAGAAACTGCTCGACCAGGAGCAATGTCTGGCAGGCCGGATCGAACCGATCGACGTGGCGCGGCTGGTCATGTTCCTCGCTTCCGACGATGCGCGCATGTGCACGGCGCAGGATTTCACCGTCGATGGCGGCTGGGCATGACCGCGCCGCGACTCCTGCTGGACGCGAAGGCCAATCTGGGCGAAGGACCGCTCTGGTCGGCAAGGGATCAGGCGATCTACTGGACCGACATCAAGGTCAAGAAGCTCAACCGCTATCGCCTGGCCGATGGCGCGACGCACAGCTGGGATATACCGGACACGATCGGATGGGCCGTCGAGCGCCGTGGCAAGCCGGGCTTCATCGTCGGGCTCGCCCATGCCATTGCGGACGTGACGCTCGATCCTTTCACCGTCACGCGCCGCTGTGAAATCGAGCGCGATAAGCCGGCCAATCGCCTGAATGACGCCAAGGTGGATCAGCAAGGCCGCATCTGGTTCGGAACCATGCACAATCCGGAACAGGAGGCCTCGGGTTCCTTCTATCGCCTCGATCCGGACTTTTCCGTTCACCAGGTCGACACGGGTTATATCGTCGCCAACGGTCCGACCTTCAGCCCCGACGGCCGGACCGTCTACCACACCGACAGTTTCATACGCGAAATCTACCGCTTCGAGATCGAAGCGGATGGCAGCCTCACCAACAAGCGCGTGTTCGCGCGATTCACCGACGAAGAAGGTTATCCAGACGGCATGACCACTGATTGCGATGGCTGCCTTTGGGTCGCCCATTGGGCTGGATGGCGCATCACCCGGTTCCGGCCCGACGGAACGCGCGATCAAGTAATCCCGATGCCGGTATCGCAGGTCACCTCCTGCACGTTCGGCGGCGATAATCTCGACCGGATGTTTGTGACCTCCGCGCGTATCGGTCTTTCCGACGCGCAGCTCGCGAAAGAGCCGCTGGCCGGCGGGCTGTTCGAGGTCGATCCGGGAACAGCCGGTCTGCCAACCTCCCAATTCGCGGGATAGCTCCACTTCAGGTCGACCGTTTTACCGAAAAGTAATACCTTTTCGGGCTAACTGCAGGGATGAAAATTGATGGGATTGACAGGGATTTATTTGCCTTATTCGGGTTGATTGCCGTCGTCACTCTTGGCGTGGCGTGGGTGCTGTCCCATGGCGTCCTGCACTGGGGCGATATTGTTTCGAGCTATTTCCAGATCGGGTTTCTGAGCCTTCTCGTTGGGCTAATCCCTCGCGTGGTGTTCCCCACTTTCCAGGCGAGCCGAACGGGCAAGTCGCCGCTCGCAGAAGTCTACAAGTCCCTGACGGATCCCAAGCTCTGGGTCTGGCTCGCGGTCCCAGGATTCATCGCTCCGATCTTCATGGCGGCCTTCACGATTACGAAGACCCTGATCGGCATCAAGCTCGGCTTCACGTGGGATGATTACTTTGCCGAGCTCGACAGGGTCATCTTTGGCACGGATCCGTGGCGCTACACGCACGCCGTGTTCGGCACCGAGATGGGATCCAAGTTTCTGCAGTTCTGGTACGTCGGTTGGGGCGTGCCCGTCGCGTTCTCGATGCCGCTTGTCGTCGTGCTGGCGGGCCGCGAGCATGCCGCGAAGTTCCTGCTCGCCATGTTTCTGACCTGGGCCATGGCGGGACTTTGCCTTGCCGCATTGTTCGCGTCCGCGGGGCCCTGCTTTGCCGGCGAGTTCAACCCCGTGCTCAAAGAGCGCTTTGCGCCGCTGAATGATCAGCTCACATTGCTGCTCAAGGATGGCCCCATCCAGATGACGCAGCACTACCTCGCGAAGTACTGGAACGCGAAAGTCGCAGTCAAGGGCGGCGGCATATCCGCCTTCCCATCCGTGCATGTGGCCGTCGCCGTGCTCTACGTCATCGCGTCCTGGCGCAAGCCGTTGCTGCGATATGCGTCGTTGTTCTTCGCGATGACAATCTGGATCGGATCGATCCATTTTGGCTATCACTATGCCGTTGACGGCATCGCATCCGTCGGCATCGCTTACGCTGCCTGGACCATTGCCAGCAAGGCCGTCGCATTCATCGCAAGCCGGCATCAGCCTGCTGTCGCGCTGGCGTGACGCCAATGATGCAATCCTAGTCCTGCCTTGACCCAGGGGATGGCCGCCGACGTGGGCTCGGTCGAGGTCGGCAAGCTGGCTGACCTCGTTCTGTGGAACCCAGCCTTCTTCGGCGTGAAGCCCGATCTGGTGCTGAAGTGCGGCACGATCGCAGCGGCACCGATGGGCGATCCCAACGCCTCGATCCCGACACCGCAGCCGCGGCATCACCGTCCGATGTTCGCCGCCTTCGGCGGGGCATCTTCCGTCAGTGCCGTGACCTTCACCAGCGCCGCGGCGCTGCAGCGTGATATCGGACGGGGCCTCGGCCTGACTCGGCCGCTGATCGCGGTCGCCGGAACCCGCTCGATTTACAAGAAGGATATGGTGCATAATAGCGCCATGCCTGTGATCGAGGTCGATCCCGAAACCTATGAAGTCCGTGCCGATGGCA
This sequence comes from Dongia deserti, assembly GCF_003574735.1. Lineage (GTDB taxonomy): Bacteria > Pseudomonadota > Alphaproteobacteria > Dongiales > Dongiaceae > Dongia_A > Dongia_A deserti. The sequence goes on from NZ_QORW01000001.1 coordinate 306,730, forward strand.
GGCTACTGACCTGTGAGCCTGCCGCGCAGCTTCCCATGGCGCACCGCTGTTTCCTGTTCTGATGCCATGGACGCATCGCGTCACGCCGCCCACTACATCGCCGCCGGTGAATGGCTCGCGACTCTGGAGCGCGGCACCGTCACTCTGATCTATGCCGATCGCTGCCGGCGGCGCGTGCGCCTGCTGGACGATCGTGGCGTCCCGTTCCTGCTCGATCTGGTGCGGCCGGCGCGCCTGGCGGACGGTGACGGGCTGGTGCTGGCTGACGGCACGATCATCCGCGTGATCGCAGCACCGGAGCCGCTGGTCGAGGCCATCGCGACCGATGCGCGGCATCTGGCACGCCTGGCTTGGCATGCCGGCAACCGGCATGTGCCCGTGCAGATCGTCGATGATCGCTGCCTGCGCATCGTGGATGATCCCGTGTTGGAGCAGATGCTGCGCGGCCTGGGCGCCGAGACGCGTACCGTCACCGCGCCTTTCCATGCCGAGGGCCGCGCCTATGTCACGCTGTCGGGCGGTCACCATCATGGACACGATTGACCGCGCACCAGTTTGGCGGATGCCGCCAAGCGCGGCGACAAGCCGGTCGTTTTCCCAAACACGCGCAGGTGAAGGCCTGGAACGAATCGCGTCGCTGGTACTGGAACTGGGCGGCCTGCCGTCGCGTCGCATGCAGTTTGCACGCGATCTCCCGCCGCTGACGGAATGGCGGCAGGTCTGATAACGGAGGTCGGATGCTGACTGGCGTATGCCATTGCGGCGCCGTGCACGTGACAATTCCGCGAAAGCCACGCAGCGTCACCGACTGCAATTGCTCCATCTGCCGGCGCTATGGCGTGCTGTGGGCCTATTACAAGGCGTCGACTGTGCGCGTTGAAGCGAAGGCCGGGGCGACGGAATCCTATGCCTGGGGCCGAAAGGCGCTTCGCTTCGTCCGTTGCACCACGTGTGGATGCGTTGTGTGCTGGCAGCGAGTGAGGCCAGATCCGGAGCGGAAGATGGGCGTCAACATCCGCAACTTCCCCCTCGACGTCCTGAACTCAGTCCGAATCCGCTCCCTCGACGGCGCCACGTGGGATGGACGGACACACTAAGGCGTCGTGTCGGCGGCGCGCTCCGTGATGATCACGTTGACCTGCATCGAGGCGGCACCACTGGCGCTAAGCTCCGTGCGCGCCGGGATCGGTCCCGGAACGCCGGCCTGCTCGATCGCAGCGGCAGACAGCTGGGTCAGCACGAGCAGCTTGCCCCAGCGGTCCGGATCGTTGATCGCGACGCCCTGGCCCTGCACCATGATCTCGTTCGGGAAGCTGCGCAGCGCACCGCCAAGAGCGAAAAGCAGACCGTCCTTCTTCGCACCGCCCCCGTTGCCAAGCTCGCTGATCAAGGTGCTCGTCGGCAGCGTCACGATCACGCGGTCGCCGTTGCCCGTCAGCTCGAGGGTCGCAAGCTTCGGGTCCTTCTCGAAAGAACCCTTGAGAAGGGCCAGCAGGTAGCTCGGGCTGCGGGCCGGATCCGTCGCTTCGGACACCATGCCGCGTTCCACGGGCTGAGGCGCCTGGAGATCGAGGTGCGCGCGACCAGGGATCGAGCCCAGGATCCTCTGGAACTTGTCGTGATCCAGCGAAACCATCGAAAACAACAGCACGAAGCACGCCAGCACGTTGGTGATGAAATCCGCATAGCTGAGCAGCCAGGGCTGCTGTACCCCACTGTCTGACGGCGGCGGTGACTGAAGGGAACGATGACGCGCTGGTTTCATGGCGCCTGCTCCTCAGCGGCGGGCACGGCGTCATCGGTGGTCGACGTCAAGGCCACCGCGATCCCGATACGAGCTGGATCGCAGCGTGCAATGCCGATCGAGAATTGCTTGAGCGGTGCACGCTCGCCCGCCAATGCAGCGCCGATCGCCACCGCACGGGCTCTCACCTGATCGCTCGGCTCGGCCGCGCACAGCCGCATTTCGATGTGCGGCATGAAACGCTGCGGAACTCCATCCAGGGAATTCACAACTTCGCGCAACACGGTCGGGAACACCGGCGCGAGCGTCACGTCTTGATCCGGAAAGACCAGCTCCGCCGGCAGCCACAGCACCTGATGATCGGAGGCCGGCGCCGGCTTGCCGCCCATGAGCGGCACCAGAGACTGGATGCGCTGCGTCAGACCCACGATATAGTCGCGCAGGATGTCCTCATCCGTGCGCTCACGGGGCTCCTCGACCGGGATGGCGTTGCCGAACGCCTCCTGGACGCTGGCGATCGCCGCGTCCGTCTTGGTCTTGTCGTGCAGAGACATGCTGGCCAGAACGATGAAGAAGGTCAGAATGAGAGTCATCAGGCCTGCAAAGCTTGGTAGGCTCGGGTTGCGGGGCTGATGTACCCGGGGCGCCGTCGGCAGGCTCGGCGGACGCCAGCGTATGGCTTGCGTCAATTGGGCTTCGCCGGGCGCGCTGTTCGCCGTGCCATCCGACGCCGCATGAGCGCGTGCGGGGTCGATCGTGTCGCTGATCACGTCCATGGGTTGGGGACCCGTCGCCCGCAGCCAAGCATGGCTCCCATCCACACATATTATGCTTAAAAAGGGCTTAAGGCCTGCCGGTCCCTTGGCTTTCAGCCTCTTAGGTCACGAGCCCGAGAAGGACATCCGCCGGCCCCCTCGTTTCGGCATCAGGCGATTTGCCGCGGCGGAACCCCGGAATCGGCCATGCTGATGGCGCCATCGACCGTGATGCCGTCGTTGCTCAATGGGAAAAAGCCGGTTTCGCAGCCACCCACACGACCGGTCGGCTTGTGCCACTCGCTCTTGTTCCATTCGTAGTAGGCAAAGACCGGCCCGCGCGTTGCGACCAGCCGGCGATAGCATTCCACAAGCAGGGGCTCGACGGCGAACTTGCATTCGTCGAGATAGCGATTGGTGAAGTCGTGGCCATTCGCCTCCACCACTCGCGTGCCAACCAGCCGGTAGCGCACTCTAAGCGGCTTCCGCTCGATCTCGGCGATCACCAGATATGGCAGCAGGCGCGGAATCTCCGCTGGATCGATCGCGTCCCGCGGCGGAAGCGATCTGCCGGTCAACTTGCCTGGCCAATAGAACCGGAACTTCTTGACCCGTTCGGACGTGACTTGGCTGACATCGATCAGCTTGGAATGAGATGCCATGCCTTCCTTGATCGCGCACTTAGGTGCGCGGCGAAGCGTCGTACTGATACTTCGTCACGTCGTTTGTACCGATCCCGAGCAGTTGCACGTCATAGCCCCAGAGGTCGGCCACGTAGCCGAGAACGGCACGAGCGTCATCTTCCGAAAGCGGGATGTCGTTGTGCAACTGGTGGGTTAGCACCAGGCGCCGGCTGCCTTTGAGATCGACATCGGAGACCTGGATGTTGGGATCCCGCTCACCCGGATCATATTGCCGGGCAAGAGCGCGGCGAACGCGGGCATAGCCGCGCTCATCATGGATCGCATCGACCAGATAGTGCGGCGCCTCGCTCTCGTCCGTGAGCTTGAACAGCCGCATCTTGCGCATCATGGTAGGGCTCAGATATTGCGCGATGAAGGAATCGTCGCGGAAATTCGCCCAGACCGTCTTCAGCGTTTCCATCACATCGCCGTTGCCGGCGATTTCCGGCAGGTACTCGCGGTCTTCATCGGTTGGGTCGGTCACGACGCGCTCGATGTCGCGCATCATCTCGAAGCCGAGGGCATAGGGGTTGAGGCCGGAATAGCGCCGATCATCGAAGTCCGGTTGGAACACGACGTTGGCGTGGCTCGAGAGGAATTCGAGCATCGAGCCTTCGCTGATCTTACCCAGATCGTAGAGCCTGTTCATGATCCGATAGTGAACGTAGGTGGCGCAACCTTCGTTCATCATCTTGGTCTGCTTCTGCGGATAGAAGTATTGCGCGATGTTCCGCACGATGCGCACCAGCTCGCGTTCCCAATCCTTGAGGGACGGCGAGAATTTCTCGATGAAATAGAGCAGGTTCTCTTCCGGCAAGCCGAGCTTCTTGCGCGCCATGTCGACTTCCGGCTTGACTTCCTCGCGCTTCGGCTTGGGCGGAAGCGTGCGCCAAAGATCGTTGTAGGTCTGCCGCTGATGCTCCAGGCGCTCCTCGGCGCGCTTCTTCTCCGTTGCCAGGCTGAGCCGCGGCCGCCGCCCATAGCGATTGACCGCATGATCCATCAGCGCGTGCGCGGCGTCGAGCACGCGTTCGACCGAGGAGATGCCGTGCTGCTCCTCGCAGCGCGCGACATAGGACTTCGCGAAATTGAGATAATCGAGAATCCCTTCGGCATCGGTCCACTCCTTGAACAGGTAATTGTTCCTGAAGAAGTGATTGTGGCCGAAGGCGGCGTGCGCCATCACCAGTGTCTGCATGGTCATGGTGTTCTCTTCCATGACGTAGCAGATGCAGGGGTTGGAGTTGATGACGATCTCGTAGGCCAGTCCCTGATAGCCCTTGCGATACAGCGCCTCGTCGCGGGTGAAGCGCTTGCCGAATGACCAGTGGTGATAGAACACCGGCATGCCGATGGAGGAATAAGCGTCGAGCATCTGCTCCGAGCTGATCATCTCCACCTGGACGGGATAGGGATCGAGCTTCAGCTCATTGAGCGCGATATCCTCGATCGCATCAAAAGTGCGCTTCAGCGTGTCGAAATTCCATTCGCCGGTTTGGAACAGCAAAGCGCTACCCGGCTGCACGCTCGTGTTTGCCGATCGACCCGCCATCATGCAACCTTCTGAGTCTTGGCGAACAGCTGATGGAAAACGGGGAAAATGTCCGACTTGGAGAACACCCGTTTCATGACGAAGTTGAGGGCCAGGTCGGCTACCGTCTTGTAGTCACGCCACAACAGGCTGGCATTGCCCTCGGAGCGGAACATGCCGGCCTCGCGCTCGTCCACCACTTCGATATAAGCGAAATACTGGCACAAGGGCAGCAGCTCATCCCGCAGGATGCGCGTGCAGGTTTCACTGTCGCTCGGATAGTTGTCGCCGTCGGAGGCCTGCGCCGCATAGATGTTCCAGGCGTCGGTGGGATAGCGTTCGTCGATGATGCGCTTCATCTCGGCAAGCGCGCTGGAAACCACCGTGCCACCGGTTTCGGCCGAGCGGAAGAACGTCTCTTCGTCCACTTCCTTGGCCTCGGACGTGTGACGGATGAAAACTACATCCACATGCTCGTATTTCCGGGACAGGAAGAGGTGCAGCAGCAGGAAGAACCTCTTGGCGAGATCCTTCATGTATTCGCTCATGGAACCGGACACGTCCATGAGGCAGAACATGACTGCCCGCGCATTCGGCTTCGGCGTCTGCTCATAGCGATTGAAACGCAGGTCGACCGGATCGATGAAGGCGATCCGCTTCATGCGGCGCTCGAGCTGCGCCTGGACGATACGCAGCTCGCCGAGCTTCTTCTCCTCGACCTCGGTCCGCCCTTCCTTCGCTTCAAGCTCCGCGATCCTGTTGGTCACCATCGCCATCTCGTCCAAGGTCGGGCGATGGAGCGAGATGCGCCTGGCGAGGCTGTGCCGCATGGTTCGGACGAGATTGAGATTGCGGGGCGAGCCGCTCGCGGTGAAGCCGGCGCGCTGAGGCTGAGACGCGACCGTCTCCTTCAAGTGGGTCTTGACCAGATTCGGCAGTTCCAGCTCGTCGAACAGGATGTCGAGATACTCGTCCCGCGTCAGGGTGAAGCGGAAATCATCCTCGCCCTCGCCATCGGGGCTGCCTTCGCGGCTGCGACCGCCGGCCTCGCCACCGTCGGGCTTCGGCAAGGTATCGCCGGCGACGAACTCCTTGTTACCCGGATGGACGTGCTCGCGATTGCCGCCCTGGCGGGCGTGGTGGAAGCGCGGCTCTTGGATGCGCTTGCGGGGGATGTTGACCACCTCCTTGGTATCGACATCACCCAGGGCCCGCTCCTTGATGGAGCGGACCACCGCATCCTTGATCTGTTCCCGTACCAGCCGGATGAAGCGTTGCCGGTTGGTGTGACTTCTGCCTTTCGGGTTCAGCCGCCGGTCGACGATGTTCATGCGCTCTCCCTCGGCGGACTATAGCCTTAACCGGCCTTATTCACCCGCATATACCACTCGACCAAGCGACGGGTCTGCCGTGGCGTGTAGCCGCGGCTGACCATGCGCGCCACGAACTCGGTATGCTTCTTCTCAGTGTCCTTGTCGGCCTTGCTGGAGAAGCTGATCACGGGCAGCAGATCCTCCACTTGCGAGAACATGCGCTTCTCGATGACCTCGCGGATCTTTTCATAGCTGGTCCAGGCGGGGTTCTTGCCGTGGTTGGCGGCGCGGGCTCTGAGCGCGAACTTCACCACCTCGAAGCGGAAGTCCTTGGGATTCGCGATGCCCGCCGGCTTCTCGATCTTCGAGAGCTCCTGGTCCAGCATCTTGCGGTCGAACAGCTGGCCGGTATCCGGATCCTTGTAGTCCTGATCCTCGACCCAGGCATCGGCATAGGCGACATATCGGTCGAACAGGTTCTGTCCGTAGTCGCCGTAGCTCTCCAGATAGGCCTTCTGGATCTCGTTGCCGATGAACTCCGCGTAACGCTGCGACAGCTCGCTCTTGATGAAGTCGATATACTGCTTCTCGACCGCATCGGGGAATTGCTCGCGCTTGATTGCGTTCTCCATCACGTACATCAGGTGCACGGGGTCGGCGGCCACTTCCTCGATGTCGAAATTGTACGTCTCAGACAGGACCTTGAAGGCAAAGCGAGTCGAGATGCCGGTCATGCCCTCGTCCACGCCCGCGACATCGCGGTACTCCTGCATGGACTTGGCCTTGGGATCGACATCCTTCAGGTTCTCGCCATTATAGACCCGCATCTTGGAGAAGAGGTTCGAGTTCTCGTGCTCCTTGAGGCGCGTGAGGACGCAGAATTGGGAGAGCATCTCCATCGTGCCCGGTGAGCAGGGCGCCATGGCGAGGTCGCTGGTCTGCACCAGCTTCTTGTAGATCTGCGCTTCCTCGTTGGCGCGCAGGCAATAGGGCACCTTCACCACGCAGATGCGGTCGATGAAGGCCTCGTTGTTCTTGTTGTTCTTGAAGCTCTGCCACTCCGCTTCGTTCGAGTGGGCCAGCACGATCCCCTGATAGGGAATCGCGCCCACGCTCTCGGTGCCGACATAGTTGTTCTCCTGCGTCGCGGTCAGCAGGGGATGCAACATCTTGATCGGCGCCTTGAACATCTCGACGAACTCGAGCAGACCCTGGGTGGTCAAATTGAGGGCACCGCTGTACGAATAAGCGTCAGGATCGTTCTGGCTGTAGAATTCGAGCTTGCGGATATCGACCTTGCCGACCAGCGAGGAGACGTCCTGGTTATTCTCGTCGCCCGGCTCGGCCTTGGCGATGCCGATCTGCTTCAGCTTCGAGGGATAGAGCTTCACCACAGTGAACTTGGAGATGTCTCCATCGAACTCGCCCACCCGCTTGACTGCCCATGGCGACATGAGCCCGGTCAAGTAGCGGAGCGGGATGTTGTATTTGTCCTGCAGCACGGCACCCATGCGGTCAGGATCGAACAGGCCGAGCGGCGATTCGAAGCAGGGGCTGATCTGGTCGCCTGCTTTCAGCACATAGATCGGCAGCTTCTCCATCAGCGCCTTCAGACGCTCGGCCAGAGAGGACTTGCCACCGCCGACCGGGCCCAACAGGTAGAGGATCTGCTTGCGCTCCTCCAGCCCCTGCGCCGCGTGCTTGAAGAAGCCGACGATGCGCTCGATTGTCTCCTCCATGCCGTAGAAGTCGGAGAAGGCCGGGTACTGCTTGATCGACCGGTTCATGAAAACGCGGCCGAGGCGCGCGTCCTGCGCGGTGTCGATCACGACCGGCTCGCCAATGGCCGCGACCATGCGCTCGGCTGAGGTGGCGTAGGTCGTCGGATCCTCGCGGCAGAGCATGAGATATTCGCGGAGCGAGAACTCCGTCTGCCTGCGGCTCTCGAACAGATTGGTGTAAAGGTCGAAGACGTCGGACTGGTGATTCATTGCGCACCTGGGATGTGATGGCGTGACGATGTGTATGCAATTGCGAGGCCAGCGGCGCCAATTCTGGTCGTGCTTGCCCCGATCGTGTCTAGAGAGCGATCTGCATCAGCAGCGAAGCATGCGATCGCGCGCGCGTGACCCCGCGCGCTGCGAGCAGCGGCGTCAAATTTCGAGTACAGTCGGGTGAGGCGTTCGGTTGTTGCCCCCGAACGACGTAGTTCGGTTCTATTGGCGGTCGCTAACCCGCCGCTGCGATGAAATGACACCAACATCGCTGGAGCATCCTTGAACCGCCGCGTAACCCGTCGTCGTCGCGTCGCAATGCGCTCGCGACCGGCTCCCGCAGGAGCCGATATCGAAAGTCACTGCCGTTCGCTGTGTCTTCGTTGGGCACATGCAACACGCTCCGACCTACCAACACGTCCCGGTCGCCTGGGTTCCGGGACACACGCTACGCAAGGGCGGTCCAGCAATTGTCAAGTATGCGCTCTCCAGGCCAAGTCAAGTCTGCCACGGTTAGGGTTAACGAATACTAAAACCCGACTCGGCCAAAGGTAAGTGTAACTCTGGACACGTCTGCGTGAGAGCAAAAATTGAATCGGCCAATCGATCACAGACCGTTCATCGTGACATGTGTGCGCACTGCAACGCCGCAATTGTGGCAAGAACGAACGCAAATGCGCCGTCACGGCGCGCAAATGCGCCGTCACGGCGCGCAAATGCAGCATCACTCTGTCGAAATGGCTATTACGGATGCCTGAGTGGGAACATCTGCGCGCTCAGAGCGCCTCGGGCGCGCATGCATGCAACGCGTTGCAACGTTGCGTGAACAACATCGTGGGATGAGCGAGCTGTGAGGGGATCAGATTGGCCAGATGGCGTCCCCAACGGGATTCGAACCCGTGTCTTCACCGTGAAAGGGTGATGTCCTGGGCCTCTAGACGATGGGGACGCAACAAGGCTTCATGCCGACTTCTCGGCGCGGCTTGTTTATATGCTTTGTCGCTCCAGATCAACCGCGACTATTACATTGAAATTGCTTCATAATTCAAGGCGATGCGTCAGCCTGCCGCAAACGCCGCATCTTCGATCTGGATTTGCACCTGCTCGCGGCCCCGCCAGCTGTCCCGTTTCAGCCGCCCGGCGATATGCAGCGCCGCACCGCGGCTCGCCAGCAGCGTGCGGCCCAATTCCTCACTGGCGACGCGGAATGCGATCGCCTTCAGCCGCCCACCATCCGGTCCCGTGAGCATGCAGCGCACGTGATCGGAGCCGACGATGTCGGCCATCGCCACCCGCTGCGCGGGAAGCACGAAGCGCGGCTCCGCGTTGCCGGCGCCAAAGGGCGCGAGGCGATCGAGCGTGGAGATCAGCTGCGGGGAGGCGGCGCGCGCCTGCAGCGCGCCATCAATCAACAAGGTCGGCACGAGCGGCGTGCCGTCGAGGTTGTCCTTGAAGCGCGCAGCGATGAACGCCTGCAAGGCGCCGAGCTTCTCCTCCTGGACCTCGAATCCCGCCGCCATCGCATGGCCGCCACCTTTCAGCACCAGGCCCGCTTCACGCGCGGCGATGATGGCCTGACCGAGATGCAGACCCGTGACGGAGCGGCCGGATGCCTTACCCACGCCATCCTCCAGCGCGATGACGCACGCTGGGCGCTGATAGCGCTCCTTCAAACGGCCTGCGACAATTCCGATCACACCAGGATGCCAACCTGCACCCGCGAGGAACAGCAGATGCGGGTTGTCTGCCGCCTGCGCCTCGGCTTGGCGCAGTGCGGCCGCCTGCACCTCGTTCTCGAGCGCGCGTCTGTCCTCGTTGTAGGCATCGAGCTGGCGCGCCAGATCGCTTGCCAAGACCGGATCGTCGGTCGCCAGCAGCCTTGCGCCCAGATCGGAGCGCCCCACGCGCCCACCCGCATTGACACGGGGACCCAGCAGGAAGGCGGCGTGATAGGCATCCACCCGATCGTCCACCCGCGCCACGTCGCATAAGGCCTTGATGCCGAGATTGCCGCGCCGGGCCATCACCTTGAGCCCTTGCGAGGCCAGCGCGCGGTTGAGTCCGGTCAGCGCCACCACGTCACACACCGTGCCCAGCGCAACCAGATCAAGCCACTGCAGCAGGTCCGGTTCAGGCCGCGCGGGGCCAAACCAGCCGCGCCGCCGCAGCGCGCGATTGGTCGCGATCACCAGCAGATACACCACGCCGACCGCCGCCAGGTTGCGATGGGGGAAATTCTCATCGAGCCGGTTGGGATTGATGACCGCCTGCGCCGCCGGCAACGCCGGCTCGGCCACGTGATGGTCGGCGATGATGACATCGAGGCCGATGCGCTGCGCTTCCTCCAGCGCGGCGAAAGCGGTGATGCCGCAATCCACCGTGATGACGAGGGTCGCGCCTTGCGCCTTCAGCGCATGAAAGGCCGGCGCATTCGGGCCGTAGCCTTCGCGCATCCGGTCCGGCACATAGAGCAGCGGCTCCTCCACACCGACCGCGCGCAGGAAGCGCGACAACAGAGCCGCGGACGTCGCCCCATCGACGTCATAATCGCCGAAGATTGCGATGCGCTCGCCTCGCCCGATCCCATCCGCCAGCCGCGCCGCCGCCTGATCCATGTCCTTGAGCTCGGACGGATCGGTCAGCAGGTCGCGCAGCTTGGGTTGCAGAAAGCTCGGCGCGCCCTCCAAGGTGTGGCCGCGCGCCGCCAGCATGCGGCCGACGATCTCAGGCACCTGGCAGCGCTGCGCGATGGCAAGGCCGAGGCGATCATCCCCTGGCCGCTCGAGCCAGAATCGGCCGCACAGCGATCTGGAGACGCCGAGATAGGGAGTGGCTTCCATCATCGGCGCCAGAAAAGCGTCCTTTAGCTGATTCTACAAGGTCGCCTTGATCTTCCAGTTGTGCTGCGCTTCGACCACCCGGACCGTCCCGGATTTGGAACGCATGACGATGGAATGCGTGGTCGCCGTATACGGGCCGCGGCGCACGCCCGGCAGCATCGCGCCATCGGTGACTCCGGTCGCGGCGAACATCACGTCGCCCTTCGCCAGATCGTTCAGTCCGTATTTGCGATTGAGATCGGTGATACCGAGGCGCCGGGCGCGGCCCTTCTCATCATCGTTGCGGAACAGCAGCCGGCCCTGCATCTGCCCGCCGATGCAGCGCAGGGCGGCGGCCGCCAGCACGCCCTCGGGCGCGCCGCCGGAACCCATATAGATGTCTACGCCGCTGTCCGGCCGCGCCGTGGAGATGACGCCGGACACGTCGCCATCCGAGATCAGCATGATGCGCGCGCCCGCCGCGCGCACACGCGAGATCAGCTCAGTGTGCCGAGGGCGGTCGAGGATGCAAGCGACCAGATCGGCGATCTCCATCCGCTTCGCTTTTGCGAGTTGCCGAAGATTCTCTTCCGGCCCGCCGTCGAGATCGACGACGTTGTCGGGCAGGCCAGGCCCGATCGCGATCTTGTCCATGTAGACATCTGGCGCGTTAAGGAACCCACCCTCCTCCGCCATGGCCACAACCGCCAAGGCGTTGGAGCCGCCCTTCGCGGTGATGGTCGTCCCTTCGAGGGGATCGAGGGCGATATCGATCTTGGGCCCACCGGCGCCCACCTTCTCGCCGATATAAAGCATTGGCGCTTCGTCACGCTCGCCCTCGCCGATCACCACCGTGCCTTCGATGGCAAGGCTGTTGAGCGCCGACCGCATGGCATCGACGGCGGCTTGATCGGCGGCCTTCTCATCGCCGCGTCCCATCAGGCGCGAGGCGGCCAGCGCTGCCGCTTCGGTCACGCGAACGGCTTCCAAGGCGAGATTTCGGTCCATGAGTGCACTCCCTGTTGCGGATCGCGCGGCGCCGGGGCGCCGTCACGCGAGCAGTTCAATGGGCAGAACGTGCGGCGGTTCCAAGATGGAATCGATGTGGCCGAGCCGGCGCACCACGCGGTGGATCGCCGCCTCCGTCGTTTCATGCGTCGTTAACACGACCGGCACAGTGTCGCCGCGGGCGCGCTGGATCATCGCCTCCAGAGACACATTCTCGTCACGCAACGCTGCGGCAATATCGGCGATCACGCCTGGCCGATCGACCACCATCAGCCGCAGATAATACGGTCCGAAATGGCTGCCAGGAGGTGCCGAGGGAAGCTTCTTCAGGCTCTCAGCCGGCGCCGAGAAGGCTGGCAGGATGCGGTCGCGCGCAATATCCATGAGATCGCTGACCACGGCAGAGGCGGTGGGGCCCTGGCCCGCGCCGCGGCCGATGACCACATTCTGGCCGACGAAATTGCCGTCGGTGACGACGGCGTTGTAGACGCCGTCGACCTTCGCGATCACCGCGCCAACCGGCACCATGCAGGCATGCACGCGCTGCTCCACTCCATGAGGCGTGAGGCGTGCGATGCCGAGCAGCTTGATCCTGTAGCCGAGCTCGTCAGCATAGGCGATGTCCATGGCGGAGACGTTGCGGATGCCGCTGATGCGCACACCAGGAAAATCGATCTGGCAGCCGAAAGCGACGCTGGTGAGGATGGCGAGCTTGTGCGCAGCGTCGACGCCGTCCACATCGAAGCTGGGATCGGCCTCGGCATAGCCCAGCGTCTGCGCTTCGACGAGGACATCGGCGAACTCCCGCCCGGTCTCGCGCATCTGAGTGAGGATGTAATTGCAGGTGCCGTTGAGGATACCGTAGACCCGCTCAATGCGGTTGGCCGCCAAGCCCTCGCGCATCGCCTTGATGACGGGAATGCCGCCTGCCACCGCCGCCTCGTAGGCCAGCGCGACGCCTGCCCGCTCCGCCGCCAGTGCCAGCTGCGTGCCATGATGGGCCAGCAGCGCCTTATTGGCCGTGACGACGTGTTTGCCTTTGGCGATCGCCTTCTCGACCAACGCCTTCGCCACACCGTCGGAGCCGCCGATCATCTCCGCCACGACATCGACGTTCGGGTCGTCGGCCAGCGCCAGCGGATCGTCGGTCCAATGCACATTTGCGACGTTGATGCCGCGATCCTTCGACCGGTCTCGCGCCGAGACCGCCACAACCTCGATCGCGCGCGGGCAATGCAGCCGCAGGATCTCGGCATTCTCGGCCAGCAGTTTCACAACGCCGGTGCCGACCGTGCCGAGGCCTGCGATGCCCACGCGCAACGGCCGGTTGTCGCCGCGTCCGTCGGGTGCGGTGCTAGCAGCCATCTGCGGCGGGGATCGGCTGCCCGACCCATCCTCTGTTTCTCATGTAGACCCGAATCAGTAGGCGGTAAGATAAACTTCGACGCGCCGGTTGGCCGCTTCTCCGTTCGGCACTGCTTCGGAATAAAGCGGCTGCGAAGCACCGACCGCCGACGCGCGGATGGCACTCTGCGGTACACCGTAGCTCATCAGCTGGCGTGCCACTGCGATGGCGCGTGCCTCGGAAATGCGCTGGTTGGCCTCATAGCCCGTGGTCCCGCCGCCCATGCTGGCGTGGCCGACGACATTGACGACACCGCCGTAAGCGCGCTGGATGTCTGCCATCTGCTTAAGGACGTCTCGTCCGTCCGACGGCACCTCCGACGAGCCGTCGCCGAAATAGATCAAGCCGAAGGGTTGCCTGCTGAGGGGCGGCTGGCCGTAATTCGCGTAGCCTGGTGCGGCCGGCGCTGGATTGTACGGCTGAGATGGCGCCGCGACGGGCTGCGGGGGCGTTATTCCGTAGGCTTCCGGCGCCGACGCGCGATAGCCAGACGCAGGCGCGCTCGCCGGCAGCTGGGCCTGCTGTGGTGCGGCTGGTGATGGCGCCGGCGCGCTAGCGGGTGGCAATGCGGCCTGGGGCTGCGATGGCACCGGCTGTGGCGTCGTCACCGGAGCCGGTGCCGGTTGCGGTGCCGCCACCGTTGGCGCGGCGGGCTGGGCGGTCGTGCCCTGAATCATCTGGCCTTCCGGAGCGGTCGGTGCCGGCGCAGCTCCGGCAACCGGTTCCATCGGCTCAGGCTCCGCGACCTCCGGCGTTGCAATCGGCTCGTTCGATGCGGCAGACATTTCAGCCGGCGCTGCGGATCCGACCGGCTCCACATATGTTTGGGCTGGTGCTGTGGATGGGCCCGCCGGACTGGCACCCGACGTCTCTGTCTTTATTCCAGCCTCCGGAATCGGCGCCAACTCCTCCTGCGGTGGTGGCGGTGGCGGCGGTGGCGGCGCTGCGGAGGAAGTCGGTCCACCGACCAGTGCCTCGCCATATTGAGTGCCGGTCCGCGCACCTGCCAACCCCTCGGGCGCCTGGGCCAGGTCCTGGATCGTGGAGGTTGGCCGCTGAGTGGGAACGGTATTGACGTCGGGGAAATTGCCGCCGGATCCCGTATCGGTGTTGACTTTCGTACCGCCGTCCGGAGCGCTTACGGTGGTCTGTGGGACATCGCTATCGGACGAACAGCCGGCGGCCAGCGCCAGGCCGACGGCGAGGACTACAGCGCCGATCCCGCGCGACGACAACGAAACGACCATAAAGTCAGCATCCTCCCTGCTGGACACCTTGGTCGCGGGCGATACGCATGTCATTTGCGACCGCCGTTCAACGACTTAGTGCCGAATCCTGAGCGTGCGCTACTATAGCAAAGATCGGCCTACGTCGATTGGCAAAATCGGCGCAACGCTTGTGGCAGTCAAAGCGTTGAAAGAAAAACGGAAATTCTGAGAGGACGCATGAGCGAACAAAGCGGGGAAAATGGCCATATGGATCCGGCGGCCTGGTCTCAGGCCATGGCGCGGATCGCCGAGCAGTCCCAGCGCCTCGTCGCCGATTTCGTCCAACGCAACCAGTTCCAGAACGCGCAAGGCATGGATCCGATGGCGATCGGCCGTGCCTTCATGGAAATGACCGCGCGCTTCATGAGCGATCCCGCCAAGCTCATGGAGGCGCAGTTCTCCCTATGGCAGGATTACATGACTCTCTGGCAGTCCACCGCCAAGCGCATGATGGGCCACGAGTCCGACCCCGTGATCGCGCCCGCGAAGGATGATCGCCGCTTCAAGGATGCAGCCTGGCAGGACAACCAAGTCTTCGATTTCGTCAAGCAATCCTATCTGCTGACCGCACGCTGGCTGCAATCGACCGTGCAGAGCGTCGAAGGGCTCGACGAAAAGACGGCGCGCAAGATCGATTTCTACACGCGCCAGTTCGTCGATGCGATGGCACCCAGCAATTTTGTGATGACCAACCCGGAAGTGCTGCGCGCCACCATGGAGAGCCGCGGCGAAAATCTGGTGAAGGGGCTGCAGAATCTGCTCGATGACTTGGAGCGGGGCAATGGCCAGCTCAAGATCCGGATGACCGACCTCGAGGCTTTCGAAGTCGGCCGGAACATCGCCGTCACGGCGGGCAAGGTCATCTATCAGAACGATCTCATTCAGCTGGTCCAATACGCGCCGACGACCAAGGAGGTCGCGAAGCGGCCGTTGCTGATCATTCCCCCCTGGATCAACAAATACTACATCCTCGACCTCAAACCGGCGAACTCGTTCATCAAGTGGGCGATCGACCAGGGGCAGACCGTGTTCGTCATCTCTTGGGTCAATCCCGACGAGACGCTCGCGGCCAAGACCTTTTCCGACTATCTGCTGGAAGGACCGATTGCGGCGCTCGACGCGATCGAGGCAGCAACCGGCGAGAAGACTGCCAACGTCGTCGGCTACTGCCTCGGCGGCACGCTGCTGGCTTGCCTGCTTGCCTATCTCGCCGCCCAGGGCGGGGCCGATCGGATCGCGAGCGCGACGTTCCTGACCACGCTCGTCGATTTCAAGGAAGCGGGCGAGCTCACTGTCTTCATCGACGAGGAGCAGCTGGCTGCACTTGAGGAGAAGATGAACGAGCGCGGCTATCTCGAGGGCGCGGAGATGGCGAACACCTTCAACATGCTGCGCGCCAACGACCTGATCTGGTCGTTCGTGATCAACAACTACCTGCTGGGCAAGGAACCGTTCCCCTTCGATCTGCTCTACTGGAATTCCGATTCGACGCGCATGCCGGCCGCCATGCACAGCTTCTATCTGCGGACTATGTATCAGAACAACCTGCTGAGCAGGCCGGGCGGAATCGAGCTGAATGGCGTGCCGATCGATCTCACCAAGGTGAAGATGCCGACCTTCATTCTCTCCACGCGCGAGGACCACATCGCGCCTTGGAAGGCCACTTACGTCGCGACCCAGCTTTATTCCGGGCCGGTGCGCTTCGTCCTAGCAGCCTCCGGACATATCGCGGGCGTGGTCAATCCGCCGGCAGCCGGCAAATACAATCACTGGACCAACACCAGCCTGAAGAAGTTTCCAAAGAACCCGGACGACTGGCTGGCGAAGGCCGAGATGCGGCCGGGTTCCTGGTGGCCGGAATGGCAGGAATGGATTGCGGAGCATTCCGACGGGACCATCTCGGCACGCGCGCCGGGCTCAGGCAAGCTGAAAGCGATCGAAGATGCGCCGGGCTCGTATGTGAAAGTGCAGGCGCAGTAGCAGTCAGTCCGCGGCGGGCAGGTCCAATTCCACCTTGAGCCCGCCGAGCGGTGACTGGCCGAGTGTCAAGCTGCCGCCATAGAGCTGGGCGAGATCCGTCGCAATGGTAAGCCCGAGGCCGCTGCCCGGCTTGCGCTCGTCCAGCCGCCCTCCCCTCTGCAGCGCCACGGCGCGCTGTTCCACGGCGATGCCGGGGCCGTCGTCGCCGATCTCGACCTTCAAGCGATCATTGGAGCGCGCGGCGACGATACGCACCTTGGCGGACGCCCATTTGCACGCATTGTCGAGCAGATTGCCGAGCAGCTCGCTCAAATCCTGCGCCTCACCGGCGAACCACAAGGGCTTGGACGCGAGTTGCACTTCGACGTCGATGTCGCGATCGCTCATGCGCGGCAGGGTGCGTGCCAGCGCTTCGATGGCATGCGCGGCGTCCGCACGCACGCCCAAGAGGCGCGCGCCGCCGATCGCCTGCGCGCGCGCCAGATGGTGCTGGACGGCATCGCTCATGATCTGGATCTGCTCCAACGCGACCTTGCAATCCGGCGTCTTCGTATTTTCAAGCTCATTGCGCAGCACCGCGAGTGGCGTCTTGAGCGCGTGTGCCAGATCGCCGGCCTGCCCGCGCGCGCGATCGATCAGGCTGCCATGGTGATCCAAGAGAGCGTTCAGCTCCTGTGCGAGCGGAGCAATCTCCGTCGGCGCATCGTCCGACAAGCGTTGGATCTTGCCCGCCCGGATCGCCGCCAGCGCCGCCTTGATTCCACCCAGCGGCCGCAGACCGACGCGGACTTGCAGCACCACGGCGGAAACCAGCCCGATTCCGAGCACTGCCAGCGAGACGCCGAGGATGCGAGAAAACTGCCGCGCCGCAGCCAGCGCCGGCGCCAGATCGGCCGCGACGGAAAAAGTGACGTACGCCGCAGGGGCCGGATACTGCAAAGTCCGCTGCGCCAAGCGCAGCCGCTCCGAACGCGGCCCTTTGATCTCGCGCAGGCTGATCTGCCCCAGTTGGCTGCGCGATGTCGCTGCCGGGAGGCGGCCGTCCCACAGCGAGCGGGATCGGATCGGCGGCTGGCCTTCCGCCTCGACCTGCCAATATTGACCGGACAATGGGCGTTCGTATTTCGGTACGTCGGGATGGCGAACCATCGCAATTCCGCCGTCACCGGTGCGTTCCACCCCAGCTGCCAGATCGTCCAACCGGTCGACCAGTTCGGCGTCGACCCCGCGCCTCAAATGCAGATCGAACAAGGTCGTGAGAAGGACATAGGCTACGAGCAAGGTCGCGCCGCAGAGCAGCGAGGCTCCTACGATCAGCCGGAAAGTCAGGGACTTGCGGTCAAGCAGCGGAAACTGAGGAGACGCCAAGTCAGTCGGTCCCGACTGCGCCGCGTCCACTGCTGCCTTCCGGTGCTTCCTCTCGCCCGGTGGTGTCCGCTTGCGGCATGCGGTAGCCCTGTCCACGCACGGTCTCGATCGCCTCGGCACCAAGCTTCAGGCGCAAGCGCCTGACGAACACCTCGACGGTATTGGAATCGCGATCGAAGTCCTGCGCGTAGATATGCTCGATGATCTCGCTGCGCGGCACGATCTGGCCGGTGCGGTGCATCAGGAATTGCAGCAGCCGCTGCTCGAACGTGGTCAAGATCACCGGCACGCCGTCGCGCGTCACAGTGCCGGATCTGGTATCGAACTTGACGGCACCGCTGACCAGGACTGGATCGGCACGGCCCGTGCTGCGCCGGATCAGAGCGCGAATGCGGGCCAGGAGTTCGGCCATGTGGAATGGTTTCGCGAGGTAGTCGTCGGCGCCGGCATCGATGCCCGCCACCTTGTCGGACCACAGATCGCGCGCCGTCAGAATCAGCACCGGCATCGTCCGCCCGGCGGACCGCCATTTACGCAGCACGTCGATGCCGTTCATGCCCGGCAAGCCGAGGTCAAGAACGACCGCATCGAAATCGGAGGTCTCCCCCAGGAAATGACCCTGCTCGCCGTCGACTGCCGATTCGACGACGTAGCCAGCGCTATCGAGAGCGCTGCCAAGCTGACGATTCAAATTGGGATCGTCCTCGATCACCAGAACGCGCATTTTTGTTACTCGATCGGCTGGCCGTCCAAAGCCCGCAATGCAAGGGTCGCCGCATCATAGCGCGCCTTGCGCACATGACCATCCTCGGTCACGACGCGCAGATCATAATTCCAGCCGTGAACGGTGCTGCCCACAAGCTCGGCGTCAAGGACCCGGCCCTGGAGCTGCTCCTCCGCAACTTTGTACACATCCTCAAGGGGCCGGATAATGCCGGCCTCGCGCAAACCGAGCGCGGAGTTGGCTGTCGTGCTGGCGGGCGATGAACCAGCGCTTGAGGGCGTGCCGCCAGCGCCTTTGCCCTTGCCGTTGCCGCCGGCATTTCCGCTATTGCCGCCGGCATTGCCGCCGCTGTTTCCGCCCGCGTTGCCACCACCGCCGTTTCCGCCGCCCGCATTGCCACCACTGCCGTTTCCGCCGCCATTGCCGCCGCCTTTGCCATTCCCGGCGAAGGCAGGATCACTCCACACCACGGTGAGAGCGACCTCGCCGGCAACAAAACACGCAGACAGCAGTGCGACCAGCGCCAGTCTGCCGAGCGGCCTTTTGCTCTGGGTACGAAGCATCGTTACGGACAGATCCTTTCCGTTCGCCCGATTTCTACCCTTTCCAAGCTGAACCAGCCATGAATCGGCGGCCGCCCAGCGTAACACTGCTTGGCATAGGTCCGCCATTTGTCAGTTAATTATCGGTTAAGTAGATAGGTCGTCTATTCCCGTACTCCGCGACGAGTGTGACGCAGGTGCCGCGGTTTAGGGACCGACCATCGGGTCACTCGATCGGCTGGCCGTCCAGTGAACGCAGGGCCAAGGTGGACGCATCATATCGGGCCTGGCGCACATGGCCATCTCGCGTGATGACCCGCAGATCATAAGACCAGCCGTCCGCCGTCGTACCGACCAGCTTGGCATCGATCACTTCGCCGTTCAGCTGCTGCTCGGCGACCTTATACAAGTCACCAAGCGGCTTGATCTCACCCGCTTCGCGCAGGCTGAGCGCGGAATTGGTGTCCTCGGTCGTTGTCTCCGGTGAGGTCCCGTCTACCGACTTCGCGGCCGCGCCCGGATTCCCGCCCCCCGCAGCACTGTCGCCGTTTCCCCCGCTGTTGCCGCCAGCATTTCCTCCACCGGCGTTTCCACCGCTATTCCCGCCGGCGTTTCCGCCTCCGGCGTTCCCGCCACTATTGCCCCCGCTATTCCCACCAGCGTTTCCGCCACCACCGGCATTACCGCCGCCACCGGCATTACCGCCGCCACCAGCATTACCGCCGCCACCAGCGTTTCCACCACCTTTTCCGCCGCCGCCACCACCACCGCCGCCACCACCACCGCCGCCCCCGCCCCCGTTGCCTTTGCCACCGGCTTCGGCAAAAGCGGGAGCAGCCCAGATAATGTTGGCGACGACCTGAGCAGACGTGAACGCGCCGGCAAGCAGCAGTGCCAGCGCTGCTGTTCGGTATCGCACCCTGCTGTGGTTACTGCGCGCAGTCACTTGTGGTCCTTTCCAGCGTGCATCTTACAATTGCAGCGCATCTGCACGCCAAGCCACTTTTGCGAAATGCGCTCACCTATATGTGAGTCGCATCATCTGGCTGCCACGGTCTGGCGCTGCTCTATGACCTTATCGGCGAGCCGCCCGGTTAGTTCCTGCAAATGGTCGAAACGATAGGCGAAGTTACCCACACCATAGGTCAAAGATCGTAGCTCGATCACAAGATCCTGAAGCTCCGACTGTGGCATCAGGCACTCGACCACTTCCCAACCATCCCAGTCCGGCTTGTTCTTGATCTGCAGGATCTGGCCGCGTCGGCTTGTGACCAGCGAATGGATGCGGGACGTCAGGCTGGCAGGAGCCGAAACATCAACCGCATAGATCGGCTCCAGCAGAATGGGATGGCATTTCGGCATCGCCTCCTGCATCGCCATCCGTGCCGCGGTCTTGAAGGCCTGATCGGAACTGTCGACTGAATGGTACTGGCCGTCATAGAGAGCGACTGCGACATCCACGACCGGGAACCCGAGCGGACCGCGGCTCAGATACTCGCGGATGCCTTCCTCGACCGAGCCGATGAATTGCCGAGGCACTGCGCCTCCGACCACCCGGTCCTGGAATTCGAACCCCTGACCGCGATCGAGCGGCCAGACTTCGACATGCACATCCCCGAACTGGCCATGGCCCCCCGATTGGCGCTTGAAGCGCGCATGCTGCTTGATGTTGGCGCGGATGGTTTCCTTGTAGCTGACCTGCGGCCGGCGCGACTTGACCGGCAGGTTGTAGCGCAGCTTCAGTCTCTCCAACGCGATCTGGAGATGGATGTCACCCTGCCCCTGCAGCAGCAATTCATGCGTATCCGGGTCATGCCCGAAACGCAGGGATGGATCTTCCTCCGCCAGCTTGGCAAGGGCCGCCGTCAGCTTCACCTCGTCATTGCGGTTCTCCACGTCCACCGCCAACGCGTAAAGCGGGGTCAGCGCCTCGGGCCACTTGAAGCCCTCCGGCACCTTGCCACTCGCCGTGAGCGCATCGCCGGTCTTGATTGCATCCATGCGGCCAAGGCCGACGACTTCGCCAGCGCCTGCATTGGTGATCTTGTCGAAGCCGTTGCCCTTCGGCCGCAGCAGCGCGCCAATGCGCTGGCCGCCCAAGGTCTGGCCATCCGAGATTTGGCCCGACAGCACGCGCGCCAGAGCCACCTTGCCGCTGTGAGGTTGGTGATAGGTCTTGAACACGACCACAGCCGGCGTTTCATCGGCAAGACCCAAGCGATCGCGTACCGCTTCTGGTCCCGGCACGTCATGGCGCAACGCCTTGAGCAGGCGACGTACGCCGTAATCTTGCTCCGCTGCGCCCATCAGCACGGGCACGATCAGATCCTGTGCTAGATCTTTGCTGAGCTGCTGATAGATCGCGTCCTTGCTTGGGACTGCGTCGCTTAGCAGTTGCTCCAGAAGCTGGTCGTCGAAATCGGCGAGATGCTCCAGCATTTGCTCGCGCGCTTCCTGCTCGCGCGGCAGCATGTCCTCCGGCAGCTTGATAAGGTCGGACGCCTGGCCGGGGTGATAGCGATAGGCACGCTCGCTGACGAGATCGACATACCCGGTGACCACGTCGCCGTTCTTACCCTCTTCGCGGATCGGCACCTGCCGCAGCACCAGCGGCCGGGCGGAGACCGCCTGCAGCGCTTCCATAACGTCGCGCACGCGCAGGTCGGAGCTGTCCATCTTATTGACGAAAAGAATGTGTGGAACCTTGTTGTCATCAAGGAACTTGAAGATCGGCGCCAGAGTCAGAGCCTTTTCCGTCTGCGGTTCGGCCACCACGATCGCGATATCGGCCGCCAGCACCGCATTGCGCATGTCCTGCCCCAGCTCGACCGCGCCGGGGCAATCCAGGAACGTCCACCGTTCGCCCAGGAATTCCGCCTGCGCAGCCGTCGTTTCGACAGACAGGCCGCGGGCGCGCGCTTCTGCAGAGCTGTCGCCCAGCAGGGTCTTGTCCTTGGCATTGCCTTTCTTGGAGAGGACGCCCGCAACGTGCAGCAGGCTTTCGAGCAGCGACGTCTTGCCGCTGGAGTAGGGTCCGACAATTGCGGCGCAACGAGGCGCCGAAGGTGCTCTGCCTGCCATGATTCCGTCCCTCCCTGGACTTTAGGGCCACGGGCCGGGATGCGGATGGACGCCGGCGGACCGCGGCCATTTTTTCCTGACGGCTCATGATTTCAGGCTCCCGAGGCGGCTGCAAGCGAGATTCTGCCGCGGCTGCATCAAGCCACTTTTTCGAGGCTTGTCAGGCACGTATCGACCCGGCGAGCGGCTTCGTTGAGCAGCTCACCGGCTTGCTAAGATAATTAACTGACCAGTCAGTTAATTATTGACTCACATGGCCGACGCGGCGGATAATCGCCGTCATGGCCCGCACCAACAGACAAGCCGCTACTGCTTTGGAAGATCCTGCGCCGCGCTGGCGCCGGCGTGCTGCCGACCGGCCGCGGGAGATCCTGGACGCCGCGCTCACGGTGTTTGTGGCGAAGGGCTTCGCCTCCACGAAACTGGACGACGTCGCGACGGCGGCCGGCATCTCCAAGGGACTGCTCTACCGCTACTTCGACAACAAGGCGGAACTGTTCAAGGAAGTCATCCGCCAGACTCTGGTGACCACCATCCGCGATGTCGGCGACCGCGCACGCGCCAGCGACAGTGCGCGTGTCGCCCTCGACATCTTCCTGGACCAGATGGTCGCGATAGCCAACGATCCACGCCGCTCCGCCATTCCGAAGCTGGTCATCAGCGAGTCCGGAAATTTTCCAGAGCTCGCGGTCTTCTACCTCGCCGAGGTCATCGGGCCGGCCTTGACGCAGTTGACCGCGCTGGTCCGCCGCGGAATCGACGGCGGTGAGTTTCGTCAAGTTGATCCGGACCTCACGGCCAAGTGCATTGTGGCACCGCTCATTCTCTCCGTGATCTGGCGTCACACCTTTGCGCGCCACGCTCCGAGTCCCTTCGCTCCCGACGCACTGATCCGGCAGCATCGCGACATTCTTCTGCGCGGCCTGGCGACGCCGGCACGGCGAAAAAGGAGGTCATCATGACCGCACTGCGTGTTGTGACCGCATTTGCCCTGCTGATCGTTATCGGCGGCTGCGACCGGCCCGACACCGACACGTGGCAGGGCTATGTCGAAGCCGAATACACCTATGTCGCACCGCTCGAAACCGGACGAATCATCGCGCTTGCTGTCGAGCGCGGAGATCAGGTTCAAGCTGGCCAACCCTTGTTCACGCTCGAGGACGACGCCGAACGTGCGGCGCGCAACCAGGCCGCCGCGGAACTGGCGCAGGCCGAAGCCGATCTTGCCGACCTGCGGAAAGGCGATCGACCGGAAGACCTCGCCATCATCCAGGCGCAGCTGGACAAGGCCCGCGCTTCGCTCGCCTTGTCGGTGCCGCGCCTGGCCCGCCGCGAAAAAATGGTCAAAGGCAGCATCATCGGCGAGGAAGAGCTGGACGAGGCGAAGTCCGCCATCCTGGCCGATCGCGGCAACATCGCCGAATATGAAGCGCGCTTGGCCGAAGCGAAGCTGCCCGCGCGCATCGACAAGATTGCGGCCGCGGAAAGGCTGGTCGAGGCACGCAAGGCCGCGCTCGCCGACGCGGCGTGGCGGTTGTCGCGGCGGCAGGAAAGGGCGCCGGCGGCGGCACGTGTCGAGGACGTGTTCTTCCGCGCAGGCGAGACTGCGAGTGCCGGCCAGGGCATCGTAAGCCTGCTTACACCCGACAAGGTGAAGCTGCGCTTTTTCGTGCCGGAGCCGGCGCTCGCGACCATTGCCGTCGGCCAGAAGCTCGCCGTTTCCTGCGATTCGTGTCCGCCGAACCTGACCGCCACCATCACCTTCATCGCGCGCACGGCCGAGTTCACGCCACCCGTCATCTACAGCCTGAGACGGCGGGAGAAGCTGGTGTTCCTGGTGGAGGCGAGGCCCGACGATCTGAACCAGCCTTGGCATCCGGGACTGCCGGTCGATGTCAGGCCGTTGCCCGCGGCGCCAAGTGGCCAACCGGTGGCGCAGGGTACGGGCTCATGACTCTCGCCATCGACGTCCAGGGCCTGAGCAAGAGCTTCGACGGCAAGACGGTCGTGCACGATCTGACCTTGCGGGTGGCACGCGGGCAGATCTGCGGCTTTCTCGGCCCCAATGGAAGCGGCAAGACGACGAGCATCCGCATGCTGTGCGGATTGCTGAAGCCGGATTCCGGCAGCGGCACGTGCCTCGGCTATGACGTGATCCGCGAGACCGACCAGATCAAGCGCCATATCGGCTACATGACACAGAAGTTCGGCCTCTATGAAGACCTGACCATCCAGGAGAACCTGCAATTCACCGCGCGGGTTTACGGCCTCGATCGCCGCAACGAACGGGTGGAAGCGTCGCTGGAACGGCTTGGATTGCATCATCGTCGCAATCAGCTGGCGGGTGCCCTGTCGGGCGGCTGGAAGCAGCGCCTGGCGCTGGCCGCCTGCCTGCTGCACGAGCCGGAACTGCTGCTGCTCGACGAGCCGACTGCCGGCGTCGATCCCAAGGCGCGGCGCGATTTCTGGGACCAGATCCACGCCATGGCGGCGCAGGGCATCACCGTTCTGGTCTCGACCCACTACATGGACGAGGCGGAGCGCTGCCATGAGATTGTCTACATCGCCTACGGGCGATTGCTCACCTACGGGTCGATCCACCAGGTGATTGCGGAAGCGGGCCTGACCACCTGGGCCGTAGCGGCCAAAGGGGACGGTGCGCGCATTGCGACCTTGTCGCAGGACCTGAGCGGCAAGCCGGGAATCGACGCCGTGGCGGCGTTCGGCGCGGGGCTGCATGTCGGCGGGCGCGATGCGGCGGCGCTGGAGCGGGCGATCGCGCCATACCGCAGCGATCCGATGCTGACCTGGCAGCGCACGGAACCCAATCTCGAAGACGTGTTCATCGACCTCGTTGCGCGCGCCGAGAACGATCCGCGGGCGGCCTGATCTATGCTCTGGCGCCGCTTCCTCGCCGTCTTCATCAAGGAGTTCGTGCAGATGCGGCGCGACCGCATCACCTTCGCCATGATGGTGGGCGTGCCGCTGATGCAGCTCATCCTGTTTGGCTATGCCATCAATTCGGATCCCAAGTCGCTGCCGACCGCGGTGGTAATGGGCGATTCCTCGCCATTTGCCCGCTCGATCGTCACGGCTTTGCAGAACTCCGCCTATTTCCGCATCGTCGAATCGCCGGTGAGCGAAGCACGCGCCGACGAGCTGCTGCGGCTAGGGGACGTGCAGTTCGTGGTCACCATTCCCGTCGACTTTACGCGCGACCTGATCCGTGGCGACCGGCCGACCCTGCTGGTCGAGGCGGATGCGACCGATCCCGCCGCCACCAGCAACGCGATCTCCGCCCTCATCAGCCTGAATGACACGGCGCTGGATCACGATCTCAAAGGGCCGCTGGCTTCTCTCAAGAATGCGCCGCCGCCATTCGACCTGCAGATCCACCGCCGCTACAACGAGGAAGGCATCACCCAATTCAACATCGTGCCCGGCTTGATGGGCGTCGTTCTCACCATGACCATGGTGATGATGACAGGCCTTGCCATGACGCGGGAGCAGGAGCGCGGCACGATGGAGAACCTGCTCGCCATGCCGATCCGGCCTGTCGAAGTGATGCTGGGCAAAATCGCGCCCTACATCTTCGTCGGCTATGTGCAGGTCACCATCATCATCCTGGCCGCGCACTACCTGTTCGACGTGCCGGTGATCGGCTCGCTGCCGCTGTTGTTCGGATCGGCGATCTTCTTCATCGCGGCGAACCTGTCGGTCGGCTTCACCTTTTCGACCCTGGCCAAGAGCCAGATGCAGGCGATGCAGCTCTCCTTCTTCTATTTCCTTCCCTCTCTGCTGCTGTCCGGATTCATGTTCCCCTTCCGCGGCATGCCGGAATGGGCACAGTGGATCGGCGAAGTTCTGCCGCTCACGCATTTCCTGCGCATCATCCGCGGCGTGATGCTGAAGGGGAACGCGCCGTACGAGGTGTGGCCGAACCTCTGGCCGATCGCCGCCTTCATGCTGGCGGCGATGGCGCTGGCTCTATTGCGCTACCGCAGGACGGTGGCTTAGCCGAGCCTGTCCCCGCCGCGCTCCTTGAAGAACGCATCGGAGTAGGGATACCACCAGCCCTGCAGCTCCGCCTTGGGATCCAGCATCACCATCTTGGATTGGCGGAAGGCATTGAGGCCAAGGCGGCTGAGCGCACGACCCATGCCGCTTGCCTTCCAACCGCCGAACGGCAGCGCGTCATTGTCGCCCAGCACATTGTTGACCCACACCATGCCGGCTTCCAGGCGCTCGGTAGCGGCCATGGCTTCATCCAGGCGGTTGGTATAGATCGCCGCACCCAGGCCATAACGCGACGCGTTCGCCAGCGTGACCGCCTCGTCGAACGAGCGCACCTTGATGATCGGCGCAACCGGGCCGAACAACTCTGCGCGCACGATCGCCATGTCGGGAGTCACGTTGGTGAGGACCGTCGGCTCGTAGAACCAGCCGACATTATGCTCGGCAGGAACCTTCCCGCCGCAGGCGACCTTGGCACCTTGCGCCACCGCCTGCTCCACCAGGCTCGTCACCTTGTCCCGCGCGGCCCCGCTGACCAGCGGGCCGATCTCCACATTGGTGAGGCCGGGCCCCACCCGCAGCGCGCGGGTGCGCGCCACCATGCGACCGACGAAAGCATCGTGCACCGCTTCATGCACCAGGATGCGCTCGGTTGCGGTGCAGACCTGGCCGGAGAGATGGAACGCCGCTGTCACCGCTGCCGCCGCAGCGACATCCGGATCAACGCTGTCCATCACGATCAAGGGATCGCTGCCACCCGCTTCGATCACGCACGGCTTCAGCCGCTCGCCGCAAGCTGCGGCCACTTTCTGACCCGCTTCGACGCTGCCGGTGAAGGCGACCACCTTCACGCGCTCGTCGGCGATCAATGCCTGTGCCGCCTCGGCACCGCCGGTCAGGCAGGACACCAGCCCCGGCGGCAGGCTCGCGAAATGCTCCATGAACTTGAGCGTGCAGAGCGATGTGGCCGGCGCCGGCTTGATCACCACCGCGTTACCGGCTGCAAGCGAGGCCGCCGCTGTGAAGGCCATCAGGATGATCGGGAAATTGAAGGGCAGGATATGGGCGCTGATGCCGTACGGGAAATATCTGGCGTACTGCAATGAGCCCGGCGACGTCGGTCCCGCCAGGAAGCCGGCATCGTCTCGCACGATTTCCGCGAAGTAGCGGAAGATGGATCCGACGTTCAGCAACTCGCCCACCGCCTCGGTGTAGGGCTTCCCCATCTCGCGGGTCATCAGCTCCGCGACCGGCCCTTGCGCGTTCGCTTCCATCGCGTCGGCGCAGCGATGCAGGGCTGCGGCGCGGCTCTTGGCATCCAATGCAGCCCAGGCCCTCTGCGCGATCTGCGCGGCCTCCAGGGGAGGACTGGTATGCCGCGCTTCGCACAGCGCGATCTTGCCCGCCACACTCAGGTCGGCGGGATTGATCACGTCTTGCGTCTTCGCGCCAGGAGCGGTGCGGTAGCCGCCTGCAACGAAGATCTGCGCGGCGAAGGGATCGAATCTCATCGGATCATATAGACCTTGCGAATCGTCTCATGCACCCGGCAGGTGCCCTTCCAGCCCTGCGGGAAAAAGGCGATGGTGTCCGGCTTGATCTCGATCACCTCGCCGGATTCATGCGTATAAGTACAGCGGCCGAGCAGGAAATGACAGAACTCGTCGCGCGTGACTTCGCAGCGCCAGTAGCCCGGCGTGCAGACCCAAATGCCGCTTTCGTTCTCGCCGTTCGGTCCCTTGTGCAGCAGCACGCCGGAGGTCATGGAGCGGCCCTCGATCATGGTCGGGATCGGGCCCCAATCCTTGAGCTCGGTCGCGTCCTTCGGGTCGTAGAGAACTGGTGTGGTCATCAACTACTCCTTCAGCGCAGCATGTAGACGTTGCGCATGGTCTCATGAACGGTGCAAGTGCCGGTCCAGCCTGCTGTGAAATGCACGCAGGTGCCGGACCGAACCTCGATCACCTCGCCATTATCGCGCCGGTAGGTCGCCCGACCGGCGATGAAATGGCAGAACTCATCACGCGGAATGATGAGAGGCCAGGTGCCGGGCGTGCAGACCCAGACACCCGTCTCCGGCTCGTTGTTCGGGCCTTTGAACAACAGGCGCCCGGATGATCTCGACGGCCCCCCCGTGCACTTCGGTTGCTCGCCCCAATCCGCGAGGTCGGGGAACCACACAGCGTCATAGATGTGCGGCGCCGAGCTCTTCAGGCTATCGGTCACGGATTGAAGGTCCCCTTGGTCGCGACCTCGCTGAGGATGCGCGCGGCCTTTTCCGTGCCCTTGGCCGATTGCATGTGGCGCGAGACGTCTGCCAGCCGCTTCTTCATCGGTTGATCGCCGATGAGCCGCCCGATGGTATTGGCCAGCTCCTCGTCCGTCCAGCTGTAGCGCGGTAGCTGGTCGCCGTAGCCGGTGTCGTGGATGCGCGCAGCATTGTCCAAGCCGTCCCAGCAGAACGGCATGATGAGGGCAGGCTTCCCGAAATAGAGCGCCTCGTTGAAGCTGTTGTTGCCGCCGTGATGGATAAAGAGATCGACGTGCGGAATGACCGCCGGCTGCGGATACCAGGATTCCAGATGCACGTTCGGCGGCACGTCCTTGTACTCGCCGATATAGTCGCCGACATTCATCAGGAACCGGTACGGCAGCTTGGCAAACACACCGATCATGCGCTGATAGAGATCGACGTCTGCCGCGCCGAGCGAACCGTAGCTGACATAGATCAGCGGCTTGTCGTTGTTGGCATTGAAGGTCGGAATCTGGTAAGTGCCCTCGTCGCGCACGCAACCTTCCAGATACTGGAACTTCTTCGGGTCCAGCGGATGGCGTCGCTTGAAGGCCAGCGGCTTCGGATAGAGCAGCAGATTGACATAGGGAGAGGTCTCGAAGAACTGGCCAAGCGGATAAGGCTCATGGCCGACCTTGGCCAGGAACTCGTTGAATCGCGCATGGGTCGGCTTCACCAGCTCCAGAAAACGGTCTTCGAACGCCTTGAATCCGGCCTTGTCGTTCTCGTGGCACCCCGACAGGTGCGGCGGGATATCGGGATCCGGCACTTCGTTCTCCGAGCAGGAGATGATGCGCACCCAGGGGCAGCCTGCGCGCTTGATCGCCGGGAACAGGATCACGTTGTCGACCGCGACCAGGTCCGGCTTGATGCGCTGCAGGTGCGCGTTGAGGCCGTCTTCCGCGATGATCGCTGAGTCGACAATCGCCTCCCACACCGGGATGACATAGGTCGGGAGCTGGTCGATGGGCGAGAGCCGGAAATGCGGCTTCTTCTCGGCGATGAAATTTGCCCAGAACTTGGCGATTTCCTCGTCCGACATGCCGCCGGACATGTCGACCAGGTTCTCTTCGAACCCGTATTTCTCGAACACGCCCTTGAAGCCCTTGTCGCAGACGAAGACGGGGTTGTGCCCGTCCTTCTTCAGCTGCTGCGCGATGCCGACGCAATTGAGCGCCGGGCCGAAGGCGGCCTCCGGAAATAACACGATGGTCTTGCCCATAATGAACTCCTCCTCGCTCAATCCTTCAGAATAACGGCCTGGTCGGCCTGCCAGTTCAGCCAGACTTGCTGCCCGCGCGTCAGCTTTTCGGACAATGGATGGCCCGCCGCCAGCCGCGCTACGATCGGCCGCGGCAGGTTCGCCACAGCCACATGCGCGATCACGTCCTGCCCCAGGAAAGCGGCACCCTCCACCTGCCCCTGGATCGCAGCGCCATCGGCGGCGTCCCGCACCTGCACGCGCTCCGGCCGGATCGCCAGGGCGGCCGGCCCGTCCGCAATGCCATTCGGAGCCGGCAAGCGGCCGATCCCGGGCGCTTGGAACGTGCTGCGCGCGACGGTTCCTTCAATGAAGTTCATCAATCCAATGAAATCCGCGGCAAAGCGATTGACCGGCTTGTCATAGAGTTCCCGCGGCGTCGCCTGCTGCACGATGCGTCCGCGGTCCAGCAGGGCGATCCGATCCGCCAGCGTGAGCGCCTCCTCCTGGTCGTGCGTCACGACCACGAAGGCGATGCCAGTGTCCTGCTGCAGGCGCTTGAGCTCGATCTGCATCTGTTCGCGCAGCTTGCGGTCCAGCGCACCCAGCGGCTCGTCGAGCAGCAGCACCTTGGGCCGCTTCACCAGGGCACGCGCGAGCGCGACACGCTGGCGCTGGCCACCGGAGAGCTGATTGGGCTTGCGCGCCGCAAACTCCGACATGCGCACCATGGCAAGCGCTTGGTCGACACGCTTCTTCAGCTCCGCGCCCTGCACGCCTTCCATTTCCAGACCGTAGGCGACGTTGCCGAATGCCGTCATGTGCGGGAACAGAGCGTAGGATTGGAACATGAGATTGACCGGCCGGCGGTTCGCTTTCAGCTCCGTGATATCCCCACCAGCCAAGCGCACGCGCCCTTCGTCCGGCGGCTCGAACCCGGCGATCACGCGCAGCAAGGTAGTCTTGCCACAGCCAGAGGGGCCGAGGATCGCGAAGAACTCCCCGTCCTTCACTTCCAGCGAGATGTGATCGACGGCCGTGATCGGGCCGAAGCGCTTGGTGACATTCTCGATCTGCAGCAGCACACTCATGGCGCCGCCTCGCGGTTCAGGCGCTGCGACAGCAGGACCAGGAAGAAGCTGAAGCCGATCACGATGGTGGCGATGGCGTTGATCTCCGGCGTCACGCCGAAACGGATCATGGCATAGATCTGCATCGGGAATGTAGTCGAGCCCTGCCCCGCCCCGGCGGTGAAATAGGCGATGATGAACTCGTCGATCGAGAGCGTAAAGGAGAGCAACGCCGCCGCGACCACACCGGGTGCGATCACGGGCAGCGTGACGCGGCGAAAGGTGGTGAGTTCGCTGGCGCCGAGGTCGATCGAGGCCTCGACGATCGACCGGTCGAAATTCTTAAGCCTGGTGCGCACCACCATGCACACAAAGGCGATATTGAAGACGGCGTGCGACAGCACGATAGAATGCAGTCCCAGGCTCATGTTGAGCAGCGTATAAAAGGAGAGCAGCGCAATCGCCAGCACGATATCGGGAATGATCATCGGCGCCGCCACCAGCGCGTCGAGCCACGGATTCGACCTTCCCTCCTCCAGCCCCATTGCGAGCAGGGTGCCGATCACCGTCGAGATGATGGTCGAGGCAACCGCGACGATCAGGGAGTTGCCGGCGGCCGAGAGGATCTTCGGATTGGCCACCAGCTTGCCGTACCATTCGGTCGAAAAGCCGGTCCAAGCTGTTGGCAGGCCGCTCTTGTTGAAGGAGAGGGCGATCAGCACCAGGATCGGTACATAGAGGAAGACATAGACCAGCCCGAGATGGGCATTGAGCCATAGCCGGATCGGATCGCGCGCCATCATGCCGCCACCCTCGCCGGCTGTGGCACGATACGCGCCTCGCCTTCGCCGGATGCCCGTGCTGAGAGGATCGCTTGCCCGAACAGCAGCGCCAGCATGATGACGACCAGGATGAAGCCGAGCGCCGATCCCATCGGCCAGTCGCGCGCCGAGAGGTACTGGCTGTAGATCAGGTTGCCCAGCATCGGCCGCTGTCCGCCGCCCAGCAGGTCCGGCGTCACGAAGTTGCCGATCGATAGCACGAACACGAAGACCGCGCCGGCCGCGATGCCGGGCACGGTCAACGGCAAGGTCACGCGTCGAAAGGTCGTCCAGGCCGAGCCGCCGAGGTCGAACGAGGCCTCCCGCAGCTCCGGCCCCAGACGCGAGATCGAGCTGTAGAGGGCCAGGATGACGAACGGCACATAGTTGTAGACCAGGCCCAGCACGATCGCGAACTCGTTATAGAGCAGCGGCAGCGGCTGTTCGATCACGCCAGCGCCTTGCAGCGTGCGATTGATCAGGCCCTGGTTGTTGAGGAGCACGATCCAAGCATAAGTGCGGATGAGATAGTTGCTCCAGAACGGCAGCATCACCAGGACCAGCAGCGCCATCTGGCGATTGCGCGGCTGTTGCGCGATCGCATAGGCCGCGGGATAGCCGACCAGCAATGCGACGATCGTTGCCGTCGCGGCGATCCGCACCGAATCCAGGAAAATGCGCGCGAACAGCGAGCTCGCCGCGCGCTGGTAATTCTCCAGCGTCGGGTCGTAGACGATGCCGCCATAGGTCCCACGCTCGAACAGGCTGTAGGCGAAAATGATCAGACACGGCACGATCAACAGCAGGGCAAGGTAGCCCAGTCCGGGTGCCATCAGGATCGTGCGCCGCGCCATCATCCGGGTTCAAAAGCAACGCCGCCGCCCCTCATATAGGAGCGGCGGCGCTTGCATATCTCTTACTGGAAGGTGATCTCGGTTACTGCCTGGGTGTAGAGCTTCTGCCCGTTACCAAGATCGCGCAGCTGCTCTTCTTTCATCAGCTCCGCCGGCGTGATCGCGAGGTTTGGATATTGCTCGAACATCGCCTTATCGAGCTGTTCCATCGCCTTCTGGTTCGGCACCTTGTAGAGGATGTTTTCGGCGACCCACTTGTGCACATCCGGCCGCAGAACGTAGTTGATGAAGGCCATCGCCGCGTCCTTGTTCTGCGAGGCCGCCGTCACCGTCATGGTGTCGACCCACATGTCGCTGCCTTCCTTCGGCACCACGAACTTGATCGCCGGATTCTCCGCGATGCCGTAGTTGCACCAGCCGTCCCAGGCGTGGACCAGGCTCGCCTCGCCCGACACCAGCTTGGAATAGAACGTCGTGTCATCGTAGGCGAGCAGCGACTTCTTGGCCCCGCTCAGCAGCTCCTTGGCCTTCGCGACCTCCTCTTCGTTTGTCGAGTTGACCGAATAGCCGAGCGCCTTCAGCCCAGCCGCCATCAGCCAGCGGTCCGTCTTGAGCATGGTGATCTTGCCTTTGAGCGCATCGGCCGGCTTCAGCATGTCCATCCAGCTGGTCGGCGCCGGCGAGACCAGGTCGCTGCGATAGCACAGGCCCGTGGTGCCCCACGCGTACGGCACGGAGAACGTGTTGCCCGGATCGTATTCGAGCTTCTGCGCTTCCGGATACAGGTTGGCGAGGTTCGGAATCTTCGCCGGGTCGAGCTGGGCGATGAGGTCGAGCTTCTTGAGCGCCTCGGCGAACGGGCTGGAGACGAACAGCACGTCATAGCCCTTGCCGCCGCCGGCGGTCACCTTGCCCATGATCTCTTCATTGGTGGCATGGACCGACATCTCCGCTTCGATGCCGGTTTCCTTCGTGAAGTTCTCCAGCAGCTCGGGCGGCATGTAGCCGTCCCAGTTGGAGATAACGATCTTGTCGGCGAAGGCGGCTCCGCTCGCGCCGCACATCATCACCGCGATGAACGCGGCCTTGGTCATTGCCTTTGTCATGAAAACCTCTCCCGCTCCCTGTACGCCTCAGGCCGATCGGTCGGCCATTCGTTGACAGCCGCTGCATCCGGCTCCGGTTGGCGGGAATTGTATTTTTGTGCTAGAAAATACGTCAAGCGCCAAGAATGTATAATCGCGTTCAATAATACAATCATGCCACCCCGTTCCGCAGCACGATCCAGACGGTCCCGGTCACGCGTCGCCGCGCCGCGCCGGTCCGCAACGCGGGCGACGCTGGCTGAACGGATACTCGCCTGGCTGCATCAACAGGACCTCAATCCCGGCGATCATGTGCCGGAGCGGCTGGCGACCGAGGCTTTTCACGTGTCGCGCACGCCGGTGCGCGCGGCCCTGGCGCTGCTCACCGAACAGGGCCTGCTGGAGCGCCGCGATCAGCGCGGCTTTTTCATTGCCGACGGTTTCTCGGGATCGCGCGGGCCGGTCGCGGCGGAGACACCGGATTCCGCTTTGCACGATGCCATTCTGCGCGACCGCTTCTCCAAGCGTCTGGAAGCGGATGTGACCGCGGCCCACCTGGCGCGGCGGTACACGGCGCCGCGCGCCATTGTCCTGCACGTTCTCAACCGGCTGCAGAAGGATGGCATCGTCGAGCGCGCGCTCGGGCAACGCTGGGTGTTCCTGCCAGCTTTGGATTCCCTGCGCTCCCAGGAGGACAGCCATCGCTTTCGCCTGATCCTCGAGCCGGCCGCCTTTCTGCAGCCGGGCTTTGCGCTGGATCCCAAGCGGGCGCGTGACCTCAAGGTCGCGCTCCGCGACCTGGCGCAGCAGGACGCGCGCCATCTCGATCTGAAGCGTGCCTTGGACGTCGACATCTCATTCCACGAAGCGATGGGCGATGCCTCCAACAACCGGTTCCTGTCAGACGCCATCCGACGACAAAGCCGCCTGCGCCGCCTTGCCACCACCAGCATGCAGGTGCCGCCTGCCCGCCTGATCGAATCCTGCCGTGAGCACCTTGTCATCCTGGAGGCGGCGGAAGCGGGCGACCTGACGCGCGCCGCCGAGCTGATGCGCGAGCATCTGGCGGCATCGCTGCGCGCGCGGCCTGGCTTCGTCAATCGCGGTGCCCCGCCGATGCTGCGAGCCTCACTGATGGGCACGCGATGAGCGACAAGCTCACCATCGCCTTCCTGCCGGAAGCGGCCTACGGTGCGTCCTTGAATTGCGTCGCCCTAGCGCAAGAACTGCGCGACATGGGCCATCGGCCGGTCTTCCTGTGCGATCCGGGCTTTGCCGGCATGTTCGGCAATTACGGGTTCCACGAGCTGCCGGTTGCCATGTCGCCGCTGAAATCGGACGCGGAGATCGCGGATTTCTGGCAGCGCTTCATCGACCAGCACCGGCCGCATTTCCATTTGTCGCCCTTGGACCAGATCGCGACCTACGAGGTGCCTGCCTGGAACGCGATCGTGGACAGCGCGATCCATGCGGAGCCGGGCCTGAAGAAGGCGCTCGCCACGCTGAAGCCGGACGTCGTCTGCCTGGACAATGTCGTGTACTTCCCGGCAATCGGCCGGGCCGGCTGTCCGTGGGTGCGCATCATCTCTTGCGCGGAGACGGAGCTGCCGGACGAGGACGTGCCACCCTACACGTCCGGTTGCTCCCTCGAAGATCGCGCCTCGTGGAACGTGTTCCGCAGCGCGTATGTGCACGCGTTGAAACCGGTGCATGACCGTTACAACGCCTTTCTCACCTCGGTCGGCGAGGCCAGGATGGTGCAGGGTGAGTTTCTCCAGGCCTCGCCCTGGCTCAATCTGCTCCTGACGCCGGAGGCGATCGGTTATCGGCGCCGCCAGCCACTCGACCCGCGGCGCTTCGCCTATATCGGGGGCGCGGTGCGGGCCGAGGCGCCATATGAGTTGCCCTATTTCCCGAAGCACAATGACAAGCCATTGATCTATATTGGCTTCGGGTCGCTCGGCGCGGCGGACACCGACCTGTTCCAGCGCCTGATCAACCTGTTCGCGGAGACGCCTTATCGCGTGCTGATGTCCGTCGGTCCGTACAAGGACCATTACGAGACGGTGCCCGACAATATCCATCTCGAATATTGGTATCCGCAGCCCTCGGTCATCCCGCAGGTCGACCTCTTCATCCATCATGGCGGCAACAACTCGCTGAACGAGGCGCTGACCTTTGGCAAACCGTCCCTGGTCATGCCCTACTGCTGGGACGGCCACGACAATGCGCAGCGCGTGGAGGAGCTGAAGCTCGGCGCCCGGCTGCCGCGCTATGATTGGCGGCCGCAAGAGATGCTCGCCACGGTTCGGCGGCTGCTGTCGGATACCGCCATGAAGCGGCAGCTCAAGGAGTTGAGCGCCAGCCTCGCCGCCCAGAACCAGCGCCGCCGCGCCGCGGAGCTGATCGTGCGCGCGGCACACGAGGGCAGCAGGCGCCCGTCGCGGTCTGCGCCGGTGGGCTGACAAACAGCGGTTGACAAAAGGGCAATTATTCCCAATTGTTTGCCCCGGGGAAACTCAAGGGCATTTCACGCGTTTGGTCGCGCCGGAAACCGGCGCGCAGCACCTGACGCAGTCACGATCGCAAGCATGAGGGACACATGCTTCGACAGGGAGTTCGAGTTGCAGTCGTGGGCGCTTCTGCGCTCTTCGCATCAGGCACCGCGATCGCGGACGTGCCGCTGCCCGCGCGCGATCCCTTCCAGCTGTACGGCAATGAGATCCTTTTCGATGTGGAGCGCGACGGTGAGCTGATTGGCCAGCACATCGTGACCTTCACGCGCACGACGGAGGGCGTGCGGGTGGACTCCCGTGCCGACGTTGAAGTCGACCTGTTGTTCCTCTCGGCCTATCGTTTACGCCACCAGGCCCATGAATTGTGGAGCGATGGGGAGTTAAAGTCCGTCGAGGCCTCGACCAACGAGAACGGGGATTACACGCATGTCCAGGCGGTGCGGGATGCCGCCGGAATGGTGATCTCCTCGTCCGAGGGAACCTTCAAGGTCCCGGCTATCCTGCCGACCAGCCACTGGAACGCAGCCCTGCTGAAAGGCGGGCCGTTGCTCAATACCCTGACGGGCAAGCTCAGCGACGTCCGGGTGTTCTATCAGGGATTCGACACGGTCACGACGCGCGGCGGATCGCTGCGCGCGCGGCGCTATCTTTATTCCGGCGATCTCAATGGCGAGATCTGGTTCGATGACGAAGGGCGCTGGGTGAAGCTGCGCTTCCGCACCAAAGACGGTTCGATAATCAACTACGTCTGCCGGCGCTGCCAGGGACCGACCACCCTCACCGAAGTGGAATAGTCAAGTCGCCCGGGGCGAGTTCGGCCACCTCGCGCCGGAACGGCACCGCATCGCCGATGTCCGGCGCATCCAGTTCCTCCGCATAGCGATGGCCGGCATAGGTCGCCCAGGCAATCGGCGCCGGCGCGCTGGCATCGCCGATCAGCTTGACGCTGCGTATGCCGGCATCGCGCCAGTCTGCCTGCCGCGCCTCCAGATCGAGATAAAGGGAATCGTTGGGCAGCCGAGCGGTCACCAGCACCACGGCATCGCAGGCGATCTGTGACCTGCGGCCGGAATAGGTGCAGGCGATGTCCGCATGGTCGCGCGCAATCTCGACAAGGCCGCGAGTCACATGAATTTCCACGCCCAGCTCGATCAGCCGCTTCTGGATGAAGGCCTGCTCCAGCGTGTTGTAGCTCCAGTCGGAGACGCGGATGGACGGTGTCACGAGCGCGATTTTACTGCCGTTCTTCACCAGCAGTTCGGCCAGGACACCGCCCAAGTAGTAGTGGTCGTCGTCATAGAGCAGCACGTCGCCCTTGGGCAGCTTGCCAGCCATCAGGTCATCCGGCGTGAAGACCGGCATGCCCGGATCGATGGAGATCGGCTGGGTCTGGAACCGTGCCACGCCGTCGCGGCGCCACGTGGAGCCGGTGGCGATCGCGATATGCTCGAAACCGAATTCCAGAACGTCATCAGCGGACAACATCGAATCTAGATAGACTTGGACGTTCGGCATCTTCTGGATCTGACCGACGCGATAGTCGCGCACGCGGATCCAGGCGGCGAGTCCGGGCAAGCGCGCTTCCCTGGCAACGCGTCCGCCGAACTCGGTCCCGGCCTCCGCCAGCGCAACCTCGTGGCCGCGCAGGCCGAGCCCGCGCGCCGCCGACAAGCCCGCCGGCCCGGCACCCACCACCAGCACACGTGCGTCCGATTGCTTCGCACGCATCGCTTCCGGGTGCCAGCCTTTGCGCCATTCCTCCATGAAGGTCGGGTTCTGCGTGCAACGGGAGAGCGCCCCCGTCATGTCGCCAGTCACGCAGATGTTGCAGCCGATGCATTCGCGGATGTCGTCCAGCCGCCCCTCTTCGATCTTCTTGGGCAGGAACGGATCGGCGATGGACGGACGCGCGGCGCCGATCAGATCGAGGATGCCGGATTTCACCTGTCGTACCATCGCATCGGGCGAGGTGAAGCGGCCGACCGCCACGACCGGCTTGGTGGTCAGCGCCTTGATGCCCTTTACGTACTCTTCGAGGCAACCCTCGCCGGCGAAGCGTGACGTGCTGGAACAATAGTCCCAGGAGCCGTGCGCCAAGTCCCATAGATCCGGCAGGTCCGCCAGCATGCCGATGACATCGCGGATCTCCGCATTGGTGATGCCGCCGTCGCCCATCATCTCGTCCACCAGGATGCGCACCGGAACGGCGCAGGAATCGCCGATCGCGTCCTTGGTATCTTCGATCAGCTCCTTGAGCAGCCGCGCACGGTTCTCCAGCGAGCCGCCATATTCGTCGCTCCGCTGGTTGGTGCGGCGGGAGAGGAAATGCTGCGCGGCGCCGAATCCATGCGCGCCATACACATACACCAGGTCAAATCCGGCCCGCTTGGCGCGGATGGCGGCGGCGCGATGCCAGCGGCGTAGATTGCGGATGTCCTCGCGGTTCATCGCCCGCGCCTGCACCGGATCGTTGGTGAAGGTGAGAATCGGCAGGTTCATCGGCCCCAGCGGAGTCTCGCGGGAATAAAGATTGGGGCCGTTCATGCCGTTGTAGCAGAGCTCGATGCCGGCCAGTGCGCCGCCTTCGTGGATCGCATCGGCGATGCGTGTCAGCATTGGCATGTCCTGATCGTCCCAGATCCTGAGCTCGATGAACGGCGTGATCTCGGATGTATGATGGATCTCCGCCTGCTCCGTGCAGAGCACGGCCCAGCCGCCGGTCGCCTTCACCCGCCGCATCCCGGCATTGGCACTGGGGTCGCGATAGCCGGCGCCATTACAATGCGGCACCTGGTAGAAGCGGTTCTTCGCGAGCTTGGGGCCGATCCTCACCGGCTCGAATAGGATGTCGTAACGCGGATCACGCGCCATGACGGCACCTTCTACTTGAATTGCGTAATGAGCCCGGGAATGCCACGCTGATTGATCTGGACCCGGCAGTACTCCTCGAACTCGATGAGTGCGCGCGGCCTGCCCGACTGCCTCATAGACGCGAGGCCGAGGCTCATCGGACGATACGGTCCCTTGAGCGGCACGACCTGCAGTGGCTTGCCGTCCAACGCCGAAGTGTTGCGCGGCCGCGCGTTGAACAGCGCGTAGCCGTACTCATTCGCCACCATGGTGCGGATGACATCCGGGTGCGTCGAGCGCGCGATGATCTGCGGCGTCAGCCCTTCCTGGAAGAACAGCGACAGGAAATACTCGCGGCTCAACGGCAGATCGAGCAGGATGAGAGGCTCCGGCGCCAGGTCATGCAGAGACAAGGATCGCCGCTGCGCGAGGCGATGTTCGGGCCACAACAATGCGTAAGGCGGCAGCTGCGCCAAACCCTCGAACTGCACATCCTCCGGCACCTGGAGATCGTAGGTCAGCGATATGTCAATCTCGCCGCGCCGCAGCCGATCGATGAGATGCTCCTGGTCGCCCTCGTGGACGGAGACCTGCACGGCAGGGAAGCGCTGCTGGAAGGCGCGGCATAGCTCAGGCAGGATGATCGGAGCCAGCGTGACGAGGCACCCGACATTGAGCGGCCCGCGCGCCTGCTCCGTCAGATCGCGCGCCGAGGCATGGAGCGCATCCGCCTGCGCCAGCAGCGCCTTCGCTTCCCGCAGCATCTGCCGCCCGCTGGCGGTCAGCGAAAGCCCCTGCGCGTGATGCCGGATGAACAGCTGCAGCCCGAGCTCCTTCTCCAGGTGCGCGATGGCGGCGGAGATCGACGGCGGCGACACCGCAATCTTCTGCGACGCCAACGCGATCGAACTCGCCTCGGCGGCGGCGACGAAATATTGCAAATGCCGCAAGGTGAAGCGCATCAGAAAACCCCCTCCCCCAAGTGGGGGAGGGCTGGAGTGGGGAAAGCGAGCGATGACTGTCTCGCATCGAAGCACGGCTTCCCCCTCCCTAACCCTCCCCCAGCTTGGGGTAGGGGATGAATAGCAAGGGGCAAAGCTGCCACTACTGATCCCCAGGCACGCCGAAGCTCGGTGCGGCGGTCGGATCGAGCGCGCGCGTGACGTAATCTTCAAGCTGCGGCTTGTAGATGGTCCAGAGCCGCCGCAACTCCGCGATCGGGTCGCCGTCGGACCAGTCGACGCGCAGATCGGCAACCGGCCAGGGCACGTCACGCACGATCAGCAGGCCGGCGGAGTGCACCGGTCCCTCTTCCCCGCCGGCTGCGAGTGCGGCCTCCATTGCCGTAAGTAGCCGGTCGCCGAGATGGCCTTGGACACGCTGGAAGGCAGCCGCCATCTTTGCCGGAATCTCCGCGTCGCGCAGCAGATTGCCGGCCGCCGCTACGTTCATCGTCTGCGCCGTCGCATGGGTACCCAGCGTATGATCGCCGGAGTGCGCCGCCGTGCCCCCCTGGGCATCGACCGCGATCAACTGGCGAAAAGTGATGTGCGGCGCCGACTGCTTCAGGATCGCGATCGCTTGCTCTGCGCTTGCACCTTTCGCCATGAGGTCGAGCCCCTGCGGCCCAAGCCTGGGGTCGGTGATGTTCTGCGTGCCGAACGCGCCAACGCCGGCTCGTGCATGGGCGCAGCGCGCAGCGACGGCGGGCGACGACGAAGAGACGGCGATCCCGAACATCCCCGTCTCGGTGCAGCGCGCAGCAATGGAGAACGTCATTTCCTGCCTTTCTTGTTCTTGGGTTTGTAGCCCTCGGGGATCACGGCAGTCGCGTCGATCTCCACCACCCATTCGGGTCTGGCCAGCGCCTGCACCACCAACCCGGTCGAGACCGGGAAGACGCCCTTCAGCCACTTGCCCATAGCGCGATAGACCGGCTCGCGATAGCGGATGTCGGTCAGATAGACCACCACCTTCACGATATGGCTGAGTTCGCTGCCCGCCTCTTCCAGCAGCAGGGCGATGTTCGACATCGCCTTGTCCGCCTGCTTCCCGGCATCGCCGATATGGAGCGATTCCCGCGTCTCCAGATCCTGCGCGATCTGGCCGCGCAGATAGACGGTATCCCCCGCCACTACGACCTGGCAGAGATCGTTGTCGAGCTTCTGCTCCGGGTAGGTGTCCTTGGTATTGAACTTCCGGATGCGCGTGTGCGCCATGATTCCCCCTATTCAGCGGCTTTCTTGGCGCCGTCGAACCATTTAATCACCGCGCTGTCGCCCGGCGCGCGCTTCAGCTTGCCCATCACCTTGTCGCTCAAGCCCGC
Organism: Dongia deserti; assembly: GCF_003574735.1. Lineage (GTDB taxonomy): Bacteria > Pseudomonadota > Alphaproteobacteria > Dongiales > Dongiaceae > Dongia_A > Dongia_A deserti. The sequence continues at coordinate 347,975 of NZ_QORW01000001.1, forward strand.
TGACTTGCGCACGAAATCCAGCGATCCCTCCCAATCAAAGTTGCGATAGACCGCTGCGAGATGCGCGAAGGGCGGCGACTGCGCGAACAGCTGGAAGGTCAGGCGATGGCCCGCATAGTCGGAGTTCAGTAGATCGCGCGCGAAGGCGAGTAATCGGCGCCGGTCATCCGCCACCCAATCCTCGTTGATCGTGTAGAACTTCTCCAGCCACTTGCCTGACTCCGGATGATGGAATGCCGCATAGTCTGGCGTGACGCAGATCTGCCCGCCGCAGAGCTCGCGCGCGAGATGCATCATGCGCGGCAGGTTGGTACAGGCATGGACGCGGCCGGTATAGAGCAGCGATTGGTGGGGCATCAGCAGGCCGCCCGGGCTCTTCTCCGCGAGCGCGATCGCGGCGGTCAGGTGCGCGTTGATGCCTTCGCGGTAGACCGCGATCTCGGCCAGCTTCTCCTGCACCGCCTGCTGCTTGTCGAGGCCGGTCTGCCGTGCATTGAAGAGCGCCGCGCCGATCATCATGTCGGCGAATTTCATGATGCGCTGGACAAAGGCATAGGCGCTATACCGGTGCAGGGTCATGCGGATGAACATCGCCGCCTTGGTGTGGCGATAGAACAGGACGTTCTCCCACGGGATCAGCACGTCATCGAACACCACCAGCGAGTCGACCTCATCGAACCGGTTGGCGAGCGGGTAATCCTCGACCGGCGCGCGGCCTGCGAAGCCGGTGCGGCAGATCATGCTGATGCCTGGCGCGCCGAGGTCGACAATGAAGCCGACAGCATAGTCCGACAACTGCGAATCGCCCCAGTTCGCGATGGTCGGCTTGGTGAAGGCCTGGTTGGCGTAAGCGGCCGCCGTCTCGTATTTCGCGCCACGCACGATGATGCCCTTGTCAGTCTCCTTCACCACATGCAGCAGCATGTCGGGGTCCTGGTCCTGCGGCCGTTTGGAACGGTCGCCCTTGGGGTCGGTGTTGGCTGAGACGTGGAAGGGATCGTGCTTGATGACGCGATCAATGTGCCGGGTGATGTTCTGCGAAAATTGCGGATCGACCTCATTGAGGACATCCTGTCCGTCATAGAGCGACCACATCTCGCCGACGGTCTCGTCGCCGACGCGGGTGATGACGCCCTTCACATCCTCGAACACCGCGTCGGTGGCGCGCCGCTTGTCCCACCAATCCTGCTGGCTGTGCGGCAGCTTGAGGCCGGTGGCGAAGCGCTCGCCGCCTTCCTCGTAGGTCATCACCTCGCGCGTCGCCGCCTCGTGCTGCATGTCGTAGATGCGCGCGCGGATGTCGACCAGCGGCTTGAACATCGGATGCGTCGCCACATCCTTGACCCGCTCGCCATTGATATACACGACGCGGCCGTCGCGGATGCTGTCGATATACTGCTTGCCGGTGCGGATCATGGTGGCTCTCTCGTGGACGTCAGAGGATGGGCTGCGCGATCGAATAAGCGCGGCGGGAATAGACCAGGCTGCCGGTGCAGGATTGCTCGGCACGATGTGTCTTGAGCACGCGGCCGATCAGGATCTGATGCGTCCCGGCCGCAACCTCGCGATCCAGCGCGCAGGCGAAGGACGCGACAGAGTCGTTGAGCCGCCAGCCGCCCTCGTCCCGCTCCCATTCGGCACAGGTGAAATCGTACGGCCGGAGGTGCTCCGAGCGACCGGCGAATACGTCGGCGAGATAACTCTGCGCGGCGGACAGGACATTCACGCAGAAGCCGCCATTCGCCGTGATGGCAGCCGCGGCCGGGCTCCTGCGATTGATGCAGGCGAGCAGCATCGGCGGATCGGCCGAAACCGACGCGAAAGCGCTGACCGTCACGCCAAAGCGCCCAGCCGGCCCGGCGGTCGTCACGAGCGTGACGCTCGTTGCCGCCTCGGCCATGGCCTGCAGGAAGCGCGCTCGCGTCTCTTCTGTGGAAATTCCGTTCTCCATCGTCCGCCTCCGCCTGGAATCGACGCAAGCCCATCGTCAGCCGGATCGCGGCGCAAGTAAAATAGTTCTTTTGGAGCTTTTAGATCGGAATTCCTGATTCAGCGCAGCCGCCGCGCAAGCGCGATAAAGAGGCGGGCCAGGTTTCTGGCGTCCGCCAGAGCATCGTGCGGCGGCCCCTCCCAATCGAGGTCGAACCGGTGCAGCGCTTCATCCAGGCCCAGCCGGTACGTGAGGCCGAGGAGGCCCCGGACCTGGGCCGCCAGATCGTGGAAACAGCCGAGAAAGGGCAGCTCTGCCCCGGCGCGTTCGCAGCTTTCACGGATCAGCGCGTCGTCGCGGCCCCAGGCGCACCAGTCGCTTTGCCCGAAGGTCTTGCGGATTGTGCGCACGACCTCCGGCAAGGGCGGCGCCGTCTCCGCTTCTTTGGGCGTGATGCCGGTCAGCGAGGTGCAAAACGGCGAAATGGTAGAGACTTGCGGCTGCACGAAGAACAGCTTCTCGCGCCGGATCTTGAGCTCGTCTGTCTTGAGGTCGACGATGCCGAAGGCGATCAGCTCCGACACTTCTCCCGCCGGCACATTGCCGTCCCAGCAGGTGAGCTCGACATCGACGAACAGCATGCGGTTGTATTTGCTCATCGGCGCATCTGACCCGGCGCGGCTCCGATTGGCAAGCCAGGCAGAGCCGCGCTAGAGTCGTTCCATGCAGAGCGCGACACTCGAAAGCTGGTACAAGATAGAGCGCTTGTCGGATGACGTGACGCTCATCTGCGAGCAATTCATCGAGCCGTACTACCGTTGCAATATCTGGCACGTGCGCGGCCGCGACCGCGACCTGCTGATCGATTCCGGCATGGGTGTGGTCAGCCTGCGCCGGCAAGTCGCTCTGGTCGGGGAGCGGCCGTTGCTGGCGGTCGCGAGCCACTGCCATTTCGACCACATCGGCAATCATCACGAATTCCCGGACCGCGCGATCCATCAGGACGAGGCGGACATCCTAGCCAATCCGACACAGCATGCGACGGTCGCCGATGTCTATGCGCCGAAGGCGATGTTCCTGGCGCTGCCGCCCGGCGGGTACGAGCAGTCCGCCTACCGGATCGAGCCCGCACCGGCGACGCGACTGGTGAACGAGGGCGACATCATCGACCTGGGCGACCGGCAGTTCGAGGTGCTGCACCTGCCCGGCCACTCCCCCGGTTCGATCGGCTTGTGGGAAAAAGCGACCGGCGTCTTCTTCTCCGGCGATGCGATCTATGACGGGCCGCTGTCGGACCAGTGCTACCATTCGCACATTCCGACATACCTGAAAACCATGGACCGCCTGCGCACGCTCAAGCCGCGCATCGTCCATGGCGGCCATTTCCCGAGCTTCGACGGCCAGCGTTACGTCGCGCTGATCGACCAGTACCTGGAAGGCAAGCGCAAGATGGGCTGCCCCCGCGACAGCGCGGCGCGCTAAGACTGCAACGTCTTCAGCTTGTCGGGATTGCGCACGGCATAGATGCGGTGAATCACGGCGTCCTCGATCTCAAACGAGAGCGTCTGTACGATCTTGCCGTCCGGCAGGACGATGAGGAATCCAGGCAAGCCGTTGATGACCGAAGGCCGGTATTCCGTCCCTTCTGGGAATGGCACCTTCTTCTGAACGCCGAGCAAGAAGGCAATGACGTTGTCGCTGCCGAGGATCGGATTGAGAGCAGCCTTCACCTTGCCGCCGCCGTCACTGATCAGGATCGCGTCCTTGGCGAGCAACTGCGCCAGCTGTCCTGCGTCGCCGGAGCCGGCTGCCGCCAGGAACGCGGCGGCAATGCGCGCCTGGTCCTCAGCGTTGGCATCGAAGCGCGGCCGGCCGGCTTCGATATGCTTGCGCGCGCGGGTGGCGAGCTGGCGACAGGCAGCTTCGTCCCGCCGCAGCACCTCTGCTACTTGCTGGAAGCTCATCTCGAATACGTCGTGCAGCAGGAAGGCCGCGCGCTCCAGCGGCGACAAGCGCTCAAGCAGCAGCAGGAACGCCACCGAAAGATCCTGCGCCAGCTCGGCCGGGTCATCGGCCGCTTCCGGCTCGATCACGGGCTCGGGCAGCCACGGCCCGACATAGGATTCGCGCTGCGCCCGCGCGGATTTCAGCCTGTCGAGGCAAAGCCGCGTGGTCGCCTTCGAAAGCCAGGCGCGCGGATTCTCGATCGCGCTACGCGCCTTCACGCCGATGCGGTGCCAGCGGATATAGGCGTCCTGCACCGCGTCCTCCGCCTCCGCCATCGAGGACAGCATGCGATAGGCAAGGCCGCGCAGATAGGCGCGATGTGGCTCGAAGCTCGCCGCCGGATCGTCGCGTTCGATCAAGATGGGCTCAGGCATAGGCGATCTCATTCGGCGCGACCATGTCGCCGCCGATCTCCACCGCTTGGCAGGATTGACCGTGGCCCAGGGCGTATTTGAGCGCAGGGAAGGTGCGGCTCGCCACGATGGTGATCGAGATCGCAGCCAGCGCCTTGGCGCCCCAGCGGCGTTGGATCTCGTCGCGCAGCGCCTCCAGCTCGGCGCTGCGCGCCAGCAGGGCCTTGGCGAAGCGGTAGCCGAGGGAGGCGTCGGCGCTCATCCGCGCAACATCTCCGACGATGATCCCGCGCAGATCGGAATCGGATACCCCGCCGCGCTGCGCCATGGTCACACCGAGCTGCACGCAGGGCCCGCAATCCTCGCTCATCGCCGCCACGATCTTGGCGGCATACCAGGCGGGAGCCGGTGCGTCGGCCTGATAGGCGGCCACCTTCGAGAGGCGCGCGAGGGCTAGGCCCGCCGCAGGATCGGTATCGATCAGCTCCGCGCCGTAACTGGTGTCATAGCCGAAGGCGTCGCCGAACGCCCGCAGCTTGCGCTTCATGAACCATTTCAACATCGCGCCTCTCCTGTCGCACAGTATGTGGCATTCAGCCAGCCTGTACGATGACGAGCTGCCCGCGCATCATGTGACATGGAGAAAATAGCCCTCCGGATCAGTCGCTTACTGGCGGAGCAGCACCAGATCGCCGGCCCGGGCATAGAGCGGCAGCATCTCGCCCGCCATCGGCGGCCCCTCGGCCGGGACCCGGGCCATCAGCTCCCGACCGGCCAGGCGACAATGAACCCGGAAGTGCGTGCCCTGGAAGCTGAACTCGATGATTTCCGCATCGCCCAGGGCCTGCGCACCCAGTTCGGCGGAGAAGCGCAATTGCTCCGGCCGAAGGGCGAGGTGGACCTTCTCTCCGGCCGCAGCCGGCTGGTCGACAAGCAGCCGGCCGAGCACCGTGTCCACCGCCGCCTGCCCGTTCACACTGCCGATCACCTGGCCTTCGATCAGGTTGTTCTCGCCCATGAAGCGGGCAGTGAACAAAGAGGCCGGCTTCAGATACACGCGCGACGGCGAGCCCATGTCCTCGATCCTGCCATCCTTCATCACCACGACGCGGTCGGCGATGGACATCGCCTCCTCCTGGTCGTGGGTGACGTGGACGAAGGTGGCGTTGAGCTGCCGCTGCAGGCGCACCAGCTCCTCTTGCATCTGCCGGCGCAAACCAAGATCCAGCGCGCCCAGCGGCTCATCGAGCAGCAGGACGGCAGGATCGACCGCGATAGCGCGGGCCAGGGCCACGCGCTGCCGCTGCCCGCCGGAGAGTTGATGCACGCCGCGCTCGCCGAAGCCTTTGAGCCCGACCAGCGCCAGCATCTCCTCGGCCTTGCGCAGACGCTGCGCCCTGGCGAGTCGCCGCATCGCCAGGCCGAAGGCGACATTGGCGCTGACCGACATGTGGGGGAAGAGGGCGTAATCCTGGAACACGGTGGCGGTTGGCCGACGCGCGGGCGGCAGGTCCGTCACGTCACTGCCATCGATCCACACACGCCCACCGCTCGGTTCCACGAAGCCACCGAGAATCGAGAGCAATGTCGTCTTGCCGCTGCCGGAAGGACCGAGCAGAACGACATACTCGCCTGCGGCGATCTCAAGATTGGTTTCGGCGAGCGCGATCGTCTCTCCGTAGCTCTTGGCGATGCCCTTGAGGCTGACGCGCGGCGTTGCTTCAGCCATTGGCGACCGCCTTTCGCCCGCGCCACAGCAATAGCTCGACCGCCAGGACGATCGCGACGGAAATGGCAAATACCAGTGTGCCGGCCGCATTCAATTCTGGGCTGAGGCCGGAGCGCAGCAGGCCCCAGATCACCACAGGCAACGTCACGTCGAAACGGCTCAACAGAAACGCGATCACGAATTCGTCCCACGACAAGGTGAAAGCGATGAAATAGGCGGCCAGCAATGTCGGCCATAGCATGGGCGCGGTGATCAGGGCGACGACCTGCCACTCCTTGGCACCGAGGTCGCGGGCAGCGCGCTCGATGTTGGCCTGGTGCTCGCCCAATTGCGAGTAGACGATGGCGAAACAGAGCGGCAGGTTGATGACCACGTGGCCAATCCCGACTGCCAGCAGGGAACGGTCCACGCCCATCATGTTGAAGGTGATCTGCAGCCCCATGCCGATAATGAGATACGACACCGTGATCGGCGCCATCAGGAGCAGCTGCGCGCCGCGCGCAAAACGCCAGTCGCGCCGCGCCAGGCTGAAGGCTGCGAGAAAACCAAGAAAAGTCGCGACCAGCGAAGAGACTCCGCCCACCAGCACCGAGTTCCACAGCGCCTCCATCAGGCGGCGATTGTGCAGCACCTTGTCGAACCATTGCAGCGTCGGCCCTTTGAACGGCGGCACCGGGGCGAGGCCGTCCTGGAACGCGAACAGGATCAGAGAGCCGACCGGCAGGAAGATGAAGAGGAGCGCCAGCGCGAAATAGAGCAGCGCTACGCCATCGGTCCACCGTATCACTTTGGCCTGCGCCCTCATACGCGCTCCATTTTCAAGCGCTTGGCGCTGACGAGGAAAGCCACCGTGACGACCAGCATCAGGATCATCGACAGCGCGGAGGCGAGCGGGAAGTCCGCCTGCCGACCGATCTGCAGCATGATGGCCTGAGGCAGCAGTAGCTCGCGATTGCCGCCGAGGATCTGCGGCGTGATGTAATCGCCGATCGCCAGCACAAAGGTGAGGAAGGCGCCGACTGCGACGCCAGGCAGGCTCAAGGGCAAGGTCACGTGCCAGAACACCTGCCAGTTGTTGGCGCCGAGATCTGCGGCAGCCCTGCGGTAGCTGTCCTTGATCTGGATGAGGTTGGCGAAGATGGTGAGCGTCAGCAGCATCGCGAAGAAATGCACGAACCCGAGCACGGTTGCGAAGCGACTGTTGCCGAGCCCGACCGGTTGCGCAATCAAGCCGAGATCGAGCAGGGTCTGGCTGATGATGCCATTCTGCGACAGCACCAGCAGCCAGCTGTAGGAGCGGATGACGTAGCTGGTCCAGAACGGCAGCACGATCAGCACCAGCAGGATGCGCCGCCACTTCGCCGGCACGCGGTAGGCGAGGATGTAAGCAAGCGGGTACGCAACCAAGATGCTGAGAATGGTGGCGAGGATCGTCACTTCCAGCGAATTGATCAGCGCCTGGACAAACGTGCCGCCCGCACGCGTGAAGAAGGCCGCGTAGTTCGCCAAGGTCCAGGTGAAGGTGATCTTCCCCGCCACCCGCTCCGCGAAGCTCATGGCCAGCATCGCGGCGAGCGGTAGCGCGAAGAACAACGTGGTCCACAAGACAGCCGGCCACAGCCCCCAATCGCGGAGGTCCGCACGGCTGAAATGGAAGCGCATCGTTGCTCTCATTGCTTCTATTTCGTCATGGCAAAGGCTTCGCCTTGGGATGACGAAGAGAGGAGTCAAGGCGATCTGGACTCACGCCTGCAGGAACTGGGTCCAGACTTCCTGCATCGCCGCATCCAGCTCCGCGTCGGGGATGAAGTACGGATACGAGGCGGCGATGAAGCCGGGCTGCTCGTCCCAGCGCAGCACCTTCTTGATATCGTCCGGCAGGCTTGCCTTGCTGTTGGTGGGCATCGCCCAGTAGCAGCTGGAGGTCGCAAGACGCGCCTGTCCGTCGGGGCTCAGGATGTATTTGACGAACTCGGTCGCGAGCTTCTGCTTGGTGCTGGACGCGAACACGCCGATCGCCTGCATCCAGCGGATGCCGCCTTCGGCCGGCAGCACCCAATCGAGCGCCGGGTTCTCCTTCATCAAGTTGACGACGGAGTATTCGCCGCCGGCGACGATGATGTCAGCGGCGCCGGTGATGAGCGCGTTCTGCACCGTCGGCACGTCGCCCACCACGCTCGCCAGCTTCTTCATCTCCAGCAGCTTGTCGCGGATCTGCGGCAGATCGTCCTTGGTGATGGTGTCCGGCCGAATCCCCATGCCGAGCGCGACCATCTCCATGGTCGGGATGTAGTAGTCGTAGATCGCGATGCGGCCGGCATATTTTGGGTCCCACATCACCGCGGCCTTGCGCGCCTCTGCCTCCGGCACCTTGTCGCGATTGAAGGCGAGCGCGTTGTAGCCGAACTTCTCCGGCATCGCGTAGAGCTTGCCGTCCTTGTAGTGCAGTTGCTTCTGATGCAGTTCGGGGAAGATGTCCGCCCACGGCATCTCCGCATCCGGCAGTTCCGCCATCAATCCCTTTTCCACCATGTTCGGCACGTCGACCGAATCGACGACGAACACGTCCCAGTCGCCGGGCTGCGATTGCTCCAGCAGCGCGACAGCTTCGCCCGTGCCCCCGTATTCCTTGACGTTGATCTTGCAGTCAAACGCCTGCTCGAACGGCTCCAGCAGCGCGGGATCGGTATGATCGCACCAGACCAGGCAATTCAGCTCCTCCGCCGCGGCCGCGCGCCGCGATCTCAATCCCAGCGATCCGACGAACGCGCTCGCGGCGCCGGCAAGAAGAACGCTGCGCCGATTGAAAGCCTCGCGCACAGCGCGGCACGGCTTGCACTCTGAAGCCATCTCTCCCTCCATCCCTGTCCGCCGGCCGGTCTTTTCCGCCGGCCAGTCTTCCATCCACCTTGACAAAAGATGAATGGACTTCAAAATTGTGTCAACTGCAGAAATAGATCAGGAATGCAATCATGACCGGCTTGCGCGAGCGCCAGAAGGCCAAGCGCCACAGCCATATTTTGGCGGCGGCCGGCGCGCTCTTCAAACGCGACGGCTTCGCGGTAACCAGCATCGAAGGCATTGCGGCGGAGGCAGAGGTCGCCGCCGGCACTGTCTACAACTACTTCCAGTCCAAGGGAGACTTGCTGCTAGCATTGGTGGCGCTGGACGGCGAAGAAGTGCGCGAGCGCGGCAAATTGATGATCGCCAACCCGCCAGCGGATCCCATCATCGCTGTCCGCAAGTTGCTGGAATTCTACGTCGACCACTCGCTGGTGCATCTGAGCAAGGAGCTGTGGCGCAATGCAATGGCGACCGCGCTCACCCAGGCGAAGAGCCCATTCGGCCGTGGCTATGCAGCGCTCGATCGCAAGCTCGCCGACCAGGTCGGTGACCTCATCGCGGTGCTACAGGAACGCGGTTCGGTGTCGGCGGACATCGATGCGGACGTGGCGGGGGATGTGCTGTTCGAGATGGTGAACAGCCTATTCCAGACTTTCGTCGCTCACGACGATATGCCGATGGCGCGCCTCAAGAGCGAGCTCAGGAAGCAGATCGGCTGTGTCTTTGCCGGGCTCGCGGCGCGGCAGGCGGCTACCGCGCCGCGGCGTAGGCACTGATCGGCTGTCGAGTCCGCCGCGCCGCGGCCGCGGCCCACGCCTTCTCGTGGAAGTAATAGGCGATGGTGTTGCAGGCCGGCTCGACCAAGGCCATGGCACCGCCGACCAGAATGCTCCCCGTCAGCAGGTAGCCGATGACGAAGGCGACGGTAAAGTGGACCGCGGCAAAGCTCAATGTTTTCAACAATTTGACCTCCTCACATCCCGCAATTGAGAATTATTCGCAGAATGGTTCGGGACCTGCAAATGAAAATGGCTCTTGCCAGCCCATTCGGCCAATGAATTGATCTGGGCAGATTGATCGACGCCTTCGATCGCTGGCGTTTTCGGCCGGAGAAGGTAATTTGCGCCATGATCCGAATCACCCGATCCATCGCCCTCGACGAATCCGAACTGGAGGAGCGGTTTGTGCGCGCCTCCGGCCCTGGTGGGCAAAACGTCAACAAGGTGTCGACCGCGGTCGAGCTGCGCTTCGATATCGCCGGCTCGCCCAATCTCCCGCCGGACGTGAAGGCGCGGCTGATCCGCTTGGCCGGTCAGCGCGCGACCAACGAGGGCGTGCTGGTGATCGATGCCCAGCGCTACCGCAGCCAGGAACGCAACCGGGAAGATGCGCGCGCGCGCCTGATCGCGCTGATCCAAGCCGCCACGCATGTGCCGAAACCGCGCCGCAAGACCAAGCCGACCAAGGCCGCCAAGGAGAAGCGCCACGAGAGCAAGCAGCGCCGCGGGCGCATCAAGCGCATGCGCAACAAGCGGCCCGATTTCGACTGACGGCTAGCGGAACTGCTCGGAGTTCCGCGTACGCTGCTCGCCCGGCAGGCGCAGCTTGAACGCCAGACCAGCGGCGAGCGCCAGCGCAGCGCCCACGCCGGCCACGCAGGCGCCCCACCCGAAGGCATCGAAGGCACGCCCGAGCACGAAACTGCCCGCCAAGCCGCCGCCGAAATAGCTGGCGAGATAGAATCCGCCGGCCGATCCGCGATCTCCGGTGGCGGCGCGGCCGACAAAACCGGTCGCCGCCGCCTGCGCGAAGAAAGTCCCCACGCCGACCAGCACCAATCCCAGCAAGACCAGGGACAGATTCGTCGTGAGCAGCAGCGGCAGGCCGATCACGGCAATTGCCAAGGCGCCCCAGAAAGTCGGGCGCGTGCCGAAGCGGGCGACGGCACGGCCGGCCAGCGGGGTGGTCAGCAGCGATGGCAGGAAGACGAAATAGATGAGGCCCAGCTGCATCATCCCGATGCCGAAGGGCGGCCGTGTCAGGACGAAGTTGACATAGGTGAAGATGCCGATGAAGGCGAACAGGATGCAAAAGCCGATCGCGAACGCGGCGCACAGCGGTCCGCTGCGCAGATGCTCCAACCAGGCAGCGACCGGCGCCCCATTACCGCGCCCAGGCATCGTCGCGCTCATGCGGGTCAGCGTGACGTAGGCCAGCACGGCGCCTACCAGGTTGAGACCGGCGAACAAGGTGAAGTTGCTCGCCAGTCCCAGATGGTCCGCGACGGACGCGGACATCAGCCGTCCGAACAGATTGCTGGCGACGTTGCCGGTCACATAGGCGGCGAGCGCGCTCGCCGTTTCCCGGGCAGTGGAATTCTCGGCGAGATAGGCAAGCGTCAGGCTGAAGGCCGCCGACATGCACAACCCCTGGATGACGCGCAGGATGGTGAAGAGTGTCAGATCCGGCAGCGTGGCGAGCAGCGCTGTCGGAACTGCCAGCAGCGCCAAGCTGAGAACGACGCCGCGCCGCCGGTTGATGCGCCGGCTGAAAGCGGCGACGACGAGACCCGCAACGGCCATGCCAAGTGTGCTGGCATTGACCGCAACGCCCATGGTCGCCGGGCTCACGCCATAGGCGCGCACCAGCGACGGCAGGATCGCCTGCGTCGCGAAGAGATCGACCAGCGTCAGGAATGCGATCAGCGAAATGGTGGAGAGACGCAGCAAGTGCGATGCCGAGCCGCTGGCAAGTGTCGCCGCTTCAATCGTCTGTGCTTCACTTTGCATTACCATCACTCGATGGAATCCCCTCCCCCAAAATGGGGGAGGGTAGGAGGGAAAGCAGGTGCACGATGGGAGAAAGCCTTCGCTCGCTTCCCCACTCTGCCCCCATCTCGGGGCAGCACTACATATTCGTATCGGCCTTGTCGTGCAGGATGTCGGCGGAGATCAGCACGACCTTCTTCTTGCCGGTGTTCTTCCACCAGTGCGACCGGCCGGCATCAACCGAGACATCACCCGCTTTGTGGACGATCGGATCGGCGCAGATGCTGGCATACTCGGCGACCTCGCCCTCGACCACGTAGATCAAGGCGGGACGATCGGCGTGGCTGTGCCACGGCACAATACCACCCGGCTGGATCTCGAGGCGCCGCATGCGGAACTGACGGTCCTGCGCGGCGATCATTTCCTTCGACAGATCGATGGAAGCGAGCACCGTGTCGGTCACGTCTTTGGCCGCCAGCATCTGGTCGGCCTGGCCTTTGCCGTCGGCCACTATCTTGCCGGCCGGACATTCGCCGGCGAAGGCCGCGCTGCCGAACACCATGGCGCCGGCAATCAAAGCGGCCGCAGACAGGCCGCGCAGAATGGTCTTGCTCATGTGGTTTCCTTTCCGAGGGGTTTGGGTGGCTGCGAGAATGTTCGATGCGGCCGCTGGGCTGAAATGCTGATCGGCTCTCAATTCGATAACGACCGGCTATCGCGCGCTCGAACTGGCACCATGTCGGCCAGCAATACGTATGGGCCAGCGATCAATTCCGGCTGCAGCAAGAAGCTGGAATCGCCACTGGCGGGGTGTCGCTCGATCGCGCGCCAGTGGCGCACCGCGTTCTTGGGAAAGCGGCGATAAATCCTGATCATCGGCGTCATCTCCAAGGGCATCGACGGAAGCGTCGACGCCACAAGCCTGCGCCGCCGCGCGCACGCAGAAAAATGCCGTTGGCCAATCGGTTCGATGCCGGCGCGACATGGCAAGAAGGAGCTGAAACCGCGGTCAAACAGTGCCGCTCAAAGGTCAAGAACCGCTACGGTGACAGCCCATATCCTGCCCGAAGCCTCCGCCAGGCCGGCGCAATGCTGTACGGCGCCGGGTGGGCGAATTGCATTCGGCCGGGGCGAGGATTAGCCTCCGGCACGGCGACTGGAGAGATTGGGCATGCCGGACAAGCCGCAAGGCGCGCCGCAGATCAAGGTGAACCGGTGGCGGCGCTTCGCAGATTGGGACGAGCGGCCGTTGCGCCTCGACAAGTTCGCCGTGGAAGACGCGAGCGCCGGCTTTGCCGCTTTCTCGTCCCCCAACGATCCTAAGCCCGGCCTCGAGATCGAAGACGGCAAGGTCAAATCGATGGACGGCATTGCCGCCGTCGATTTCGACATGATCGACCTCTTCATCGCGACTCATCATCTCGATCTCGAAGTCGCGCCGGAGGCGATGGCGATCCCGTCGCACGAGATCGCGCGCATGCTGGTCGACATGAACGTGCCGCGCGCCAAGCTGGTGCGCCTGGCCCACGGCATGACGCCGGCAAAGCTGGCGGAGGTGGTGGCGGAGCTGAACGCGCTGGAAATCGCCTTTGCCTACAGCAAGATGCGGGCGCGGCATACGCCGGGCAACCAGGGCCATGTCACGAACGCCAAGGATGACCCGCTGCAATTGGCGGCGGATGCCGCAACCGCCGTTGCCTTCGGGTTCGACGAGATCGAGACCACCATGCGCGTCGCGCGCAATGCCTGGTCCAACGCCGTGGCCTGCGCCGTCGGCGCCGCCGTCGGTCGCTGGGGCACCTTGTTCCAATGCTCCAGTGAGGAGGCAGAAGAGCTGCAGATCGGGATGGCCGGCTTCACGTCCTATGCCGAGACGGTCTCGGTCTATGGCACCGAACGCGCCTTCATCGACGGCGACGATACGCCCTGGTCCAAGGCGTTCCTCTCCACCGCCTATGCCTCCCGCGGCATCAAGATGCGCTGCACGTCCGGCGCGGGCTCCGAACTGCTCATGGGGTTCCACGAGAGCAAGTCGCTGCTCTATCTCGAGGCGCGCTGCCTCTGCCTGCAGCGCGGCATGGGCGTGCAGGGCACGCAGAATGGCGGCATCGATGGCGCGCCCGTCACCTGCACCGTGCCGGGCGGCGTGCGCGAGCTGATGGCGGAGAACTTGCTGGCGGTGTGGCTCGACCTCGAATGCGCGTCGGGCAATGATGCGCGGCCGACCGAATCGGAAATCCGCGTCGGCGCCAAGATCCTGCCCTACCTGATCGCCGGGTCCGACCTCATCTGTTCCGGTTTCGGCTCGATCCTGAAATACGACAATTCCTTCAATCCCTCGCTCATGAACGGCGAAGAGCTGGAGGATTTCCTGGTCCTGCAGCGCGACTTCGAGGCCGACGGCGGACTGACGCCGGTTGGCGAAACGGAGATCCTCGATCTGCGCAGCCGCGCCGTGCAGGCCATTGCTGCCGTGTTCGAAGAGTTGAACCTCGGCAAACCCACCGCGGACATGATGGCAAGCGTGGTCGCCGCCTCGGGGTCTGAAGAAACGCAGAGCTACCTGCCGGGGGACGTTTCCTTTATCAGCGAGGCGATCAAGCAGCGCCGCATCAACGTGATCGACGTGATCAAGGCGCTGGCCAAGCGCGGCTATCGCACCGAGGCGCAGAACCTGCTGAATGTCGTAAAGCTGCGCGTGACCGGCGATTACCTGCAGACCTCTGCCATCGTGCGCAACGGGCGCATCATCAGTGCGGTCAATGATCCCAATGAGTATCTCGGTCCCGGCACGGGCTATCGTGTCAGCAAGGAGCGGCGCGAGCAGCTGGTGAACATCCGTGACGTTCTGGATCGTGACGAAGTGCTGCGCAGCGAGGGGCGCCATGCCAAGGCAGAGTCGCGCCTGATCCAATATCGCACCATGGGAGCGGCCGAGCCGGGTAGCGACCCCAGGGAGGTCGTGATCGGCATCTCGCCGGCCTTCGGATTGAAGATCTTCCGGACGCTCGGCGGGCACCCGCTCTCCTCCATTCTGGATGCGCTCATCTCCGGCATCCGTGCCAAGGGTTGCCGGCCGCGCATCGTGCGCCTGCGGCATACGGCGGACACCTCGTTCCTGGGCCTCAGCGCCGCGCGCCTCGCCGGTTCCGGGGTCGGCATCGGCATTCAGGCGAAGGGAACCGCCGTCATCCACCAGCACGATCGACTGCCCCATCACAATCTGGAGCTCTTCTCCAACGCGCCCATCACCAAGCTCGAGCACTACCGGCGCATGGGAGAGAACGCGGCCGCTTATGCGCTCAGTGAAACGCCGGAGCCAGTCGTCGTACCGACCAAGGGCGAGGCGATGGGCGCGCGATTCCATGCCCAAGTCGCGCTGATCTACGCCATCGAGACCAGCCTGACCGAAGACGGCGCGGCACCCGAAAATATCGAGATCCGCCTGGCGGAGGTCATGCAGTGACCGACAAGCACCTCACCACCACCGACTACCCGCTGGCGGAGAAGCGCCCCGACCTGGTGCGCACGCGCAGCGGCAAGATGCTGGAGCATCTGACGCTCGAGGCGCTCGAGGCCGGTGCTGTTGCGCTGGAAGACCTGCGCATCACACCGGAGGCCTTGCGCCAGCAGGCAGCGATCGCGCGCGCCGCCGGCCGGCCGACCCTGGGTCGCAATTTCGGACGCGCGGCCGAACTCGTCGATGTGCCACAGGACGTGATCCTCGGGATCTACGAGCTGCTTCGCCCCGGCCGCGCCAAAGGCAAGGCCGACTTGCTCGATGCGGCGCACCTCCTGCGCAGAACCTACAAGGCCGAGCAGATGGCCTCTTTCATCGAAGAAGCGGCGGAGGTCTATGAACGCCGCGGCCTGTTCTCCAAACGCTTCTGATCCGACCTTTCATGCGCAAATACCTGTTGATCGTGCCGGAAGCAACCGCGCCCGCCGGCCTGATCGGCGAAACCCTGATCGGGGAGGGCGCCATTTACGACGCGGTGATGCCGGTCGAGCGTCATGCGAGCCATGCGCCATTCAACTATCCCGGCATCCCGAATCAGGTGGCTGACTATGCGGGCCTGATCGTGCTTGGCGGTCCCATGAGCGCGAACGAGACTGACAAGCATCCCTTCCTCGCCGAGACTATGAGCCTCATCCAGGAATTCGCAGCAGCGGATCGGCCCGTGCTCGGCATTTGCCTCGGCGCGCAGATCATCGCCCGTGCCTTCGGCGGCGAGGTCTATCGCATGGACCGGCTGGAATCCGGCTTCTACACCATGAACGTGACGCCGGAAGGCCAGAGCGACCCGGTGTTCGCCGCGCTCGGCGACCAGGTCACATCATTCCAGAACCATTTCGAAGCGGTGCGCGACATTCCCGGTGCCGTGCCGCTTGCCACGGGCGGCGCCTGTCCGATCCAGGCCTTTCGCATCGGTCGCGCCACCTATGCCACGCAGTTCCACCCGGAAGTGACCATCGATATCGTGCGCGACTGGATCCGCAAGTTCGGGACCGCCTTTACCAACGATGAGCCGCGCCTGCTGACTGATCTCGACCGCCAGTTCCGGGAGAATTTCGCCCGCCATCGCACCCAATGTCAGCTGTTGGTGCGGAACTGGATGGTCTTGTCCAAGGTGCCCTAAGAGGCTGGCGGAGCCTGTCAAAATCCCAGCGGCAGATGTCAAGATCGGTTGGCACCGCTTCACTAGGCTTCGAGTGGGTGGGACCATTGGTTCCACTTGCCCGCGGGCAGCCGGTGCGCTGAAATACCCGCGCGCAAAAAGATCAGGTGAGGCATACCGGGCACAGACATCCGGGCCGTTGTCCCGCGCTGTGACCCGACCGATTCGGGAGAGGGACAATGTTCACATCGAAACTGTCGCGCCGGAACTTCATGCAGCAATCGGCACTGTGGGCTGCCGCATTCGCGGCCGGCGGAACGCTTGGCCTGCGCAAGGCGATGGCCGATCGCTCCAAGGAACTGAACATTTTGTGCTGGGAAGGATATAATTCCGCTCAGGTGCTGGATCCGTTCCGCAAGTCCACCGGCGCCACGGTCAAAGCGGAATCGCTCACCAACGATCCCACCATGATCAACCGCCTGCGCGCGGGCGAGATGAATGTCTGGGACCTCATCAACGTCAACAACCCGTGGGCCCGCAAGGTCATGTGGCCCGAGAAGCTGATCAAGCCGATCGAGCGTGCCAGGTTCGAACCCTACTTCGCGAAGATGCTGCCGGCCTTCAAGCCGCCCTACAGATGGGCCATGGACGATAGCGGCGAGAACATGCTCGGCATCGCGCAGCGCTTCGGCCCCTACAGCTTCGTCGTCAACACCGACAAGATCAGCCGCGCCAGCGCGGAGGATCAAGGGTGGGATCTGTGGAACGACAATGCCAATGCCGGCAAGTACGGCGTGCAGGAATCGGACGACTGGAACGTGTTCGACCTCTGCTGCATCGCCGGGTTCGACCCGTTCAAGGAGCATACGGACGCAGAGGTTGCCCGCTATACCGAGACCGCGAAGCGGGTCTTCAAGAACGCAAAGGTGGTCGGCGATCTGGCGACCATGAACCAGCTGCTGGTCTCCGGTGACATCGACTTCTACTTGACGGGCGGCACCTACAGCTGCTCGCCGGCGCGGGCTGACGGCGCCCTGAATATCCGCGGGATTACCCCGAACAAGGGCCCAATGCCGGGTGGCAAGGGCGGCATCGCCTGGATCGAGATCACGTCGGTGGTGAACAATCCGAATGTCTCGCCCCTGGCCGAGCACTTCCTCGAATATGTGCAGACCCCGGACATGTCGCACACCGTGGCGTTCGCCGAGGGCACGTTCAATCCCGTCACCCAGATGGGCGATCCTGAGTGCTTCAAGCTCTTCACCAAGGAGGAGCTGGAGATCATCCAGTGGGACAGCCTTGAAGAGGAAATGGCCCGCTCGGCCGAATATGATATCGTGCCGGATTATCCGAAACTGCTCGACATCATGACCGCCGCGAAGCGCGAAGTCTCCGGCGGCTGATCGCGAATCGACGCAGGTCGGGGTCCTCTCGGACGCGGGAGGACCCCGATCATATATGGAATGGATTGCACGCAAGAGGGGCCGGTATCCCGCGGCATGAATACACGCACACCCGTCATCGAGCTTCGGCAGATCACCAAGTCGTTCGGCAGCTTCACCGCCGTCCATACCATCGACCTTGTCATCGGCGAAGGCGAGTTCTTCACGATTGTCGGCCCGTCGGGCAGCGGCAAGACCACCGTCCTGCGCATGCTGGCCGGGCTGGAGACACCGACCAGCGGCGACATCCTGTTGCGGGGCAAGCGCATCAACGACGTGCCGGCGAACCGGCGGCCGACCTGCATGGTCTTCCAATCGCTGGCCCTGTTTCCGCACCGCACGGTCGGCGAGAACATCGAGTTCCCGCTCAAGATCCGTGACGTGTCCAAGGCCGACCGCAAGGCGCGCGCGCTCCAGCTGATGGAGCAGCTGCGCCTGCCTGCGGATTATTACGGCAAGAACGTCACCAAGTGCTCCGGCGGCGAGCGGCAGCGCGTCGCGCTGGCCCGGGCGCTCGCCTACAATCCCGACATCCTGTTCTTCGACGAGCCGCTCAGCGCGATCGACTACAAGCTGCGCAAGACGCTCGAGAAGGAACTGAAGGACATCCACCGCGAGACGGGCAAGACCTTCATCTACATCACCCATTCGCTGGAAGAGGCGATGGTGATGAGCGACCGGATCGGCGTCATGCGGCAAGGCCGCCTGGTCCAGGTGGGGACGCCGAACGAGATCTACACGGCGCCCAACAGCAAGTTCGTCTCGGAATTCATCGGCGACGTGAACATCATCCCGGTGGCGATCAACGGCACCGGCAAGCTGCATTCCGCGGAGCTGGGTGCGGAGTTCACTTCGCCGCCCATTCCGGCCGGCTTCCGCTCCGGGCACCTGGTCGTACGCCCCGAATCCATCCGCATCGTCGAGCGCAGCGATAGTGCCGAGAACAGGTTGAGCGGGCGGCTGTACAACGAATATGCGCTGGGGTCGCGCATCCAGTACCAGGTGCGCGTGGGCGAGCAGGTGTTCATCGTGGAGCGGCTGCGGCAGCAGGCGTTCCAGGGCGGCATCGACAGCGAGGTCCAGATCGGCTGGAACGCCCGCGACAGTATTCTGGTGGGCGACTGATGGCCGAAGCCAGCGCACCTGCGATCGCCACCCGCCAGCCGCGCTTTGTCATCCTGCGCTGGCTGAAGCTGCGGCCCGGCGCCGCGCATGCGCTGCCGGTGATCGCGTTCCTGCTGATCGGCTTCGCCGCGCCGCTGGCGTGGGTCATCATGTTCAGCTTCATGCCAGAGCGGAGCTTCAGCCTTCTGAACGAGCCGACCCTCGATAATTATGTTACGATCTTCTCCGGCACCACCTACCGGTCGTTCCTGTGGTCGCTCGGCCTCGCCGCGGTGACGGTCATCCTGCTGGCGCTCATCTGCTATCCCATCGCCTATGGGCTGACGCGCGTGTTCGGGCGCTGGTCGACGTTGCTGACCCTGCTCTTCACCATTCCGCTGTTCGTGTCGGAGAACGTCCGCCTCTATGGCTGGATCCTGTTCTTCATCAAGAACGGCGTGATGCTCGGGACGCTCAAGTCTCTGTTCGGCTACGAGGGCGAGACCTGGCTATTCACCGAAGGCATGATCGTGCTCGGCATGGTCTATGTTTACATGCCGTTCATGCTGTTCCCGATGACCCTCGGCGTCAGCATGGTGCCGAACGAGACGCGCGATGCTGCCTTCGATTTGGGCGCGAGCCGCTGGCAGGTTTTCAAGGAAGTGGACCTGCCGCTGGCCATGCCGGGCATCGTCATCGGCTTCCTACTTTCCTTCGTGCTCGCCGTCGGCGCGCTTGTCGAAGCGAAGGTGCTCGGCGGTCAGCGTGTCATTCCAATCGTCCATGAGATCGAGCTTGCCTTCACCTATGCCCAGAACTGGCCGCTCGGCGCGGCTCTCGCGGTTCTCCTGATGCTGGTTGTCGGCACGCTGGTCATGCTGGTCCTGCGGCGGTTCGACCTCGATACCATCCTGGGGAGGCGCTGATGGCCGGCGCGACGACATCCGGCGCTGCGGGCTCCAAGAGGTGGCGCACTGCCCTGCTCTGGGCCTGGGTGCTCAGCGTCGTGGCCTTCATGTACATGCCGGCCTTGTCGCTCCTGCTCGCCTCTTCGACCTCGAGCCGCTACTTCATTTTCCCGATCACGCGCTGGGGCTTCGACTGGTGGGAAAAGACGTTCAACTCGATCGAGATCCACATCCTGTTCAAGACCTCGATCTCGATCGCCTTGTGCGTGACCGTCATCGCGGTGGTGATCGCCTTCTTCGGCGCGCTGGCCTTCGCGCGCTACGACTGGAAGGGTCGCTCGCTGTTCCAGAAGATCGTGTTGCTGCCGATCTTCTTTCCGCAGTCGGTGCTGGGGCTTGCGCTGCTGCTCTGGTTCAATGCAATGGGTATTCCCCTCTCCTGGAAGAGCACGGTGTTCGCGCACCTGGTATGGATCGTGCCGGTCGTGACGCTGGTGATCTCGATCCAGGTCTATAGCTTCGACCCGGCATTGGAGGAAGCCGCCTTCGACCTGGGCGCCACGCGCTGGCAAGTGCTGAGAGAGGTCACGCTGCCCGTTCTGTTCCCCGGCTTGTTCTCCGGCGCGCTGTTCGCCTTCCTGCTGTCCTGGGGGAATTTCCCGCTGTCGCTGTTCACGACCGGCGCCGACACGACACTGCCGGAATATCTCTATGCCAAGATGATTGCCGGCTATACGCCCGGCGTGCCGGTACTTGGAACCGTATCCACCATGATGGCCGCGATCCTGCTCCTCGGCGGTTACGGCCTGATCGTGTTGCGGCGCCGCGCGCGACTCAAATAGGAATGTAGGGAGGAACATCATGTCTGCATCGCTGAAGGGCAAATCCGTCATCGTCACCGGTGGCAGCAAGGGCATCGGCAAGGGCATCGCGAAGGTGTTCGCCGGCCATGGCGCCAAGGTTCTGATCGTGGCGCGTCACCTGAAGGATGCGGAGGCTGCGGCACAGGAGCTGGGCAAGGGCGGCGCGACCGTGGGCGCGTGTGCCGCGGATGTCACCAAGCTCTCCGACATGGAGGCGATGGCGAAGGCTGCGGTCGACCGGCATGGTGCGCTGGACGTCCTGTGCGCCAATGCCGGCATCTTCCCGCAGGCCAAGATCGAAGAGATGAGTCCCGAGAGCTGGGACGAGGTGATGAACACCAACCTCAAAGGCACCTTCCTGGCGATCAAGGCCTGCGTGCCGCATCTCAAGAACAGCAGCCAGGGGCGGATCGTCATCACCTCCTCGATCACCGGCCCGGTCACCGGCTATCCGGGCTGGACCCATTACGGCGCGACCAAGGCCGGCCAGCTCGGCTTCATGCGCACCGCCTGCATCGAGCTGGCAAAATACGGCATCACGGTGAATGCGGTCATGCCCGGCAACATCGTGACCGAAGGGTTGGCGGGATTGGGCGAGGATTACATGAAGACCATGGCGGCTTCGATCCCGCTGAAGCGCCTGGGCGCAGTCGAAGACATCGGCAACGCCGCCGCCTTCTTCGCCTCCAGGGAAGCGGCCTACATCACCGGCCAGACGATCATTGTTGACGGCGGGCAGATCCTGCCGGAATCGCTGGAGGCATTGGCCTCGGCCTAAGCATTTGCATTTAAAGCCGGTTGCGGCGACACTCGGCCCAGATTCTCTGGGAGTGCAGAAATGTCGGTCACCCAACTGAAGACCAGCCGCGATGCGACCGAGTGGCAATTGCGCGTCGACCTTGCCGCCGCCTTTCGCCTGACGGTGCAGATGAACTGGCACGAATCGGTCGGCAACCATTTCAGCGTTGCCGTCTCCGCCGACGGCAAGACGTTCCTGATGAATCCGAAATGGCGGCACTTCTCCACCATACGGGCCAGCGATCTGCAGCTGCTCGACGCGGATGACGACAGCATCATGCACGCGCCGGAGGCGCCTGACGTTTCCGCCTGGGCGATCCACGGCGGCATCCATGCCAGCGTCGCCCATGCACGCTGCTTGCTGCATCTGCATCCGCCCTACGCGACGGCGCTCGCCGCACTGGCCGATCCGGAGCTGAAGCCGATCGACCAGAACACGGCGCGTTTCTACAACCGCCTTGCCATCGACCTCGCCTACGATGGCATCGCCGAGGACAAGGCCGAAGGCCAGCGCCTCGCTCGCGTGCTGGGCAACAAGCGCACCATCATGATGGGCAATCACGGCGTCCTGTGCGCCGCGCCCACCGTCGCCGAGGCGTTCGAGGACATGTATTTCCTGGAGCGCGCCGCCCAGACCATGATCCTCGCCTACTCCACGGGGCAGAAGCTCAACATCATGCCGCACGAACTGGCGGAAAAGACCGCCCGCGGCTGGGAAGATTACGGCGACAGCGCCTTCGCCCACTTCGAACAGTTGAAGCAGGCGCTGGACAAGGCGGATCCCAGCTATAAGGAGTAGCTGCTCGAGCTAGTTCGGACTCGCCGGCGCAACGACCTGGCCTTGGATCGGCTCGCCGCGCCCGACCATCTTTCCGTCGGCACGATAGTTCTCGAAAAAGGCGGGCAATCCTTCCCCAGCCCGCAAGTCCGGCGTGGTCTGCAGGTGAAAGTGCAGGTGCGGCTCCGAAGAGTTTCCACTATTTCCGCATTTGCCGAGTTCCTGTCCGGTCGTTACCTGATCGCCAGGCTCAATCGTGACGCTGCCCTTTCTCAGATGCGCGAGGAAGGCAAACTCACCCTTGCCGAGATCGAGAATGACGTGGTTTCCGGCCGGATTTTTCGGATTGCCTTCCCCGATCGGCTGATCGCGCAATCCGTCGACTGCACCGGCCACCACGCCTTCGGCAGGCGCAAGGATCGGCTGGTCCCAACAATGATAGCTGTCGAGCTTGGCCGCATCGCCAGCGTAGCTCGCACCATTCTTGCGGATCAGAAGATCGAGCGCGAACCGCTGCGCTTTATCGGCGGCATGATAGTTCTGCTCGAGCGTACGGCCGCCCCAGAACACGAACCATTCGCCCCGGAAAGGAACCCGCAAAACGGCTTTGGTCTGATAGTCCAAAAAGCGGCTCTCGGCGACCGTTTGCGCGGGACGGACGAAGAAACCGGCGATTTTTCCCTGGGGGTCAAAGGACCACTGCATCACAAGCTGCGTGCCGGATTTCGTCCATTGCGCTGTTCGCCGATAGGTCTGAATCTCGCCCTGGTCCTGCACATCCTCCTGCGGCGCATCTGCTTCAGCGCCGTGGGTCTGCTCCAGCTGGTTGCGGAGATTCCTGAGCGTGGCTGGATCGCCAAGTGCCGCGCGGAGCTCAGGCGTCATCGCCGGCCAGATCTGCGACATATCGCGACCCAGGAAAGCTTCGGATAACGCTCGTCCTTTCACCAGCGCGGAGTCATCCGCATTGGTGGAGGCCACGACTCCAAACGCTGCAAGGCTGACGATCAGTAGTAACCGCATTTCTTCATCCGCCGGGATGACATCGCATCAGAACGTCAGGCGGCAATCGGCCGGTTGAATCTAGATGTCATCTGGAGGTGGGCGGAGGCGATGTCAACCGCACCGCCGGAATGCGGCGGACTTCAATGACCCGTCTTCACCCGCCGATAGTGTCGCGGCGAAGTGCCGCTCCAGCGGGTGAAAGCGCGGCTGAAAGCGCTCAACTCCGAATAGCCCAACAGCAGCGCGATCTCCGTCAGCGGTAGCTGGCGCTGCTGCAGATACAACTCCGCCAGGTTACGCCGGGTCGTTTCCACGGCGTCCTTGTAGGTGACGTTGTGGTCGGACAGCTCGCGCTGCACGGCCCCAGGAGAAATGCGCAGGTCATGTGCGATCTGCTCCAGCGTCGGATAACCGTTCGGCAGGCGCATGCGGATGGCGGCGCAGATCCGATCGTAGAGCCCGTCCGCGGCGGGCGAGCTCGGGCCCAATTGCTCCATGCAGGTCTGCATCACAGCGAGCAGCTGCAGGTCGCGCGCCGGCATGGATCGACCAAGGATGTCGGTGCGGAACACCAGAGCATTGGTCGGCTGGCTGAAATAGACTGGCGCATCGAACGCGTCTTCATGCTCCTTCCAGGCCTGCGGACGCGGGTGTTCGAAGTGCACTTCCTCCGGCGCCCATTTCGTACCGCATGCTTCGCGGATCACATTGAGGAACATACCGAGCGACAGCTCCGCGTCCTGCCGCCGTGCCACGATATCTGGCGCCACGATCTGATATTCGAGGCGCAGCAAGCCATCCTTGCGCTTCACGCAGCGCAGGAAGGACGAGCCCTGCTGATAGGGGAAGAGATTGACGAGCGTCTCAAGCGCGCTGCCCAAGGTAGGCGCGGAAATCGCGGCATAGCCCCATAGGCCCAGGTCGCGCGGCATGAACTGGTTGCCGAACTCCAGGCCGAAATTGTCTTGGCTCGTGCGGCGCGCCGCCTCCTCGAACAAAGTGATGAAGGACGCCAGGCGCAGCTGAAGTGTGGGCATGCCGGCCATCTCAGGGGCGATGCCGGCATTGCCGAAAATGCTGTCGATGTCGCCATGTAGGCGCTCGATATGACCGACGATGCCGGTGGCGGCGGAAGCGAGGATCGCCGGCTGCGCGCCCCTCGGCGTCGCGGCCGAACCGCCGATGTTGGCAGTTCCAACAATCCCGCTCATGGTCAAAGGCTCCCCTGCTGGAATCCAGCCCAACCCTGCAGACATGTGATCTTCGCATAGGCCCAACGGCGGGATCAAGGCAGCCTCTGAGCCGGCCTTTCTGTCAAGATCGGCCGCTCACCTGTCAAGCATCGTGCCATTACCACATCTAGCTTGCCTCAATGCGCAGATGCCCCTAGCAGCACGATGCTATGGGGCGAATCAGGATCATGCGCAGGGGCTGGAATGAACGGAATATTGACCCACGAGCAATTGCTGCAGGCTGTCGGCCAGGTGGCGGAAGCGGCCCTGCCCTGCTGGGGCCTGGGCGGTGCAACGCTCGAGATGATCAATCATTCCGAAAACACGACCTATCTCGTCACGCCGGCCAATGGTGCACGGCCGGTCATCCTGCGTGTGCATCGCGAAGGCTATCACAGCGTCAATGGCATCAAGAGCGAGCTCGCCTGGATGCATGCCTTGCAAGCGGAAGCGAACGTGCTGACGCCGCAGGCGATCCCCGGCCTCGATGGCGAGGAGATCCAGAGCGTCAGCCATCGCGCTTTGCCGCGCCCACGCAATTGCGTGCTGTTCCACCTGATCGACGGGCAGGAGCCCGCCCAGGAAAACCTGATCGAACCCTTCAAGCAGCTGGGCGAGGTGACGGCACGTACGCACATCCATTCGATGGGCTGGAAGCGGCCGCCCTATTTCGAGCGCCTTAGCTGGGACTTCGAGCACTCGCTCGGCCAGCAGGCGAACTGGGGGCCGTGGGAAGAAGGCCCGGATATGACTCCCGAGCACCGATCGATCCTGCAGCGCCTGGTCGACACGCTCGAGCGGCGGCTAAACAAGTTCGGCAAGGCACCGGATCGGTTCGGCCTGATCCATGCGGATTTCCGTCTCGCCAATCTCCTCATCCACAACGGCAATACACGCGTCATCGACTTCGACGATTGCGGCATCGGCTGGTTCCTCTATGACGCCGGCACCGCCGTCAGCTTCTTCGAGCACAAGCCCGAAGTGCCGGAGCTGATGGAAGCGTGGAAGGAAGGCTATCGCCGCGTCCGCCCGCTCTCCAAGGAAGAAGAGGACGAGATCTGGACCTTCATCCTGCTCAGGCGGATGTTGCTGCTCGCCTGGATGGGATCGCATCACGAGACCGACCTCGCCAAGCAGGAAGGGCCAGCCTATTGCGTCGGCTCCTGCGAGATGGCCGAGAAATATCTGAGCAGATACGGCTGAGGAGTCGCCCGATGGCCAATCCCGACAACGCCGAGATGCTCGAGGCCCAGAGCCCCGAGAAGAAGGAGTTCATCCGGAAATCCATCGAGTTCTGGAATCCGGGCAAGACCCAGTTCTGGCAGGATGCCGGCGTCGACTTGGTGATCGACCGGCGCGAGGGGTATTTCCTCCATGATATGGATGGCCGCCGCCTGATCGACGTGCATCTCAACGGCGGCACCTACAATATCGGCCATCGCCATCCGGAGCTGGTCGAGGTGCTGAACCGCGGCACGCAGCGGTTCGACATGGGCAACCATCACTTTCCGGCGCTGGGCCGTACTGCGCTCGCCGAGAAGCTGGCCAAGAGCTGCGGTGGCGACCTGCACTACACGATCTATGGTTCAGGCGGCGGCGAGGCGATCGACATTGCCATCAAGACCGCGCGTCATGCCAAGCAGAAGAAAAAGATCGTCTCCATCATCAAGGCCTATCACGGCCACACGGGTTTGGCGGTCGCAGCCGGCGCCGACCGTTTCTCCAAGCTGTTCCTCTCGGAGAAGCCGGACGAGTTCATCAATGTGCCGTTCAACGATCTCAACGCGATGGAAGACGCGCTGAAGGCCAAGGACGTCGCGGCCGTCATCATGGAGACGATTCCCGCGACCTACGGCTTCCCCATGCCGCTGCCCGGCTACCTCACCGAAGTGAAAAAACTGTGCGAGCGCTACGACGCGCTCTATATCGCCGACGAAGTGCAGACCGGCCTGATGCGCACCGGCGAGATGTGGGGCTATCAGCGCTATGGCATCCAGCCCGACATCGTCGTCATTGGCAAGGGCATCTCCGGCGGCATGTATCCGATCGCCTGCGTGGTGGTGCGCGAACCCTATGCCGGCTGGCTCAAGCAGGATGGGTTCGGACACATGGCGACCATGGGCGGCGCGGAGCTCGGCTGCCTGGTTGCCATGAAGACGCTGGAGATCCTCGAGCGGCCGCAGATGAAGCCGATGGTCAACTACATCTCCGAGCTGATGGCGAGCGGCCTAGCCGAGATCATGAAGCTCTATTCCGACTTCTTCGTCGGCATCCGGCAGTGCGGCGTCGTCCTGGGGCTCGAGTTCGACTACCCCGAAGGGGCCAAGCCAGTGATGAAGCACCTCTACGAGAACGGCGTGTGGGCGATCTTCTCCACCCTCGATCCGCGCGTGCTGCAGTTCAAGCCCGGCGTGCTGATGACCGCACCGCTCTGCGAGGAATTGCTGGAGCGCGTGGAGCGTTCGATTGGCCTGGCGCGTGCCGAATGCAAGGGATCGGGAAAGCGCCGCTACGCCGCATGAGAGAGCCACGATGAACGCGATCGTCGAAGAGCTGCTGGCGGGCGAAAAGCGCCAGACCGGCACTGCCGACATGATGCTGCAGCTGGCGGAGTGGGCCGCCGCTTCCTATGCGCACTATGACCGTGCGGCGGTCGATCGCATCACCAAGGCCGCAGCGGATGCGGCATTCGCCTTGGCGGGTCCGCTGGCCGAGGCGGCGGTCAAGGAAACCGGCTTCGGCGTCGCGGAGCACAAGAAGATCAAGAACGAGATCTGCTCCCGCGGCATCTACGAGGCCTACAAGAGCGAGGATTTCTGTTCCAAGCGCGTGATCGCTGAGCAGAAGATCGTGGAAGTGCCGCGCGCCGCTGGTATCGTCTTTGCCCTCACCCCCTCCACCAATCCGGTCTGCACGGTCTTCTTCAAGATCCTGCTGGCGTTGATGACGCGCAATGCCATCATCGTCTCGCCCCATCCCTATGCGAAGAAGTGCTCGGCTGAAGGGGTTCTGGCGATGGCCAAGGCGGCCGAGCAGGCCGGCGCGCCGGCTGGAATCATCCAGATCATCACAGAACCGAACCTGCCGCTTATCAACTACGTCATGCAGTCGCCGCGGGTGAGTGTGATCCTCGCGACCGGCGGGACGCCGATGGTGCGGGCAGCCTATTCCTCCGGCAATCCCGCGATCGGCGTCGGACCCGGCAACGCGCCGGCCTTTGTCGATGCCAGTGCTGACTTGAATGTCGCTGCCAAGCGCATCATCGGCTCCAAGAGCTTCGACAACTCGATCCTGTGCACCAACGAGAGCGTGGTGGTGGCGGAGGAGGCCATCGCGGACAAGCTGTTGCAGGCGATGGCGAAGACCGGCGCCTATGTGGCAAAGCCCGATGAGGTGGACAACATCCGCGAGTATCTCTTCGGCCTCGGTTCCTTCAATGTCGAGGTGGTCGGGAAGAGTGCAACCGAGATCGCATCGCGGATCGGCATCAAGGTGCCGTCTTCGACCAAGGTCATCCTCACGCCGATCGATCGCGTCGGGATCGATGAAGCGCTGTCCAAGGAGAAACTCTGTCCCGTGCTGGGCTTCGTGCGCGTGCCGCATGTCCATTCGGGCATCTCGACGTCACGTGCGTTGATCCGCATGTCAGGTGCCGGTCATTCCGCTGCGATCCACAGCAGCAATCCCGCCAATATCCTCCGCTTTGCCAGCGCCGTGAAAGCCCTGCGCGTCGTGGTCAATGCGCCCTGCAGCCAAGGCGCCGCGGGTTTCGGAACCCACCTTGCGCCCTCCTTCACAATCGGCACCGGCTACTTCGGCCGCTCGTCGGTGGGCGAAAACATTGGCCCCAAGCATCTCGTGAACTGGACGCGCATCGCCTATAGCGACGAAGCGAACGAGGCGTTCGGCGACTTCTCCGGCCTTGAGACCTGGAACGGCCAGGCGCCGTTGCCGATCGGTCGCGAAGCACCGATGACCATCGGCCGCCTTCAGGAAGGGGCGGAGCGGGCCGACCAATCGCTGTTCGCGCAAGTCGGTGGCGACGCGGTCGCCGACGAGATCGCCCTGATGCGGGAGGAGATCCGCCGCATCGTGCTCGAAGAGCTGCGCGCGGCTTTCAGGAAGTGATCATGGCCGAGTTGCGCTCCTTCATCTTCATCGACCAGCTGCAACCGCAGACTCTGTGCTACATGGCGACGTGGATGCGCGGAAGGCTGCCGCGCACCAACATGGCGGCGCAGATCATCGAGGTGGCGCCGGGTCTCGACATCGAGCCTCTGACCAACGTCGCGCTCAAATACGCCGAGGTCGGCGGCGGCATCCTGGTGGTCGAGCGGCAGTTCGGCTATCTCGAGTTCCATTCGCGCTCGACCGGGCTGGTCAAGGCAGCAGCTCAGGCCGTCCTCGAATCGCTGGAAGCCGACGAGAGCCAGGCGACGCGGCCGCAGATTCTCGCCTCCAAGATCGTCACGCGCGTCGATCCGGTGCACGCCTTCCTCATCAACCGGAACAAGCTCGGCTCCATGATCCTCCCCGGCGAATCATTGTTCGTGCTGGAGATGCAGCCGGCAAGCTACGCCATCCTTGCCGCCAACGAGGCGGAGAAGTATGCCGATATCAAGATCATCGATTATCGCATGGTCGGTGCCACGGGCCGCGTCTATCTCTCCGGCGAAGAATCATCCGTGCGCAGTGCCGCAGCAGCAGCAGAGGAAGCGCTGCAGAACCTGTCGAGGCTGGCGGCATGATCGACAAGAGCCTCCTGCGCGAGCTGGTCAAGTCGGTGATCGCCGAAGAGGTTGCGGCGATCCGAAAGCCCTCGACCAACGCTGCTCCGCCGCTTTCGGAAGAACGCGTCACCATCGCAAGCGATGCCGATCTGGTCGCCTTTGCCCGCCGCGTCTTGTCGCTCGCAAGCGATCCCGCCAAAGCGAAGGAGATCGCGGCGGGGCGCTATCCCTTCCGGCTGGCTCGCCCTGCGACGCAACCTGCTGCAACGCCCGCTCTTCAAGCGACTGCCCCGGTCGCTCAGTCTCACCGCATCGACAGCGGTGTTGTCACGGAATCCTCCCTCAACAAACTGCCTCGCGGTCTCTCGCGTCTGGTGCTGGGGCCGGGCGTCACCGTCACGCCCCTGGCCAAGGATCGCGCGCGCAGCCTCGGCCTTACGTTCGAAAGGATGAAGCCATGATACGCGGTCACGTCATCGGCCGGTACTGGGCCACCAAGCGGATCGATCACATCCCGTCCGGCGCCTTCCTGGAGGTGGAGACCGAGGGCGGAAGCCGCATCATGGCGCTGGATGTTCTGGGTTGCGGCGAAGGGGAAGAGGTCATGGTGGTGACCGGCTCCACCGCGGCCGCCTGGCTGGGCGGCGGCAAGATCCCGATCGACGCGCTCATCATCGGCTCGCTGGATCAGCCCAGCGGCGCCAACAAGAAAAAATAACGCAACTCCAACTGAAGAACGGAGAGTGAGATGTCCAACGCAATCGGCATGATCGAAACCAAGGGCTTCGTCGCGGCATTGGCGGCTGCCGACGCCATGGTCAAGGCGGCGAACGTCACCATCGTCGGCCGCGAGCAGGTCGGCGACGGCCTGGTCGCCGTCATCATCAACGGCGATGTCGGCGCGGTGAAGGCCGCGACCGAGGCCGGGTCGGAAGCGGCGAACAGCGTCGGCACGCTGGTCTCGGTCCACGTGATCCCGCGCCCGCACGCCGATCTTGCCAAGCACTTCACGACGGTGCCGGGGAAGTAAGGGCGTTTGCTTAAGGACTTCGTGGTGGCGCGCCGATTCCTTCGCTCTGCTCTTAGCCCCCTCCTCCGATATGGGGGAGGGTCAGGGAGGGGTAAGCCGCGCCTCCCTGGCAGGGAATCTTCGCTCGCTTCCCCCGCCCCGGCCCTCCCCCAGCCTGGGGGAAGGGATTCAGGTTGCGTGAGTCCGCGATGCGGAGCTTTCAATGACTGAGCTTCGTGTCTACCTCCCGATCGAATCGCTGGCGCGGCAGTTCGCGGCCTATATGGCGACGCCCATGCGTGCGCGTGGCTATCCTCCGATGGAGGGCGAGCACAGCCTGATCATCGAAGTGGCGCCGGCCCTCGCGATCCATCGCATCTGCGATCTGGCGCTGAAGAGCGCGCCGGACATGGAGCCGGGTCTACTCTATGTCGAGCGGCAATACGGCCTGATGGAGCTGCATCATTCCGATCTCGACTCGCTTCGCTCGGCGGGGCAGGCAATCCTGAGCGGCATCGGCCGCAAGCCAACGGATCAGTTTAAGCCGCGCACCTTGTTCGCCGACATCATCGAGAACGTGGCGGACCAGCACGCCATCATCCTCAACCGCACGCGCGAAGCGTCCATGCTGCTGCCGGGCAAATCGCTGCTGGTCTACGAGCTGGAGCCGGCGCTGTTCGCCACCGTCGCAGCGAACGAAGCGGAGAAGGCGGCACCCGGAATCACTTTGGTCGACCTGCAGATGATCGGCGCCAGCGGCCGCCTTTTCATTGCCGGCAGCACGCACGATTGCGAACTGGCGCGCGACCGCATCGACGAGGTTCTGGGCGCGATTGAAGGGCGCCAATCCGGACGCTGATCGAGGCTGCGACGCCTCGCCGCTTGGCGCGTGACTTTTCTGTGATTTTCCGCGGATTGCAAGGTCTTATTGGGTCACCGGACGGGGCCGCGAGCCATCACATTCCCGCGTGCCCGGCGGCGCCGGGAACTGGCATGTGAAGCCCTGTGTTTTTCTTGCGTCGCCGGGCGTTGCCTGGCGAGACGTTACACTCAGGAAGGAGCGTCAGATGTTGAAGAAATTCTTCTTGCTCTCGACGGTCGCTTCGCTTGCCGCATTTCCAGCTCTGGCGCAAGAGGCGACTCAGCCGACGACGATCACGCCGCCGGCCGAGCAAACTACGCCCGCGCAGCCCGCGGACCAGGCGCCGGCAGGTGACATGACTCAGCAGCAGCCCACCACGGATCCGGCCGCGCCGACAACGGCCGAGACCGAGCAGGCGGCTTCGCCACCACCGAGCGAAGCGGTCATTCCGGCACAGGCTGCCGATCAGGTGCGTGCTGAAAAGCTGATCGGCATGGAGGTCTATGACACAAACGGCGACAAGGTTGGCACCGTGAAGGACATCCTGTTCGACAAGGATGGCAAGGCCACCGGCATGGTCCTCTCTGTTGGCGGCGTGCTCGGAGTCGGCGCGAAGCAGGTAGGCCTACAGTGGAGCGAAGTCGACATCCAGTCGGATGCCGAAGTAGCTAAGATCCAGTACAACCAAGACCAGCTGAAGGCGGCCCCAGACTTCAAGACCCAGGAAGCCCAGAAGGCCGAAGCCGATGCGGCTCAGATGCAGACGCAGCAGGAGAACGCACCGGCTCCGACGCAGTAAGCTGTCGATCGTGACGTGACGCTGCGACGCCCGGCGGATTTGTCCGCCGGGCGTTTTCTTTCTTTCGATCAGGCGACGCCAAGGACAACGTTGATGTTGCCGCGGGTCGCATGCGAATGAGAGCAGACGATATGCGCCTGTTCGATCGGCACTTCGGCGACTGCGCGCGAGGCCCGGCAGGCTGATCCGGCATTGCGCCCTCTCAGGAATGACCTGCTGCGCCTGCGCGATGCGCTGAACAGCACCGAAACAGTAACGGCCCGGTGAAACCCGAAGGCGTCACCGGGCCGTCTCTTCGGAGTGCTGGCGGTACTCCGGAAGATTCGAGTGGAAGCTTTGGCCGGCGGCTCACGCCGCCGGCCGCAACACGCCAAGCGGGCCACACCCAGGAGATCAGGAGCCTTGGCCAGCCCACCTGCCGGTGTTTCGAGATCCCAGCCTCCCATTGACTTTGAACCTCGCGTTCGGGCCTCAACAAGCAGGAACCGTACCAATGCGCTCCTGCTCGGAATCGTGCGAATTTCTGGGCTTTCATCGTTCTGGATAGGAACACTGCACAGGCTTTGAGCAGGCGGCTGCCCAGGGAATTGGCGGGCCGGCGCCTTACCTGCGGGGCCGGCGCAGCGCGCGGTCCGGATCAGGCCGTGTCGGATCGTAGTTGCGATAATAGGAATCCGCTGCGTCGGTTTTCGGGGCATAGTCCCACGGCGCGATGCGGCCTGTGGTCAAGGCAGCGTGGATCATGCGCCGCTGCCGCTGGCTCGCGATAACATCCGATCGAAGCCGGCCGAAGTCCCAGTGCTGCTCCGCGGCGCGCAGCAGGTCCGCAACCATGCCCGCATATGCAGGCTCCAGCGCCAGGTTGCGCAGTTCTACCGGATCGCGCGCGAGATCGTAGAGCTCGGATCCATCGGTGACGGAATGCACGAACTTGTGCGAACCGCGGCGGACCATCACGACTGGCGCGTCATAGCCCTCCGCCAGATATTCACCGCGAATGTCGACCCGTGCCGCCGCTTCGCCTTTCACAACCGGCGACAAATCACGCCCGGCTAGCTCCCTGTGCTCAAGCCTGGCGCCGATAAGGGCAGCGAGGGTCGGCAAGAGATCGAGGTGGGAGACCGCTTCCTTGATCCTCTGGCGCGGCCTTATTCCTGGCCCGGCGAGCAGCAAGGGCACGCGCACGGCGCGCTCGTAAAACGTCATCTTGTACCACAGCCCGCGCTCGCCCAGCATGTCGCCGTGGTCGGAGGTCACGATGACCATCGTGTCGTCGCTGATCCCGCCAACCTCCAGCGCCCGCATCAATCGACCAAGCACATCGTCGCAATAGCTCAACATGGCGTAATAGGCACGGCGCGCCCGGCGAACCTGTGCCGGAGAGATCGGGACCTCGTCGCGGTCGTAGAGCGCGTGCATCCGCCGCTCCACCGGATTCCGATCCTTGGCACTGCGCCGGGGCAAGTCCGGCATGTCGATCTCGGAATCCTGGTACAGGTCCCAGAACGGCCGCAGCGCCTGGTAGGGATCGTGTGGATGCATGATGGAGAGGGTCAGCATGAATGGCCTGCCGTCCGGCCGGTCCGCCGCGGCGTGCAGCCAGTGCACGGCCTGCAGGCACGCCTCCTCGTCATATCGCAGCGACAGCGAATGATCGCACGGCCCCGCCTCCGCCACGGAATGCAGCGTGTGGAACCAGGGTTGGACCGTCTCCGGATGCTCCCAGTCCGGCACCCAGCCGAAGTCCGATGGCGAAAGATCGGTGGTGAGCCGCTCCTCGTATCCGTGGAGTTGATCGGCGCCGGTGAAATCCATCTTGCCGGAGAGGCAGGTGCGATAGCCCGCATTGCGCAGATGATGCAGCAGCGTCGGCACGCCTGCCGGCAGCTCCACCGCATTGTCATAGGCGCCGATCCGGCTGGGCAACCGGCCCGTCAGCATTGCGAACCGCGCCGGCGAGCACAGCGGTGATGCGCAATAGGCGTTCGCGAACAGCGTGCCCCGCGCCGCCAGCCGTGTCATATGCGGCGCTCGCACGATGGGATGCCCGTAGACCGGCAGCGACAAGGCCGCCATCTGGTCGAACATCACGAGGAGAATGTTGGGGCGCTTGTCCGGGCGAGGCATTGCGGGCTTGGAACAGGGAGGCAGGCCGGATCATCCTGCCGCCTCGGCCTCCCGGTCAAGTGGGTCACGCGGCCTTCCGCTCTCCAACCTCCCTTGACAAACGCTCGACGAGCGCATCGACGGCCTGCTCGGCTGCGGCGATCGAGGCTTGCAGCCGTTCATCGGCAAACTCGTCATACTCGATCGCGATGCTGTGGAAATCCGTGACGCCGAGATAGCCGAAGACGTCACGCACGCCGCCTTCCACATGATTCACGTGAGCCTGCCGCCCGCCGGGATCATAGCCGTGATCCCCGCGCGCGCTGAGCACGACGAGCCGCTTTTCCAGACCGGCCAGCATCGGCCAGTACGGATCGCCTGGCCGTGACCGGTCGAAGCCGAAGGTGCGTCCGACCCGCACGATGTTGTCGATGTAGGCCTTGAACTGCGCCGGCATGCCGAAGTTGTACATCGGCACGCCGGCGACGATCAGGTCGGCGGCGAGCAGCTCGTCCACCAGCGCATCGCTCTCAGCCAGTACCGCGTGCATCCAGGGCTCGCGCTGGTCTGGCTTGGTGAAGGCCGCGTGGATCCACTTGGCCGTGACCGGACTAGGCGGCGATTGGCCGACATCGCGATAGGCCACCAAATCGCCCGGCCGGTTCGCCAGCCAACGCCGGACGAAACGGTCGGTGAGGCGACGCGTGTGCGAGCCGTACGGGCTGCGATCCGAGCTGTCGGGCCGGGCACTGGAAGCAATGTGCAGCAGTTTCATAGCGTAGCTCCTGAGTGATTAGCTCTCGGCGACTTTGACCAGCAGTTTTCCGAAGTTCCGGCCCTCCAAGAGGCCGGCAAGGGCAGCCGGCGCACGCTCGAGGCCGGTCACGATGTCTTCGCGATGTTTGATCTTGCCCTCCCTCACCCAGCGCGCGACCTCGCGCAGGAAGGCGTCGGTCTGAGAGTCGAAGTCGAGCACGATGAAGCCCTGCACAGTGAGGCGCTTGTAGAGGATCGTGTTCATCATGCCCGGCAAACGATCAGGGCCTGGCCCGGGGCCTGTGTCGTTGTAATGTGCAATCAGACCGCACACCGGCACGCGCGCGAAGTTGTTGAGGAGCGGGAAGACGGCATCCCAGACATGGCCGCCGACATTTTCGAAGTAGATGTCGATTCCGTTCGGTGCTGCCGCCTGGAGCTGTTCGGTAAGATTCGGCGAGCGATGATCCAGCCCCACGTCGAAGCCCAGCTCCTCGGTGAGATACCGCACCTTGCCGGCACCGCCCGCGATCCCGATGACCCGGCAGCCTTTCAGCTTGGCGATCTGACCGACGATTGAACCGACCGCGCCGCTCGCCGCCGCAACCACCACTGTCTCGCCGGCTTTCGGCTTGCCGATGTTGAGCAGGCCGGTGTAGGCGGTCATGCCCGGCATGCCGAGCACGCCAAGCGCGGTCGAGATCGGCGCGAGCGTGGGATCGACCTTCCGCAATCCGGTATCGTCTGACACCGCGTAATCCTGCCAGCCGGTATAGCCGAGCACGATGTCGCCGACCGCGAGTGCCTTGTTTCGCGACGCGAGGACCTTGCTGACGGTTCCGCCTGGCATCACGTCGCCGATCCCGATCGGCTCCGCATAGGATTTTGCATCACTCATGCGCCCGCGCATGTAGGGATCGAGCGACAGCCACAGCGTCTTCAGCAGCACCTCGCCGCCCCTGGGATCTGGAATGTCCTCTTCGAGCAGACGGAAATTGTCAGATCTTGGCGCGCCGATCGGACGCGAGGCGAGAACGATCCTGCGGCTCTTGAGTTGGGCCATGATCTCAGTCTCTCCATCGTGACTGTTTGATCACTAGATGGAGGACCCCGCCCACATTGACAAAATCATGCTCTTCAGGGGATGGATGAGTTCAATTCATTCATGAGATCGCCAATGAGACGCCTGCCGCCCCTCGCCACCTTACGAGCCTTCGAAGCAGCCGCGCGCCATTCCAGCTTCAAGCGTGCGGCGGAGGAGCTGCACGTCACGCCGACTGCGATCAGCCACCAGATTCGGCAGCTGGAACAGGCGATCGGCACGCCCTTGTTCGAGCGGCGAACGCGGCAGGTGGTATTGACGCCAGAGGGGCACGTGCTACTGCCGGTCCTGACCGACGGATTCGATGCCTTCGCGCGCACCATCGAGGGACTCACGCGCAAGAGCCGGCGCACCACGGTCACGCTCTCGGCAACACCGGCCTTTGCCGCCAAGTGGCTGGTGCCGCGCATTGCCGCGTTCCGCAAGGCGCGGCCGAACATCGATTTGACCTTATTGGCAACTTTGGATGTCGTGGACGTGAAAAGCGGCGTCGCGGATCTTGCGCTGCGCTACGGGCGGCGCAGCTCCTACCCCGATCTGATCGCGGAGCCGTTGACCATCGATCGGTTTGCGCCGGTAGCGAGCCCGCGTCTCGGTCTCAAGAAACCGAGCGACCTGCGCTCAGCGACCTTGATCCACTCGGACTGGCGCCGCAACGATCCCAGGAATCCGACTTGGCGCCACTGGCTGAAGATCGCCGGCCTGGACGGCATCGACGCACGCGCGGGGCTGCGCTTCAGTGACGAGACGCACGCGATCCAGGCAGCGGTGGCCGGCAACGGCGTCGCGCTGCACAGCATGCTGCTGGTGCAGGAGGAGTTGGCGACGCGGACACTCGTTGTGCCGTTCGGGCCGGAGATCGACGGATTCACGCTGCATCTGGTGCGCGGTCCCGAGCGGCCTCTGACCGAGCCGATCGCAGCAGTGCAAGGTTGGCTGCGTGGCGAGTTCGCCCGAAAGCCTCACCAGCGCTGAGATCAGGCGTTATCCGACCGTTACCCGCAACTCCCCTACGCCATCGACGCCGCCATGGAGCACGTCGCCGCGCTTCACAGGCCCGACGCCGGCCGGCGTGCCAGAGAAGATGAGATCGCCGGCGCGCAATTCGAACAGGCCGGAGAGATAGGCGATCATCTCCGGCACCTTCCAGATGAGCTGGTTGAGATCGCCCTTCTGGCGCACCTCGCCGTTGATCTCCAGCCAGACGGCACCTTGCGACGGATGACCGACGACGGAAGCCGGCACGATCTCCGAGCAGGGCGCTGCGGACTCGAACGCCTTGCCGACTTCCCAGGGACGGCCGAGCTTCTTTGCCTCACCCTGGAGATCGCGCCGCGTCATGTCCAGGCCGACTGCATAGCCGAAGACGTGGGCCAATGCCTGATCCTGTCGGATGTCCTTGCCGCCGGATTTCAGCGCGACCACCATTTCCAGCTCGTGATGCACATCTTTGGACGCGTCGGGATAAGGGAAGGTCCCGCCGCTCAGTACCAACGTGTCGGGGTTCTTCTGGAAAAAGAACGGCGCCTCGCGATTGGGATCGTGGCCCATCTCGATGGCATGCTCGGCATAATTCCGCCCGACACAATAAATGCGATGCACCGGGAACAGCTTGTCCGAACCGCGGATCGGCAACGTCGGCAGCGAATGCGGCGCGAAGATGTAACGGCTGTTCTCAATATTCATTGTCTCACTCCTGCATAATATTCGATGCGTTTCTCAAGCATGCCGACCAGCTCCGCTACCAGCAGCGCGAAGGCGAACAGCACGATGGTCAGCGCCCAGAATTCCTCCATCAGGAAGCTGCGCGAATAGAGCTCGAACAGCTCGCCGTAGCCGATGATCGAGACCAGCAACTGACCGATGACCACACCCTTGACCCCGCGGATGAAGCCGAGGCGGATGCCGGCCAGGATCTCCGGCAGCGCGGCCCACAGGATGATCTTGGCGTAGACGTCGCGCCGTCCGGCGCCGAAGCTGCGGGCCATGTCGATGAGAGAGGGCGTGATGTGCTTGACCCCCGCCTGCGTGTCGAGCGCGATGATCCAGATCGCGAACAGGAACACGCTGACCACGATGGTCTTCGCGCCCATGCCGAACAGGATCATGAGCACCGGCACCAGGGCGGACAGTGGCGCGCTGGCGAACACGTTCACCCACATGCCAAGCAGATTCTCGGCTGCCTTCACCCGCCCCATCAGGACACCGAGGGCAATGCCGCAAACAATCGCCAGCGCCATTCCGATGCAGAACGTCGTCAGCGTGGTCCAGGTGGCAGCGAGGAACTTCGGGCTCTGCACCAGCTCGACCAGGGCGGCGAGCACACCGCTGAAGGGCGGAAACAGCAACACCAGCTCCAGGCGCCCGACGATCTCCCAGATCAGGCACCACAGGATGAGCGAGCTCATCATCGGCACGCGGTAGCCGAACAGAGTCATGGTCCCCCCTCAATCCACGAAGTGCCGAAGGCCCTGCCAGATCTCCTCGACCGTATCGAGATAGGCGCGGTCGCGGCGGATCTCATCGGGCGAGCCGGAGCGGTCGATCTGCGGGGTGATCACTTGCGAGACGCGCCCCGGCCGGCGCGACAGCAGCACAATGCGATCGGAGAGGTAGACGGCCTCCTCGATGCTGTGCGTGACAAAGATGAAGGTCTTGCGTTCGACCTCGCGCAGGCGCAGCAAATCTTCCTGGAACTTGCGGCGGGTCTGTTCATCGACCGCGGAGAACGGCTCATCCAGCAGCAGGACGTCGGCATCCACGGCCAGAGCGCGCGCCAAGCCGACACGCTGACGCATGCCGCCGGACAGCTCATGCGGGTACTTGTCTTCGAAGCCGGCAAGGCCGACCTGCTCGATATAGCGCCGCGCGGTCTCGTGCCGCTTAGCTTCCGCCACGCCACGCAGCTCCAGGCCGAACCCGACATTGCGCAGCACCGTCGCCCAGGGCATCAGCGCGAAATCCTGGAACACGAAGGCACGTTCCGGCCCCGGCCCTGTCACCTTACGGCCCTTGACCAGCACATCGCCTGTGCTCGGCTCCAGCAATCCCGCGATGATCTTCAGCAATGTCGTCTTGCCGCAGCCGCTCGGTCCCAGCAGGCTGGTGAGGGCACCGGCGGAGAAATCGAGGTCTACGTCCTTGAGCGCATGGACCTGGCCCGGATAGATCTTGTTGATGCCGCGGACCGAGATGATGCTCTCAAGGCTGGCCATATTCTCTCCATGCGGGTCGGCGGCGCGTGGGACTTTGCGGGTGACAGCGACCATAATACGTCAGGACCTCTTCTTTTCCGGCCGGATCCAGCTCTCCTCCACCCATTGGAGCGCGCTCAAGGTGAAAGCGGAGAACACGATGATGGAGGCGGTGGCGGCATACATGTGCCCGTAGTTCGCGACCGCGCGATGATAGGTGATGAGATCGCCGATCCCGGTCGGTGTGATCAGCAGTTCGGCCAGGATGATACCGACGAAGCCCGCTCCGATTCCCAGTCTTAGACCCGCGAAGATCACCGGGCTCGCATCCGGCAGGATGATCTTGATGATCTGCTGCCAGCGCGAGCCGAGAAACGAGCTGCACATGGTGATCAGGGACGGATTGACGTTGGCGACCGCCTTGTAGCTGTTGAGCACGATCACCGGCAGCGCCAGCAGACAGACGGAGATCACCTTCGCCGTCAAGCCGATGCCATAGACAAAGGTCACCATCGGGATGACCGCCGCCACCGGTGCCGCCTGCAGCACAATGAAGATCGGCGCGGCCATCCATTCGACGCTCTTACGCAGTCCCATCGCGACGCCGGTCGAGATGCCCAGCACGGCGGAGACGATGAGGCCGATGACGAGCGGCTGCAACGTCAGGCCGTAGGCCTTGAGCATCGTGCCGTCGGCGACCATTTCGCCGAAAGCCATGATGGTCGAGGAGAAGGTGGGAAAGGCAAGGTTGATGGGCACACGCCCGGCAACCTCCCACGCGCCGCAGAACAGAGCGATGGATGCCAGCCGCCACCACAGGATTTGGTGGCGGCTGCGGGCCGCCTCCCCCGGCTGCGCGGCGAGCTGTGCCGCAATGGGATCTTCGAGCCTGGCATCCATCGCTTGAAACCTCGCGCGCTTACTGCGTGCCGACCTTGGCGAGCGCCTTGTTCAGCGGCTCAAAGGTCCAGAAATCCTCGACCTTCAAGCTGGCAGGATCGCCTTCGATCTGGCCCGCCAGCGCGTAGAATTCGAAGTCGTCCTTGGCCGCCTGTTCGCTGCCGCCATTGTTGGGGAACGCGCCGGTCGGCACCGATTCCTCATAGTACGGCACCACCTCGCTTTCGAGATCCGCCGGCAGATCCGCCAGCAGATTGTATTTCTTGCGCAGATCGGCGACGACCTTGGGATTGGCGTTGATCTCGCGCCAGGTCTTCAGCAGCTCCTCCACCAGGATCTGCACCGCTTCGGCGTTCTCATTCAGGAACTCGGTATTGGCATAGAGCGCTTCGTCGGTCGCGTTGACGCCCTCCGTCGGCAGGACTGCGAACTTGCCCGGCGCTTTCTCCTCGAGCAGGTTCTTGTTGGTCGAATCGACGATCGAGGCCTTGATATTGCCCTGCAGCAGCGCGCCGGCGCGCACCTCCGCACCGGGCACGTAGCTGACGTTGCTGTAGGTGATGCCGTGCTTCTGCGCCATCAGCTTCATGATGGCTTCAGTGCCGGA
Organism: Dongia deserti; assembly: GCF_003574735.1. Lineage (GTDB taxonomy): Bacteria > Pseudomonadota > Alphaproteobacteria > Dongiales > Dongiaceae > Dongia_A > Dongia_A deserti. The sequence goes on from NZ_QORW01000001.1 coordinate 388,420, forward strand.
GCCGCGCGCATGCACCGCGATCTCCTGCCCGTCGAGGTCCTTCCAGTCCTTATAGAATTCGGTGTTCACGATCGGGAAAAAGCGCAGCGAACTCATCTGATAGAACAGCCGGATCGGCGCCTTGACCTTCTGGATCAGCGCATAAGGTGTCCCGACACCGATGTCCGCTTCGCCGCCGACGACGGCCTGGGCGGCGACATCCTCCGACTTGAAGAAGGTGACCTTGACGTCGACGCCGCGTTCCTTCGCGCGCTCGAGCGCGATCAGGAAGTTGAGCGATTCCACAGTCGCGATGTCGCCGAACGCGACATGCATCTGCGAGGCCGCCGATGCCAGTCCAGACCAGCCGAGCGACGCCAGCGCAATGGTCGCGGCCGTGAGCGGGCCACGCAGGCCCTTCATCCACATATTCATCCGTTCCTCCCGTTCGCCCGTTGAAGATGAGCCTTTGGGCTCTGGCTTTGTTCTGAAACCAATCTTACAATGGTTAAGCTTGGTTGCAAGGCTTGATCTTCGACACGCTTGCAATGTCTAATGTTTGCGCAGATATTCTGCAGACCAATTCCGTGATTGGTTCTTGCTATGAACGACGAAATCGCTACTGGGACAGCCCTTGCTCGACTGCGCGCTTATCTCGCGCAGATCGAGATGCCGCTCGACAGCCGCTTGCCGCCCGAACGCGATCTTGCACAGACGCTGGGCGTCACCCGCGCCGGCCTGCGCAAGGCTTTGGCCGTGCTCGAATCGGAGAATCAGATCTGGCGCCATGTCGGCAAAGGGACCTTCATCGGCAGCCGGCCGATCGAGACAATGGCGGATGTCGCGGCGATCACGCGCCGCACCAATCCCACAGAGGTGATGCGCACGCGCCTGGTGCTGGAGCCGGAAGTGGCGCGGATGGCCGCGCTCAACGCGACCTCCGCTCACATCGCGGAGATGCACCTTTGCATGCAGCGCACCCGTGCCGCGCAGACCTGGCGGCAGTACGAAGCATGGGACAACCGGCTGCACCGCGTGATCGCTGAGGCGACGCAGAACTCGCTGCTCCTGGCACTGCTCGATACGCTGAACGCCGTGCGCCGCGCTGTGGTGTGGGGACGGCTGCGCGTAGAGAAGGTGAAGCCGGCACCCAACCATCATTCCTTCGAGGATCACGAGGCAATCGTCGATGCGATCGAGAATCGCGATCTCAATCGCGCCGCAGCCGCCATGCGCATGCATCTGGAGAATGTGGAGCGCAATCTGCTGAGGCCGCGCCCTGCGACCGAGGTCGTGATGACGGAGAAGCGCGAGGCCGCGCCGGCCGGCGCTCGCCTCTAAAGGGCCAGGAACCGATCCGCTTCGTGGCTGTTTCCGGAGCAACGTCCCAATCCGGAGCCGGCGATGACCGCGCGCCTCTCACTCACCAGCGTCGCCAAGGACGCGAAGACTTGTCAGCGCTGCCCTCTCTATCGCTTCGCGACACAAACTGTGTTCGGCGAGGGACCTGCACACGCACCGGTCATGATGGTTGGCGAGGTGCCGGGTGATCAGGAAGATCTGCAGGGCCGCCCCTTCGTTGGACCTGCCGGACGGATTCTCGATCGCGCCTTGGCCGACGCAGGTGTCAAGCGCGACCGTGTCTACGTCACCAATGCGGTCAAGCATTTCAAATTCGAGCCGCGCGGCAAGAGGCGTCTCCACAAGAAGCCCAATGCCGGCGAGATCGAAGCCTGCAAATGGTGGCTGAATCTGGAGCTGGATATCATCAAGCCCGCTCTGGCCGTCGCACTCGGCGCAACCGCCGCACGGGCCCTCGCAGGACGTACGATCCCCATCGGCACGTCGCGCGGTCACCTCATCCAATTTCAGAATGGCCTGCCGGGCCTCGTGACCATCCATCCGTCCTTTCTGCTGCGCATGCCGGATCCGGAGATCAAGGCACAGGAATACAGCCGCTTCGTCGAGGATCTCCGCCTGATCGCACAGCACGTCCCGGCCGCAAAGCGCGCAGCGTAGCCTAAGCCGGTTGCGTCTTCAGCACGGCATCGACATCCGGCTCGTCGATCTGTGCCACATCCAGGAATCGGTGCGCATAGTTCTTCCACACGCCTGAGGTCAGGAAGAGATCGAGCAGGTCCGGGTCCAGATGATGGTCACGCTTCATGTTGGCCATGATCCGGATGGCCTCGCTCAACGTCTTCGCCTTCTTGTAAGGGCGATCGGCCGCGGTCAGCGCCTCGAACACGTCGGCGATCGCCATCATGCGCGCGACCGGAGACATCTGATCGCGCGTAAGGCGCTTGGGATAGCCTTTGCCATTCATCTTCTCATGATGGCCGCCTGCGATCTCGGGCACGTTGCGCAGATGACGCGGCAGCGGAAGGCTTTCCAGCATCATGATGGTCTGGGTCATGTGGTCATTGATGATGTAGCGCTCCTCGGGCGTGAGGGTGCCGCGTCCAATGCTGAGATTGTAGATCTCACCGCGATTGAACTTGTACGTCGGCGTTTCGACGCGAATGCCCCACGGATTCTCCCTGCCGATGATCTCATGCGGTGCGCGGTAGGTGATGTGGTCCTCACGATCCGCCAACAGCTTCTCTTCGACCGGCAGATCGGAAGCAGCCGAGCGATTTTTGCGCTCCCTCTCCTCGAACGAGACGCCGAGGCGATCATCCAGCGTCCGGCGCCACGTGCGCGCGGCAATCCGCTTCAGCCGCTCGATCCTCTCGGGATCCATGACCTCGCCGCCCTCATTGCATTCGGCAACGAACGCGAAATCCTCATCGAGCGCACGCAGCTCCGCTTCCATCCTTTCATGCAGCGCATCCGCGTCACCGCCTTTCGCAACGGTCTGCCAATAGGCGATCTCAACGTCGCGCTTCAGCACCTCGAACCGCATGCGGATCTCGTGAATGCGGTCATGAATGGTCTCGAGCTTGGTTGCCTTGTCGACCACATATTCGGGCGTCGTCACCTTGCCGCAATCATGCAGCCAGGATGCAATATCCACCGCTTCCCATTCCTCTTCGGAGAGCTGGAAGTCCTTGAACGGTCCCTCCTTTTGCGCGCAGGCCGCCTCTGCCAGCATGCGGGTCAGGACCGGCACGCGCTGGCAATGGCCGCCGGTATAGGCCGACTTCGCGTCGATCGCGCCGGCGATCAGTTTGATCAGCGCGTTCATCAGATCCTTCTGGGCCTGCAGCAATTGGTGGTTCTCGATGGCGATTCCGGCACTGCCGCTGACTGCCCGGATGAGCTCGCGCAGGCGCGGATTCACCGACCAGCGATCATTGACGCCGAGCGTCTTGATCAGCAACAGGGCCCCTAGCGGCTCCCTCTTGCGATTGAACAGCGGCACTGCGACGAGTCCCACCCGCGCGGCGCCGGTTGCCGTCATCCCATAACGCATGCCGAGCGCTTCCAGCTCCGCCTCGGTCAGGTTGCGCTTGGCAACCATGATCTCTCCCTGAGCCAAGGCGGCGACGATCTCCGGCACGAGCGCCGGGCTGTTCAGAGAGAGCCGCGGCAGTATGATCTGCTCGTCGAGCATATGCTTGCCCTGCCAACGGGCGATCTCAGGCTCCAGGTGCGCTCCCTCCTTGTCCACGAGGTAGACCACGCCACCATCGCCGCCAGCCAGCCGCACCGATTCCCGCAGCACGCGCTCAAGCAGGGCGCCGAGGTCGCGTTCCGCTGACAAGGCGTTGCCGATGTCCAGGAACTTGCGGATCGTTCCCTTCATCGTATCGAGCGCTTGGCTCAGGTTTTCGACCTCCGTGAGGATGGTCGGGACCTTGGTATCTCTCCGGAAATCGAAGGAGCGGATGAGCTTGGTCTCCTTGACCAACAGATGCAGCGATCTAGTCAGAAGCCGAGCCCCCCACCAGCCGATGGCGATCGCAGCCAGCACGATGACAAGGCCGACAATAGCCTGGCGCTCGACGATCCGGCGCGCGGCGACGAACAGCTCGTCGTCCGGGATCGCCGCCAGCAAGGTGAAATTGTGCGCCGTGCGGCCCGGAATGGCGGCGCGCATCACCTGCCAACCGCGGCCGTCTATCTCCAGTTCCCCACGCTCCGCACCACCAGCCAAAGCCGAGAAGGCTCCTGCCAGGACCGGTACGTTCAACTCATCGATGGTCGCCAAGCGCAGGCCGCCGAGCTCATCCGTCACGATCATTTTGGCAGCATCGCGATAGCCGATGACGTGTTGTTCCGCATCGATGACGGCGATTTCGGTGGAGGGCGTGATGGCAAGGCCGTCGAGCGCTTCGGCGAGCGACTGCAGGGTGAAGTCCAGGCCGACCACTGCTCTGCCATCGGCGGATCGGCGCGCCATGGTCGCGCCGACCTTCTGGGTGGTGAAGAAGGGATAGGGGCCGGTCAGGATGGAAGCGTCATCCCGCCCGACCTCCATGTACCATGGCCTAGTCCGCGGATCGAAGCGGTAGTCGTTCTTGAACGCCGAATCCAGGACGCGGCCGTTCGCGTCGAAGAACTGATACAGACCGAGCATGACACCGGCCGCATCCTGCGATACCGACTGCACCAGCAACGTACTCTCGGCAGGCGCATCGAAGAACGTGCGCGCCTCCGCGTTGCGCAACGGGCGGAACAGGATGAACTCGCCGTTCGGATAACCGACGAAGCTGGCATCGATCAGCGTGTTACGCTTGAGCGCTTCGAGAAAGAGCGGCAACTCCGACAGTCGGTTCGCCAGCGTGCCGGCCGCGGGCAAATCGCTGTGAGCCAGCAATGTTAGCTGGCTTTCCGCCGGTTCGAGAATGCTCTCGACCTTCTTGCCCAGCGCTTCACTGATGAAGTGGGTCTCTTCCAGCGCGGCCGTACTCAGGATTTCCTGCACGCCCCGATAGGTCTGCCCACCGAGGGCGCCGACCGTCACCAACAGCAGGATGGCCACGGACAACGCCGCCAGCACGTGCAGCGGCACGCGCAGCGTCTTGCTTCGTCGCCGCGCTTGTTCCGATTGAGATGAGATGCCGGCAGCATCGGAAGAGGATGAAACGGCCGCCGTAATCGCGCTCTGCGACATGGCACGCTCCGTCAGTGGCTTATGTGCCGGAGCGTATTCCCAGCTAACGGTCCGGTCTATCTACGAAGCACGCCACAGTTGCGAAAGGCGCGGCAAAGCAGTGGATGCGGCCCTGACCTTACCTGCCGGTGTATCGACCGGAATATTGTCGAACGGGCTTTCGGACGCTGATCAATACAGCCAGTCGCCGCATCCTTGATAGCTTTTCTCATTCACCAGGAGCTGCACGGTCGAGGGGTGGGATTCACCGCTCATGCTGTCGATGCACACCTTTCTCTTGATGGTGAGCTGGAGGCGGTCGGCATCGGTGCTCGTGTTATAAGTCACCGTCCCATCCCCAGCCGTGTCGGCGGACGGCGTCGGCAGGATGAGCGAGGTTGCGCCGTAGTCCAACACCGCCGTGATCTGCTCGCCTTCTTTCAGTTCCACTATCCAGCCCGGTTCTTGCCCCAGGGCGCGGAAGTCGACGCCGCGGGCGCGTGCGTCCTGCAGGCTCGACGATTCCTGGCGGCGAAACAGGATCTGCTCCGCGCCGTCGGTCGTCAGCACCAGCGTGCCGTCGGCGCGTCGTTCCACGCGGGTCGCGGCATCCAGCGTGCTGAGATAGCTCTGTTCCAGGCTCATGAGCTCCGGCGCACACGCCATCTTGGTGCTGATTGTCGGCCCGAAGGCGATGCTGTCGCCCGTGCGCTTGTATTTGGTCGTGTAGTTGTTGCAGGCGGCGCGGCCGACTGCCCTGCCATCGCCGTAAATCGACAGCGTGACACGCGCATCGCTTGGCACCGGCGTGCCTGCAACCTCCTGCGCCGCCCAAAGTCCGACGATGGATGGCGGTGGCTCTGACTTCGTGCTGGCGCACCCCGCGAGGACAAGAGCCATCAGGACTGCGCCGCTGCTCCAGGCAGCGGAAACGCGCCGCACATTAAGGTTCCATCGCATCGTTGCCCCCGCTCGCGAGCCCACAGTCAAGACGACAGGCGCCGACATATCACGTCCCCGCGCGCTCGAGCAATCCGACTAAGCTCTTTGGGCATGCTGGGAGTGTGGACGGATCAAGTGTGGGCGTTGGTCCCGCGCAGCGGCACCATAGTTACGACCGCCTTCGTCCAATCGATCGCATGCGACGATGCCCACTGGTCGTCGGCCTTGATCTCGACAAGCTCGCGCGGCGAAGGCGGTCCGTCGCCGTAGCGGCTCTGGACGTATTCGGTCAGCACGCCAGCCGCGCGTAAGACCGTGGCATCGATGCTATCGCCTTCAACCTCGCAATCGGGAATGTCCGGGAACAAGGCGCGCCAGCCCCCCGCACTCCGCGGCATCAGCACGCTGATATAGTGGGCCACTGAACGTACCTCCCCTCAAGGGAACGCAGGAACACCACACACTTTGCACCCCAAAGTGCGGAGATCCTTGACCGATCCTGATCAACATCGTCGCCCGAAGCCGGCGGGCGAAGCTGCCGAGCCGTCAGCGGACTCAACCAGCCTTGGTTTCACTGCAATGCACAAACGTTATGACTCTCGCTCATCCTTAGCAATCAAAATGACATCACGATCAAGGGACAGCGCGCCCGAGCAGCGATTTCAAGCGACACGCCCCTGGATAGCCCTACAGGTCGCATGCACAAGCAGCGACATTCCTTGCCGAACTCGACGACGTCGCCGCGTTTTGATTTTCGGCCGAACGCCAACTGTCTGTAGAGCTGGCGCGAACGGGGCAACGGCGCCGCCATCCGGAAGCGGCTCGCCGAATGGTGGCATGGCGGTCAGAGGCGAAGATGCTCTAATTGCTTCAGCAGAGCGGATTTTTCAAAGCTATACATAGGGCGAGGCATTGCAGAAGTTGTTCATTTCGGAAAAATTAGGAATCGGGTGGAACCAATCTGGCAAACAGGGGTTGTATCGCTCGAATGTGGCCGCTTGCCCTCAGCGGCCCGGCGGCGAAGCACTCCCCTTCCCCCTCAGTCTTCGCCGCCGCTTTCCTTTTCTTCAACTTTGTTTCCTGGTTGTGAGCCGATGATGCGCTGTTCCGGCTGCTTTGCCTCGCGCGCCAGATCGTCGCGTACCTCCGCGGCAATGGCGAAGGAGCGCAGACGCGCCGCATGATCGAAGATATGGCCGCTGACGATCAGCTCGTCGGCCTGGGTTCGATTGATGAAGTCGGCAAGACCTTGCTTCACCGCCTCCGCTCCGCCCACGAAGGAACACGCGAGCGCCTGCCGAAGCTGCGCCTGCTCCACCGGCGAAGCGAAGCGCTCGAAATCTTCGATCGGTGGCGGTAGCCGGCCGGGCTGGCCACGGCGCAGATTGACGAAGCTCTGCTGCAGCGAGGTGAAAAGACCTGCGGCTTCTTGGTCGGTCTCGGCGGCGATGATGTTGAGCCCGAGCATCGCATACGGCCGCGCCAGCTCCGCCGACGGTTCGAACCGGCTGCGATAGAGCGCCAGCGCCTCCATCATCGCGCCTGGCGCGAAGTGCGATGCAAAAGCGAAGGGCAGGCCCAGCATGGCAGCGAGCTGCGCGCTGTAGAGGCTGGAGCCCAGCAGCCAGATCGGCACCTTCAACCCTTCGCCAGGAACGGCGCGGATCCGCTGTCCCGGAATGGCGGGCGAAAGATAGGCGCGCAGCTCCGCGACATCCTCCGGGAAGCGATTTCCGCTGTCGCCGAGATCGCGGCGCAGGGCCCGCGCCGTCATCATATCGGTGCCGGGCGCGCGCCCCAGGCCCAGATCGATGCGGCCGGGGAACAGCGACTCCAGGGTGCCGAACTGCTCCGCAATGACGAGCGGCGCGTGGTTCGGCAGCATGATGCCGCCCGATCCGACCCGAATGGTTTTCGTGCCGGCCGCGACATACCCGATCACCACGGCGGTCGCCGCGCTCGCAATGCCCGGCATGTTGTGGTGCTCCGCCAGCCAGTATCGCCGATAGCGCAGCTTTTCGGCATGGCGCGCGAGATCCAGCGTGTTGCGGAGCGCATCGGCTGCCGTTGCGCCTTCCGTGATCGGCGAGAGATCGAGAACGGAAAAAGGAATCATCCAAAGGCCTGCGGTCAGTGGGGCTGTATTCGATATCTATCGAACATAAACCAAATGGTCCGCTGATCGAGCAAGTGCAAGTCTGAAGATCAGGCGGAGTGCGCCGAGGTCAGTCGATCGCAGGCAAGCTCAGGGCGTCGTCGGGGAACGCAGGCATCTCAGCGCCAGCTTGGCCGAGATAGACGGTCTCCGTGGAGCCATCGATCCCGGAGCAGACAATCCGGGAAGTCTGCGGCATGCGGGGGAACTTCAGTTGCGCGCGGGCGAGGCCGGAGAGGATCGCTCCCTGCTGCAGGCAGCGTTCGGCCGATATGTAGTCCACGTCTGGCTCGCTGGCGTAGCACAGGATGCCCGCGAAACAGGTCGTCAGTACCAGGTGGAACATCGCGCGCTACACCTCGGACTTTTGCACTGTCTAGTGTGCAACTCACAGATTAAGGATTTGTTGCACCGTCAGAAGATTGTAACGCGTTGCGCCGAGTCGTGCATATGATCCTGAACTCGTTCGGCAATTCTGCTCAGGCGAGCAGCTTCTCGAGTCGGATCGGCAGCTCCCGGATGCGCCGGCCCGTCGCGTGGTACACGGCGTTGGCGACTGCGGCATTCGTGCCGACGTTGCCGAGTTCGCCCAGGCCCTTGATCCCAAGCGGGTTCACCTGCGTATCGCGCTCAGGCACCAGGATCACGGACACGTCTTCGATATCGGCGTTCACCGGCACCAAATAATCGGCGAAGTTGTCGTTGATGTAGCGCGCGGTCCCCAGGTCCATCTCGGTCGCCTCGTGCAAAGCAGAGGACACGCCCCAGATCAGACCGCCCATCAGCTGGCTATGCGCCGTCTTGGGATTGACGATGCGACCGGCGGCGAAGGCGCCATGGACGCGCGGCACCCGAATCTCGCGCGTGCGCGCATGAATTCGCACCTCGACAAACTCCGCACCAAAGGCGTACTGGATGCGGTCCTCCAGCATCGCCCCGCCTTTGAGGGTCGACAGGCCGGCGTAGAGCTTGTCGATTCCTTCCGGCTTGGCGCCGTGCGGCGCGAACTCGGCATATTCTTGGACCAGGGCAACGCCCAACCGTTCAAACCCGGCCACGCGGATGCCAGGATCGATCAGCGCAGAGTCATTGACGCCCAGCTTGGCACGAATGGCATCGCAGGCCTTCGCAATGACGGAGGAAACACTGGCCGTGGTGATCGATCCTCCCGCGACGGGTGACGGTGGCAGATCGGAATCGCCGAGCGCGATCGTCACCTGGCCGACGGGCACGCCCAAGCGCTCGGCCGCCACCTGCGCCAGCGCCGTATAGGCGCCTGTGCCGAGATCGTGCGCTGCCGTTTCCACCTTCACGCGGCCGTCCTTCCACAGGATCACGCGCGCGGTGGCGGGAGCAAGCGCAGTCGGATAGCAGGTGCTGGCGCAGCCCCAGCCGATCAGCCAATCGCCATCGCGCATGGAAGCCGGCGCGGCCGAGCGCCGCGCCCAGCCGAAACTCTCAGCCGCCTGGTCGAAGCACTCCATCAGAGACCGGCTGGTATAGGGCAGTCCCCCGATCGGTTCCTTCATCGTGTCGTTGCGCCGGCGCAGTTCGATCGGATCCAGTCCCAGCTTCTCCGCGACCTCGTCGATCGCGCATTCCAGGGGGAAGAGATACGGCACCTCCGGCGGCGAGCGCATGAAGCCAGGCGTGTTGCGATCCACATGGACCAGGTGCACTTTGGTGAAGACGTTGGGGCACGCATAGAGCCGCGCTGTCGTGTCCGTTCCGGCGACCAGATACGAGTCCGGCCGTGACGTCACCTCCCACGCCTCATGGGACAGTGCGGTGAACTTTCCGTCGGCATCCGCGCCGAGGCGCAGATGATGGCGCGTTTCGGCGCGATAGGTTGCGACGCTGAAGCCCTGCTCACGCGTCAGCACCAGCTTGACCGGACGACCGAGGCACCGGGCGGCAATTGCAGCCAAGGCGGTACGCGGCGTGACCGAGGCCTTGGAACCGAACGCCCCGCCGACGAACGGGCTGACGATCCGGACGTGGTCGGGCGGAATACCAAGCTGCTCCGCCACGCCGTGCTTCAGACCATGGACAATCTGGCTCGGCTCATAGACCGTCAGCTTGTCGCCGGTCCACGCACAGGTCGTCGTGAACAGCTCGATCGGATTGTGGTGCTGTGTTGGCGTCGCATAGTCCGCATCCACGGTCGCCGACGCCGCCGCCAATCCCGCCGCAATGTCGCCGACCGCGGGGTCCTCGTGGCCCTTGGCGTCGGCGGCATCCTCCGTGGTGGCGCCGGCAGAACCGAAGGTCGCGGCCGGCTGCTCAGCTTGGCATGTGACCTTCACCTTGTACGCCGCTTCGCGCGCGGATTCGTAGCTGTCAGCCAGCACGACGGCGACGATCTGTCCGTCGTGGAAAATCTCCGGGCCATCCAGCGGGCGAATGGTGGTGCCGGCATAACCACCTCCGGCAAAGAAGGTCGGCTTCTTCACCGCACCACGCATGGTCTCATAGGTCAGGATGTCGAGCAGCCCCGGCACCTGCCCCGCTGCGGCCATGTCAAATCCGGTGATGCGCCCGCGCGCAATGGAACTGGTCACGAAATACGCGTAGGCGGGACGCCCGACTGCAAAGTCCGACGCATACGGCGCAGCGCCGGTCACCTTTGCGCGGCCGTCGATGCGCGAGTGCGGTGGGCCCATGTTCTTTTGCTGTACCGGGCCGATGATCGCCATCTATGCCTCCATCGCAGCAGCCTGGAGGAGCGCCCGCGCGACGGTCTGGCGGCCGAGGAGAGGTTTGTAGGCATTGTGCTCCCGAGGTTGCGCCTTGGCGAAGGCGATGTCCGCTGCCAGCTGGCAGCTCGCCTCATCCAGCACGCGGCCGATCAGCGCTTGCTCGGCTTCGCGCGCGCGCCACGGCACCGCCGCGACTCCGCCCAAGGCAATGCGCGCCTGTCGCACCGCTCCGCCATCAACCTCGAGCGCAACCGCCGCCGAGGCCAACGCGAACTCGTAGGAATCGCGATCCCGGATCTTGAGATAGAGTGATCGGCTCATCCAGGGCTCGATCGGCATCTCGAATCCCAGGATCAGCTCATCCGGCGCCAGTGTGGTCTCCACTTCCGGCGTCCGGCCGGGCGGAACATGCAGTTTGGCAAACGGAAGCTGTCGCCGCCCTCGGCGTCCCACAACGTCCACAGTGGCGTCGAGCGCGATCAGCGCCTGCGCGAAATCGCTGGGATAGGTCGCGATGCAGGCATCGCTGGCGCCGAGCACCGCATGCTGCCGGTTGAAGCCCGCCATCGCCGCGCAACCCGAGCCCGGCAACCTCTTGTTGCAGGCACTCCAGCTGACATCGCGGAAGTAGGGGCAGCGGGTACGCTGCAGCACATTGCCGGCCAAGGTCGCCATGTGCCGAAGCTGTGTGCTGGCCGCGAGCGCCAGAGACTGGGTCAGCATCGGGACACGGCGGCGCAATTCCTCCTGTGCCTCCGCATCGGCCATGCGCACCGACGCGCCGAGCCGCAGTCGGTCTTCGCTGATCTCGATCTCATTGGCACCGAGCGCGTTGATATCGATCACCCGCTCCGGTCGCACGACATCGAGCTTCATCAAATCGAGAAGTGTCGTGCCGCCGGCGAGGAACGAGGTCGCGCGATCCGCGTGAAAAGCGGCGATCGCGCTCTCTGGAGACGTGGCGCGTTCAAAGATGAAAGGCCGCATGTCTCAACTCCGCACTTCGGTCTTTGCCGCGCGAATGGCGGCGACGATGTTGGGATAGGCAGCACAGCGGCAGAGATTGCCGCTCATATATTCGCGGATCTCCGCATCGCTGCCGGCGCGGTCGCCTTCGACGCACGCCACCGCGGACATGATCTGCCCCGGTGTGCAATAGCCGCATTGGAACGCGTCATGATCGATGAAGGCCTGCTGCACCGGATGCAAAGCCCCATCCGCCTGCGCCAGCCCTTCGATCGTCGTGACGGCGCGACCTTCAACCGATGCCACCAGGGTCAGGCAAGACAGGATCGGCTCGCCGTCCAGATGAACCGTGCATGCGCCACATTGTCCGTGGTCACAGCCCTTCTTGGTACCTGTCAGAGCAAGATGCTCGCGCAGTGCGTCGAGCAAGGTCGTGCGGTTATCAAGGATTAGGCGATGCGTGCGGCCGTTGACGAGGAGCGCGACGGAACTGCTGGGAACCTGTGTCGGCAGCGCGGCGTCGGTCACTGCTTCGCGAACGCCTGTGGTGCCGAACGACAACGGAAGCACGGCTGATGTCGCGGTGCCGACGAGGAAGTGTCGCCGGTTGAACACGCCGTCTTCGCGCGCTGTCGCGCCGGATGATGTAGTCGGTTGGGAGGTTGGTGGCCGCTTCATCTTGCAGCGCTAACTACTGGCGCTGCAGTACGTTCCGCCTCAGAACACGCTGGACAGTCAGCGGCGCCGCTGGGCGCTCACGATGCCGACGGAGCTCGCCTGCGGTCCCATCGGACCTTCGCTGATCGCTTGCGTCACCTGCACCATGGTGCCGACCTTCAGCTCGTCAAAGTTACCGTCCACCATGGCGTTGCGCGTGAAATAGAGTTCGGGACCACCGCCGATCTCGATGAAGCCATAGCCCTGCTCGGGGAACAGCCGCACGATACTGCCGGTCTGCCGAGCATTTTCGTGGAACTTGACCTCGCCGCGCTGCCGGTCGCTGAGATTCTCGAGCTGGCGTTCGACTGCTTCAAAGGCGCGATTGATGGCCGCCAAATGGTCGCCCTTCATGGAGCGCTGCGCCTCCGAATCCTTGGCGACAATGCGCGGCCGGTTGGCGACATCGACCTCCACTGAAATGCCCAGCGGCGGATGGTGCCCTTCAGCGCTGCGATGAGTCGCCTCGATCACGACCCGGCAGCCGATGATGTGGGGATGGAACCGTTCCAGTCGGTCGACGCGCTCCTCGACCAGGTTCCTGACGAAATCCGACGAGTCCAGATCCTTGAAGGCGATCTCCAGTGGTCTTTGCATGAGGCCTCACCCTGAGGTAGGAACACTTAAACCTAAAACAGATGCCTCAATGGCATGTTCCCACGTCGGGACTGCGGGAGCAAGGCCCATGGACCAGCTTCTGACCCACGACCAGTTTCATCCACGTCCGGATCATCATTGGAATCGTCACGCTCGCGATCGTGCATTTCCGGTGGTTCGAGTTGGGGTTGCAGCGTATCGACATCTGGACGTTCGAGATCTACTTCTTCGTCATCTGCCATGCTGCCCTGTTCTTCTTCTTAAGCGCGCTTCTGTTTCCCGATCGCATGGATGAATATTCGAGCTTTGCCGAGTATTTCCATTCCCCGACAGAAGTGGTTCTATTTCCTGCTCGGCACGCTTTCTGGCCGACCTCGTCGATACCGCGATCGAGGGGTGGATCATTTCAGCGCGTTCGGTGTGTTCTATCCGGTCCGGCAGGGCGTTTTATTCGCTCTATCGATCGCCGCCATCTTCATCGCCGACCGGCGCTATCACGGCGCCTTCGCGCTGCTGGCGATTGCGGCGGAAATTTATTGGATCGTGAGCCAGTTCGAGGTGCTGGAGTAGAGCAGCGCGCACAATTGACGGCATGCCGTCATCGGCGACGATTGACACGCGCGCGGCGCTTCCCGACACTGCGCGGCGCATTTGCTTGATAGAAGGTATTTCCCTCCATCCGTCGCGGCTCTGCGACAAGCTTCAAGTCATGACAGGATCGACCTTGTCCACCCGGCACCTCTATCGCGCGGTTCATCGCTTCTGGTACCCTACGGCGATGGCCTTTTTCATCAACGGTGTGGCGTTCGGCGGATGGGCCGCCTTGGTTCCGCGCGCGATCGCGCGTCTGGATGCGGATGAAGGGACATTCGGCCTGATGCTGCTCGGCATGGGCATCGGCGCGGTCCTGGCCATGGCCTTCAGCGGGCGGCTGATCGCAAGGTTTGGCGCAAGTCCGCTCATCCGCGTCAGCCTCGCAATCTTTCTTGCGAGCTACATCGCGGTCTCGATCTCATCGACCTGGGCGCTCTTCGTCCTTGCCCTGTTGTTGTTCGGCGCCGCCGGCGGTCTCATGGATGTGGCGATGAACGCTTATGCGTCCGACGTCGAGATGCACATGAACTGGCGCGTCATGGCGTCCTTCCACGGCATGTGGAGTGTCGGCGGATTGGTTGGCGCTGCGGCAGTCGGTGCCATGCTGGCGGTGGTCAGCGATCTGACCCAGGCGCTGATCCTCTGCGCCTTGCTGGTCATTCTCTTCCTGACCTGTCAGCACGATCTGATCCCGCTGCGGCACAAAGGCGATGGCAAGGCAGGGCCGAGATTCGCGATCAACCGGATTGCCCTCACCCTCGGCATCCTGGCGGCGATCTGCTTTTCCGCCGAAGGCGCGGTGCGCGACTGGAGCTCGCTCTTCCTCACCAGTGAAGTCCGGACCAGCATCGATCGTGCAGGCTGGGGCTTCGCTTCATTCTCCGCGACCATGGCGCTGGGGCGTCTATCCGGAGACTGGCTACGCCTGCGTTTCGGCGAGCAAAGGGTGATCATCACCAGCTGCGTCGTCGCGGTGCTCGGATTCCTCATGGCGGTCCTGCTGACTGATTATCTGGCGGTCGTGGCCGGTTTTGCGCTCGTCGGCCTTGGCCTTTCCAACATCGTGCCGATCCTGATCAGCGCCGCCGGGCGCAGCAATACGCCCGGCTCTTCGATCGCCTTCGTGGTCGCGTTCGGCTATGCCGGCTATCTGGCCAGTCCGCCAGCTCTCGGTCTCATCGCCGGCCAAAGTTCGCTCGGCACCATGTTCCTGGTCGTGGCGGCAAGCTGCGTTGCGATGGCGGTGGGCTGGGTCTTGATCGAGCGCCGCTGACAGACGCAGCGCGCCAGAGCCGCCACTTGCTCCAGGCGCGCATTGACAACACTCCCGCTAGCATCCGTGGCGGTCGTGCATCAGTTCGCAGCCTTCAGTTCAGTGAGCAGCTCTTCGAGCAGCTTCATGCCCGCGCCCCAGCCCTTGCCCATATTGTCCATTGCGGCCGCGAAGCAGGCGATCTCGGCTTCGCTCGCTTCGTGCGGTGTCCACGTTAGGCGCATCCGGGTTTGGCTGCGCTCTTCCTCGAAAGTTACGGTGGTCAACAGGATGCGGGGCCAGTCCGGCATCATCGGATTGGGCGCGATGTTCCATCGCGCGTCGGCATTGGCCATGAGGCAAACGAGCCGTTCCGGCGCGGCGACTTCAGTGAATTGCGTACGCTGATAGCTGGACCTTCCGCCCATTCTCATTTCGTTGAGCCATAGTCCGCCCGGCCTCACGTCGAGACGATGAATGATCGTCTCGACGTTTGGTCCATACCAGCGGGACAGGAGCTGAGGATCGGTCCAGGCTCTCCAAACGAGTGCCCGCGGCGCCGCGAATGTCCGCTCCAGCACGTAGCTCGGTAAGTCAGTCATTCGCGTTTCCCCTCGGCTTGCTTCAATTCTTCCAGAAGGCCTTCAAGCTGATCGAGGCTGCCTTCCCAGAAGGCGAGGTGACGCTCGAGCCACGCCCGGGCCTGCCGCAATTGCGTCGGCTGAAGCCTGAACATGTGACGACGTCCCTCCACATGTCGGGTAATCAATTGCGCCTGCTCCAGCACCCGCAAGTGCTTGGAGATGGTCGGCTGCGAGCTTTCGAACAGGACTCCAAGCTCGCCCGCCGAGCAGGCACCTTTTCGACTGATCGTTGCCAGCATGCGTCGTCGCGACCCGTCGCCTAGGGCATGAAATGTCCGATCCAGCG
The DNA here is from genome assembly GCF_003574735.1 of Dongia deserti. Taxonomy (GTDB): domain Bacteria; phylum Pseudomonadota; class Alphaproteobacteria; order Dongiales; family Dongiaceae; genus Dongia_A; species Dongia_A deserti. The sequence continues at coordinate 404,289 of NZ_QORW01000001.1, forward strand.
CCTCGGTATAATGTATAGCCATCTGGCTAACAGTAGCAGTCTCGTTCGCACGACGCAAGAATTGCGCGCCATCGCCGGCAAAGGTCTGCTTATGGCGCTTGTTTTGTCATCAATGCACTGGAAGCTAGCTGAAGGGTAATGCGCTGACCGACAGGTTCCGGAGGGGTTGGTGGATATGCTACATCTCTCGACACGGTCGTGACCTTCATGCGCGCGTTCATGGGCTTCGCGACAGGATCAAGCAACCGCGCCTGGGCTGGCGCCGGTTCGCACGACAACAGCGCAATCGCGAACGCCTATCGGGCGCACAACGACAGCATCGTCGTCGGTCGGGCAGTCAACACCGCCGCCGGGTGCGACAGCTGATTTCGTTTCGTTCGACGCGGACGGGTTCACGCTCGATTATGCGAACGTCGATTCCGCCGCGCGGTGGTTCCCCTACATCGCTATGCAGGTCGCGCAGCCCGCCGGCAGCGCGGGCGGCGGCACCGGCTGGATGTGGGTAGGATAGCGTGTGCGATGCGATCGGCGGTGACGACCGGTCAATGGCAAAGACCGCCAGCGGCCTCGAGCTCCGCCGGCGGTCAACCCTGGCCGGCTTGAGGAGCATCACCAGGGGCGCGCTACGGTCTGTCGCTCGAGGGGTGGTCAAGGTTCATTGCGCGGCCCATGGTGCGGTCAATAGGCTTAGTCGGGCAGCACGAGTTCCGAGGCGAAGTTGGCGATTATCAGCTTGGTTCCCGAAACACACTCTGTGCAAAAGGAGAGAGCGTTCAGGTCAGTGCCTTCGATGTGGAATCGCACCCAGATTTCGACGCGCGCCTCCACGCCTGGAGTTTCAACCGGCAGCTGCGATTTGGGATCGATTGGCGCGCCGAAGACCGATACACCTTGTCCAAATGTCACGCCTGGCCCCCAAGACACGCTGTTTCCACGTTGATCGGAAACCACCACGCGCGGTTCGGACTGGATCTTCTGCGGCACCAAGCCCACGTGCTTCTTCGCGGCGAACTTTCGAAGCATGGCTATCCAGTTGTTTTGCGGATCGGACAACGGCTGCCACCGTCTGAGCACTTTGGCGAATACCGGATCTTTTTGCTCAACGTCGACAAGCTTCCATTGACCGAGGGCAGATCGAAAGCTCTGTTCGTCTATCGCGGCTGGAAAATATCCGCGCGGCCTTTCCGAGACCCCGAGCGTCGGCGCTATCCTGATCTCCCAGGCTAAGTGCATAAGCTGATCGAGTGCGTTCGCGCACTTTTCAATGACCTCGTGCGTCAGGTTCAGCGCTCGAGGCGTAACTTCCAGATCATGCAAGCACTTCTCGAATTCCTTCTCTAAGTCCGCGGCTAGCTCACCGGCGCGTTCGACCAGAGTTCCTATCAGGCGAGTTCCCATTTGAATTGACCTCAATTGCAGATTTAGGCCTGATGCCGGTTCAAATTCACCGCCACCGTGCACGTGCCGGCGCTTCCCGCTGCCATCGAATAGTCGCCGCCCGCCGCCTCCTCACCAAACGCAGCATTCACCGTGATGAAGCGCGGGCCCACGACGCCATTCGATGCCGGCGTCTTGCCCGCCAGGGCCTTCTCGAGCTTGCCCTCTCGGTTGATGGTTCCCTGGAAGTTGTATTCGGCCTTGCCGCGCCATAGCAGGCCCTTGGCTTCGCCGCCTGTGACGCTGATCTCCATCGCCCATGGCGAGCCGCATCCGTCGTTTCCGCCTTCGCCGGTCCATTTGCCATCGAATGCGCCGGAGCGCACAGCGCGGGCGGTTGTGATCGAACCCCGGCCCGCGGTTGAGGAACAGTCACGCGCCAAGCTGGCCAAATGCATGTTACGCCGATGCAGGGCATCGATCTCGACGCGCTCAGCATCGGACAGATCGAGAGCGAAGAGCGCCGGCCAGAAAAGCAACACACCGACTGCGCCGATCGCGATATTGGCGTTGCGGTCGGAGTTATCCGAGCCGCCGAATGACCTACCACGGAGCGCGGAGCGCCGCGCCGGCCGGTCGCCGGCACCATCTGGGAGGAAGTCCATGAACACTGTTCAAGACCGCAAACGCACCGAGCACGAGGAACTGGTCCTGACCTTGGTCGAGCTAGATCGGATATCGACCCCTACAGCGGCCTCGCGTTGCTAACGTCACTCGCCAGCGTGGGCGTATTCGATGCCATCGCCGCCGCGAACGGATTCCGCCAGGCACCGATGCGCACCAAGATCGCCGCGACGACGGTGGGCCTCATTGGCGCTGAGCTCGATTTGGGCGAGGTTGTGCCGATCGGCAGCCTCCAGATCGAAGGCGACCAGCTTGAGCGCCGCAGGGCCAGCGCGATCGTGACCTTCACGCGCGAAATCTTCCGAGCTGCAGGAACGGCTGGACAAACGCTGTTCTCGCTCGAGCTGCGCACGGCAGCCGCCCGAGTGGTCGACATGGTCTTTCTCGACTCCATCGTCTCGAGCCAGACAGAGGAGACAACCGTTGCCACGATCCCCGAGGCAATCGCGGCCGTCTTCGCCACCTTGATGACCTACCAAACCAGCAAGGTGTTCTTGGTCTCCGACCCGGCCACCGCGGCGCTCGCCGCGGGCTTGGTCGGCAGTGCTGGCATGATGTTCCCGAACCTGTCGCCCTCAGGTGGTAAGGTCGGCGAGACGCCCTTCCTCGTGAGCGACACGCTCGATTCCGGCGTGTTAATGGCGATCGATGCCGATCAGATCCTCGCGAGCCAGGGCGCGCTCAGCGTAGATGCAACTGATCAAGCGGACCTGCAGCTTTCGGACGGTCCGTTGGGTGGCGCGCAGAACCTCACCGGCCTCTGGCAGAGCTCGAGCTCCGCGTTGAAGATCAATCGTGAGTATGGATTCTGGCTGCGCGATCCCGGTGCCGTGTCGCGAGCGATCATCAGCGGTCTGGCCGGGAGCTGACCCATCGTGCCACAGCCACAGAAGCGCGCCAGAGCCCTTTCCCTAGATCCAAAATGGCTCGGCGAGACGATCGGCAGATTGATAGTCGACGCGATCGAGCGTCACGCCAATGCGCACAAGCGGGAACACGATCAGCTGCTGATGACTGTGCGCGGAATGATGTCGCGGCTAGACGCGGCTGAAAGGCGGCTGCGCCAGATCGAGGAGAAAAGCCGATGAGCAAGACCACGCCCTACGACGGGACTGTGAACGCCGCCGTCGAGGCGCTCGCGAACGCGATGCTGCGCCACTTCGAGAATGTGCTGGCCGATCACGTGGAACGCCTCCAGTGCGCCGGCTATCCACCAAAGGACATCGACGACTTCAAAGCGCGCGCCAAGGCAAACTTCGACAGGATCTTCGCCGAGACGCTGAAGCAGCATGCTATCAGCCTGCAGAAGCGGCTGCCCTGGCGCCAGCAGCCGGCCGCAGGTGATCTGGGGCCGCCGGCCGCGACGGGCCAATAGGCGGCGCCACGGCGGCGGGTCAGGCGCGACCCGCCGCCACACACTGCTAATACTGCGTTTCAAGCAGCTCCGCGATGGCAGGCCAGGGCTGCGGGACGCTGTTCTGCCAGCGCATAACGGCGACATTCAGGTCGTGCGCGAAGGCATATGCGGTCACCGCTGCGCAGTGCTTTTTGGGGAATTGATCCCCGATCAAGATGCCGACGAGAGACCGGTGGATATTCACGAAGAAGAATTCGTCTTCTCCGCCTTCGACGATCCATCGGCATTCGCGCTCCTGGCTCCAGTCCTGGTTCTTGACGAAAAACAGCTCTCGCCAGTGCTGATCGATGTGCGCCTTGGCATAGGCAACCGGCCCAAGCCGCACCACCTCATCCAGGTTCACCATCAGCGGATCGGGTGCCTTTCGGATGCGTCGACCAACCTCGTATCGCACGCGATCGCTGTGGACTTGACGGCCGAGCGCAGCGGCGGCAGCTCTGATATCGCGGTCGAGCTGTTGGCGATCGAAGACCAGGCACGCGCCGGCGTAACGATCGCCATAGTGCCACCACATCGCCGGTCGCGAGTGACCGCGCTCGAAGGGCGCGGCGTCGAGATCTTCGCCGTTGTCTTCTCGCCTTTTTGTCTCGCAAGCCTCGTAGACATCTTCCGAGAAGCATCCGACCCGCCAGCCATGCTTGATGTGCTTGTTCAGCAGCGCCCGGACCGGCGGCTCAGCAAAGTCAAGGCTAACCGCGCGGGCGTGATAGTTGAGCGCCCAGTCTTTCGATTCACGGGGATCGTTGGTCAGGCGAAAGGGCGAGAATCTCAGCTGTCCTGACGGCAGGATGTGAAGCGCCACGGTCTCCGCTCGCGTATAGTGATAGACGTATCTGGCGTGATCGGTCAGCGCGTACCACATGCCCCTTAATCCCCAAGAGAACGGCCGCCGCGCGCAACAATCAGCGCAGCAATCCCCAAGTCTGGCGAAGATAGTCGGCCGCCTCAGCGCTGGTCCAGGCTGCGTAGTGCGCCGCCGGCCGGCCAGTGGCAATCAGCCCTCATTCCCTCATCCATCAGGCTGCCACCAGGCGCCCGGCCACAGGCGCCACGACAGCGACCGGCTGGCGCCAACCCCCCTGCCAATTTCGCGACGCTGTAAGCAAAACTGCCCCACCGGTCCCCGATCAAGAGCGCCGGCGTTTTGAGAGTGCCCCCCACCGGCACTCGCCAATTTTCGCTTGGGCGACAATCAGTTCAAGCAGGGTCCGCAAATTTGCGAACCCACTGTCACCAGAGAGCAGGCTGCGGAGCTGGCGCACGTCAGCACAGGCTCAGTCAAGGCCGCGCGCGTGCGTGCCGCCCTGCGATCGAGGGATCACTTCAGAGTCCACTCGTCAGATATTTCCGATCGACGCGCACCGATCGCGAACAGCAGACGGACGGTCTTCTGTTTATCTGACGCGATTCCATGCATCAGCTGCCCAGTTGAGCGGAATCCTTTGGGAAATTTCGGATCTCTTAACATCTTGCGCAGGCGCTGCTTCAGATGACGTTCGCTGTTCCAGCCCACGAGAACTCCAGTCAGCCATTCGAGGATGGCCAACACACAATATCGGCCCCATTCTTCCATTGTTCGAATGGTCCCCCTAGCGACTTCCCCTGAGTCATGCTCTCGCGGAGGTTGCGAATAGTCAAGCCGCGACAGTCGCGGGCAGTAATCTCACGCGCACCGCGCGGATCGCGACGGCTGGGAGTAGGGCGCCGGCGGCCTCGCCGTACGTGGCGTCATCACGCAGCCGTCGCCCAGTGACCTTGGCCACCTGTCGCGCGGCGCCGGTCGGCAGCGGGTCTGTGCAAAGGATCATGTATTCGAGCACTCGCGAGATCCGGACCGGCACGCGATCGGTGCCAAAGGCGACTTCAGGCTCTGCCAGTCCGGCCTTCCAGGCCTCGAAGGCGTCAACTGCGGCGAGGAAGCTGTCGCGGATGGCGCCGTGCGCGTGACCGCCGGTGTCAGGCCGATAGGGCTCGCTCATGCTCATCTCCGCGACGCGCAGCGACCACGCGAACATAGGCAGCATCAGAATCGGGGGCAAGGAACGCTTTGCAGTTTACTTGGCGCGCTCGCGACCTAAGATTCAAAAATGAAATTGCTCACCGCCTCATGGTTCTCCCAGCTCCCCGAAGGCTCCATCAAGATCGGCATCTCGCGCGGCGTGCCCAGGCGGCAACCGGCGGGCTATCGCATGCTGCACGAACTACAGCCAGGACCTTGGTTCACCTCGATCGACGTCGACCAGTATCGCCGGCGCTATCAGCAGATCCTGGACCAGCTGGACCCCGCGGCGATCGTTGGCAAAATAGAAGAGCTCGCGGCCGGCCGAAGCCCGGTGCTCTGCTGCTTCGAGCGGCCGGATCATAAATCATGGTGCCACCGCGCATTTGCTGCGGCGTGGCTCGGCGCCTACCTCAAGCGCGTGGTGCCTGAGTTTGGTTTTGAGCAGCTCCCGCAGGCGGATCATCCGCTGATGCCGCGGCGCTGCGCAGCGCAGGCTACCGCATTGCATGCACAACGAACGCTACAAGTGCGGTGAAGAGGCCGACGGCGCCTGATGCCACGATGTCCCACTGCAGAACCAGCTTTGCGATCGCTGTCGATATAGTCACAAGGGTGATAACCCACTTATACCGGGCGAAGAACGCGGCCACTACGATCGCCACGACCACGACGGTCCAATAGCAAACTTTCCACCAGGTTGGCCGCATCGACAGGCGCTCGCCGCGCTTGCTCAGGCGCGCGACCCGCTTGGGTGTGTGTAAGCCGAGGTTGGGCGTATATCGATTTCGATCCAGGCGAGCATCAACTAAGTGAAGCCGCTCGAATCGAGTCAGCACCCCCTCGAGACACTCATCCAACTTGTTCACGTGCACGGTATTGGCGGGATCATAGGGCACGCCATCAAGGTCGTTCCCTGTCGAGGCGAAGTAGCTCCTCACCTCTCCCAGCGTGAGTTCCGCTCCGGGCTTCGCCTTCATGGCAGCAGCCACGATGTCGAACCATTCAAGGTAAGCTTTGACCTCGCGACGCAGCGTGTCCCCGATCATGGATCGATGCTCCCGTTCGGCTGCCGCCTACGCGACAGCGAACGACGTTTGCGGTTGCAACAGATTCCGGTTTTCATTGTTTGTTAGTGGTTTAGAGCGGAGGCTTTATACCTTCCAGCACTGAGAGGCCGGCATGAAAGACGAGCTCGAGCGCATCAGGGACTGGGCCAAGGAAAAGATCCAGGGCGGGAACGAGCCGCCCTGGAGCTGGTATCAGCACATGAAGCTGATCGAGGCCGCAGAGGCCATCCTGGCTGGGATGGCTACCACGGCAGCGCTACCGGATGGGGCCGAACGTCCGGAAAGGCATCTCCGACTAGTGGGGTCAGGCGATCAGCAAGAAACCGCTCAACGCCATCCCACATCCATACCGGTAACTCTGCCCATGTGACGCTGAGGCCGAGCGGCCGATAGGCGGTGACGAGAGGATCCCGCCGATGCGCACTGATGCGATCAGCTATGATCCCTTGTCCAACGCGGACAGTCCAACTTGGGCTGCCGCGATGCCAGATGATGTAAACACCACCGATCTCGTCCCCGACCGTCTCGAGCTTGAGCCGATCGAAGTCGCACCAGTGATCGCCACAATTACGCCATGTGATACTGCTCAATGGCAGGGCACTCCTATGTTCGGCGGCGCTGCCGCCAAGTGGAGCTACCCCCTATTGACGTGGTCACGGGCGGCCCGCTAGGGTCCGCCCCGCATCTATTGCCACGGGGGCCAGGGGTAGCACTGTGGCCCTCTGTGTTTCGAGCCGGACGGTCTAGACCCCCGTCCGGCTCGTGTCTTTTCAGACGCATCGATACCTATCGTAACCCGTTGCGTCGGTCAAGTATTCGCCCGCGCAAAAATCCCCAGTTTTTCAATGAGTTGGGAGTTGTTAACTACCAACTTATCCACAAGTAATTGTGTCTTAAGTCAGATCGCTTGTGGACTCGGCGAAATGACGGCACGAGGACTGTATTGGTGGGGTGTGCTTTGGAGCAAGTAAGCAAACGGCATCCCTGGCCGGGGGCCTGAAAATTCTCACAGATGCACGCTGTTACCCAGGATGTTACCCAGGCTCCGGTTTGACGCTTCTAGATGGCAGCTAACATATTGAAATGATGGCGCGCCCGAGAAGATTCGAACTCCTAACCTTCTGATCCGTAGTCAGATGCTCTATCCAATTGAGCTACGGGCGCGCATCGGGCCGGTCGGCCGGCCCTGGTTGGCTGCGCCATCGGACGGGCACAAGCCACACTTGCAGCGAAGGGGCCCGGAGGCCGCCTCGTCGCGGGGGCGGAACCTAGCGGAGAGGGCCGGCACTTGCAAGCGTCAAGCGTGCTGCCTTCTCTATGATCGCAAGGCCTCGCGGCCGATCGCCAAAGCCTTGAATTGGGTAGCATTCCGCCCTGGTGCAAGCCGCCGAGGCGTGGCTCTTTCGCGCATCCCGCGCGCCGGGACCGGAGGGGCATGCCGGTTGATTCTTGGCGGAAAAACTGCCAAACGGGTGTCCAATAACACCTGTCCAGGACATGGTTGCCAGCACCGGGGGCCTACCTAAAAATGAAAAAATCCAGAGTTTTCGCCCTATTGGTTGCGGCCTTGACGCTTGGCGCGTGCGATTTTGTCCAGAAGGGTGTCGCTCCCTCGGTCACTGGCGTCAGCCCTGCCACTCAGCCGGCCCAGATCGTGCCGCTGGACGTGTCCAAGCTGGGCACGCCAAGCGCGACACCCGTGGGGGCCCGCATCACCCAGTTCCGTTCGGACCTGGCCCGGCTTCAGCAGGCTGCGGGCGCGCAGGTCCAGCGCGGCCGGCAGCTGCAGACCGACCTGGAGGCCAATGTTGCCGGTTACCAGATTACCGCCAGCACGATCCAAACCCGCCAGCCGGGCGGCACCGCAGCGGATGAGTCCATCCCGGCCTGGCAGCAGGCCCAAGGTCAATTGCGCGTCATTTCGGCCAGCCTGGATCAGATGAACGCGTTGTCCAGCGAGGTGGCGAAGAACATCGCCTATGCGGCCTATTTGCAGCAGTCGATTCGCGCCGCCAGCGCGGACCCTGAAGGCACGAACGAGGACCGTCGCCAGCTGCTCGTGCTCGAAGACGCCACGACCCAGACCGCCAACAGCCTCGACCAGCTGCTCGATGGGATGCGGCAGCAGGTGCTGCGGGAAAGCCATTTCCTCGGGACGGAGGGCGCCAAGCTGGCCCAGATGGCGCCGCCCACAATCGGCACCGCAGCCAATGTTGCCCCACCGCTTCAGCAATCGGCAGCCCCGTCGGCGCACATTGCCGGCCCGGCCGGAGCCGGCCTCGCCAGCGGGCGGCCGTTCGTCGTCATCCGCTTCGACAATCCGGGCGTCGAATACGAACAGCAGCTCTATGAGGCGGTAAGCGCCGCCCTGGCCCGCTCGCCCAACGTCGCCTTCGACCTCGTGGCGGTCGCACCGGCCGACGGCACTTCGGAAGAACTCGCACGGAATGCCGAGGCCGCGCGCGCCAGCACCCAAAGGGTCATGCAATCCCTGCTGAACATGGGCTTGCCCGCGGATCGCGTCAGCGTCAGCCAGCTGACGGACCCGAACGTCCAGAGCAACGAAGTCCGCCTGTACGTCCGCTGATCGCCTGGAACCGGGGTTCCGCCGGCTGCATTGCTTCCGCGGCACCAAATCCAGATCGGCCGGCACAGCGTAGAGCCTGAAGGAGGCGTATGATGCGCCTGCTTCTGCGCGGAGGCCGTCAATGGTCGCTCTTGCCCGCCGATTGACTCTGATCGCCACGATGCTGCTGGCCGGCGGTGCCCTTGCGACGGCGGGCGAGTCGATCGCTCCGGCCGAGGCCGCCGCCATCCGGCAGGTGATCCGAGGCCAGATGGAGGCCTTCAAGATCGACGATTGGGCTGCAGCCTTCGCCTATGCCTCGCCCGCGATCCAGAGCAAGTTCCAGAGCCCGCAGATCTTCAGCCAGATGGTGACGCAGGCCTATCAGCCGGTCTATCGCCCGCGGGGCGTCCAGTTCCGCGGCGTCCAGGCAAGCGAGTTCGGCCCGACCCAGGAAGTGTTCGTTGTCGGGCCCGATGGGCTCTCCTATCTCGCCTACTACACCATGGAACGGCAGCGCGACGGCAGCTGGCGAATCAGTGGCTGCTACCTGGTACGGGCGGCGGACGAGAACGTCTGACTGGCCGCTTGCCGCTGCCGCGAGGCCGCGCTAAGGGAAGCGCATATTCGATGGCTTCCAAGGACCAGCGCTCATGACCGTCTCCTACCAAAAGACCTTCCCGGTAAGCTGGGAGGAACTGCACCGGACCGCGAAGGCCTTGGCTTGGCGCCTGATCGGGCAAGGCCCGACCGGCGGCCAGTGGCAGGGCATAGTCGCCATCACCCGCGGCGGCCTGGTGCCGGCGGCGATCATCGCGCGCGAGCTCGACATCCGGCTGATCGATACGGTCTGCATGACGTCCTACTCGGACGAGCATCAGCAGGGCGAGATGAAGCTGCTCAAGGGCGTGGCTGGCGACGGCGCCGGATGGCTCATCATCGACGATCTGGTCGACACGGGTAAGACGGCGAAATACGTGCGCGAGATGCTGCCCAAGGCGCACTTCGCCACCATCTATGCCAAGCCTGCGGGGCGGCCGCTGGTCGACACGTTCGTCACCGAGGTGAGCCAGGATACCTGGATCTATTTCCCCTGGGACATCGAACCGCAATTCATCCAGCCGATCGTGAAATTGAAGGGCCAGTGAGCGCCTCGACCTAGGCAAACTCCCTCAACAAATCCATCCGCACATTCCCGCCGCACAGAATGGTGGCGACCGGTACCTCGGCGCGCGGCGCGTCCATGATCGCGGCCAGGCCCGCCGCGCCGGAAGGCTCGATCGCCACGCCGGCGTGACGGAACAGCAGGCGCATCGCTTCCTTCATGCGCGCATCGCTCACCAGCACCACGTCGTCGATGTGGTCGCGCATGAAGGCGACCGCTTCCGGCACCGGCAGGCGCACGGCAAGGCCGTCGGCAATAGTGTTCGCGCTGTCCGTCGTCACGACGCGCCCCTCGCGCCAGGAAAGCATCATGGAGGGTGCGCCCTCGGGGCAGATGCCGATCACCTTGATGTCCGGCGCCTTGGCCTTGATCCAGGCGGCGACGCCGGAGATGAGGGATCCGTTGCCGACCGGCACATAAATCGCCGACGGGCGGACGGCCGATTGCAGCAGCTCGAGAGCGATGGTGCCCGCGCCTTCGGCGATCGCCTGCTCGCGTCCGTCTTCCAGGAAATAGCCACCGCTCTTGCGCGCCAGTTCCTGCGCATGCAGCTTGGCCGCGTCGAAATCGTGGCCGTGCAGGATGACCTCCGCACCGAACCGCTTCATCGCCTCCAGCTTCAGCGGATTGGCATTGGCCGGCGCCACCACCTGCACCGTGAGCCCGGCGCGCGTACCGCAATAGGCGATGCCTTGCCCGAAGTTCCCCGCCGAAGCGCAGATCACCGCTCGGCCTTTTTCGGCGAAGCTCTGCGCAAACCATGATGTCCCGCGCCCCTTGAAGGAGCGGATCGGATTGAGCGTCTCGACCTTCAGCAGGACCGGCCGGCCGAGCTCCGCGCTCAGCCCGTCGCACAAGAACTGCGGCGTCGCCTTGAAGATGGGATCGATCGCGCCAATGGCCGCCGCGATCCGTTCGATCGAGATATTCATGATCAGATGACCGGCCAGTTGTCGATGAGGCGCGTCGCGCCGACATAGGCCGCGACGAACACGCGCGACGGCGTGCGTGCAAGCGGGACCGGTTGCAATGTCGTCTCGTCGCACAGCTCCAGATAATCCACGCGGTCGAAGCCGGCCTGGTGCAGGCGGCCCTTGGCGCCGGCGAGGATCGGCGCAGCGGCCAGGCCGGTGCGCAGCTCCGCCACCGTCTCATGCATGATCTGCGGCAGTGCGCTCGCGATCTTGCGTTGCGCGGGCGAGAGGTAGCGGTTGCGCGAGGACATCGCCAATCCATCCGCCTCGCGGATGGTGGGGATCGGCACGATCGCCACCGGGATGTTGAGATCGCGCACCATCCGACGCACGACCTGCAGCTGCTGGAAATCCTTCTCGCCGAAGTAGGCGCGGTCGGGCAGAGCCTGCAGCAGCAGCTTGGTCACCACGGTCGCAACGCCAGTGAAGAAGTGCGGCCTTGAGATGCCTTCCAGATGCTGCGTCAGCCCGCCGACCAAAATGCTGGTCGAGAATCCATCGGGATACATTTCTCCGACGTCCGGCGTGAACAGCAGGTCCGTGCCGAGCTCCTTCAACATCGCCACGTCCGCCGCTTCGTCGCGCGGATAGCGCGCCAGATCCTCGGTCGGGCCGAATTGTTTGGGATTGACGAAGATGGTCGCGATCACCCGCGCATTGTCGAGCTTGGCCGAGCGCACCAGGGTCAGATGCCCGTCATGCAGCGCACCCATGGTCGGCACCAGCCCGACGCTGGCACCGCTGCGCCGATAGTGCGCCACCGCAACGCGCAGATCGGCGACGGTCCGGACAATCTGAAGCTCAGGCATGATCGATGCTAGCGTCCGTCAGCTCGATTTCTTGAGGCTGCCGAACACATTGTCCGGTCCAGGGAAGACGCCGGTGCGCACGTCGGCAGCGTAGCTGGCCGCCGCCGAAGCAATGTCGTCCGCCAACTCCGCATAACGCTTCACGAAGCGCGGCTTGAAGGCGCCGAACAGGCCCAGCATGTCTTCCGTCACCAGCACCTGGCCGTCGCAATCGACCGAGGCGCCTATGCCGATGGTCGGCACCGGAATGCGCGCCGTGATGGCCTGCGCCACCTGTTCCAGCACGCCCTCGACAACCACCGAAAACGCGCCCGCCTCCGCGATCGCCACCGCATCGGCCATCACGCCGGCGGCCTCATCGGTGGCGCGGCCGCGCGCGCGATAGCCGCCGAGCGTGTGCACAGATTGCGGCATCAGCCCCACATGGCCCATCACCGGAATGCCGCGCTTGACCAGAAACTCCACGGTCGGCGCCATTTCGCGCCCGCCTTCCAGCTTCACGGCCGAGCAGCCGGTCTCCCGCATCAGCCGCGCGGCGCTGCGGAACGCCTGCTCGGTGCTTTCCTGATAGGACCCGAACGGCATGTCGACCACCAGGCACGCATGCTCCGACCCGCGCCGGACAGCGGCGCCGTGCATCACCATCATGTCAAGCGTGACGGGCAGCGTGCTCTCGAACCCATAGATCACCATGCCGAGCGAATCCCCGACCAGCAGCAGATCGACATGCGGATCAAGCGCACGCGCCATCGGCGTGGTATAGGCGGTGAGGCAGACGATCTTTTCCTTGCCCTTGCGCGCCACGAGATCAGGCACGCTGATCCGTGTCATCTTGGCGCCAGAGGGCTTGGTCTTACCGCCGGCCGTGCCGCTATCGTGAATGCTCATGCCCAGCTCCGCCTGATCTTTCGGAGAGGCGCATCTTCCACCGATTTGCTGCGGTGCACAATAGGAATCCGGCGGCGTTTGGACCGCTTCCCCTGCCATCAGGAAGCCGCTAAGAACGCCGAGAATCTGGGTAATTGCCGCATGATGACCGACGATCCGCGCGTATCAAGGACATCCCCAAGCTGGAGCATCCTGGCCTTTGCGCTGCTGGGCTTGCTGGCAGGCGGCTGCGTGTCGGCGCCGGAGCCCCGGCCGACAGAGCCCCTGGTCGCAACCCAGAGCGGCATTCCGACCGCGCCCGAAGCGGTCGGCGATCACTTCATGGTGGCGACAGCCGATCCGGCCGCGTCCGAAGCAGCGCTCGCCATCCTCCGCAAGGGCGGCAGCGCCGTGGATGCAGCCGTCGCGGCCCAGGCTGTGCTCGGCCTGGTGGAGCCGCAATCCTCCGGGATCGGTGGCGGCGCATTCCTGCTGCATTGGGATGGCGTCACGCACAAGCTGAGCGCGCTCGACGGACGCGAGACTGCGCCGAAGAGCGCACGTGCCGACCTCTTCCTGGACAAGGACGGCAAGCCGCTCGACTTCCTGGATGCGGCGTTGAGCGGCAAATCCGTCGGCGTGCCCGGCGCGTTGCGTGTGCTGGAGCTCGCACACCGGCGCGAAGGCCGCTTGCCCTGGGCCGATCTGTTCCAACCGGCGATCGACCTGGCCGAGAACGGATTTGCGGTGCCGCCGGCGCTCGCGGCTGCGCTGTCCAAGGACGCGCATCTTAAGCGCGACCCGGAGGCGCGCGCCTATTTCTATGATTCCGCCGGCAATCCCTGGCCGGCCGGCGCGATCCTGCGCAATCCCGCCTACGCCGAGACCTTGCGCACGGTGGCGGAGGGCGGTGCCGACGTTTTCTATCGCGGGCCGATCGCGCAGGCGATCCTCGCCGCGGTGAATGAGGACGGTGTTGAGCACATGACGGCGATCGACCTCGTGGAGTATCGCGCCCGCGAGCGCGAAGCTCTGTGCAGGCCCTATCGGGTCTACCAGGTGTGCAGCATGGGTCCGCCAACCTCCGGCGGGATCGCGCTGCTGCAGATCCTCGGCATCCTGCAGAATTTCGATCTGCCGCCGATGGACCCCAACGGCCCACAAGCCTTTCACCTGATCGCCGATGCCAGCCGCCTTGCCTTTGCGGACCGCGACCGCTACGTGGCCGATAGCGATTTCGCACGTGTTCCGGCCGCCAAGATGCTGGACGCCGACTATCTCAAAGCGCGCGCCGGCCAGATCCGCAGCGATCGCACCATCGGCGAGGCGCAGCCCGGCAGATTCACCGATCCGCTGATCGTGGCGCAAGTCAGCCAGCAGCAATTCGAACCGGTTTCCACCTCCCACTTCGTCATCGTGGACAGCGCCGGCGACATCGTCAGCCTGACCAGCAGCGTCGAGATGGCGTTCGGCTCGCACCGCATGGTGAAAGGCTTCCTGCTCAACAACCAGCTCACCGATTTTTCCTTCCTGCCGGCCTCCGGCGGCCGGGCCACCGCCAATCGCGTCGAGGCTGGCAAGCGCCCGCGCAGCTCCATGACGCCGACGATCGTCTTCGACAGGGACGGCAGGCCCGCCTTCGCCCTCGGCTCTCCCGGTGGACCCAACATCATCGGCTATGTCGCGCAAGCGCTGATCGAGATGATCGACTGGGGCCGCTCACCCGGCGCTGCTGCGGCCGCGCCGCACATTCTCAATCGCAATGGTCCGACCTTGCTCGAGGCGGGAACCAATGCACTCGAGCTGCGCGATTCGCTTCAAGCGCTTGGCCACGAGGTCGAGGAGCGCGAGCTGAGGAGCGGCCTCAATATCGTGCAATTCAAGGACGGCCGAATGATCGGCGCCAGCGATCGCAGGCGGGACGGCATCGCGCTCGGCGAATAGGAACACGACATGAGCAATGATAGGCCGCGCGTGAAATTGCAGCCGGGTGGCGACAAGCGCGCCATGCTGGGCCACCCCTGGATCTTCTCCAATGAGCTGGTGATGGACGCGGCGGCCAAGGCGCTGCCGCCGGGCCAGATCGTGACACTCGTCCGTGCCGATGGAAGACCGCTCGGCGCGGCCTTCTTCAACGCCCATTCGCTGATCGCCGCACGCCTGCTGACCCGCGACGCCGACCGCGCGATCGACGAGACCTTCCTGCATCGGCGGCTGGAGCGCGCGCTGAGATTGCGCGAGCGGCTGATCGGTGCACCATACTATCGCTTGGTGCACGCCGAGGCGGACGGCATTCCGGGCTGCGTCATCGACCGGTTCGGCGACGTGGTCGTGGTGGAGCCGAACGCGGCCGGTGCCGATCGCTTGATCGAGCCGCTGATCGCATCCCTCGATCGGTTGCTGAAGCCGCGTGCGATCGTGATCTCCGGCGACGGGCCGGCGCGTGCCCTGGAAGGACTGACGCCGGTGCATCGCCTTGCCAAGGGCACGCTCGACGGCGCGATCGAGCTGCGGGAGCACGGCGCGCGGTTCCTTGCCGATCTTGCCGAAGGACAGAAGACTGGCTGGTTCTATGATCAGCGGGACAATCGCCTGCTCGCCGCGCGCTTCGCCAAGGACGCCGATGTGCTTGACCTCTACGCCTACAGCGGCGGGTTCGGCGTGCAGGCGGCGCGCCACGGCGCCAAGTCGGTGCTCAGCGTCGATCGGTCCCAGCCAGCATTGGATCTCGCGCATCGCGCCGCCGCCCTCAATGAGGTCGGCGACCGGCTCACCACGGAGACGGGGGAGGCATTCGATTTCCTCGAGCAAGCCGGCGCTGCGCATCACACGTTCGATCTGGTGATGGCCGATCCGCCGGCCTTCGTGAAATCGCGGAAGGATTTCCACCAGGGCGCCCGCGCCTATCGCAAGCTCGCGCGCCTTTGCGCAAGCCGGCTCAGGAACAGTGGCTTCCTGTTCCTCGCGTCCTGCTCGTATCACATGCCGCCAGACGAATTTCGCGCCCAGGTCGCGCGTGGCCTGCACGAAGCCGGCCGCGCCGGGCGCATCCTGCACGCGACCGGCGCAGCGCCGGACCATCCGGTTCATCCCATGCTGCCGGAAAGCGGCTATCTCAAGGGGCTGCTGCTACAAGTCGACTAGAGCCCACGCGTTGCAGGGGGAACCATTCAGTCCTTCGTTTCGTTGCTGAGAAGTAGTGCGGGCACCTACCAGCACATGAGAAGCGACATGGGGATGGAGCTCCCGCTTGAAGATCTAGCATTGCGGCTGGGCGCAGCCTCGCTGGCCGGCATGATCATCGGCGTCGAGCGCGAATGGCGCCAGAAGCCCGCCGGTCTGCGCACGCATATGCTGGTCTCGCTCGCAGCGGCCGCCTTCACGATCATTTCCTTCGAGCTGTTCCGGACCAGTCTTGAGATATCGCCAGGTTCGAGCGGCGATCCGATCCGCGTCATAGAGGGCGTCGTAGCGGGCGTCGCATTTCTGGGCGCCGGCGTGATCATCCAGGCGCGCGGCGACGTCAGGAACCTCACCACGGGCGCCACTATCTGGATGAGCGGCGCTACAGGCCTGGCTTGCGGCGGCGGGTTCTTCATCGTTGCTGGGCTCTTGGTCGCGCTCTCGCTCGTCATCCTGGTGCTGCTTGGCCTCCTGGAAGGAAAAGGCGTGGGAGAGCGGAAGGATTGAGCTTTCGCCTTAGAGCCCTATTCTGCGTATGAAGCTGAGCTGCTTCGAGACGCCGCCGGTCGCGGTGTAGTCAGGCTTCGGCAGCGAATGCACGTGCGCGTCCTCGGCGCCACAGCGGCGCAGGATTTCGAGTGCCTTGCGCTCGTGCGCCTCGTCTGGCGTGTGGACCCAGAGCAGGAGGCCACCCTTGTCCAGATGCTCCTGCAGGGCATGCGCGTGATGCTTCTCCAGGAAACGGCCAAGCATGATACCGATCACCCCGCCCGCGCCGCCGCCGGCCGCGACGCCGAGAACAAGGGCCGCGACCGTTCCGCCGGACGCCACCACCATGCCGGCCGCCGCCACCGCACCGATATAGAACAGGCCGCCGACCAGGACGCCCTTGCCCTCAGTGCGCGAATCGCTGTCGACGAACGCCTGGAAGGCCACGCTCGGATCATCCTCGAGATCGGCAACGCGTTCGAACTTGTGGCCGAGGCGAGTCTCAATCGCCCGGTCCGCCGCCAGCAGCGACAGATCGGCATGGTTGAAGCCGTTGATCAGCAGTTCGTCAGCAGCGTCGTGCAGCGCTTTTTCATCGTGAAAGAGGCCAACGGCCTCGCGCGTCTCGCCCATCCTCGCCTCCTTGACCAGGGCCGGACTGGCGAAGGGGCGCGATCAATGGATGGTCACGCCGCGATCGCTTGATACAAGCGATCCTAGCACTGTTTGGGATGGGCCCAAACCGTCAAAAGGACAGGGAGCAGCGGCTGGGTTCAGTGATGGTCGGACTGCCGGCCGTTGGTCAGTTCGGCGACGGCGTAGAAGGCCAGCAGAATGCAGACGATGAAGAAGCTGAGGCCGCCCCAGTATTGGAAATTGTCGTGCCCGCCCGCCGCCACGACCAGCGACAGAACGGCAAAAAGTCCCAGCAGAAAGACGATCCCAACCTTCGAAATCATTTCCATGACACCCGCTTGGCAGCTTCAAGTCGCGCGAAAATAGGGGGCGCGCCGCCGTGAAGCAAGCCCGCCTTTGGGCTAATTGCAGGGCCGCTAGGCGGATTGGCGGTCGGGCAGCTCCAGCAGGAACGTGGCGCCCTTGGCATCGTTGGCGGCGAGCTTGAGGTCACCGCCCTGAACGCGCATCAGTTCCCGCGCGATGGCGAGGCCGAGGCCGGTGCCGCCTGACCGGGCAGACCCTTTGAACGGCGCAAACAGGTTCTGCAGCGCCTTTGGCGGCAGGCCAGGTCCGTCATCAGCGACCTCGATCTCCACCTTGCCGTCGGCCCGGCGCGCGCGGATCGCGACGTTGTGCGCTCCCATCTGCAGCGCGTTCTCCGCCAGGTTGTGGATCACGCGGTAGAGCTGTGCGCGGTCGGCCGTCAAGGTGAAGTCCTGCGCGAAATCGGCTTGGAGGACGACCGCGCCGTTCAGATACTTGCCAAGGCTCTCGCCCACTTCACCGTGCAGCTCGGCCAGCGGGAAGCGGGAATATTCCGGCTTGGTCGGTCCCTCGCGCGTGAAGTTGAGCGTATCGGTGCAAAGCGAAATGGCGCGGTCGAGGGAGCGCACCAAGGATGGCGCCATCTTCTTCACCTCCGGATTGTCGCTGTGCGCCAGGCGGTCGGCCACCAGCTGCGCCGTTGCAAGCACGCCGCGCAGATCGTGGTTGATCTTGCTGACCGCGGTGCCGAGCGCGGCGAGGCGCTCGCGCTGCTTCAACGCCTTGCGGATCTGTTTCTGGAGCTGCAGGAGCTCGCGCTCCGCGACACCGATCTCGTCGCTTCGACGCGCCGCCGCATCGTCGCGCGACATGTCCTCCGGATTGGCGCGGAAATCGACCATGCGCTGGGTCAGGTTGCGCATCGGCCGGATCAGCAGCCATTGCAGCGCCGCGAAGATGAGCGCGGCGGTCACCAGCGAGATGACAATGCTGAGGCCGACGATGCGCCACGAATAGGAGATCATGGCCTGATGCAACGGCGTGTCGTCCAGCACGACGTCGATCCAGGCATCGCCCGCTTGCGGCGTCTGCCCCCTCACGCGCAGTAGCCGGCCCCCGCCGGAAGACAGCTGCTCGAACGCGTCCTTGATCAGGGTCGTCGGCATCTGGTCGCTCAGATCGATCTGACGGCTGATGATGATGTTGGCCGGCGTCGATCCCCGCATGATCAGGTTCTTTCCGTCCGGCGTGCGCAAGGCGATCAGGCGCGCGCCTGCATTCTCGAGCAGCTCGATCTCGAGCTGCGGATCGATCATGTAGTCCGGAGTCGCCTCGAGCGCGAGGATCGCGAGATAGGCGGTGGCAAGGCGTTCGCTGAGCCAGTCGTCGCGGAAGCGTGCGATCGAAGGCACGTAGATCAGCACCTCGCTCACCATCACGAAGCAGATGGTCAGCGCCAGCAGCCGGGCTGACAGGCCTCGGCCGAAACCGGGAAGCGCGGCCTTCTCTTCCGACATCCTAGCCGTTAGCTGAAGGTCTACACATGGATTTGTGATAGCTGCTCACCCGAACCAGCGCAAGACGCGCACAAGCCTGCGGATGGCCGGCGAAAACAGCTTGGCAGCATAGAACTGGCCCGCTGCGCGCTTGCTGAGCTCGGACAAAGTCGGATAGGGCAACATCGGCCCTGCCAACGCCGAAAGCTTGAGATTCCGCGCCATCGCCAAGCACCAGGGCGCCAGCAGCTCGCCGGCCTGCGCGCCGACAATGGTGACGCCGAGGATGCGGCCGCTTTGGTCGGAGATGACCTTCAGGAATCCATCCTCATGCCGCTCCGTCCGCGCACGGTCATTTCCGACGGCGGGCTGGCGCGTGACGACGATGTCTGCGCGGTCGCGCCGCGCTGCTTCCTCGGTCAGGCCGATCTGCGCCAGCTCCGGATCGCTATAGGTCACCCAAGGCAAGGCGCGTGCATCGAACCTGACCGGCAGACGGAACAAGGTGCTGCGGATGACCAGGCCCGCCTGATGCCCAGCGACATGGGTAAAGGCCGGTCCGCCGGTGCAGTCGCCGATCGCATAGACACGGCGATTGGTGGTCCGCAGGCGCGCGTCGACCCGCACGCCCTTGGGCGTGGCGGCGATTCCGGCGTGTTCCAGGCCCATGTTCTCCACGCGTGGTTTACGCCCGACCGCGACCAGCAGATGCGCCCCCTCCAACCATTGCGTTTGGCCATCGGCACCGCGCAGGGCGATGCGGATGTGGTCGCCAACGCGCTGCACCGCGCTCGCTGTGCTGCCCTCGTGCAGGGCGACACCGTCGCGGACCAGGGACGCGCGCACCAGTTCGACCGCTTCGGCGTCGTCGCGCGGCAGAAGGCGCGCCATCTCCACCAGCTGCACCTTGGCGCCGAGGCGCGCGAAGCCTTGCGCGAGCTCCACGCCGATCGGTCCACCGCCAAGCACGATCAGGTCGCGAATCTCCGCGACACGTTCGAACACCGTCTCGTTGGTGAGATAGGGCACCTGATCCAGGCCCGGGACCGGCGGAATGAAAGCGGAGGATCCGGTCGCCAGCACAAAGCGTCGCGCCTGGATGCGCGCGTCGCCCGCTTCGAGAGTTCTATCATCGACAAACTTGGCCCAGCTTCTGAGAACCGTCACGCCCAGGCCTTCGAAGCGTTCCACTGAATCATGCGGCGCTATGGCGGCGATCACCTCCTCGATATGCGCCTGGACGCGCGAGAGATCAATGCGCGGCGGCGCGAACTCCACGCCAAAGCCGCCGGAATGACGGTGCTGCATCGCGGCCTTCGCGGCAGCCAGCAAAGCCTTCGAGGGGACGCAGCCGTAGTTCAGGCAATCGCCGCCCATCTTGCCGGCTTCGATGAGAACGGTCTCAGCACCAAGCTGCGCCGCGCCGGCGGCCACCGACAAGCCCGCCGAGCCCGCGCCGATCACGCAGATGTCCGGTTTCAGCAGCCGCATCATCGATCCCGCGCGGCACGACGACGGCGGAGATACTTCACGGCGATCGGCGCGGCAGCCAATATCGCCAGCCCGACCAGCCCGCCTTCAACCTCCGGCGTCATGAGGCTGTGCAGGCTGAGATCTGCGCTGGTCTTCAGCACGCTGCCCAATCCCGCGCCTACGGTTGCGAAGATCGCCGTCGCCGGAATGATGCCGACGAACGTGGTGATGATGAAAACCGGCAGCGGCACACCGAGAAAGGCCGGCACGAGATTGGCGATGAAGAACGGGATTACCGGGAACAGCCGCATCATCAGCAGGTAGCTCCATTGATTGTCGGCAAAACCGCGTTCGACCTTCGCCAGCCACGGACCGGCATGGGTATGGAGATAGTCGCCGAGCGATGTCTTGGCCGCCAGGAACAGCAGCGTTGCGCCAGTGGTAGCCGCGATCACCGCCAGGATCGCGCCGACCATCGCGCCGAACAGGAACCCGGCCGCGACCGTCAGCCAAATCGCGCCAGGCAGCGACAAGGCGACGAACGACACGTAGAGCAGCAGGTAGCAGATCAGAGCCTCGACGTAGTGCGCCGCCACGAACTCGGCGAGGAGCTGGTGATGCGCCCTCAAATGCTGGAAGCTCGCGAACCGATCGAGGTCGAAGGCGAAGACCAGGATCAGGCCGAGCGCGATGACGCCGAGCGGCAGCCAGCGGCGCCACGCTGCGCGGCGTGGTTGCTGGCTTCCGTCGTTGGGTATGAGTTCGTGCGGTCCGACCATGGCCCCTGCTGATTTGCTGGCTGGCATGGTCCCCCGCAGCCGAGCCTTCAACCAGCATGTTAGCCGTCACGCGCCCGCTCGCCACTCACTAAGTGTTGAGTGAATTCATGCCCCAAAGGCATGAGAGACGCCGGGTCAGGCCGCCCTGCCCTCGCGGCCTCCTGCACCAAGGCGGCCCAGCGCTGGGTCACGACGCGGCAGAAGTTGGCAGCCCGGCCGCCATAGCGTGCGATCTCGTCACGGGCGCGGTCGAGCACCTCTCGTCCGGTCTGCTCTTCGAAGCGTTTGACGATGGTATGGCCCCACTGGTCGAACCATTGTTTGGCGAGATCCACCGACACTTCGAAATGGCACTGGAAGCCGTAGGTCGTGCGACCGAAACGGAAGGCCTGGTTGCGGCACGCGGCGCCCGTCATCAGGTGCGCGGCGCCCTCCGGCATGTCGAAGGTATCCTCATGCCACTGCAAAATGCGCTGGCGCGGTGCCAGGCCGGTGAGCAGCGGATCCTCCTTGCCGTCCTCGGTGATCTCGATCGGCGGATAGCCGACCTCGAATTCTTCGTTGCGCCGCACCTTCTCCCCGAAGGCGCGGGCGAGCAGCTGGCTACCAAGGCACAAGCCCAGCAGCGGCTTCGCCTGCTCATGGAACGCGTGCAGCAGATCCAGCATGGGCGGAAACGCCGGGTAGTTCGCATCGTCCCCGGCGTGCTGCGGTCCCCCGAGAATGATAGCGGCATCGTAGCCCTGCGGAGTCTTCGGCAGTGCATCGCCATGATGCGGCAGGATGGTGGCAAGCTTGGCGCCAGCCGCGACCAGGTAGTCGCCGACCAAGGAGACCGGCGTCTGCGGATTATTTTGAATGACTAGGACGTTCATGGCCTCTCACCCTCCAAGAAGCCGCATGATGTCGCAGCAGCCCGCGCCATGCAACGACCCCATCAGTGCTCCAGATGGGGCCGCCTGATGTAGCGGCGCAGCAACCCGCCATTGCTGCCGACTGCGAGGGATAGGAGGTAGAGCAAGCCGGCGGACAGGATCACCGCCGGGCCGGAGGGCAGATTGGCATAGTAGGAAAAGATGAGCCCGGCAACCGATGAGAGCACGGCCACCAGGACGGCAACGCCGATCATGCGGCCAATCGAGATGGTCCAGAGGCGCGCAGAGGTGGCCGGTAGCATCATCAGCCCGATCGCCATCAACGTGCCCAGCGCCTGCATCGCCGCCACCATGTTGAGCACCACCAGAGCCAGAAAGGTGGCGTGGGCAAGGCCGCCCCGGCCACCGACCGCGCGCAGGAAGCCGGGATCAAAGCACTCGAGAATCAGCGTGCGATAGATGAGTGCCAGCACCAGAACAGTGATGGTCGATGCGCCGGCGATCAGCACCAGCGCGCTGTTCGATACGGCCAGCAGTGTCCCGAACAGAATATGCAGCAAGTCGACCGAGCTGCCTTTCACGGAAACCAGCAACACGCCCAGCGCCAGCGAAATCAGGAAAAAGCCGGCGAGCGCCGCGTCTTCCTTCAGGGGCGTGATGCGGCTCATGACGCCGGCCGCCAGCGCCACGATCAAGGCGACGATCAGGCCGCCCAGGCTCATCGCCCAGAGCGACAAGCCCGCCACCAGGAACCCGATCGCGGCCCCGGGCAGGATCGCGTGGGACATCGCATCGCCCATCAGGGCCATGCGACGCAGCACCAGGAACACGCCGATCGGCCCGGCGCTGATCGACAAGGCAAGGCACGCCACCAGCGCCCGGCGCATGAAGCCGAACTCGATAAAAGGCTGAAACAGGAAATCGAAGAGCAGCTGCATCACTCTGCAGGCCAATCGCAGTAACGGAAGGAGCCATGAAACGAACCCCTGCTTCCCTTGCGGTGCCGGGGGCTCGCACTTGGAATGCAAGAGTGCGCGACGTCGCGCGACGAGCCCCTTCCCCCCTTGTAGGGGAAGGTTGGGATGGGGGGTGATGCCGCGCTGCGGCCCAGACGAATTGCGCTCTTGCGAGCGCGCACGGCACTCGCCGCGCCGCCTTCCATCCACCCCCGGGCTCTTGCGAGCCGGGGGTCGCTAACGCGCACTAAGGCTCCGCATCCTTCCCCAACAAGGGGGGAAGGGGAGTTCTGTTTGCACCAATCGCGCATATGCCATGCCCTTCTCCGGCAAGGGGAGAGCGATGCATTTTGCGATTGCTCGTTCGTACAGTTGCCCATCATTTAGCGTGCGCAGATTGCTGCAGCGGGATCGGTCCAGCTGGCGGCGAGATGGCGGGCGCGTTCCAGGTTCTCATCGCTCAGGGTCTGGCGTGCGGGGCCCCAGGCCACCAGTTCGCGCGCCATCAGCAGGGCATCGGGAAAATCGCGCCTCACCTGCTCCAGGTCGTGCAAGGCCGCGACGACCGTGCGCCCCTCAGTTTGCCAGTCGCGCACGACATTCATGAGGTCCGCCGCGGTCTTCTGATCGATGGCGTTGAACGGCTCGTCGAGCAGGATGAGTGCCGCTTCCTGCACCATCAGCCGCGCGAACAGTACGCGCTGGAACTGGCCGACGGAAAGCTTGCCGATCGGTTGGTGCTCGAGACCCGCGAGCCCGACCGACGCGATCGCTGCGACGCTGACCGCGCGATCTTCTCCGCTCAACCGGCGCAGCGCGCCGACCTTGCGCCAATGACCGAAATCCACCACGTCGACCACGCGCAGTGGGAAGCTGCGATCGACATCCACGACTTGCGGCAGATAGGCGACAGCGCCCCGGTCGATGCCAAATCGAATCGCGCCGGCCGTGACTGGCAGCAAGCCGGCGATCGCCTTCAGCAGCGTGCTCTTGCCGGCACCATTGGGACCGA
Organism: Dongia deserti; assembly: GCF_003574735.1. Classification (GTDB taxonomy): domain Bacteria; phylum Pseudomonadota; class Alphaproteobacteria; order Dongiales; family Dongiaceae; genus Dongia_A; species Dongia_A deserti. The sequence continues at coordinate 428,422 of NZ_QORW01000001.1, forward strand.
CCAGAGCCGTCAGGCTGCCTCCCTCGAACGCGCCGCTGATGTGATGCACGACCGGGTGGCGATCATAGGCGATGGTGACATCGTCAAGGCGGAGCACGTCCACCGGTTGTGCCTGCGATGCGGGCCACGGGCGGCTTTCGTGCGGGGCGGCCCGGGACAGGGCCGCTTCTATTGGATTGCCCACCAAACCGCGACCCATAGCAACAGCACTCCCAGGCCCGCGATCGCCAGTCTGCGTGCGGCGCTCCAATTGAGCGTTGTCTCGGCGGGGTGAAGATGATGCATGGCCTGACCGTGATTGGTTCAGCGGCGTTATAACATAACAACAACGCGCCGAGAACCCACAGATAAGAGGCTTGTTCCAAGGACTTAGGCGAAGCGGCCAAACTGTCCGGAGGCCATCCGGGGGAACCGAGCCGCCGGGAAGCCGGAGGATGGCCGTGGTGCCCTGCTCGACTGCGCGTTTCCACGTGGAGCGTGCCGCCGTGACGCTCCATCAGCTTCCGGGTGAGCGGCAGGCCAAGGCCGGCGCCATTGCGGCTGAGCCCATTCTCGACTTGGTGGAAAGGCTGGAACACCTGTTCGAGCTGGTCTGGCGGGTTGCCGCAGCCGGCATGCGCGTCCGGACCTCGATGCTTCCCCATCCGTCACTTCGGCGGCGAGGGTGACCTCACAGCCGGGCGCGAATTTGATGGCGTTGGCGAGCAGGTTGACCACGCGCTGGCGCAGCGCCATTCGTCGCCCTTCATAGCGACCGCGCGCCGGCGGCAAGTGCAGGATCACGCCGCCTCCGCCTGCACGCGCACCAGCCGCAATCCGTCATGCAGGAACTGGCGCAGATCGAAGATCGTCTCGCTGAGCGGCAGGTGATCCGCTTCGAGCTTCGAGTAGTCGAGGATGTCGTTGATGAGTGCCAAGAGATGCGCGCCGGAGTTCCGGATGTCGGTGATGTAGCCCCGGCGTTGCTTCGCTCCCATCTGCTCGACGTCGCGCATGCGGGGGCTCCGCGAACCTGATGACGGCGTTGAGCGGCGTGCGCCGCTCGTGGCTCATGATGGCGAGCAAGCGACTTTTGCCTCGCTCGCGATCTCCGCCTTGCGATGCGCTCCCTCGAACTCCACGGCGCGACGATGGGTGAGGTCGACCGCCTTCTCCAGCAAGGCCGTCATGGTGCCGACGCCGAGATAGCGACCCTGCTCCGCGATCGCGAGGCCGGTCGACATCGCTGGGGATACCGGAAGGCGATCAGCTCCTTCACGCCTTCGATCGGCGTCGAGCGACCTTGCCCTCGCCCTCCACCACCGCGAAGCTCGGATCGCCGGATGGGACGCACGGAGATCGTCGATCGTCGGCGCAGGTCCGCCAAGGTCGCGCGCCAGTATCTGATTGCGCGACGCGCCAAGCGCACAGGGCTGACGGCCTGAGCGGGTGAGAACGCGAAACATACGGAACCGGCCTTTCTCGCGGCTTTTAGGACAAATCGAACGTGCCGCGACGGTAATCTCTGCGGCCGCGCGCCGGCACCAGAAAAGCTTCGGCCTGCGCCGACAGGGGAGTCGACGCAGGCCTTTCGAGGAGAGAGGTCAATTTGCAGCGATGCTGCGGCCGCCTCTCAACGGCCGTAGCGATAAAGATCGGTTCCGTTCTCTTCCAGCCAAACGCGCGCGCTCTGCACGCTGCGGCAGATCTCACTGCACAGCCTCCAGAAACGCGGGCCGTGATTCATTTCCCTGAGATGCGCGACCTCGTGCGCGACCACGTAGTCCAGCACGTGGCGCGGCGCGAGGACCAGGCGCCAGGAAAAAGACAAGACGCCATCCGTCGTGCAGCTGCCCCACCGGCTCTTGGTGTCGCGCAGGATGACACGCTTCACCTGCTTGCCGAGCTGCTCGGCCTTGGCACGCGCGCGCGCTTCGATCTCGCGCCGCGCTTCGAGCTTCAGCCAGTCGGAAACCCGGCGTGCAACATGGTCCTCGTGGCCGGCGACGTGGATCTCCTGCTCTTCGCACCACACGACCCCGCGAGCATTGGCGCGATGACGGATGCGATGGGGAATGCCGAGGAATGGAATCACGCTGCCATGCGCAAACGCGACGGTCTCCGGCAATTGATCCAATCTTTCTTCGATCCAGTCGCGATTCTGCAACGCGAATCGCTTACCCTCATGACGCGTCGTGCGTTTTGGTAGCACCACCACGATGCGCGAAGCGCCGTAGTCGAGTCTGAGGATGATGCGCCGTGCGCGCCGGTTCTCCTGGAACACCAGAGGCACCGAACGACGCTCGAAATCCATGAGGTGAAGATCGGCCGCTTCCGCCATGCGACGCCGCGTCGCCGAACCTTTGGGGCGCGGCGCTTTTCTTATTTTTCCCCGGTTTTCCAAGGCTTTCGGCATGACCACCCAAGGCAAACGACGCGCTCTCGGAGGTCAGAATAGAGCCCCGGCTTCGCCGGTTTCAACCACTTACGCCTTTTTTCTGGCGCGAGCCTCGGAGTTGTCCGAACGCGACTTTTCCGCCGCGATAAGAGCCTGTTTTCGCTTAATTCCCCAAGCGTAGCCGCCGAGATTTCCGTTATTACGCAAAACGCGGTGGCACGGGATGGCGATCGCAACCGGGTTGTTGGCACAGGCATTGCCTACGGCGCGGACAGCTGCCGGATGGCCGATGGCGGCGGCCACCTGGGCATAGCTCCGGGTCTCGCCGACCGGGATCCGCCGCAATTCTTCCCATACCCGACGCTGGAAAGCGGTGGCCCGAATGTCCAGCGGCAGGTCCTCGTGCGGCGCCTGGCCCTCCAGCCGGCGCAGGATCTCCTCGAGATAGGGCTCCAGCGCCTCGTCGTCGCGATCGATCTCCGCCTCGGCGAATTCCGACTTGAGCAGCTGGATCATCGCCGCATCGCTTGCACCCAGCTGCACGCGGCAGATGCCGCGCAATGTCGCCGCCACCAGCACGAGGCCGAGCGCGCAGGGCGCAATGCCATAGCGAATCTGCTGTCCCTTCCCACCCTTCGCGTAGCTGGCAGGGGTCATGCCGAGCGCCGAAGCCGCGCGCTCATAGACGCGGCTGGATGAACCATAGCCCGCCTCGAAGGTGGCGCCGGCGACACCGACGCCGCTCTTCAGCCCCTTGCGCAAGCGCTTCATGCGCAGCGCGTCGTCGTACTGGCGCGGGCTGACACCCAGCACGCGCTTGAACTGGCGCTGCAAGTGCCAGGGGCTGACGCCCGTATGGTCGCTGAGTTCCTTCAGGCTGACCGGACCGTCTGCTTCCGCATCGGCGCGCTGCTCGATATAGGCGGCGGCATCGCGGACGGCACCCACCATGGCTTCGGACATGTCGCTCTCTCGTCTTTTGCGAATGGACATGGCCGATACCTAGGGTTTCAAAGGCCTTTCAGCTATCCGAGGCTTGCGCACAAAAAGCCGTGCCTTTTCAGCGTCTTGCTGCCCGCCGATGGGGCTGCGGCGGAGCCCAATCGACGATGTGGTCCTCAAGATCGCCGGCCTCCGTTTCCGAGATCGCGCGGCCCCGCGCCGAGATGCCGGCGCGATGCACCGCATTGCGGTCGCCGCATTTCAGATGGTGCCAGTCGTAGAGGTCCTGGCCCTCCGCCACCAGGCGATAGGCACAGGTGTCGGGCAGCCAGCGGATCTTCTTCACGTTGCGCGGCGTCAGGCGCACGCAATCCTTCACGTATTTGAAGCGGTCCTTGTAGCGCGTGCATTGGCAGCTCTTGGTGTCGAGCAGCTTGCAGGCGACGTTGGTGAAATGGAGCTCGTTGTTATCCGTGTCGATGAGCTTGTTGAGGCAGCACTTGCCGCAGCCGTCGCACAGGCTCTCCCACTCCGCCTGCGTCATCTGGCTCATCTTCTTGGTCTTCCAGAACGGCTGCTCGCCATCCGCCATCGCTGTGTCCATATGTGCTGTCGATGGCCGCACTATAGCGGCTCTCGCCGCCGATGGCGAAGGGGCTAGGCCGGTCCAAACGGCTTGATCGGCGCGCCCAGTTCGTAGAACTCCGTGCCGCCGGCGCTGCCGACCAGGAGGTAGCGCTTGCCAAGGGCCGGGTAATCGAGCACATCGAGCGGTCTATCTTCTCCGCCCATCAGATAGACCAGCTCCTCCTCGAACGGGTTCTTCAGAAGATGCGGGACCGAGGGCGTGGCAAAGCCCATGAAATTGCCGGGCCCGACCTCGTGGCTCTCGCCATCGATCTCCGCAACGCCGCGACCGGAGATGATGTAGATCCATTCCTCCTCCATCATGTGGGCGTGATAGGCGAAGGAGTCCTTGCCGGCCGGCAGGCGCGCGAGGGTGACGTGGGCGCGGCTCATGCCGGCCATGCGAGAGAGTCCAGCCCCGATGAATTCCGAATTGGGATTGAGCCGCTGCTTGAAAGGCTTGCCGCGGGCGGCGATCTCGTCCGCCGTCCACAGCACTTTGCGGGGTGCATCACTCATGATTCATCTCCATGCCAATCGGCAATGCGCAGCCAGATGCGCTCATAGGAAACAGGCAAGGCCAGCTCATCGACCGTGACGATCGCCGTGAAGCCGCTGGCGACGTTGGTGTAGCGATACTCGCGATCCGCCAGACGCTCATAGCGCTGGAGCGACGGCTCGACCGAGAGTGCGGGAAACTTGACCCAGGCACAAAGGATCTCCGCCGATTGCCAGATCGCGAGATCGAGGCGCCGGATGGCAAGTGCGTTTGTGGATGGCGTCAGGCCCAGGTCCGGCTCCATGCAGCCATCGAGCTGCGCGTCGCGCACGCCATTGACCAGCCAACCTTCACCTGCGCGTTCCAGCAGCAGATGCCGGGACGTATCATTGAAAGCCTGTTCGATGTCGATGGCTTGCGCCGACCAGTGTTGATCGCAGTGAATCTCATACCAGGCGCTGAGCGGTTCGCCTTCCTGCGCGGCGATGATGCGGCCGCCAATCGCGAAGCGGCCGAGCGAGGTCGCGGTCTCGCACTCTTCGAACGACTGATCATCCAGAATGCGCCGCCACACGACCCGGCGGAGCGTCTTTTGCGCAGGGTTTGTCATTTCATCGTCCTACTGCGAAGCCGAGGCTGCGACTTGGCGAAAATTGCGGACCGCTATTCCGGCAGGCCGCCCCGCTTCGCCTCCTCGGGCCACTCTGCCGGCAGTTTGACCCAGGGATGGCGGCAGGAATCCCACACGGCCGAGGTCGGCGCGGGAAAGCTGGGGTCCGCGAAATTGCCCGGCGCGACCCCGATCTCGTCCGGTGCGAACTCTGCGTACCAGTACATTGTGCTCCCGCAGATCGGGCAGAAGTAGCTCTCGACCCATCGCCCGGAATCGGAAGAACGGCGCCAACTCTTCACCTGCCCATCAATGGAGACGCAAGCGCTCTTGGGCCAATAGGCCGAGACCCCGAACACGCTACCGGTCGATTTCTGGCATTCGAAGCAGTGACAGACCGTCACCTCGGTCGGGTCGCCTTCCATGGTCAATTTCAGCTGGCCGCAGGAACAGGATGCAATGCGGGACATTGTTTCCTTCCGGATTGGAGCCGCTTCGATACTTTAACCGATTCACTTCCATCCTTGGAGAGGGCCCAGCAACGATGGGCCTTGAACATGCCGGCACATCATCCTAACGTCAGTAGGCCTCATCGATCTCGGACACGCTCCCAGCGGGGGCAAAGCGGGGCTCGCATGCGGATCGTTCACCGGGCTCGTCCCGAGGCGCCGGCCTGCGCGTCACGGTCGTTTGCGTCATGGCCACAATCATAGCCGGCAAACAGACAGCCGAGACCGAGAAGTCGACGGCCCTTTTTGCCGCGACCGCATTGCTGGTCGTCTATGTGCTGGCGAGCGGTGCGCTGCTGGCGATGGGGCCGCGCGACTATCCCACGCTTCACACAATTGTCGATACCGCCATCGGCCTGACCGCCGGTGTGCTGGCGCTGCTGCTGTGGGTGATGGGCCGGCATGTCGAGCGGCCGTTCCTCACCTGGCTGGCGATTGGCTTTGCCGTCACGTCGCTGCTTGAGCTCATCCATCTCCTCGCAATCGTGGATTGGCCGGGCAGTGCGCCTGCCCTGCCGGCATCGGCGGACGCGCTGCGCGCCGCGACCTGGGGGCCGGCGGCGCACCTGCTGCCCATCGCGGTTGGCGGATCTCTCTGGCTATCGGGCCGCAACGCGCCATCGACTCTGGGCTTTGCGGCGATCATCGTGGCGCTGACGGCCGGATTGCTAGCCGCCTTCCAGTGGCTGCCCAGCTATACGGCGCCGGCCCATTTCGGCGTCACGCGCCCGGTCTTGTTCGTGGCGCCGCTCTTGTGGCTCGGCATCGGGGTCCATTGCTGGCGCAATCGCGCGGACGACCGCCTGGTGCGCGCGCTCGCTTGGACATCTCCCGCTCTGCTGCTCGCCGGCCTGGTCATGCTGTTCTCGCAGCGCGAGAACGACACCCAGGCCATCGTCGCCCATCTTGGCACGCTGGTCGGTTATCTCGTCCTCCTGGTGCTGCTGCTGAAGCTAGCCTCGCTCGAGATGACCGAGCGCGTGCGGGCGGAAAGCCAGCTGGCGCAACTGATCGACGAGCAGGAACGCCGGGTGCGCGAGCGCACCGCAGACCTGGAATCGGAAGTCGCGGTGCGGCGCGAAGCGGAGCAGAATGCGCAAGTCCAGTTGCGGCGCCTCAACCTGCTGCATGAGATAACCCGCGCGATCGGCAACCGGCAGGATCTCCACAGCATCTACCAAATCGTGGTCCGCAGCCTGGAAGAGCAGGTGCCGGTCGACCTGTCGTGCCTCTGCCTTTATGACGGCAGCAGCAACGTGCTGACCGTTTCCAAGGTCGGACCGCGCTGCGCCAGGCTCGCGCGGCAGCTCGGCTTGTCCGAGCGCGTGCGCCTGCCGATCGACAGCGATGCCCTGACGCACGCCATCCGCGGCACGCAGGTTTCCGAACCGGACACCGGCTTGGTCGCCTCACCCCTGTCACAGCGGCTTGCGGAGGCTGGTCTGCGCTCGCTGGTCGTTTCGCCGCTGAAGATCGAGGACCGCGTATTCGGCGTGCTGATCGTCGCACGGCGGCAGGCCAAGGGCTTCAGCACCGGCAAGTGCAAGTTCCTGCGCCAGCTCTGCGAGCATGTTGCGCTGGCGGCCCATCAGGCAGAGCTCTACGAAGCGGTGCAGCAGGCCTATCAGGATCTGCAGCAGACGCAGCACGCGGTGCTGCAGCAGGAGCGGCTGCGCGCCTTGGGACAAATGGCGAGCGGCATCGGCCACGATATCAACAATGCCCTGTCGCCGATCGCGCTGCATACCGAGGCGCTGCTGGAAAGCGGGGCCGACCTCAGCCCACGCGTGCGGGACTCGCTCCTCACGATTCAGCGCGCCATCGACAACATCGCCCAGACGGTCGTGCGCATGCGCGAGTTCTACCGCCCGCGCGCCGCGGAATCGGAGCAAGCGCCCGTGCAGCTCAATCCCGTCGCGTTGCAGGCGATCGACCTGACGCGGGCGCGCTGGCACGACATGCCGCAGCGGCGCGGCCATATCATCACCGTGAAGACCGACCTGGCGGCAGAGCTGCCGACCGTCCCCGGCATCGAGGGCGAGATCCGCGAGGCGCTGGTCAATCTCATCCTGAACGCGGTCGACGCCATGCCGAACGGCGGCACTCTGACGCTGCGGACCAAGACGGTCCCACGCCCCCACGCGAGCGACGCTGGCTATGTCCAGATCGATCTTGCCGATACCGGCATTGGCATGAATGACGAGACGCGGCGGCGTTGCATGGAGCCCTTCTTCACCACCAAGGGCGATGGCGGATCGGGGCTCGGACTCGCCACCGTCTACGGCGTGGTACGGCGCCACGGGGCGGAGATCGACATTCGCAGCGTGTACGGGCGCGGCACGACCGTTTCCCTGGTTTTCCCCGTGCAGGCTGCGACCGAAACGCCTGCCGCAACGCCGCCGCGGACCCATGCCGCGCCGGAGCGGCTGCGCCTGTTGCTGGTGGACGATGATCCACTATTCCTGAAGTCGCTCGGCGATTTCCTGGAAGCGGATGGTCACATGGTCACCGAGACCAGCAGCGGACAGGGCGCGATCGACGCGTTCCGCGCGGCGCACCAGCGGCGCGAATCCTTCTCCGCCGTGATCACCGACCTCGGCATGCCGTACGTCGACGGCCGCCGCGTCGCCAGCGCGGTAAAGGAAGTTGCGCCTTCCACGCCGGTCATCCTGCTCACCGGCTGGGGCACGCGCCTGATGCCGGATGACGACATTCCGCCCAACATCGACCGCGTGCTGAGCAAGCCGCCCAAGCTGCGCGAGCTGAGGCAGACGCTGGGTGAGCTGTGCAAGCCGCAAGTGCCGCGGTAACGATCAGGAACTCCAACCTCTCAAATCCGTCATCCTGCTTGGGACGAGGATCCACGAGTTTGCTTGCGATAGTACGATTTTGCATGACGAAGCTCGTGGATGGTCGTGCCAAGCACGACCATGACGATGTCGCAGTGAACTCGTCTGCTCAACCAACCTTCCGCACGAACTCCGCCCACGCTGGGTAGATGAACTGCCGCCATTTGCGGCCGTTGAAGATGCCGTAGTGGCCGACGCCTTCCTGCTCCAGGTGGCGGCGCTTGGCGGCGGGGATATTGCGGCAGAGATCGTGGGCGGCCTTGGTCTGGCCCAGGCCCGAGATGTCGTCGAGCTCGCCTTCGATGGTCATGAGCGCGGTCTTCCGGATCGCGGCCGGCACCACCTTCTCATCCCGGTGCGTAAAGGTGCCGGTCGGCAGCGAGTGGTCCTGGAACACGTGACGAATGGTGTCGAGGTAGAAATCCGCCGACAGGTCCATGACGGAGAGATACTCGTCATAGAAGCGCCGATGCCCGGCGGCGCTCTCGCCATCGCCGATCACCAGGTGATGGAAGAAGTCGATGTGCGATTGGACGTGGCGGTCGGGATTCATCGACATGAAGCCTCCCAACTGCAGGAAGCCCGGATAGACCCGCCGCATGGCGCCCGGATAATGCGGCGGCACCAGATCGATCACCTTGCGCTCGAACCAATCCAGGCTCTGGCTCATGCCGACAAAGTTGACCGCGGTCGGATTGACGCGCGTGTCCACCGGCCCACCCATCAAGGTCAGGCTCTTGGGAGTCGCGAGGTCGCCGCCCGCCGCCATAAGCGCCGTGGCGGCCAGAACCGGCGGCGACGGCTGGCAGACGGCCATGACATGCGTCTCGGGGCCTAGGATGCGCAGGAAGTCGATGACGTAGTCGATATAGTCGGCAAGGTGGAAGCTGCCGGCGCTTAGCGGAACCATCCGCGCGTCGGTCCAGTCGGTGATATAGATCTCATGCTCGGGCAGCAAAGTCTCCACCGTGCCGCGCAGCAGGGTCGCAAAGTGGCCGGACATCGGCGCCACGACCAGGACATGGGGATCGGTGCGCGGCGCCTTGAGATCGCGCGCGAAATGCACGAGGCGACAGAACGGCTTCTCGGCCACCAGCGCCTCGCGCACGGCGACCTGCTCGCCGGCGACCAGCGTCGCATCGAGGCCAAAGGCCGGCTTCGTCCGGCGCTGGGTCGCGCGATCGAACAACTCAAACCAGGCAGCAGCAGCGCGGAAGCCGGTCGTGTAGGAGTGCGGCAGCATCGGATGCGACATCATCTGGTGCATCCAACGCGCGGTCAGCCGCGCCGGCGTGAGGCTCGCCAAATGGGCCTCGATCGCTTGGTAGAGCATATGCAGTCCTTCCACCTTCTCGCCGCGGCCCGACAAGACGGGCGCGACTCGGCCTCAGTTTCCCCCCAGGAAGGTTGCCGAGACGTTACGAAGGCTGCGACTCGCGCGCAACTAGACTTTTGTCTGACATGAAAAACTGTGGCCGGCACACATCATGCGCCCACAAGTTTTTATAGATGCTTGCGGATTTCGTCGGCCATCTGGTCCGGCGTGGCGTCGGGGCCGAAGTGGGTGATGTATTTGCCGTCGCCGTCCATCAGATAGATCAGCAGCGTGTGGTCCATCAGGTAGTCGTCGGGCGTTGGGCCCGCCGCCTTCTGATAGAAGACGCGATAGGCCTTGGCGGCCTTGGCGATCTGATCCTTGGTGCCGGTCAGGCCCAGCATGCCCGGATGGAAGTTCGACACGTAGTCCTTCAGGACGGCCGGCGTATCGCGCTCGGGATCGACGGTGATCAGGATAGGAACGACCCGGTCGGCCGCCACGTCCAGCTTGTCGAGCGCAGCGCTCATGACGCCGAGGGCCGTCGGGCAGGCATCGGGGCAATAGGTGAAGCCGAAATAGACCAGCATCAGCCTGCCCTGGAAGGTCTGGTCGGTCACCGTATTGCCGTTCTGGTCCACCAGCTCGAACGGCCCACCGATCAGCGCCTCGCCGGCCGTATTGCCGGTCAGGGTGCGCTGATAGAGCTGGTGCAGCAGAACGCCGCAGATCGCCAAAACGGCGATGAGGACAGCGGTAAGTCCGCGGCGTACCCAGACTGAGTTCATGTCCCTCGGTTGCTTCCTGTACGTGCGCTCAATAAGGCTGCAGGCTCTTCAGCAGCGCATTCGTGTTCGGGTTCTTGAACTTGCCCTCCACCACGATGCCGCGCGGGGTCGCGCCTTGGCCATAGTAAGCGCGGTTCCAATCGTCCTTCTTGATGATGCCGGCACCTTCGAACGAGACACCGCCGAACAAGCCGGCCGTCTTGGCAAAGCTATAGACATCCGCCTGGAAATTGGTGGTGGTGTCGGCGCCAAGCCCCTTGCCGATCGGCCCGACCGCGATCGACATGTCGCCGCCGAACTTGAGCTGGTCGGTCAGCACGGCGTCCAGCGCCTTGTCGCTCATGATGGTCAGCACGACTTCGCTCACCTGGCCGCCGATCTGCAGGCCGACGCTACCGGCCGCCAGATCGTAGAACGCCGGCTGGCTCCAGCCCTGCGCACCGCGCGCGGAGAGGATGCCGCGGCCTCCTTCGGCGCCCAGGACGAAGCCACCCTTGTAGAGCTCGGGGAAGATCAGAACGGCCTTGGCGCGCTTCATGTAGCCGGGCAGCTCGCCAAACTCCACGGATGTGATCAGCTTCTCGAAGGTGATCCGCGCCTTGTCCACGAGTTCCTGCTGCGGCGTCAGCGTCCATGCGGCGCGCGCACCGACAGCGGCGGCGACCGGCGTGGCCAATCCGGCGAGCATGAGAGAACGACGGGTCAACATGGCAGCCTCCTGATGGTCCCCGACGATATGCGGCCCCGGCGCTTCTTGTTAACGAATCGACATGCCGGGACGGCACAGACATAGCCAGCGAAATAAGGCAGCGCAATGGCGGCGCGAGTCGCCCAAACCTCACAAGCGCGTCAACGCGTTAGGGCGTCCGGATGCTGATTGACCGCGACGATGCGCCAGGCGGCACCTTCGGCCGCGCCCTTCAGATGGTCCAGGCGGGTGACGGAGCACGTGTCGATGGCAAAGCCGAGCGCCCGCTCTGGCTCGATGCCGAGCGCGATCGAGAGCGCCGCTCGGATGGTGCCGCCATGGACCACCGCGACAATGTCCTTGCCCGCATGCTCTGCCGTGATGCGCGACATGGCGCCGCCGACACGCGCGACCACATCCTCGAAGCTTTCGCCGCCGGGCGGCCGCTCGCTGGCGGGCGAATGCCAGAAGCGGAGATAATCGGCACCGCGCAGCGCCTCCAGGTCGGCATAGGTCATGCCTTCCCAGTCGCCGAAATGCTGCTCGGCCAGCGCGCTGGTGATGATCGGCGCCGGCACCGTCGCCATGACCCGCGCCGCGAAAATGGCGGATGCGGTCTGATGCGTGCGCTTGAGATGCGAGACCAGCCAGACCGCATCGTGCGGCAGCAGACCGGCGAGATGCTTGAACTCGGCTTCATCGGCGCAATCGGCTTCAATGTCGTCCTGGCCATAGACGCGGCCATTCACGCCGATCACCGGAGCATGCCGCACCAACCACCAGCGGGTTACGGTATGAATCATGCCAGCGAGACGAGATTGATGAAGACGGCGAGCTGCGCGATCTCCTGGGCGGCACCTAGGACATCGCCGGTGTAGCCGCGGATCTGGCGGCGTGCGACTTCCGAGACCAGGAAGGCGGCGACGATCGCGACCACCAGGCTGACCAAGGCCGCGCCCGGACCGCACGCAAAGGCGGAGATCAGCAGCGCAACGCCGAGGCCCTGATAGGTCGCGGCCGCGCTCGGCTTGCCGGCCTCCACCGCGAGGCCGTTGGGGCGTGCCAAGGGCAGCGACCGCATGATGATTGGCAAGGTCGCGCGCCCCATGGCGTGGGCCGCGATGAGGGCTCCGGCCACCAGCCAGGGCTCGCCCAGCCCCACCAGCGCGCTGACCTTGATCGCAGTGGAGAAGCCGAGCGCCAGGACGCCATAGGAGCCGATGCGGCTGTCGCGCATCACCTCCAGCTTGCGCTCGCGATCGCCGCGCACGCCCAGCATATCGGCGAAATCGGCCAAGCCATCCTCGTGCAGCGCGCCGCCGGCGACGACCGTCGCTGCCACGGCAAGCAGCGCCGCCAGCAAGCCAGAGAGGCCAATCTCCATGGCCAGAAGATAGATGAGCGAGCCGATCAGGCCGATGACAGCGCCGGCGATCGGGAAAGCACGGGCGGCCTCGGCCGCGCGGCCGGCCGGAGACTTGAGCGGCAGGCGGGTGAAAAAGCCGATGGCCAGGCGGATCTCCCGCCACCATTGGCCGGGATGCCAGCTGGGCCTGCTCGCGCTCTGGTCAGCTGGCTGGAAGGGTCTGGGTTGGTCGTCCATCTCTTTGTTGTTCAATCGATCGCTGTCCCGATTGCCAGGACCCCATATGCAGGTGCAGAACAGCGGCCGCAAGCTTTCCCTTACTAAGACTTAGAGCCAGAGTCTTAACGAAACGCCCATCAGGAGCCAATCTTGGATACCCAATCCGCTGCCAGCTTCGCCGAACTTCGCCGCATCCTGGCGGAATTCCCTGGCCCCGACCTGGACTCGGCGACCCGGGCCGCCGAGCGCGAGACGCAGCTGACCAAGCCGACCGGCGCGCTCGCCCGGCTGGAAGAGATCGCGAGCTGGCTCGCCACCTGGCAGGGCAGGCATCCGGCTGCCGTCAATCATCCGCGCGTTGCCGTGTACGCCGGCAACCACGGCATCGCGGACCGCGGCGTCTCCGCCTATCCCAGGGAAGTCACACAGCAGATGGTGCTGAACTTCCAGGCTGGCGGTGCCGCGATCAACCAGCTGTGCAAGAACGCCGACGCCGACCTGCGCGTCTATGAGATGTGCCTGGATCAGCCGACCAAGGATTTCACGCGCGCGCCGGCGCTGAGCGAAGAGGAAGGGGCGCGCGCCATGGCCTACGGCATGATGTGCGTCGAGCCCGGCGTTGACCTGCTCTGCGTCGGCGAGATGGGCATTGCCAACACCACCAGCGCTGCGGCCATCGCCGCAGCACTGTTTGGCGGCACCGGCTCCGACTGGGCGGGACCCGGCACCGGCGTGCAAGGCGCGCAGCTGAAACGCAAGGCGGAAGTGATCGATGAAGGGCTCGCTCTGCACCGCGCCAAGTTCACCGATGGATTCGAGATCATGCGCTGCCTCGGCGGGCATGAACTCGCCGCCATCGTCGGCGCGGTGATGGCAGCGCGCATGGCGCGGGTGCCGGTGCTGCTGGACGGGTTCGCCAGCACCGTGGCGGCCTGCATCCTGCTGAAATCGCATCCGGGCGCGCTCGATCACTGCCTGGTCGCTCACTGCTCGGCGGAGCCCGGCCACCGGCGGCTGCTGACGGAAATTGGCAAGAAGCCGCTGCTAGATTTGGGCATGCGGCTGGGTGAGGGGTCGGGGGCAGCGTTGGCGATTCCGATCGTGCGTGCCGCCGCCCTGTGCCACGCGGGCATGGCAACCTTCGCCGAGGCCGGAGTCAGCAACAAGGAATAACCATCTGGCGACCATCTCCGTGAGAGAGCCCGACTCATCCAGCAATCCCAGTTCCAACGATCCGGGGGCTGCGCGTGCCTTCATCCTGGCGCGCCTCGGTCTGTCCGGGCCGCTGTGGCCGGCCGAGCGTGCGGCGGAAGAAGCCAGAACGCTCGGCATGATCCAGATCGATTCGATCCGGGTGAACGGCCTCCGCAATCATGAGATCGCCTGGGCCGCGCGCACGGATGCACCGGTCGACGCGCTCTACAAGCTGTTCTATCGCGACCGCGGGATGCTGGAGACGCACTACCCGCAATTCGCCACGCGGCGCGACTGGCTGCCCTGGTTCGTGAAGGATTTCGGCCGGACCATCACCAATACCGAGCGGCTGCGCGAGCTGCGCCCGATCATGCGGCGCCTCAAGAAGCGCATGCGCGAGGAGGGGCCGATCTCTCCCGCCGATCTCGACAGCGAGCGGGTGCCCGGCGGGTTCAACACCATCAAGCTGACCACCCGGGCGCTCGATTACCTGTTCTATCTGGGCGAGGTGCAGATTGCCGGCCGCACCAAGCATTTCCACCGCCAGTTCGACCTGACGGAGAAGGTCGCGCCGGAGCTGCTGACCAAGCACCGCCCGACGCGCCGCCAAGAGCTGGCGTTCTTCGTACGCTCCGCCGCATCGGTCCTGAAGCTCGCGACTCATCGGCAGCTGACCGAGCGGACGGCACATCATATCGGGACTTGGCGCGAGGGCTGGCTCCCGGTGGCGCGCAAGGCGGTCGATCGCGCGATCCAGCAAGGCGTGCTGGTCGAGGCGCCGTTCGCGCGCACGGCTAATGGCGAGCCGCTCTATGCCCTGGCGGAGAATCTGGCGCAGCCCGTTCACGAGGCCGACGACGCGGTGCGCATCATCCCACCGCTGGACAATCTGCTGTTCAACCGCCGGCGGCTGACCGAGCTGTTCGGCTTTGCCTACAAGTTCGAGGCCTATACGCCGCAGGACCAGCGGCGCTTCTATTTCGCCATGCCGATCCTGTATCGGAACGAGGTGGCCGGATTGATCGATATCAAGAAAGACGGCGACGTTTGGCGTATTGTCGGGCTGGATCTCAACAAGAAGGTGCCCGATGACAGCTTGCGCAACGCCGTCCACCGCCTGGGGCGGATCGCCGGCGCGGTACGGATCGAGGCGCCGGGCCTCACGCCGGCCCGGCTGCGCCGCGCGCTTACTGGCCGGATCGACGCCTAAGCGCTTGAAAGACGCGGCAAAATGCCGCTCTACCGGTGGTGCGGTGGGCTAGCGTGCTTGCCATGAACGCACCGCGGCGGCGATAGTCCCGCTCATGAGCCATTTGACCGCAGAGAGCCCTTCGACCGGCCTTTCCTCGCGCGTTCGCACGCCACGCCGCACGATCGGCCGCGTGCGGCTGCGCACCATCCTGATCATTCGTTGGATCGCGGTGGCGGGGCAGGCGCTGACGCTGCTGGTGGTGCACTATGTGCTGGGCTTCCCGATGGAGATCGCGTGGGCGGGCGCGGCGGTAGCGGCGCTAGCGGCGGTCACGCTGGCGACGCAAGTGCGGCGCCCGCAATCGGAGCGACTGACCGACCGCGAATCGGCACTCTATTTCGCCTTCGACATCCTGCAGCTCGCGGTCCTGCTCTACCTCACCGGCGGGCTCAACAATCCGTTCTCGGTACTGATCCTGGCGCCGGTCACGGTTTCGGCCGCGGCGCTGTCCAACCGCAGCACCCTCAGCCTTGCGGGCCTCGCCATCGCCTGCATTGTGCTGCTCGCGATCCGGCACGAGCCCCTGCCCTGGCCCGAAGGCGCGTTCGAGATCCCGGACATTTTCGTTGCGGGTTACGCGATCGCACTGATCTTCGCCGTGCTCTTCCTCACCTTCTACGTCTATCGCGTGGCGCAGGAATCGCGGCGCCTGTCCGATGCGCTGGCGGCGGCACAGGCGGCGCTCGATCGCGAGCAGCGCGTCTCCTCCCTCGGCGCGCTAGCGGCAGCGGCAGCGCATGAACTGGGATCTCCGCTCGGCACGATCTCGCTGGTCGCGAAGGAGCTGGCGCGCGATCTGCCGACGGATTCGGAGCACCGCGCCGATGCCGATCTGCTGGTCAGCCAGAGCGAACGCTGCCGCGAGATCCTGGCCGAGCTGTCGCGCAAGCCGGACCAGAGCAAGGACCACTTCAATGTCCTGCCTGCCGGGTTGCTGGTGGAGCTGGCCGCGGCGCCCCACGCGCGGCCGCACGTGGCGCTGCGCATCGAGTTCTCGCCGGACCCCGCGGAGCCGCGCGATCCCGTCATGCCGCGCCGGCCGGAGATCATGCATGGCCTCGGCAACCTGCTGCAGAACGCCATCGAGTTCGCGGGTGAGGAGGTGAAGGTGATGATCGCCTGGACCCGCGCGGAGATCACCATCACGATCACCGACGACGGGCCCGGATTCCCGCCCGATGTGTTGCGGCGGCTGGGCGATCCGTATCTATCAAGCAGCAGCGGCGAGGGGCTGGACCAAGCCCAACGCCAGGGCGATCATATGGGCCTTGGCATCTTCATCGCGCAGAATTTGATCGAACGGACGGGCGGTACCGTTGGTTTCAGCAACAACCAGTATGGCGGCGCCGAAGCGCGCGTATCCTGGCCAAGGAGCGTTCTAGGATGAATGACAAGTCGAAATCCCTGTTGATCGTCGATGACGACACCGTCTATCGGCAGCGGCTGGCGCTTGCCATGGAAAAGCGCGGCTTCACCGTGCACCAAGCGGAGAGCGTCGCGGACGGCATCGCCGTAGCCAAGGCCGAGGCACCGAACTATGCGGTGGTCGATCTGCGGCTCAATGACGGTAGCGGCCTCGACATCGTGAGCGAGATCCGCAGCGTCAATCCGGACTGCCGCGTGGTGATGCTGACCGGCTACGGCAACATCGCGACCGCGGTCGCGGCCATCAAGCACGGTGCGGCCGATTACCTGCCCAAGCCCGCCGATGCCGACCAGGTGGAAGCGGCGCTGCTCGAGGACAAGACCGCATTGCCACCGCCACCAGAACAGCCGATGACGGCAGACCGCGTGCGTTGGGAGCATATCCAGCGCGTGTTCGAACAGTGCGACCGCAACGTCTCGGAGACCGCACGGCGGCTCCGCATGCACCGCCGCACCCTCCAGCGCATCCTCGCGAAGTACGCGCCGCGGGGGTAAAGGCAGGAACTCACGCCTACCTCTTCATGCCATCCCGGCCAAGCGAAGCGCGAGCCGGGTTCCATTCCGCAGTCGCACGAGCAGTTGGACGATGGACCTCGGAACAAGTCCGGGGTGACACCGGTGTATACGTGCGATGATGTCACGTAGCCGACTCTATGACGCAGCGCCGGCAGCCGGGCTCTTCAGCTTCACCGCGTTCATCGCGTCGATCAGCCGGCCCTGATATAGCGTGACACCGAGCGCCTCGCCGGCTTTCAAGCCATCCTCGCTGTCGACGCGGCAGAGCACAACGCGATCGCGGCCGATCTTCGCGATCGATGCCTTGAGGGCTTCGCCGCGCTGGCCGGCGGCATCATCGAGCAGGCTGGGCGTCCAGGTGACCTTGACGAAGTCAAAGCCAAGCCACTCGCGGTCGATCAGCGGCAGGTTCAGGTACTTCACGCCGTCGAGCACGATCTTGTAGCCGCGCTCTTTCAGGAAGTCGCGGGCGAACAGGTACTCGTTTGGCTCGTTCATGATGTCGAGCGCCGGCAGCTCGATCGCCAGCGAGCCGCGATCCTTGATGTTGGTCGCCTTGTCGAACTCCATGAACTCCGCCGAAAGGACGGTGCGGACATTGAGATTGAGCGCGGCCGTGCGCAGCATCGGGAATAGTTCACGTTGAGTCATCAGGGACAGCATGCGTCGGTCCAGTACCCGCGTCAGATGGCGAAACAGGAAATCGTCCGACGTCACGTTGTGGCCAGGCAGCAAGGTCTGCGCCAGGTAGTACATCGAGAAATAGAGCTCGTGGAACATCGGCTCCGGCCGCATGCCGGGTATCACCGCGCAGACATCCTGCCGGCGCAGGATGTTGGCGAGATCGGCATGCTCGATGGCACGCTCGATCTGCTCCAGATGAGTGGGACGGATCGCCGTCCCGCCGACAAGGCGGTTCATCGCGTCCTGCGCTCCGCCGGTTTCCTGCGCGGCCTTGCGGTCCTCGTTCAATTGCCGGGCACGCATCAGCAACGCGTCATAGTCGCGCTCCAGCCCGTACCAGCTGCAGAACCGTGAGTCGTCCGCGCCAAGGAACAACGGGTCCTCGGAGAACAGGGCGCGGACCTGGCTCACGTAAGGCTCGATGTCCGTCGCCGCTGCGCCCTTGGTCAGGATGATCAGGTTCCTGTTGTGCAGCTCGTAGATGCCGGCGTCGTACCTGCGTGCGAGCGGTTCCAGCGTCCTGCGGACGATGCGCAGATGATGCGGCTGCTGATGGTAGGGCCGGAGCAGGCTGAGATGAAGCTCGCACGCCACGCGTCCGGCGCGATGGCGATCCAGACGCGTGGCAAAATCGAGGAGCAGTTCCTCGTAGGTCAATACGCGCGCGTCTTTGTTCCAGTCATTCATCCGGCCCGCCATGGAGCGCGGCTGACGGCACCCCGAGCCTCAGCTTGCGAGCGTCATGGTAAATGAACTGCTAAGATTCGGCGAGCCGATGCTCACGTGACGGTGTCGGTCTGGGAAAATCGAGACTGCCTTCGGCGCGCTCACCGCCGGTGCAGCCACCAGCCTGCTTCGTTGATGGAAAAGACCGGGTTGTAGTGCTTGACCGAGTTCGCGGGCACCACCGAGGCGATCTGGTTGTCCAGCATCATCGGCTGGTCGCCGACATAAACCACCAGAACGGCATGGCCGAGATTGAGGTTGAGGTCCCGCAGGGCAACGACGCGCATGTCCTCGATCGGGACACCGAGGGCCTTCAACGTGAAGTATTTGGAGATCGCATAGTCTTCGCAATCGCCGTGCTTCTTCAGGAACTGGTAGGGCGTGGCCCAATAATCCTCTTCGCCCCAATTGTTGATGTCGAGGATGTAGCGGTGGCCGTTGAACGCGCGATTCACTTCCCTGAGCTGCGTCGCCAGATCCTTGCCCTGCAAGTCGGTGATGAACTCCTTCCAGCCCTTGGTGGTGCAGGTGGCGCTTTCACACAGCTTGGTGCCGCCCTGGAATCGGTCGAGCATGCCGAGCCATTTGGGGAAGCGCGTGGTCTTGGCGGAGAACAGCTCGATCGAGCCGAAGATCTTGGGATATTTGCGCGCCTCGGCCGGCGCGGCGCTGACGACCATGAACAGCAGCCCGGCGGCGGCCATCATGCGGCCTAGCCATTGCGCGGCGGAAATTGAGCGTCGCCTTCGTTCCATGCCTGGGTACCTTCGGCGCCGGTGCGCCGCTTTTTTTGCCGCCGTCAAACTCAGCCGTTACGATTAATAAGCCGTTAATTGGCCCGGTCCCAAGATCATGTTAGGTTGTAGGAGATCGTCGCAACCTGTTCAAACAGAAGACCGAGGAGCGAGCATTGGTGGACCAGGGGCCGTCCCCCGCGCAATCGACGGCAAATGGGGGTGCAAGGGGGGAATCCGCCGCTGGCATGTTCGAGTCCGGCGCTCCAAGGCGCGGTTTCGATCTCAAGATCCTGTTTCCCGCAATCATCCTGATCGTGCTCGGGGTGGTCGGGATCTGGGCGATCAACCGCTTCGTGGACGAGGAGCGCGAACGCGAACTGACCCAGTGGCAAGTGCGCCTCGGCATCGTCGCCGACAGCCGCGCCGCCGAAGTCAATCGCTGGCTGGCCGGCAACCTCGCCGACCTCAATGCGCTTGCCGACAACGAGTCGGTGCAGCTCTATGTCGGATCGATCGACGAGTTCAGTAACGATCCGGAACAGCGGGAGCAAGTCGAAGGGTTCCGCCAGTATCTGCGCAATCTGCTGCTGGTCGCGGCGATGCGCGGCGGGTTCGGCGAAGCCGACCAGGATACGCAGCCCAATTTCAACCAAACGCGAATCGGTACCGGTGGCATCCTGATCATCAACAATGATGGCGCGGTGGTGGCGGCCTCGCCCGATGCGCCGCCGTTCGACGGCGCGCTGAGAGACTTCGTGACCGCAGTTGCGCCGGGCGCTTCCGCGACCGGCCCGCTGACCGTCGATTCGCGCGGGGAAGCGACCATGACGTTCGTGGTGCCATTGTTCGCGGTCCAGTCCGATCAGGCGACCAGCGCCCAGATCGGCCGGATTGTCGGCGTCAAGCGCGTAGCACGAGCGCTCTATCCTCTGTTGCGCCAGCCGGGCGATACCACGCGGACCGCAACCACTGTCCTGCTGACCAAGGTCGGAGACAAAGTTGCCTATCTTTCTCCGGTCCGGCGCCCGGGCGAGACGGCCGAGCCGCTGGGCCTCACCATGGAATTGTCGACTCCCGATCTTGATGCGGCCTATGCGGTGACGGTCGGCAACGGCTTCGCAGCCGGCAATAGAGACTATTCCGGACGCCGTGTTCTGGTGGCCGCGCGCGCGATCAGCGGCGCGCCCTGGGTACTGATGCACACGGTCGAATATGAAGAAGCCCTGGGCGCGGCCGACAACCGGTTCCGCGCCCTGACGGTGATGCTCGGCCTTGCACTGCTGGTGATCGCCGTTGCCATCATCGCGGTGTGGCGTCACGGCTCTTCGCGCCGCGCATCGGAGGCGGCATCCCGCGCCCAGTTGCTCGCCCATCAATATGAAGCGCAAAAAGACCTGCTGCAGCTGGTCACCGATAGCCAGCCGACCAGCATCTTCATCCTCGACAATCAGCACCGCTATCGTTTCGCCAATGCCCAGGCCAGCAAGGCGACGGGAATTACACCGGGTGAGATGTTGAACAAGGACATCGCCGCCGTGCTCGGCCCAGCCAGCGCCAAGCGCTACCTCGAGCTCAACGAACAGGCGCTGAAGGCCGGCGCCGCCATCAACAATGTCGCGCGGCTCGAGACCGAGGGGGACCGCAAGGTGCTGCAGTCGGAGCACATCCCGCTCAAGGAGCGTTCGGGTGCGACCGCTGGCGTGCTGACGGTCGAGCACGACATCACCGACGTGGTGACGGAGCGCGAGAAGCGCGCGCGCACGCTGCAGAACCTGGTCAAGACCCTGGTCGGCGTGGTCGACCGGCGCGACCCCTTCGCCGCCAATCATTCGACGCGCGTGGCCCGCGTGGCGCGGGCAGTGGCGCGCGAGATGGGCCTGACGGAGACCGAAACCGATACCGCCGAGATCGCCGCCAACCTGCTCAATCTGGGCAAGATCATGATCCCGCCGGAGGTGCTGGCCAAGACCGGTGATCTGACGGAGGAAGAGCGGCGCCTGCTGCGCAATTCCGTACAGGTCAGCGCCGACATGATCCAGGAAATCGAGTTCGATGGGCCGGTGGTCGAGACGTTGCGCCAAGCGCAGGAGCGCTGGGACGGCAGCGGCCAGCCGCGCGGTCTGAAAGGCGAGGAGACCCTGATCACCGCGCGCATCATCGCCGTCGCCAATGCCCTGGTCGGCATGATCAGCGACCGCGCCTTCCGCCAGGGCATGTCGATGGATTCCGCGATCGAGATCCTGTTCAAGGAGGCCGGCCATGCCTACGACCGCAGGGTCGTGGCCGCCTTGGTCAACTACCTCGACAACCGCGACGGCCGCGCCCAGCTCGCGGACATAGCAGCCGCCCAGTAGCAATCACCAGGGCAGTTCCGGATCGGCGATCCGGGCGAGGCGGCGGCTGGCCGTGAGGGCGACGCCGAGGATGAGGCTGCGGCGGCGGTTGGCATTGATGGGCTGAAGCACCCCTTCGCGCCGGATCGAGCCGCCATGGGCATCGGCGCAGATGAGGCCGACCTCCTCCGGCAGCAGGCCGAGCGGGAAGTCCGGCGCCACCGCGAAATAGAACCGGTCGCAGAAATCGAGATAGTCGCGCCACTTGCGGTCGGCCGCGAAATCGGCGCGCGACGATTTGATCTCCACGATCGCCACCTGCCCTGCCCCATCAATGGCGAGGATGTCGGCGCGGCGTCCGTTGCCGAGAGTGTATTCGGCGATCGCCGCATAGCCCAGGCCCTCCAGGAGCCTAGTCGCACCACGCAGGATGCGCACCGCGGTCGCCGGGAATTCCGGATCGGGATCGGTCATGGCGCTATCCTTCGATGATCGCGCCTCGTTCCGCAACCCTTGCTCTTGTCCGGGCCCGCGCACGCCAGTATCAAGGCCGCGATGGACAATCCCGTGGATCCCATGCTTCGCTCCAAACGCGCCCAGCGGCCCGGTGGTTGGATGCGGCGGAGTCTGCGGCGGCTTGGCCGTGTGATCGTGCTCGTCATCGGACTGAGTGTCATCATGACGGCGATCTATCGTGTCGTGCCTCCGCCGCTGACGCCCTTGATGGTGATCCGCCTGTTCGAGGGTAACTGGATCTCCAAGGACTGGGTCTCCTACGACGCCATCTCGCCCAACCTCATGCGCGCCGTCATCGCCGCCGAAGACAGCGGCTACTGTGCGCACTGGGGGTTCGATTTCGCAGCCATCCAGAAGGCGTTTCGCCATAACGAGAAGTCCGGCCGTCTGCGCGGCGGTAGCACGATCAGCAACCAGACTGCCAAGAACGTCTTTCTGTGGCCCGGCGACACTATGCTGACCCGTTATGCCCGCAAGGCGATCGAACCCTATTTCACGCTGCTGGTTGAAGTGATGTGGGGCAAGCGGCGGATCCTCGAAGTCTATCTCAATGTGGTGGAATGGGCGCCTGGCGTTTATGGCGCGGAGGCAGCGGCGCGGCACCATTTCCGCAAGCCGGCGGCGGACCTGACCCGCCGGGAGGCCGCCTTGCTGGCCGCGGTGCTGCCCAACCCCCGGCGTTTCTCCGCCAGCAAGCCCAGCAGCTACATCTCGCGCCGGGCCGGACAGATCCAGGCATGGATGAATGATGTTCCCGATCCTGCCGGCGACCCCTGCCTACGTTGAGGCGCAGTCCACGCCCAGGCACTCGGCTGTTTGTCTTAATCCGGATTAACTATTCTGGGCATTGAAATTCCTTGCTGACTCCGCTGGTAAACGAATTATCCACCATCGGAGCCGACAATGACGTCCAGCCTCCCTTGGACGGCACCCGTGCCGAACGCCCTGGGGAACAAGAAGCGCGCGATGATCACGCTGATCGGATGACGGAACGCGACCGGCCCATCGAGACTCATGATGCGGAGCGCCGGCAGACTCGCCGAGCGCTCGCGGCTCTGGTTGTCTTCGTGCTCGCACTGGCGGCCATCGGTGCCGGCGCGGCAAGCTGGCGGCTCTATGCCGCGCAGTATGACGATAGCCAGGCCAATCTGCGCCGCTTCGCCCTTGCGGTGACGGAGCAGACCGCCTGGGAACTGAATCGGCTCGACAGCATCCTGCAGCTCGCCAGTACTTGGCTGGGCCGCTCCGAGAAACTGGACGCCTATGGCAGTTCGCGCCTGCAGGAGCGGGTGCAGCCGCGGCTGACCGGCCTGCCTGCGGCGCAGAGCATCATCGTGAGCACCGACGAAGGCACGTTGCGCATGGTGACGCGGGACACCACCGCGCTGCCCATTACGGGTTTCGATCCCCGTCCGCTATTCGAATACTTCCGAGCTCATCCCGATGCGGGCCTGACGATTGGCGCCCCCTTCAAGCTGGCTGGCACCGATAAGTGGGCATTTCCGATCAGCCGGCCGATCATCACCGGCAAGGGCACGCTGACCGGGGCCGTGACCCTGGTGGTGGATGCGCCGGTCCTGGCCGAGCGCTTCCGCGTTGTGCGCCCAACCACCGATCACCATGTGGCGCTGCTTCGGATCGACGGCGTCCTCATGATCGACGATGCCGACCGCGCCAGCGTCGCGCGTGAGAGCTTTCTCGGTGCGGGCGCGTCGAATCCGATCGCAGAGGGGGATCGGGATCGCTGGATCACGGCCGACGGAACCGCAAGTCTCGCCTATCTGCAGCGGGTCGGTGATTTTCCATTGGTGGTCGCGGTCTCGCTGCCGCGATCGGTGGTGACGGACAGTATTCGGCCTGCTCTCATCGTCATATCGGGGGTGATTGCGGCGGCTGGGCTTGGCCTCGCTTTCATCGCCGTCATTCTCGGTCGTCGCATCCTGTTGAGCCAGGCGCGGTTGCGCCAGCAACGCGACTTCGTGACCCGCGTGCTCGATTCCGCCGACGTCATGGTGTTCGTCCAGGATGCAGCCGGACGGCTGGTCAGCTGCAACGCCGAAGCCGAGAAGCTCGGCTACCCGCAGACCGAGATTCTCGCGCTCGACCCCTTCATGCATCTGGTGCCGCGCGAGGAACGCGAGATGGTCGCCGCCGCCCGGCGCCGCGCCCGCCGCGCTGCGGCCCCGGAACTGTACGAATGCCACCTGCTGACCCGGGCGGGCGAGCGGCGCCTCATCCGATGGTCCACCACCAACTTGCCAGATGCGACCGGACGGCGCGACTGGGTTTTGAGCGTCGGCACCGATGTCACCGAAGAGCGCGCACAGCAGGATGAGATCGCGCGCAACAACGCCATCATGGATCGCGCGCAGTCGATTGCGCATATGTGCTATTGGACCGCAAAGTCGGAATCGGCCACTGGCGATTGGGCAACCTCTACCTTCATCTATTCCGCCAATCTCGAGGTCGTCTTCGGTCAAAGCCTTGCCGAGATCGACGTGCCGCTCGCCGAGTTCATCGAGCGTTTCGTTCACCCCGACGATCAGGTCGAGATGACCGAAGCCTATCGCTCGTTCTATGAGGGCCGGGAGCAGCGCCTCGCGATCACCTTCCGTTTCAAGCAACGCGACGGCAGCTATCGCTATATTCGCGACTTCGCCGAGAAGCGCGTCGATGCGAGCGGCGCCCTGGTGGAACTGATCGGACTGTCGCAGGACGTGACCCAGCAGATGGCGGCCGACGCGATGCTGCGGGAGAGCGAGATCAAGCTGCGCCGCGCGCATCGCCTGGCAAAGCTGTGCTACTGGACCTATGACCCGATCGCGGCCTCCAGCGGGGGCGGCGAGCGCCTGGTCTTCTCCGGCGATGCCGAGGAAATCCTGGGCGCGCCCGCCGCCGATCTCAATTCCGCCAATGCGAGCCCCCTCATTGCCATGGCCCATCCGGAGGATCGCGACCGCATCCTCAATGAGTGGCGCGCCTTCATGGCATCGACCGAGACGGCGTGGACCTTCGAGTATCGCCTGGCGCGCAGCGACGGCGAGATCCGCGATGTCAGCGTTTCCGCGGAAAAAGTGGTGAACAACCGTGGCCCGCTCGGCCAGGTGATCGGCGTGGTGCAAGACATCACCGACCGCAAGCGCAACGAGCGGGCGATCGCGCGCAACGAAACCCTGCTGCGCCATGCGCACCGTCTGTCGCGTGTCGGCTACTGGGTATGGGAACCCCGCGACGTCGCGCAGTCGGCCGACCGCGGCTGGCTGCACCTTTCCAGCGAATTCGCCGACATCCTGGGCGCGAGGCCGGAGGACATACCGCTCGAGGAGATCGATCTCGTCCGCAAGTTCGTGCATCCCGACGATCAGGCCTTCGCGCTTGCCGCTGTCGAGGGCTTCGTCAATCGCACGACGGACCGCTATGACGCGCAGTTCCGCGTCGTCAGGCCGGACCAGTCGATCGCACACGTGCACATGGAGGCGGAGCGGCTGCGCGACGCGCAAGGACGCATCCTCTACGAGATCGGCGTTATCCAGGACGTGACCGAGCAGCGCGAGCGCGAGCTCGAGCTGTTGACCGCCAAGCGCACGGCCGAGATCGCCAACCGCACCAAGACCCAGTTCCTCGCCAACATGAGCCATGAGCTGCGCACGCCGCTCAATGCCGTCATCGGTTTCTCGCAGCTCATCTGCGATCAGGCGTTCGGCAAGATTCCGGAGCGCTACGTCAACTACGCCAACGACATCAACAGCAGCGGCAAGCTCTTGCTCGCGCTCATCAACGACATCCTCGATATGTCGCGAATCGAGGCCGGCCAGCAGAAGCTGATGGAAGAGGTGATCTCCGTCGATTCTGTGATCAACGACTGCGTGCGCATGGTCACGTCCAAGGCGGCGGACGGCGGCGTGCGCCTGATCGTGGAGAACAAGGGGCCGCTGCCCGCCCTGCGTGCCGACGAGCGCGCGTTGAAGCAGATCCTGCTGAACCTGCTGTCCAATGCGGTGAAGTTCACGCCGCAGGGCGGCGCAGTGACCGTCGCCGCCGAAGTGACGAAGGAACGCAAGCTCGACATTGCCATCAGCGATACCGGCATCGGCATCGCCGAAGACGTGCTCCGGGACTTGTTCCAGCCGTTCCGCCAGGCGGACGCCTCGATCAGCCGGCGTTTCGGGGGCAGCGGCCTCGGCCTCGCCATCAGCAAGAAGCTGATGGAGTTGCATGGCGGCGATATCGCGATCAACAGCCAGCCCGGCCGCGGCACGCGCGTAACACTGCACATGCCCGCCGAGCGCGTGATCCAGGATGCCGATGCGGACGCGCGTCTGCAGGCCTAGCTTGGCGCTTTTGCTTCACTGAGCGGCCGACGAATAGGCCGAAGCGAATTGCCGCGATACAAGCTGGGCGTAGAGGCCCGCGCGCCGCACCAAGTTCTCGTGATCCCCAACCTCCTTCACCCGACCGTCTTGCATGACGACGATCACATCGGCATTGCGGATGGTCGAGAGGCGATGGGCAATCACGATGGTGGTCCGGTCGGTCTGAAGCAGATCGAGCGCGTGCCGTACCGCCGCTTCGTTCAGCGCGTCCAGATGCGAGGTGGCCTCATCCAGGATCAGGATCGGCGCATCCTTGAGGAACGCACGAGCGATGGCGACGCGCTGGCGCTGGCCACCCGACAAACTCATTCCGCGTTCGCCGACGATCGCCTCGAGCCCGTCCGGCAGGGCCGCCACGAGATCTTCCAGGGATGCGTGGCGGATCGCGGCCTGCAACTCCGACTCGCTGGCGTCCGGCCGGGCAATCAGGATGTTCCGCCGCAGCGTGTCATTGAACAGGTAGGTATCCTGCGCGACCAGTGCGATCCGGCTGCGCAGGTCATCGAGCGTGTAGTCGCGAAGATCGATTCCGTTGAGTGTGATCGATCCCTGGTCGGGGTCCCAGAAGCGCATCAGAAGTTGAGCCAGCGTTGTCTTGCCCGCACCGGACATGCCGACCAGCGCCACCGTCTTGCCTGCGGGAATATCGAACGTCACTTGATCGAGGGCACGCCGGTTCTGTCCTGCATAAGCGAAGCCGACCTCGCGCACCGCCAATGCTGCGCTTCCGTCCGGGGTCGCAGCGCCAACACCATCGCGCACCGGCACGGGCTCGTTCATCAGGGCGTAGATCCGGCGAGTCGCTCCCAGCGTGTCGGCGAGCTGGCGGCCGATCTGCGCGATCTCCGACACCGGCAGGAATGCCGCCATCGCCAGTAGGGCGAGCAGCGGCAGGATGGCTGGATCGATCAGCCCGTGCTGCATCAGGATCGCGCCGGCCAGCACGATCGCCAGACCGCCGAGGCCGGTGAAGACTTCGAGCAGGCTGCCCTGGAGAGTCAGCTCGCGATAGAACGGCAGCCGCAACCGCACATGGCGCTGCGACAGCGCATCGAGCTGGCTGGCACGCGCCTGCTCCTGCTGAAACGCTACGATCTCGCTCAGGCCCTGCACCGAATCGACCGCGAACGCGCCCAGCTCGCCCGCCGCTTCGCGTGCTTCCGAGCCGAGCCGATCGACCTTGCCGCGCAGCAGGAAGGGGCACAGCCCGACCGCCGCCAGGAACGGCAGCAGCGCCAG
This sequence comes from Dongia deserti, assembly GCF_003574735.1. Lineage (GTDB taxonomy): Bacteria > Pseudomonadota > Alphaproteobacteria > Dongiales > Dongiaceae > Dongia_A > Dongia_A deserti. Next base: position 456,206 of record NZ_QORW01000001.1, read on the forward strand.
CGGCAGCCAAGGCGACGACATGCCTAGGACCACCAGCACGACGGCCGGTACCAGGATGGCAACGAAAGCCGGCGCGACCGTATGGGCGAAGAAATACTCCACCAGCTCGATATCGTGCGTTGCCAGCGCCATCAGGTCACCGGTGCGCCGGCGCACCAGATAGGCGGGCGCCAGCGAATCGAGCTTGCGGAACACGTCGAGCCGCATGTCCGCCAGCAATCGGAACGCCATGTCGTGTGCAATCCAGGATTCCAGCCAGTGGAGCAGGCCTGAGAGCGGCGCCAGCACCGCCAGCGCCCACAGCCACTGTCCATAGGGCTCGCCATGCTTCAGATCGAACACCACCAGTGCGCTCAGGATTCCGACTCCGATGAAGGCAACGACCCGCAAGACGCCGAACAGGAACGTCGCGGTCAGCCTGCCTTTCCAGCGCATCACCAGCTTCATCAGGGCCGCAATGAGCTGCAGCCAGTTCAGCCCCTCCGCCTTGATGATGCCTTCGGTCACGGGCTTGGTGCTCGCATCGGGAACGTGGGCGATCACTTCCGCTGCGGCCGATGTTGGCGCGGCGGCATCGACGAGGGCGTTGCCGCCGGCCTCCCGCGCCTGCTCCGCCATCAACTGGGCATAGATACCGCCGGCCTTCATCAGGCTTTCATGGCGACCGCCTTCGACGACCTTGCCGTCCGAGAGCACCAGGATGCGGTCGCAATCGATCACGCTGGAGAGGCGATGCGCAAAGATCAGCGTCGTGCGGCCGCGCATCAGGCGATCGAGCGCGCTCTGGATCACGGCTTCGTTCTCCGCATCGACCGCCGACAGCGCTTCGTCGAGGACCAGGATCGGGGAATCGCGCAGGATGGCTCGCGCGATTGCGATGCGCTGCCGCTGGCCGCCGGAAAGCTTGATACCGCGCTCCCCGATCACGGTGTCATAGCCGTTGGGGAGCGCCACAATGAAATCGTGGATGTTGGCGGCTGTTGCCGCAGCGCGGATCTCGTCCACGGTCGCGTCGGGCCGGCCCATGCGGATGTTGGTTTCGACCGTGCCGTGGAACAGGAACGTATCCTGGTTGACGACGGAGATCATGCCCCGGATCTGGTGGAACGAAAGCTGACGCAGATCGTGACCGCCGATGCGGATGGCACCCTGTTCCGGATCGTAGAAGCGCAGCAGCAGGCGCACGATGGAGGACTTGCCGCCGCCCGAGGCACCGACCACGCCGATCCGCTCGCCGGGCGCGACCTGGAAATCCAGCCCGTCATGCACCAGCCGCCTAGTGCCGGGATAGCGGAACTGCACATGCTCGAAGGCGATGCTGGGCGCCAATGGCTGCGCCAAGTGCGCGGCCGGCGCGTCCTCTATCAACGGCAGGCTGTCGAGAATCTGATAGAGACCCTGCGCCGCCGACATGCCGACCATGCCCTGATGCAGGACCGTGCGCAGTTCCCGCATCGGGCGGAAGATCTCGATGCCCAGCATCAGGATGACCAGCAGCGCCGACAGGTCCATCGCCCCGGCCTCGACCCGGAACGCGCCGAGTGCCAGGGCAGCCGCCGCGCCGCAGGCGATGGCGCTGTCGGTGATGCCGCGCGCCAGCACATTGGTCGCCAGCACCCACATGGTGCGCTGGAACAAATCCTTGGCCTCGCGTTCCAGGTGATCGCCGCGGGACTTGCTCTGCCCGAACGCCTTCAGGGTCGCGAGTCCTTGAATAGAATCGAGAAACTCGGCCGCGAAGGTCGCATAGGCGCGCTGGCGATCCAAAGATCGCGCGACGTCGAACTTGTGCCACAGCGCCGGCGCGAACAAGGCGATGAGCGCGAATGCCAGCATTACGCCGGCGACCGGCAGGTCGATGAACGCGATCGCAGCGAAGATGAGGATCGGGGAGAGCAGAGAGATCAGGAACTGAGGCAGGAACTGGCCGAAGTAGGTCTCGAGCTGCTCCACCCCGTCGATCAGGGACAAGGTGAGCGCGCCGGAGCGCTGGCGTCCAACCGTGCCAGGACCCAGCGATGCGATCTTTTCATAGATTGTCCGGCGCAGAACGACCTGGACTCGCGATGCGGTCTCGTGCGCGATCATGGCACGCCAATGTTCGAAGACGCCGCGCAGCACCATCACCACGCCGATCGCGACGACCGGCACCAGCAGCTGTCCGAGACTCTGCCCCGCGAACAACGCGCCGATCAGCCAGCCCAGCAGCCCGAGGCGCGCAACGCCCAGCGCGCTGGCCGCGAGACCGACCAGAACGGCCCATAGAATGCGCAGTCTGACGCCGCGCGTGAAGGTCCAAAGCCTCGGCTCTATATGCATGATGGAAAGCCCCTCGATCATCGCAGACCAGCACGGTAGGCTGAACAACAATGTTCTGCATTCGACAAATCGGAGCATCTGCTGTAAATTATTGAACAGTAGGCTCCTGACATTTCGGACAGCACCCCATGAAGTGGGACGATTTGCACGTTTTTCTAACTCTCGCCCGCGCCGGCAAGCTGACGGCGGTTGCCAAGCAACTCGACGTAAGCCATCCGACGGTCGCGCGCCGAGTGAAGGCGCTGGAGGATTCAATCGGCGCGCGGCTGTTTGATCGCCTGCCCGACCGCTACGTCCTGACCGCGGCCGGCGAAGGGCTGATGGCCGACGCCGAGGCGATGGAGCGCGCCGCCGATTCGATCCACCGCCGCAGCGCGGGCCTCACCGACGCCGCTCATGGCACGGTGCGCATCTCCGCGCACGAGGCAATGACCGGCTTCCTCGCGATCCACCTGCCGCGGCTGCGGGACAACCTGCAGTGCGTCGAGTTCGAACTCAGCGCCAACCACATGCTTGCCAACCTGTCGCGGCGGGAAGCCGACCTGCTGATCCGCGAACAGATGCCAGACCTTGCCAGCCTGGTAACGCGGAAGCTGGGCCGCGCCGCTTTTGCGATTTACGGGCATGCGGACATGACGGTCAGCCATACGCGCGACAAGCTGCGCCGCATGCCATGGGTCGGCTTCGACGAGGATCATACCTACATGCCGGGCCAGACCTGGATGCTTGAGCTTCTGGAAGGCGCGAAGCCGGCGATGCGCGTGAACAACTGGCTGGTGCTCCATGATGCGGTGCGCGGCGGCGCGGGCCTCGCGGTCCTGCCCTGCTATCTCGGCGATACCGACCCCGCGTTGCGGCGCATTGGTCCGATCCTCAAGGAGGTGTGGGCGGATCAATGGCTGCTGGTGCATCGCGACCTGCGCGAGCTGGCGCGGGTGCGCCGCGTCATGGACGCACTGGCGGCCTTGTTCCAGGAGCAGAAGCCATTGCTCGAGGGCAAGGCGCGCTAGTCGGGCGCCCTAATCGGGATAACGAAGCTCCACCACCAGTGCCCAGGGACGGTCGCCGATCATGGGCAGCAATCCGTTAGGGCCGACCTGACGCACGGTCTTGGAGACGGAGTTGCGCACATTGCCGCCGATGCTTTCCAGCCGGCCGCCTTCATTGAAGACGACGAGATCGCAATGCATCGGCGTGCCGTCAGGGATGTCATTATAGGCCGCAATGCTGGCGCCGGCCCGGGTGGCGCAGATGAGATCGCCGGCGCGTGGGCTGAACAGCCTGGCGTCACGCAAGACAAAGCGCGCGGTCGGCTCGCTGCCGTTGGTGGCGATCAAGCGGAGATAGTCGGCATGCAGGCCGCTGGGCTTGAACAATTCCGGCGGCACGCCGGACTCCAGCATCAGCCATGAGATGAAAGCGGCGGACCAAGGCTTGTCGCAATCATAGCCCGCCCAATTCTCGTCCACGCTGCGCCAATAGGCGGCAACGCGCGGGGAGCCGCGCCGCTCATCCTCCCAGACTCCGACCGGATCGATCCGCTCGCGCCCGCCCTCGAGATAGACAATCTGCCCACCGAATGCATTCCATTCCGCGCTCGCCAACCGTAGGATATTGCCCTTGACCAGAGCGGGGTCGACCGGCGGGCGGCGCACCGTCGGCTGGATCGCGCACGCAGCCAGCAGAGAGCCCAAGAGCGCCACCAGGCACACCCGACGGCACGTTCCGACCGCATTTTTCATGATTCCCCTCCCGCTTCGCAATTCGGCCAGACTGTCATGAAGCTGCGGATTTTGGCAGTGGGCCGGGCCAGGAGCGGTGCGGAAGCGGCGCTGATCGCGGAGTATCAGAAGCGCTTGCACTGGCCGCTCGCCATTGAAGAGGTCGAGGAGAAGCGGCCACTCTCGGGCGCCGAACTGAAGGCACGCGAGGGCGCCCTGCTGCAGGCGGCGATCGACCGCGCCACGGCGAAAACGGGCGGCCGGCCAGTGGTCGTTGCGCTCGACGAGCGCGGCAAGCTCCTGGGCAGCCGGGACTTCGCCAGCCGCCTCAAGGCTTGGGAGGACCAGGGCGCGCCGGAAATCCTGTTCTTGCTGGGCGGGGCGGACGGACTGGCGCCGGAACTGCGCAACCAGGCCAACTTCGTGCTATCCCTGGGCCAGATGACTTGGCCCCACCTGCTGGCGCGTGCCATGCTTGTGGAGCAAATCTACCGCGCACAACAAATCCTGGCGGGGCATCCTTATCACCGCGACTGAGGGCAAAATGAGAGCTTGGGGGAAATACACGCGCCGCCTGCTGGCGAGTCTGGCCCTGGTGGCGGCTACCGTGGTTGGAGGATGCCTGGCCGAATCGGAACATCCGATCGCCGCCGCCGACCCGGAGAAGAACGATGCGCGGCTGTGGGGTTCCTGGATCCTGGAAGAGGAGGACGAGTACCTGATTGCCCACGTCTTCGCCACCGAGGACGATAAGCTCCGGATTTCGCTGGCCGACCATGGTGTCGAAGGGCTGGGCGACGTGGAGACCTATGACGTACATGTCACGCGGTTGCCGTCGGGCGATTATTTGAATGTCATGAGTTCCGAGACGGAAGACGGATATGTGTTTATCAAATATGAGTTCGAGGGGACTGATCACCTTTCGGTGTGGTCCATGGAGAACGAAAAGCTTGTTCAGGCGGTAAAGGATGGAACGCTGGCCGGCACGACCAAGCAGGACGGTAGCGGTATCGATGTCCGGATCACCGCAACTTCGGAACAGTGGCAGGCGTTTCTTGCCAAGGCACCGGTGGAATTCTTTGGCGAGCCGAGCACATTCAGGCGAATTGGCCCGGCCTATGTGGAACAACAGTGACGACTAGAAGACGATGACGAATCCCAACAAGCGACCCAAACCGGTGGTCCTGTGCATCCTCGACGGCTGGGGGCATCGCCCTCAGCACGACAACAACGCCATCGAGCAAGCGGACACGCCGGCCTGGGACGCCATGATGCGCGAGTGCCCGCATGCCTTGATCGACGCCTCGGAGCTGCATGTCGGGCTGCCGGAAGGGCAGATGGGCAATTCCGAAGTCGGCCACATGAATCTGGGCGCCGGCCGAGTGGTGATGCAGGATCTGCCGCGCATCGACCTGGCGATCAGCAAGTGCGAGCTGGCAGCCAATCCGCGGCTCAAGGACTTCATCGCCAAGCTGAAGCAGAGCGGCGGCACCTGTCACCTGATGGGCCTGCTCTCGCCCGGGGGCGTGCATTCGCATCAGACGCATCTGATTGCGCTGGCGAAGCTCCTAAGCGCCGCCAGTGTGCCGGTGGCGGTGCACGCGTTCCTCGACGGCCGCGACACGCCGCCCAGCAGCGCCAAGGACTACGTCACGGAAGTCGCGGCGGCACTGTCGGGTCTCGTGAACGTGCGGTTCGGAACGATCGGCGGGCGCTACTTCGCGATGGACCGCGACAAACGCTGGGAACGGGTCGAGCTGGCTTACAACACGCTCTTTGGCGAAGCGCCCTATCGCGCGCCGAACGCCGTCGCGGCGGTCGACGCAGCCTATGCTCGCGGGGAGACCGACGAATTCGTCAAACCGACGCTGATCGAAGGGTTCGACGGGATCAAAGACGGCGACGGAGTGCTGATGGGCAACTTCCGCGCCGACCGTGCGCGGCAGATCCTGACGGCTTTGGTGGACCCGACGTTTGATGGCTTCCAGCGCAAGCATATTGCGAAGTTCGCCGCGACCTTGGGCATGGTCGAATATTCCACAGCGCTCGCCAAGTTCATGCCGGCCCTGTTCCCACCGATGGAGCTGACCGACACATTGGGCGAGATCGCATCCAAGGCAGGCCTGAAGCAGCTGCGTATCGCGGAGACCGAGAAATACGCGCACGTGACCTTCTTCTTCAACGGCGGGGAGGAGCGGCTCTTTGCAGGCGAGGAGCGCATCCTCGTGCCCTCTCCCAAGGTCGCGACCTACGATCTGAAGCCGGAGATGTCGGCCTACGAAGTGACCGACAAGCTGGTGGAAGCGATCGAATCGGACAAGTTCGACCTCATCGTCGTCAACTTCGCCAACACGGACATGGTCGGCCACTCCGGCAATCTCGATGCGGCCGTCAAGGCGGTGGAAGCGGTCGATCGCTGTCTCGGCCGGCTGCGCGCCGCGATCGATGCTAAGGGTGGTGCGATCCTCATCACCGCCGACCACGGCAATGCCGAGATGATGACCGATCCCACCACCGGCGAGCCGCACACCGCTCACACGCTCAACCGTGTGCCTGTGATCGTGGTCGGAGCACCTGGGCGCAGGGTGATCGACGGCAAGCTGGCGGACGTGGCACCGACATTGTTGGAGCTGATGGGCTTGCCCAAGCCTGCCACAATGACGGGCCGGTCGCTGCTTGCGCCCGGTGAGGATACGCGCGCCCGTGCCACTGCCTGATTTGCGGCTCCTGCGATGGCTGCTTCCCCTGGCACTGTTGCCGGTGGGAGTCGTGACGGCCTGGGCGCAATCGCCCGAGGAGCTGCGGCAGATCCAGGAGCAGATCAATCAGGGCAAGATCGAAGCGACGGAGCTGAAGAAGAAGGCCGACGAGCTCGCCCGGGAAGTCACACGCCTGCAGCAATCGCTGATCCGGTCCGCAGCCGAAGTGCAGGATGCCGAGTCCGAAGCGACCGAGCTGGAGCACGAGCTCGCAGAATTGTCGGAGCGGGAAAAGGCGAGCGCCGCCGACCTCGAGCAGAAGCGCGCGCAGCTCAGCCAAACACTGATGGCTCTGGAGCGGCTGTCGCTGCGCCCCGCCCAGGCTGCCTTCTTCTCCGACCGCACGCCACTCGACGAGGCGCGTGCCGCCACCTTGATGGCGGCGGCGACCAAGGCGCTTGATGAGCGGGCGCGGCAGCTGCAGAGCGACCTGGCCAAGGTCCGGGAGCTGCGCGAAGTGACCGCGGCACGTCAGGAGGAGTTGGCCGCCTCGGTCGACCGGCTGGCGCAGGAGAACCAGCACCTGGCCGCCCTTCTCAAGCAAAAAGCCGAGCTCCAGGAAGCCACCCTGGCACAGAGCGAGGAGACCAAGAAGCGTCAGGCCCAGCTGGCGCAGCAGGCGAAGAGCCTGAAAGATCTGCTCGACCGGCTGGAGGCCGCGCGCGCCGAGGAAGAGGCGCGGCAACAGGCCGCAGCGGCCGAGGCCGCCAGAAAGGCAGAGGAAGCGGCCAAAAGGGAGGCCGAGCGGTTGGCCGCCGAGCAGGCCCGGCAGGAACAGGGCGAGGCACCTGCCGAAAACGGCGAGCAAGTGGCGGCGGTCGAACGGCCGGCAGCCCCCGCCATAAGACTGCAGCCGCCTCCAGCGGATCTGCCGGCCTTTCCCAAGCAGGTGGGGGGCCTGATCCGGCCCGCGCGGGGGGAGATTGCGGCGAAATTTGGGCAAAGGACGGATGCCTTCGGCGAGGGCAAGGGGCTGGTCATCGCGACCCGTGCCGGGGCCCAGGTGGTCACGCCATTCGATGGTCAAATCGTGTTCGAAGGGCCATTCCGGTCCTATGGGCAAATATTGATCATCGAGCACCGCGGCGGCTATCATACGGTGCTGGCCGGCCTTGCCCATGTTGACGTTGTGGTCGGACAATGGTTGAAGGCTGGCGAGCCTGTGGGTGCCATGATTGAAACCACGCAGGGGCGCCCCCAGCTTTATGTCGAACTGCGTCGCAGCGGACAACCGTTCGACCCGGCCCCCTGGTTTAAGTGATCAGAAAGGTCGGACCAGGATACTGCCGACTACAATAGGCAGACGTCTCGCACTTCACAGAAGGTCGCTAACCGAATGTTCCGAACCCCACTCCTCGCCGCCACCGCGCTGGCTGCCGGTATTGCCATCGGCGGCGTCGCGTTCCATGCCGCCGGCGTCCGGGCGCAGGCCGCTTCGTCTCCCAGCACCTACGAGCAGCTCAATCTGTTCGGCGAGGTGTTCGAGCGCATCCGCGATAACTACGTCGAGCCAGCGGACGAGCAGAAGCTGATCGAAGCCGCCGTCAACGGTATGCTGACCTCGCTCGATCCGCATTCGAGCTATCTCAATCAAAAAGACTTCGGGGACATGCAGGTCCAGACCAAAGGCGAGTTCGGCGGTCTTGGCATCGAAGTCACCATGGAAGAAGGCCTGATCAAGGTTGTGGCGCCGATGGATGGCACGCCGGCGGCCGAGGCCGGGCTGCAACCGGGTGATCTCATCTCCGCGCTCGACGGTCAGCCGATCATGGGCCTGACGCTGAACGATGCGGTGGACAAGATGCGCGGCGAAGTCGGCTCGTCCATCCGCCTCACGATCATTCGCGGCAACCAGGATCCGTTCGAGGTAACGCTGAAGCGTGCCGTGATCGCGGTCAAGTCGGTGCGTTGGGAGCTTGAAGACGGCAATGTCGGCTATGTCCGCATTTCGAGCTTCAGCGAGAAGACTGACAGCGGCCTCAGGGAGGCGCTGACCAAGCTTAAGGACGCGAGCAAGAACAATCTGCAGGGCCTCGTCTTGGACCTGCGCAACAATCCGGGCGGCCTGCTCGACCAGGCGATCGCGGTCAGCGACGACTTCCTGGCTAAGGGGGAGATTGTCTCCACCCGCGGCCGCAGGAGCGAGGAAGCACAGCGTTGGAACGCCGAATCCGGCGACCTCATGGAAGGCAAGCCGATCGTCGTCCTGATCAATGGCGGCTCTGCCTCGGCCTCGGAGATCGTTGCGGGTGCATTGCAGGATCAGCGCCGCGCGATCGTGCTGGGCACCAAATCGTTCGGCAAGGGCTCGGTGCAATCCATCATTCCGATCCCCAATCACGGCGCCATCCGCCTGACCACCGCGCGCTATTACACGCCGTCTGGCCGCTCGATCCAGGCCAAGGGCATCGAGCCCGATATCGAAGTCCAGCAGGCCAAGGTCGAAGCCCTGGGACCAGAGCGGGGCACCCATGAGGCGGATCTGCGCGGCGCCTTGTCGAACCCAGACGATCCGAAGAATACGCCGGAGCAGGTGCCGCCGGAGACTCAAGGTGTCGAGGGACAACCCGCCGCGCCGGCCAACGGCACGGCCGCGAAAGAAGCCAAGCCGGAGGATAAGCAGCCCTTCGTCGGTTCGGAGAAGCAGCAGATCGCTCGTCCCACCGAAGACTATCAGCTGGCACGCGCGGTCGATCTGCTGCGCGGCCTGACGCTGCTGCAGAAGCAAGCAGCGAAGTAGCACGTCCGAGAAGGACCCTGTCCTTGCGTTCATCGGGGTCGCCACAGTCCGTATTCGGGCTGTTCGGCGGCCCCGGTTTTCTTGTGGTGTGCCTGCTGCTCGTCGGCATTGCCGGTGCGGTCGCCTATCTGGCTCTCACCGGCGGTCTTGGTTCCGGCGGCAGAGCGACCATCTCCCTGCCTGGTGCAGGCGTGCCCCCGGCGCCAGCGACTGCGCCGGTGGCGTCCGGCAGCACGCCGCCGTTACAGTCCATGCCGGCGGCACCGGTCGCCAAGGAGATGACAGTCAACGTGGCGATCGAGGAAGACCTGTCGCCGGCCGAGCTGCTTGCCAAATATCCGCCCGATCCGAGCGATGCACTGCCGACAGGAGCCCAGGATTTGCCAGCATGGCAACGTTTCGGCCGAACAAGCATGATCTCTCCCGAGGCGCGGCGAGTCGCTCTGATCATCACCGGGCTTGGACGAAACCGGACAGATACGGTGCGGGCAATTACCGGCGCGCCGCCGGAGGCCAGCCTGAGCTTCGACCCCGATGTGCCGGAGCTCGCGGATTGGATCGCCGCGGCCCGCGCCTATGGGCACGAGGTGTTCCTGGACCTGCCGCTGAGCGAGACGGCACGCGCGGATGCGCTCGCGCCAGAGCAAAAACCCGAAGATAACGTGCAGCGGCTGGATGCAATGCTCGCGCGCGCGCCGATGATCGCCGGCGTTGTCATGAGAGGCAGCGAGGCCTTTCTGGCAGACGGCGCGGCGTTGCAGCCGATCCTCAAACATCTGCAGGCGGCGGGGCTGGCCATCGTCGGTTTGCCGGTGACGGCACCGCTGACCGTCGGGGCAGACGAAGTCATCGCGCCTGAGGAGACGCAAAGGGAGATCGCCCGCGCAATCGATTCCGTGATGGGCTTGGCCCGCCATCGAGGCGCCGCGCTGGGGCTCGTCGATTCCTCCAGCGCTGCGAGTCTCTTTCCCGCCTGGCAGCGTGCGTTGGTGGGACGCGACGAAATTTCACTTGTGCCGGCCAGCGCCGTGGTTGGAGAGTAGAGCGCTGGCTTCTCCTTGAATCGCAGTTCAATGAAAAATCCGCCATCCACTTTGACCGCAGAGCAGATCGCGCAGCTGCCGTATCGGCCGGGCGTCGGCATCATGCTGGTCAATCAGAGGGGCCGGGTGTTCGTGGCGCAGCGCATCGACAATCCTGGTCCCGCCTGGCAGATGCCTCAAGGCGGCATCGACAAGGGCGAGGAGCCGCTCCAGGCCGCCTGGCGCGAGCTGCACGAAGAGGTCGGCACGGACCGTGCGCGTTATCTCGGCGAGAGCCGCGACTGGTTCACCTACGACCTGCCGGCGGAACTCGTTCCCCAGATATGGAAGGGCAGGTTCCGCGGCCAGCGGCAGAAATGGTTCGTCTTTCGCTTCCTCGGGACCGACCGCGACATCAACATCGCGACGGAGCATCCCGAATTCTCCTCCTGGCGCTGGGCCGAGCTCGAGGAGCTGCCAGGACTGATCGTCCCGTTCAAGCGCCAACTCTATCACGATCTGATCGCCGAATTCACCCCGCTGATCCGACGTTAGACTCGCCTGGACTCTGGCAGCAGGGATCTTTACCAAGGCCCAATCGACAAAGGAGATCATCATGGCCAGTCTCAAGGTCCACGACGTCGCGCCGGACAAGTTGAAGACCCTCACCAAGGCGGTGATGTCGACCGACCGCGGCGACATCACGATCGAGTTCTATCCGGATGTGGCGCCCAACACCGTCGCGAACTTCTACACGCTCGCCAAGGACGGATTCTATGACGGGCTCAAGTTCCATCGCGTCATTCCCGGCTTCGTCGCCCAAGGCGGCTGCCCGCAGGGCACCGGCTCCGGCGGGCCGGGGTGGGAAATCGCGTGCGAGCTGAAAGGCAATCCGCACAAGCACGTCGAAGGCGCGCTGTCCATGGCGCATCGCGGCCGCGACACCGGCGGCTCGCAGTTCTTCCTGGTGCTCGAACCGCAGCCGCATCTCGACGGCAATCACACGGTGTTCGGCCAGATCACCGAAGGGCTCGAGGCGATGCACGCCCTGAAGCAGGGCGACAAGATCAAGAGCGTCAAGTTCGCCGAGTAGTCAGTGCAATAGCACCGCGCCGAGCGCTACCATCGCGACGGCGGCGTAGCGGCGCGGGTGAAAGCGCTCTTTCAGGATGACGGCACTGAATATGGCGGCGAAGATCACGCTGGTCTCGCGCAGTGCCGCCACATGGGCCATGAACGCCTGGCTCATGGCATAGATCGCGATGCCGTAGGCCGCCATCGACAGCGCGCCGCCGATCGCGCCGACCTTCCAGTGCCGCGCGACCAGGGAGAACAGTACCGGCCCGCGGCGCCAATAGGCGATCAGTACTAGGCCCGGCGCATCCAGCACGAACAGCCAGACGATGTAACCGTATTTGTCGCCGGCGACCCGCACCCCCTGCCCGTCGCACAAGGTGTAGGCCATGATGGTGAGGCCGGTGAGCAGGCCGAAGATCACCGGCCGCCACTTGTGCTCACGCTCGGTAGCGCGGTCGATTGCCAAGCTGAAGATCCCCGCCGAGATGGCGGCCACGCCCAGGATCTCGGTGGTCGAGAGCGCCTCGCCGACGAACATCCAGGAGGTCGCGCCGACCAGCAGCGGCGCCGACCCGCGGGCGATCGGATAGACCAGCGACAGATCGCCATAGCGATAGCCGAAGAGCAGAAAAATGTAATAGCCGATGTGCGTGACCAGGGACCCGAGGAGAAAGATCCAGCTTTCCGGATCGGGGAAGGAGACGAAGGGCGTGAAGAAGAGCGCGATCAGCCCCGCCATGCCCATGATCAGGGTCATGTTGACCAGGGCATCGTCGCCGAACTTGACCAGCACATTCCAGGCGGCATGCATCACGGCCGCCAGCAGGACGAGCAAGGTCCATTCGAGGGAAAGTGTCACGGGGGTCGGCCCAGCGGCAGGAACGTCGTAAGAAAACCGTCACGATCCTGGCACACGCGCCCGCGCCGGGGCAAATCGGCTCTGTCGATGGGGCTATAGATGACAGACGTCAGATGCCAGATCTCAGGTCCCGGGCATCTGGCATCTGATCACTGATCAGCGACCCAGCGCTTTCGCAGCTCCGCCAACCGCCCTTCCGGGATCGCCGCCTGCACTTCGCGCATCAGGCGGTTCATCACGGCGATGTTGTGCTGAGTCAGGAGCTGCATGCCGAGCAGCTCTTCCACCTTGATCAGATGATGCACGTAGGCGCGTGAGAAGTTGCGGCAGCAATAGCAGTCGCAAGCTTCGTCGATCGGCGCGGCATCGTCGCGGAAGCGTGCGTTCTTGAGGTTAATGCGCTCGCCTTTGACAGCCGGCATCAGGGCCGCACCATGGCGCGCGATCCGCGTCGGCGTCACGCAATCGAAGGTGTCGATGCCCTGCGCGATGCCGGCGAAGACATCGCGGAAGCCGCCGATGCCCAGCAGATGCGTCGGGCGATGGCGGTTGAGCCGCTCCATCGCGAAGCCGACCACCTCGTCCATCTCGGCGCTGGTGCCGCCGAGCGTGCCGCCGACCGCATTGCCGAAGAACGGCCGATCGTTCACGTAGGCCGCGGCCTCGTGGCGCAGGTCCTGATACACGCCGCCCTGCAGGATGCCATAGAGCGCCTGGCGGCCGTCATGGCCGCGCTCGAACGCGGCAATGCAGCGGTCGCCCCAGCGATTGCTGAGGCGCAGCGAGCGCTCGGTATAGGTGCGGTCGGAATGGTACGGCGTACATTCATCGAACGTGACGATGAGATCGGCGCCGAGCTGGCGCTGGATGTCGATCGAGCTTTCTGGCGTCAGCAGATGCTTGCTGCCGTCGATGTAGGAACGGAAGGCAGCGCCCTTCTCGCTGATCTTCAGCAGTGTCTTGGGCCGCGCGACGTCGCGCCGTCCCTTGATCTCGTCCGCCACAGAGCCGTGGCCCAGGCTGAAGATCTGGAAGCCGCCGGAGTCGGTCAGCATCGGCCCGTCCCAGCCCATGAAGCGATGCAGCCCGCCCATCTTCGCCACCAGATCTGCGCCTGGCTGCAGCATCAGGTGATAGGTGTTGGAGAGGATGATCTGCGTCTTCTCCTCGCGCAAAGCAGCCGGCGAGCACGCCTTCATCGCCGCCTTGGTCGCGCAGAAGATGAAGGCGGGCGTATCCAAGGCGCCATGGGGCGTGACCAAGCGTCCCCGCCGGGCTCGCGTGCCCTGCGGGTCCTCGGCGAGGATCTCGAACGCGAAGTTGGGATAGGTGAGGCTCACGCTGCTGCCGCCACCATTGGGCCGCCATCACGCGCGTCGTAAGCACGGCGATCCTCCTCCGGCAGGAACCAGCGCGCGGCATACATCGTGGGCACTTCCAGGAGCGCCATGGCTAGGCGGATCCAATAGGTGCCAAGGATGAAGCTAAAGATGAGGGTGTCGAGATCCACCACCTGATCGTGCTGGCCCAGCAGCCAGGGGAACACCATCCAGGCGAGGGTCGAGAACACGGTATTGTCGATCAGCGCGGACACGGCGGTCGAGCCGCAGGAGCGCACCCACAGCTGGCCGCGGCCGGTCCACTTCCGGATCTTCTGGAACAGGAAGATGTCGTTGAACTGGCTGATGAGGTAAGAGCTCAAGCCCGCGATCAGCAAGGTCGCCTGCGGCAGATAGAGCGCCAGGATGTGATCGTGATTGGGCAGCGCCCAGTCCATGCCCGATTCGTGCGCTACCTCCGGCGTCATCGGCTTATAGCCCATGACAAGCAGCATCATGATCGTCATCAGCAGCATGGCCGCGAAGCCAAGCCACACCGCCTTGCGCGCCACCGGCCGGCCGTAATATTCGGTCAGCACATCGGTCGCGATATAGGTTGCGGAGAACACGACTGTGCCCAGCGGAATAGGGGCGTCATAGAAGTAGAAGCTCACCGACTTCAGCACTTGCACGTTGGCGGCAATGATGCCGACGGCGACGAAGATGAACATTCCCGCCGCGCCGAACGGGCGCAGCATCAGGGGAATGAGGCTGAAGACAACGACCAGCTCGATCACGAGCATGGATTCGGTCGGCAGGGCGTTGAAGCCCGCCACCAGTTCGGCAAACATCTTGTGCTCCCTTCCTCGGTGACCGGGATGACAGCCCGGGCGAGCCGAAAGGTTCTCATTCAAGTTGCGCGTTGCGCCGTCGCGCTCCGGGAGGAGCCCGGTGCGACGGCTGGTGGCCTCGGGTCCAGGCCCGCGGCGTCACCCACCCATGACAAACCCGCGAAGCCGACCAGGCCGCGCGGGTTTCTCAAACTCTTTGCGCGCCGGCTTCAGCCGGCGAGGCGGCATCAAGCGGCGGCGCGCTCGGCCGCCTTCTCGATCCGGCGCTTCAGGCGGCGGGCTTCAGCCGGCAGCTTGGCATCCGGGGTCGAGAGCAGATAGGCGTCGAGGCCGCCATTGTGCTCGATGGTGCGGATCGCATTCACGGTCAGGCGCAGCTTCACCAACTCGCCGAGCGCATCCGACAGCAGGGAGGTCACCTGCAGGTTCGGCAGGAAGCGCCGCTTCGTCTTGTTGTTGGCGTGGCTGACGTGATGGCCAGTTTGCACGCCCTTGCCGGTGATCTCGCAACGCCGGGCCATGGCAAAAATCCTTTTTCTTCAGCGACTTCGTTCAAAACAAAGGGGCCGGACAAGCGTCACCTGCCGGCCGGGTCGCGCGGGTTTTAGAGAAGGGGCGGTGCGGCGTCAAGGTGATTCCGCGGGTATGGAACCGCCGCTAGTCGTCCAAGCCTTTGAAAAAGCTGGAAAGCAGCGACCGCGCCGCCGCGGCTGGCGATGCCTTGCGCTGGGTTACCTTGGCCTCTAGCCGCAGCAACCGGTCCGCCAGGTCCGGGTCGGATTTCAGGCGCTCGAGCAGCCCGTCATTGACCTCCTGCCACAGCCAGTTCTTGGCCTGCTCGCTGCGGCGGGTATCGAACTCGCCGGTCTTGGCAGTCGCCTTGCGGAAGGCCTGGACCTTATCCCACACCGCCACCATGCCCTCGCTCTTGAGGGCCGAGCATTTGACCACGCTGGGCTGCCAGTCCGCATGCAAGGCATGCATCAGGCGCAGCGCGTGCGCATAGTCGGAGGCCGTCCGCTCGGCCGCGGCGGCGAGATCGCCGTCCGCCTTGTTGACGATGAGCAGGTCGGCCAGCTCCATCACGCCGCGCTTCACGCCCTGCAGGTCGTCGCCGCCGCCGGGGCTGAGCAACAACAGGAACATGTCGGTCATCTCGGCAACTGCGGTTTCCGACTGGCCGACGCCGACCGTCTCCACGATCACGACATCGAAGCCCGCCGCCTCGCACAGCAGCATCGCCTCGCGCGTGCGGCGCGCGACGCCGCCGAGCGTCTCGCCGGCGGGGCTGGGGCGGATGAATGCCTCCTTGCGCTTCGCGAGCTCCGTCATGCGCGTCTTGTCGCCCAGGATCGAGCCGCCGGAGATCTTGGAGGACGGATCGATGGCGAGCACCGCGATCTTGTGGCCCTCATCGATCAGATACTGGCCGAAGGCCTCGATGAAGGTGGATTTGCCGACGCCGGGCGGGCCGGAGATGCCGAGACGGATCGACTTGCCGGTCCTGGGCATCAGCAAATCTAGCAGCTTCTCCGCCGACGGACGGTGATCCTCGCGCCGCGATTCCACCAAGGTAATGCCGCGCGCCAGGGCGCGGCGGTCGCCCGCTCTTATCTTGTCGGCGAGCTCCTGTTCGGTCACTTCGCAGCCTCAGCCGGGATCTTTGGCGGAACCTTGGGTGGCGAGGCATCGATGTCGAGCGCCTGGTCGATGCCGCGCAGCTTGCGTTCCGCAGCCTCCTGCTGACGCCACCACATGGCGGCGTAGATGCCGTCCTGCTGCAGCAATTCAGCGTGGCGGCCCCGCTCGGCGATGCGGCCGTCGGAGAGCACGATGATCTCATCCGCGTCGACGATGGTGCTGAGACGATGGGCGATGACCAGAGTCGTGCGATTGCGCGACAGCTCCTTGAGGTTGCTCTGGATCTCCCGTTCGGTCTGCGTGTCGAGGGCGGAGGTCGCCTCGTCGAACAGCAGGATCGGCGGGGATTTCAATATGGTGCGTGCGATCGCGACGCGCTGCTTCTCTCCGCCGGAGAGCTTGAGGCCGCGCTCACCGACGCGCGTCTGATAGCCGTCCGGGAGCTTTTCGATGAAGCCGGAAATCTGCGCCATCCAGGCGGCCTGTTCAATTTCGGCCTGGCTCGCGCCAGGCCTGCCATAGGCGATGTTGTATTCGACCGTGTCATTGAACAGCACGGTATCCTGCGGGACGATCCCGATGTTGGAGCGCAGGCTCTGCTGCTGCACGTCACGGATGTCCTGGCCGTCAATCCGGATATGCCCCGAGGTTACGTCATAGAAGCGGAACAGCAGGCGTGAGATGGTCGACTTTCCGGCCCCCGACGGGCCGACGATGGCGAGTGTCTTGCCGGAGGGAACGCGGAAGCTGATGGCTTTCAAGATCGGCCGCCGCGGGTCATAGCCGAACACCACGTTGTCGAACTCGATCTCGCCCGCACTCACGCGTACCGGCGGCGCGCCGGGCTTGTCCTCAACGTCGACATCGACCCGCAGCAGGGCGAACATTGCCTCCATGTCGATCAGCGATTGCCGGATCTCGCGATAGACCGTGCCAAGGAAGTTGAGCGGCAGATAGAGCTGGATGAGATAGGCATTGACCAGCACGAAATCGCCGATGGTCATGGTGCCGCCCACGACACCGTAGGCCGCCATGGTCATCATGACCGTGACGCCGATGGCGATGATGAAAGCCTGCCCGACATTGAGCGTGGCCAGCGACGTGCGCGACTTGACCGCCGCCCGCTCATAGGACTGCAGCGCGACATCGTAGCGCCGTGCCTCGTGCTCCTCGTTGTTGAAGTATTTGACGGTCTCGAAATTGAGCAGGGAGTCGACCGCCTTGGTGTTGGCGCTCTGGTCCGACTCGTTCATCTCGCGGCGGTACTTGATGCGCCACTCCGTGACTGCCAGCGTGTACCAGACATAGCCGCCAATGGTGACCGCCGTCGCGAGCGCGAAGCGCCAGTCGTAGAGCACCCACAGGATGCCGCAGACCATCGCGATCTCGATCAGCGTCGGCAGCACGTTGAACAGCACGAAGAACAGCAGGAACTCAATGCCCTTGGCGCCGCGCTCGATGGCGCGGGTGAGACCGCCGGTCTGCCGATCCAGGTGGAACTTCAGCGACAGCGCATGCAAATGGCGGAAGGTCTGCAGCGCGACGTTGCGGATCGCCCGCTGTGCCACGCGGGCGAAGATGCCGTCGCGCAGTTCGGAGAAGAGCTGGGTCGCGACCCGCGCCACGCCGTAGGCGATGAGCAGGCCGATGGGGACAGCGATCGCCACTGTCGTTGCGGTGGCGGCCTGCTGCCCGACATGCGGCGACAGGGCATCCACCATGGCCTTAAACAGAATGGGGACATAGACATTGGCCAGCTTGGCGACGATCAGGCACGCCACTGCCGCCCCGACCCGCGCCCGCAGGTCCCAGCCGATGCGCGTCCACAGATGGGGCATAAGGTCCTTGACCGCCTGCCACTGCCCCACGCGTTCCTGGCCGCGCTCGGCACTTTCCTCAATTGCCATGGATCGTCCTGACCAACTCCCAGCTCTCCGCTTCTATGTATGGCAGGTGGTGGGGGTTTGAAAGTGCATGATTGGCAACGGGCTTATGCGCCAAGCCCCATTCAAGCCGGGCGAGCCGGTTCGGTTGGAGGGGTCAAACCGCTCGGGCGATCCAGATCTGTTCTTTGCCGTAGGTGGGCTGAGAGGCGGCAAAATCGGACAATTGCTCGACTGCCCGAAACCCGCAGAGCTCCAGAAGATATTCCATCTCCTGGCGCAAGGTCCAACGCAGCGCCCAAGAGGTTTCCTCAGCGGCAAGAACGGCGCCCGCCCCATCGATGGCCTCGAGGCGAAGCCGCTCGCTGACCAGCTGGCGGAAGGGGTCGTTGTTCCGCGCTATGATGGTGCGCCGGATGCGACAACCAGTGACGGGGTCCCAGACCTCTCGTGCCTGCTCCGGCAATGGCGCCTCAGGCAGGCAAAACTCGAGACGCGGATCGAACAGGTCGATGACGAGATGACCGCCTGGTCTCAGGTGCCGATGCATGGCGCGCAAGGCTGAGCGTTGCGTCGCCGGCTCGATCAAGTGCTGGAACGCGCGCGCCGCGATGACGATCCAGTCGAACTGCTTTCCAAGATCGAAGTCGCCCATGTTCCCGCGCACGAGATCGATGCGCGCGGCGGTCGCGGGCGGCAAGCTGGCGATCTTTCTCGCCGCAAGGTCGAGCATGGCCTGAGCAAGGTCGACGCCGGTAACGCTGCAGCCATTTTGTGCCAGCGGAATCGCGATGCGCGCCGTGCCGACGCCGAGCTCCAGAACGTTCGTGCCGAAGCGGCGCGCGCATGCGCGATAGAAATCGATGTCGCCAGTAAGCGGCCCACCACCGGCAAAGAGATCATAGGTTCGGACCGCTAGGCCGCCGGCGTAGTATTCGTTCGGGTCAATCATTCGGCGCGCATCTCTGCGCTTTCTTTAGTGCTCC
The DNA here is from genome assembly GCF_003574735.1 of Dongia deserti. Classification (GTDB taxonomy): domain Bacteria; phylum Pseudomonadota; class Alphaproteobacteria; order Dongiales; family Dongiaceae; genus Dongia_A; species Dongia_A deserti. The sequence goes on from NZ_QORW01000001.1 coordinate 475,383, forward strand.
GTCGCGCGGCCGAGGCTCCTTGACATCACGAGATACAGCTTGCCCACGTCCGCGGTGATGAAGGTCGCGCTCAAGACCGATTCGGGATCCGCCGAGGCGGAATGCTTCAGCAGGTCCTCGAACTTGGTGAGATAGCGATCGACCATGTCCTGGAACTTGTCGTCGCGCTGATAGCGCTGCTCGATTGCCGGAATGACGTAGGAATCCTTGGCCTTGAACAGGCGCCGCGCGAAGATCGAACGATCGCCGTTGCGGTAGCGCTTCCACACGTCTTCCGGCACTTCGGAATCGAGCAGGTTGTGCATATCGAGCGCGAGGCCGTTGAGCTCGTCGATCATCACGGCCGCGACCTTCAGGAAGGCATCGCGCGTGGTGAGCGCCGTCGCCTGGCGCAGCTTATCCAGGCGATCCATCGCCGCCTGGGTCGACTTCGCGATCTCCTGGGTCTGAAGCTGGAAGCGCGCGCCGAGCTCGCTGGTGCGCTGGGTCGCGGTGTCGAGAGAAAGGCGCAGGGTGTTGGTCTGCTTGTCGAAGCTTTGCGCGACCAGCGTAGCGCGCTGGATCGCCTGCTCCGCTACCCGTGTCATGGCGGAAACGCGCTCCTCCAGCGTCACCGAAGCGGTTTGAAATTCCTTGTTGAGCTTCTGCGCGGCATCGATCAGGACCACCGAGTGCTTGCCGGACAGGTCGCTGGCAGCAGCTGCTTCCGCCTTGGCCGCCTCGGCGCTGGACTTGGCGGCGGCGGCCGCGGCCGCGAACTCCGAGATCTGGTTCTGGAGCTGCCCACGCACCGATTGGCCGAGATTGACGACCTGCTGCGAGAGCTGTGAGAGTTCCTGCAGCTGCACCTGCACCGAGGCCTTGAGGTCCTCCAGCTGTCCTCCGGCGCGCTTGGCGAGCTGGGTCAAGGCTTCGCCGCCGTCGCGGAAGCTCTGCACCACGTCCCGCGCCTGGCGGGCGCCTTCGAGGGTCGCGTTCTTCAAGGTCTGAGCCAGGTTCTCGACCGACTCGTTCAGGGTTGTGAGCTGCGCTTCGCCATCCTTCGCAACCTCACCGACCAGGCTCATGCGCTGTGTCAAGGAGTCGTTCAGATCGCTCTGCCTCAGCAGCGAACGGTCGATGACGGCGGTCAGGCTCTCGGTCTGCTGCGCAAGGCTCTGCCCGACTTCCTCGAGCCGCCGGCGTGCGACATCGGCGGCACCAGCCAGCTGTGCGGCCTGCCCCGTATGGAGCTGCGCCAGCTGGTCGGACTGGCGCGCGCCTTCGGCCGCGGCCTGGCGCAAGGTCTCGCACTGCGCCTCCACTTCCGCGCGGATGACAGTCGTTTTGGCAGCAGCAGTCGCCGTTGCGGTGTCCAGGTCGGCGATCGACTTGCGCAGAGTCTGGTTGAGCGTGCCGGCGCCATCGGTGACGCGGGCGGAGGCTTCGATCAGCGTGGCCGCATCGTTCTTGAAGGAATTGGCGATCGCCTGTGCTTCGACTGCGATCCGCTCCGCCACCTTGCTGACGTCGTCGACCTGGGCTTTGAGGCTCTGGCGGATATCCAGCGTGGCGGCATTGGTCTTCGCGAGCGCGGCCTGTAGATCGTCGCTCTGCCGCTGCAGCGATTGCCCCAGCTCCATCGCGCGCTCGGCGGCCGCCGCGCCGGCGGTTTTCAAGCCGGCGGCGTGACGATTGATCAAGGTCTCGATCGAGCCTGCCAGATCCTCGACCTGACGCTGCAGACCGCGGCTTGCCTCGGCGGCGCGCTCGGTCAATTGCAGGCCGGCGCGGCTTGCCTCCTGCGCCTGCTTCGAGAGCGCATCGCGCATGGCGATGGCGACATCGGCCGCCTGTGCCGCCGCCTTGCCCAGGGTCACTGCCTGTGAATTGGCGGCGTCCGACAATTGCCGGCCGCGATCCACTAGGTCCTGGAACAAGGCCTTCACGCTATCGCTCTCGGTGCCGAGATTCTTGGTCGCTTCCGTCGCAGCCTGGGCGGCCACGTCCTTCAGATGCGCCGCCTGCCGCTGTGCTGCCTCTTCGAAGCTGGCGACAATGTCGGCCAGGCCCTGCTCCGTGAGCTCGGCCTGTACCTTGGCCGAGGCGCTGAGGCCGTGGGTCTGCTGCACCAGGCCGGCGGCGGTCGCGGCGATCTCCTGTGCCTGCAGCTTGAGCGCGGATTCCAGATACGCGCCGGCTTGCTTGGCCGCAGCGATCAGCTCGTCGCGCTGAGTGATGGTCGCAACCTGCAGCTCCTTGATGCGCGCGCCGATCTGCTCGGCGGCATTGAGGAACTCGTCCGACTGCCCGCGCATCAGGTTGTGCAGCGAGGCCGCCGCCTGCTGCGCCATCTCCTGCAGCCGCGTGTTGGCCGCACTCATGGATTGCTCGAGCGACGTCGAACGCTGCTCGAGCTCATTCGTCGCCATGCGCACCGAAAGCAGGTGACGGTCCAGTTGCTCCCGCAGCCGCGCGCCGGCCTGATCGGTCGCCTCGTTCAAGCGGTCGCCGTGCGCCAGCGCCATGCTGGAGAGGTCGCCAGTGCGCCGGATCAGGCTGTCCACTACGGCGCTCAGGGCCTGGGAATGGCCGTCGAGCTGGCCGCGGAGGCTCTGCGCCGCGCGGTCGGCCGCTTCGGACAGCAAGCGGCTCTGCCCGGCCGCCGCATCGGCGAGCGCCGCGGCGCGGCGGTCGATCTCCTGCAGCGCGCTCGCGATCGAATCGCCGTAGTTGCTGATGGCGGAGCGCCAATGCTCGGCAGCCTGCTGCTCCAGGGAGCGCATGCGCGCGCTGTGCTCGGTGAGCCGTTCGCCGAAACGGTCAGCCCCTTCGGCCGCCACCTGGTTGGCGCGCTTGGCATGCGCCTCGAGCTCTTCGCCGAGATCCTTCGTCCGTTGCTCCAGCGTCTGCACCAGCTCGCCCAGCTTGCCGTGCTGCTCGCGCCAGGTCTCGCCCAGAGCCATGGTGTGCAGCGCCATGCGCTGGCGCAATGCATCGCCGGCCTGCTCGCCGGCCGCGACCAGCTGATCGCGCTGCTGCGTGATCAGTTCGGCGAGGTTGGCCAGGCGTTCGGCTGCGGCCTTGTCGAGCTCATCCAGCTTCGATTCCTGCGAGGACACGTGCACGGTGATGCGTTCGCCGGCCTTGTCGATGATGCCGCCGATCCGTTCCGACTGCTTGTCGATCACGGTCTCGAACTTGTTGTTGCGCTTTTCCACCTCGAACAGGTGCTCGTCGATCTTGGACGCTTCCCTGCGCAGCAACTCGGCGAATTTCTCCGAGCCGCGGCCAGCCGCGCTTTCCAGCACCGCGCCATGGGCCTCGATCGCCGCCGCGAGCTCATCAGCCTTCTTGGCCGCGAGCTGCGCGAGCTCATCGAGCTTCGCCTCGTGTCCTTCGATGTGGGTGCGAAAGCGCTGCGAGGCGGCATCGGCCGCCAATGTCATGCGCCCGCTCTGCTGATCCACCAGCTGCTGCAGCTCGGTCGTCTGCCGGCCTGCTGCATCTGTCGCACCGGCCAGGACGGATTTGAATTCCTCGATCTTGCCTGCGAAGGCCTTGGCCGCTTCGACGGTCGCCTCGCCCAGTTTCCTGCTGTGCTCGTCCAGCGCGGTGCCGATCGATTTCTGACGCTCGTCCAGCCGATCGGCTGCGGATTGCGCCATGGCCGCCACGTTGGACGCGAGCTGGTCGAACGCGCTTTCCAGTTTCTTGCCGTGATCCTCAAGTGCGGCGCTCATGGTCTGCTGACGCTCGCCGACGCGATCAGATGCAGTCTGCACCGCACCCCCGATATCCGCGGACAAACGATCGAAGGCGACTTCGAGCCGCTTGCCATGCCCGTCGAGGGCCATGTGCATGGCTTGCTGCTTCTCGTCCAGGCGGTCGGCGGTCGATTGCGCCAAGGCATTGACATTGTCCGCCACCTGATCGAAGGCCTGGCGGAACTGTTCGCCCGCGATGTTGGCTGCTGCGCCGAGACGCTCCACCTGGGCGCGGCTCGTTTGTTCGAGCACGGCGCTGTCCGCCGCGCACTTCTCGGCCGCCGCCACCGCCTGATCGGCGAGGCGCGTCAATTGCTGGCTCATCTGCTTGGCGCTGCCGCGGATCTGCGCGACGAGCGTTTCGGTGTGGGCGGTGAATTCGCGCTGCGAGGACTCCGTCGCCTGGATCATGGTGCGGGTCTCGTGGCGCGAGGTTTCGGTCGCCTCGTCGATCCGGCCGGCGAGCGCGGTCATCTGTTCTCGGAACCGGCCGGCCGCCTGCTCGATGTGATCGCCCAACCGCTCGGCCTGGGTCTCCACCGCGTCGCGCACGCTGGATCCATGATCCAGGATGCGGTCGATGACGCCAGCAATCTCCGTGCGCTTTTTCTCCAGCACCTCCGCGATGCGCCGCGCGCTTTCCTCCGCTGCTGCTTCCATGGCCGCGGCTTGGTCCTTGCCGGTCTGGCTCAGGCCTTCGCGCTGCTTCTCCACCATGCCCATCATTTCGCCGAGGATGCGGCGCTGTTCGGCCAGCGTGCTTTCGACCTCCTCGTTGCGGCTGCGCGCGGCCTTGGCGGCCGTGTCGATGTCGCTGGCTTGCGATCGGAACAAGGCCCGCGTGCCATCGAGCGCGGTGGCGGCCTCTTCCGTCGCCAGGCGCAGATCCAGCGCCTGGCGACGCAGTGATTCCGCGATGGAATTGACGCGATGCTCCGCGCTCTGGTCCGGGAAGGTGAGCTCTGCAAGGCGGCTGGCCAGGAGCTCCGTGTGCTCCTTCAGCGCCTGGCCACGCGCCGCGAAAGCGACCAGTATCCACACCAGCAGGAGCGGCGTCGCGATGCCCGCGACGATTAAGCCGAGCTCGTGGGGCAACATGCCCGCGAGCGATCCCAATCCGATGAAGTCGAACACATACCAGACAACAGCAATCAGCCACAGCACGGTGGCTACCCCGGCGGCAACAGACCAGATCCGCCGATGGCCCAAAATCGTCATGTAATCCTCCCTCGTGATCCGTGCGCGGCGTCTCCCCTACCCCCGCCGGTCGGATCACTCCATTCGATGCTAGGCGGCTTTTCGTTGCCGTCGGATCAACCCGAGGATCTCCGCAGCCGCCTTTGGTATGTTGGTGCCGGGGCCGAAGATTGCCGCCACCCCGGCATTTTTCAAGAACTCGTAATCCTGGGCCGGAATGACGCCGCCGCAGACGACGGCAATGTCGCCGGCCCCCTCGGATTTCAGCGCCGCGATGAGTTGCGGCACCAGGGTCTTGTGCCCCGCCGCCTGGCTCGAAACGCCGATCACATGCACGTCGTTCTCGACCGCCTGGCGCGCCGCCTCATCCGGCGTCTGGAACAGCGGACCGATATCCACATCGAAGCCGATGTCCGCGAAGGCGGTCGCGATGATCTTGGCACCCCGGTCATGGCCGTCCTGCCCCAGCTTGACCACCAGCATCCGCGGACGCCGTCCTTCCGCCGTCAGGAAGGCCTGCACCTCGTTCTTGATGGTCTGGAACTCCGGATCGTTGCGATAGGCGGCGCCGTAGACGCCGGAGATCGACCGCACTTCCGCCTTGTGGCGCGAATAGACCTTTTCCAGCGCGCCCGACACCTCGCCCACCGTCGCCCGCGCGCGCATCGCGGCGATGGAGAGCTCCAGCAGGTTGCCGCTGTTCCCGGCGGCGGCCTCGGTCAAGGCATCGAGTGCAGCGGCCACTCTCGCGCCGTCCCGCGTCGCCCTGACCTTGTTGAGCCGCGCGATCTGCTGCTCGCGCACCTTGGTGTTGTCGATGGCCAACACGTCGACATCCGCCTGCTGGCCGGACTGGTACTTGTTCACCCCGACGATGACGTCTTCGCCGCGGTCGATGCGCGCCTGGCGCCGGGCCGCCGCCTCCTCGATGCGCAGCTTGGGCATGCCGGACTCGACCGCCTTGGTCATGCCGCCCAGCGCTTCCACTTCGGCAATCAGCTTTTCGGCTTCCACCACCAGCGAATTGGTCAGGCTCTCGACGTAGTAGCTGCCGCCGAGCGGATCGACCACATGCGGCACGCCGCTCTCTTCCTGGATGATGAGCTGGGTGTTGCGCGCGATCGAAGCGGAGAACGGCGTCGGCAGCGCCATGGCCTCGTCGAGCGCGTTGGTATGGAGCGATTGTGTTCCGCCCAGCACCGCCGCCAGCGCCTCGATCGTGGTGCGCACGACGTTATTGTAGGGGTCATGCTCCGTGAGCGAGACGCCCGAAGTCTGGCAATGCGTACGCAGCACAAGGGATTGCAGGTCCTTGGGATCGAACTGCTTCATCAGCTTGGCCCACAGATAGCGAGCGGCGCGCAGCTTCGCGATCTCCATGAAGAAATTCATGCCGATCGCGAAGAAGAAGGACAGCCGCGGCGCGAATTCGTCGACCTTCAACCCTTTCGACAAGGCGGCGCGCACATACTCGAGGCCATCCGCCAACGTGAAGGCAAGCTCCTGCACAGCGGTCGCGCCGGCTTCCTGCATGTGATAGCCGGAGATCGAGATCGAGTTGAACTTCGGCATGCGGTGCGCCGTGTAGGCGATGATATCGGCGACGATGCGCATCGAGGGCGTGGGCGGATAGATATAGGTGTTCCGCACCATGAACTCTTTCAGGATGTCGTTCTGGATGGTGCCGGAGAGCAGCGCCTGCTTCACCCCCTGCTCCTCGCCCGCGACGATAAAGCTCGCGAGCACCGGCAGCACGGCGCCGTTCATGGTCATGGAGACGCTCATCTTGTCGAGCGGGATGCCGTCGAACAGGACCTTCATGTCCTCGACGGAGTCGATCGCGACGCCAGCCTTGCCGACATCGCCGACGACGCGCGGATGATCGGAATCGTAGCCGCGGTGGGTAGCGAGATCGAAGGCGACGGAGAGCCCCATCTGGCCGCGCCGGAGATTGTCGCGGTAGAAGGCGTTGGATTCCTCGGCAGTGGAGAAGCCGGCATATTGCCGGATGGTCCACGGCCGATTGGCATACATCGTGGCGCGCGGGCCACGGGTGAACGGCGGCAGGCCCGGCAGGCTGCCGGCCACCTCAAGCCCTTCCAGATCCTCGGCCGTGTAGAGTGGTTTGACCGCGATCCCTTCCGGCGTCGTCCAGGTCAAGGTGGCGGGATCGGCGCCCTTCAGCTCCTTGGACGCAAGCGCTTCCCAAGCCTTCCGCTCATGATGCTTGAAATCGGCCACGCGCGAACCTTCCGCAGTGCAGCAACGAGTTCCAACTATAGCGGACCGGATTACTGGAAGTCTAGGAACGCCAATAGGTTCGCTTGGGACTTACATCATGTCCATGAGGCCATCGATGGCAGCCTGGTCCATGATCTGGACATCGCCATGAATGGTGGAGCTGGCCTGGTCTACCATGGTCTTGAGGGCGCCGACCGCCAGCTCGACCACGCGGCGCGCGCGCTCTTCGTCCCCCTGGGTGATCGCCGCCTCCAGACTGGCCAGGGCGCCGGCGATGACCCGGTGCATTTCATTGGTGAGCCGGTCGAAAGTGGCGCGGAATTCCGGCGGAGAGAATGCATAGGCTTCGATGGCCAGGTCGCGGTCGGCGATCGACGAGCCCTCGAAATGCTCGACATAGCTCATCGGCTGCCAGACGCGGCAATCCTCCAGGCATTCCGGAGCGTCGGGCACCAGTTCCATGAGCATGATGATTTCATTGACGTGATTGAGATAGTCGGTCGCCAACAGCGTCCGGTCGTTGACGTTGGTGCCCTTGGCCCGGGCGCAGAATTCGGGATAGCGGGACCGCCAGTCCCGTTCGCCGGCTTCGTGGCTGATGTTGCTGAGCCCCAAACCGGTCGCCCTCCTTGCGCGAACCGATGCTAACGCATTCATGCGAAACTCCGAAGGAACCAAACGTTCCGCCCGCGACCAGCTTTGGCCCGCAGGCGTTAATTTTTGATGTGCCGCGCCGGCGGAGGGCCGTGGGACATACCTTAGAGCGAAGGTCCGAGCCGAAAGAACCTGATCGGCTGGCCGAAGCCTTTAAGGTTGGCCTGATCAGGCAACATTGGAAGGTCCGCCAGGAGCGGCGCGACGGCGGAATCCTCGGCGATTTCTGCCGATAGCACGATCTCGCCGCCCTCGCTCTGGCCCTGCAGGCGGGCCGCCATGTTGACCGTGGAGCCGAAGTAGTCGAGGCGGTCATTCAGCGTCACGGCGATGGTCGGGCCGCTGTGGACGCCGAGCTTGATGACGATGGGCGGGCTGGCCGCGCCGCCTGCCATGTGGTTTTCGCGGTTGAACGCGGCGACCCGGCGCTGGATGTCGATGGCCGCCGCGACCGCCTGCCCCGGCGAGACGAAGGCCGCCATCACCGCATCGCCGATGGTTTTCACGATCGCGCCCTCGTGCTCGCGGATCACCTTGGCCATGAACGCGAAATGATCGCGCACCAGGTGATAGGCGCTGGCATCGCCGATCGATTGATAGAGCGCAGTGGAGCCTTTGAGGTCGCTGAACAACAGCGCGATGCGGCCGACCGCCACTTCATCGCCTGGCCGCAGCACGTCATCGGAGAACAGGTCGCGGAAGGTCTGCACCGCCGTCACGCGATCGGCGGTCAAGGCATCGGCCACCCAGCTGCGATCTTCGATGATGGCGATCAGCGGGCGCTGTGCGTGATTGGTGAGGCGCAGCAGGCCCGGCGCCGCCGCCGCACCGATGGCGACTTGCTTGTCCTCCAGGATCAGTTCCGGGAGGCCGCCAGATCGCCAGTCGACGTCGGCCTCCGGGCCAGGCTCGAGCGTCCGGAAGCGATAGGGGCCGAACGGCAGAGTCGCCTTGAGCTCCCGCGTCTCGCCCGGCTGCAACAGGACCTGTGCCTTCACGTGCGGCACCGACATCGGGCCCCACATGCAATATTCGCCGCTCTCCAGCACGCGCACGGAAGGCGCGGGGTGAAAGCTGGCCTCCACGTTGCGTGAGAAGTCGCGCTCGTAGTCGATATTGCAGGAGGAACAGTGCGCTCCCTGCGGCAGGTGATCGAGCCCACCCGACCAGCCCTTTGCCACCCGGCAGCGCGGGCACAGCAGATCCCAGCGCAATTGCAGCAGGCCGGCGCGCACCGCCTGCAGGCAGAGCTCGATCGCATGGCGCGGCGGGCAGTTCCACAGGCGCGCGAGCGCTAGCGGCCGCACACGCCAAAGATCGACCTCCTGAGCATTGAGGATGTGGTCAGCGAGCTGGCGCGCGAGACCGTGGCCGTTGGGCGTCGCCTCGATCTCCGCCACCATGCGGTCGACCCGCTGCCTGACCTCGTCGCTTACCTGTGGCGCAGCGTAGGGGAAAGGCTCGCTGCGTTGCCCCGCGACATAGGCGGCGGCTTCGTCCGCCAGCCGACCGAAGGTCGCCTTGGTGGACGCAAGCATCCGGCCCACCATCAGCTTGCCCAGTAGGTTCGCCGGCTCGATGGTCACCGAATAATGGGCACGGCTGCCGGACCCCTCGGGCTCGATCTGAAGTTCGGCACTCAACACCTTCAGCGGGCCGTTGCGGAAATAGCGGGTGTGCTCGAACCATTGCTCGCTCACCCAATTAACCGGCTTTTCCTGCCACTTGATCCCGAAGGGGCCTATCTTCGCATCGGCGAGGTAATGCACCGAGCCGTCGGCTTGAAGGATTTCGGTGATTTGATGCTTGGGCAGTCTCGCGGCCTCATTGAAGCGCGCGGTGTCGGCCAGCAGCGGCCACATCGCCGCGGGTGGATGCTGGAACCTCCATTCCCAGGTCTGCGATACCGCGCTCATCGCTCCGCCCCCGATCGGCGCAATCGCTACCAGCCCAGATGCGCGATCGCGAAATCCGGTGTTGGGCCCAGCCTGCGGCACAGGGCCTCCAGGCGGGCCGGGTCTATCTGGTTGTCTACGAGCAGCTCCTGATGATGGATGCCACCGACGGTGAACAAGGTGGCCGCGCCTATTGCCTTGCCGCCGGCCACATCGGTGCGCAAGGCATCGCCGATGCACAGCAGGTGATCGGACGAAAGGCTGCATTCGGCGAGGATGCGCCGGTAGACTGCCGGATAAGGCTTGCCGAACCAGATCACCGCACCGCCCAGCATTTCATAACGCTGGGCAATGGAGCCGGCGCAGATCTCCTCCACGCCGCCGCGATGCACGACCAGATCGGGATTGGCGCAGACCAGCGGAATGCCGCGCTTGGCCGCGGGTGCCAGCACGGGATCGAACGAGCTCAATTCCTCCTGTCCCGTTTCGGTGCCGGTCACCAGGATGAAGTCGGCCTCGGCCGGATCGTCGACCAAGGTTGCGGTCACCCCCTCGATGACGGCGCGGTCACGCGCGGGCATGATCGGATAGAGACGTCGGCCGCGGCCCTTCAGCACCTCGATCTCGTTCTGCGACAGCTCGCGCCAGGTCTCCTCGCCGGAGGTGTGCAGGAACTCGTAGAGGTCCGGAGTGATGCCCATCTCCCCGATGCGCGCCTTGACCTCGCTGGCGCGGCGCGGCGCGTTGGAGAGGATGATCGAACGCTTGCCTGCAGACTTCAGCTGCTTCAGTGCCTCGAGTGCCATGGGATAGACCGTTACTCCGTCATGCAGACAGCCCCAAAGATCGAGGATGAAAGCATCGTATCGGCCCGCGATTTCGCCGAGGCCGCGGATCACTCGTGTCGGGAAACTCATGCGTGGTCAGGGTTCTTCTGTCAGGTGAGCGCGCCGGCGGTCTCGCTCTTCGCGATCCTGGGCTCGCCGAACAGGAAGCCTTGCCCGAAATCGACGTGCAAATCCAGCACTTCCAGTAGCATGGACTCGGTCTCGATGCGCTCGATGACGAGGTCGATGGCGTAGGAATCGAGGGTTCGCTTGAGCAGCTTCGGATCGTTGCCGAGCAGGCCGCTGCGCGCCGCTTCCATCACGCGGCCAGCCTCCAGTTTCAGGAAGCGGAAGTGCCGGCCCGACAAGGTCGCGGCGTCGATATCGAGATCGCCGACCTGGTCCATGGAAAAGCGGAAGCCCATCTGCGCTAGCCGGTCGAGATCGCGCCACAGCGATTCGTCGGCCTCGCGCAGTGCGCGCTGCGGGAATTCGAAGACCAGAGCCGGTGCCAGCTCGATATTCTGCGACATCAGCTGGATGAAATCGCGGAAGAAGCCGCGGTCCGCCAGCGTATGCGGCGAGATGTTGAGGAAGAAGCCGACATTGGCGTTGCTCTTGCGGAGGCGCCGCAAGGTCTGGATGCAGCGGAACAGCAACAGGTTGTCGATCGCAGTCACCAGGCCGTGGCGCTCCGCGACCTCGAGATACTGCTCCGGCACGATGATCCGGCCGTCATTGGTGCGCACCCGCGAATAGCATTCGAAGAAGCGCCGCTTGCGCTGCGGCAAGCTGACGATCGGCTGCAGCGCCAATTCGACCGCGTTCTCGCGCAGGCCTTCGCGCACCAGGTCGAGAATCGTCTGTTCGTCCAATCCTTCGGCCAGGGGCGGCATCGGCAGGGAAGAGGCGGCCGCGGCAACGCCATTCTCAGCCGGGGCTGCAGTAGGCTTCAGAGGCGTAGACGCGGGCGCCGCTGCTTGCGATGCCGGCGATCCGGCGCGCGCCGAGTAGAGCCGCTCCACCAGCGACTGCAGCACCTTCACCTCCGCGATGACGGCGCCGACATTCTGCTCCGGCCGCGCCTGCAGATCTGAGAGCGCGTTGCGCACCTGTGCAAGATCACCTTCAAGCCGGCGCTGCACGCGCTCGAGATGCGCAATCGCTTCCATCGCACCGGCGACCTCGCCGTCGGCGCGTTCGCGGGCGCGCATCAGCGCGTACGCCAGATGCAGCAACGCACCGCTCAGCAGCACCAGCAATCCGAACACCAGGGCCATTCCGGGCGCGAGGCCCGCCACGCGCGGCGGCCATCCCGACGCGATGATCGCGGCCGGCACGATGTAGATCAGGCAAGGCAGAAAGGCGCGAAATCCCGACATGCTGGTCTCAGGTCGTAACGCCGGCGTGGTTAATGCAACATTAAGGAGCGTTCATCGATGATCCAAGCCAATGGCGTCACCGATCGAGTTCAGGCCGTCGCGCTCGAGGCATTGCAGCAATTCCCGTTTCAATCGGTGTACGAGATAAGGCCCTTCGAACACCAGAGCGGAATAGAGCTGCACCAGGGACGCGCCGGCGCGAATCTTGGCATAGGCGTGCGCACCACTGGACACACCGCCGACGCCGATGAGCGGCAGCTTGCCCTGGGTCAGGCGATAAAGCGCACGCAGCACGTTGATGGACGGTTCGAACAGCGGCCGGCCGCTCAGCCCGCCCACCTGCGCGGCGTAGCGTGCATCGAGCCCGGACGGCCGCGCGATCGTCGTATTGGTGGCGATGAGGCCGGCGAGCTTTCCTTCCAGCGCAACCTCGGCAATGTCGGCCAGATCCTGGTCGGTCAGATCCGGCGCAATCTTGAGCAGCAGCGGCGGTGGCGTGGGCGCGTCCGATTGAGCCAGGGCCGCATGGGTGCGCGCGACCAGCTGCGCCAGCGGCTCCTTGCCTTGCAACGCGCGCAGGCCCGGCGTATTCGGCGACGACACGTTGATGACCATGTAGTCACAGCGGCCGCCGAGCCGTTGCGCGGCCTCTTCATAGTCAGCGGCGGCATCCTCGGTATCCTTGTTCTTGCCGAGATTGATGCCAAGCAGGATGCCTTTCTCCGGCCATGTGTATCTGAGGCGCGCAGCCATCGCTTCCATGCCTTCATTGTTGAAGCCCATGCGATTGATGACTGCGCGGTCCTGATCAAGGCGGAACAGACGCGGGCGCGGGTTGCCGGGCTGTGGACGTGGCGTGACACTGCCGACCTCCACGAATCCGAAGCCGAGGCGCGACGCTTGGCGCCAAGCCTTGGCATCCTTGTCGAACCCGGCGGCCAAGCCGATCGGATTGCCGAACTGGCGGCCCAGCACCTCGATCCGAAGGCGCGGATCGTCCTTCAAGGCGCCAATCGGCTGGTGGGCCAGGACCCATAGCGCCAGCCGATGGGCGCGCTCCGGATCAAGCCGCCAAAGCACTGGCCTTATAAGGGAATAAAAGTCCATTATCGAAATCCCCCCAACTTGCCGCGGGTTTATACAGGCTGACTGTTATTTGGCCAAACCGCCCGTTGAACTGCGGGACCGAGGCGCAAAAGAACCGATGATTTGTGGGTACCGGGCATACATCGTTGGAACTACCTATACCTCTGCGCTGAATATTTTCAGGTGGGATGGGAGTACATTGCCTCCCGACCGAGAAGGGGCTTTCGGGTTTTTGGGTCGTTCGGACGCGGATGCGGCCCGATCATTGGGAGGGGTAAATGTTGAATAATGGTATCGAGGGCGCTGTGGAACGTCCGAGCGAGACCAGCGTGCGTCCCGGTCTAGTTCCCATGCTCCAGCATGCGGATGTATGGCGCGGCATCGATCGTCTGGCGGCCAAGCATGGCCTGTCGGCATCGGGCCTGGCGCGGCGGGCGGGTCTTGATCCGACCGCCTTCAACCCGAGCAAGCGCATCACGCGCGAGGGACGGCCGCGCTGGCCGTCGACCGAATCGGTCGCCAAGATCCTGACCGTGACCGGCGAGAGCTTCTCCAGTTTCGTGTCGCTGACCGGCGCGCCCGGCACCGGCGAAGGCCAGGTGTTCCAGGGTGGCAAGCTCGCCGGCCGCGGTGCGGCGGGTAAGTCGATCCCGGTGGTCGCGCTGGCCCGGCTGGCGACCGAGAGCTGCTTCGATCAGAGCGGCCAGCCGGTGGGCAGCGCCTGGGGCCGCTTCAATGCGCCAGGTATCGTGGACCGCACCGCCTTCGCGATCGAGATCAACGGTCACGAGTTCGACCCGGTCTATCGCGACGGCGATATCGTCATCGCCTCGCCGGAACAGGAGGTGCGCCGCGGCGACCGGATCGTGGTTGGAACCACGTCGGGTTCGGTGCTGCTCCGCCGCGTCGGGCGGCAGGAAGCCGAAGGGCTTTACCTCGAATCGCTGACGGACACTGCCTCGGGCGCCTTCTTCAAATCCAGCGACATCCGCTGGATCGCGCGCGTGCTCTGGGCGACTCAATAACGACATTCATCACTATCGTTGGCGTCGGCTTAGCTGACTTGGGGAAGGAGCGGGCGATCGGTGCGAGCCGATCGCCCGTCTCATTTCAGCTGCGGCAATTTTCCGGCCCGCAGAAGCCGTTCGGCGTCGGAAATGCGATTCGCCACGGCGGACATTGTACCGGCACACGTTTCGCCGCCTTTGCCGAACGAACGCAGCCTCGATTCAGACATCCCCTACCGCTATGCTCGCACGCGTTTGATAGAGAGAAGTCAGGGGCAGGAACGTGGACAAGCTGAACTGGATCGACGGCAAGTGGGTCGAAGGCGATCCACTGATCATGAAAGCGTGGGATCAGGCGATCTGGCTGGGTGCGGCGATCTTTGACGGCGCGCGCGCTTTCGATGGCTATGCGCCCGATCTCGACCTGCATTGCGAGCGAGCGATCCGCTCCGCCGCCAATCTCGGCCTCAAGTCGCCCAAGAGCCCGAAGGAGATCGAAGCCATCCTGCGCGAAGGCATCCGCAAATTCCCCCATGGCGTGCCGCTCTACCTGCGCCCCTTCATGTGGGCGGAGCGGGGCGGCCTTGTGCCCGATCCGGAGAGCACGCAGCTCATCATCTCGCTCAGCGTGACACCGCTGCCGCAGCCCGGGCCGATGTCGGTTTGCCTCACGAAATACCGCCGCCCCGGCCCCGATTCAGCCACCACCGACGCGAAGGCCGTCGGCCTCTATGCGCAGGCCGGCCGCGCGCAGGCCGAGGCACAACAGCGTGGCTTCGATGACGCCGTGATGCTGAGCCCGGACGGATTCGTCGCGGAATTCTCGGGCTCCAACATCTTCATCGTGAGGGATGGCGTCGCCTTGACACCCAAGCCCAACGGCACGTTCCTGAACGGCATCACACGGCAGCGCGTGCTGAAGCTGCTGCGCGACAGCGGCGTCAAGGCAGAAGAGCGCGACCTGACGGTGGAAGATCTCGACACATGCGACGAGATGTTCTCCACCGGTAACTACGCCAAGGTGCTGCCGGTCACGCGCTACGAAACGCGCGACTTCCAGCCCGGCCCGGTCTATCGCCAGGCGCGCGAACTCTATTTCGAATACGCGAAGACGCAGCCGGTTTGATGCCCTCTCGGGCTTGGCCCGACCATCCACGAATTTCGAAGAGCGTGATCCGACAGTCGCAAGCACCCTCGTCATGCCCATGCCGAGCATGGGGCATGACGAGGGTGTGAGTGGCGGCCGTCAGAGCTCTTTGCGCTACAACGTCAAATGGCGCGCGCGGGCGCCGCGTTCAATGGCGGCGGCGACCAGCTTGCCGATCTGCAGCTCGTAGCGCAGCAGGTCGAGCAGGCGCGCCTCCTCCCGCGTCACGCTGCTGTCGGCGGCGGCCACGTCGCAGGCGAGCGCATAGGCCGTCTCGCGCAGCTTCTCCGGCAGGCTGGCGCGGATCAGCTTCAGGATCTTCTCCAGGCCGTCTTCGCCTTTCAGCGTCTCGACGCAAGAGGCCGACGTCTTGGTGATCATCGACCTATCATAGTCCCGGAACACCGGTAGGTGCCCGACCATGTCCGACATTGCACCCAATTCAGCATCCGACATGTCGCGGTCGGCAGCGGACATGATGACCATGGTGTAGATAAGGGCGGCGTGGTGGCTGATCATCCGGTGGCTCGCTTTCTACGTTTGCACTTGCGCGCACTCTAGCGGGCACGACCGGAAACTCAAGCCCTGGACCCGGCTTCAAGCCTCTGCCAAGGTCGCGGCCGCATGGAAGCCGTCGTCAACGTCGTTCTCCCGGTCTTCGCCATTGTTCTTGCGGGTTTCGCCTGCGGGCGGATGCGCCTGCTGGGGAAAGGCGGCAGCGAGGCGTTGAACGGATTCGTCTATTTCGCCGCGTTGCCGGCCTTGTTCTTCGGCTCGCTGGCGAAGGTCGAGTTGTCGCAGATCTTCAACTGGCCTTACCTCATCGCCTTTCTGCTTGGAATGCTGGCGACGGCGGTCGCGGCGCTCATCATCGGACGGCTGGTGTTCCGCACGCGCGGCCCAGCCCTGGCGGTGCAGAACATGGGCGCGCTGTTTTCCAACACGGGCTACATGGGCATTCCGCTCGCCATCACCGCGTTCGGCCGGGAGGCGGCGCTGCCTGCGATCCTGGCGACCATCGTGAATGGTGCGCTGATCATGGGTCTCTACATCCTATGGATCGAGGCACAGCGCTCGACGGCAAGCCATCACTTGCACGTGGCGCGCGATGCTTTCGCCGGGGTGTTCCGGTCGCCGCTAGTGCTCTCGGCGATCGCCGGCATCCTGGCTTCCGCCTTCGCCTTCGACGTGCCGGCGCCATTGCTCACCTTCTGCGATATCATGGGCGCGGCGGCGCCGCCGGCGGCCTTGTTCGCCATGGGCCTGTTCATGGTCGGCAAGAGCTTCAAAGGCGATCTGGTCGAAGTCTCCGCCATGTCGGCCTTGAAGCTGATCCTGCATCCACTGGCGACGTTCGCGATCGTCCTGTGGCTGATCCCCATCGAGCCGGCCTGGCGCGATGTCCTGCTGCTGATGGCCGCCCTGCCGACGGGCTCGCTGGTGTTCGTGCTGGCCTCGCAGCACGACACCTATGTGCGGCGCGCGACGGGAATCATCCTTGGCAGCACGCTGGCCTCGGTCGTCACCTTGTCCTGGCTGCTGGACTATCTCGGCGTGTGAGGAAGCCGGCGCCGGTCATCGCATTTCCTGCAAGGACGCAATGATTCGATGAAGCACGTCGCGTGTCGCGTCGAGCTGCTCGGCCGTGAGCAGCCGCGCCATCTTTTGATTTGAGCGGCGCGCCACCGCCGTGATCTTCGCAAGCGTCTCGTGACCACGCGGCGTCAGCTGAAGGAACGGCGAGCGTTGGTGGCGGGGATTGGAGACATATTGTGCGAGACCGTCTGCGACCAGCTCATCGGCGATGCGCTGGACGCCTTGACGCGTGACGCCCAGTTCGCGCGCGGCGTCCGGTACGGTCCAATGTCCTTCCGACACAACCGACATGAGCTGCCAGCGCGCCTGGGTCTGGCCCACCTGCGCCGCGATTGCCTCGCCGGCGCGGCGCATCTCGCCGGCGGCTTGGAACACTCTGGCGACCAGCAGGGCGTAGGGATCGGACGAAGGTTTTCTCATCGGAGGCCATATTGACAATATATTGTCATTTTGGCAACATATATCCATTATATCCCGGAGAGGAACGGATGGCCAGGATCGATCTGTATCGCAACGTTCACAAGGGCCAGCGCGCGCACCTTTTCAGTCTTGCGGTGGCGCTGGGGCGTGTCGACCACGCGGATGCTTCGGCTGTCGCAGCGCTTGCCAGTGGCCTGCGCGCGGCAGTAGGCGAGTTGCACCAGCACGCTGAGAACGAAGAGCGGTTCATTCACCCGCTGCTGCGCGCGCGGGCGCCCGAAGTTGCGGCGCGGCTGGAGCGAGAGCATCACGCCCTTGAGCCCGCATTGGCGGAGGTGGAGGAGATGCTGCGCGGCTTCGATGGTGCGGATGACCCGTTCAATGCCTGCGTGGAGCTCTATCGCGCCTGGTGCCGCATGGTTTCGGCCTATCTTGCGCATCTCGACGCTGAAGAGCGTGTGGGGATGGCCGCTTTGTGGGACACCTGCACGGATGATGAGATCTTCGCCGTGATCAGGGCGTTTACCGCCTCGCGGACGACAACGGACCAGATCAACGATCTGCGAAGCCAAGTGCCGGCCCTGTCGCCCCATGAACGCGCGATGCTGCTGGCCGGCATGATGAAGAGCGGAGCTGTCCCCGCGGAACCAGTATGGACCAGCTTGGCGGGCGTGCTGCCCTCGCATGATCTCGCGCGGCTTCGGGCGGATGTCGGCATCGGCGTGGGCTGAAGCCTATCGCAAGCGATTCGGCTCCAGGAAGGCGCGCGTCTTCTCGATCACTTCCGCGAGACCGAGCCGTTCGACCTTGATCTCGGCCGGGAAGGCGCCGAGCAGGCGCGAGGGCATCTGGCGATCCAGCAGTACGAACACGCCGCGATCGTCGGCGCGGCGGATCAGGCGGCCGAATGCCTGCTTCAATTTCAGGCGCACGAGCTGGTCATCGTACTCGGTGCCACCGAACACGCTCTTGCGCGCACGGTGCAGGAGGTGCGGCCGCGGCCAGGGCACGCGATCGAACACGATCAGGCGCAAGGCGGGACCTGGCACATCGACGCCGTCGCGCACCGCATCGGTGCCAAGCAGGCAGGCGTCGCGCTCGCCCCGGAAAACATCGATGAGCGAGGCCGTGCTCATCGCATCGACATGCTGCGACAGGAGATCGAGGCCGGCTTGCTCCAGGGCCGGTGCGATGCGCTTATGCACCTCGCGCAGGCGGGCGATGGCGGTGAAGAGGCCGAGCGCGCCGCCGCCGGCCGCCAGGAACAATTCGCGATAGGCGGCCGCTACTTGCGCTCCGTCCGTGCGCGGCACATCGGTCACGATGAAGACCCGTGTCTGGTTGGCGTAGTCGAAGGGTGACGGCACGCGCACGCGCAAGGCCGGCGTGACCAGATGTGGCGCGCCAACGCGCTGCCCCGCAGCCTCCCACGCCGCTTCGCTGCCCGAGCCATCAGTCAGTGTCGCGGACGTGACGACAACCCCATGCGCCGGCTTGGCCACCGCCTCGATGAAGGGCTTGGTGGGATCGAGATAGTGACGATAGAAGCCGACATCGAACTCCCGCCCCTCCACGCGCTCGATCGCGAACCAGTCGACGAATTCTGGTGGCATCGGTGCGCTAAGCGACTGCAGCATGGCGCGCCAGGCGGTGACTTCGCTCTCCGCGCGCCGGGTGATGCCGCGCACTATGGCGTCGATCCTGAGGCGCGTGTTGGAATCGAGCACATCGGCATCGTCGTCCAGCCGCTTGGCGAGGCGCTTGGCCAACTCGCGCATCGGGGTCTGCAGGCGCTGGAGCTCGCGATCCAATGTCAGCGCCGACCTGAGCACGTGCTCGTTCACCGGCCGTGCGTCGATTTCCAGCCCATAGCCCATCGCATCGTCGGTGGCGCGCGCCAGTACCTCCTGGCGCAGAGCATGGAGGAACGATTCAACCGCGCCATTCGGCCGCTTGTCCTGCAGGCGCTGCAGCCAGCCATCGCCAGGCAAGGCGCGCGCGGCCTCCGCGATGTCGCGCATCAGGTCGATCGCACCCGCATCATCCAGGATTAGATCCTCCACGCGTCTCCGCAATCCGCGCGCACGCGAGGCGCGCCCGCCGCCTTCGCCGCCGAGGAGCCAGCGGCGCAGCTCGATCGTTTCCTGCCCCGTCAGGTGCGCGGCGAAAGCACTGTCGATCGCCTCGAAGAGATGATGGCCTTCGTCGAACACGTAGCGCGTTGGCAGGCGCTGATCCTCCGCGCCGAGTGCCGCCTGGATCATCACCAAGGCGTGGTTAGCGATCACGATATCGGCGCGGCGTGCCCGGCGCACTGAGCGCTCGATGAAGCAGCGGCCGTAATGCGGGCAGGCGCTGTAGACGCATTCGCCGCGGCGGTCGGCGAGATTGCCAATACGTGAGGTGCCGAGGATGTCGCCCAGCCAGCCCGGCAGGTCGCCGCCGGCGAGATCGCCGTCGCGCGTCGCCATGGTCCAGCGCGCCATCAGGCCGAACGCGATTGCATCCTGCGTGCGCAAGGAAGCCGGCCCCGAATGCTCCGCGAGATTCAGCAGGCAGAGATAGTTCTCCCTGCCCTTGCGCAGCACCACGCGCGATGCCTTGGCGGCAGGATTTGGATAGAGCCGATCCAGCTCCTGATCGATCTGGTTCTGCAGATGACGCGTGAAGGTGCTGATCCACACCGCGCCCTTGTTGCGCTCCGCCCACAGGCCGGCCGGCGCCAGATAGCCGAGGGTCTTGCCGACGCCTGTTCCCGCCTCCGCCAGCACGACGTTCGGGGAATCTTCCGCCGGACGCGGCGCAAAGGCCGGCACCAGAGCTTCCGCATAGTCCGCTTGCTGCGGGCGCTGCTCCGCTTGGGGCCCGAGCAATTCGGCCAGACGGCGGCGCGTTTCCGCCGGCTCCACGGCGAGATCGCTGGGCGCGGGTTCCTGCGCCTGGTCCTGCCACTCCGGCAGGTCCTCCCATACGGCGACGCCAGCCTGTGCCGATAGGGGTCCACCAGGTTCCAGCGCCTTCATCACATCGGGGCCCCACACCCAGCCGGCCCTGGCCATCAGATTGGCGAGCCCCAAGACGCGGCGGCGTTTCGAGGTTGTCGCCGCCAGTTCTCCCAGCAACGCACGTGTTGCCTGGGCCAGCAGGCGCGCCTGGTCTGCGAGCGGCGCGTGATCGGGCAAAGGCAAGCTCATCGCCTGCGCGATGCCGCGTGGCGTCGGCAGGCAGAAGCTGGCCGGCCGCACGAAGGCATAGAGCTCCAGGATGTCCGCCACCGGCGCGCGCTGGCTCCTCAGCCTGCGAAAGGTCGCCGGCGCGTGACAGACGATCGGCCCCTCCACCAGTGCCCGCCGCGCGGCCAGCACGGGATCCAGCGTCTCCACGCGTTCGTCCGCGCCGAGCCACGCCGCCTCGGCAAAGCCGGCGACTAGAATGGGCCGCGCGCCGCCGCGCTGCGGCTGCGGGCTCAACAGGTCCGTCATGCTTGTTCTTGGCTTGTTCGCATTGCCCGGTTATTGCGCGAACTGGGCGCGTACGCAATGCGTGTTGTGGCCGCTAGCCCTTTACCGCCGGCGCGATCTTCTCGCCGGTGCGCCAGTGACGGCTGAAATCGGGGCGCCCGAAATAGTAACCCTGCAGATAGTCGACGCCGGCCTTCACCAGGAAAGCGGCATCATCGGCGTTCTCCACGAACTCGGCGCAGGTCTTGAGGCCGAAGGTCTCGGCAAGGCCCATCAGATTACGGATGAAGAGCTGGTTGTCGACATTGACCGCCAGGTCGCGGACGAACGAGCCGTCGATCTTCACCATGTCGACCGTCAGGGCCTTCAAGTGCCGGAACGAGGTGAAGCCGGCGCCGAAATCGTCGATCGCGACACGGCAGCCCAGATCCCGCACCGCATTGACGAAGCGTGCGGTCTCTTCGATGTCGTGCAGGGCCGCAGTCTCCGTGATCTCCACGACCAGCCGCGGCGCCACTTCCGGCGTCGCTTTGACAGCGGAGTTGAGCGCGCGCAGCCACGCCTGGTCGGTGGCCGTGAGGCCGGAGATGTTCATCGCCAGCTCGACCTGCGGATTGGCGCGCAGTTCGGCGATCGCCATATCGAGCACGTGGCGGTCCATGAAACGGGTCATGCCCAATTCCTCGACCACCGGTATGAAGTCGGCTGCGGACATGATCTTGCCCTGCTCGTCCTTGAGCCGCAGTAGACATTCGTATTTCACGACTTCGAACGTGTCGGCCTTGACGATCGGCTGATAGGTGAAGATCAGGCGATCCTCGCGCACGGCGCGCTGCACCTGGGCCGCCACCACCATGTGCCGGCGATGCTGGATGCTCTGCTGCTCCGACGGGCGATGCACCTGCCAGCAGGACCGGCCAGCGAGCTTCGCGGCATTGAGTGCCGTCTCCGCGCGCGCGATCACGTCATAGGCGGTGGAGGTGAAATTCGGGAACATCACGCAGCCGACGGAGACAGTCACCGGGATCGACTGGCTGTCGACCTCGATCGCCCGCTCGCGGATCACTTCGATCACGCGGTCCATCGCGGTCGCGATCATGTCCTCCGGACATTGTGTCAGGATGATGCCGAACCGGTCGCCGGAGAGGCGCCCGATCACGTCGCTGGAGCGCACGAAGCGATCGAGACGTTGGCCGACCGTCACCAGGACGGCATCGCCGACTTCATAGCCATAGGCGCTGTTGATGAGCGCGAGCTTGTCGACGCCGACCACCAGGAACGCGCCGGACGTCGAGAAGCGGCGCGCGAAACTCAACGACTGCTCGAGCTCTTGCCGCAGGCGCGACTTGTTGAAGTGGCCGGTGAGGTCGTCGTAATTGGCGGCGCGCTCCAGCCGCGCCTCGGTCTGCTTGCGCTGGGTGATGATGCGCAGCGCGCCCGCCATGGTCTTCGGGATGCCGGCGCCGCCCATTTGCGCGAGGCCGCGATCATGTACCCACACCACCTGGCCGTGGCCTGTGCGCAGGCGATATTCGCAATCGTACAGCCTGCCCAGCGCGAAATGGTCGGACAGCGCCTTTAGGCGGCGCGGCAGATCCTCCGGATGGATGCGGTCGTTCAGCGCGTGACCGGTCGCCAGCGTCTCCATCGGAATGTCGGTGAGCACATCGGAGAGGTTACCGGCCCAGGCCAGCCGGTCGGTTGCCACATCCCAGGAGTAAGCCACATCGCCGGCCGAGATCAGCGCGTGTTCGATCCATTCTGGCGTTGGCTTGCTCGACCGATCGGGGGCCGATTTCTTGCTTTCCGGTTCTCCGATCGGCACGTTCACGGGCACCCAATTGGCGTGAGCTGGACTGGGCCTGGACCGTAGGGCCAGGACCGTTAACATTTCCTGAATCCAGCCAATTTTACGGGCATTGCATCCTATTGGTTAAGGCTTTGTAAACGCGACAGAATCTCAACTTGTCACGCAGACTCGAGTTGCGGTTCCGCCAGAATTGCCCCAAATTGCGAGGATCGTCCGGGTGGGGCCGGGTGTTGATGCACCGTCCCGCCGCTGCGCGTCGGGCGATCACCGTGTGTCGTTGTAGAGCCGATGCAAGAGATTCCACGCGCCATCCTTCTGCCGCCGTCGTCGCAATTCTCCCAGCGCGCCAGCGCCCGGGCGGTGCAGATCGATTCGGACTCCGTCATCGAAACAGTGCGCAACACGCGGCGCCCGGCGCCGGGCGCACCGCACACCTTCCTGACGCTGCTCGACTCGCGGCGCGAGGATACGGTCGAGGTCAAGGGCAAGCCGTTCCGCTTCCGCCCGTACAACAGCCGCGGCGCCGCGGAAGCAGACCCGCGCGAAGCGGACCGGTCGCGAGAGGCGAGCGATGCCGGCACGGTCGGCACCGGCGCCGACGATGACGAGATCTCGGTCGATATCTTCGATGGCTTCGGCGACGGCGCGCACGCGCGCAATTCGAGCACCTTCCTCGCGAGCGTCATCGCACAGGAGCGCTTGCGCCGAGGCCTCTACAATCCGCAATTCGAAGCGGCGTCCAATGCCTATCGCCGCGCCGGCGGATCGCCATCGGCGATCGACAACCAGCCGCGCGTGGTCAGCGTCGCCGTCTAGTTCACGTGAAACCGGGCGTGGAGGCCGTCGCGAGCCGGCGGTGCATGGCCCAGGAACTTCAACGCGTGCTGATCGCCTGCGAACAGATCGTGATCGAGCAGCAGGGCGTCCGATAGCCAGGCCGCGGCCTCCGCACAGCTCGCAGAGTCCGTCTTATCTTTGCACAGCTCCTGCGGCGCGCTTGCTTGATAGGTCAGCATGACATCGGGCAGCGGCCGGGGAATGACAGAAGCGGGCACCTGCACCAGATCGAAGATGGTCTGCCGCTCTTCGCCCAGCAGCCGCAAGATGATCCCGGGTAGCCGGTACATCGGGATGCGGCCGAGATCCATGGGGCCGTTGCGCCCGTCCACCACCAGCAGCGGCGTCGCCGCGGCAACGTCATATTGGTCCCGGGTGAAGGCGCCGAAATTGTCCGGTAGCAGACCGGATTCCACATAGCCCGCGAACTTGCGGCCCAGCATCGGCAGATGGTCGCCGAACACCACGATCAGGGCATCGGGATCGTCGCGCTGAATGGCCTCGATCGCATCCATCATCTCCCGCGACTTGTAGTGCAGCAGGTTGGCGTAGTCGCCGACCTCTTTCACTTTGGACGTGCTGGTCAGGACCGGCGGGCGCGCTTTTCCGGCATCGTACATCCAGTGGCCGTCGATGGTGACGATGTAATTGAAGACCGGCCTGCCGTCGCCGGTCGCCTGCAGCTTCTCGCTGATCTGGCGGTGCAGCGAGCGGTCCGCCAGGAACGGCCCGTTGCGGTCGCTCATGTCCATCTCGTCCTGGGCCCAGAAGGTCTCGAAGCCCAGGTGCCCGTACGCCACATAGCGATTCCAGAAGCCGGCCACGTTGGGATGCGAAGCCACGGTGCGATAACCAAGCTCGCTCAAGATGCGCGGCAGACAGGGCACATCATTGAGCAGGCTGAACTCGAACTTGACGGCGATCTGGCTCACCGGCAAGCCGCATAGCACTTCGAACTCGGCATTGGCGGTCTGTCCGCCGAAAGCCGGGCTGAGGGCTTGGGTGTGATTGGACTGCTTCCACAGGGCGCGAAACCGCGGGTCGATCGGATCGGCACTGTAGCCCGCCTTGCTGAGGATGGTCGGATCCCAGAAGCTCTCTTCCAGGATGATGTGAACATTGCGCCGGCGGCCGAGCGGGACCAGCGGATCCATCCCGCCGCTCGCGGCCGCGCGGCGCCGGACGGCGGTACGGACCTCTTCTTCGGTCGGTATCGGACGGCGGGCTGCCAGGGTGCGCAGGGACTCCTGAGCGAAATGCAGTGCCCCGCCGCGCCAGATGAAATTCTCCCGTTGGTCCCAGGGGGTATTGCCGAACAACCGGTCGAAACTGCTGCTGAGGGGGCTTGGATCGCTCGCGGCACCCAGCGGCAGGGCGATCAGCAGCGCCCAGCCGGCTTGCGCCGGCCGCGCCCGGAATTTGAGGTTGAAGACGAACAGGCAGGCCAGAGCGGCGAGTGGCAGGGCAATGGCCAGCCAGCCGACCGCGCCGAGAATCTCGATCAGCGCCGCCAGATTGTGGACGTCCTCCGGCATGATCGGCCGGCCGAGCATGGCGATCTTGAGCGCGCTCCCCACATAGAACACGGTGAAATAGAGAAACTGCAGCAGCAGGAACGGCCACACTCGGCGCGAGACCGAGAACACCAGGAATGCCAGGAGCAGGTTGAGGCCCAGATCATAGGGCACGCGCGATTCGATGATCTTGATCCCGAATGCCGCCCAACACGTGACGTAGGCGACGGCATAGAGCACGACCGTCGAGAAGGCCGGCACTGCCCAGCGCCAGCGGGCCAAAACCCCCCGGTCTTGCACCTGTTGCCTTGTCATGAAACGGGTTCCAACCGCCCCGTACGTCGCTGAAAATTCACGCGAATATGGCGCGACGGTCATCGTTCTGCAACAAACAACGGCGTGACCGGGCGGTGGGTTCCCGGGCACAGAAGCGCGCCGCCCGTCCACGAATGGCTTGTAAAAGATTGGGAAGGTGATGGGCGGGGAGTCCTTCTCGGCCCGTTCCCGCTGGACAAATTGACCGATCGGCTAGAAATTCGGCGGGCAATAACGAAAAACCTCGTGGAGGCACCATCATGAAACCGTTCCTGCGATCCGCGCTCCAGGGCTCCCTGGCGGCGGTCGCGATCCTGGCTTCGTCCGTCGCGGCGCAAGCGAAGACCCCGGCGGACACGCTGGTCATGGCTTACGTGATCGACGACTTCATCTCTCTTGACCCGGCCGAGATCTACGAGTTCGCGGCCTCGGAATACATGGCCAACACCTACGACCGGCTGGTCGTGATCGATCCCGACAACACCTCGCAGCTGAAGCTGCAGGCGGCCGAGAGCTGGTCGGTGAGCGACGACGGCAAGACCTTCACCTTCAAGATCCGCCCGGGCATCAAGTTCGAATCCGGCAACGAGATGACGGCGGAGGATGCCGAGTTCTCGATGGAGCGCTTCGTGCTGCTCAACAAGAACCCGGCCTTCATCATGAACCAGTTCGGCCTCACGGCGGAGAACGTGAAGGACAAGGTCCGCGTCAAGGATCCGATGACCCTGGAAGTGGAGCTGGATGCGCCATACGCGCCGAGCTTCTTCATGAACTGCCTCTCCTACACCAGCGTCGTGGTCGACAAGAAGACCGTGATGGAGCACGAGGAGAACGGCGATCTCGGTCACGGCTGGATGCGCACCAACTATGCCGGCTCGGGCCCGTTCTTCTTCCGCAGCTGGAAGCCGAACGATTCGCTCGTGCTGGAAGCCAATGAGGGCTACTGGGACGGCGCGCCGAAGATCAAGCGCGTCCTGATCAAGAACGTCACCGAGAGCGCGACCCAGCAGCTGCTGCTGCAGAAGGGCGACATCGACGTGGCGCGCAACCTGACCGGTGACCAGGTGACGGCGGTTTCCAAGGATCCAAACGTCAAGATCCAGTCCAAGCCCAAGGCGGCGCTCTGGTACATGGGCCTGAACACCAAGAACCCGCACATCGCAAAGGTCGAGGTTCGCCAGGCGATGAAATACCTTGTCGACTACGACGGCCTGGGGGAGAGCATGTTCGCCGGCACCGGCATCAAACACCAGTCCTTCCTGCCGGACGGCCAGCTCGGCGCCTACAACGAGAACCCCTATTCGCTGAACGTCACCAAGGCCAAGGAGCTGCTGGCCAAGGCCGGCTACCCGGATGGGTTCAACATCACCATGGAAACCACCAACAAGACCGAGGCGCGCGAGCTGTCGGCCTCGCTGCAGAACACCATGGCCCAGGCCGGCATCAACCTGATCATCAAACTGGCCGACAACAAGACGACCCTGACCAAGTATCGCGCCAGCGAGCACGACATCTACCTGGGCGAATGGGGCTCCGACTATCAGGATCCGCATTCGAATGCCGAAGGCTATCTGATGGCGCCGCTTGCCAAGCGCAATCAGTGGGTCGATGAGGCCCGCAGCCAGAAGGTGCTCGCGGCGCGCGACGAGAAGGACTCGGCCAAGCGGGCGCAGATGTATGTCGATCTGCAGAAGATGGCCCTGGAAGAGAGTCCCTACGTCATCATGTTTCAGCGGGTCGAGACTGCGGCGCTTCGCAAGAATGTCGACGGCCTGATCATCGGCCCGACCTTCGACCTCAACCTCTACCGGGACGTCGTCAAGCACTGACGATCTGCTCGCAGACCGGCTGGCTTCGCTTCCGCAAGGGAACGAATCCGGCCGGTCGCATTTTTTATTCGCATCCATGAAGTCATTTGCCCGCGTTGTCCTGTCGGTCGCCACGACCCTTTTTGGCCTGCTGCTGGTGACCTTCGTCATCAGCCGCCTGTTGCCGGCCGACCCGGTGCTGGCGATCGTCGGCGATCACGCCTCCGAATCGACCATCGAGCAGGCCCGCATCCAGCTCGGCCTCGACAAGCCGCTGCTGGTACAGTTCGGCATCTATCTCGGCAACGTGCTGCAGGGCGACCTCGGCAACTCCATCCGCACGGGCCAGCCGATCGCAGAAGAGCTGCTACGTGTGTTCCCGGCGACCCTGGAGCTGGCCACCTGCGGCGTGATCATCGGCGTGGTGTTCGGCATTCCGCTCGGCGTGTGGGCTGCGGTGCGCAAGGACACCCACATCGATCACCTGGTGCGCTTCTTCGGATTGATCGGCTATTCGGTGCCGATCTTCTGGCTCGGCCTCATGGGACTGCTGGTGTTCTACGCCAAGCTCGACTGGCTGCCAGGACCTGGGCGCCTGGATTTCGGTTATGAGGAGCTGGTGACGCCGGTCACCGGCCTCATGACCGTGGACACGCTGATCGCCGGCGACATCGACTTGTTCAAGAACGCCCTCGGCCACCTGATCCTGCCGGCCTCGCTGCTCGGCTATTTCTCGCTCGCCTACATCAGCCGCATGACTCGCTCGCTCATGCTGGGACAGCTGCGCCAGGAATACATCCTGACCGCGCGCGTCAAAGGCGTGCCGGAGCGGCGCATCATCTGGAAGCATGCGATGGGCAACATCCTGGTGCCGCTGCTGACCGTTATTGCGCTCTCCTACGGCAACCTGCTGGAAGGCTCGGTGCTGACCGAGACGGTGTTCGCGTGGCGCGGCCTCGGCCTCTACATCACCGATTCCATCTTCGGCCAGGACATGCCCGCCGTGCTGGGCGGTACCATCGTGGTCGGCATGATCTTCATCATCATCAACATGCTGACCGACGTCGCTTACCGCGTGCTGGACCCGAGGGCGCGATGATGCACCGCTCCTCCATGCAAAATACCCTCATGGTCGGACTTGGTCCGACCATGAGGTCGAAGAGAACGGGTGCGTCCGTGCGGCGGAGGCACGCATGACCGACTGGGCGATTGCCGTTACGCCGCCGCGATGGCGCCGGTGGCTGCTGGCGGAGACGCCGCATTCGCGGCTGCAGGCGCGGCTTAGCCGCACGTATCTCAGCTGGGTGACGTTCGCGCGCAATCCGCTCGCCATGCTGGGCCTCATCATCGTCGGGATCCTGGTATTTCTGGCGCTGTTCGCTCCCTGGATCGCGCCGCACAATCCGATCGCCGGCGACCTTGGCAACCGCCTGCAGCCGCCGGGCGAATCGCATTGGCTCGGCACCGACCAGCAGGGGCGCGATATCTGGAGCCGCATCATCTTCGGATCGCGCACCACCCTGCTCATCATCTTCATGGTGGCGATCACCGCGGCACCGGTCGGCATCGCGATCGGCGCGACCGCCGGCTATCTCGGCGGCAAGACCGAAGCAATCCTGATGCGCTTGACCGACGCATTCCTCGCCTTTCCCAAGCTGGTGCTGGCCTTGGCCTTCGCGGCGGCCCTGGGCCCTGGTATCGAGAATGCCGTGCTGGCGATCGCGCTCACCAGCTGGCCGCCGTACGCCCGCATCGCCCGTGCCGAAACTCTGACGGTGCGCAGCACGGACTTTGTCGCGGCCGCGCGGCTGAGCGGTGCCTCGGACCTGCGGATCCTCATCGGCCACATCATGCCGATGTGCATGCCATCGCTGATCGTGCGCGTCTCGCTCGACATGGCAGGCGTGATCCTGATCGCGGCGGGCCTCGGCTTCCTGGGTCTCGGCGTTGCCCCACCGCAGCCGGAATGGGGGGCCATGGTTTCCGAGGGCCGCACGCAGATCCTGGAGCAATGGTGGGTCTGCACCTATCCCGGTGTCGCGATCTTCGTCGTCAGCCTCGGCTTCAACCTGATCGGCGATGGGTTGCGCGACGTGCTCGACCCGCGGGAGGGGTGATGGATAAGGACCCCATCCTCGAAGTCGAGAAGCTCAACATCCGCTTCAACACCCCCGTCGGCGAAGTGCACGCGGTGCGCGATGTCAGCTTCACCATGGGGCGCGAGAAGCTTGCCATCGTCGGCGAATCCGGGTCCGGCAAGTCGCAGACCGGCCGCGCCATCCTGGGTCTGACGCCCGGCAAGGTGACGGCGCAGAAACTCGCGTTTCACGGCCAGAGCCTGCTCGGCCTCGCAGAGCAGCAATGGCGCAGGATTCGCGGCAAGCGCATCGCGATGGTGATGCAGGACCCGAAATATTCGCTCAATCCCGTCATGACCATCGGCGACCAGCTGCTTGAAGCTGCGCGCGACATCAAGGAAGGCGCGGCGGCGCGCCAGCACGCACTCGGCATGCTGGCGGCGGTACGCATCCGCGATCCGGAGCGCGTGTTCCGCGCCTGGCCGCACGAGCTTTCCGGCGGCATGGGACAGCGCGCCATGATTGCCATGATGCTGATGGCGGAGCCGGAGCTGCTGATCGCGGACGAGCCGACCTCCGCACTCGACGTCACGGTGCGTCTCCAGGTGCTGGCGATCCTGGACGATCTGGTGAAGACGCGACACATGGGGCTCATCTTCATCAGCCACGATCTCAACCTGGTGCGCACCTTCTGTGACCGCGCGCTTGTCATGTATGCGGGGCAAGTGCTGGAGAAGCTGACCGCCAGCGAGCTCACCGAAGCGAAGCATCCCTACACGCGCGGCCTGCTCGCCTGTCCGCCGGAAATCGACCATCGGCGGTCGCGGCTGCCGGTGTTGCAGCGTGACCCCAGCTGGATGGAGCCGGTCGGATCATGACCCAGCCGATGATCGAGATCGAGGACCTCTCCATCAGCTTCGGCCTTGGCAAGGATCGTGTCGATGCGGTGAAGAATGTCAGCTTCACCGTGGCGCCGGGCGAAAGCTACGGGCTGGTTGGTGAGTCCGGTTCGGGCAAATCGACCATCCTGCGCGCATTGGCCGGGCTCAATCCGTTCTGGTCCGGCCACATGGCGATCACCGGACAGAAGCTCGGCGCCAAGCGCCCGCGTGCCTTGCGCCGTCTGGTCCAGATGGTATTCCAGGACCCGTTTGGCTCGCTGCATCCGAAGCACACGGTGGATCGCATCTTGAGCGAGCCGCTCACCATCCACGGCTTCGACGATGTCGAGACGCGGGTACGCGCGGCGCTGGACCGTGTCGGCCTCGGGCCAGTGTTCCGGTTCCGCTATCCACACCAGCTATCGGGCGGCCAGCGCCAGCGCGTCGCGATCGCGCGCGCCCTCATCCTGGAACCCAAGGTGGTGCTGCTGGACGAGCCGACCTCGGCACTCGACGTTTCGATCCAGGCGGAGGTGTTGAACCTGCTCACCGACCTGCGCCAGCAGCTCGGCCTCACCTATGTGCTGGTCAGCCACGATCTCGGCGTCGTTGCGCACATGTGTTCACGGCTATCCATCATGCGCACGGGCGAAGTGGTGGAGACCGCGAGCGCTGATGAGCTGAGCGAAGGTCGCCTGCTGCACGCCTACTCGCGCCAGCTGCTCATCGCCAGCCGCGGCTACGACACGGCCGCGATCGCGGCGTTCGGGGATTTTTGAGCGGTCGCCCTGGCGCATTTCCGTCCTCGCCACGCTCTTCATTCATGGCCGGACTTGCTCCGACCATGACGAATGTGGGGGCGTAGGACGAATCGTTCCTTATCCTCGCTCGAACATGGTCGAGAGCAGGATCGCCGAGGTCGTGCGTGTGATGCCTGGCAATCGCCCGATGCGGGTCAGGACCTCATCGAGATGCGCCGACGTGGACGCGCGCACCATCGCGACCGCGTCATACACCCCGCTCACCGTGTAGCAGCTCGAGACCTCCGGCAGACCCTTGAGCGCCGCCATGGCGCGGTCCTGGAATTTGGGGTCGAGGGTCAGCAGCACGTGGGCAGAAACGCCGGGATGCTCCGCAGTCTCGCCCAACACGATGGTATAGCCGGTGATGACGCCGTCGCGCTCCAGCCGTTTCAGCCGTTCCTGCACCGCGCTGCGCGAGAGGCCGAGATGCCGCCCCAAAGCGGCGGTCGGCATCCGCGCGTTCGCCCGCAGCAAGGAGATCAAGCGGCGGTCGGTGTCGTCCAAATTGCGTTTTGCCATAATCCCCCGTCGATTCGCCGGTCTGTTGCCTCTTTTTTCACCTTTCGCCGGCTTAAGGCAAGCCCTGCCAAGGTCTTATTATTACGGAACCATTCAGCCTCGCCGCCGCGTCGGTGGCGTACCCAAAGGAAATCTGATGACCCGCAAAGTTCTGATCCTCGGCGCCGGCAAGATCGGCGGCGCCATTGTCGATCTGCTCCATGCCACCGGCGCCTACGAGATCTCCGTCGCCGACAGCAATGCCACGTTTCTCAAGCAGGCAGCCGGCGCCCGGGCCAGGACTCACCAGATCGACGTCAGCGACCGCGCGTCATTGACCAAAGTGGCCGAGGGACAGGATGCGGTGCTGTCCGCTCTGCCCTTCTTCCTCAATCCCGGTGTGGCGAAAGTCTGCGCCGAAGCCGGCGCGCACTACTTCGACCTGACCGAAGACGTGGAGACGACGCGCGCGGTAAAGGCGATCGCCAAGACGGCTGAGGTCGCCTTTGCACCGCAATGCGGGCTGGCGCCGGGCTTCATTTCGATCGTCGCCAATCACCTAGCCACGCGGTTCGACAACCTGCGCGAAGTGCACATGCGGGTCGGCGCGCTACCGGAGTTTCCGGCCAACGCGCTCAAATACAATCTGACCTGGTCGACCGACGGTCTCATCAACGAATACTGTAACCCATGCGAAGCCATCTACGAAGGCAAGCTCACGGAAGTGATGCCGATGGAAGGCCTCGAGCATTTCTCGCTCGACGGCATCGATTATGAGTGCTTCAACACCTCCGGCGGCCTCGGCACCTTGTGCGAGACCCTGGAAGGCAAGGTCGAAAGCCTGAACTACAAGACCGTGCGCTATCCCGGCCATTGCGAGATCATGAAAATGCTGCTGGAGGATCTGCGCCTGAAGGAGCGGCGCGGATTGCTCAAGGACATCCTCGAATCCTCCGTGCCGATCACACATCAGGACGTGGTGCTGATCTTTGTCGTCGTCACCGGCATGCGCGACGGACGCCTGACGCAGGAGAGCTACGCCAAGAAGATCTATGCCCAGGAGATCGGCGGCAAATTGATGAGCGCCATCCAGATCACCACGGCGGCCGGCATCACGGCGATGGTCGATCTCTTCTTCGACGGCAAGCTGCCAGAACAGGGCTTCATCCGCCAGGAGCAGTGCGACATGGGCGATTTCCTGGCAAACCGGTTCGGCCGCTACTACGCGTAGCGGTCCGTACAATCACGGATTGCGGCGGACCGCGGTAAAGCCGCGGTCCTCGTCATCTTCCTCATCGGCTTGTTCGTTGCCCTGGTCTTCGGGGCCATAGTCTGCCTGCGAGACGTCTTCGTCTCCGGCCCAATCCTCGTCGCTGCCTTCGGCATATTCGTCGGCGTCGTCTTCGCTGTCGTCTTCGCCTTCCTCAGAACTTGCGTATGCGCTCTCCTCGGCGGCGCCGGCATCCTCTTCATCCGCAATGTCGACACTCACCCTGGAAACATCGGTGCTGGTGGAGAGCTGCGAGCCGATGATGGCGGATCCGACGACGATCGCCGCGCAGGTCATGCCGATCCGCAAAAGAGGACTTTGGCCGCTCACTGGGGGAATCCTTCTGGTTCGGTCGCTTCCTGCCCGCAGTAAAGCGGCTTGGCATCAACGAGTACTGAAGAAAGATCGTGAATGAGACGTAAACAGAGGTTAGGACTTGAGCAAAATGCCGGCGATTCCGCCGCGAGCCGCGTGAGGAAGGCATGAACTGGCTGCCGCCGCTTGCCCTGCATCTGCTGGTCGCGTTTGTCGCGGTGGCAAGTCTGCTGGCGATCCTGTTTCCGCGCCGCCCCCTGCTAGGGGTGCCGCAGCATTGGGGGTTGCAGCTCTGGCAGCTTGGGCTCCTCGCTCTTATCGGCAGCATCCTGCTCAGCGACTGGGTTGCGGCTGCCTTGTCGCTCGCCGTCGCGTGCTACTGGAGTTGGCGGTTATGGCCGCGCAAACCCCTGCCTGATGTCAAGGAGGGCGAGCCGCTTCTGCGCCTCGTGTCCGCCAACCTGCTCTACCAGAATATCAACTTCGATCGCGTGGTCGAAGGAGTGAACGCGACCGATGCTGATGTCATCGTGCTATGCGAAGTGACCCCGGAGGCGCGCGAACGCTTCCGCAGCCTCGAGATGAGATTCCCGCACACGCTCGACACATGCGCACCGGAGAGCGTCTATGGCATTCTCATCCTGTCGCGATTTCCACTGGTTCTGCGCACCAGCGGTATCGGTGAAGACCCGTTGCCGCGCCACCTTGCCGCCGATTTCATGATCGACGAGCGCAGGATCACCCTGGTTGCGATCCATTCGACCAATCCGTTGCGCGTCAGCCGCGCGCATCGCATTCCGGCGGAGTTCGAATCCGTTGCCGATCTCGCGCGTTCCGCGCCGGACGACCTGATCCTGATCGGCGATTGCAATGCGGCCGGCTGGTCCTCCTATCTGCAGGACCTGGAGCGGAAAACAGGCCTCGCGAACGACCGGAAGGTGCGTCCCTCCTGGCCGGTCTGGCTGCCGCCTTTGGTGCGCCTGCCGTTGGACCATGTCTGGGTGCGCGGACGCGTGACGCTGCTCCGGACCGCGCTTGGCCCGAAGTTCGGCTCCGACCATCTGCCGCTGGTTGCCGAACTCGGCTGGAATTCAGGTATCAGAGATCAGAAGTCAGATGTCAGATAGGGCTGGTGACTGGTCGCAAGAACCTGTGCCCAATGCAAACTCCCAACGCGCTTTGGTTAACCTCTGATCTCTGATCTTCTGATCACTGAATCGCTTGCTCCGCCCGGCGCCAGTCACTAGGTTCGGGCCGGTTGTCAGCTGCTAGTTGAGGAAAGTGATGAGTTCCGAGCGGCAATATGCCCAAGCGGCGCGTGCCTGGCCCTTCGAGGAGGCGCGCAAACTGGTCGAGCGCTACAAGGATGCGCCGCCGGCCAAAGGCTATGTGCTGTTCGAAACCGGCTATGGCCCTTCCGGTCTGCCGCACATCGGCACTTTCGGCGAAGTCGTGCGCACCACCATGGTGCGGCGTGCCTTTCAGCGCCTCAGTGACATTCCGACCCGCTTGTTCGCCTTCTCCGACGACATGGATGGGCTGCGCAAGGTGCCGACCAACGTGCCGAAACAGGACATGCTGGCCGAACACCTGGGCAAGCCTTTGACCAAGGTGCCGGACCCGTTCGGTGAGTACGAAAGCTTCGGCCATCACAATAACGCGATGTTGCGGCGCTTCCTCGATTCCTTCGGCTTCGAATACGAGTTCCAGTCCTCCACCGAGCTCTACGCTGCCGGCCGGTTCGATGCGGCGCTTCTGGAGGTGTTGAAGCACTACGCCAAGATCATGGAAGTGATGCTGCCCTCGCTGCGCGAAGAGCGGGCTGCCACCTATTCGCCGTTCCTGCCGATCAGCGAGAAGACCGGCCGCGTGCTGCAAGTGCCGGTCACGAAATACGACCTCACCGCCGGCACCATCACCTATCAAGACGAGGACGGCAGCGAGGTGGAAACGCCGGTCACTGGCGGCCGCTGCAAGCTGCAATGGAAGCCGGACTGGGGCATGCGCTGGCATGCGCTCGGCGTCGATTACGAGATGTCGGGGAAGGATCTGATCCCCTCGGTCGAGCTGGGCGGGAAGATCTGCCGCATCCTCGGTAGCCCGCCGCCGGAAGGCTTCAACTACGAGCTGTTCCTGGACGAGAAGGGCCAGAAGATCTCCAAGTCCAAGGGCAATGGCCTCAGCGTCGAGGAATGGCTGGCCTATGCGCCGCCGGAGAGCCTGTCCCTGTTCATGTACCAGAAGCCGCGCGCGGCGAAGCGCCTCTATTTCGACGTGATCCCGCGCGCGGTCGACGACTACATCACCTTCAACGCGAAGTTCGATCAGGAGAATCCGGCGCAGCGGTTGGAGAATCCGGTGTGGCACATCCATAACGGCCAGCCGCCGAAAGTGACCTCGGACCTCAGCTACGGCATCCTGCTCAACCTCGCGAGCGTCGCGAACGCCGAGGAGAAGGCGCAGCTCTGGGGCTTCATCACGCGCTACCGCCCGGAGGCAACGCCGGAGACCGCACCGTTCCTGGACAAACTGGTCGGCTATGCGATCAACTACTACCGCGATTTCGTGAAGCCCACGAAGAAGTACCGTGCGCCGACGGAGCTGGAGCGCAAGGCGCTCGGCGAACTCCTGACTTACCTCGAAACGGCGCCCGCCGAGGCGACGGGCGAGGATATGCAGACCCAGGTGTACGAGATCGGCAAGGCGCATCCCTTCCCGGAGCTGCGCGCCTGGTTCAAGGCGCTCTACGAGGTGCTGCTGGGCCAGGACCAGGGGCCGCGTTTCGGTTCCTTCATCGAGCTCTATGGCCGCCAGGAGACCGCAGCGCTGATCCGCAAGGCGCTCGCCTCCCCGACCGGACTGGCGGCTGAATAGCCCCATGAGCGAGGCGGCAACGCCGGTCATCCTGGCCGCCGATTCCGGCCTTGGCGGCCTTACCATCGTCGCCGAGATCCGCAAGGCGATGCCGCAGGCGCGGCTTGCCTATCTGTGCGACAACGCGTTCTTTCCTTATGGCACGCGGCCGGATGCGGCGTTACTGTCGCATTTTCTCGGCGTGATGAACCGCGCGATCGAGCGGGTGCGACCGGACCTCGTCGTTACGGCCTGCAACACCATCAGCACCATCTGCCTGCCGCAATTGCGCGCGGCTACCAGCATCCCGGTCGTGGGCGTGGTGCCGGCCATCAAGCCGGCGGCGCAGCAGAGCAGGCGCAAGATCATCGGACTTCTGGCAACGCCAGCGACCATCAACCGGCCCTATACCGATGACCTCATCCAGCGCTACGCCGCCGATTGCACCGTGTTGAAGGTCGGGTCGGCAGAGCTCGTGCAGATGGCGGAGGTGAAACTGCTGGGCGAGACAGTCGATCGCGACCGATTACGGCATATTCTGTCGCCCTTCTTCGATCGCTCTGCCGCTACGCAGCCGGATGTCATCGTGTTGGCTTGCACGCATTTCCCGCTGCTGCGCGCGGAGTTCCAGGCGGTCGGGCCAGCGGATGTTGTCTGGGTCGATTCCGGCGTGGCGGTCGCACGGCGCGTGGTGGACGTGTTGCCGCTGCCGCGCGGGAGCAGCATTGAAGCCGATCTTGCCCTCACCTCCGCCGCGTGCGACCCGGCGATGCGGCGAGCCCTGGCGCAGTTCGGCCTTGCAGAGGTCGAAACCCTACCCGGCTAGGGGTTGCGCATCCGGCAGCGCGCGAAAATGGCCGCCAGCTTGGCGTCGATCGCCTGGCTGCTCTGTTCCAGGCCGATGGCGGCGATGTCCTGCTGTGACAACCGGCTGACCACCTCCTCTGCCACGCAGTCGCAGAAAGCCAGCAACCGCGTTTCCGTCGCATCGTCCAGCGGCCGCGCGTTGCCGGAGATGCCGCGCCGCTGCCCCTCGATACAAGTCTGCTGGAAGCTGCTGAGCGTGTGGCTGGGCGGCACCTGGCGCAGAAACAGCCACAGCCCGCCAAGCAGGAAGACGGCAAGGACGATGGCGCCGATCAGAACGTGTTTCAGGTTCATCTGTTTATCCTGCCGGGACGCTTGCCACCACCCATCCCCCGGCCTAGTTTGGCCGCCTCAAGCCGAAAGAGCCTGATATGACCGCAAAGCCAGAACCCCTCCAGATATTGGAAGATTTGCTGAAGCGCGCCAAGGCAAAGGGCGCGCAGGCGGCCGATTGCCTGATGGTGCGCGACACATCGCTCAACGTCGCGCAGCGCCTGGGCAAACGGGAAAAGCTGGAACGGTCGGAGGCGCAGGATCTGGGCCTGCGCGTGTTCGTGGGCAAGCGCC
This sequence comes from Dongia deserti, assembly GCF_003574735.1. Lineage (GTDB taxonomy): Bacteria > Pseudomonadota > Alphaproteobacteria > Dongiales > Dongiaceae > Dongia_A > Dongia_A deserti. Next base: position 512,458 of record NZ_QORW01000001.1, read on the forward strand.
AAGCGATCGTCTCCACCAGCGATCTCGAGCCCAAGGTGTTGGATGAGTTGGCGGACCGCGCTGTTGCGATGGCACGCGTCGTGCCGGAGGACGAATTCTGCGGGCTCGCCGATCCGGGCCTGTTGGTGAAGGCGCCGGTCCCCCTGGATCTCGACGACAAGGCGGAACCGAGCGAGGCCGAGCTGACAGAGATGATCGCGCGCGCGGAGGATGCGGCGCGCGCCGTTCCCGGCGTCACCAACTCCGAAGGCGCGGAAGCGGGCTGGGGCCGCGTGGAGGTCGCACTCGCAGCCAGCAATGGACTCCGCGGCTCCTATGCCGGCACGCGCTGGGGCATCAGCGTCTCCGTGCTGGCCGGCGAAGGTACCGCCATGGAGCGCGACTACGACTACGCCAGCGTGGTGTTCGGCGAGAATCTGCCGGCGCCCGATGCGCTCGGCAAATCGGCCGGCGAACGCGCGGTGCGGCGCCTGAACCCGCGCAAGGCTGCGACCGCCAAGATTCCCATTGTCTTTGACCCGCGTGTGGCGAACGGATTGATTGGCCACTTCGTCGGCGCCATCAACGGCGCGTCGATCGCGCGCGGCACCAGCTTCCTCAAGGACAAGATGGGGCAGCAGATTTTCGCGCGCGGTATCCGCATCATCGATGATCCGCATCGGCCGCGCGGCCTGCGCTCCAAGCCGTTCGATGGTGAGGGCGTCGCCAACAAGAAGCGCGCCTTGATAGAGGATGGCGTGCTGACCACGTGGCTGTTGGATTGCCGCTCGGCGCGCCAGCTCGGCCTCACCACCACCGGGCATGCATCGCGTGGCACCTCTTCACCGCCATCGCCTTCCGCCACCAACCTCTATCTGGAGCCGGGCAAGGTGACGCCGGAGGATCTGATGGCCGACATCCGCCAAGGCTTCTACGTCACCGAGCTGATCGGTCATGGCATCAACGGTGTCACTGGCGATTACAGCCGCGGCGCGGCCGGCTATTGGATCGAGAATGGAAAGCTGACCCATCCCGTCTCCGAGGTGACGGTCGCCGGAAATCTCAAGGACATGTTCCAGAACCTGACACCCGCCAACGATCTGCTGTTTCGGTACGGTACTGATTCCCCGACCGTGCGCATCGACGGCATGACGCTGGCCGGGGCGTGACGCCGGCTCGTAGCCGCCTCATATCCCCGCGCGCGGCAGGGTGGCGTGAAGCGTTTCACACGCCTCTGTGACCCGGACTGGCGAAACCTTGGTGATGTCACCATCTTGTGAAGTAGAGGAGCAACTGCGCGCTCCGCTCGTGCGTTCTCTTGTAGAATAGAGCGAGAGGTAAGCCATGAACCGACGCCTACAACTCTGGTTGGGGGTCAGCGCCTGTGCCTTGCTGGGCGCGCTGACCCTGCCGGTTCCAGCCTTTGCCGAGCAGGGCAGTTCGCAGGACAACGACCTCGATCCCCATGGCGGGTTCCAGCACGAATGCGGCGAGCCTGGCGGCTGCGCCGAAGCGGGCGAGAGCTTCGAATCCACAACACCGGATGAACGCGGCGAAGACGACGGCAGCCAGCCCCTGGTCCGACCAGCCCAGCCGCGCAGCGGCAACGGCGGCTTGAGCACCGGCGATTCGATTCGCGGTGGAGTCAATGACGGCGGTCTCGGGGACTGACGCGCCGCTGGTGCCGAGGCAGAATCCTGCGCACGAATCTGCAGGACCTGGCCGCGAACACCAACTATGGCCTCTACAACTTTCGTCTGATCAAATCCTATTGACCCTCAAGCGGTTCGACCGTCACTATTGCTGATGCGGCGATGATTTTCGTCCGCGAATTGGGGGAGTGTCGGTAATGAGGGTCAGGATTGTCGACGCCGCGGCAGCTTTTCTTCTAGCCGCGATCACGGCCGTGCCGGTGGCCGCGTCGGGTGCGATGGATGATATCGATTGCAGCTCTTCGTCGTTCGAATTCGCCGGCGCGGGGTATCACGTCGATTGCCAGCGTTCCGTCGATCAGGTCCGCTCTGGCGGATCAACGGGTGCGAGCGAAATTGACGTCATGACCATCAGCGGAGATGATCCGCGCATGTTCATGACGGTGGTCGGGGTTCGAGTCGCGGCGCCCCGCCTCTATCTGGTACGCCAGAACCTCGGGCAGAACTTTCGCGAGACCTTCAATGACATCAAGGCCGAGGACTGGAAGGGCATCGGCAACAAGAACGGGTACGACACCGCCGAGTTCACCGCCGTGATCAGCGGGCTGCCCTCGTCGTGCGTCGCGATCCAGCGCTACTTGAATCCGGCGTGGGGCGGCTTCAAACGCCGGATCATCGGCATGGGCTGCTCGCCCACCAGCCGCGAGTCCGTCTACAGCGCCATCGCCAAGCTGGCCGCGCCGGGCGACTAGAACCACGTCCGCTCGGGCAGGCGCCTTCCGGCGACTGACTGTCCGCCGGCGGGTTTGGGTCGCGCGAATGGCGCGTCCACCTATTGCAAATGCGTCGCATTTGCCCCATCCCGCCTTGCCTAGAAGTGGACCGACTGGGGGAGGATGAAATGACCAATCGATGGAAATTGTGGCTTGGCGCCAGTGCCTTGGCCATGGCGAGCGGCGCCTTGCCGGCCGCTCAGATCCTGTCGCCCGTTACCGCGGGCATGTTCGGCCTCGATCTGACCAACGAGGCGAGCGCCCAGGAATCCGGTGAAGGCGAGGAAGGCACCGCAACCGAATGCACCACCGAGAGCGGTGAAGGCGAGGAAGGCGGCGCCACAGACTGCGCGCCAAGTGGCGAGGAAGGCGAAGGGGAAGGCGGCTGAGCTCGCCATTTCGATGCCTGTACCGAAAAAAGGGCGGCTCCGGCCGCCCTTCTCTTTTGACCGTGACTCAAATCGGTCACTTGGCTGTCATTTTCCCGTTGCTGCTTTCGACTAGCTCTAAGCCGCGCGAAGCGGGGTTTCGCGCACTGGGGCAACGGCCGGAAAGCAGGAGAGATGCAGGCGACGCCGCCGACCAACCGCTACCGCACGATTTTTCTTTCCGATATCCATCTGGGCACACGCGGCTGCAAGGCAGAATTCCTGCTCGATTTCCTGAAGCACAATGACGCCGACGAGATCTACCTGATCGGCGATATCATCGATTGCTGGCGCCTGAAGCGCTCCTGGTTCTGGACGCAGAGCCACAACGACGTGGTGCAGAAGCTGTTGCGCAAGGCGCGCAAGGGCACGCGCGTCACCTATGTGCCGGGCAACCACGACGAACCCCTACGCGACTATGACGGCATGGCGTTCGGCGGCGTCATGATGATGAACGAGACCATCCACGTCACCGCCGACGGCAGGCGGCTCTTGATCGCCCATGGTGATGCGTTCGACGGCATCGTCAAATACGCACGATGGCTCGCCAAGCTCGGCGATCACGCCTATGCCTGGTGTCTTCACATCAATCATTGGTACAACCACGCGCGGGTCGCGCTCGGCTACCCCTACTGGTCGCTGTCGGCGTTCCTGAAGACGCGGGTCAAGGACGCCGTCAAATTCATCAGCGACTTCGAGCATGCGATGGCGGCGGAGGCCAGACGCCGGGGCCTGGATGGCGTCGTCTGCGGCCACATCCACAAAGCTGAGATCAAGGAGATCGACGGCATCCTCTATTGCAATGACGGCGATTGGGTAGAGAGTTGCACCGCCCTGGTCGAACATCGGGACGGCAGGCTCGAGATCATCGAATGGGCGGCCAAGCGGCAGTTCTCCATGCTGTCCCCCGAACTCAGCCTGACCGCCGCGCGCTGAGGGTGCCCCGTGCATCTGGCCCTCGTGACCGATGCCTGGGCGCCGCAAGTCAACGGCGTCGTACGGACGCTGCAGCGCACCAAGCTGGAGCTGGAGCGCCTCGGCCACCTAGTGGACGTGATCTCGCCGGACCAGTTCTTCACCGTCCCCTGCCCGACCTATCCAGAAATCCGCTTGGCGCTCTGGCCCGCGGCTAATCTCGGCAAACGGCTTGATGCGCTGATGCCCGACGCGATCCACATCGCGACGGAAGGACCGCTCGGCCGCGCGGCGCGCGCCTGGTGCCTGAAGCGGCGCCTGCCGTTCACCACTGCCTATCACACACGCTTCCCCGAATATGTCGCTGCGCGGTGGGCCATCCCGCTCGCCTGGACCTATGCCATCGTGCGAAGATTCCACGCGCCGGCGGCGCGCGTCATGGTCGCGACGCAGTCGATCGAGAACGAGCTCATCCAACGCGGCTTCACCAACATCAGCCGCTGGACCCGCGGCGTGGACCTGGAGCTGTTCCGGCCTGATGAGCGGGCGGATCTCGACCTGCCGCGGCCGATCCACCTCTATGTCGGGCGCGTGGCGGTGGAGAAGAATATCGGCGCATTCCTGGCGCTGAAGCTGCCCGGCTCCAAGGTCGTGATCGGCGATGGGCCACAGCTTGCGGCGCTCAAGACGCACCATCCCGATGTCCATTTCCTCGGCGCCAAGCATGGAGCGGATCTGGCGCGCCATGTTGCGGCCGGGGACGTGTTCGTCTTTCCAAGCCTGACCGACACGTTCGGGCTGGTGATGCTGGAAGCGCTGGCGTGCGGCCTGCCTGTCGCCGCCTTTCCGGTCGCCGGCCCCCAGGATGTGGTGCGCGAGGGCGAGGTCGGCGCGCTCGATTGGGACCTTACGAAGGCGGTCGAGCGCGCGATCGCCCTGCCCCGCGCCGCTTGCCGGCTCTATGCCCAGAACTTCTCGTGGGAAGCGGCGACCCGGCAGTTCCTCGCGAATCTCGCGCCGGTCGCAGCGGACTACAGATAGAACAAGATGAGACAGGCGCCCAGCATCAGGGTTGTCCAAAGCGCCATGGTGCCCGCCGGCCAGGGCCGCGCCAGCAGGCCCTCGGGTCCGTGGTGGCGTTGAACATAGGCGATCACCACCGAGATGGTCCGGCCGATGCCATGTGTCACGGACTTCCAGCCGTTCTCCGCTGCCATGCGGGCGCCGTCGGCCAAGGAACGTCCTGCGCGACGATAGAACCATTCGGCATCGATGTTCACCGAGCGCAGCTCCGGCGGGTAGATGCCGGTGCGCATCAGCAGCGTGAAAGCCAGCGCGGACAGGAACAGCAGCTGGACCTGCGCCACCACGTGGTCCAGCGTATAGGGCCGGTAGCCGGTCTCGAACGGCAGCAGCGTGTAGAAGAAGTCCGGGAAGCTGCCGATGCCGATGCACAGCGCCGCCGCCACTGCCATCGCCACTAGCATGTTGAGCGGCGCCTCCTGGCAGCGCTTGCCGGAATCGTGCGCGAAGAAGGCGAAATACGGGATCTTGATCCCGGCATGATGAAACACGCCGGCACTCGCGAACAGCAGCACGATCCAGATCCAGAAGTACCCCTCCTCCATCGCGGCGGTCATGATCATCGACTTGGTGACGAAGCCGCTGAACAGTGGAAAAGCGGAGATCGAGGCCGCGCCCACGATGCAGAAACCTGTCGTCCACGGCATCGACTTGTAGAGCCCGCCCAACTCCGATCCCTTGATGGTCCCGACGCGGAACAGCACCGCACCCATAGACATGAAGAGCAGCCCTTTGAAGAGAATGTCGGCGAAGGCGTGGGCGACCGCGCCGTTGAGCGCGAGGTCGGTGCCGAGGCCGATCCCCACCACCATAAAGCCGAGCTGGTTGTTGAGGCTGTAGGCCAGCACGCGGCGGAGGTCGTTCTCGATCACCGCGTAGAAGATCGGGAAGGCCGCCATCACGGTGCCGATCGGGATCAGGATGTCGGTACCGGCGAAGCTGCGCGCCAACGCATAGATTGCGACCTTGGTAGTAAAGGCGGAGAGGAAAACCGTGCCGGTCGGCGTGCCGCGCGGATAGGCATCGGGCAGCCAGGCATGCAGCACGGGAAAGGCGCTCTTGATGCCGAAGGCTAGGAAGATCAGCAGTCCGCCCGGGGTATCCAACCCCAGCGCACCGAAGGCCAACGAGCCGGTCTGCCGATAGTGGATCAGAACGCCCGCGAGCAGCAGCACGCCCGACCCCACCTGGATGATGAGGTATCGCATGCCCGAGCGATAGGAATCCTCCGTGCGCGACGCCCAGATCAGAAAGACGGAGGCAATCGCGATCGCTTCCCAATAGATGAACAAAGTCACCAGATCGCCGGCGAAGATCGCGCCCATGGCGCTGCCGGCATAGATCAGCGCTGCCACATGCTGGACCGTATCGCGCAGATGCAGCGAATAGATGACGCAGATCAGCGCCGCGACCAGGAACACGTAGCTGAACAGCAGGCTCAGCTTGTCAACCCTGAGGGTCGTGAGCGACACGCCGGAAAGCTCGATGATGCCGAGGTCGCCATGCGGCAGGGTCGTGAGATGCGCGAAGGCCGCGACCGGCAACGCCAGCATGTAGATCGCGCGGAGACGGCCACGCAGCAACGGCACCAACAGCGCGCCCAGGATCAGGATCAGGCCGGGGGAGAATTCACCGATCATAGTAATCCTCCGGCCGCATCAGGACCTTGCGAAGTTGCTTGGCGATCAGAACCAGCGCCACGCAGGCAAGAAATCCGAAGAAACCGTAGAAGCCGAACCAGTGCTCGATCGCGAACGGGCCGTGCTTGGGGACGAAAACGTCGATCGCGATCAGCGCCGCGCAGACGACATAGAACACCCGCACCAGGCGCGTGACATTGGCCGGGTCGTCCAACCAGTAGCGTTTTTCCTTCGGGTCGCGATGTGCCGACATTGGCAGCGCCTCTCAGCTCGAAACCGTGAACATGCCCTGGAGCAGAAGCTCGATCCTGTCCGCCTGAAAGAACAGGAGAAAGCACAGCAAGGCCGTGGTGGAGAGCGCGATCAGGCAGGCGACCGGCGCCTCCTGCAGCCCGAATCGCGCGCCGACACCCGCATGCTGCCCGTGGTGCACGCCATGTTCGCCGTGCTCCCCGTGTGCCTCATGCTCGACCGGCGGCGGCAGGAAGAAGGCTCGCGCGACGATCGGCAGCAGATAGGCGACGTTGAGCAGCGAGCTCACCATCAACACCACGACCACCAGGACATAACCCGCATCGAGCGCCCCCAGTACTAACGCCCATTTGCTCCACATCCCACCAAACGGCGGCAGGCCGATGATGCTGAGCGAACCCACCAGGAACGCGATCATGGTGATCGGCATCTTGCGGCCGAGCCCAGCCATCTGGGAGATCTCCGTCTTGTTGCTGGCGACATAGATGGCGCCCGCGCAGAAGAACAAGGTGATCTTGCCGGCCGCATGGGTGGCGATCTGCAGCCCGCTGCCGATCACGCCGGCGGGGCCCGCCAGCGCGGCGCCGACTACCACATAGGCCAGCTGGCTGATGGTGGAGAAGGCAAGCCGCGCCTTGAGATTGTCCCGCGTGAGCGCGATCAGCGACGCCAGCAGCAGGCTGGCCGAGCCGACATAGACCAGCCACTCGTTAGCGCCGCTCAACGTCAGCGTCTCCAGCCCGAAGACATAGACGACGACCTTCACCACGGAGAATACGCCGGCCTTCACCACCGCCACGGCATGCAGCAGCGCACTGACCGGCGTCGGCGCCACCATGGCCGCCGGCAACCAGAAATGCACGGGCATCAACGCGGCCTTGCCGATGCCGAAGGCATAGAGCGCGAGCAGGATGCCGATGGCGAGCGGGCTCGCCTTGCCGGCCAGGATGCCGCCGGGTGTGAAATCGATCGTGCCGGCGATGAACCAGGTCGCGATGATGGCCGGCAGCAGCAGCACCATCGACGTGCCGAGCAGCAGCAGCAGATAGAGCCGGCCGGCGCGCATCGCCTCCGCAGTCTGCTTGTGCGTGACCAGCGGGAAGGTGCAGAGCGTCAGCGCTTCGTAGAACAGGAACAACGTGAACAGATTGTCGGCAAAAGCAATGCCCATGGTGCTGCCGAGTGCGATCGCGAAGCAGGTATAGAAGCTGGTCTGGCGCGGCTCGTCATGGGCACGCATGTAGCCGATGGAATAGATCGAATTCACGACCCACAGCGCCGAGGCGATGAGCGCGAACAGCATGCCCAGCGGCTCGACCCTGAAGGCGATGGCGAGGCCGGGCACCACGTCGATCAACGTCGCACCAGGTCGGAGCCCCTGCATCACCACGGGCAGCAGCTGAATCACCGTGAACAACAAGACTGCGGCGGTTGCGAGGGTGACGGCCTCCCGCAGATTCGGAACCCTGTGGAAGAGCGGAATCAGCAGTGCGCCGATGAAGGGGGCGAGCACCGCGATCTGGGCCAGACTATCCGGACTGAGGGCCATCATCGCAGGCCCCCGAGCAGGAACTCCGCCACCTGTGCGGCGATGCCGGCGGTCAGCCTGGTATCGATGCCGAAATAGACGGTCGCCGCCGCGAGGATCAGGAGCGGCAGCAGCATGGATAGCGGCGGATCTTTGGCTTCCGCCACCTGAATGGCCACCGGGCGGAACCACGCCATTTCGATCACCCGGCCGATATAGAGCACCGAGATGAGTGAACTCACAACCAGCAAAAAGACCAGGATCCACCAGCCGCGATCGAGCGCACCGACGGCCAGATACCATTTCGATATGAAGCCGGCGGTCCCCGGCGTTCCGATGATGCCGAGGCCGGCAACGACGAAGGCGCCCATGGTGAGCGGCATCTTGCGGCCGATGCCGGCGATCTCCGCCAGGCGCACGGTGCCGATGCGATAGAACAGCGAGCCGAGCGCCAGGAACAAGGCGGCCTTCATCATGGCGTGGTTGACGAGATGAACCAGGCCGCCGGTGAGCCCGGCCAGATTGCCGATGCCGATCCCGAGCATCATGTAGCCGATCTGTGCCAGCGAGGAATAGGCGAGCATGCGTTTCAGGTTGTTCTGATAGACCGCGATGATTGAGGCGATGAACATCGCGGCGATCGAAAGAGCGAGCAGGATTTCCACGATCGGCAGGCCGCGGAAATCAAGGGCGATGCCGAAGATGGAGAAGAGGAATCGCACCAGCAGATAGATCGCGACCTTGGTGGCCGTCGCCGACAGGAAAACCGTCGCCCAGGAGGGCGCATAGGCATAGGCGCCGGGCAGCCAAGAATGCAGCGGGAACAAGGCGAGCTTGAGGCTGATGCCGACGGTCAGGAAGGCGAGTGCGGCCACCATGGCCCGCGCCATCTCCGGCGGCGCGGCCGCCAGGCGCGCCGCCATGTCCACCATGTTCAGGCTGCCGGTCAGCAGATAGAGGAAGCCGACTCCGATCACATAGAACGTCGCACCGATCGTGCCCATGATGAGATAGCGGAAGGCGGCGACCAGCGCGCGCCGGTCGCGGCCAAGCGCGATCAGCACGTAGGTGGACAGCGACGAGACCTCCAGAAACACGAACGCATTGAACGCATCGCCCGTGATGGTGACGCCGAGCAGCCCGGTCAGGCACATAAGATACATGCAGTAGAACCAGGCCTCGCGCCGCTCCCCGACCTCTAAGGCCACGCTGCGGCGGGCGAATGGCACGATGACCGCGCCGATGGTGGAGATCAGCATCAGCACGAAGCCGTTGAGGACATCTACGCGGTACTCGATGCCCCAGGGCGGCGGCCATCCGCCGAGCGCGTAGGAGATCGGGCCGCCGGTCAATACTCGGTCTAGTAGGACCGCCGAGATGACAGGCATGATCCAGCTGACGGCAAGCGTGAGCGCGAATGCCGGCACGCCGCGCCTGAGCAGCGCCGCGAGGAGGCCGCCGAGCAGAGGAATGACGATCTGCAGGGCGGGAAGATGCGACGACACCAGCTCCATCAGCCGCCGTCCTGCGGCTTGATCTCGTCGTCATCGATCGTGCCGAAGGCCTCGTTGATCCGCACCACGAGGGCGAGGCCGAGAGCCAACGTGCCGACGCCGACGACGATGGCCGTCAGGATCAGCACGTGCGGCAAGGGATTCGAGTAGACAGTGAACGCGGGGTCGATGATCGGTGCCGTGCCGCCGACGATCTTCGCCGGCTCGAGATAGAGCAGGTAGACCGAGGTCTGGAAGATCGACAGCCCGACAAGCTTCTTCACCATGTTGCTGCGCGCAACCACGATGTAGAGGCCGGCGATCATCAGGAAGATGGTGATGACGTAGTTGTAGCGATCGGCGAAATCCAGGAATGCTTCCATCAGCGCCCTCGCTCGACGAAGGCGTAGAACAAGGCAACCATGGTGCCGCTGACCGTCACCGCCACGCCGATCTCCACCAGGAAGATGCCGAGATGATGGCCGTGGATCGGGTCGTGCGACAGTACCGAATAGTCGAGGTAGTTGCCGCCGAGGAAGAAACCGGCGACGCCCGTGCCGGCAAAGATCAGCACGCCCATCGGCACCATGCATTCCACCAGGCCACGCGGCGCGACCCGCTTGGCGGCATTGTGGCCGAAGGTAATCGCAATCAGGATCACGACGGCCGCGACGATGACGCCAGCCTGGAACCCGCCACCTGGCCCATAATCGCCGTGCAACTGCACATAGATGGCGAATAGCAGGATGAACGGCAGGATGAGCTTGGTGCCGACCCTGAGAATGAGATCGGAGCTCATGACGGATCCTCCGGGGCGCCTTCCTCGGAACTCTGCCGCCGCAATCCGCCGAGCAGCAGCATGACGCCGATCCCGGCGATGAAAATGACCGTGGTCTCTCCCAAGGTATCGAAGCTGCGATAATCGGCCAGAACCGCGGTCACGATGTTCGGCACGCCGGTCTCCGCCATCACATCGTTGATGTAGCGGGGCGCCACGTGCTGATGGATCGGCGCATTCGCCGTGCCGAAGGGCGGCAACACCAAAGTGCCCCAGACAAGCATTCCGCCAACAGCCAGCGACAGCAGGAGCGGCAAGGCTCTGCCGTGCCGCGGCATGTCTTCGCGGGTCTTGGTGAGATGAAGCGTGGCAAGCAGTAGGACTGTAGAGACGGCGGCGCCGACCGACGCCTCGGTCAGGGCCACGTCGACCGCGTCGAGCACGATCATAACGCTCGCCATCAGGAAGGAGTAGATGGAAGCCAGGATCACCACGCTCAGCAGGCTGCGCTGAACGACCATGGCGACCGTCACCACAGCCAGCAGCGTCAACAGCGCCATATTGATGACGGTTTCCATCCTATGCCTTTCCGGACTCGTCGCCTGTTCCCGTCGGCGCATCCTTGCCCAGCGCGCGCGTGCGGCGGTCCTCGGCAAGCTTGGGCGTGATGTTCTCATGCAAGGCGGCCTGGGCTAGCGCGTGGGCCACCACCGGCAGCGTGAAGAAGGAGATCGCCAGCACGAACAGCAGCTTCAGCGTCACCAGGCTCCAACCCGCCTGGAGCATCAGCCCCATGAGGAGGAATCCGGCGCCAACCGTGTCGATGATGCTGGTGCCGTGCGCCCTGGTATAGACGTCCGGCATGCGCACGAGGCCGAACGCGCCCACAAGGATGAAGAAGCAGCCGGCGGCGATCAGCACGCCGCTGGCGACGTCGATCAGCAGTGCCATCATGGCTCCTTCCCCTCGTCTGCATCGTAGGCGAGGTCGCCATGACGGAAGAATTTCAGGACCGCAAGGGTACCGATGAGGTTCAGCAACCCGTAGGTCAGCGCGATGTCGAGGAACTCCGGCCGCCCGGTCAGGAAACCGAATACGGCGAGCAGCAGAATGGCGAGCGATCCCACCGTGTTGCCGGCGAGCGCCCGGTCGAACACGGTCGGTCCCTTGATGGCCCGCAAGGCGGCGAGGGCGAAAGCAACCAGCAGTGCTGCAGCAGCGCCGGCGAACATCATAGAGTGCCCTCGAACTTGGACACGCGGCGATCCATCCGCCCAGACTCCAGGTCCAGCGCGCCATCTCTGGTGAGGGCGTGCACGACCAACTCGCTATTCGTGAGCCCGACTGTCAGAGTCCCTGGTGTGAGGGTAATGGAGTTGCCGTAGGTCGCGATTCCGGCGGCGCTGCGCTGGCTGGCCTGCACGCGCGTCATGGTGGGTGAAATCGGCAGGCCCGGATGCAGAATGATTCTGGTGACCGCCCAGGCTGATTTCACGATTTCCCACGCCAGCCAAGGAAGGTAGGTGACCATGCCCTTCAGGAGCTGAAACGGGTGGCCCTCCGGATCGACCACCAACATGTGCCGGGCGGCGAGCGCGCAGAGCACGGCGCTCAGCAGCCCGGCGCCGACCAGAGCGAACGTGTAGTGCCCCGACAAGGCGAGCCAGAAGGCGAACAGGAATATCGCCAGGCTGATGGTTCGCATGCTCCCCCTGAGTCGCAAATTTGTTAATTGGCCCAATGGCTTGGAGCACTGCCCCCAGCCTGCGGAATCCCCGTCGGCCGTCTTTTTAGCGTGATCGGCCGAGCGCGGCCAAGAATAAAAGGCTGAGGGGTCGTGATCCTAGTCACGCCCGCTGTCTCCGCCCACTGCCAGTCTTGTCGCGCCTCAGCGGGGTGTGGGCATGAGGAGAGACTTTGGCCTAGGTTGCATTTCCGCTCATCTTGTTGTCGATTGCCATCAGGCACGCCATCGCACATGGCGATTCCTCCGGGGTCTTTTGAGATTCAATACGGGTTGAAATGATGGATGAGCCGATCCCCGCGGATCTGCGGGATTTCATCCTCCGCTACATCGATTCCGTGGCGCATCTTGAGGCGCTTCTCCTGTTGCGTGCCAATCCGCAGACTTCGTGGGATGTGCCCGCCGTTGCCGCCCGGCTCTACACCAGCGAGGCTCAGGCGGGCGAGGTGCTCGCCCAGCTCTGCGGAGAAGGGCTGATCGCCAGCGAAAACGACCTCTACCGTTATGCCGGCCAATCGGCGGAGACCCTGGCGATGATCGACCGGCTGGCGGAATTCTATAGCAAGCAGCTTATCCCGATCACCAACCTGATCCACGGCAAGCCGCGTCGGATCCGGCAGTTTGCCGACGCATTCAAGTTCCGAAAGGACAACTAGGATGGCGCCGATCATCTACTTGCTATGCGCGGTGGCGGCTTTTGTCTGCGCGTTCCTGCTGTTCCGCGCTTATCTGCGCAGCCGATACCGATTGCTGCTGTGGAGCGGGCTGTGCTTCGCCGGGCTCACCCTCAACAATCTCATCCTCGTGTTGGACAAGATTGTTCTCACTGAGGACCTCTCGATCTGGCGCACCTCCGTCGCCCTGATCGCCATGGCCGTTCTGCTCTACGGCCTTGTCTGGGATGCCGAATGATGGATCAGGTCAGCGCAGTTCTTCTGGGTGCGGTCGCCATGGCCTCGGGCGTGGCGGCTTTGTTCTTCCTCCGCTTCTGGCGGCAGACCCGGGACAGCTTCTTCCTGTTCTTCGCGGGGGCCTTCGGGCTGGACGCGCTGGCGCGGTTCGTTCTGGGCTTCGCCGACCTCTCCGAGGAGACGCAGCCGCTCATCTACCTGGCGCGCCTCGTCACCTTCTGCCTCATCATCATCGCGATCATCCGCAAGAACCGGCCAAGCCGGGGCTAGCAGCATGGACCAGCACGTTCGCCTGCCGATCCGCCTGCTGCCGCGCAGAGGCGCGCAGATTCCGCTGATTCTGTTTTTCGGAGCCTTTTTGGGGTTTGCGATCTTCTGGACCGTAAGCGCCGCAGTGACCACCGACACGCGAAGCTTCAGCGACTCCAGCGATACGGAGTTCTGGCTGAGCCGCCTGTTCCCGCTGTTCGGCGTGCCGTTCATCCTGATCGGCGCGGGCGGCATCGCGAGCGCCGTGCTGAAGCTGCTGCCGGGCAGTCCCTATTATCACCTCGAGATCAATGCCGACGGATTGCTCGTCCGCTCGCTGTTCAAGCAGAAGCGCTACGGATGGCGTGAGCTGCCACCATTCAACACGCTGGAGCGCAGGCGCCGTACCAAGAACGGCACGCGGATCGACTGGTACACCGTGGCGATGGAAGGCGCGCCACTGGAGCCCGGCATGAAGGCAGGCGCGACGCACCAGTGCGAGGTGCTGCGCATCTTCGCCGACGAATATGGCGCCAAGAACGGTCAGCAGGACGCCGCCGATCTGGCCGCCTGGCTCAACCACCTGCGCGACCTGGCGCGCGACAACCGGCTCTCATCGAACGAGCAGGTGCGGGTTCCGTCCGGATTCGTCGCGAACGCGGCCACAAGTCCTTCACCGCTCGGCGGGCGAACCGAGCGCATGCAGACAGTCGTGCGCCGTTAAGTGTGCGCGTGCTCGACTTGCGCTAACGCGTTGTCATGAAAGCCGCGATCTCGTCGGCCGCCCGCAAGCCAGCGATCATCGCTCCTTCGAACCAGCCGGCCCCTTCCACCGCGATGTCGGAGGAGGCAAAGGCCAGCGGACCGATCCTGCGCCAGGTGGCCGGCAGCAGCACATCCTCTGCGCCCAGCACCGGCGCAATCCAGGTGCCGCGCGCGAACGGGTCGCCGACCCAATCGTGCCAGTCATACCCCAGCAGTCGCCCTTCCGGAAAAAAGCGCGCGATGGCCTGCGCGACGGCGCCTGGAGCCGTTGGATCAAACTGCGCGGCCAAGCCGAACCCGACGATCAGCGTGGCGCCGTCCTGCGCGGTGCGTTCCGAGAACATCCATTCGATGCCATCGCCGCCACCGGTGACGAGCACACCGACCGGCACGCCCGCGGCCTTGGCCCAGATCTTCACCGAGGCGCCGATATGACCGGTCGCCAGGGCGGTTACTTGGGGGGCCGGTAACGGCGGAGCGAATTCGATCCCGGCGAGCGGATTGATGCCGGTCGCGATCAAGACGGCCTTGGCGCGCCAGGAGCGGCCATCCGGGGTCTCGGCTGTGACGCCGTCCGCCTCATGCGCGATCCTAGCCACTGGAGCACTGCGGATCAGCGTCGCGCGCGACGCTGCGATCATGCGCTCTGCCAACAGTGCGACGCCCCCGACCAACGTATCAGCCCAGACCTCGATCATGCTGTCGGGCGCACCGCCGCCATAGGCGCAGCTCGACAGGAACTCCGAGGCGGGAACACGCGCCGGGTCACCATTGCCACTGACGGTCCACCAAGCGCTGCAGAGATCGCGAGTGGACCGCGGCGCCGCCATGCGCGCGAGATACGCAGTGAAGCTGATATTGGTCAGGGAGCGGCCCGCCCTATCCTGTGTTTCGCCTTTCTTCAGCAGGCGTGCGTCGGCCGCGATCTGCGCCAAGCAGCGCTCATGCTGGGGCAAATCGTTTGCGGAGGCGGGCGCATCGCGATGCAGCGCCCCATCGCGGAACCAGCGCCGCTCGGTCACCGGCGCTCGCTGGCGCAAGGCAACATTGTGCCGCGCACAGGCCTGGCGGATGTGCCTCTGCCAGGGTGTGATCCAAGCACCGCCGAACTCCAGAGACTCATCACCGCCAGCGAAACTGCGTGCAAAGCCACGCCCGCCCACCCTTTCCCGCGCCTCCAGCACGGAGATGGAAAAGCCGCGCGCCGCCAGAGCTTCCGCCGCCGTCGCGCCAGCGAGGCCAGCGCCGACGATGAGGACATCTGAGTTTGTACTCATCCAAGCACTTTCTTCTATCGTCATGGTCGTGCTGGCACGACCATGACGATATGATGACTATGTCGTCACAAATACCACTCATGCTCCCGCGGTGAGATGGCGTTGTTGAATTTCGCCAACTCGGCAGCCTTCGCATCGGCATAGAGCGCCAAGTAATCGGCGCCGAGATAGTCCGACAGGACCTTCGCCTTGCGCAGCTTCGCGATTGCTTCGTGCCATTGGAACGGTATCCTGGAATCGATGCGCGCGCTGACATCATTGATGGCCGGCGCCCCCGGGTCGATCCTGCGCTCCATGCCATGCAGCATGCCGGCGAGGGTCGCGGCCAGCGCCAGATACGGATTGGCGTCGGCGCCGGCGATGCGATGCTCGATCCGCCGCGCCTTGGGCGATCCGGTCGGAATCCGGAATGCGACCGAGCGATTGTTGTAGCCCCATGTGGCGCCCATCGGCACCAGCGAGCCCGGCCGATAGCGGCGGTACGAATTGATGTTCGGCGCCAACAGCGCCATCGCCTCTGCCGTGGTCGCCGCCAATCCACCGATCGCATGGCGCAGGAGCTTTGTCCCCTTCTCCCCGTCGTCATCGAACGCGTTGCGGCCCTTTGCATCCACCAGGCTGCAATGCACATGCATGCCGCTGCCGGCGCGGTCGAGATACGGCTTGGCCATGAAGCTGGCGGAAAAACCATGGCGCGGCGCCATCGACTTGATGATACGCCGCAGCAGGACGGCGTGGTCGCAGGCCCGCACCGCATCGACATCATGGCGCAGGTTGATCTCGAACTGTCCGGGGGAGTTCTCCGCGATGGCAGTGGAAGCCGGCACGTTTTGCATCCTCGCCGCGGCTGCGACGTCGCGCACGAAGTCGGCATAGATGTCCAGCCCGCCGATACTGTAGAGCTGACGCGTCGAATCGGGCTCGCCCGTCGCCGGCGAGATCGGCGGCAGCGGCTCGCCCATCGGCCCGCGCTTGCGGTCCATCAGATAGAATTCCATCTCCACCGCGACGACCGGAGTGAGGCCGCGCTTGGCGAAGCGCGCGAGCAGCCGCGCCAGCACCTGGCGCGGATCGACCAGGCAAGGCTGGTTTTCCTGATCCGGCATGGTGAGCAGGACCTGCGCGGTCGGCTCGCTTGCCCATGGCACTGGCGCTAGTGTGCCCGCGACCGGCCAGGCATTGCCGTCCGGATCGCCGCGCGCCTCCGAGCGTCCGCCCGGATCGAGATCTTCGCCGGTCGCATCGAGGAAATAGAGGCAGAACGGCAGTTGCACGCCGCCTGACCAGATCTTCGCCGCCTCATGCGCCGGAAAGCGCTTGCCGCGCGGCACGCCGTTCATGTCGGCGAGAAATGCATCGAGCTGCGTGACATGCGGATGAGCCTTCAGGAAGCGGGCAAGTTCGCGCGACGCCTTCGTCGCGGCCCTCGCTGCGGGCTGTGCCGTGCGGCGCGCCATTCTGTCCCCCTCGATCTTCGGTCGGCCTGCACGCTACTGAAGCGGCGGGCGCGGGACAAGCGGCCCAACTTGGCTACACCGGCAATCCTTTGCTCAGGCGCCGTTCCATCCGCCGCGCCCGCGCGTGGCGATAGGCGGTCACGAAACGCAAGGTCAGGCGATACCCGATCCAGCCGGTCAGCAACGCCCAGGGCATGGAGCCGATCCATAAGGCGGTGCCCCATTCCAGCAGCAGCACCTGAGAGACCGCCTTGGTCGCGCCTACCAGCGTGAAGTCGTCGGCGAAGACCGCGTGGAATATGCGCTGGAAAGATTCGTAGCCGCTGAGATCCGACCACCGGCCGAGCATCACCTGCCCCGTGATGAAAAAGGCGTAATAGCAAGGCACGGCCGTGAAAGGATTGGTAACCCACGTCCAGGCGAGACCCTGGATCAGGCTGAACTCCCAGTTGAACAGACGCCGCGCCGCCAGCCAGGTGCCGAACACCAGCGGCATCTGAAATCCGACGGACGGGGTAAAGGCCCAGATCAGCCCGACCAGGGCGGCGCGCGCTGACCATTCCGGCGTGTGCCGGCTGCGCATCAGCGGGATCAGCAAGCGGAATCGCATCGCCCGCACCAACCGGTGCCACAAGCCGGATGGCCGGCGGAACGGGATCCCCCTTGGTTCCTCTCGCCGCAATGAACTGCCCTCGCCGTCAGTCGACCACGCCAAAATGGCGATTGGCCGACGCTCCCGCAACCACCCTATTGTTGCAGCAGAGCCAGCAAGCCTTTCAACAGTTGCGTCGGGCTGGGCGGGCAGCCGCGGATATGGAGATCGACAGGAACTGCCGCGGAGATGCCGCCCGCGCAGGCATAGGAACCGGCGAACAGACCGCCATCCACGGCGTAATCGCCGATCGCGACCACCCGTTTGGGATTCAGCGTCGCGCGGCAGGTCCGCTCCGGCGCCTCGCGCATGGTGCGGGTCAACGGTCCCGTCACCAGCAACACGTCCGCATGTCGCGGCCAAAGCGACGAAGCGCAGGCCCAAGCGCTCGAGGTCGTAGAGCGCGTTGCTGACCGCGTGGATCTCCGGTTCTCAGCCGTTGCAGGAGCCGGCATCGACCTCGCGGATGGAGAGCGAGCGGCCGAGCCTGCGGCACGCTACCGCATCCACGTTGGCGGCCACCTCTTTCAGCACCGCCTCGTCCGCTGCCGGCGCCGACTCCGTGACCGGCGGCAGGACGAAGGATGGAAGGAGCAGCTTGTTCATCGCATCCGCCTCAGAGATCGTGGCCCGAATAGGAGCAGTTGAAGCTTTTGTTGCAGAGCGGGAATTCGGCGACGATGTTGCCTTCGATCACCGCCTCCGGCAGCGGTCACTGGAACGAGGACGGATCGCGTAAGTGATACGCTCGACGTGACAGCTCCGCCCCGCGCGCAGTTGCTGCGCGCCATGATGATGGACGGTTTCGCCGTTCGACGACGCACAGAAGAACCAGTGCGGCGGCGCTCATTCTTTGAACCGCACGCCGCGCCCGCTGCCCGCGATGGCTGCGCCGGGGCTGATCAGCTCGATGCCCGCCGCGTTGAGTGCCGAGATCAGCTTCATCAGCGAATCGACATTGCCGCGCACGACCTCTTCGCTCGCCTCCATGCGCTGGATCGTCGGGACCGAAAGGCCCGACAACTCGGCCAGCTTGCGCTGGTCGATCCCCAAGAGGGCCCGGGCGGCCCGAATCTGGGCAGAGGAGATCATACGCAGAACATCCATTCTAACGTCTGGTGCCACCTTTATGATATTCATGAGCTCTAATATGATGTCAATGATCTGTATACTGATGTCTGCCACATCATTCAGGCTAGCTATCTTGCGCAGAACTCACCCGAGGCCGGAACTTTCCATGCCTTAACCGGCGGCGTTGGGCTGGGCTAACATCCTGCCATCACAACCAGATCAGGGTCGGGACCATGGGTGCGGAAGCGATCACCAGACGCCGGGGCGGCACACAGGGCCGCCACCACGAACGCGGCTCCGCCCCCATTGTCCAGCGCCGGCCGGTCGTGCGAGGCATTCCCGATTACGAGTACTTCACCGAAGAGGGACTGGAGCGCATCCACCAAGCCTCCATGACCATCCTGGAAGAGGTCGGCATCGATTTCCGCGATGTCGTCGCGCTCGAGGCCTGGCGCAAGGCTGGCGCCAAGGTGGTCGGCGAGCGCGTGCATATCGATCGCGGCCTGCTGATGGAAATCCTGGCAAAGGCGCCGTCCGAATTCGTGCAGCGGGCGCGCAATCCGGAGCGCAGCGTCACGGTGGGCGGACGCAACACCATCTTCGTGCCAACCTACGGCTCGCCCTTCGTGCGCGACCTGGACAACAAGCGCCGCTACGGCACGCTGGAGGATCTGCAGAATTTCGTGAAGCTCGCCTACATGGCGCCGAACGTCCACCATTCGGGCGGCGTGATCTGCGAGCCGGTCGATGTGCCTGTGCCGAAGCGGCATCTCGACATCGTCTACAGCCACATCAAATACTCCGATAAGCCCTACATGGGCATCGTGACGGCGCCGGAGCGCGCCGAGGATTGCGTGACCATGGCGCGCATCCTGTTCGGCGACGACTTCATCGATGCCGGCAATACGGTGATGACGTCCATCGTCAACTGCAACTCGCCGATGGTGTGGGATGAGAGCATGCTCTCCGCCCTGCGCGTCTATGCCCGCGCCAACCAGGCTGTGCTGGTGACGCCCTTCATCATGGCGGGTGCGATGGCGCCAGCCAGCGCGGCAGGTGCGATCGCGCAATTGAATGCCGAAGCGCTGGCCGGTATCGCGTACGGGCAATTGGAGCGGCCGGGGTCGCCCATGGTCTATGGCAGCTTCGTCACCACCGTCTCCATGCAATCGGGTGCGCCGATGATGGGAACGGCGGAGCCAGCGATGATGATCTATGCCTGCTGTCAGCTGGCACGGCGTTACAAGCTGCCGGTCAGGACTGGTGGCATGCTGAACGGCTCGAAGATCGCCGACGCGCAAGCGGCGTACGAATCCGTCCAGACCATGATCCCGACCTTGATGGCGGGCACCAACTTCGTGATGCACACGGCAGGCTGGCTGGAAGCGGGGCTTTCCGCCGGCTATGCCAAGTTCATGATGGACGCCGACCAGCTCGCCTCCTTGCAGATCTTCGCGGAGGGGCCGGACCTCTCCAATGAAGCGCTTGCACTCGAAGCCGTGCGCGAAGTAGGCCCGGGCGGACACTATCTCGGCTGCGCGCACACCCAGCGCAATTTCAAGACCGCGTTCTACACGTCGACCATCGCCGACAATAACAGCTTCGAGCAGTGGGAGGCCGAAGGCGCCAAGGACGCCAACCAACGCGCCGCCGAGCGCGCCCGCAAGCTGCTAGCGCAATATGAAGCTCCGCCGCTGGACCCCGCGATCGACGAAGCCCTGCTGGACTTCATCGCGCGGAAGAAGGCCGGACTCCCTGACGCGGTGCGCTGAGGCCACACACTGTGGCCATTCTGCGCCGCTCCGTGTGGCAGAGCTCTGTCACCTCACACCATGTTGCAGCCGTTCCGCGTGGCCGCCCCCAAATGCCGAACTAGGGTTGATCCACCGCATCGATGACCATAGGGTGGCGCCGAGGCTTCGCGGTTCGGCTGAGAATCGCTCCTGGAACAATTTTGCAAGCGCGTGGAATGGCTGATCGAAATCTCGAACTCGGCGTTATCGGCAATTGTGCGATCTCAGCATTGATCGACTCCTCGGGCTCGATTGTCTGGTCCTGCTTTCCCCGACTCGATGGTGACCCGGTCTTTTGCGCACTCTTGCGCGACAACAGCCATGAGGGCGCCTTCACGGTGGAGATGAAGGACGTCGCCAGTTCCACCCAGCGCTATGTCGACAATTCCGCGGTTCTCGAGACGCTGGTGACCGACAGCGGCGGCAACACGATCGAGATCCTCGACTACTGCCCACGTTTCCTGCGCTTCGGGCGCATGTTCCGGCCGCCCACCATCATGCGGCGCATCCGCCCGGTCTCCGGCCGGCCGATCGTGACGGTCCGGATCAAGCCGCGGATGGCGAATGGCTCCATGATTCCGGAGATCACCCGCGGCAGCAACCACATGCGCTTCGTCGGACCGCGCCAGGTCCTGCGCGTGACGACCAATGCGCCGATCGCGTACCTGCTGGAGGAGCGCAGCTTCCGCCTCGGCGATGATGTGTGGTTCGTGCTGGGCCCGGATGAGAGCGTGCTGGAAGACGTGCGCGATGTCGGCCGCAATCAGCTCGAGGCCACGCTCGACTGGTGGCATACCTGGGTGCGCGGTCTTTCCATCCCGTTCGAGTGGCAGGAAGCGGTCATCCGCTCCGCCATCACGCTGAAGATGTGCAATTTCGAGGAGACCGGCGCGATCGTCGCGGCCCTCACCACCTCGATCCCGGAAGCGCCGAACACGGAACGCAACTGGGACTATCGCTATTGCTGGATCCGCGATTCGTTCTTCGTGATCCGCGTGCTGAACGCGATCGGCGTCACGCGTACCATGGAAGACTACATCCGCTTCATCACCGACATCGTCGATGACGCGCGCGACGGCGGCATCCAGCCGGTCTATGGCATCACACGTGAATCGCATCTGGAAGAGACGATCAGCCCGGACTTGAACGGCTATCGCGGCATGGGACCGGTGCGGATCGGCAATCAGGCTTATATCCAGCTGCAGAATGACGTCTATGGCAGCCTGGTGCTGGCTTGCACCCACGTCTTTTTCGACAAGCGCCTGATCCGGCAGAGCGCCAACGCCGCCTTATTCGAGCAGCTCGAAGCCATCGGCCGTAAAGCGGAAGAGGTGTTTGAGCTTCCCGATGCCGGTCCGTGGGAGCTGCGCACCAGCGCGGCGATCCACACTTTCTCCGCGATCATGAGCTGGGCGGCGTGCGACCGCCTGGCCAAGATCGCGGCCGTGATGGGCCGTGACGATCGCGTCGATCGCTGGCGATCCTCCGCCGACCGGCTGCGCGAGACCATTCTTAAGCGCGCTTGGAACGAAAAGCGCAAGTCGCTCGTTTCAACATTCGATGGAAATGAACTGGATGCCAGCATGCTTCTCGTCGAACCGCTCGGCTTCCTGGAGGCTGACGACCCGCGCTTCCGGATGACGGTCGAGGCGATCGGAAAAGAGCTGAAGCGCGGCGATTTCCTGTTCCGCTATGTGGTGCCGGACGACTTCGGCCGGCCGGAGGCCGCCTTCACCATCTGCACGTTCTGGTACATCGACGCCCTGGTGGCACTCGGGCGCCGCGAGGAAGCGCGCGCCCTGTTCGAGACCCTGCTGACGCGCCGCAACAAGCACGGCCTGCTGTCCGAAGACATCGCGATCGCGACCGGCGAATTGTGGGGTAACTATCCGCAGACCTATTCGCTGGTCGGCCTCATCAACTCGGCCATCAAGCTCAGCATGAGCTGGGAGGTGGCATCGTGAGCCGCCTGGTCGTCGTCTCCAACCGGGTCATCCTGCCCAGCGAGCGCATCCAGCGCGCGGGCGGCCTTGCCGTCGCCATCCGCGAGGCGCTGGGACGCAGCGGCGGATTGTGGTTCGGCTGGAGCGGCGAGCTCTCCGAGACGCCCGAGCCGACATGCCAGACCGACACCAAGGGCAAGATGGAGTTCGCGGTCTTCGACCTGACGCCGGCCGAATTCGACGGATACTACAATCAATTCGCCAACAGCACGCTCTGGCCGCTCTTCCACTACCGCATCGGCCTGGTCAAGTTCTCGCGGTCGGCCCTGCAGACCTATCTCGCGGTCAATGCGCGCTTCGCGGAGATGCTGATCCCGCACTTGAAGCCCGACGATACGATCTGGATTCATGACTACCAGCTGCTGACCCTGGCCGGCGAATTGCGCAAGCGAGGCGTCACCAACAAGATCGGGTTCTTCCTGCACATTCCGTTGCCTGGCGTGGACACTCTGGCCGTTCTGCCCGGCCTCGGCACGCTGATGCGCGGACTGGCCGCCGCCGACCTGGTCGGCTTCCAGACCGAGCGCGACCTGCAGAGCTTCAAGGATTATGTGCGCCAAGAGGTCGGCGGCACGATCGGGGCCAACGGCACGATCAACTGCTTCGACCGCACCATCGAGGCGGGTGCTTTCCCCATCGGCATCGACACGCGCGTCTTTGCGGGTCTGGCGGAGAAGGCGCTGAGCAAACCGGAGTGCCAGCAGATCAAGGAGGGGCTGGGCTCGCGCAAGCTGTTGATCGCCATCGATCGGCTGGATTACAGCAAGGGCATCCCCAGCCGCTTCGAAGCTTGCGAGGAGCTCTTGCGCGCTCATCCGGAGCATCGCGGCCAATTCGAGTTGGTGCAGATCGCTTCCCCCAGCCGCACCGACGTCGCGAGCTACCGCGATCTGCGGCGCGAGATCGACCGCCTCAGCGGACGGATCAACGGCGCATTCTCGGAAGTGCATTGGGCGCCGATCCGCTACATCAACCGCACGTATCCACGCCAGTCCTTGGCGGGCTTCTGTCGCATGGCGGCGGTCGGCGTGGTGACGCCCTTGCGCGACGGCATGAACATGGTCGCCAAGGAATATGTCGCCGCACAGGATCCAAACGACCCTGGCGTGCTGATCCTCTCCCGCTTTGCCGGTGCCGCGGCCGAGCTGGGCAGCGCCCTCATCGTCAATCCCTTCGACGTCGACCAATGCGCCGACGCGATGCACCGGGCGCTCGTCATGCCGCTGGAGGAACGCCAGGCACGCTGGCGCACCGCCATGGACACCATCACCCGCAACGACGTGAAGGCCTGGTGGACCAGCTTCACCACGCGCCTCATGGCCAGCCAGGCACGCGCCGCGGCTTAGAGTTTCGATAGCAGGTCCAGAACGGCGGCGACGGAGGCGAGCTTGTGCGTCGCCACGGTCGGGCGTCGTTCCCCGACGATGATGGCCGTGCCGCCCAGCTCCTGAACGACGAGGAAGCCGTCTTCATCCGTCACGTCGTCGCCGATGAAGACCGGGCGCTTCCCGTGAAAGACCGCCTCATGCATGATGCGGCGCACCGCCTCGCCTTTGTTGTGCGCGGGCGAGCGCACTTCCACCACATGGTCGCCTTGCAGGAGCGCCAGGTCCCTTTGCCCGCGGCGCGCCAGCAGCGCTTCCAGTTCATCGCGCACGCGGGGACCCAGATGCGGCGCCTTGCGGTAGTGGACCGCCAGACCTGCACGCTTCGGCTCGATCAGCAGCCCGGCCCAATCCTTCATACACTCCAGCACGTCCGTTTCGAGGCCCGCGATGTCGGGCTGCGGTCCTGGACGCAGGACCGGCTGACCAAGTCCCAGACGGAACTCCGCGCCGTGACTGCCGGCGGCATACGGCACGACCCCGTGCGTCACCTGATCGATCGAGGTGATTTCACGGCCGGACACGATGGCAAGCGCGTCCGCAAGATGCGTGGCGGCGCGCGTCAAAAGCCCGGACAGTTCGGGTGATGGCCGCACTTCAGCCGGAGTCGGCGCGATCGGCACCAGCGTGCCGTCGATATCGAGGAACAAAGCCAGGGAGGAGCGATCACCCAATGATGCGACCGGCGTCTCGTCCAATTGCATTCCGTTCAAGCCTATCGTGGATTCCGTGTCGACCGTATGATCGCGGCCACCAGTCATAGCACAGCCCCGCGGGAGAAATAACGATGAGTGCTACCCTGACGTTCCATGGCGCCGCCGGAACGGTCACCGGATCGCACTATGTGCTGGAAACGCCAACGGCGCGCATCGCCGTGGTTGCGGCATGTTCCAAGGACCGAAAACCCTGAAGGAGCTGAACTACCAGCCCTTGCCGTCCGAACCGGTCCGCCTCGACGCCGTGGTCCAGACCCACGCGCACACCGACCATTCGGGCATGCTGCCGAAGCTGGTCAAGTCCGGCTTCAAGGGGCCGATCTTCGCGACCGAAGGCACGCGCGACTTGCTGGAATGGATGCTGCCGGACTCCGCCTCCATCCAGGAGGCGGAAGTCGAGCGGTTGAACCGCGAGAACCGCCGCCGGGATCGACCGGAGCTCCAGCCGGTCTACACCATGGAGGATGCGCAGGCGACCCTGCGCCACATCCGCGCGGTGGAATACGAGACCTGGCAGCCCGTCGCCAAAGGCATTCGCGGCCGCTGGTGGAATGCCGGGCACATCCTCGGCTCCGCGTCGGTGGAGCTCGAAGTGGAAACCGGCGCTGCGGACCTGCCGCACTTCAGCATCCTGTTCTCCGGCGATCTCGGTCCGCAGGACGGTGCCCTGCAGCAATCGCCACGCGGCCCGCAAGGTGTGGACTACGTGCTGTGCGAGTCCACGTATGGCAACCGCGAGCGCCCGCATCTCGATGACGATCAGCGGCGCGCCGCGATCGCGCGCGACGTCACGCAGGCACTCGGCGTGGGCGGCAATCTGATCGTTCCCGCCTTCGCCATCGAGCGCAGCCAGGAGCTGATCGGCGATCTCGTCTATCTGATGGCGCGCGGCAAGCTGTCGACGGCGCCGATCTATCTCGATTCGCCGCTCGCCACGCGCGCGACCGAAGTGTTCGAGCGGCACCTTCACCTGCTGGACGACGTCGATCCCAAGGCCGGCAGCCCGTTCCGCGCGCCCAACGTGCACTACGTCGAGACGGTCGATCAGAGCATGGCGCTGAACCGCATCAGTGGCGGGGCCATCATCATCGCCTCCAGCGGCATGTGCGATGCAGGACGCATCCGCCATCACCTGCGGCATCATCTCTGGCATCCGCGCACCACGGTGCTGCTGATCGGCTATCAAGCGCCTGGCACGCTGGGCCGCCTGTTGCAGGACGGCGCCGCGCAAGTGAAGATCATGGGCGAGGAGATCCAGGTCAAAGCCAAGATCAGGAAGCTGGAGATCTATTCCGGCCACGCCGATCGCGGCGATCTGCTGACCTGGGTGAAAGCGCGGTTGCCGATCCAGCGCGGCCTGTTCCTGATCCATGGCGAGACTACGGCGTTGGCCGGCATGCGGGAGAATGTGCTGACCCTCGGCCTGGAGCCCGACAAGGTGATCGTGCCCGATCTCGACCAGCGCTATCAGCTCGATCGCGCCGCCGGCGCGCTTGCCGTGGCCAGCACCCCGCGCCTCGAGCCGGTGCGCACGGAGGAGGCCAAGCAGGGCTGGGACTGGCACAACGAGCTCGCCGCCTTCTCGCTGGAGCTGCGTCGCATCCTCGATCAGGCGCAAAACGACAAGGCGCGCATGGCCCTGCTCAAGGACATGCGGCGGGTGCTGGACAAACGTTGATGCGACTTTCGAGTGTTTGGAAGGAGGCGGCGTACACCTGTATAAAACCATGACGGTGTTTCTTCGACCGCACTCATACTGCCAAGAGCACTTCAATGCCTGTCTGGACGGATGCCGCGCGGTGCAAATCAAGCCTGGTGCAGCAGTTGAATCAGTGGTGGTGCCGCAAGGGCGGGCCGTCACGCGTGCCGGATCGCAGCACGCTTGACCCGCTGGAGCTGAAGGCGCTGCTTCCCAACATCCTGATCGCCGAGGTGGAGCACGATCCGTTCCGGGTCCGGTATCGATTGCAGGGCACCAAGGTGACGGAGATCACCGGCCTCGATATCACCGGCCACTATCTTGACGAACTCCTGAGCGCCGAGCCGGACCAGCCGTGGCAGAAGCACTATCTGACGGTCTATCGATCGGGCATGCCCTTGTTCGGATCGACGACCGTCCCGCGTAGCGCGGGCGGCATGGTGGATTACGAGTTCGGCATCTTTCCGTTGCGGCGCGGCGGCGATCTGGTCGAGCAGTTCGTTGCCCTGGAGGATTATTTCGGGCTTGTGGGAACAATCGATCAGATCGAGCCCTGGCGAGTGAAGTCACGCTAGGGACCCGCATATCGCTCAGCTCTTGAGCGCTGCCTTCGCGATTTGCTCAATGCGCCGCGCCACGGCTGCGGCGTGCGGCGACTGCGCTTTGTCGGTGCCGGAGATGAGCCAGAGCGGCCGCTTCAGCACCGAAAGATCGCCGACGCGCTGCAGCCTGGGATGGCGGTCGCCCATCAGATGGGGCAGCACCACGCGCGCGGCGCCGGCGGCCGCCATTACCGCCAGGGTTTCGAGCTTGCTGGCGCGGAACTGGATGCCGCCATCCTTGGCCTGCGCTTCGACGTAGCGAACCTCCGGCAAGGGCGCGAGCGCGGCGTCCAGCGCGGCCCACGGCAGCTTTCCCGGATCGCGGTCGATGGCGGCATAGATGGCATAGCGCACCCAGCCGACCTGCCGTGCGCCGCGCCGCGAACCTTGCGGCGGACCGAGACGCAGCGCCAAATCCGCTTCGCGCCGCGCCAGATTGAGGTTCTTGTCCTCCGCCAGCAACTCGATCGGCTGGCGGGCGGCGGCGAGCGTCTCGATCTGCGGCGCCAGCAGATGATCGCATAAGAAGGCAAGGCTGGTGATACGCACCGGCCGGCGCGGCGCCTTGGCGCCCTCGCCCGCCGCCAGCGTGCGTGCGGAGTCGATCTGCTGCGCTGCTTCTTCCAGGCGCGGCAGCAAGGCACGACAGGTTGCCGTCGGTTCCAGCCTGCCGCCGCGCCGCACCAGCAGACGCCGCCCGGTCCTTGCTTCCAGCCGGCTCAAGCGCCGCCCGATGGTGGTGGCATCGATGTGCAGCTGCGCTGCCGCGCCGCTCAAGGTGCCAGTTTCCACGACCGTCAGCAGCGTATGCCAGCCATCCCAATTTTCCATATCGCACGCTCTCCACCCTGCAAAAACGCAGCCTCATCCGCGCATCTCTCCGCTGTGAAAGAACGCGGCGGGCACTATCTTCTTCCTCAGCCCATCGCGCCACAAGAGGAGACCGGAGATGAACGCGACGATGCCCCAGACCCTTCTGCAAATGCGCGGGCTATCGCTCGCACCGGCGCGGTTGGCCGAGGCCGCGCTCGTCATCATCGATGCGCAGGGCGAATATCGCAGCGGGCAGATGGCACTGCCCGGAATCGAACCGGCGTTGGCGCGGATTGCGGCGCTGCTGGAGCGTGCACGCGCGGCCGGCACGCCGATCTTCCACGTCGCCCAGACAGGACAAGCGGGCACTCTGTTCGATCCGGACACCGAACGCGGCGCAATCCTGCCGCAAGCGGCGCCTATTGCCGGCGAGCCAGTGATCATGAAGCGCCTGCCCAACGCGTTCGCAGGCACGGAGCTGCACGAGCGATTGCAGCAAAGCGGCCGCCGCAACCTGATCCTGGTGGGCTTCATGACGCATATGTGCATCAGCGCCTCGACGCGCGCGGCGCTGGACCTAGGCTACCAGAACACGGTCATTGCCGACGCGACCGCGACGCGCGCACTGCCCGCGCACGATGGCGGCGCGCCGATCCCGGCGGACACGGTTCATCGCATCGCATTGGCAGAGCTGGCGGATCGGTTCGCTGCGGTGGTGTCGAGCGAGCGGATCACCGCTTGACGCTACTGCACCTTCAGCGACGCGATCAGCCCACGCGCGGTGTCGCGGATGTGACGCTCGAGCAGCGACACCGCCGCCGGCACATCGCGCGATCGGCAGAAGGCGATCAGGCCGTCATGCTCGCGCAGCGCGCGGTCGAAGCCGGAGCGCATGGTGACTTCGAGTCTGAGATAGCGGTCGATCTTGTCATGGATGTTCTTCAGCAGCTTCAGCGTGATCGGCCGGCCGGCGGGCAGGTACATGACCTCGTGAAAGCGCCAATTGACGTCGCCCCAGCGCGGCAGGATGTCGGGGCGACGCTGCTCCTCCAGATTCTTCTCGAGCGCCGCGAGATCCCGCTCGATCATGGCGGGAATTGCCAGTTGCAATAGCCAGGTCTCGAGCTTCAGGCGGATATCGAACAGCTCCTCGACTTCCGCGATCGAGAGCTCCGCCACCACCGCGCCCTTATGCGACGTGATAGTGACGAAGCCCTCGGCCGCCAGCTGCTTGAGCGCCTCGCGCAGGGGAATGCGGCTGACGCCCAGCTCCGTCGCCAAATGTTCCTGGCGGATCGGCTGACCGCCTTTCAGCTGACCCGTCAGGATGCGCTGGCGCACCAGTTCGGCGACCTGATCGGCGATCGTGCGCTTGACGGGCAGTCCTGAATCCATCTGACTTCTCCTCTCCGGCGCCCATATTGACATGAAGCGAGATTGTATACAATATACAGCGACGACCTTGTTTTCAGCCCTTGGAGAGCAGAATGGCGCGACCCCAATGGAACGGCGTCTTCCCCGCCGTGACGACCCAGTTCAACGCCGATGAAAGCCTGAACATCCCGGCCACGCAGAAGCTGATGGAGCGCCTGATACAGGGCGGGGTTCACGGCTTCATCATGTTGGGAACGGTGGGCGAGAATTGCTCCCTGCGGCCTGAGGAGAAGCGCAAAGTGCTGAGCGCCGCCAAGGAGGTGGTGAATGGCCGTATTCCGGTCCTCTCCGGTGTCGCCGAGTTCACCACGGCCGAAGCGGCGCAATACGGGAGGGACGCGGCGAAGATCGGCATCGACGGCCTGATGGCCCTGCCCGGCATGGTCTACAAGTCCGACACGCGCGAGACGCTGCAGCATTTCCGCGCCATCGCCCGCGCCAGCGATCTGCCGATCATGATCTACAACAATCCGCCGGTGTATGGCGTCGATGTGAAGCCGGAGACCTTTGCCGAGCTCGCCTCGGAGAAGACCATCGTCGCGATCAAGGAAAGCTCCGACGACCCGCGCCGCATCACGGACCTGCATAATCTCCATGGCGACCGCTTCATCCTGTTCTGTGGCGTCGATGACCTGCTGCTAGAAAGCAGCGCGCTCGGCATCGAAGGCTGGGTCAGTGGACTGACCGATGTGTTCCCCGAGGAATCGGTCGCGCTCTGGAACCTGTGCCAGGCCGGACGATTCGCCGAAGCACGCGCGCTCTATCGCTGGTTCACGCCGTTGCTGCACCTCGATACGTCGCCGAAGCTGGTTCAGTACATCAAGCTCGGCCAGCAGGTGGTGGGCCTCGGGAGCGAAAAGGTGCGCGCGCCGCGCCTGGAGCTGGCAGGCGAGGAGCGCGCCCAGGTCATCGCGCTCTATGAAAAGGCGCTGGCCACGCAGCCGAAGCTCAGCGGCGCAAAGAGCGCAGTGGCGTAAAGTCACTATCGCCTCGTCTTTATGGTTGCATTGCGGGCGGAGCGACGCTAAGTCGCTCCGCTCTACTTTGGTCGCGCGCTGGTCATTTCTGCGCGGCGAAGACATTGTTGAAATCATTTGCAATCAGCCGGGCATGATCCGGCAACTGGACGATGGCTCTTGTCGATATCGAGAATCCGGTAGCGATCCGTGATCAGCGACTGCTTGCGCTGTTCCGGTTCTGGCATGGCATGCTGAAGGGCCGGCGCATGCCGAGGCCGGATGACCTCGATCCTGCAGACATGACGCGCTGGGCCGACAATCTGATGCTGATCGACGTTCCGGGCGAGCTTGTAGACTTCCGTATTCGCTGGCTCGGCCCCGAAATAGCCACGATGTTCGGCACGCCACGTGCCGGAACGGGCATCGAAGCCATGACCTCCGAAGGGGAGCGCAGCAGCATTCTTCCGCAATATCGCGTGGTAATCGATACCGGGCTTCCCGCCTACTACGAGACCGAGGTCGAGCTCAGCAAGCGCGGCGTGGTCGCCCAGCGCAAGCTGATCCTGCCGTTGTCGAGCGACGGCATCAAAGTCGATGCGGTTCTGGCTTGTATCTACCCCGAGCTGCCGCACAAGAGCCGCGCGCGTCAGCCTGCGCGCAGCAAGCCGGGCAAGCCTTGAGCCAGGCGTGATGAGCTAGCTAGCGAGGCAGGCGCCGCTGCGCCCTGATCGCGACGGGCAGCCTCTGCATCATCGGCGCGGTCCACGGCCCTTCGATCAGGCAGAGCAGCTGCACGATGCTGATCAGGATCGGGAAGACGAGCAGCGCGATCGGATCGTGCGAGACGACGAAAGCGGCAAAGGCGGCGAGCATGGCAAGCGCGCCGCCCTTGGCACCGAGTTCGCTGAGCCGGGAGATCACCGGATCCATCATGCACCTCGCCTCGATGTAGCCGGCCTGGAGCCCATGGACTGGAAGTGGCTCTTGAGATCGATATCGCCGCGCAGCATCTCGTCGATCAGGCTTTGGAAGCAAAGATCGAGGTCGCCCACGGTAAGCGAGCCGCGCGAAAGCGAAACGCGGCAGATCTCGTCGAACTGCGCCGTGCTCGCCGCGTGATACCGGATGTGATGGCGCAGATCGGCGAAGCCGAGCGCCTGCATGATCTGCTCCTCGATATCGAAGTGGACCGCGAGATCCGAGCGCAGCATGTCAAGCTGCAGCCGGGCACGCGGTTCGTCGCCGGAGACCAGAGCGCGGTGCGCCGCGTTGAGGCGCGCCAGCAGGGCGGTATGCGCCTGGTCGAGCACCGGCAAGCCGATCTCGGCCGATACCGGCAGCGCATAGGGCGCCGCATCGGTTGTCTTATCCTCCCGGAACCTGCCCCTGATCACCTCGGCGAACACGATCGCTCTCCACCCGCGGGCTGCGTCATGGCATTCAAGGTAAGACCCGCATGGCAGAGCGACAATTCGCCGCGACGGCTTAAACCGCCAGCGCTATCGACCCGTAGCCCGAAGGGACTAGAGCTTGATCTTTGGATGGCATTCCAGCCACTTGCGTTATGGTGGCGGCGGGAAAAAGCCAGACGGAGTTGAACCGGTGCCGGAATGGGGTCGCGTCCTGCTGGGAGGAGTTGGCTGCTTCCTGCTGGCCTGGCTCAGCCTGGCCATGGCGTCCGGCATTGACGGTTCGCCGCTGTGGCTTGCCGATGCCTTGCTGATATTTCTGGTGCTGGATCGCGCCGACCACGCCCTGGCCATCAATCTGGCAGCCGGCGCTCTCGGCATGCTGCTCGCTTATCTTCTGGTCGCCGGCCCGTTTGTCGCACCGGCC
The DNA here is from genome assembly GCF_003574735.1 of Dongia deserti. Taxonomy (GTDB): domain Bacteria; phylum Pseudomonadota; class Alphaproteobacteria; order Dongiales; family Dongiaceae; genus Dongia_A; species Dongia_A deserti. Next base: position 544,345 of record NZ_QORW01000001.1, read on the forward strand.
GTGTTGGTGCCGGTCGCCGGCGTTCTCCATGCGGCGCTGGCCCGCTTCCTGCTGGTGCGGTTTGCGCCGGATGCGGTGCGGCTCGCAACGGCTGGGGCCCTGGTGCAGGTCTTGCTGTGGACTGCCTTGCTCTCCCCCATTGCCGGCGCCGTCGTTATGGCGGGCGTCGCGCTCTCCGGTGACGGCTCGTTGCCGGCAACGCAGGCATTCCTCGCCTGGTGGATTGCGAGTGCCGTCGGCACTGCGGTCTTGCTGCCGTTCCTCCTGTCGCTGGTCCATGCGGCGCCCGGCGATTACAAGCTGCTGCTGAGCCGTTGGCGGGAAGCACTGCTCGTCCTGGCATTGGTCGTGCTGCTCGCGGCGATCGCGCGCCACGCGACCGACGGGTTTCCGTCGCTCCTGAGCCTGCCGGTGGTTCTGTGGGCCGCCTTGCGGCTGGATTTCCGCGCCACGTCGCTGCTGTGCGTCGTGGTAGCCTTGCTGCCCATGGCGGTCACCACCCTGGATCTGTGGCCGCAATACGACGCGGTTCAGCGCGCGATGGCACCGGCGGAGGAACGGCAGGCCTACCTGCTTGCGATCATCGTGCCGGCCTTGTTCGCCAGCCTCTTCACCGAGGAGCAGCGTGCCAGCGATCGCGCCCGCCAGACCACCTTGCAGGCGCTTCGTGCAATCATGGACGCCGTGCCCTTGGCCATCGTCAGCTCCACGCCCGACGGCAAGGTCAGCCTGTGGAGCCGCGGCGCAGAGCGGGTCTTCGGCTGGCGCCGCAGCGCGGTCGAAGGCGGAGAGGCGCCATTCGTGGGGCCCGAGCATGCAGCGCAGGACGCGTCGATCCGCCAGCGGGTGCTTGCCGGCAACGAGATCCAGAACCTGCCTGCGCAACGCCGCAACGACGAAGGAGCGTTGCGCGATCTCGTCATCAACGCGACACCACTGCGCGATCCAGATAACGCGATCATCGGGATCATCAGCGTGATGGAGGACGTGACGGACCGCCGCCGGCTCGAAGCAAGCCGCGAGGAGCAGCGCGCAAAGTTGGCTGCGATCCTGGACGCCGTGGCGGATCCCATCATCACCAGCGATGAAGATGGAACGATCACCAGCTTCAGCCGCGCCGCCGAAGCGGTGTTCGGCTATTCGGCATCCGAGATCATCGGGTGCAACCTGAAAATACTGATGCCGGAGCCGGATCACAGCCGCCACGAAGCCTATCTGCGGCGCTACCGCGAGACCGGCGTGAAGCGCATCATCGGCACCAGCCGGCAAGTCACGGCCCGGCGCAAGGATGGCGGCACGTTCCCGGCGGAAATCACCATCAGCGAAGCCTGGCTGGACGGCAAGCGCATCTTCGCCGGCCTGGTGCGCGATCTTTCCCGGATACCATCCGCCAAGCCCGCGCAGGTTCAGGTGGCCCGCGCGGATGCTGGCACGGCAAAATTCCTGTCCAGGATCACCCATGATCTGCGCCAGCCGCTGCATGCCCTGAGCCTGATGACGGGCGCGCTGGAGCGCCGGACGCAGGATCCGGATTCGCGCGAAATCGTCGCCGATCTGTCGCGGATCGTGCGATCGATCCAGGCGACGTTCGAGAACATCGTCGAATGGACGCGCCTCGAAAGCGGCCTGGTCGGCACTGCTCCAACCGCCGTTCCGGCCAGCGAGGTCCTCAGCTCGCTGGCGCAGGAGTTCGCGCCGGAGGCCGCGCGCCGCGGCCTCGCCTTCCGCTGGGTTTCGTCGCGGGCAATGATCGCGTGCGATCCGGTGCTGCTGCGGCGCATTCTGCGGCAGTTCCTGGACAATGCGGTGAAGTTCACACCCTCCGGCAAAGTTCTGCTGGGCGCGCGGCGGCATGGGGCGATGCTGCGCATGATCGTCGGCGATACCGGCGTCGGCATTCCCGCCGATCAGCGTGATTTCATCTTCGGCGAGTACAATCAGCTGGATCCGGGCCGCGAGGCCGGTGGGCTCGGCCTTGGCCTCGCCATCGTAAGGCGCCTGGCTGAACTCGCCGGCCTGACGATCGGCATGCGCGCGTCAGATGCGAAGGGCTCGCTGTTCTGGGTGGATGTGCCGCTGTCGACGCAACGTTAGTGCGCGATGAGCTTCGCTGCCTTCAGCACCGCATCGGTGCGGTTGCGCGCGGCCAGCACGCGGAAGATGGCGGCGAGGTGCACCTTCACCGTCCCCTCCGCCAAGCCAAGCTGGCGGGCGATCTCCTTGTTCGAGAGGCCGTTGGCGAGTTGGCTGATCACGTCGCGCTGGCGGTGGGTCAGCGGCAAATCGGCGACCTTTTCCGCCTTCAACGAGACCTCGGGCGGAGTCCAGGTAGACTTGGCTTCCGCCATCTGGGGCAGGACGCTCGGCAGGTAGGTCTCGCCCGCCATGACCCGATTGACGGCGCGTAGGATCTCGTCCTCAGGCGAGGATTTGAGAATGTAGCCATTGGCGCCGGCGTCGATGACCTGGAGGGCGAGGGCACGATCCTCGAGCCCGGTGACCGCGGCGAAATGGAGCGCCGGATAGGCCTCGCGTACCGCGCGGATGCTGTCCGGCCCAGCCATGCCCGGCATCATGAGATCGAAGAAGGCACCCGTCATCTGCGCGCTGCCGGCCAGGAGGTCCAGGGCGGCATCGAAACCTGCAACTTCCTTGATGGCCACCCCGGGCAGGGCGTCTCCCAGCAACAGGCCGAAGCCTTTACGGAACAGGGCATGGTCGTCAGCGATCAGGATTTCTGCGGTCATGCTTTGGGCTCGATCCGGGCGATACTTCAATCACTCGTATAATAGAATGAAATACGTCCTAGTCGGCAACGGATTTCCGGTAGAGCCCGGAAAATCCAGGAATTCCAACTCAAGTTGTCCGAAGAATGCCCGCTTAAGTTGGTGCCCCTGGCCGGACTCGAACCAGCACGGATGTGAATCCACCTGATTTTGAGTCAGGCGCGTCTACCAATTCCGCCACAGGGGCCCCGGCTCCGAAGAGCCGTGGAGGGCGTTCGCAGGCCAAGGCACTCAAAAGAGGCGGCGACCTCGAAGCGGCCGGCATCATAGATAAGAATGCGCCCAAGGCAAGACCAAGGGGCAATATCGCGGCCGCGTCAGCGCAGCGCAAAATGTTGACCTGGACAGTGCTCGGAAGGTGTTCGCAAACAGCGCAGATCGCCCCACGCTGCAGTGCAGCAATTTGTGCCAATTTTGAGCTGAAGTTGGCCCAATTCGATGGTTAAGAATTCGTTTACTTCCTTCTGCTAGGGTAAACCTATCTTATTATTGTAATTGCAAGTTTTGACGCCTATCGTATTCAAGAGAGCATCGAAACGAAAAGGATGGACAATACCTTGGCGCGGTTGTCGCAGCGCGATGTAGAGCTCTTGGCGGCGGACCCGAATCCGACCAATCGCCAGGACGCGATGCTGCGCGTCGCGGAACTTTATAGTGCGGAGCCGCTCAGCCAGGCCGAGCGGCAGATTGCATTGTCCATCGTGCAGACGGTTCTGCCCGAAGCCGAGCTCGAGATTCGCCGTCGTCTCTCGGAGACACTGAAATCAACGCCGCACCTCGATCGTGATCTTGCGCGCCAATTGGCGGAGGACGTGCTCGATGTCGCGACCCCCATCCTGGTTCATTCGGTCGTTCTGACCGACGAGGATCTGGTGCAGGTGATCCAGCGCTGCTCGATCGATCATGCCCGCGTCGTCGCGATGCGCCCGACACTCAATGTCGCGGTGACCGATGCCTTGATTCGCACCGATGACGAGATCGTCGTGGTGCGAGTTGCGGCCAACAACAACGCGCGCATCTCTGCCGGCGGCTTCCATCACATTCTGGACCGGTTCGGCGATCACGCGCGCATCGCGGAGGCGGTGAGCAATCGCCCGGCCTTGCCGCTGGCGATCGTCGAGCGGATGGCGACGTTGGTCACCGGCCGCACGCTGGAACGCCTGATCGGCCGCTATGCGGTGCCCGCGCACCGCGTCGCGATGATCCTGCATCATTCGCGCGAGCATTTCCTGCTGCAGAGCATCGCGGGCGAGCCGGCGGAAGAATTACGCGCCTTTGCGCAACGTCTCGAGGACAACCGCCTGCTCGGTCCGACCTTGGTCATGCGCGCCATCGCGATCGGTCAGTTCGGGTTCCTGCTTCAGGCTCTCTCGATCAAGGCCAATGTGCCGATCAGCAACGTGCGCAAGCTGATGGCCGATGAAGGCGGCCGCGGCCAGGCCGAGCTGTTCGAGCATTGCGGCCTCGATCCCGTGTATCGTCCGCTGTTCGTTGATCTCGCCTATGCCGCCCGCAACTTCCCGGCGACCCGTGACGGCAAGGCCCCGCCGGGTTGGCTGGAGCTGGCGACCCCGATCCTGCGCAAGCGGCTGCAGAACTCCGACGCCGACTGGTCGCTGGAACAGATCGTCACCGAGGCCCTTATCGAGATCGAAGAGGAGCGTGCCGCGGGCTCACCTGGGGGCCCTAGTTCGCTCCGCGGGAGTATGTGGGCCGACAAAACCGGCCGTTAACACTCATTACGCGTCACCAAGCTGACGTGAGCCGCCGTCGGGCCGGAAACTCAGGCGGCTCCTGCCCAATCCCAAGCCAATCCTGCCATAAATCGGCCATCTGCCGGGTCTATCGCGTCACCGTCTGGTCGCTATGGGCGATCCTTTCGATCTGCTAAAAACGGGCTATGGTCAAACCCGAGTCGCACAAACCCGAGCCGCGCCGCTCCTGGCGGCGCGCGGCCCTATGGTTCCTTGCCAAGTGGAGCATGGTCGGTGCGATCTGGACCGGCTTTTTCGCGCTGCTGTTCCTGGCCTGGTGCGCTTATGACCTGCCGGGGCCGGAGCGGCTCAATGATCTGAAGCGCCAGCGCAGCGTCTCCCTGCTGGCAGCGGACGGGTCGCTGATCGCGAGCTATGGCGATCTCTATGGCGATTCCGTGCGCTTGACCAATCTGCCGCCCTATCTGCCGGCTGCCGTCCTCGCGACCGAGGATCGGCGCTTCTACAGCCATTGGGGCGTCGATCTGCGCGGGGTTGCGCGCGCGCTCTACATCAATGTCCGCGAGGGCGAGATGGTGCAGGGCGGCAGCACCATTACCCAGCAGGTGGCAAAGAATCTGTTTCTGACACCGGAACGCAGCCTGCATCGCAAGGGCCAAGAGATGCTGCTCGCCCTCTGGCTGGAGCGCACGTTCACCAAGGACGAGATCCTGGAGCTCTATCTCAACCGGGTCTATTTCGGTGCCGGTACCTACGGCGTCGATGCCGCCGCCAAGAAATATTTCGGCCGCTCCGCCCGCGATGTCACGATCTATCAGGCGGCGATGCTGGCGGGCCTCTTGAAGGCGCCGTCCCGCTTCAATCCGTTCAACGACAAGGCGCTCGCCAAATCGCGCGCCGAGCTCGTGATTCGCAACATGGTGGCCGCCGGCCAGTTGACCGAAGCGGAGGCGAACGCGATATCCAAGTCCGCTGCCCCCTCCATGGTCGCCCAGGGCAAGGGCCAGATCGGCCAGCATTTCGCGGATTGGGTCATCGACCAGGTCTCGTCCTACGTGGGCTATGCCGATCAGGATCTGGTGGTGCAGACGACTCTCGATCCGGCGCTCCAGCATCAGGCGGAACAGACCTTGGTGCGCGTGCTGACCGAGCACGGTGCCGCCGTGGAAGCGAGCCAGGGCGCCTTGGTATCCATGCGCCCCGACGGTGCCGTGGTGGCGATGGTCGGCGGCACGGACTACCGCAGCAGCCAGTTCAACCGGGCCACGCAGGCGCTGCGCCAGCCTGGCTCGGCTTTCAAGACATTCGTGTACCTGGCGGCGTTCGAGAACGGCTATGTGCCCGGCAACCTGTTCGTCGACGGCCCGATCCGCATCGGCAAATGGTCACCTGGCAACTACGAAGACAAATACTACGGCCAAGTGACGTTGCGCGAGGCCTTCGCGCGCTCGCTGAACTCGGTTGCCGTCCAATTGTCCGAGCGTGTCGGCCGCGGCAAGGTCATCGATATCGCCCATCGCCTCGGCATTACCGAGCCGATGGACAATACCGCGGCCATTGCACTCGGCGTCAGCGAGACCACCCTGCTGGAGATGACCGGCGCCTACGCGACCTTCGCCAATGTCGGCAACGGCGTGTGGCCGTTCGGCATCGATCGCATCGCAGCGCGTGATGGCACCGTGCTTTACGAGCGGCAGGGCTCCGGCCCGGGGCCGGTGGCAAGTCCCGCATCCGTGCGCAAGATGCTGGACGTAATGGCGGCCACGGTGGAGAGCGGAACAGCGCGCAAGGCGAAGCTGGATCGGCCGGTCTATGGCAAGACCGGCACCAGCCAGAACTTCCGTGACGCTTGGTTCGTCGGCCTGACGCACGATCTGGTAACTGGCGTATGGATCGGCAACGACGACAACGCGCCGATGGACAAGGTGACCGGTGGCACGCTGCCGGTCACGATCTGGCACGATTTCATGGCCCCTGCCCTCGCCAACACGCCGATTGCCGACGTCCGACGGCCGGGCGGTGACGTCATTGCGGCCACCGATCTCAACGCGCAGGGTGGATCCGACAGGTCGTGGCTGACCGAGCTGCTGACCGGGGCGGGCGGAACCACCAGTAAAGCCACTCCCGCGAAGGCAGAGAAGAGTCAGGTCGACAACGTGCGCGAAAAAGTCGGCTTGCCAGCCCGCGGCAACAACAAGTGACGAGGGCGTCCTGCCTTCGTCATGGTCTTGCTTGGCAAGACCATGATGGTGGATGGGTGTGCCCAGCAGTATAGCGACTACGGCTAATTCTGTGCCGGGGTCTTCACCACCTCCGCGCCGGGCAGTTGGATCTGGTCCGCCGGGCCGACTACCACGAAGGTCAGCTGCGACGCATCGAACAGGCGCTTGGCAGCACGCCGCGCATCTTCGATCGTCACGGCGGCGATCTCCTTTTGACGGCGCGTCACATAATCGATGCCGAGATTCTCGATCTGCAGCTCTCGCAAGACCCGCGCGGTACTCATCGTGCTGGTGAAGTTGCGAGGATAATAGCCGAGCAGATAGGTCTTGGCGTCGTCCAGCTCCTGCTGCGTCGGGCCTTCGCTCGCCATGCGCTGCCATTCGGTCCGCACGATATCGATGGCCTCTGCCACCCGGCCCGGATCGGTCTGGAACTGTCCGGCGACGAGCCCGCCTGCATCGAAGGTCCAGAGGCCCGTGCCGATGCCATAAACCAGCCCGCGCTTTTCACGCACCTCTTCCATCAGCCGCGCCGAGAAGCCACCGCCGCCGAGGACATAGTTCACCAGATACGCCGAGAAGAAGTCGGGATCGGAGCGCGGGATACCGGGTTGCGCAAACTGCACGACCGCCTGCGGCACCTGAAAATCCACGACCCGCGTGCGGCCGTTCTTGCTGGGCGCGATCGGCGGCATATCGGGCAGCGCTGCATCCTGCGGCAGCGACCCGAACGCCTCGTGCACGAAGCGTCTCGCCTCTTCCGCGGACACGTCGCCGACGATTGAGATATGGAGGCGCGAACGCACGAAGCGCTGACGGGCAAACTGCCTGAGGTCGTCGGCCGTAATGGAATTCATGCTGGCTGCGGTGCCGTTGGCCGGCCTGGAATACGGATGGCTACCCAGCACCATCTCTTCCATGTGGCGCCCGGCAACGCTGTCCGGGTCGCTTTCATCCTGCGCGATCTCGATCAGCAACGCGTTGCGGATGCGCTCCACCGGCTCGGCATCGAACCGTGGCGCGGTGAGCGCGAGGCCAAGCAGCTGCGCCGCCTCATCCCGGTCCTCCCGCAGGAACCGGACGCGGCCGGTGAAATCGTCGAGGCCGGCATCGAACGAAAAGTCGATACCACGGTCGGTCAGCCGCTTCTGGAAGGTTTCGGAATCGATATCGCCGGCCCCTTCGTCCAGCAGGCCAGATGCCAGCTTCGCCAGCCCTTCTTTGCCATCGGGATCGAAGCCCGATCCGCCTTTGAAGCCGAACGCCACGGAAACAATGGGATTGACGTGGTTCTCCACCAGCCAGATCTCGATCCCGCTGTCGCTCTTGACCGACTGAATGTCGAGCGCAAACGCCCAGCGCGGCAGGACCAGCACGCAAGCGAGGATGAGGAGGCGCATGATCATGGCTGTGCTGCCTCCTGCGCAGGTTTGGGCAGCAAGGTGCCGGTCACGGAGTTGGCGGGTTTGAATATCTGCGTGGCAGCGGCCAGTACGTCCGCTGCAGTGACCGCACCGATACGCTCCGGCCAGGCCTGTACGTCGGCGAGCGTGCGGCCCTTACCCAAGGCGTCGGCCACCATGAAGACCGGGCCGCTGACGCTGTCCCGCGCCTTGACCGCGGAGATCTGCAGGCGGCGCTTGGCATCCGCGACCTCTTGATCCGTCACGCCGTCCTTCAACACGGCGGCGATCTGCCGATCGATCTCCTGCTCCACGGCGGCGAGATCGCCGCCCTGGCGCGGCGTGGCGTAGAAGTTGAAGCGGCCGATGTCATAGGGTCCACCATCATAGCCGCTGTCGACTGCGAGGGCCGATTGCTGCTCGATCACCATGCGGCGATACAGTCGGCCCGCGCTCCCGCCGGTCAGGATCTCCGATAGAACGGTGAGCGCATAACCCTCGTTGCCCTTGGCGTTTCGATAGTTGGGCGCCAGATACGAACGAACGAGATAGGGCTGGCGCACACGCTCATCGCTGAGGGAGACGCGGCGCGGCGCGGCCGGTGGCGGCTCGTGGAGCCGCTCGCGCGTGACGTCCGCGCCCTTCGGGAGCGGCCCGAAGTATTTCTCCGCGAGCTTGCGCACGTCCTCAACCGTCACGTCTCCGCCGACCACCAGCACCGCGTTGCTGGGTGAGTAGAATCGCTTGTAGAAGGCAAGCGCGTCTTCGGTCGTGTAGCGCTCCATCTCGTGCCGCCAGCCGATGACCGGCAGCCGGTAGGGATGATTAAGATAGAGCGTGGCATCCACAGCTTCGCCCAGGCGCCCGCCGGGCTGGTTATCGATGCGCTCGCCGCGTTCCTGCAGGATCACGTCCCGCTCCGGCAGCACGATCGCGTCGGTGAGGCGCAGATTGACCATCCGGTCCGCCTCCATCTTCATGACGAGTTCGAGATGTTCCTTCGCGATCTCCTGGTGATACACCGTGACGTCCTGGGACGTATAAGCATTATCCGAGCCGCCACGCTTGTCGATCTCCCTGCTGAACTGGCCCGGCGCCAGAGTATCGGTTCCCTTGAACATCAGATGTTCCAGGAAATGGGCGATGCCATTCTTCCCCGGCAGTCCGTCCGCCGCGCCGGCCTTGTAGGCCACGGCCTGCACGACGACTGGAGACAGGTGGTTCGGCACCACCACCACATCCAGCCCGTTGGGCAGGGTGAATTCGTGGGCCTCGAAAATGTCCGCATGGCTCGGGCGCGGCACCGCCAAGGCCAGCGCCACGCCAAGCAAAAGGCCGGCAACCTTCGTTGCCGGCCCCCTGGTGATCGAAAATCTCATGATCCTAGAAGATGCCTTCCAACATGCCTTTCTTCTTGCGCACGATCGTCGGCGTTTCGCCTTCGGTGACCGGATTGCCGAGCGCCGCATTCTCTTGCAGGCGCTTTTGCTCGGCGGCGGCATCGACCACCTCGCCATAGGGCTCCGGATCGCGCCAGAAGGTCAGCGTGTCGGCCAACGTCCGCGAATCGGCTTCGTCCTCAGCGGTTTCCGCATCGACGATCCGCCGGATGTTGGGATCCACACCGGACGCGCCGGCGCTTTGCAGGAGTGCCGATTCGCCGGAGGATTGCGCCGTCTCCGCCTCGCCTTCACCGATCGGCGGAATGGCGTCGGCCGGCACCGCGCCATTGGTGGTGGAGTACTGGAACACGGCCGCAGCGGCCTGATCGCGTGGCGTACCCTCCTGCGGCCGCGGCGCGCCGGGTGTCGGCGGGCGCAGATTGTAGTCGGGCGGCATGGAAAGCGGCGCGCGCGAGACGACCTTGAACTCATCAGGCGACTGCTTGGTGAGACCAAGCGTCTGCTTCACGCTGCTGCAGCCCCCTGTCGCCAGCAACAGGCCAACGGCCAGGGCCGCGAGGAGAATCGGTGTGCGACGCATGGGATGAACCCCTCTTGATCCAAGGCCTGCTTTTTACCGCGAACCGGGCGTTCAAACAACCCGCCCCAAACGGCATAGCAAGGATTTGAAAGGTAACGCTTTTTAGGCGCGTTTCTTGCCGCCGAACATACCGTCATAGATGAGCAGGGCGACTCCTATGGTGATGGCGGTATCGGCGAGGTTGAAGGCCGGCCAAGCCCACACTTCCCAATGGAACAGGAGGAAATCCATGACCGCGCCTTCGCGCACCCGGTCGATGACGTTGCCGATCGCCCCGCCGACCACCAGCGCAAGTCCGACGGCCGGCACCCGGTCCGCCGTCTGCGACAGCCAGATGAGAAGGCCAACGGCGATGATAGTGGCGAGCAACGCGAATATCCACGGCCCGATCGCATGGTCGGTCGCAAAGATCGAGAAACTGATCCCCGTATTGTAGCGCTTCACCAGGCTGAAGATCGGCAGCACTGCGATTTCAGCCTGATCTTCCATCAGAATGCGGAATACCCATAGCTTGGTGACTTGGTCGAGCAGGACCACGACCGCACTCAAGCCGCACATCCGGTAGAAGAGCCGCGGCGCGGTCAGTCTCATGCGCCCCCCACCGCGCCCTCGACGACTTCTGCGCAGCGGCTGCAGAGCGTCGGGTGATGGGCATGGCTGCCAACCTCGGGGAGCACTTGCCAGCAGCGATCGCACTTCCCGCCTTCGGCCGTGTTGACCAGGACGGCAACGCCCGGCACGTCGGCAAGCGTGAAGGCACCGTTCGCCACCGGTCCGTCGCTGATGGTGATGCCGGAGGTGATGGATATCTCGCTCAGATCCACGCCATCGAGCATGGCGCGCCGCTCGGGCGTCAGGTGAACGACCGGGTGCGCCTGCAGGCTGGCGCCGATCTTCTTGTCGGCACGCGCCAGCTCCAGCGCACCAGTCACGACGCGCCGAATCTCGCGCACCTTGTCCCACTTGGCGGCCAGCACATCGTCGCGCCAACCGGCCGGCGTCTCAGGATACGTGCGCAGATGCACGCTGGCTTCCCCATCACCCCATGGCCGTGCACGCCAGGCCTCTTCCGCCGTGAAGACCAGCACGGGTGCAAGCCACGCCGTCAGGCGCGCGAGGATTTCGTTGAGCACGGTCCGGACCGCGCGGCGGCGCGCGCTGCCCGGCGCGTCGCAATAGAGCGAGTCCTTGCGGATGTCGAAGTAGAAGGCGCTGAGATCGACCGCACAGAAATTATGCAGCTCCATATAGAGCGCGTGCAGGTCGAAGCTCTCCGCCGTCGCGCGCACGTTTTCGTCGATCTGGCTCAGGCGGTGCAGCACCCAGCGCTCCAACTCCGGCATCTGTTTGGCTTCGATGCGCTCCTCTTCGGTCCAGCCCTCGAGCGCGCCCAGCAAATACCGGAAGGTGTTGCGCAGACGCCGATAGTGATCGGCGATCAGCTTCAGCGCCTGCTCGCCGATCCGCTGGTCCTCGGCATAGTCGCAGCCGATCACCACCCACAGGCGCAGGATGTCCGCGCCGTACTGCTTCATCACGTCCTGCGGTGCGACGGTGTTGCCGAGGGACTTCGACATCTTGCGGCCCTGCTCGTCGAGGGTGAAGCCGTGGGTCACCACCGTTTTGTAGGGTGCCTTGCCGCGCGTGCCGCTGGATTCCAGCAGCGAGGAATGGAACCAGCCGCGATGCTGGTCAGAGCCCTCGAGATAGACGTCGGCCGGCCAGGACAGGTCCTGGTTCTTGCGCGGCTCCAGGCAGAAGGCGTGGGTCGAACCGGAATCAAACCAGACATCGACGATGTCCTTAATCTGCTCGAACTCGTCCGGATTGTGGTCGTTGCCGAGGAAGCGCGATGGCGGCGACTCGAACCAGGCATCGGCGCCTTCGCGACGGAAGGCATCGACGATGCGCTCCATCACCTTCGAGTCGCGCAGGAGCTCGCCCGTTTTCTTGTTCACGAACACCGCGATCGGCACGCCCCAGGCGCGCTGGCGCGAGATGCACCAGTCCGGCCGCTGCGCGATCATGGAATGCAGCCGGGTCTTGCCCTGCTGCGGCACAAAGCGCGTCTCCTCGATCGCCTTCAGCGCCACGTCCCGCAGATTGTTGGTGGTCATCGAGATGAACCATTGCGGCGTGTTGCGGAAGATGAGCGGCGCCTTGGACCGCCAGGAATGCGGATAGGAGTGCACCAGCTTGCCGCTCTTCAGCAGCTTGCCTGCCGCATCCAACGCCGCGATCACCGCCGGGTTGGCGTCGCCCGCCTTGCCGCGCGGATTGAGCACCGCCTTGCCAGCAAACAACGGCACGTGATCGAAGTAGCGCCCGTCAGGTCCCACCGTATGCGGCATCTCCACGCCATTGGCGAGACCGAGTTCATAGTCGTCCGTGCCATGACCAGGCGCGATGTGCACGAAGCCGGTGCCGGCTTCGGTCGTGACGAAATCGCCCGGCCAGACCCTGACGTCGAAATCGTAGCCCTGCCCGTGGAGCGGATGATGCGTAACGGTGCCGACCAGATCCGCGCCCTTGCCGCGCCACGCCACCTTCGAGCTGGTGATGCCGACCTCGTTCTGGAAGTCGCTCATCAAGGCTTCGGCAATGACCAGCTTGTCGCCGGCTTTTGCGCGCGATCCGTCCGAGACGGACCGTACCTCGAGCGCCACATAATCGATCGTGGTGCCGGTCGCGAGCGCGCGATTGCCGGGAATGGTCCACGGCGTCGTGGTCCAGATCACGATCGCAGCGCCAGCCAGCGCGGCAGCCGGCGAGGACACAATCGGGAACTTGACCCAGATCGTGTCCGAGGTGTGGTCGTGATACTCGATTTCCGCTTCGGCCAGCGCGGTCCTCTCCACCACCGACCACATAACCGGCTTGGAGCCGCGATAGAGCCCGCCATTCATCAGAAACTTGCCGATTTCGGCGACGATCACCGCCTCGGCCTCGTAGGCCATCGTGAGGTACGGATTATCCCAATCGCCTTCGACGCCGAGCCGCTTGAACTCTTCGCGCTGCACGTCGATCCACTTTTCGGCAAAGTCGCGGCACTGCTTGCGGAATTCGTTGATCGGCACCGCGTCCTTGTCCTTGCCGGCCTTGCGATACTCTTCCTCGATCTTCCACTCGATCGGCAGGCCGTGGCAGTCCCAGCCCGGGACATAGTTCGCGTCCTTGCCCGTCATCTGCTGCTGGCGGTTGATGACGTCCTTCAGGATCTTGTTGAGGGCGTGGCCGATATGGATGTTGCCGTTCGCGTAGGGCGGGCCGTCATGCAGGATGAATTTCGGCCGCCCCTTCGACTGGCGCCGCAATTCGTGAAACAGCTTCATGTCCGCCCAAGTCTTGAGAATCGCCGGCTCCCGCTTCGGCAGGTCGCCGCGCATCGGGAAGTCGGTCTTGGGCAGGAAAACGGTATTCTTGTAGTCCACGAACAAAGCCTCTTCTAAAGCACGAAACTGCCGCGCCCGAGCGGACCCGGCTTCGGCCCCTGATAGTGAGCCAGGAACTGGCGCGCCTGCTCGCAATCCGCTGCGATCTGCGCCTTCAGCTCATCAAGGCCGGGGAATTTCAACTCGGGCCGCAGGAACTCCAGCAGCGCCACACGCAGGTGCCGACCATACAGGTCGCCCGAATAGTCGAACAAGTAGACTTCGAACTGGATCTCTTCGCCGCCCACCGTCGGCCGGTAGCCGAGGCTGGCGACCCCATCGATCCAGGTCGGATGATCGGTTTCATCCACTGCCACGCGCACCGCATAGATGCCGAGCTTGGGCAGCAGATAGTCGCCCAGCATGATGTTGGCGGTGGGGAAGCCGAGCCGGCGCCCCAGCTTCTGCCCATGCTCCACGCGGCCTGCGATCTCCCACGCCCGGCCGAGGATCGCGGCGGCCGCTTGCGGCCGGCCGGCCTGCAGATGCTCCCGCGCCAGGGTCGAGGAATGGACCGCGCCCTTGCCATCGACTGCGGCGGAGACGGCATCCACGCCGAATTTCAGCTGCTGCCCCAAGGCCTTCAGCGTCGCGACATTGCCGCTGCGCCCCTTGCCGAAGCAGAAATCCTCGCCCACCACGATATGCGCGGCATTGAGCCCGTCATGCAGGACCTGCTGGGCGAATTCCTGCGCGCTCATGCTCGCCAGGTGCAGGTCGAACGCGAGGCAGCACACGAAATCGAGGCCCATGCTGTGGTCCTGCCCCAAGGCCTGCAGCACGCGCATCTTGATGCGGAAGGGAGTCAGGCGGAACGGCGGCAGGTCGGGCTTGAAGAACGCGCGCGGATGGGGCTCGAAGGTGAGGATGCCCACCGCGCTGTCATAGGCCTGCGCTAGCTCGAAGGCGCGCGCGATCACCGCCTGATGGCCCAGATGCACGCCGTCGAAATTGCCGAGCGCGATCGCGGCACCGCGACATTCGGGCGTGAGCTCGTTGGGATGGCGAAACAGCCGCATCACTCGGAAACTATAGCAGGGGCGGAATGCTGCCTCACGCCGTCGGGCGCTTGGGCACCAGGATCTGCGCCTCGCCCTCCACCACCAGGACCTCGCCGACATGGGCGACCGTGGCGAAGGTGCAGCGGCCCTTGTCCCGATCCACGGCGGTGGCGGTCACGCGTGCGACCACCGTGTCGCCGACCCTGACCGGTGCCTTGAACTTGAGCGACTGGCTCAAGTAGATGCTGCCCGGGCCCGGCAGCTTGGTGCCCAGCACCGCTGAGATGAAGCCCGCCGTCAGCATGCCATGGGCGATCCGGCCCTTGAACATGGTCGGCTTGGCGAATTCCTCGTCCAGATGCACGGGGTTGGTGTCGCCGGTCACGCCCGCGAACAGCACGATATCGGCATCGGTGACGGTCTTGGTGAAGATCGCCGACATCCCCACGGTGAGTTCGTCGGCGTATTTCCCCCTCAGCTCGTCGAGCCGCCCGGGCAGCTTTTCCATCTCCGGCAGTCCTGTTGCAGTGCAAAAAACGGCGGGCACTATAGGGCCCAGGCGCCAGCCGGGGCAAGGCAGGCGGAAGGCGAAGGGGCCGGGCTAGGGAACGTCCCGAATGGGGCGGCGGGGCCGAGGTCAGCGCAGCGGCGTCAGGGTCTCGCTGCCGGCCGCTGGGCCTTGGGCATAGACCCAGGTGCCGGCCAGGCGCCCGTCCGCCGCCCGCCGATAGACCACCAGGTATTCGCCGGTGAAAACCGAGTTGTGGTCGCCCTTGAGTTCGTCGCCGATGAAGATGGACAGGGTGTCGCCTTCCGCCAGTCCCTTGCCCACATAGGTGTGCCGGGTGTCTTCGTTGAAGCAGGACACGGCATAGACCCTGCCTTCCAAGGCCAATTTGCAGGTCCCGTGATAAGCGCTGTCATTCGGGCCGAAGCCCTTCCCTTCCATCCGATAGGTGCCGGAGAAATCCAACGCTTCCTCGGCCGCGGCCGGTGCGGACGATAGGCCGAGAGCGAACAGGCAGGTGCAGAGCAGAGAAGTGCGAAGCATGGCGGTCTCCAATGGTCCCAGACGAAGATCCGCAGCGCGCGCATTTAGCGCAGGCGTGACTCGCTTGGGGAAATCAAGATCGCGGGAGCCCTAAACCACACGAATTGGGCAGATATCGGGCGTGCAGCGGCGGTCATCGCACACCCGGCACGTGACATCGGCCTCGCGGCCTGGCTCGACACACTGGTACAGGATGGCGCTGATCGCCGCCTCGAGCGCTTCGCGCTGGACCGGACCGAGGCCGCTCAGCAGCCCATCGATCACCTGATTGCGCGCGGCGTGGAGCTGCCGCGCCAGCCCTTTGCCCGGCTTGCTCAGCTTCAGGCTCTGGGCACGGGCATCCTTGCGCGCGCGGTCCTTCTCGACCAGGCCGCGCTCGGCCAGCTTGTCGATCACGCGCACGGTGGCCGAGTGCGTCAGGCCGATGCGCCCCGCCACCTGCTCGATCGACGAGCCGGGCTCGTTGTCGATCTGCACTACGGCCGCCGCCGCCATGGGCGACAGATCGAGCGTGGATTGCCACGCGCGTTCCACCCGATCCTGTATCAACAGCGACAGCGCACCCAGGATGTTGGCCGTATGCTGGGTTTCGCTATCCGAGGACTGGTCTCGCTCCGCCATAGCCGCTCTCCCGCATAATCGTCTTGACAAATCATATGTAGACTGCATACATATAATACGTCGAGGGCGGACCGTAAAGCCATTTCATGAAGGAGGCTGTCCATGCCGGACTTCACGATCATCGAGGCACCCTCTCATTTGGGCCTCAGGCCCGGCGGCGTGGAACATCTGCCAGACGCCCTGCTGAACGCCGGCCTGGCGCGCCGGCTTGGCGCGCGGCGCCATGCGCGGCTGGCGGTGCCGCCCTATGATGCGCGCCGTGATCTTGAAACCAACATCCTGAACCCAGCGCGCATCCGCGACTTCGCCATCATGCTGGCGGACATCGTCGGCCCCGTGGTGGCGCGCGGCTCCTTTCCGATCGTGCTCGGCGGTGATTGCTCGATCCTGCTCGGCAACCTGCTGGCATTGCGGCGCAGCGGCCGGCGCTATGGCCTGCTGTTCCTCGACGGCCATGCGGACTTCTACCAGCCCGAAGCCTCTCCCACCGGCGAGGCGGCGGACATGGACCTGGCGCTCAGCACAGGACGCGGCCCGGCCCTCCTCACCGATATCGAGGGAATGCGCCCGCTGGTGCGCGATGCGGATGTCGCCGTGCTCGGCCCGCGCGATGCGGATCAAGCGCGCCAATACGGCAGCCAGCCCTTGCCGCCCAAGGTCTTTGCGCAGGACCTCGCCGAGGTTCGTCGCATTGGGGCCGAGGAAGCGGCCCGCGCCGCCATCGAGCATCTGTGCCGACCGGAGATCGACGGCTTCTGGATCCATCTCGACGTCGACGTGCTCGACGATGCCATCATGCCGGCGGTTGGCTATCGCATACCCGACGGCCTCTCCTGGGAAGACCTCGAGACGATCCTGCGCGCCGCCATGCGCAGCGGCCGCGCGGCCGGGATCAACATCACCATCTTCGAGCCGCCGCAGGACAAGGACGGAAGCATCGCCCGCGCCCTGGTGGACAGCCTCGCCCGCGCCCTGGTGCGCTCACCGGATGCACGGCTGGAGCTGTGCGCGTTGCGACAGCGGCGGATGGGATTGGGATTTTCGATGGCGCGTTACGCTTAGCAAGGACGAAGGTGGCTTGGACGGTCATGTATTCGCACACGAACTCGTGGATGGTCGTGCCAAGCACGACCATGACGATGTGTGCTGGAGCGGTGAGTCAGCGCACAAACGGCGTGAGCTTTTCGCGGATGGCGGTTTCGAGTTTCTTGTCGAGCTCGCGCATGGCGCTTTCGGTCATCTGGAACCAGACGGCCTCGCGTTGATTGAGGGTCATGTCCTCGGCGACGGTCTGGCTGCGGTCGGCGACGGCGGTGATGGCACCGGTCTTGGCGAGCAGCGGGTTGCCGATATCGAGCTTCACTTCGATGTGGAGGTCGTAACGCTCCGACTGTTCGGTGCGGAAGACCTGACCGAGCCCGCCTGAGCGCGGCAGCGCGGTCTCGGTCGCGGACGCATCGACGATGGTGTAGGTCGCGAGGCCGCGCTGGCCCACCGGACGCAGCACATCGCGACCCCACGCGGCCGCGACATCCACCGGCTTCTGAGGGAAGAGATGATCGACATGGGGCGCGACGCCCGGCGGCCTGTAGGCCTGCACGATCTCGACCTGCGCCACGTCGAGGCGGATCTGCGGCCGGTCCTGGAAGGTAAGAGTCGCGAAGCTCTGCCGCATCGGTGGCGTGTCGCAGGCGGCGAGGAGGGATGCGCCGCTGAGCAAGAGAAACGACCGTCGATGCATGCCACCGCTCTCCTTCTGTCATCCCGGCCGCGCCCTCGGCTCCGCGCTTTGCGCGGCCCAAGGACAGGCTCCGCGAGAGCCGGGACCCATACGGCCTAGCAGATATCGCCGCCGCATGGGTCCCGGGTCAAGCCCGGGATGACATTACAGAAGTGGCGCCAAGGTGCGCCTAATCAGTTCCGTGCGGGAAGGAAGTCCGCCAGGGGGAAGTCGTAGCGGCTGTTGCAGAACTCGCAGGTCACTTCCAGCCTGCCGTCGACCTGCAGATCGGCCAGATCGTCCGGGCGCATCGCCTTCAGCACGGTTTCGACGCGGCCGCGCGAGCAGCGGCATTTCGCCTCCACGCCTTGCGCCTTGAAGGCCCTGACGCCATCCTCGTGGAACAGGCGATAGAGCACGTCGGTCGCCGGCACTTCGATATCCAGGAGCTCGCGGTCGGTGCAGCTCGCCATCAGCACGAAGGCGCGGCGCCAGGCATCGTCGGCGATCTCCGCCCCCATCTCCGTCACGCTCTCCTGCGGCAGGCGCTGCAGCATGATGGCGCCGGCGCGCCAGCCTTCCTCGCCTTTGGTCGCGGCGATCTTGAAGCCGGCCTGCAGCTGCTCCGACTGGCGGAAATAGTGATGCACGCAGTCGCTGAGCGTCGCGCCTTCCATCTCCACGATGCCCTGGTAGCGGTCCGTGTGCTGGCCCTGGTCCACGGTGAAGGCGAGATACCCCTTGCCGTGCAGGCGCGGCAAGGACGCCTGCTCCAGCGGGATCGCGGCCACCTGCTCGTGGTCGAACTGGGCATAGCCGCGCATCGCGCCGTGGCTCGTCAGGTCCACGACCATCAGCTTCACCGGCCCCTCGCCCTTGGTCTGAAGCGTGAAGACGCCGTCATATTTGAGCGCCGCGGCGAGTACCGCCGTCAGTGCCATCATCTCGGCCAGCAGGCGCGCGACGCTGTCCGGATAGGCGTGCTGCTGGATGATGCGGTCGGCCACGTCGGAGAGGCGCACCAAGCGCCCGCGCACGCCGTGCCCTTCGATGGAGAATGGCTGAATGAAATCGCGTTGCTCGCCCGCCGGCAATCCTGTGCGCATGATCTCAGTGTGTACTCTCGCAATCGAGTCTGTGGAGACGCCCCCTCACCCTAGCCCTCTCCCTCGAGGGGAGAGGGGAATGGACTAAGCCCTTCTCCCCTGGAGGGAGAAGGGCTGGGATGAGGGGGGCACTCGGTTTTAGATAGGAACTGCCGCGCCTCAAATCAAACCGAGGCACCAGAGCAGGATGCCTTGCTGGGCGTGGAGGCGGTTCTCGGCTTCGTCCCAGACCACCGATTGCGGGCCGTCGATCACGCTCGCCGTCATCTCCTCCCCGCGATGGGCGGGCAGGCAGTGCATGAAGATGGCGTTCGGCTTGGCGGCGGCCATCAGCCGGTCGTCCACCTGGAACGCGCGCAGCATGTTGTGGCGGTCGGACGTATCCGCATCGCCCATGGAAACCCAGGTGTCCGTCACCACGCAGTCGGCGCCCGCGACCGCCGCGGTGGGGTCATTCACGATCCGCACCTTGGCGCCTTTCGCCTGCGCCCAGTCTACCACGTCCTTGGGCGGCAGCAGCATCTCCGGGCAGGCGACGTTGAGCTCGAAATCGAACATCGCGGCGGCATGGATCCACGAGGTCGCCATGTTGTTGCCGTCGCCCGACCAGGTGATGCGCTTGCCCTGGATGGCGCCGCGATGCTCCTCGAAGGTCATCACGTCGGCCATCAGCTGGCAAGGATGCGTGCGGTCGGTCAGGCCGTTGATGACGGGCGCCGACGAATATTCCGCCAGCTCCATCAGCTTCTGCTCGCGGGTCGTGCGCACCATGATGCAGTCGACGTAGCGCGAGAGCACGCGCGCGGTATCCGCGACGGTCTCGCCGCGGCCGAGTTGCGAAGACTCGCGCTCCAGCACCACGGTGTCGCCGCCGAGGCGCTTCATGCCGAGCTCGAACGAGACGCGGGTGCGGGTCGATGGCTTCTCGAAGATCATCGCCAGCGACTTGCCCTCGAGCGGCTTCGATTTGGCGAAGGGATGGGTGCCGGCCTTCAGCGCGCGCGAGACGTCGATGATCTTGCGCAGGTCTTCTTTCGAGAGCCGGTCGAGGTCGAGGAAGTGTCTTTGGTTAGGCTTCAGCGATTTCGCAGTGTTAGGCATTGCTCTTGGCTTCCGTTGCGGCCCTATCGAGCATGTCGAGGGCCTGGTCGATTTCCGAATCGGTGACGATCAGGGGTGGCAGCAGCCGCACGACATTGTCGCCGGCGCCCACCGTCAGCAGACCGCATCGTCGGAGGCGTTCGACCATCTCGGTATTCGAGCCAACGCATTTGAGGCCGAGCATCAGCCCACGCCCACGGAAGTCGACGAACACGTCCTGGTGCTTGTCGACCAGCTGTGCGACGCCGCGGGCCAATCTCTCGCCCTTGTTCACCACGTCGGGCAGGAATCCCGGTGCCAGGATGACATCGAGCACGGCATTGCCCACCGCCATGGCGAGCGGGTTGCCGCCGAAGGTGGTGCCGTGGCTGCCGGGACCGAAGGCGGCCGCGACCTTGCCCGTCGCAAGGCACGCGCCCAGGGGGAACCCGCCGCCGATGCCCTTGGCCGTCGCCACGATATCCGGCGTGATGCCGGCCCATTCGTGGGCGAACAGCTTGCCGGTGCGGCCCATGCCGCATTGCACCTCGTCGAAGAAGAGCAGCAGGCCGAACTCGTCGCACACAGCGCGCAGGCCTTTGAGATACTCGATCGAACCGGCGCGCATGCCGCCTTCGCCCTGCACCGGCTCCACCAGGATGGCGGCGGTCTCAGCGCCGATCCTGGCGCGCAACTCGTTGAGGTTGCCGTAGGGCACGTGGTCGAAGCCTTCGACGTAGGGCGCGTAGCCCTTGAGGTACTTCTCGTTGCCCGCGGCGGCGAGGCCGGCCAGCGTGCGGCCGTGGAACGAGCCCTCGCAGGCGATGACGCGGTAGCGCGCGGGGTCGCCGAAATCGTCGTGATACTTGCGCACCAGCTTGAGGCCGCACTCGATGGCCTCGACGCCGGAATTGCCGAAGAACACCTGGCCGCCGGTGGCGCCCGCGAACGAGGCCGCGACCAGCCGCTCCGCCAGCTTCTCCTGCCCCGGCACGCGGTAGAGGTTGGAAGAATGCCAGATCTTGTGCGCCTGCTTTTCCAGCGCCGTAACCAGGTGCGGATGGCAATGCCCGAGCGCCGTGACCGCGATCCCGCACGCGAAGTCGAGAAAGCGCCGCCCGTCGGTCGCGTAGAGCCATGCCCCCTCTCCGCGCTCAAACGACAGCTCCGAGCGCGCATAGGTGTTCATCAGCGCCGGCGATCCCGCGGCGCCTGCTGGGGCGGGGGATGCAGCGGGGGCTTGAGCCTTCACGGCCTGGGCGTCGTTCATCGACCACCACTCCTCAAAAGCAATTCAGCGGGCGCAATGGCCCGCCGCGAACGAACTCAGAACGCAGGAAATAGGCGGAGACTATTGGGGGAAGGCAAGAGAGGTGTCAAGGGACCGGCAATCGGCCGAACGCCGGGCTATTTAACAATCCGGCAGCTCTTGAGCTCCTTCAGCACGACGGCGTATTCGCCTTTCACCGCCTCAGCTTGCCCGATCATCATGCCCTCGAGCGTCATGGTGCAGGCGCTTTCAGCGATGTTGAAGCACTGCCGCGTGTCGACCTTTGTGAAGGCCTCTCTGCTGCCGCCGCCAATGATGTGGAAGCAGGGGTTGACCGCATCGCCGGTGAGCTCGCACTTCGCAAGCCAGATTTGGCTATTGGTGACAGACTTGTATTTTCCATCCTGGCAGATTGCTTGCATCTCGAGCACCGGCGGGGCGCCGTCCGTACCAGTGCCTTCGGCGCTCCAGCCGTCCGCATCGACCTCGATATTCCACTTCTCGTTGGCGCAGAACTCGGTTTTCTGTGTCTGCTCGGTCGTGCACGCGTCGAAGTCGACCTCGATCTTTAGCCCTTCGATCCTTGCCTGGTTTTCAGCCGATGCCAGCGATGAAGCGAACGCCGCGCACAGCAATATCCCGCACCCCAACGCTACTTGAGTCAAGCGGGGCACAAAGCAATGGGGTGGCATGGAAGATCCCTCTTCCCTGAGAATGAAGGTCGGAGAAGCGCGATAACTGTTGGGGGAGGGAGGCGGTGAAGTCAAGTGATGGGGCCGGATGAGAAGCCAAGATTCGTCCGCTACGAATTGGGCATGATTTCATTCACTTCAGCGTGGCTAGGAACCGGATGATCCCCCGCCGCGTCTCGACGTCGGGGATGCCGCCGATCGCCATTTTCGTTCCGGGAAGGGCCTTCCTTGGGTCGGCGAGAAACTGGTCGAGCCGCGCGTCGTCCCAGACTGCGCCGTCCTTGGAGGCCTGCAGCATGGCCTCGGAATAGAGCGTCTTGTTCGCGCCGTCGCCGAGGCGCCGCTCATGCACGTTCCATAACGTGAGCCGCTCCGTGCCGTGCGCTCCTGGATCGAAGGCATGACATGCGGCACATTGGGCAAGCGCCTCCGCGATCGCGGGCGGCTGCATCTCGATCATGGCGGCAATGGTGGCGCTGGCATCGGAGGTGGTGAGGGCGATGACCTTCCCTGAATCGGTCCACAGCCAGATGGTGCCGTCGGCCGCCTGCGCGATGTCCCGGATCCGCTCGCCGATGTGGAGCCGCTCCTCATAGAGCACGCGCTCGCCCTCCAGGCGCAGCCTGTACAGCGATTCACCGCGCAGGCTGGCGACGAGCAGGTCACCGTCCCAGCGCTCATTGAAATTGGCGACCGCGGTGAGATTGCTGATGCCGATCGACGGGATCCAGGCGAAGACGGGCGGCTGGTAACCCTCATGCCGGCCCTGATGATTGGACAAGGGCCATGACAGGCTGCCGTAGTCGGTGCCGAGCGTCACCAGCGGCCAGCCGTAATCCTGCTCCGGCTTCAGCAAATTGAGCTCGTCGCCGCCCTGCGGACCATGCTCCGTTGACCACAATCGCCCGAGATGATCCGCCGTCAGTCCTTGAGGATTGCGATGGCCGGTCGAGACGCGCTCGATCGCCCCGTCGGCCAGGCTGATGGACAGAATCTTGCCGTAATGCGCCGACGGATCCCGCACCAGTTCGTCCGCCTCCAGGTGTCCGACCGTGAGGAGGATCGAGCCGGGATGCACCTGGAACATCCGGCCGCCGCTCTCGTGGCTCAGCGCCACCTTCCTGGCGCACGGTTTCGATTCGAATACGCGGCGCCAATCGGCACTAGCGTCCTGATCCACGGACAGGAGGCTGGATGCAGGCAGGGTCGAAACGCGCAGCGTGATGCACTTCTCCTCGACATTCCAGAAGGTGTGGGCGACCGCGATCTCGTCCGTTCCCTGCAACAGCAGCAGGTCGGTGACCCGCACGGGATTTGGCGGATAGCGCCCCCTCATGGTCTCCATAAACACCTCGTTCTCGGCTGCTTCATTCAGCTCGAGGCGCGTTGCCAGGCGCTGTAGCCGCGGCGTGCGGGGACCATCGAAGGTCAGCTTGTAGAGGCCGCCCGCCGCCTCGGCGATCAGGATGCCGCCGTCGATCAGCTGGATTGCGCCGGCATAGGGCCTGAACGCCGGATCCAGCCGTCGCAGATTGAAGGACGTCAGCTTGAGGTCGAGCAAGCCGCTGGACAAATGACGCATCGCCACCGGCGAGCCCGGGCTGGACGCCCAGATCGGGGGGCCGGATGCGTCGCGACGCTCCGCGCGATCGAGCCGCTTCGCAACAAGGATGCCAAGAACACCGCTCGAGGCGGCCACGAGCGCCAGTGCCGACAAGAGGCAGAGGAGCTTGGCCCACGGCGAGCGTCGGTTCCACCACCTCTCGGCCACAGCCGTGACGCGCAGCAAGATGTCCAATGTCGCAAACCCAAGCGGAACGCCGATTTAACGCTTGCAGAACGCAGGACAGCGTTTTTGCCACAACTTCTATTTACCCGCGAACCCTGTTCCACTCCACGTGCATTTCCGTGACCTTGAATCTCACCCCACCTCTCGCACAATCTCCTCGATTACAGCGTTGATGCGGTGGTGGGTGTGGCCGTACCAGGAGCCGTGGCCCATGCCTTCCAGTAGGTGGAACCTGGCGCCGGGGATGAGGCGCGCAAGTTCTTCGCCGTCCTGGGGCGGCGCCTGTACGTCCTCGACGAAGGCGATGACGTGGACCGGCACCGTGATGCCGCGCGCGGCCGCGCGCTGGTCGAAGCGGAGGGAGGCGTCCCATTGCGACACCAGGCTCTCCTCGTTTTCGCCGCTCTCCATCCATTCAAGCATGAGTGCCTTCAGCTTCGGCCAGAGGGCGCGGTCGCCGAGCGCGCGCGCCGGGTAGAGCATCGCGGCGTAGTGCGTGACGCCCATCATGCCGTCGAGCCGGCCGCCGCGGCGGCGGAATTCGATCTCCGCCTCCTGGTAGTCCCAGCCCCAGCCGGTGCTCCACGCGCCGGTGCCCATCACGATTGCGCAGCGGACGAGATCCGGCCGGTCGATGCAGAGCTGCTGCACGATGGCGGAGCCCAAGGACGTGCCGATAAAGATGGCGGGGCCGCTGCACACGGCCGTTGTGAGCTCGCCGAGGTCGCGCGCGAAGCGCTCGATCGGCCACGGCATCGGCGCGCTGCAGCGCGTTTGGCCAACGCCGCGGTTGTCGAACACCAGGTTGCGCCAGGACTTCGCGAAATGCGGCGTCTGGAAGCGGTGCCAGTCGCGTCCCATGGTGCCGCCACCGCCGACCCAGACGAGCTGCGGCGCGTTCTCCGGACCGACCTGCTCGAACCAGATCTCGGATTCCGAGCCTTTGAAATGCGGCATGGCGATGCCTCCCCGCTCGCGGCAATCGTCTGGTGCTAGCGCCTCGGCCAAGCGTGGAGCTTGCCGCCGTTCGCCGCGCCACTGCCGGATTTCGACGGCGGCGGTCCTAAGTTTCCGCACCCTTCACCCTCACCTCCACCGGCGTCTTGATGGTGAGGTCGCGCTGCGGGAAGGGGATCTCGATGCCGTGCTCGTGGAAGCGGTCCCAGATGTGGAGCAGGACTTCGCTCTTCACGTTGGCGGTGCCGTTCATCGGGTCCTGGATCCAGAAGCGGAGCTCCAGGTCGACCGAGCTGTCGCCGAAGCCCTTGAGCAGGCAGACCGGCGCCGGCTGCTTCAGCACGCGCGGCACCTGGCCGGCGGATTCGAGGCAGAGGGCGATCGCCTGGCGCACGTCGGCACTGTAGGAGATGCCGATCGACACCTTGAGGCGCACCTGGTCCGAGCTGTAGGACCAGTTGACGACCTGCTGGGTCACCAGGTCCTCGTTCGGGATCAGGTATTCGGTGCCGTCGCGGGTGATGAGCGAGACATAGCGCGCGCCAAGGGAGTGCACCCGCCCGTAGGTGTCGCCTACCACCAGCACGTCGCCGGGCTTGATCGACTTGTCGAGCAGGATGGTGATGCCGCTGACGAAGTTGGACACCATTTTCTGCAGGCCGAAGCCGATGCCGACGCCGATCGCGCCGGTCAGCACCGCGAAGGCGGTCAAATCGATGCCGACGGTGCGCAGCGCCACCACCAGCGCAATCACCGTCAGCACGATCTTCAGCAGCTTGATGAGCAGGACCTGGACCGAGGGCGTCAAGTTGGTGGCGGCGGTGATGCGCCGCTCCAGCACGCGACCCGAAAACGTCGCGATCCACAGCAGCAGCGCCAGGGACAGCACCGCCTTCACCACCGTCAAGGCGGAGACGCGCAGATCGCCGAGATTGATCGCGATGCCGTCGAGGGTCGCCATGGTCGGCGCCAGCAGCCCTAAGATGCTGAGTGCCGCGATCACCCACACGACGATGGCAACGAAGCGCGACCACAAGGGATCGCGCACCAGCGAGGCGGTGAAACGGATCACGACCCAGGCGGTCAGCAGGCTCACCACCGTCTTCATCAGCGTGAATGGCAGATCCACGGTGGAGGCCAGCAGGACGGCCAGCCACAGGCCGAGCAGCCACATGATCGGCAAGGCGAGCGGCTGCAGCGCCTGGGTCAGGCGCACGATCTGCGGCTCGAACCGCCCGTGGGCGGGGCGCGCCAGCAGCACCCGCAGACGCGGCGCCGCGAGCCGCGCCGCAAGGAAGGCAAGGCCGAGCACCAGCGCCTGACCCAGGGTCGCGATGCTGAGCGCCAGCGCGTTCTCCTCCAGCCAGAGCCGCGCGGCCGCGATCTCCTCCGCGTAGTACCCCGGATCGAAGAGTTCTTCCATCACTGGCCTCCCCCAGGGCGTTCCGTCGGCAAAGCGCATGCGGCGCCGCACCCCTGGAAGCGGCGTACGGCCGAGTCGCCGGATGAGACTAGAGCATGCGCCCGATTCGAATGAATCGGGTTATGCGTGGGGTCCCACGTGATGGACCACGGAGGGCAGCAGGACTCTCTAGGCGGCAGCACCGCCCAGCAGCTTCACGTTCAGCGTCCCGCCGCTGAACAGCATGTCGTTGAGCGCTTCGTTCAAATCCACCTCGTTCGGCTCGACCGTCTTCTTCGCGTCGCCGCCGCGGGTGATCGCCGCCTGCGCGGTGCGGCGCATCAGTTCCTTGATGAAGGCCGCGCTGACGCCATCGGTGCGCTTCACCGCCTCCACCACAAGCGTGTCCGAGAGCTTCAGGCCTCGGCCATAGAGGCGCACCAGTTTCTCGCGGCTGGGCGCGTCGGGCACGGGCACCTCGATCGCCTGGTCGATGCGGCCCGGGCGGTTGGCGAGGGCCGCCTCCAAGTCCTGCGGGCGGTTGGTGGTGAGGATGAAGAGAATGTCGCTGTTCTCCTTCAGCCCGTCCATCTCGTTCAAAAGGCTATTCAGCATCGTCTCGTCGCAGGCGCTGCGCATGCGGTCGCGCGAGCGCGCGATCAGGTCCACATCCTCGATCACCACCATGGCGGGCTGCAGCAGACGCGCGAGGCTCATGTAGTGCGGCAGCAGACCTACCTGCTCCGCAGTGATGAGGAACGTGGTGGTACCGGGCAAGTTGCTGGCGAGGTAACGGATGGTGTGGGTCTTGCCCGTGCCGGGTGGGCCATAGAGCAGGATGCCGCGCTTGGTCTGGAAGCCCATGGCACGCAAGGATCCGCGCGCCTTCATGAAGTCGATCACGCTGCGATCGAGCAGTTTCCGTGTCGGCGCGGGCAGGATCACCTGCGCGGATTCGACCGGCTTCAAGCGGTGCACCTGGATGCGTCCGACGCGGCCGCTGTAATGCTCCTGGTTCTCCAGCGACAGGACCTTGCCACGATAGGCGCGGCACTGGTCCATCGCCTCCTCCAGCGGAACCAAGCATTCGACCGCGAAGGCTTCGCTGCCGGGATGATCACGCGGCACCGCGATGTCGACATCTATATAACGCTCGTCTCCGCCCGGATCGGTGCGCACATAGATGAAGATCGCATGCGGGATCGGCGCGCGTCTCAGGATCAGCACGTTGCGCACGCAGCGCACCGGCTGGTCCTCGCCAGTATCGACCGCGACGTGCGCGATCGGGCCGGCGGCGATGCGGTCGTCCCGATCGCGGCTCATCAGTTCGTTCATGGTCAGGGTCTGCGAACTGTAGCGCGGCACAGCGCCAACGCACTGGTCGGCGCTGGCCATGAGCAACTCCTCGATCACCGGCTGCAGATTGGCGCGCAGATAGGCCGGAAAGCGATCGCCCCAGACCTTGATCTCCTCCGCTTGATAGCCCTTGAAGAGTTGGCCGAGCAGATCGCTGCAGTAGACCTGCGGCGCCCGTCCCTTCTTGAGGGACTTGCTCGCCGCTCTGCGGGGTGGCGCCTTACGCACCTTGGCGGCTGGCTTTTTCAGCGGCTGCTTCCTGGACAATCCGGCAATGCGGCGCAGTATAGGCAGCTGATCTAACCGAGACTCCTTTCCAGCTAAATTATTGATTCCGCTGGGCGAGAACAGTCGAAACTGAGATTCGCCAACGCTGGAACCCGAGATTCACCGTCGTTTTGACAGCGGATATTGAGATTTGGCGTTACACAAATAAAACCTTGCCAGAACAGTAGCTTATCCAGGTTGGACTTACTGAAGCCGGGGAAAGCCCATTGGGTGTGTCGAAGGGCCGGAAAGTTGCCGACTGATCAAAACTCGCATAGCTTACAAGCTATTCGATCGGTTGCAGCCCATAGCCCAAAAGCTATTTTCCGGGCTCGAAGCGATAGCCTTAATGCTATACGTGCACGCCATGCTGATAGCGTTTAAGGGATCAATCCGATGACGCCTATGCAACGCGCTGCCAATGCACGGCGACACCTGGACCAACGATTCCGGGCGGCCGGCCATGTCGGCCGGCATCTTGCCATCCCGGTCAAAGGCTGGGTCAGGGCGATCCGGGAGAGCCTCGGGATGACTGCGGCGCAGCTGGCGGCGCGCATGGGCATCTCCCAGGCGACCCTCACCAACATGGAGAAGGCCGAAGCGAAGGGCTCCATCCAGCTTTCTTCCCTCAAGCGGGCCGCGGAGGCGATGAACTGCACCCTCGTCTATGCTCTTGTCCCCAATGAGTCGCTGGAGGCCTTCGTCCAGAAGCGGGCGCGGGTTGTCGCGGCCGAGCACCTGAAGCCCATCGAGCAGACTATGCGGCTGGAGAATCAGTCTTTGAGCGATGAGGAGGCCAAGGCTCAGCTCGATGACTACATCCGCACCCGGCTCGATCCGCGCATGCTCTGGGACCGTCTCGAGTGAAGCCACCCGGGACGATCACGGCCGCGCACGGGGAAAGCTATGACGGCCTCTTCGCCGCCGAAGATGGCGCAACGCCGCTCAGCCAGGCCACGCGAACTCGCGTCCTAGCAGAACACTCCATCAGTTGCTGCTGTCGGCCTGCATCACCTGGGCATAGAGCATGATGCACATGCGCGTGCGCGGATCGCCGGCGGCAGCATCGGTCAGCTTCTGGTCCCCATAGACAGCGGTCGCATAGGGCGCCGTGACGACGATGCGCGCCGGCGGCTCGAACACCGCAGCATAGCTTCATCGGGTGTTCGGCCTAGCCAGGAGTCGACCTTGTTAGCCGAATCCGTTGAACCCCGAATACACAAGAAAATTCAGATACTTGCTCTGGAGCGCCCAATCGCCTGCGCCGGTCGGAACACGTTCATTGTTCCCAGCATCCAGTGGGAAAATACATAATTATGTAGAGGACTTATCTACTTGTCTAAGGGACATACTGTATCTAGCAATCTGCCGGAACGGGGCTAACCGATCATTACGCGTATTTCTGAAGCCGACCAGACCGGGTGATATCCCCTCACGCTGAGTGAGACGCGTAGTCTGGTTTGGAACTCGGAGCGAACGAAGCCAAGAGCTGGCGTTTCTTCCGAGAAGTGCCAAAACGCGACTCTCATAGCCCCGGGCAGTATTAAGCATTCCTTTGTTGTTGCGACCTAGCGTTGTATCTGCCCCTCCGGGCAAACCGCGGTGTCAATGTCGAAAGGTGCAAAAATCGTGCGGCGCAGCTCCCTAACCGTCCTTTTGTCGATGGTGTGGATTGCGCTCGCCGTCATTTCCACCAATGCCGCAGCCCATGCTGACGAGGCTACCGACAGCCTGCCGTCGCTCCGCGGAAATCGAGAAGCCTTGCAGGGTGTGATCAAGAGGATTCGGTTTCTGGGAGAGCCAGGCATCCAAGGGTATGACCTTCCCGTCACACGCCGTTTCGACATCCTCATGCCCGGCGTCACCGGTGTCGGCACCTTGAGTCAGCCTGGCATCCATCTCCCGATCGAGGACCAAGTATTCCTTGGTAAGTTCGTCATGGACGCGATCGAAGCCCGCATCGAGGAGCTGGAGCTATCTGATGACATCAAGCTCCGGTACCCGGGCACCTATCCCATGGTCGTCAATGATAAGTGGAGCTGCCATGAGATGCTCATGGAGTTCTATGTGCACGCCCGCGAAGTCGCGCTGGCGGAGGAGAAAGCGATAGCCGTGGTCATCAGCCTCAACGTTACCCAAGCTGACGAGATACGGCAGCCGGATAATTCCATAGAGTGCATTGATGGCCGATACCCGGCCCGCGTCGCGCTCGATGGCATGAGGATCCTTGTGATCCAGGACCCTGATCGAGAACGTGTCCTCAGCCAGCTTCGCCAGGCGTTTCTCTCTCTGATCGACAATTCCGTCGTGCTCCGGCTCGTCGCCTCGCATAACGACAAGCTACAGCTCATTCATTCATGGCTCGGATCAGGTAACTGATCGGCTCTCCGCTCGACTGTCGAGCACCAATGACGCTAACGCGGAATGGAGTGTCGGCTAAGTGCCACAACCGGACGAACGTACCTGGCCGTCGCACTCACTCGGGTAGCCCTGCCTCGCGCAGACCCGCGCGCAGATGATCGAGATCGGCCGGATTCTTGAACGGGTGCTTCGCTGCGCAGATCGCTACTGAGTAGTTCGGCTGGCGGCGCAAGGACTCGGCCACGCATTTCTTGGCACGTTCACCTCTCCCCAAGTAGGCGTGACAGGCACCTACCCAAGCATGTACCCAGTGCGGCATTGTGGGCGACCGCTCGAACGCTGCTATTGCTTCCTCATAGTGGTGGGCCACAAAGTGCGCCATGCCCATCTGGTGCCAGTACCACGCCGGTCCGAAATAGGGATCAACGCGCCGCGCTTTATGGAGCCATTCGAGCGCTTCCTCGGGCCTGCCGACGCATAAGAGCAGACCGCCCATGTCGGCGAGGTGCTCCGGGTTGTTCGGATTCATCTCGACCGCGCGCCGATGATACTGCTCCGCCAAGTCGAAAGACCTGCGAAAGAGGTACACCTGGCCAAGCATGAAATGGCAGTAGCTTTCGTTCTCATCAAGTTCGACCGCCTTCTTCGCCAATTCGAAGGCGCGGTCGAGTGCAGCATCCGAGCCCGTCGTGTCCCGGTTCCATTCTGCGTACATCATGAGTGCGAGCAAGGCGTGAGCCAACCCGTAACCCGGATCAAGTTCAATGGCCTTCTCGTAGAGACGGCGGGCCTCTGCGTCGGCCTCTGGGTCACCCCAAGGCAATGCATGTCCACGCAGCACACAGTCATATGCCGCAAGGCTTGCGGGCGGTCTTCGCCTTGCGTGCTCCGCACCCGCTGCCTGGACCCGTCCCACGAGCGTTCCCACGATGGTGCGCACGACGTCGTCCTGGATCGTGATCACGTCGCTCATTTCGCGATCGTAGCGCTCTGCCCAGACATGACTGCCGGAGCGGGTGTCGATGAGTTGCGCCGTAATGCGAATCCGCTCTCCGACGCGACGGACGCTGCCCTCCACGAGATACTGAGCGCCGAGTTCGCGGTGGACCTCCTTGGCGTCAGTGGATTTCTCACGATACCGAAAGGTTGCGTGCCGCGAGAAAACTTGGAGCTGACGCCAGCGCGACAGCTCAGTGATGATGTCCTCGGTGATGCCATCGCTGAAATACTGCTGGCCAGGATCTCCGCTGTAATTGGCGAATGGCAGGACCGCAATGGACGGCCTCTCGGGCGGGCCCAGTGGTGCGCGGGGGCCGACCGGCGCCTCGGTCCGGACGCGATAAATGCGCACTGGCGTGGCGATGTTCTTGACCTCGCGCTCGCCCAAGTCCTCGAAGCCGAAGGTCAGCCGCTTGCTGACCTGTTCGTGGAGGTTGCGGGAGATGCAGATGCCGCCAGGCTCGGCAAAGCCCTGCAGTCGCTTCGCAAGGATGACGCCGTCGCCATAGAGATCGCGCCCCTCCACCACGACGTCGCCAAGATTAATGCCGATCCGCAGCAGGATGTGATCGCTCGCAGGCACTCTCGCGTTCGCCTTCGACATGCCGTCTTGCAGCGCAACCGCGCACTCGACGGCATTGACCGCGCTTGCGAATTCGACAAACGCCTCGTCGCCCATCAGCTTGAAGATGCGGCCATGATACCGGACGACGAGCGGCTTTAGGATGCCTTTGCGCCGCTCCGTCAATGCCGCCAATGTGGCGGCCTCATCCCGCTCCATGAGCCGGCTGTACCCGACCACGTCGGCGGCGAGGATGGCGGCGAGGCGGCGCTCCATCGGACGGTGCCCAGGCAAGTGGGATGCCATGATCGCGAAAATCCTAGGCCCGGAACGGCAGAATTGCGAGTCTGGTTGGAGTCAGGTAGAGACTGTCTGGCACGTTTCGAGGTGGTCTGGTTCACCTCCAAAAGCTGCCCCTTTACGCTAATTCAGCGATGCTTGTATTGCAGGTGCCCCATCCGTTCGCGCATCGTCATTCGCGCCGATAGGACATGCCCAACATCGTGGGAGCGCGCCCAGCCTTGCGCCGAAGCATGAGAGCGAGGATGGCTGCGACATAGGGCATCGCCAGCAGAAGTTGATACGGGATTTGGATGCCGACACCCTGAATCTGAAGCTGCAGGGCATCGAGGAAAGAGAATATCAGCGCGGCGGCCAGCACGCGGCCGGGGCTCCATCCTCCGGCGATGACGATGACCAGCGCAAGCCAGCCGCGGCCGTTGACCATGTCCGGCACGAAATGCGCGGTTGCGGCTACCGTGAGGCAGGCGCCCCCGAGCCCCGCCATCGCGCCGCCGAACAGGACGGCTGCATACTGCCGCAACGCCACGCTGTGTCCCTTGATGTCCAGCGCCTTCGGATTCTCACCGATGCAGCGTATCTCCAGGCCGAGCCGCGACCGGTAGAGGAAGAGCCAGACGGCCGGCACTGCCAGCAGTGCGGCATAAGTGACGACCCGTTGGTCGAACAGGACTGCGCCGAGATAGGGAATGTCGGCCAGCAGCGGGATAGGTGCATTCTGCAGGATCGAGATCCCCGGCACCTTGTTCACGTCAGAGAAGGCCGAGCGCAGCCAGAAAGTCGAAAGTCCGGATGCCAGCAGGTTGAGCGCAAGTCCGGTCACAATCTGTTCGATCTGCAGCGTGATGACCATGAAGGCGAACAGCAGGCTCATGACCAGCCCCGCCAGCACGGCCGCACCGATCCCGACCAGCGCCGAGCCGCTGTGATAAGTACCGAGCCAGCCGGCGAAGGCCCCCATCAGCATCATGCCTTCGAGGCCCATGTTGTAGATCCCGGCGCGTTCCGCCACCAACTCGCCAAGCGCCGTGAACAGGATCGGTGTCGCGATCCGGATGGCCGCGGCGAGCACGCTGACGATGATCCCGGCCTCGAGCAGGTCAGTCCACATCGCGGAGCCTCCGCAGCCGGAACTGGCTGATCGCCCATGCGATCAGGAAGAACATCAGGATGATGGCCTCGATGGCATAGATGAGGGCGGATGGCACGCCGGTCCTGATCTGCATCAGCGTCGAACCGTTCAGCAGCGCACCGAACAGGAGCCCCGCGATCACCACGGCCCGCGGGCTGAGCTGGCCAAGGATCGCAATGATGATCCCGGTGTAGCCGAGACCGCCAAGGGTACCGCTCTTCAGCCTGTACTGCACGCCGTACACCTCGAACGCGCCAGCGAGTCC
Source organism: Dongia deserti (assembly GCF_003574735.1). Lineage (GTDB taxonomy): Bacteria > Pseudomonadota > Alphaproteobacteria > Dongiales > Dongiaceae > Dongia_A > Dongia_A deserti. Next base: position 577,816 of record NZ_QORW01000001.1, read on the forward strand.
CGCGATCGCGCCACTCAGCGCGAAGACGACCAGGATGAGACGGCCGGCATGGACCCCTTGGACCTGCAAGGCGCGCAGGTTAGAGCCGGCGGCGCGGATCTCGTAGCCAAGCGGCGAGTGGTGGAGCACGACATGCAGGATCGCGGCAAGGACGAGGGCCAGGACAAATCCCAGGTGCAGCCGCGTCTTCTCGATCAGGATAGGCAGCTTGGCTTGGTCGGGGACCATCGCGGTCTGCTCGAAGAAGCCGCCAGGCTCGGTCCACGGGCCTTGCTGCAGCAACAGCGACAGCGCATAGATGATGATGTAGTTCAGCATCACCGTGGCGATCACCTCGTCCACCTGGAAGCGCGCCTTCAGCGCGCCGGCCAGCGCTCCGAACAGGGCACCGCCGCAAAGGCTGCCCAGCACGATGACGGGGATCTGCAGATAGGCCGGTGCGGCGCCGATCGCGCTCTGGCACCAGAACGCGAACATTGCGCCAGCGAACACCTGGCCCTCGGCACCGATGTTCCAAAGTCGGGCCCTGAATGCGATTGCGGTCGCAAGCCCAGTCAGGATCAGCGGTGTCGCGCGCACGAGGGTGTCGGCGATCGCGCGTGTGCTCCCGAAGCTGCCCTTGGCCAGCGCGGCGAATGCTGCGATCGGGTCTGCGCCTGCAGCCAGGAACAGCAGGGCGCAACAGAGGACGGCGCCAGCGCCCGCGGACAGCAATGCCGAGACCAGCGCGAATGAGGAGCGTCCACTGCGCCGCTCGATCCGCCAGCCGCTCCACGCCAGCAGCGTCACGCAGCCTGCTCCAAAGGCGTTCCCGCCATCATCTGCCCCAGCAGCGCGATACTGGCAGAGTGGCGGGGCAGGATGCCCATGATACGCCCGCGGAAGATCACCGCGATCCGGTCGCTCAGCCTCATGAGGTCCTCCAGCTCTTCACTCGCCAGCAGGATTGCGACGCCGTCCTGCCGCTTGCGCAGAATCTGCCCGTGCACGTATTCGATCACGCCAACGTCAAGACCACGCGTCGGCTGGTTGCAAAGCAGGCAGCGCGTCGCCTTGGCCAGCTCTCGTGCCAGGATCACCTTCTGCGCATTCCCGCCGGAAAGGCGTCGTATCCGTTCGCCGGGACCGGTCGTTGCGATCGAGAAGTCCGCGATGGAGCGGGCGGCATGCTCGCGCATCCGTGCCGCGTCGAGCAGCACGCCGCGACGCCATGGCGCCTGCCACTGCTGCCCCAAAACGATGTTCTCGGCGATCGTCAAATCGGGGACCAGCCCGTCGCGGAAGCGGTCCTCCGGCACGTATCCGACACCCCGCCGCGCGATATCGGCTGCGGACAGATTTGCGACGGACTTGCCGTCCAGCCTGATCTCGCCACGCTCGGTACGCCGCACGCCCGCGATGGCCTCGAACAGCTCCCGCTGCCCGTTCCCCGCCACGCCGGCGAGCCCCAGGACCTCTCCCGCGCGCAGCTCAAGCGAAAGATTGTCGAGCACCGCGACTCTGCGCGCGTCGCGCAACGAAACGGCGGAGATCGTCACCACTGCTGGCGCGCCGCTGCCGGCGCGGTCTTCGGCCTCGATTTGCTTGAGCTGACGACCGATCATCATCTGCGTGAGCTCTTCGCGCGTGATCGATCCGGTTTCGACCGTGCCGACCACTCTGCCCCTGCGCAGCACGGTCACCCGATCGGACCGCATCACCTCGTTCATCTTGTGGGTGATGAGGATGATCGACAATCCGTCGGCGGTCATCTGCTGCAGCAGGGTGAACAACCGCTCCGATTCCTGTGGCGTGAGCACGGCGGTGGGTTCGTCCAAGATCAGCACGCGCGCCCCGAGATAGAGGGCCTTCACGATCTCCACCCATTGCTGCTCGCCGACCGAGAGATCCCCGACCAGGGCATCGAGATTCAGCTGGAGGCCGTTACGCTGACAGAGCTCACTTACGCGGCGGCGGGCCGCGCGGGTGTCCAGCCGCCATCCAGCGCCGGTCCCGACCACAATGTTCTCCAGAACCGTGAAAGTCGGAACCAGCACGAAGTGCTGGTGCACCATTCCGATGCTCGCGCGGATCGCATCGGCAGGCGAGCGGAACCGCCGCTCCTCTCCATCAATGACGATCCGCCCCTGGTCCGGCTGGTAAAGCCCGTACAAGCACGACGACAAGGTGGACTTGCCCGCGCCGTTCTCGCCCAGCAAGCAATGCAGCTCGCCGGGCCGGATCTCCAGCGACACGCCGTCATTGGCGATAACCGGCCCGAACCGCTTGCTCAGATTCGAGATCGAAAGCCGCGCTGTCATGATGGAATCCGGCGCCGGGCCACTCCGGCGCCGGCCTTCATGCTACTCGGACTTCGGCTGCGACAGGTCCAGTGGCACTTCCCTGGCCCCGGACTTGATGGCTTCCGCTGTCTCCTCGGCCGCTCCCCTGGCCTCAGCCGGGATCTTGCCCGCCATGGCGGGATTAATGACGAGATCACCGCCTCCATCCTTCCAGCCGAACCACTTCGGTTCCTTCGGCGCATCGAAGGGTGCGCCCGTGGTCTTGGCGTTCCACCACTGGTCGATGACCCAGTTCACGTGCGGATCCCACTTGGCGACCGCCGAGGCGACGATCGCATCGGGCGCGATCGGCGACATGTCGATGTAGTTCCCGTAGCAGCCCACCTTCTTCTGCTGGCACACCTCGAAGGCGCCGGACATCTGGTAGATCTGGTCGGCGCCCGCCGCGATCTGGGCGGTTGTCGCCTCGTTCGATTTCTGTGGATCGAACCAGGACTGGATGAAGGTCAGCTTGGCCTTCACCGCCGGGTTCGCCTCCTTGGCGCCGGCAATGAAGGCGTTGATCTGGTCGTTCGTGTCTTCCGCCGGGAACGTGCTGACCACGCCGATGATGTTGGACTGGGTGAGCTTGCCCGCCAGCGCGCCCATGGCGTAGGCGGGCTCGTGGGCGTGGATGAAGATCCAGTAGGCATTGGCGCCGAGACCGCGGTTACCGGACCCGGACATGACAAACATGGTTTCCGGATAATCGGCCATCACCTTCTCGATCGCGTCGGCATAGGCGGTGTCGCCGAAGATGATGTCGTAGTCGCCGGTCTCGGCATAAGTGCGGAACACCTGCTCCGCATTGTCATAGACGTTCTCGGTGTAGTCGATCGAGATGTCGAGGCCATGCGGCTTCGCCTCGATTACGCGATTGAAGGAATCGATCAGCGACTTTTCCCATGGCGCTTCTTTTCCAGCCGACAGAACGCCAGCGATCCGCAGCTCCTTCGGGTCCTCCGCGAGGGCAGAGCTGGTGAGCGCCGCCGCCATTCCAAGGGCTGCGGCGATGGCGATTGATGCGTGCTTTGGCATGTTGTCCTCCCTTTGATTGCCGTTGCGGCCCTGTGCCGGTTCTCAGAACGCGGCGGTCACCGGATCGAACACCTTCAGCTTGACGCAGTCGATAGGTCCAAGGTCCGTGATGGCATAGTCCGGTATGGCCGTGATCTGCAGCACGAACATGTACATGAAGGGCCAGGGCAGCTTGCAGCCCAGCGCGCGGGCCGCCTCGTCCAGCTCGGCCTCGCGCGCGGCCATCTCATCGGGCTCCAGGTCCGAGACGATCCCGCCGATCGGTAGCGGCAGGAAGGAGGTGACCTTCCCCTTGTCGACCACGACCTGCCCGCCATTGTTGGCGATGATCTGGTTGATTGCGACGGCCATGTCCTCGGCATTGGTTCCGACGCAGACGATATTGTTGTCATCCGGTGCGGTTGAGGTGGCGAGCGCCCCGGATCTGAGGCCAAAGCCGGAGACGAAAGCCGTCGGCCGGTTGCGTGTGCGGCCGTAGCGCTCCACCACGGTAACATACTGCACGTCCTGGGCCGGGTCCGCCTGCACCGCTCCGTCCACGACCGGCAGCGAGACGTCGAAGCGCTTGCGCACGAAGATCTGGTCGGGCGATACGGCCATCGCGAGCACGCGCGTTCGTCCATGGCGGCTCTGCGACGAAACCCGGATCTCTTCCGGTGCAATCGGCGCGACCTTGACTGTGTGCATCAGAGCTTCACTGCGCGCCGGCGGCTCGAGCTTCCCCGTCAGCTTGCCGCCTTCCGCCACCAGTTTGCCATTGGTGATGACGCGTTCCACCTTGAAACGCCGCAAGTCATCGACGACGAGGATGTCGGCGATCCGGCCCGGCGAAATCGACCCGACGAGGTGGTCGATGCGATACGCCTCGGCGCTGTTGATGGTCGCCATCTGGATGGCGGTCAGCGGCGAGATCCCCATCGCGATCGCCATCCGCACCATGTTATCAAGATGGCCGCGGCGCAGGATATCGCTCGCGACCACATCGTCGGTACAGAAGCTGATGCGGCGCGTCGCCCGGATGCCCATCTCGGTGACCAGGCGCAGGTTCTCGTTGAGGAAATGAGAAATCGAGGATTCGCGGATCAACACGAACATGCCGTTGCGGAGTTTCTCCAGCATCTCCTCGGCAGTGTAGCTCTCGTGGTCGAGCCGGATTCCGGCGGCAAGGTAGGAGTTGAGGTTTGGTCCGCGTGCCATCGGTGAGCAGCCGAGCACCGGGAGGCGGCTCCTACGCGCGATCTCCAGCGCGGACAGGACGTCCTCGTCTGTCTCCTGAATGAACTCCCGCACCGTCTCCCAGATGCCGACGCATTCGGGCCAATGATGCGTGGCCTCGTGATCCCGTGGCCCGAAATAGTGGCCGACATTGGAGCGCGGCAGCGTGTACGGCGTCTTGCAGGGAGCGCCCCAGAATACCTTCAAGGGACCGGCCTTGGCCTCGTCGAGGAACTCGCGCGCGCCCTCGAGCCCGGCGACCACCAGGATCTGATCCAGGCCGGAGACGATCCCGGTTGTGCCGAGCGGCACCACGGCCTTGGCGAAGCTCGTGATAGACATCTTCGAGCATTCGACATGGAGATGTCCGTCGATGAGCCCCGGACAGAGATACTTACCGGCGGCATCGAGCACGCGCGTTTGCGGACCGATATAGGACTCGACCCCGCCTGTCGCGACGATCCGGTCCCCGAAGATCGCGACGTCCGCGGGGTAGATCTCCTCTGATACCACGTTGACCAGCTTACCGCCCTCGATGACGAGATCCGCCTTGATCTCGCCCCGCCCGGCCCTGATCAGCTCACGCAATTCCATGCACAAACCTTCCTTGCTGCCGAACGTGCCGGCAGTCCCTAATCCAGTCAGTCTGGATGCTGCGCGTTAAGCCGCGTAGGCCCGCAGCTCGGCGAGATAGCTGTCGCGCGTCGCGCGTGGCAGCCAGGCGCTCTCGAACGCGTTTGCCGCCAGTTGAACCAGCTGCTGTTTGTCCAACCCGATCTCCTCCTGGACACGCTGCAAGTTCTCATTCATATAGCCCGGGAAATAGGCCGGGTCGTCGGAGTTGACAGTGACGCGCATGCCCCGTCGCAGCATCTCCGCGATCGCCTGCGACTTGCTGCCGTCGGTGACGTACGCGTTGGAGATCGGACACACCGTGAGCGCGAGCGAGCGGTGCTTGATCTCCTCACACAGTCCCGGATCTTCGAGCGAGTTGACGCCGTGGTCGATGCGGTTGACGCCGATGTCGCGGATGGTCTGCCAGATGTGACCGACCGAGCCTTCCTGGTCGACGTCGCAATGCATGGTGAGGAGAAAGCCCTCCGCCCGCGCGCGCTGGAATACCTTTGCGAACTTGACGGGCGGATTGTTCTTCTCGTCGGAATCCAGGCCCACGCCGATGATCCATTCCTTATAGGGCAGCGATTGCAGCAGCGTCGCCATCGCGAACTCCGCACTCCAGTCGCGCAAGAAGCACATGATGAGCTGGGACCGGATGCCGAGTGCGGTTTCGGCCTGGAGTTGTGCCCGGCGGATGCCCCGGATGACCGTGTCGAAGGTTACGCCGCGCGCTGTGTGCGCCTGAGGGTCGAAGAACATCTCGGCATAACGGACATTCTGCGAGCGCGCCTTGGTCAAATAGGCATAAGTAACATCGAAGAAGTCCTGCTCGGTCAGGAGCACGCTCATGCCCTCGTAATACACGGCCAGGAATGACGGCAGATCATCGAAATCGTAGGCCGCCTTAAGGGCCTTCTCGTCCTTGTAAGGGAGCTGCACGTTATTGCGCTTGGCGAGCTGGAACTTCATCTCAGGCTCAAGCGTGCCTTCGATATGGACGTGCAGCTCGCACTTCGGCATCCCCTCAATGAAAGATCTCAGATTGGTCATGCCTCTCCTCCCGTGATGCGTTGGGCGTGCTTGCCATTCCCCTTCTTTCGGACCGCGGCGATCGGGGTCTTCATCGGCTTGCCGAGCGCCAGGTGAAGCGGCTGCATGAGCAGCGCCTCGTCGTCGATGCGGTAGCCTCTGGCCACCAGCCGGTAATGCTCGTCCATCAGCTGCTGGGCACGCGTCCACTGCTTGCGATCGATCAGCGCCACTAGGCGCTCATGCTCGTCGCACAGCTGGCAATGATCGAAATCGCAGCGATACAGCGCCTCAAGCAGCCGCGCGCGCCGCTTGAGCTGGGCGTGCAACTCGATCGCAACGCGGTTGCGTGTGAGGGCAACCAAGAGATCGTGGAATTCGAGGCCGAACTCGCCGGCCAGCTGCTCGTTGCCATTGGCAAGGGCCGCCTTCTGACGTTCGACATTGCCGCGCAGTTCTGTCAGCAGGCTGGTGCGCGGACGATTGCCAAGCTGAGCGATCACACCCTGCTCGACGATGGTTAGCGTCTCAAATACCTCGACCGCCTCTGCCAGGCTCGGCTTCGCGACGAAGGCGCCACGATTGCGCTCGACGGTTACCAACCCGTCCTCAGATAGCCGTATAAGAGCTTGGCGGACGACAATGCGGCTCACTTCGAAGATCTCGGCCAGCTCGCGCTCGCCAAGCTTCGCGCCGGGCACCAGCCGGTGAGCGAGAATGGCCTCGCAAATCGTGGCAGCTATCTGCTCCGACCGTCCGCTCACCTGTCCCCCAGCACCGCCGACGCGATCCAGATTGGATTACGCATGATCTGAAAGTGGATACCAATCTATCAGCGATAGGTATCCGCATCAATGGCTTTCGCCAGCTGAGAATGAAAGATGCCGGCATAAGAGAGATGCATTTGCCTGTGCCCCGGCGCCCATATGCCTCGCCCCCACCGCCGGCCAGGCGAAACTGCAGTCTGGCCGCTCTCGGGCAAACATCACCAGCACATCCCTGACGGCCAACCAAGTCAGCAGGGGTGTCGCGGGGCTGGACCAACATGGTGGTCTGCTGCCGATCCGAATTGCCGCCGATGGATTGGAGGTCACTGCCGTTGTCAGCCGCCATCCATCCCGAATGAGTTCAGTGAAGACGCACCACGGACGAGGAGCCGTCCGCATGCGCCAAAGCCAGGTCTGACCTGCACCGCATCGCGCTCACAACGGCGGTTTTGGGTCAAAGGCAACAGTACGCGGAGGTCGGCGACAAGTCCGGTCTACGTCGGATAGCTGAACCACCCTCGCTGATACGGCCTGCGGCGATGGCAAGTAGTTCAAAGCCATGACGTGCTTCGAGCAATTCAGCGGACAGTTGCGAACGAGGTTCGGTCGAGAGGCGTGTGCCACAAAGCCAGGCACCGGATCGGGGAGTCATTCGGCTGGACTGAGGAACAGCTTAATGCGCTCGCCTGGGATTTTCCGCTCATCGTCCAGGGCGATGCCTCATCATCGAAGACGACCCTGACTTCGTGCGATGCACAATGGCGATGACAGCAGCCAGCGCGCGCCTTTGTCGCACCATAAAACGTTTCCGAAGCCATGTGGAACCTCGCTTACAGTCTCACGTTTGCGACTCATGTCGAACCGATCGAAACGAGTCCCTCTGCAGGTCAATGCCGAAACGATTCTGGTCATTGAACCGGACATTCTCGTCCGGATGGTGGTCGCAGACTATCTGCGGGAATGTGGATACAAAGTCATCGAAGCGACCGGCGCGGAGGAGGCGATGACAATCCTCAACGCCGGGCGGAAGGTCGATGCCGTGTTCTCCGAGGTCAAGCTGCACGGTGCGATGGACGGTTTCCGGCTGGCGCAGTGGATCCGGGCCAATCACCCACGGATGGAGGTCATTTTGACCACCGGTGTGACAGCGACTGCAGACAAGGCCGGTGAATTGTGCGACGAGGGCCCACTGGAAAAGCCGTATCATCCGAGGCAAGTCGTTCGGCGCCTCAGGATGTTGTTCGAAAGGCGCCGCAAGGCGGGGCGCTAAGGTATTCTCAGAGCGGGACTGGAACCCTCCTAACACTGACGTGTTCACTGCCTTATGGGGCAGGTGCAGCATACGCCGGATGTGGCCCGGGCAAGGGATGGGACGGTCCTCGTCATTGAGGACGACGTGATTTTGCGCCTGGACACCTGCGAGTATCTACGCAGCAAAGGCTATCATGTCATCGAGGCTGCGACGGCCGAGGAAGCCATGGCCGTTCTCAGCGCCCGCGACCCCGTGGACGTGGTCTTCTGCGATGTGCAGCTTCCCGGCTCGATCGGCGGTCTTTCCTTCACTGTCTGGGCCCGTGAGCACTTCCCATCAATGCCTGTCATCCTGACTTCGGGCAACTTGCCGGTGGCTGAGAGAGTTGTGTCTGGACGCCCGGTTCCCTTCATCGCCAAGCCCTACGACCCCGATGAAGTCGCAGGCCAGATCGCCTCGCTCCTTGCCTGTTCGGGGCAGTCCGGCGGCAGCTGAACAGGCGCATCCTCGAATCCAGGACTCGGCTAAGCCCTTGGAGCGAGGCCAATCCATCTCACTGCGATGCCGGCATTCTTCGACTGAGATCTTCGCCGTCGCGTCACTGTCGGCCAGAGCGCGCTTTCCCCGGCCCCAGTCGTGGCACCGGATGGTCGACGCTCCTGAAGCAGATCCTCCGCAACCAACGCCGAGACCCGTTCGGCCCGGCCTGAGTGGTCGCAACCCGTGGTTCCCCTTTCGGGCCGAAGGCGGCCACACTCTATCTATCGCAGGATGTCGCTGCAGTGCCAGAACCGGCCCCTGCTCTGCAGCAGCCGTTCGCTTGGTATTTCAAATCAGATAAAGCACCAAAGTAACCGTTTGCCGCCTCTCCTTGCCTACCATGATTGCCATTGCGAGGTGATCAGAGATGCCGCCGATCGGGCCAAGGCAGGACGGCTCGGCATCTGGTCCGGTACTTTCCAGCTGCCATAGGAGTGGCGGAAGGCATACTGTCGACCGCAGGACCCTCAGTCATGATCGAAGCAATTACTCCTCAGCAATCTCGAAGAGCGAGGTTGGCTTGCTGCCCGTTGAGATGACCAAGCCAACGCTATCGCCCGATACGATGAGAGACTTGACGCCGGCACGAGGGATTGGAATGCGCTTGCTTCTGCAGTGGAATCATGGCGGCTCCGACAGCTGCCGGCCGCACGACAACCCGCTGGGGCTTTTGTGTATCAACTGGTTCGATCACCAGCGCTACGGTAATGTCTGGTGCTTCCTCCAACTGAAGCGCCGTAATCGTCCCCGCTGGCAACTTCTGCTTTAGCGAACGGAAATGAGCGACGATTGCTTCGATAAGCTCGTCTGGCGAGAAGGTGATTTGTCGTGTTTCCGTTATCATTCTATTCCGCCCCACCCCGCTGGATGCATTTCGGACACCTGTCGACGATTCGCTGGTAGGCTACGACATCATCCGCTCTCTGAGAAGCCAACTGGACTTAGTATGCGCGGCCGCGACGCCATCGCACTTCCACCTGAACGACCTATCGGCTCCGGTCTAACGCGGCATCCGTACGCGGTCGCCACCCGATGAGTTCGTCGTCTGGGCCGGAGAAGTCGAAATAATCCTCGACGGCGACAAACTGATCGACGCGGCGGCCGCAAGCGTAGGCGAAGGCGCGCGGCGCTGTCTGCTTTAACCCAAGGTTATTGAGGTGGCGGCCGGATGCGGCGGACTAAAGTTCACATATAAAGCCCCGCCAACCTTTTCGTGGCTGGCGGGGCTATGCGTTGTGGAAGCGCCCCGGCGAGGCTCTCAGCTCTCATCGAATGGCTCGCTCGGCGAGCACGGGCGAATCCTCTGCTGGCCCGGTACTACGACCGGACCTTTCGGCTTTGTCGAGAAGTCGATTTTTCAGGTAGCAGTGCGGTGGGTTCATGTCGGTTACGGCACCTCCTGTGAATTGTTGCGACCCCGAGGCCCGGCATCGTTCCCTGAAGATCGAGAGCCATCCCTCAATCCGAATCTGCCGGGCACTTCGTTCCTTGGATCCTCGTGGCATGTAGCCAGCTTGCGCATGATGCCGGCTCGGCGCGCTCCAAAGGGCGGGGCCCCTGATCGTCAACCAGCGGCGGCTCTCGATGTCTGCGATGCTGCGGCCACTATGGCCTCCACGGCTCAGATCCGAGCCGGATGCACTCCTGAGGTCAGGCGATATCCGGCAGTGCCTGCTTGGGTGGGGTCATATGAGCACCTCCTTTCTGGGAGGGCGTTAGACAGACAATCCGAGAGTGCGCCTGGCGCGCCATACGGTCAAGACCAAGTCCTGACAATTTGTTCTTCAACTGCTTGACTAGCGGATGAAGCCCTGCATCCAAGTGAACTTTTCGCTTATGAGGGCGCAGTCATGATGTCAGCCCTTCGAAGTTTACCGGCACTCGCGTCTAGTCCAAATGAACTAGCGCTTCTGCCGCGCTCCAAGAGTACCGAATCTCAAGACCTACTGTGTAAAACGGGGTGGATGCCTTCGAAGACCAGAAAGCCATGAGTGCTGCTTCCGGGACGTGCCTTGTCATCGACAACGAAGTCGCCTTCGCAACTTTCGTGCAGCGAGTCGCCGAGGGCATGGGGCTGCACACTCAGATCCTGACTGATCCCATACAGCTCGAGCAGACACTCGCGGTTAGCTCTCCAGACATCATCACGCTTGATACGGACATGCCGGGCCGCAATGGGCTTGAAGTGCTACGAGTTCTATCGGCGTGGCGGCTCGAGAGACGGGTGATCATGATCAGTGGAACTCCTCCGGACCACACCAGCGCTGGCAGGCCGAGGGTAGCTGGTTTCGAAATAGCAGCAATTCTGATGAAGCCGGCCAGGAAGGTCGAAATCGAATCCGCGCTTGCTGCTGCCCTTGATATGCGCGACGACCGCCGGCACTCCGACTCGAGACCTCATGTACCAGCCTGAATTGAGTCTTTCCTGCCTGGAGCTGGAGCTCCGCGATCCAAACTATCCTGACCTCATCGATGCTCTCGACTACTGGGATGGGAAGCATGGCCAGCGGTTCGCGCCCAGCCGCGCCGACATCGAACCGCTGGACCTGATAGGCGTCTTGCCCCGCATCATGTTAGCGGATGTGCTATCTGATCCCTTGGGTTTCCGCTATCGCCTCAGCGGCACCGGGATTTCCGACATCCACGGGGAGGAGCTGACCGGCCTTGCCCCGCTCGATCTCAAGCCCGTCGAATATGGCCGCTTGATTGACCGTCACTACAGGCAATGCGTCTCCGAACGTCGACCTCTCCTTCACTTGATCATTCTCGATCTGGCACATCGCAGCCGGGCATACGCTAGACTCCTCCTGCCACTGTCCAACGATGGCGAGCAGGTCAACATGTTGATGGCCGTGGACAGCGCAAACCAGGACGGCCGCGAGCTGAGGGAGTTTTTCGATGCACAGACCCGGCCGCAACCCTAACCTCCGTGGCACCCATTGAGCCAGGGCCACGTCACCATGCAAGAAAGTGTGCGGAAGGAGTCAAAGGCGGCGCTTCGACAGGTTCCCGCGCACGTCAGTTGACATACCGAGGCCGGAACGTAGTTGCAGCACTGGTCAGCTAAACATTCAGCACCGGACTTTCATGGCGGAGACCAGTATGTCGCCGAAGTGCCAAAAGCTGACCCATATAGCTCGCGCCCTCATGTCGCGCTTGTGCCAGTGGCACCCATGCTACTGATGCGTACACCGCCTTTTACCACAGGGCTGGCCACCCCAGCTCCGTCACCCATCCCGCATTTTTTTGATGGTGCTGCTTGATAGCACATGGGGATGAGAGTCAGAGATCGAGTGAAGAAATATCCGCCCGATCCTTCATCGATTGTTGCGAGTCCAGCATTTTTGTGGTCGAGTAACACATATAGCTTCCTCTGAATTCTGAACGACCTTACGCCGCGGACGAAACCCAGGGGCAGATGTACGCGTGCCCGCTCGCCGCCCTCGAACTCGTTTACGGAAGCTGACGATATGGTCGATGCAGGTCGCATGGTCGGGATCGTCGGCCGCCTCGGGATATACCCGATGGTGCGGCTGTCCCTCGCTGCTCGGCGGATCCTTGCTTACTTGGCGCTTCGTGGGCAGCCCGTCGCCCGGGGGGTGGTGTCGGCTGATCTTTGGCCGGATGTCGTGGACGATATCGGCCGCGCCAATCTTCGCCGAGCGCTGTGGCACGTGCCGCGCGGGTGGGTGGACGCCGTCGGCGACGAGCTGCTGCTTGCGGCAGAGAACGACCTCGCGCGCGCGCGTCGCGTGGCTGGGCGGGCATTGAATGGTGAGCCCCTCACGTTTGACGAAATCACACTGCTCTCGAATGACATTCTGCCGGGATGGCACGAAGAGTGGGTCCTACCAGCCCAGGATGCTTTCCACCTGCTTCGCGTACAAGCCTTGGAGGCAGCTTGTCGAACCATGGCGGCATCGGGCACCTATGCGCTCGCAACACAGGCGGGGGCAGCCGCCATCGCCGCTGAACCGCTGCGGGAGTCGGCTGCCGAAGCTCTCATCACCGCGCACTTGGCACAGCGAAATCGGTATGAGGCGGCGCAATGCTTCCGGACGTTGGCGAAGAGACTCCACGATGAACTCGGCGTCGCGCCGGATCCTGCACTGACTAAGCGTCTCGTCGGGATCGATCTGGATCGACTGGCGTCCTGATACTCGGGACATATAGCGTCATCATTTCTTCATCGGAACCTGGTGGATGCCATCGGGACACCGTGGGCGACCGCGGTCGTCGCCGAACCGGTGCGTGACTCGCACGACGCAACGAGGACGCTGCGCGGACGGATCGGCGACGCCGCCGTGCGCGTTCCACAACGCCAGCCGGGACGCCAGCTTGGACGCCGATGGACGGCTGGCATGGTCGACTTCGCCCCAGTCCCTGGCGGAGAGCCGTATCATGACAATCGCATACGACGAACAAGAGCGCGAATGGAGCGCGCAGTCGGAGCAGAACCCGTTTGCGGAAAGCCTGTCGGAAGCGCGCGCGGAGCCCGAGAGCGCCGCGACTACATCGGAGGCGCTCGTCTCGTGGAACGAAAGCCTCAATCCCTTCTCTGAGACCCTGGGCGAAGCACTGCCTGAGTCCGAAGCCGACCGCCTCCTCAACGAAGCCTTCGCCGAGTTTCGCGACGAGGGGTTCGACGAGGCCGTGTCCATGCTCGCCGAGGAAACCGAACAGGCTGTCGGCGAACGTTTCATCGGCGAGTCCCCGTCGTCGTCGCAGGAGCGCGAGCGCTATGCCGACGCGCAGCTTGCCCCCGTGCGGTTCGAGGCGCAACAGTACCTGGAAGCGCTCGAAGCCGGCCTGTCGGGTATGGAAATCGGTTCGCTAAGCGAAGCACAGCTCGCCGAAGTTCTGGATCGCTTTGATCCGCAAACCGGCGAACTCACGCCCGCCGGTGAGGAATTCGTCGGCGCGATCGTACGCAAGGCGAAGAAGGTCGTTAACGTCGTCGCCAACACCGCGAAAAGTGTCGGCAAGATCGCCGGCAAGATGTTAGGCCCCGTGCTGCAGAAATTGCGCGGGCTGATCAACCCCCTGCTCCGCCGCGTGCTGGCCTTCGCCATCGGCCGCCTGCCCGCCGCGCTGCAACCCGTCGCGCGCACGCTCGCGGCGAAGATCACGTCCGAAGCGGAGGCCGAGGACAGCTTCGATGAAGCGCCGATGTCCCCCGCCAACCTCAGCGACGTGGAAGCGTTGTCCGAGTCGTTCGACGCCGCATTGGCCGAAGCCTTGGTCGATGGTGCTGTGGGAACGCCGGAAGCTGACTCGTTCGACACCGGGGAGGACGAAGCGGATATGGGCGGCCGCGAACTCGAAACCCTGGCGCAGGAGCGCGGCGTCCTCATTGATCGACTGCGCGCCGCCGGCGACGATGAAGGCCTCGCACCCGACGTCGAACAATTCGTCCCGGCGCTGCTCGGTGCGCTACGCCTGGGTGTGAAGCTTATCGGGCGACCGAAGGTCGTTCGCTTCCTCGCGAAGTATCTCGACCAGGCGATCCGCCGCTGGGTGGGGCCGGCGCAATCCGGTCCGCTGTCCAACGCGATCGTCGACACCGGCCTGCGGCTGGTGTCGCTGGAAAGCGAGTCGAGCGATACCGAATCGCTCAACGACGAGGCCGCGCCAGTCGCACTGGCCAGCGTCATCGAAGACACGGTGCGCCGCGTCGCCGAAAGCGAAGACTACGTCCTCGACAACGAAGACCTCCTGCAGCTGGCTGCGGCCGAAGCCTTCGGCGCGGCCGTCGCCACGCATTTCCCCGCGAAGTACGTGAAGCCCGCGCTGCAGCAGGCGCCGTCGATCGGCGGTACTTTCATCGCAAAGCGGCCGCGCAGCGTGCGCACCTATCGCAAATACAGCCGCGTACCGGAAGTAGACGTCACCGCACAGATCGCCGACGCGCTGCCCACGTTCGGCGGCGCGACCCTCGGCGCGGTCATGCGTGCGGCCGGCGCGACGTTTCCGATTCGCGCGCGCATGCACATCTACCAGTCGGCAGCCGGCACGACGCTGCCGCGCATGGTGCGGCTCGATCGCGCAAACGCCTCGGGTCGCGGCTACGTCACCACGTCCAGCGTGCACCCGTTGACACCCGCCGCCGCAGGAATGCTGCTGCGCGAACCGCAGCTCGGTGTGGCGGTGCCCCCCGCGTTCCTGCGCTCGCGCAACCGGATCGCGGTGGGCCAGCGGTTCTACGTGCTCGAGCCGATGGGTGCCGCCGGTGCGCTCGCGCTGCCGGTCACGCGCGGCAGTCACGCCGCTGGCGCGCGGCTTGCCCCAAGCCGCGCGTGGATCACCGCCAACCTACGAAAGTCGCGCGTGACCGTCGGGTTCTATCTGTCCGAGGTGGAGTCGCAGGGCGTCGTCGAGGCCATCCGCCAGGGCCGTGGCGGTCCAGCGCTGCTGAAGCTGTTCGTGTCCGCCTACCGTGCGATAAATCGCGGTGGACCCAGTCCGCAAGCTCATATCCGCGTCGTGCGCGAAGACGGCGAGGCGTTCGAAGAGCTCGCGGCGCGCGCCGGACACCTGCCCGCGTTCGCCGCCCTACGCCGCCGCCTCCGCGGGTGGGTGTTACCCGCGCTGGCCGCGTGGGTGCGCACCAACGGCGAAGCCTTCGCACGCGCTGCCTCGCATCCCGAACCAGGCGTGACGGTGCGCATGCGCCTGACGTCGGTGCCGGGATTGGAATCGTTGGCGAACCCGCGTGCGAACGCCGCGCGCGGTGCGCCGATGGGCACGCCGACGATCGCGATCACCGTGAAGCCGGGTCGCCCGAAGTCATGACCAGCACCGCCCACATCGATGATGCGTTGGTCGTCGCCGACCTGGAACGGCAACTCGCGCACTGGCTCGCCGCCGCGCGCACGTTCCGCGATGCGGAAGAGTTCGCGTCGCTCGAAGCCTGGCGCTCGGTCGAGCGCGACACCGGTGCGCCACTGCGCAGGCAAATGCATGCGACCGTGGAAGAACTCATCGCGCTGGGCAACGCCACGGCCGCGCTCATCCAGGCGGCGCACCGTGACCCGTCGAGGATCCCGCACGCGTCCGCGGGGGTGCAGCGGTTTCGGCGTCGCTACCAGCAGGTCGACACCACTCTCGATTTCCTTGGCGACGCGGTGAACTCGCGCACGAGCCCAGTCCTACGCGCTGCGCTGACCAACCTGGATCGGCTCGCTGTCGCCAGCATGGCGCCGGTGCTGCAACGCGCGAACAAGCCCGTGCCGCGCGTGCTCGTGTACCAGGACAAAGGCACCGGCGCATCGATCCTGCGCGCGGGCGTCCGTCTGTGGGCGCCTGGGGCGATCATGCCCGTCGCGGCGATCAAGATCGTGCGTCACAACCTCTATCGTCCGACCTCCCTCTTCCATGAAACGGGCCACCAGGTCGCGTTCCTCACCGGCTGGGTGCCGTCGGTGCGCGATGCCATCTCCCGCGCGCTCGCCGGCGACGCCGAACTGCAGGCGATGTGGACGCCCTGGGCCTCGGAGATCGCAGCCGACGTGTACGCGTTCCTGCACACCGGCTATGCCTCGGTCGCCGCGTTGTACGATGTGGTCGGCGATGTTAACACCATCCTGCGCTGGCCCGTCGGCGATCCACACCCGATCGGCTGGCTGCGCACCGCCCTGGGCTGCGCATTTTCCGCGCAGTGCTACGGCCGGCAAGGTCCGTGGACCAAACTGCTGCGCGCGATGCAGGCACGCCATCCGACGCACGGAGTCGATCCCACGCTGCAAGGGCTTCTCGTACGCTCGACGAAGGCGATGCCTGCGATCGCCGCCGCCTGCCTGTCGGCACCCGTCCCGGCGCTGGGCGGCAAACCGATGACCGACATTCTCGATCCACAGCGCGTGTCGCCCACCGCGCTTGCGGAACTCGAGCGCACCGGCGGTCCCGCGCTCTGGAGCTCACTGCATTGGCGGCGAAGCGAGGGCATTCGCCTCATCGCGCTCGCCGGCCTGCGCGAAGCCGAACACCCCGACACCGCGCCCGCGTGGATCGACCGCGCCCGCGCGTGGCTCACCACCGAAGCACGCGTCGCCTGACGGAAGGACAAAACCATGCCGCAAGCTCAACCCTCCGGACCGATTGATCCAAAGCTCGAAGCCCGACTGGCGCTCCTGGAAGAAGTCTTCTGCAAGTTCGCGCGCGATGAAGCCACCCAGAACGTCATCGGTGGCGGATTCAGCAATGTCGCAGACCAGCTCGAATCGATGACTCGCTACTTGCAGGGCATCAACGAGCAGATGGCGCCGCTCCGCCAACTCAGCGGGCCGAAGGCCAATCTCGATCATGACCAGAGGGTACGCCTGAAATACCTGGTCAAGTCATTGACGGCGCCGCGGTGGACTCTTGCCGCGGTGTCCATCCCCGAACTCCCCGTCCGCTACATCGGGCAATCCCTGCCTGAGCAACCCCTGATGGCTCTGGACGAGGACGTCCAAGAGAGGAGCGCGGCACAATGATCCAGCAACTCGTCAGACGCATCTTCGACGTCGGCCTGCCCGCGTTCGGCGGCATGCCCGCGGTGCCCGCGAACGACCTCAACGCCGCCGCGGCCGTGGTGCTCACTTCCGATCCGCTGGACCTGGTGCTGTACATGGAACAGATCTGGGATCTGTTCGATCCGTGGAATCCGAATCCCAAGCCCGCGGGCCCGGCGCGCAGGAACCTGTGGACGACCGGCCGCTTCAACATGCTCGGCACCAATGGCAACCCGGCATGGGACCACCTGGGCTACAGCTTCGTCATCGAGAACACGCGCGCGGTGCAGATTCTGCGCCGCGTCGTGCGCGAATACCGTTCGGGCGAAGGTCTCGGCATACCGTCGGTCGCGACGCAACGTTGGTTGAATGTGTCCGAAGCGTTGCTGTTCGGCACGATGAACCCGATGTCGCCGTGGCTGGTGATGGGCTCTCCTCCGCTCGAACCCGAAGCGGAACGCCGCGCAGCGTATTTCCGCCTGCTTGGGCTGGAGCTCGCCTTCGGCAGCGAAGACAACCGTCCGCCGGTCTACAACAAGGCAAACGCGGCGAACGTTGGATTCGTCCGACTGTTCGAGGAGTTGTTGTACGAGTTGTGGCAGGCACTGGCAAACCTGAAGAACATGTCAGGCGTCAACGTCGCCGACAACGACCGCATCTACCGCATCGCCGAGGAACTGCAGTTCATGCTGCGCTCGCGGCGACAGGGCCAGTTGCTCGCGCGCGAGGAACTGGCCGCAGCGATGGTGCTGGGCTGGGTCGACCTCACGCTCGCCACCGACACGCCCGTCGTGCAGGACCTCAAGGCGAACGCGACCTCATCCGCGACCCGCTTGAAACTCATCGGCCAACGCGTCGGCCTGCCCGCGCACGGCAAATCCGGGGAGTTCTTCTCCATGGCCGCCGAACTTTCGCTGTTCCTGCGTACCCTCGAGTCCAACCTCATCACCGGCCCAAGCACCGCGGCAGTATTGTACACGCCGGCAACACCGGTCGGCGAGGCGACTCATCGCGTCATCACCGAATGGTCATCGGCCACAGGCAAGGACCTGAAGTCCCGCGCGCGGCCGGTCGAGACGCAACGTCGCCAATTGATTGCCGTGCGCTAGGAGGACATCATGGCCAGCGCAAGAGACCCGGGCATTCTCGACCTCGATAGTCCGTTCGCCGAGGGCTTCGACGCGTCGGAGGAGCAGGACGCGCGGCTTGAGCTCGCGACCCTCCACGAAATGCCGTTCACCGGCGGATTCGAAATGCTGGCGGAAGACGTCGAGCGGCCGATTCGCCAGCGCGGCGGCGCCACGTTCCCGTCGGGACTAGTGCTGCAACTGGGCGACGGTCCCACCGGCGATCACGAAGACCACTGGGATCCGCACAACACGGGCCTGCCCCTGCTCGCGACCGGCCCGGCGACGCACGGCGAACGCGTATCGCCGCACTTCACGGTGCGCGAGATGGTGTCGAGTGGCGGCGTGGCATCGCCGCTCGCCCGGATTTCGCCACAACTCGTGCGCGTCCTTGAGGCGATCCGCGTCCGCGCCGGCAAGCCCGTCCGCATCACGTCGGGCTATCGCTCGTGGCGGCGCAACCAGGATATCTACCGCGCGCGCGGCCAGCGCCCCACGCTTAGCCGCCACTGCTCGGGACAGGCCGTCGACTTCAAGATTGCCGGCATGAATGGCGTCGAATTGGCCAAGCTGGCGATCGATGCAGCAGGCACGAACCTCGCGATCGGCCTGGGGTCCGACTTCATCCACGTCGACGTTCGCGGCACGTGGACCTTGTGGGAGTACTCCAAGAACGCCGGAGGCAAGGCTGCGATGGCCGAAGTCACGCAGCATCGCGCGGCCGTGTTGAAAGGCAGAGCCCCCACGCCCGCGCCACCCAAGCCGACGCCACCGTCACCGGCGCCTTCGCAGTCGAATCGTCTGGTGGTCGAACACCATCCGCTCCTGAAAGGCCACAGAGGAACCGCACCGGATCTCGTGCTGCGATGGGCAAACGTCGACGCGCCGGGTGCCGTCGATGTCGTGGTGCACTTCCATGGATACTCGGACCACAAGGCCGGCATGCGCCTGCCAACCCACAAGGAGAGCATCAGCGGCCTCGATTTCGGCAGCGTCAGTCGCCCGATCCTCGGCATCCTGCCGCGTGGCAGTTACGCTGGCGATCGGCCGGGCCGGAATCCCGACAGCTACGATTTCCCCGCGCTGATCAAGCCGGGCGCGTTGGACGCGCTTATCGATGATGCGCTCGCACGCCTCGGCCGCCAGACCGGCCACGACCTTCGCCGCGGTCGCCTCATCCTGACCGCGCACTCGGGCGGTGGCGCCACGCTGTTGAGAGCGCTCGCCCACAACGACCCCGACGAGATCCATGTGTTCGACGCGCTGTATCAATCCGGCGCGGCGCTGGTCGACTGGGCGAGGAAGCGCATCGCGCGCCAGGTCGCCTCGCCCGCACCAGTGCGGCCTGCCCTGCGCGTGCTGTATCGCGCGGGCACAAAAGCAAAGCCCGGCACGATGCCACACAGCGAAACTGTGGCACGCGGCCTGTGCTCGCTGCTGACGTCGAATGAGGCCTCGGGCCTCGCGCCGTTCTTTCGCGTCGACATGACGCCGGTCGGGCATAACGACATCCCCCGCGAGTACGGGGGGACATTGCTGGGGAACGCCGGCCAGACGCTTCCGCGCACGACTACGTTCTCCTGCCCGTCCAGGACGTCGCGCGAAGCGGAATGGGGCGAGGATCCCGAAACCGAATCGCTCGCCTGGCTCGACGTGGAAAATAATGGGCTGGACGAAGCGCTCGAATACGAAGAGGTGGGCGAGCAGCTGTGGGAAGCGGAGGGAGAAATCGAACCGGAGGGCGAGGAAGTCGAAGCTGAGTACGATACCGCGTACGAGGCCGAAGAAGAGGAATACGAGGTGAAAGACGAAGACCCTGAGTCCTTCGAACCCGAAACCCTCGAAGACCTGGAACCGGAAACTCTGGAAGACTCCGAATCCGTGAGCCACCTCGATACCCTCACCGACGAGGCCGACTTCCTGGCTGCCAATGATGAAGCCCTGGATGATGCCTTCGCCGACTTCGAGGAAGAAGCACCTCCGAAGGACAAGGTCGACGACTTCCTTGCGAGCCGCCGGTCGCTCTACAAAGTCTCCCTCGTTGGCGAAAACCTCCACATCAACCTCGCGCGGGACGCCTGGACCAAGGCTTATACCGCACGCGCGCTGACCGAAGGCGGTGTCGGCGCCGCCCTCAACGCCATATACATGGGCGGCGTCACCGCCGCGCGGGTGGAGAAGGTGTTCGCGCAGCTCGCCGGGACCGGCGTGAAATATACGCCCGAGAAACGCATGGCCAAGGGCGAAGGCGCAGTGCACGCCATCATAGTCACCCCCGCCGCGTTGGACGGCCTCGCACGGGCGCTGAACCTGACGCGGAAGGACATGGTCGAGGCCTGGCGTCTGCGGTTCGGCGAGACCGCATTCCTTGAATTCGCCCTGCGCTCGGCGTTCGGCAGCTTCCATCAACTCGTGCCGCACTTCTCCGCAAAAGCGCTTGCGGCGAAGCGGATGACCGTCGAACTGATCAAGCGCCTGATCGACAAGCACCCGGGCTCGGTGATCGAAGTAGCCAAGCGCCACCCCGCCGCAGCCGCATGGCGCGCCGCGTTCAAGCGCAACCTCGCCCTGCATTGGGCCGAGCGCGATCCGCAGATCACGGACCTCGACAAGTGGACATGGGCGCAATGGGCGAAGGCGATCTTCGAACTCACCACGACTACGCGCGACACGCTGAATGCGCAGATCCTCCGCCAACGCGAAGAAGACCGGAAGCACGCGCGCAACGAACACCTGCGCCCGCACGAGATCGCGGTGGATGATGCGGCGAAGTTCATCCTTGAGAACTACGAACCTACACACCAGGAGAAGCTGCACACCACGTTTTGGATCGTGCACGGCGGCCTGCACCTCACCAACATCAAGGGCGAACCGATCTTCCTGCTGCGGGTGGACAGCAGCAAGGTGATCTACCAGCACCTCCCGACCAAGAAATTCTACCAGCAAACGCTCGAAGGCTTCGGCGACGAACAGCTGTATGGCATCTATGCCGAGGCAGGCAGGAAGTCGCAGGGCGCCATCGCGCTGACGAAATGGGTGATTGGCCTGGCGGGCGCGGTATTCCCGGTCGTGCGCTACGGGCTCATGGCCACGGACGTGCTCAACGCGGCGTTCAAGCTGAAAAAAAATCAAGCGGCGCTGGAAAGCAGCTACGAGAGCATCAAGTTGGCTTATGGCAATATAGACAAGCTGCTGCCCGGCGTGCTGCCGAAGATCTGGGACGCGGTGCTCGACAAGCGCAACGCCGCGCTCTTCAATCCGTTGCAGAACCCTGATCCCGGCGCGTGGCTGAAGGTCGTGATTCGCCTGGTTATGATGCGGCAGGCGCGCGTGGTGAGCGGGTCCTATGCCTCCGAGGCGGTGACCGGCTTCCTCAACAAGGCGTGGAAGGCGATCAAAACCGGCCTGTCCGCACTGTGGGAAGTCATCAAGCACGTGATCGTGCTCGGGCCAGCGGTCGTGGGATCGACGGGCGTGAGCGGCGAGCGCGCACTGAATATGGCGGAGGAGCGTCTGAAGAAACTAGGTGTGGCCGACGCAGCGGCCATCGTTCTGCAAGTGCGGCGACTGTCGAAGGCCGACCTGGAACGGCTTAGCCGCGAGGTGAAGGACCTGGTCGACAATTCCACCAAGCTTATCGATGTTGTGCGCGACTCGCTGTCTTGGTGAACACGATGCGCGCCTTGGCCCGTGCCCTGCCCTATGCCATCCGGATCGGCGGCCACGATGGCAAGCCCGTCGAAATGGTGGTGTTCGATCCGCGCAGCGGCGCATGGCTCGCCTCGTTCACCGTCGGCGCGCACACGGTGTCGTTGCGCGGGCCGCCCCGGCGATTCCGCGAAGCCGGACACGTGGTCGGACATGCGGCCTGGGTGCGCGTGTTGCCTGAGCCCTTCTGCGAACGGAACATCGATCCCGACTGGCTCGCACAGGCGCTCGCGGCGAATCTCGGCGGCGAACCCGACATTCTCGCGATCGCGATGCAGTACATCGGCGATGCCGCGAGTTATGGCCCCTGATCGGCGGCACGCGCGAAGAAGGCTCGGATTTCAACGACTACCTCGGCATCGCATGGTACTACCCCGACGAGCCAATCGACCCGCCGGAACAACACCAGTTCGGATGCATGGACTGCTCCGGCTATGTGCGCATGGTCTACGGCTACCGCAGCAAGATGGCGTTGTGCCGCGCACCGCGGGATGACCACGCGGCCATTCCGCGCCGCGCGCACGAGATGGCCAGCCACGCGCCGGGCGTCAGAGTACCGCGCGATGAAGCGGTTCCTGGCGATCTGATGTTCTTCAACACCGATGCCGACGACGGACCGCGAATCGACCACGTCGGCATTTACCTGGGCTGCGACACCAAGGGCCACCGCCGCTTCCTCTCCAGCCGCAAGCGTGCCGACGGCCCCACGATGGGCGACACCGGCGGCAAGTCGATCCTCGACGGCGATGGGTTATATGCGAACGCGTTCTGTGAGGCGCGCCGCCTCTGATCCACAAGTTATTAGCGAGGTTTTTGACACATCTTCAAGCGCCTCCGCTACGAGCGCCTCGCTAAGGGCCGCTATGTGCCAATCTCAGACATCGGACGCTGCTCCGGAAGGTCGAGCTGACCGTCTGAAAACGGACGCCTCGCGATCTTGATGGCCTTTGCGTATCCATTCTCACGGCCAGTGACTTCGTTCAACATGGTGAGTTCCATCCTTACCCGTGGTGGGTAAGATCTTGGACGCGCTTGGCGGCGTCGACCGCTGGAAGACTTACCTTGCAGCGACCTTCGTCGGCGCTGGCGGCGTTCCCCCGCCGCGGCCGATCGTCGATCTGAGATGTACGATTCGGATACAAGGGTCTATCAGCGATCAACATCCCGCCGCCGAGTGCCTCCGCCAACGATACTCTTGGGCAGATCGGCAAGGCGCGCTTTGAGGCGCGGCTGCGCAAAATCCAGAAAAGCGCGCAGTTTGACCGGCATGAAACGGTTGGGCGAATACACGAAGCTGACGGGAAGCGCGGGCGGCTGGAAATCCTGCAACAGCGGAATGAGCTCTCCAGATTTGATCGATTCCGCGACGTGATAGGAGAACGCCACCGTGATTCCGATGCCGGCGCGCGCGGCGTCGCAAGCCGATTCAAGATTGCTCACGACCAGCCGCGATCGCACCGGCACGGCATGGGTCTGGTCACGTTTGAAGACCCATACGTTGGGCGATTGGATGGGCGGATAGCTGATGCAGTCATGGGTGGAAAGATCGATGGGCGATTTGGGCGTTCCCCTCGCTTTCAGATATGACGGACTCGCGCAGGCTACGCGGTAGATTTCCCCGATCCGCACTGCAATCAGGCTGCTATCGGCGAGCGTGCCAAGGCGCAGGCCGATATCGACGTGCTCTTCCAGGAGATTGACGGCGCGGTCTTGCAGGCCGAGGTGAACGTCAACCTCAGGGTAGGCCGCAAGGAACTCCGCGAGCACGGGCTGTAGATATAGGCGGCCAAGGGCGACTGGAGCAGACACGCTGAGATCTCCGCGCGGTGTTGTGTATTCGCCGGAGGCGGCCTGCTCTGCTTCCGCCACATCGGCCAGGATTCGTTTTGCGGCAGCGATATAGGAGCGGCCCGCGTCCGTCGGCACGAGCGCTCGGCTCGAGCGATTGAACAACTTCGTCTGCAGATGCGCTTCGAGCTCGGACACTTTCCGGCTCACCGTGGCGAGTGGCGCCTTCTGCTGACGCGCCGCAGCAGACAAGCTTCCGGCCTCAGCGACAGCCAGCACCATCGACATAGCCTCAAAGCGATCCATGACGTTTCCATTTTCTGGAAGCCTAGATCCCAATTTTGCCAGATACCCGTGGTTTTCGGAAGGGTCTATCTAGTCGCTCGAGCAAACCCCTCGACCACCGACGCAAGGAGATCCAGATGAACCCGATCCAGCCCAAACGTACTGCACTCGTCACCGGCGCATCGACCGGTATTGGCGCGATCTACGCGGATCGCCTAGCGAAGCGCGGACACGACCTCATCCTGGTCGCTCGCAACAGGGAGCGCCTCGCGTCTCTCGCGCGGCGCCTGACAAACAGCACGGATCGGAAGGTGGAGACGATCGAGGCCGATCTGGCGTCTCAAGCGGACCTCCAAGTCGTCGAGCACGTTTTGCGAACCAATGCCGACATTTCCATGCTGGTCAACAACGCGGGCGTCGGCGCCACAGCTCCTCTGATCGCTTCCGACGTCGACAAGATGGAAGACATGATCCGCCTGAACGTCACGGCTCTGACCAGGTTGACATATGCGGCGGTTCCGCGATTTGTCGCCCGCGGTAATGGCACCATCATCAACATCTCGTCGATCGTCGCGATCGCGCCGGAGCTGCTGAACGGCGTCTATGGCGCTTCGAAAGCCTTTGTGCTCGCCCTCACTCACTCCCTAGTCCAGGAACTCGCGTCGAAGGGCATTCGCGTGCAAGCGGTGCTGCCGGGGGCCACGGCGACCGAGTTTTGGGACATCGCTGGGACGCCGGTTCACCAGCTGCCGGCACAAATCGTGATGTCGGCCGACAACATGGTCGATGCCGCGCTCGCGGGGCTCGATCTCGGGGAAACCGTGACCATCCCATCGCTGGCGAGCATCGCCGAATGGGATCGCTATGAGGCGGCGCGCCGCGCCATGTCGGGCAACCTTTCGAGCGCGATCCCAGCACCGCGCTACAACTTCGCCAACCGAATGGCGGAAGATTGCTGAAAACGCGGACTCAGTTTTGATCCCACACAGTCGGGAATACGGCCATGGATAGCGGATTGCTCGATCGTGAACTGATCGCCTCATCGAGAAGGAACCAGCGGCGAGTTAAAGCCAAGAAAGTCTTGGTCCTCGCACTGGTCGCTTTTGCAGCAGGTGGGGCGGTCTGGTACGGACACGATTGGTGGAGCGTCAACCGCTTCGTTGAGAGCACCGACGACGCCTATGTCGGCGGCGACGTGACGGTGATCGCGACTAAGATCCCTGGCTTCGTCGCGGAAGTGTCAATCACCGATAACCAAGTCGTCCGGACCGGTGATCTGCTGGTCAAGATCGACGATCGCGACTATCGAGCGGCCCTGGCCAAAGCCGAGGCCGCGGTCGCGGCAGAGCAGGCGCGGCTGCAGAACCTAGCGGCCATACGCCGCCTGCAGCAGGCAGTCATCGCGGGCGCCGAAGCCGATATCGAAGCGGCCGAAGCCGAGATCGTCGTCACGCGGTTCGACCAGGATCGCTACAGAAAACTCTCGGTAACGGCAGCGGCGTCCCTCCAAGACTTCCAGCGCGCCGACGCCGACCACAAGCAGGCGGTAGCCGGCAGAAAACGGGCCGGCGCTTTGCTCGAGGCCGCGCGGCAGCAGATCGAAGTGATCGACACACAGATTCGGCAGGCCGAAGCCGCCCTGGCGGGCGCCGAGGCCGACCGCGAGACCGCCCAACTCAACGTCGGTTACACGGAGCTGCGGGCCCCGATCGACGGCGTGGTCGGAAATCGCAGCGCCCGCAAAGGCTCTTATGCGTCGGTCGGAACACAGCTGGTTTCCATCGTGCCGGCGCGCGGCCTGTGGGTGGACGCCAATTTCAAGGAAGACCAGCTGGCGCATATGCGCCAAGGGCAGGAAGCAATCATCGAGGCGGACATCCTGCCGGGCGAGGTCTTCCACGGACGTGTCGCAAGCCTGGCGCCGGCGACGGGCGCACAGTTCAGCGTCCTGCCGGCAGAGAATGCGACAGGCAATTTCACCAAGATCGTCCAGCGCGTCCCGGTACGCATTCTGCTCGACGGGGATGTATCCGACTTCGGCCGCCTCCGCCCTGGCCTGTCCGTCACCGTCCGGATCGACGCGCGCCCGAAGCCAGGACATCAGCCATGACCGACCAGGCCAGTGCGATGACACAGAGTGCTGCCGGCGATCCAGCATCCTCCAAGAAGATCTTCGCGTTTGCGGTGATGTGCGTCGGCTTCTTCCTCGCGCTGCTGGACATTCAGATTGTTTCCGCATCGCTGCGCGACATCGGCGGCGGGCTGTCGGCGGGCGCGGACGAGACCGCCTGGGTGCAGACCAGCTACTTGATCGCGGAGATCATCGTAATCCCGCTCTCCGGCTGGCTCGCGCGCGTCATGTCGACGCGGTGGTTGTTCTCTGTCTCGGCCGCCGGCTTCACCATCACAAGCCTGATGTGCGGCTGGGCCTGGGACATCGAGAGCATGATCGTGTTCCGCGCGCTGCAAGGCTTCCTGGGCGGATCCATGATCCCGGCTGTCTTCACCGCGGGGTTTGCGCTCTTTTCCGGTCCACGGGTCGTGATCGCCGCTGCCACCATCGGTGCCTTGGCCTCGCTGGCACCAACTCTCGGGCCGACGGTGGGCGGGTGGATCACCGACCATTATTCCTGGCACTGGTTGTTCTTCATCAACCTAGTGCCTGGCGTGTTCGTGGCGGTCGCAGTGCCGATGCTGGTGAAGATCGATGAACCGGACTTGAGCCTGCTTAAGGGCGCGGACTACCTCGGTATGGCTCTGATGGCGGTTTTCCTCGGCTGCCTGCAGTACACCCTGGAAGAGGGGCCGCGCTGGAACTGGTTCAGCGACGATGCGATCCGCACAACGGCCTGGCTCTCTGGATTCGCCGGCCTGGCCTTCGTCTGGCGCAGCCTCACTCATGCCCAGCCCGTCGTGGATCTGCGAGCGCTCAAGAGCCGCAACTTCGCTCTCGGGTGCTTCTTCTCCTTCGTGACCGGCATCGGCCTCTTCGCGACGATCTTTCTGACGCCCCTGTTCCTCGGCCATGTGCGTGGCTTGAGCGCCCTGCAGATCGGCAGCGCCGTCTTCGCCACGGGAGTTTTCCAGGTGCTCTCGATCCCGGTTTACACCTATCTCGCCCGCATGGTCGATCTGCGCTGGCTGATGATGTTTGGCCTGGCCTGCTTCGCCCTCAGCCTGTGGTGTTTCACGCCCATCACCCACGACTGGGGATGGGAGGAGCTGTTGCTTCCTCAGGCGCTACGCGGCTTCGCCCAGCAATTCGCCGTGGCCCCGACTGTGATCTTGACCTTGGGCGGCTTGGCGCCGGAGCGGCTGAAGCAGGCGTCCGGTCTGTTCAACCTGATGCGCAACCTGGGTGGTGCGATTGGCATCGCGGCCTGCGGCACGATTTTGAACGACCGTGTGAACCTGCACTTCCTGCGGCTTGCTGAGAATCTCGATGCCTCGAATCAGGCCGCCGTGGAACTATTGCGGGCCTCAACGGAGCGGCTGGCGGCCATCAACGGCGGCGATGCTGAGCAGGCGAAGGTCGGCGCTCTGAAGCTGCTCTGGTCGCTGACCCTGCGTGAGGCGCAGACGCTCACCTACGCCGACGCGTTCTTCCTGATCATGATCTGCTTTGTGATCGCCACCATCATGGTGCCGCTCATGCGAAAGGTTGCATCGGCGCGGCGCGCACCCGCGGATGCCCACTGAGTCTTGACGTCAGCACCGCCGCGACCGGGACCGAGCCCGATCCGGCGACGCCGAGCATCTGGCTAGTTCTTGAGGATCGGATAGCCCTGGAAGTGCAGGAAATTCTGATTGCGCACTGGTTCGTGGCATCCAAGACAATCCTGCTTGTAATCAGTCGAGACAGTCTTCACTTTCTCCGTTCCGTCGTAGAAGGCCCAACCCCAGCCCTCACCCCAGAGCGGTGATGCGCCGGCATATTTGTTGGCTTCGTCCCTCACCATGACGAAGCGCCCGATGAGCGTGTCAGCGTAACTGGACGTGCCGGTTGTCATCGCTTCCGTGTTGGTGGCAAAGACGTCCTTGACCAGAACGGCGCCGTCCGGGAACGCACCGGTCTTGCGGTAGGCGTCCACGTTTTCGGGCAGCGTATAGACGACGTGAAATTCCTTGGCGCCCGCCTCCGGATCGTCGGCCAGCACCGAGAACGACCCCAGCAGAGTCCAGTCGCGGCGGTAATCGACATTCGGCACGTGCAGCAATGTCTGCGGATCCGAAGCCGCCTCGGCAGTGTCCCATTCGGAGTGTGCTACCGCGGCCATGATGGCAAAGGCGCTGGAAAGCACCAGCACGCCGGGGAGAAAACGCCTCATCGCTGGAGAGGTGCCCTTGAGGAAGCTAGTCATTGATTCGCTCCTGTCCTTCCATGCGCCGGAAGTGACGCAGGACTTATTGGGCCGATCGTTGAATGGGTGGTGCGGAGTGTTCAAGAATGCCGGCGAGTTTGCCGGTGGACGCGTTCGTCAATCACGAGCCGCCGCGTTCAGAGAACACAGCAACATGGACTCTTATAACTACTCCGGTCAGGAGTCTATTGGGTTCGATTCCGAAGTCATTCAAAAGAAGGCTCTAAACGGCTCCGGTTGAAATGTCCGCTTTGTGCCTGCCATTACCAGACCAACGTAGACTGCGGTGCCAAAGTAAGCGGTTAGTGGGGCAGTCCCGCTTTATGCAAACCATCCAACAGATGCTCCAGGTCCGCCCGATGTTGAAACTTCGTGGTATCTTGCCAGTAAGATTCCCAGTCCTTGAGCCGCTGACCTGGAAAGCCCACCATCTCGCGTTCGGCTACGCGCAGGAACTCATCAAGCATTGCCGCCGCTTCTTGCGGGCGACCGGCGTGCGCCAAACTGGCAGCAAGCCAGCCGCGAACTTCGTTGATTGGATCCACCATCTGCTTGAAACTGTCGATCGCCTCAGCATACCGACGCGCCACGAACAGAGCGCTTCCCCGCAGCCAGGGGATCCAGTATTGGTCACGTGGGTCGAGTTGCGCTGCAGTTTCGTACTGCTGGATCGCCTCGCCTACTCGCCCGACCGCCACGAGATAGACTCCATGGATCGCACGCAGGCGCGTGTCGTTCGGGTTTAGCTCGATGCCAGTCTCGAGGTGCAGACGGGCCAAGTCATAGTCACCCCGGAAGAGGTGGGCGAGCCCAAGTGTCCATCGGCATCGGCTGCTTCGTTCGTCCAGCTCGACGGCACGCTTGGCCAAATTCAAGGCTGCAATCAAGGCGGTTGCCCGATCCTTTACCCACCACGCATAGTAGTCCACCATATGGCACTGGCCCAACTCGGCATAGGCCTCAGCCATCGTGGGGTCGAGTCGAATGGCGGCCTCCAGCTCATGCCGAGCCTTCTCGTTGTCTTCGCGCGTGAGGCGCAGCCAATAGTGAACTCCACGTAGATAGCAGTCATAGGCACGCAAGTTGGTCGGGTTGAGGGTAACTGCACGCGCGCGTTCGTGGCGATCGGCGCGTCCGCTGACCCTTGTTGCAATGGCGTGCGCGAGATCGGACTGTACAGTAAGAACGTCATGCAGATCGCGATCATAACGCTCGGCCCAGAGGTGATTTCCCGTCGCCCCATCGATCAATTGAGCAGTCACCCGCACGCGATTGCCAGCCTTACGAGCGCTGCCCTCCACGACATACTGCACGCCCAAGTCACGCGCCACGCGCCGGACATCAACGGCTTTATCCCTATACTGGAATGAAGAATTCCGCGCGGTGACAAAGAGCTGCCGAAAGTGGGATAGCTCGATGATAATGTCCTCGGTGATGCCGTCGCTGAAATAATCCTGTCCGGGGTCGCCGCTCATGTTGTCGAAGGGGAGAACGGCGATCGATGGCCTGCGCTTTTCCTGTGAGTCAGCCGCGGCCACGAACGGCTTGGGGCCGACATATTTGTAGCCCCGGCCGTGCACCGTCATGATCATTTCCGGGGGGAGTGCCTTGCGCAACACGGAGATGTGAACCTGCAGGGTGTTTTCCTCCACCACCAGGCCGGGCCAGACCGCGCCGAATAGGTCGTCCTTGCTGACCACCTCATCCGGCTTGCCCAGGAGGACGTCGAGAATGTCGAATGATCGGGCCGAAAGCTCCGCCGGCCCCTCAGGCCCGATCAGCAGCCGTTTGGCGCGGTTCAGCCGATAGTTTCCAAACTCCCAGTCCATTGGCCAAGAGCCCCTCCCCCGGCTGAGGCAGGATAGTCCAAAACGGTCCCGAAGGCGAACTTCAGGGCGGTTCAGTTCTTTTCAGGTCCAAACCAAGGACCTGAGTGGGTAAGGAGTGTCATTCTCGCCGCAATACGGCAACCAAGACCATCAAGAGAAAGACCGGGCGATACTCCCTGGCAAGCCATCCGGCGCCATTATCGCGATTCAGAATGGACGGTGTATGCCGATGCAGCGCTTTGATCTCCTCGATGAGTATGCGACGATCTGCGTACCAGTACGGATGCAGAAGGGCTTGCCAAAAAGTTCCACGGACGAGCGCGACGAGCAGTTGATGCGAGCTGGCTATCTGGTGGTCAGCATCGGCTGGTTTTTCCGTACCATTGCCGCGTTTGTCCGGCGCATTGCTCGCCTTCTGATAGACCCGCGTATGGTACGCCGGCAGATCAGCTCGGCCGAGGCAAGCGGGAGAGAATCAGTGGCCTACAGCGCGCCATCCACTCAGGGAGGAAATCATGACCGGCAAGACCTTGCCAATCACCGGCGGCTGCCTGTGCGGAGCCGTGCGGTTTGAGGCGACTGAGCCGCCTACGTGGGTCGCCCATTGCCATTGCCGAATGTGTCAGAAGGGCTACGGTCATCCCTCCGGCATTTTCGTGGGGTTCAAGGGGGCGCAAAAGGAGGCGTTTCGGTTCACCAAGGGGATGCCAATGTATTACCAAACGTCTGCATGGTATGAGCGTGGCTTCTGCTCCAACTGTGGCAGTCCGCTTGGAATGCGTAGCCCGCAGGGACACGCTGTCATGATTGGCACTCTCGATCACCCCGAAGAATGGCCGCCAAACGCAGCTCACACGGGCATCGAAAGTCACATTCCATGGAACGTCATCCATGATGATCTGCCGCGGACGCGAACCGAGGAAGATCCTGACATCAATGCAGCGAAGGAATCCGCTGAACGCCGGTCGATCGGCGGGCCCCAGGGGGTAGCGTCGGCGGAACTCCGAGGAAGGAGCACCAGAAGAGCGAAAACACCGAGCGCGCGATCCTCGCGGGAGGCTGCTTCTGGACCATGCAGCACCTGCTTCGCCACCGCGACGGGATCATCTGCACCCGCGTGGGTTGGATCGGCGGGAGAACGAGAACCCGACCGAGAAGAACAACGTCAGTCATGCCGGGGCGGTCGAGGTCACCTTCGATCCGGATCGCCTGTCCTACCGAGAGCTGCTCGAGTACTTCTTCATGGTCCACCGGGCCGATCTCGGCGAGGACGTCGCCGAGAGCGGCTACCGCTCGGAGATCTTGCATACACGCGAGGAGCAGCGTGTGGTCGCCGAGGAGACCATCCGCGACGCATCCGGCTATTGGCCCGGCAAGGTAGTGACCCGCGCCAGCAACGCAGGCCGGTTCTGGGAGGAAGCCGCTGAGCAACAGGACTATTTCCAGCGCTTTCCGGTCGCTGCCCGGCGCCCTTCCCCGGGCAGAGCGAGCCGGCTACGGCTTCCTGAACCGTGCGAAGTAGCCGAGGGTGCCACCCACGCGCCACTCGAAGCCGTAGCCCGCGCCGCTGGCGCGCAGCCGCATCGGTCCCAGCCAGGATCTTGCGGACCGCTCGCTTTGCCGTGGGAGGCGCAGAGATGGAGCGGCCACCTTTCGAGTCATCGATGGCGGCTTGGGGTCAAAGGCGGGAGGAAGCCCGCATCCGCAATAGGTCCGGTTAGCTTTCACAGAACCAGACGCAGCGGTTATCGAGCATCAACTCCTCACCTTCTCCCACTGCCGCGATGCGTGGGAGGCCATGCAGGCGTCCACCAGTGCGACGATCCGCTTGGCGTCGGCAAAGGTCGGCCAGGCCGGCAGGTTGTCGATGATCGACTGGATCACTTGACTTGCCTCGAGCGCCTTCACCTCGTTGTAGCCGAGTCCGAAGTTTGCCAGCGGAAGGAAACTGCGGTAGTCCTTTATTTCCGGACCGACATCGATCGCCCGAAACCCCTGCTCCCCGTTCGCGTCATTCAGATAGAAAACGTTCAGCCTGGTGATCTCGTCATAATCGTACGTGATTGCGCCCTTCGTTCCATAGATCTCGTAGCGCTGCATGAAGCGCCTGCCGGTGGCGATTCGGCTGAAATCGATCGTGCCGACGCCGCCCGACTTGAAGCGGCACAGGACCATCCCGAGATCCGGATTGGTGACGGCCTTCCGCCTTCCCGTGTTCCTGCCGCCTGAAAAGGATCCGTAGGCGGCACCCTCGACCTCGGGGCGCTCCTTGAACACGACCGGGCAATGGGCGGTGATCTCCTCCACCTCGCCTACCAGATAGTCGATAAAGCTAAACACATGCGACCCCGTGTCACCCACGATGCCGGTGCGCGCCAGATCGCCATCCAGGCGCCAAATGAACGGCGCGTCCGGGCTGCCATGGCTGTCGACATGCTGTGCGCCCCGGAACAGCGTAACGTCGCCGATCTTTCCCGACTGAATGATCTCGCGCGCGAGCTGATGCACAGGGTTGATGGGAAAACCGTGACCCACCCGCGTGATCAGGCCTTTCGCCTGCGCCAGCGCCACCAGCTCAGTGGCCTGTTCCGTGGTGTCCGTCAGCGGCTTTTCGCAATACACATGCTTGCCCGCCTGCAACGCCGCCTTGGCGACCTCGTAGTGCAGCTTGTCCGGCAGGCAGATGTCGATCAGGTCGACCTCCGGATCGGAGGCAGCGTCGGCCCAGTCGCGGCTGGCCTTCGACCCCGGGAAGCCATCGGCGGCCCGGGTGGCGCCGGCGAAATTGTCGTCGATCAGCCATCGGACATGCACCTTGGCCTGGATTTCGGGGAATTGCCGCGCCATGGCAGCATAGGCATTGCTATGCACCCGTCCCATCCAACCACAGGCGCCCAGCACGGCAACATTGATGTGTCTCATGTCTCGATTCCTTTCTTCATGGGTGGAAGGTCGCGCGCCGCGGCCCTGACCCGATCGGCAGCCGCTGAAAGCCGTTCGCGATCAAGCCGGCCATCCGCAACCGCCTGCGCGATTGCGCCACACAACGCTTCGAGATGATCGCCTGCCGCGACGAGAAGCAGGTCGGCGCCGGCCTTTAACGACGCTACCGCTGTCTCGGCGAGTGGCCGGCCGCGCAGCGTCGCCTTGGCGTCAAGGTCGTCGCTTACCACCAATCCGCGGAAACCAAGGCCCTTGCGGAGCATCCGAGCCGTGGTCCTCGAGGTCGACGACGGCTCCTTTGGATCGACCGCTGGCACGAGCGCCGGGCCGAGCATCACAGCATGTACACGAGCGGCGATGACAGATCGGAAGACTGCCAAGCCTGGCTCAAGCTGCGCCATCGACAGGGGCACCGTCGCCTCGGCGACCGCCGGGTCGCAGTCGATGTCGGGATGACCCGGGAAGTGCTTCGCCACCGCGATCACTCCGCCGGTCTGGAAACCCCTGACGCTGGCGGCAGCGATGCGTGCGACCTCCCTGTGGTCGGCGCCAAGCGTTCTCCCAGCAAGCCAAGGGTTGCGACCAGTGACCACATCGAGGATTGGCGCCAGGAACATGGTAACGCCCATGCTGCGCGCAGCCGATGCAATCTCACGGCAGCTCGTTTCAATGGCCGAATCCGACATCTGCTGGAGTTCGGCCAAGTCCGCCAAGGACGGCACGAGGCTGTGCAGCCGTTGGATACCGGCGGGCTCCTGGTCCACGGCAATCAGAGACGGACCTGCGCGGCGCCGAACCTGTTCGGCCAGTTCAATGAAGTGATCGCGCGATTCAGCCTGGATGCGTTCCGGCGCCATGCGCCTCGCGACGTACTCGCCGCGCGTCTCGCCCAGCAGGATCGAGCGGCCGCCGCGATCAAGGAACTGCTTCAACGCATCAGGCAGCTCCAGGTCGGCGATGGCGGGCAGGAGCACCGCATGCGCGTCTTCGATGATGGTGCTCAATGCAACCTCCCGCGATCGACAACATGCGCGGCGACGCGCAGCGCCTGGGCCGCGATGGTCAAAGCAGGGTTCACGGCCGCAGAAGTCGGCAGGAAGCTTGCGTCGACCACATAGAGGTTCCGGTGATCGTAGCTCCGACAGTAGGAATCCAGCGCCGCGGTCGCCGGGTCCGATCCCATGCGCGCAGTGCCGCACTGGTGCGAAGGCGACCGATTACCGAAAGGCTTGGTCAGGATGATCGGATAGCCGGCTGCGCGGAAGATCCGGCGCATCTTCTCGACCAGCAGTCCATGCGCCTTGAGATTAGTCGGCTGCCAATCCAGAACGATCTGGTCGCCCTTGGGGAAGACGCGACTTTCAAGGGCCGGCAGATCCTCGCTCATGAGATACCAGTCGACCGCGTGGCGTGAGACCTGCTCCAACAGGAACTCGGGAGCCAACGGCACATTGGCCTTGAGGATTGGGCCAGAAACCTTACCAAGCAGCTGCACGTTGCCGAGTGGACACCCGCTTTCCGTGTCGTGGAGATAGAAGTCGTTCAGACCGAGTGTCTTCTGGTAGACGGTACGGAACCGGACACGTGGGTCGATGGTGATCATCGCCGTCGTGTTGTGGTTCATGAAGTAGCGGCCCACCACGCCGGAGCTGTTGGCCAGGCCGCGGTCGTTTTTCCGGTTGTCGGAACGCTGAAGGATGATCGCGGAATTGACAGCGCCCGAGGCCAGGATGAAGACCTTGGCCGCGAGGCGCTTCAACTCGCCATTCTGCCGATAGACGACCGCATTCACCTGCCGACCGGACGGATCAATCTCGAGACGTAAGACATGCGCGCCTGTCTCCAAACGGACATTCGGATGTGAGAGCGCCCCCGCCAAAGGGCCGGTCTCGGCATCGATCTTACCGGAAAAGGTGTCCGGCACTCCGTCCCACGGTGTGCGACCGCGCTGCAGCCACCGCTCCAGGTCGACCGCGAGCGGCAGCGGTGACGGATTGAGGCCAAGCCGGCGCAGACGGCATTCCGCATCGGATATTGCGGGTTCGTGCGGGATGGGCAGAAAGGGATATGGCCGGGAATGGTACGGCTCCGTTCGGTCGGCGTCAGTCGACCCCCGCACCGCATACAACTCCTCCGCCTGGCAATACCAGGGCTCGAGTTCGTCATACGTGAAGGGCCAGGCTTCGGTCGTCCCTTCCAGGTGCTGACGCGCCTGAAAATCCTCGGCGCGATACCGATACATGACCGCGCCATAAAATTTCGAATTGCCGCCGACATTGTAGAAATTGCCGGGATTGAACGGCTCACTTCGCGCATTTAACCAGTGTTCCTTGGGCCGAAACATACCGCGCTTGAAGATCGCATCGAGATCGCGGGTTTCTGGCGTGTCTCGCAAACGCTCCCCGCGCTCGAGAATGGTGATCCTTGCTCCAGACGGGGCGAGACCGTGCGCCATGGTTGAGCCGCCGATTCCTGAGCCGATGATGACAAAGTCCGGAAAGTCGTTCACTTCGCGCTCGCTGTCGATAATCTGATCCCGGACCTGCATAGTAAGCGATCAGCCCGGCTCTTGCTGCGGGCCGAGAGGCATCCGGAAGCGCGGGGTCACCGCGCTTCCGATCGTCGTATTTACAGCGCCTCGAGATTTTCCACGAACTGCGCAGCTGCATCCTGCGGCGACATCGATGCGTCGTTTGCCAACGCATGGATCACGTCAATGATCGCGGCTTTCGCATCATTGGGCACGGCGACGCTCTCGACCAGCGAGGGCAGCAGGCTCCCTTCCTTGATCGCGGCGTCGCGGTCGGCAAATGCCTGCTTGGCGCAGTCGTTGAAATGATCCGGCTTCACATCGAGGCGGGCCGGGATCGATCCCTTCTTGATGTTGAACTGCTCCTGGACGTCCCGATCCATGATCAGGCGGGCCAGCACCTCCTGATTGGCTCGTGTCTCCTCGGTCGGCTGCTCGAACATCGCCATGAAATCGGTGACGAAGACGAAGGACGAGCGATTGCCAGGCGCGCTGGCGCAGACATAGTCAACGCCTGGCTTCTTGTCGGCCTTAGTGAAGTCGCCAACCGCCCAGTCACCCTGGAATTGCACGGCCGCTTCGCCGCGCATCACCATGCCCGTCGCC
Source organism: Dongia deserti (assembly GCF_003574735.1). Lineage (GTDB taxonomy): Bacteria > Pseudomonadota > Alphaproteobacteria > Dongiales > Dongiaceae > Dongia_A > Dongia_A deserti. The sequence continues at coordinate 614,265 of NZ_QORW01000001.1, forward strand.
AACGCCCAGTCGCGGCCCGGCCTGTTGGCATCGGCATAGGACAGCACCTTGCGGAAGGTCTCCAGAGCCTTGATCATATGATCGCTGCCAAGAGCCTCCTTATCGAGGCCCATGATCGCCTTCTTGTAGAAATCGACGCCGGCCTGCCCGATCAGGATGTTGGAGAAAATCTCCGTCTCCTGCCAATCGTCGCCCCCAAGAGCCAGCGGAATGACCTTGCCGCCTTGCTTCACCTTATCGAGATAAGCGAGGAATTCGTCCCAGGTCTCCGGCACCTTGCCGCCATTCTCGTCGAGAATAGCCTTGTTGTAGTAGGCGTTGTTCTCGCGATGCATGTTGAACGGCACCGCCACCCATTTGCCGTCGGCCTTGGCGAACGGCTGAAGCGCCGGCGCAATCAGCTCGTCCCAGTTCTCCGCCGTGCCGACTGCGGTGAGGTCACCCAGCGAGTCTTGCGCATAGTACTCGAGCACCAGCTGGCCAGGCGCCAGCGCCGAAGCCGGCGGATTGCCCGCGGCAAATCGCGCCTGCAGGGCCTGCTGCTGCGTCCGCCCGCCATCGCCGGCGATCGCGGAATCAACCCAGGTGATGCCCTCCTTCTCCACTGCGTCCTTCAGCACCTGGAGCGCGGCGGCTTCACCGCCTGAGGTCCAGAGATGCATCACTTCCAGCTCTTTGGTGGTTGCTGCAATGGCCAGTGCCGGTACGGCCACCGCCGCCGCAATGATTGCACTGCACTTCCGATAACGTCTCGAACGCATAGCTTCCTCCTGATATCGGCTGATTGGTTCCGGGACCCATGCGCCCGCCGACGGCGCGGATGGTCCGGTTGCTTCCCCGCGTCAATCTATCCGCCGCTCCGACCCCGGATCGAAGATGAGCACTGATGCGGTATCGAGCTCGAAGCGCGCGGGGCCGCGGCTGTGGAACGCGCGCGGATGGCAGCGGGCGGTCACTGCCGCGCCACCGAGCGATATGACAGCGAACGTGTCAGCTCCCGTGGGCTCGAGAATCTCAATGGTGGCATCAATCGCGACTTTGCCCGGCCTCACAGCCTCACCGGCCTCGGTCAGAGCCTCTGGCCGAACGCCCAGGATCACCTCGCGTCCGGCAAGGACCGCGCGATCCGCCGTGATTGGACCGACATCGATCGCTACCGGAGCGGCGCCGTTCCGGGCAATGCGGGCCTGGATCCGCTCTCCTTCGACCGTCAAGTCGGCCGGAATGAAGTTCATCGGCGGGGAGCCGATGAAGCCTGCGACGTAGAGATTGGCAGGCCGGTCATAGATGTCCTGCGGGCGACCCACCTGCTGCACCACGCCGCCGCGCATGACGACGACCTTGGTCGCGAGCGTCATCGCCTCGATCTGGTCGTGGGTGACATAGACGATGGTGGTTTCCAGGTTCTGGTGCAGGCGTTTGATCTCAGCCCGCATCTCGATCCGAAGCTTGGCATCGAGGTTGGACAACGGCTCGTCGAACAGGAACACCTTGGGCTCTCGGACCAAGGCGCGCCCCATCGCAACGCGCTGGCGCTGTCCGCCCGAAAGCTGTGACGGCTTGCGATCGAGCAATGACGAGAGCTGCAACGTTTGCGCCACCTTCTCGACGGCCGCCCGCCGCTCGCCGGGGGGCACGCCGCGCACCCGCATGCCGAACTCGATGTTCTTGCGCACGCTCATGGTCGGGTAGAGAGCGTAAGACTGGAACACCATGGCGATGTCCCGCTCGCGCGGTTCCAGGCCCGTCACGATCGAGCCGTCGATCAGGATGTCGCCGCCGCTGATGGCCTCGAGTCCGGCGATCGCATTGAGCAAGGTCGACTTGCCGCAGCCCGAAGGCCCGAGCAACACCAGGAACTCACCGTCGTCGGCGTCGATGTTGATGCCGCGCAGCACCTCCAGGTCGCCGTAGTTCTTGGTCACATTGCGGATTGCAAGCGTTGCCATGACCCTACCCCTTGACCGAGCCGGCCATCAGGCCGCGGATGAAGTACTTTCCAGCGAGGACATAGATGACGATCGTCGGGAGCGCGGCCAGCAGCGCGGCAGCCATGTCGACGTTGTACTCACGCTCGCCGGTGGAGGAGTTCACGATGTTGTTTAGTGCCACCATGATCGGCGCGTTCTCGCCGGTGGTGAACGCGACGCCGAACAGGAAATCGTTCCAGATGCTGGTGAACTGCCAGATCACGGTCACCACCATGATGGGCAGAGACATCGGCAGCATGATCGCGAAGAAGATCTGGAAGAACCCGGCGCCGTCGACCCGCGCCGCGCGCGTCAGCTCCTTGGGAACATCGAGGAAGTAGTTCCGGAAGAACATGGTGGTGAAGCAGACGCCATAGATCGTGTGGATCAACACCAGGCCGGAAAGGCTACCCGCGAGGTCGAGGAAACCCAGGGTGCGCGCGACGGGAATCATGACGCCCTGGTACGGCGTGAAGCACCCGAGCATCAGCAGCCCATAGATAAAGCGCGATCCCCTGAACTCGACCTGGGTCAGGGCGTAACCGTTGATGGCGCCGATGAGCGTGGAGAGCACGGTCGCCGGCACGGTGATCAGGAAGGTGTTGAGGTAGAACGGCGCGACGCCGATGCAGTTGACCCCGACGCAGGCGCTGGTCCATGCCTTGGACCAGGCTTCGAGGGTTGGCGCGACGGGAAGCGCCAGGAACGTCCCGCTCCTGATCTCGTCCGCCGGCTTCAGCGACGTCACGAGCATCACCACCAGCGGCGCAAGGAAAAACAGCGCGAAGGCGATCAGCGTCGCATAGATGGCGATCCGGCCTGCGATCGCAAAGCCGTCCGAGCGCTGCTGGGTGGTCGGCAGTGCCGTTCTTGGCCGCGCCCCGAGGTGCGCGCTATCGACGGCGTTCATGGCGCAGCTCCGAGTACAGATACGGGATCATGACCGCCGCGACCGTCATGGTGATCATGATGGCGCTTGCGGCACCCTGGGCCAGCTGACTGCGGCCAAAGGTGTATTTGAACATGAAGGTGGTCGGCAGATCGCTCGCGAAGCCCGGCCCACCATTGGTCAACGCAACGACCAGGTCGAAGGAGCGCAGCGCCTGGTAGAGCAGGATCACGATCACGCTGAGAAAAGCCGGGCGTACCATGGGAATGACGATCGAGCGGTAGATCTCCGGCAGGCTGGCACCGTCGATGCGTGCAGCCTTGATGATCTCGCTGTCGACGCCGCGCAGCGCCGCGAGGAAGATCGCCATCACGAAGCCGGCGGATTGCCAAAATGCAGCGATGACGATGGTGTAGATCGCCATGCGCGGATCGACGATCCAGTCGAACTTGAAGTCGGCGAAGCCCCAGCTGCGGACCAGCTTCTCGATGCCGAGATCGGGCGTCAGCAGCCATTTCCAGGCGATGCCGGTCACGATGAAGGAGATCGCCATCGGATAGAGATAAATGGTGCGGATGGCATTCTCCGCGCGGATGCGCTGATCCAGGAAGATCGCGAGAACGAGACCGGCGCCAACGGTCAGGCCGATGAAGAGCAGCGAGAAGATGCCGAGATTCGCGACTGAGGTAATCCAGCGGTCGTTGGCCCAGAGCTTGAAATACTGGCTGAGGCCCACGAACGTGTAGTCGGGCGCGAAGCGCGATGTCGTCAGGGAGATGACGCCCGTCCAAGCGACGAACACGTAGACAAACAAGCCAACGGCGAGCATCGAGGGAATGAGCACGGCCAAGGCGGTTAGGACCTGGCGGCTGCCGCCACCAAATCCAGCCACCGCCACCGCGTGTCCAGGGCTGTAGATGCGTCCTTCAGGCATAGCCTCTCCCATGGCGCGCCGCTGCCGGCCACCTCGCTGGATGTCCTCATCTGTGTTGTCATGTCCGGGCGGTTCGAGCCGCCGGATGTTCGTTAGTGCGCCGGTCCGCGATCGTTTCTCATGATGCGGTCTCCCGATGCGACTTTCATTCCGCCGACGCCGCCTGCGCGTACGGAACGTTGCGCCTGCCATAGCGCCGCACGCGGATGTTGCCCTGTTCGGCATGCCCGGCGAATCCTTCGAGCATGCTGAGGCGCGAGCAGTATGCGCCGATCATGGCCGAGGCCTCGTCGGTCAGCACCTTCTGGTAGGTGCAGGTCTTCAGGAATTTCCCGACCCACAAGCCGCCGGTGTAACGTGCAGCGCCTTGCGTCGGCAGCGTGTGGTTGGTGCCGATCACCTTGTCGCCATAGGCGACATTGGTGCGAGCGCCTAGGAACAACGCGCCATAGTTCTGCAGGTGCCGATGATAATAGTCGTCATCGCCAGTCATGACCTGGACGTGTTCCGAGGCGTAGCGGTTTGCTTCTCGGACGACCTCGTCCCGGTCGTCGCAGACGATGATCTCGCCGTAAGTCTCCCAAGCGCGACGGGCAATGCTCGCCGTTGGCAATTGATCCAACAGCCGTTGCACCTGCGCGAGCGTGTCCCGCGCCAGCTTCTCCGACGTGGTCAGCAGCACCGCTGGCGAGTCAGGCCCATGCTCGGCCTGGCCGAGGATATCGGTGGCGCACAACTCGCCGTCGACGCTGTCGTCGGCGATGATCAGTGTCTCGGTCGGGCCGGCAAGGATGTCGATTCCTACTCGGCCGAACACCAAGCGCTTGGCCTCTGCAACATAGGCGTTGCCCGGACCAGCGATCATGTCGACCGCCTGAATGCTTTCTGTACCGAGCGCCATGGCAGCGATCGCCTGCGCGCCGCCCAGGCAGTAAATCTCGTCCGCACCGGCCAGATATTGGGAGGCGATAATGGCCGGTGCGGGCCGCCCCTGGAACGGCGGCGAGCACGTGATGACACGGCTGCAGCCCGCAACGCGCGCGGTCAGTACGGTCATATGGGCCGAGGCGAGCAGCGGATATTTGCCGCCTGGCACGTAGCAGCCCACGTTGGCAATCGGGATGTTGCGGTGGCCGAGCACCACGCCCGGAAGGGTCTCGACCTCGAGGTCGGTGAGGCACTTCTTCTGCTCGGTCGCGAAGCGGGCGACCTGCGTCTGGGCAAATTCGATGTCGGCACGCTGTTCCCGGGTGAGCTGGCTGACGCAGGCTTCGATCTCTGACTTGGAGAGGCGGAAGTCCTGGGGATCGTAGCTGTCGAACCTGCGCGAGTAGGCGCGAACGGCTTTGTCGCCGTCGCGCTCCACCGCCAGCAGGATCTCCTCCACGGCTCGAGTGAGCTCTGCTCGCTGCACCTGCTGCGATGAGGTCGACGCTTTTGATTTGATGCTACGCGCCATTCGTCACCTGTAACTGCGCCTGAGGGCGCACCCTTCCATTCGCGGCAGCGAACCTGCCGCGCCTAACGCTCGCCGCTTCGCCGGAGCGACTACATGTGCTGTTCTAGGGCGCGGCCCTCGGCATATTCGTCCTGGCCTTCCGCCACATAGGCCGGCACCGGGAAATCCCACCAACCGGGCACGAACGGACCCGCCGCATCGCGCGCCGTCATCACTTCGACCAGGGCTGGGCCACCGGTATCCAGTGCCTTGCGCAGGACGCGGTTGAGATCGTTCGGCTGCTCCACCCGCCAGGCTTCGAGTCCGAAGTTCTTGCCGACTTCCGCGAAGTGCGGCGAATAGGGCTTGCCGTTCGGCAGATTGAACTCGCTGGCGACGTGCCGCCCCATGATCTTGCGCTGGCCGCCGCGGATCGACATGTAGCCCGAATTATTCTGTACCAGGAACACGACCGGGATGTTGTGCATGACGCAGACTGCGATCTCCTGGAAAGACTGCATGAAGTCGCCGTCGCCGAGCACGCACACCACCTGCCGGTCCGGGCAGGCAAGCTTGGCACCGATGGCCGCGGGGACCGCCCAGCCCATCGAGGAGAAACTGCCCGATGTGAGGTGGGTGCGCGGTTCGTAGACCGGGAAGCTCTGCTTCACGGCGCCCTGGGTGTTGCCGGAACCAACCACCACGATGCCATTGCGCTCGAGAACCTTGCGCAATTCACCCAGCGGACGCTGCGAGGTGAATGGCGCCTCGTTGCTGTCGCGCCGGCTGGCTAGTTGCTTTTCCCACGCCGCCTTCAGCTTCTGCAGCTCCTGGAAATAGCCCACCCGAGCAGCCGCGGCCGTCTTCGACTGCTGAGGCGAAATGGCTTCCAGCAGATCAGCCAGCGCACTCTTGGCGTCGGCGACGATGCCGACCTCGGTCGGATAGTTCTTGCCGATCTCCTGGAAGTCGATGTCGATGTGGATCAGCTTGGCCGGCGGGATCGAGAAGCTTGTCCCTTTGCGCCAGCTCGAAGCCGACCAGTCCGTGAATCGGCAGCCGACCGAAAGGACCAAGTCGGCACCGGACGCGATCGCGTTGCCGCAGGTCGTGCCGGTCTGGCCAACGGAGCCAGCAAACAAATCGTGATCCTCCGAGATGGCGCCCTTGCCGTTCCAGGTCGTCACCACCGGGATTCCCAGTCTCTCCGCCAGCTTTGTCAACTCCGGCGAGGCGTTGGCGGTGATGGTGCCGCCGCCGGCCACGATCACCGGACGCTTCGCTTTCAGCAGCAGCGCCGCCGCCTTCTCGATTGCCTGCTGATCGGCGCGCACGCGCCCAAATGCCATGCGCTCCTGCAACGGGTGAATGGTCGCGTCCGCGGCCTCCGCCTGAACGTCCATCGGCACCTCGACGTGCACGGGACCTGGCCGGCCCGACAGCATGGTGCTGAAGGCGCGGTGCATGATGAAGGGCAGTTCGTCGACCCGGCTCACTTCCCAGTGGCGCTTGGTGACGCCTTCGACCACGCGCGGAAAGTCGCTCGAATGGAAACGCTCGAGTTCCTGCATCACGCCATGGCCACGCATATGCGTCGCAGGGCCACCTGTCAGCAGCATGGTCGCGGTGGAGTCCGCATAGCAGGTGCCGAGGCCGATAATAGTGTTGGTGGCGCCTGGCCCGATCGAGGTGACCGCCGCCATCGGGCGGCCAGAGGCGCGATAGAATCCATCGGCCAGATGCACGGCGCTCTGCTCATGCATCACCTGGATGACCGGGATCTCGCTGCCCGGCTCGAGAAACGCGTCGAGCAATGTCCAGCATCCGTGCCCGGGAATGGCCGAAATGTAGGGCACGCCGTAGGTCTTCAGCGCCTTCGCGACGATCTGACCGCCGGTCAGCCGCGCACCGTTTTTGCTTCCGGATTCGATCCGGTCCTTCGCCTTACGTTCGCTCATGATCGCACCGCCCATTGAATGCCGCGCCGGGTCATTTCCAGCACTTCCGGAATGGAGAGTTCGGCCGTGGAATGGCCGATCGAGTGGTAGAAAACGCGCCCCTTGCCCCACTGCCGCTTCCAGGCGACAGGGACGATCGCGCCGTCGATCCAGGGAAAGAACCCGCCGCTGAACCGTGTCGTGGCGAGCACTTCGTTCGCCGGATCGGTATGCATGTAATACTGCTCGGAGGAGAGCTTGAAGCCCTTTAAGCCCTGCGTAATGGGATCGTCCGACGCCGTGATCTCGACCTCGTAGTCGACGAAGTCGCCGGGATGACAGATGAACTGCCCGCCGAGCACGAAGTGGAACATGTGGTTGTCGTTGAAGGCATCGGCGATCCCGTGCCAGGCGGCGATGCCGACGCCGCTTTCCACAGCCGTAACCAGCGCGCCTTCCTGCGCGCGGTCGAGCTTGCCCTGGGTCCAGATCGGAACGATCAGGTCGAATTCCTGCAAGCGGCCGGAGCTCAGAAAACTTAGGTCAGTAATCCGCTCGACTGAGAAATCATTCAGCAGCTTCTCCTCGGCGAAGTCCGAGATCTGCTCCGGATAGTGGCCTGGCCAGCCGCCACAAAGTACCAGCGCCCGCTTCATGAACTCCTCCCGCTACGCCGCATTCGCGGTCTGATGTGGGGACTATCCTGCCGAACGGCGTGCTTCACAATTTCGCAACAGGCGGAAAGGTGACGCACGCTGACGCGCCACTTGCGTCACTCTGCGTCACACCCTAAGACAGGGGCGTACGAGCAAAGAGAGATTCAGGGGCGGAAATGACTCGGGAGGAAGAGCTTCGGAATTTTGCGCAGAACCTGCGTGTGCTCTGCCGATCATTCAACTCGGTCGCCGACATCTGCCGTCGGATCGACATCAACCGCCAGCAGTTCAACAAGTACCTTTCCGGCCAGCACTATCCCTCACATCGGATCCTTAGCCAGATTGGTAGGTTTTTCTCGATCGATGAACGCGAGCTGTTCCTCGATACCCCGGCATTCGAGAAGCTGTTCGAAGGCGTTCAGTTCGACGTCACGGCGCAGCTCCGCCGTTCGGTGAAATACAACGACTTTCTGCCCTATGTGCATAGGTCGGTCGATGCGCTCAGGCCGTTTTATGGCGTGTATAACCGCTACCACAACTCGTCTATCTACAAAGGTCGGATCCTGCGTTCGATCCTTTGCTTGCACGAACGTGATGGCATCGCCCAGTATCACTACGTCGAGCGATTCCCCAGCCTCGATGGCTCACGTCGCACGGCGTACCTGTTCAAGTACTACGGTGTCGCGCTTTTCCTGGAGGAGCGGATCTTTCTGATCGATTTCGAGGGATTGCAGAAGAACGAGATGACGTTCTCGATTCTGATGCCGAACTACCGGAACGCTTTGAGATTCCTCTACGGCCTCGTGAGCGGCGTTGCAGCGACGCCGTACCGCGAACCATTCGCGACGCGCATTGTCCTCGATTATCGTGGACCAGGGCAAATCAAAAAACAGCACATGAAGGAGGCGACGGCAATGTTGCCGAGCGATGCTTCGATACCCGTTGAGGTGCGCTCGCATTTGACCGAACCGGGTGCAGTTGTGATCCGCGGCGGAGCGTCCTAGGTAGATGCCACTTGTGTCACGCTCTTCTGTAGCCACAAGGCCATTTCCGTCTTCGATAGGCCAAGCCGGACGAGGCAGCAGGTCTGCGACAGGTCCGCTTTACCTCCAGCATCCGACCTCTTCTGCTGCCCGCGGATTGGCCAAGAAGTGCCAATTGCAGACGTGTATCCAACGCGATCGCGTACTCGCTCCATGTTACACAGTTATCCTGCGCCGGATCTCGGCGGAATCGAGCGATGATGCTGCTCCTTGGAGGACAATCTCGCCGCGATCCATGACGGCAATGCGGTCGGCCAGTTCGCGGGCGAAATCGAAATATTGCTCGACCAGCAGGATCGTCATGTCCCCGCTGCGGCTAATAAGAGAGATGACCCTGCCGATATTCTTGATGATGGAGGGCTGGATACCCTCGGTCGGCTCGTCCAGCAGGAGCAGCTTCGGCCGCATCACGAGGGCTCGCGCCAGGGCGAGCTGCTGCTGCTGCCCGCCGGACAGATCGCCGCCGCGCCGGCGCAGCATGGTCGCGAGCACCGGGAAGAGATCGAAGATCTCCGCGGGGACCCTGCGCTGCCCGCGTGGCAGGACGGCGAACCCGGTTTCCAGATTCTCCTGCACCGTCAGGAGCGGGAATATCTCCCGGCCCTGCGGCACGTAAGCAATTCCGAGGCGCGCACGCTCGAACGGCTTGAGCCCACCAATGTCCTTGGCTTGCCAGATGATCTTGCCGTCGGCGATCGGGTGATGGCCGACGATCGCCCGCAGGAGGCTGGTCTTGCCGACGCCGTTGCGGCCCAAGAGGCAGGTGATCTTGCCGATCTCGGCTTCCAAGCTGACGCCCTTCAGGACCGCCGCCGCGCCGTATCTGAGACCGATCCTCTCCAGCATCAACATGGCTATCGTCCCAGATAGACCTCAATGACACGCGGGTCGTTGCTGACATGCTCAAGCGATCCTTCGGCCAGCACGGAGCCTTCGTGCAGCACCGTGACCTTGACCGCCAGGGCACGCACGAAGGTCATGTCGTGCTCCACCACGATGACGGAGCGCGTCTCGTTGATCCGGCGCAGCAGCTCCGTGGTCTGCTCGGTCTCGGCATCGGTCATGCCGGCCGCCGGCTCGTCGACAAGCAGCAATTCTGGCTCCTGCGCCAACAGAATGCCGATCTCCAGCCATTGCTTCTGGCCGTGGGACAGCTCACCGGCCATGCGACCGCGCATGCCGGTCAGTCGAACCATCTCCAGAATGCCATCGGCACGCTCGCGCTCTATTGCACGGGTGCTGGCGAACAGCACGCGGCTTGGCCGCCGATCCGCCTTCAACGCCAGCAGTAGATTGTCGAACACGCTGTGCATCTCGAACACGGTGGGTTTCTGGAATTTGCGGCCGATACCGAGCGCGGCGATTTCCGCTTCGTCCAGCTGAGTCAGATCGGCTTCGCGAAACATCGCCTTTCCGGAATCCGGGCGGGTCTTTCCGGTGATGACATCCATCATGGTAGTCTTGCCGGCACCGTTCGGACCGATGACCGCCCGCATCTCCCCCGGATCAAGTACCAGCGAAAGCCCGTTGAGCGCCTTGAATCCGTCGAAGCTGACGCTGATGCCATCCAGATAGAGCAGCGGCTGCATGCTTTCCGGCGTGCCGCCGATCGTTGCCACTGGCGCCGCGTTCATTCGCCGGCCTCCAGCGCGCGCCCGGTGAGCTGCTTGCGGACTTTCGCGGGCTGGCTTCGCCAGGTACGGAGGCCCGTGAACAGGCCGACAATGCCCCGTGGCATGAACAAGGTGACGAAGATGAAAAGACCGCCAAGCACGAACAGCCAGATCTCCGGGAACGTGCCGGTGAGAACCGTCTTGGCGAAGTTCACGATCACCGCGCCGACCATGGAGCCGACCAACGTGCCGCGCCCGCCGACGGCAACCCAGATCACGGCCTCGATGGAATTCGCCGGCTCGAACTCGCTGGGATTGATGATGCCGATCTGCGGCACATAGAGCGCGCCCCCGATGCCGGCCATCATGGCCGAGAAGGTGAAGACCAGCAGCTTGTAGCGCTCCACGCGGTAGCCCAGGAAGCGCGTGCGGCTCTCCGCGTCGCGGATCGCGATCAGCACCTTGCCGAAGCGCGATTGCGTAAGATGGCGGCACACCAGGAAGAAGAAGCTGAGGAACGCGCCGGTCGCGATCAGCAGGCCAGCCTTGGTGGACCCGGCCTGCAGGTTGGCGCCGAGCAGATCCTTGAAATCGGTCAAGCCGTTGTTGCCGCCGAAGCCCATGTCGTTGCGGAAGAAGGCCAGCATGAGGGCGAAGGTCAGCGCCTGGGTGATGATGGAGAGATAGACGCCGCTGACGCGGCTGCGGAAGGCGAGATAGCCGAACACGAACGCCAGCGCGCCCGGGACCAGCACGATCATCAGGGCCGCGAAGGCGAAGTGATCGAAGCCGTACCAGTACCAGGGCAGCTCCTGCCAGTTCAGGAACACCATGAAATCGGGCAGCACCGGGTCGCCATACACGCCGCGCGTCCCGATCTGGCGCATCAGATACATGCCCATCGCATAGCCGCCGAGCGCGAAGAAGGCGCCGTGGCCCAGGCTCAGGATCCCGACATAGCCCCAGACCAGGTCGACGCTGAGCGCCAGCAACGCGTAGGCCAGGTACTTGCCAAGCAGCGTCACGACATAGCCCGGAACATGAAGCGCCGAATCAGCGGGGAGCAGGCTGAGCAGGCCGACCGCGATCGTCAGGGCGAGCGGGACGGCCGCGACCAGCAGACTGCCATAGAGGCCGAGGCGCGCCGAGATCATGTCTCCACCGCCCGCCCCTTGATCGGGAACAGGCCGCGCGGCCGGCGCTGGATGAAGAGAACCAGCAGGATCAGCACGGCGATCTTGCCGAGCACGGCGCCCGCAACCGGCTCCAGCAGCTTGTTGGCGATGCCGAGCGACACCGCGCCGACCAGCGTGCCCCAGAGATTGCCGACGCCGCCGAACACCACCACCATGAAGCTGTCGATGATGTAGGACTGGCCGAGATTGGGGCTGACATTCTCGATCTGGCTGAGCGCAACGCCCGCGACGCCCGCGACACCGGAGCCAAGCCCGAAGGTCAGCGAGTCGACGGCATCGGTCCTGATGCCCATGGAGGCCGCCATCCGCCGGTTCTGTGTGACCGCCCGCATCTGCAGGCCCAGCGCGGTCTTGCGCAGCAGCAGGATGAGCAGGGCGAACACCATCATCGAGAAGACGATGATCCACAGCCGGTTGTAGGTGAGGACCAGCCCGCCGACATCGACCGCGCCGCTCATCCAGGAGGGGTTGCCCACCTCCCGGTTGCTCGGCCCGAAGACGGAGCGGACGGCCTGCTGCAGCACAAGGGAGAGGCCGAAGGTCGCGAGCAGAGTCTCCAGCGGCCTGCCATAGAGGAAGCGGATGATCCCCCGTTCGATGGCGACACCGGCCGCGCCAGCCACCAGGAACGCGAGCGGCAGCGCGATCAGCAGAGAATAGTCGAACAGGCCCGGCGCGGCGTTGCGGATGAGATCCTGCACGACGAATGTCGTGTAGGCGCCCAGCATCACCATCTCGCCATGGGCCATGTTGATGACGCCCATGACACCGAACGTGATGGCGAGCCCGATCGCGGCCAGCAGCAGGACCGAGCCGAGGCTGAGCCCGTAATAGACGCTTTGCACGCCGGACCAGAAGGCCAGCTCCCGGTCGATGGATTTCAGGGCCGCATTGGCCGCCGCGGCGATCTCTCCCGAGCTCTTCTCGGCTGCGGTGCCCAGCAGCACCCGTGCGGCCTGGTCGCCGCGCGCGGCGAGGGTCTCGACGGCGGCGATCTTGTCCGCATCCGGCGTTTCCGGGACCATGAGGAGGATTGCGGCGCGCGCCTGCTCCAGCAGCGCCTTCACGCGGGCATCCGTTTCTTCCGCCAACGCCTGCTCCAAGGCCGGCAGGCGCCCCGGATCGGGCGAGCGGAACAAGGTGTCGGCCGCGTTCATGCGCTGGCCGGGATCGGGCGAGAGCAAGGTGAGCTGGCCCATGGCGGCTTCGACGGCGCGCCGCACACGATTGTTCACCTTGACCGGCTTCAGCTTCCCGGGCGGGTCCGCGGCGGCGCCGGTCCTTGCTTCGACAAGCGCGCCCTTCGCGTCCTCTATGTAGAGGCTGTGGTCCGGGCCGATCCGCAAGCGGCCATCCGCCAGCGCCTCCAGGATCTTGGGCGCGACCGCATCGTCGGTCGCGGCGAGCGCGCCGATCGCCTGCTCGACCTCGGCGAAGTTCCCGGCGAAGCCCGCAATCGCGTCATCGATCTCGTCGGCACGCGCAAGGCGCCCGCCAGCCAGTGCGGGAAGAATGGCGCAGAGCAGAAGCAGGCCGGAAACCCAGCGGCGCATACCCGATCACCAGAAAATTCAGGAGACAAGCAGCCGGCCAGCGATCCGGTGGATCGCCGGCCGAGCCCCTCTCCCCAACGCTATTGCGTGACAGTTCCCATGCACTTGCCCGTGGCGGCGTTGAAGTTTCCGCACGAAAGCGGCGCCCGCCAATCGGAGATCAAGTCCTTCGACCCTTCCAGGTAGTCCGACCATTCATCGCCGGGCACCAGGCCGGAGGTCTCCCAGACGGTATTGAACTGGCCGTCGCCCTGGATCTCTCCGATCAGCACCGGCTTGGTGATGTGATGGTTGGGCAGCATCGCGGAATAGCCGCCGCTCAGGTTCGGGACGGCGACGCCGACCATGGAATCGATCACCGCATCGGTCTCGGTGGTGCCGGCCGCCTCGACCGCCTTCACCCACATGTTGAAGCCGATATAGTGCGCTTCCATCGGGTCGTTGGTGACGCGCTTCTCGTTCTTGATGAAGGCGTGCCATTTCGCGATGAACTCCGCGTTCTCCGGCGTATCGGCGCTCATGAAGTAGTTCCACGCGGCGAGGTGGCCGACCAGCGGCGCGGTATCGAGCCCTGCCAGCTCTTCCTCGCCGACGGAGAAGGCCACGACCGGAATATCGGTCGCCTTGATGCCCTGGTTGCCGAGCTCCTTGTAGAACGGCACGTTGGCATCGCCGTTGATCGTGGAGACGACCGCCGTCTTCTTGCCGGCCGAGCCGAACTTCTTGATCGCCGCGACTTCGGTCTGCCAGTCGGAGAAGCCGAAGGGCGTATAGTTGATCATGATGTCCTCGGCCGCGACACCCTTCGCCTTGAGATAGGCTTCGAGGATCTTGTTGGTGGTGCGCGGATAGACGTAATCGGTGCCTTCGAGCACCCAGCGCTCCACGCCCTCCTCGTTCATCAGATAATCGACGGCAGGGATGGCCTGCTGGTTCGGAGCTGCACCGGTGTAGAAGACATTGCGCGAGCTCTCCTCCCCTTCGTATTGCACCGGATAGAAGAGGATGCCGTTGTTCTGCTCGAACACGGGCAGGACCGACTTGCGACTGACCGAGGTCCAGCAGCCGAATACCGCCGCGACCTTGTCGACCTCCAGCAGCTGCTTGGCCTTCTCCGCGAACAACGGCCAGTCGGATGCCGGGTCGACGACAACCGCCTCTAGCTTCTTGCCGAGCAGGCCGCCCTTCTTGTTCTGCTCGTCGATCAGCATCAGCATGACGTCCTTCAGGGTCGTCTCGCTGATCGCCATGGTGCCGGAGAGCGAATGCAGGATGCCGACCTTGATCGTCTCCTCGGCCAGCGCGCCGGTCGCGCCGAAGCCCATGATGGCGAGCGCCAACGCGCCGCTCAGGGCCGTCCGGCTCTTGAATTTATTCATTCTTGTCTCCCTTCCTGTTTTCACAATGCGTTGTTGCATTGCATCCCTGATACTCCAGCCGAAGCCGCTCGGCGTTCTGAGCACCGGTGCGGCACAGGCATAAAATACAGCGTTTTCCGACTATTAGCTGATCTAGCCAGAGAGGATCAGTCAGCGCCATGGGGCGTTTGACGTATATTGCAGCGCAGCAACAAGGTGGCGCATACTCGGGTGAGCGATGCCTGGATGGCTGGCGGGCCAGGGGGGATGAACGGCATGGCGGGATGACGGGGCGGCAACGGATTGCGCGCGTTCGGCGGCAGTACAACCAGTGGGTCGGCAACGAGACCCTGGAGGATTATGCGCTGCGCTTTACCGCCCGGAGTGCCCGGCGCTGGTCATACTTCCGCGTCTCCAACACCGCCCTGGGCGCGATCTCGTTCCTCGCCTGCGAGGCGATTGGCGGTGCGCTGACGCTGGAATATGGCTTCACCAACGCCGCCGCCTCGATACTCGCGGTCGGCGCTCTTATCTTCCTGACCGGACTCCCGATCGGCTACTACGCGACGAAGCACGGGGTTGATGTCGACCTGCTGACGCGCGGGGCGGGGTTCGGCTATATCGGGTCCACGATCACCTCGCTGATCTACGCCTCCTTCACATTCCTGCTGTTCTCCGTCGAGGCCGTCATCATGGCCCTGGCGCTGGAGATGTGGTTCGGCATGCCGCTATGGGCGGCCTATGTGGTCTGCGCCCTGGTCATCATCCCGATGGTCACCTACGGCATCCGCTTCATCAGCCGGATGCAGCTTTGGACCCAGCCGATCTGGCTGATCCTGCAGATTGCGCCGCTCGCCTACATCGCGTTCAATGACAGCGCCAGTCTGTCGGACTGGGCGAGCTTCACCGGAAAGCAGGGCGACGGCGCTGGCACGTTCAATCTGCTGCTGTTCGGTGCCGCCGGCTCGACGTTGCTGTCGTTCGTCCCTCAGATCGGTGAGCAGGTGGATTACTTGCGCTTCCTGCCCGATCCCGCCCGCCAGGGGGGCGGGTTGAAGCAGCGTATCGCGTGGTGGACCGCCATGCTGACGACCGGCCCAGGCTGGATCTTCATCGGCGCGATCAAGCTCCTCGCCGGATCCTTCCTCGCCGTGCTCGCGCTTTCGCATGGCGTGCCTCATGAGCGCGCCGCGGAACCGACGCAGATTTTCCGCGTCGCCTTCGAGTCCATGTCGCTGTCGCCGCAGATGGCGATCGTGCTGACCGGCATCCTGGTCATCACCTGCCAGATCAAGATCAACGCAACCAACATCTATGCCGGGTCCATCGCCTGGTCGAACTTCTTCTCGCGGCTCACCCACAGCCACCCGGGGCGCGTGGTATGGGTGGTGTTCAACACGCTGCTGGCGTTGCTGCTCATGGAGCTCGGCATCTTCGCGGCGATCGAGCGCATTCTCACTCTCTATTCGAACCTGGCGGTGGCCTGGATCGGCGCGCTGGTCGCCGATCTCGTGATCAACAAGCCGCTGGGCCTCAGCCCGCGCGGCATCGAGTTCCGGCGCGCCCATCTCTATGACATCAATCCGGTCGGTGTCGGAGCCATGCTGGTCTCCATCGTCTGCTCCACGGCCGCCTATTTCGGGATGTTCGGGCCGGCCGCGCAGGCCTTGTCGCCCTTCATCGGCCTGTTCGTGGCGATTGCGGTTGCACCGGTAATCGCATTCTGGACCCGTGGGCGCTATTACATTGCGCGCGAACCGCACATGGATTGGCAAGGCCAGATCGAAGTTCGCTGCTGCATCTGCGAGCATGTGTTCGAACGCGAGGACATGTCCTTCTGCCCGGCCTATGCCGGCCCGATCTGCTCCCTGTGCTGCACGCTCGATGCGCGCTGCCATGACCTGTGCAAGACAAACAGCAGGTTCACGGAGCAGCTGCAGGTCGCATTGCGCAGATTGCTGCCGTCACAGCTGGCGCTCGGCCTCAATTCGCGCCTCGGGCGCTTTGCCGGTCTTTTCCTCACGTTCAATCTGGTGATCGGCATCGCGCTGCTGCTGATCGGCGTCTTCCAGGGCGCGGCGGGATCGGACGTCGACGCGGCGACGGTACGCACAACGCTTCTCTCTACCTATTTCGCCCTGTTCGGCATCTCCGGCATCGCGGCCTGGCTGCTGGTCCTTGCGCATGAGAGCCGGCAGGTTGCCGAAGAAGAAAGCGCGCGCCAGAACCAGATGCTGACCCACGAGATCGAGGCGCATGAGCGCACCTACGAGCAACTGCAGAAGGCCAAGCTGGCCGCCGAATCCGCCAATCTTGCCAAGAGCCGCTATATCGTCGGCCTCAGCCACGAGATTCGGGCTCCGCTGAACGCAATCTTCGGCTATGCCCAGATCCTGGAACGGGATACCGGATTACCGCCCCGCCGCCAGGAGGCGGTGCGCGTCATCCGCCGCAGCTCGGAGCACCTCTCGACACTTGTGGACGGCTTGCTGGATATCGCGAAGATCGAGGCGGGGCGGCTCCATCTCAACCGCGATCGCATCGCTCTGGTCGAGGTGGTGGAGCAGATCGTCGGCATGTTCGAGATCCAGGCCAGGAACAAGGGCATCTCGTTCCTCTATGAGCCGGCCGCCAACATACCGCCCTTCGTCTATGCGGACGAGAAGCGCCTGCGGCAGATCCTGATCAATCTTTTGTCCAATGCCGTCAAATACACCCACGAGGGCCACGTCGCGTTCCGCGTGCGCTATCGGGGACAGGTTTGCGAGTTCGAGGTCGCCGATACGGGTATCGGTATTCAGGAAGAGGACCTGTCAAGGATCTTCGAGCCGTTCGAGCGCGGCAGCAGCGCCGGAGCGCTGTCGATTCCCGGCACCGGCCTGGGCCTCACCATCACCAAGCTGCTGACCGAGATCATGGGCGGCGAGATCGCGGTTGAAAGCAAGGCCGATCAGGGCAGTGTCTTTCGGGTGCGCCTGATGCTGTTCGCGGCGGAGGCAGCGCCCGCGATTCTTCAGCAGCGCCGCATCAAGGCCTATGACGGCCGACGGATCAGCGTGATCGCGGCCGACGACGACAGCGCGCACCTGGAGTTGCTGCGCGATCTCCTGGTGCCGATCGGTTTCGAGCTGCATACCGCGTTGAACGGCGGTGCCTGCCTGGAGCTCGCAGCCGCGGTGGCGCCCGATCTTGCGCTGCTCGATCTGTCCATGCCCGGAAAGAGCGGCTGGGAAGTTGTGCAGGCACTGCGGGCGATGAACGGCGCACGCACCGGCATCATCATCGTCTCGGCGAACCTGGACGAACAGCGCAAGATGACCGAGTTCGGAGTCACGGCCTTCGTTTCCAAGCCCATCGATGTGCAGGTCCTGCTCTCGAGCATCCAACGCATCCTCGGACTCGCCTGGATCTACGACGAGCCTGAGCCGGCGCCAAATAGCAGCGAAACAGCACCACCGATCCGTATCCACTCGCGGGACTTGGAAGACCTGCATCGGTTGGGCAAAATTGGCTACGTGCGCGGGATCGAGGCCAAATTGGCAGAAATGGAGGCGTCCGATCCCGATCATGGTGCGTTCGTCGCCGACATGCGCGCCTTGGTGCGGGATTTCGAGCTCAAGCGCTACATGGCAGTCCTGGATGGGCTCCGTGAGCAATAATGCCGCATCATCCGACGCAACCACGACACAAGCCCGGCGCGACATCGTCCTCGTGGTGGACGATTCACCGGAGACGCTGAGCTTCCTCACGGAGGCGATCGAGGCGGCCGGGGCCACCGTCCTGATCGCGGTCGATGGCGAGAGTGCGCTTTCGCTGATGGAACAGATCACGCCGGACCTCGTCCTGCTCGACGCCGTCATGCCAGGGATCGGCGGGTTCGAGACCTGCCGGCGCCTGAAGAGGAGCGACCAGTTTGCCCACATACCGATCATCTTCATGACGGGGCTCAGCGATACGGAGCATATCGTGAAAGGGCTGGAAGCCGGCGGGGTCGATTACCTCACGAAGCCGATCGTGCTGGACGAGTTGGTCGCGCGCATGCGGGTTCACTTGTCCAACGCCCGACGTGCCCAGGATGCGCGCGCAGCGCTCGATGCGACAGGACGCTTCCTGCTCGCCGTCAGGTCCGACGGGCGACTGCTGTGGAGCACGCCGCAGGCGGCAAAATTGCTGCGCACCGTTCTGCCGTTGGTCGATACACCGAACTTCCGGCTGCCGGCCGATATCGTTCTTTGGATCACACAATCCGGCGAGCGCAGGCCAGATCCCCTGCCCGATCAATGGCACTTCAACAATGCGCCGTTGCAACTCGTCTATCTCGGTCAGATCCGAAACGGCGAACATCTCCTGCGTCTATCCAGCAATGAGAAGGAGGAAGAAACGAGCATCCTGCGCCGCCAATTCTCCCTGACCGGCCGCGAGGCGGAGGTTCTGCTGTGGGTGGCGCGCGGAAAATCCAACAAGGACATCAGCAACGTGCTCCACATCAGCCCGCGCACGGTGAATAAACACCTGGAGCAGATCTTCGAAAAGCTTGGTGTCGAAAACCGCGCCTCTGCCGCAGCCCTCACCATAGCAACGATGCATAGCACCAAGAAGTAGCCGCGCGCGGCTGAGGTCCGCTATGGGTCTTGGTCGTGTGGAAACGCTGCCGCAAGGTCTCAGGCGGTCGTGGTTATCAGAGGATTTGGGGATTTTCGGCGCGAACAGCCGCCATTGGCGTGTGAGAGCCACTGTAAGGCATCTGGGCCGTCCAGTCGGCCAGAGGGTGGCGTAGAGAGCCAGCTATGCCACGATCGTTGCGATGAGCGGTTTGACGCCGACGATGTTCATCATCCGCGTCAGATTGTAGGCGAGCACGGAGAGTGCCATCTCGGTGGCGACCTTCGGCAGGGTCTTCATCAAGAAGTGGGTGGCTCCCATCCGGGCCTTGATCGTGCCGAATGGATGTTCGACGGTTTCGCGCCGCTGACGCATCTTCTCCGGGTGCTCATCGAGCCGG
>NZ_QORW01000010.1 GCF_003574735.1 Dongia deserti
CGAAGCCCCATCATGCGGCGACTCTATTGTCGACCGCGAAGACAACACTGCTCCCGGCAAACGACCGCCTCGACGTCCAAACCGGGCTTGCATTTTGCCGCGCGATTAGACAACAGCCGGGGTCAGGCTCTGCCTATGAACCAAGCCCGCCACAGTTCCGATTTAACTTCCCTTGCTTCACCTGTCCGGCGAACGCCTTCGATCGCTCTAAGGTGAACTTTCGGCAACACCCGCTTCTTCCAGCAATCCTAGGACTTCACCGATCGAGCCGACTGTTCTCGGCGCTACAGATTGCCTTTGGCAGGCCAGCTTGATTGGCCCCTAATACCATCCTCCGATTTAACTACTATCCGACCAGCCTCTCCGTTTCTATGATCATATGCGCCATGACCCGCGCGCAGCCGTCCCGGAACCCTGGATAGTTGAAAGGCGGCTGGCAAATCGTCGCCAGACCATGAGCGATCCGTCTCTGCGATCAGAAGGGCGGCATGCCGATATGGGTCGAGAGTTCGATTTGGCGGACAAGCGGGTTTGGGTTTCAGGGCATCGCGGCATGGTCGGAAGTGCGCTGGTTCGTCGCCTTCAGAGGGAGCCATGCAAAGTCGTTACGGTCGACCGCGAGAAAGTCGACCTGACCCGTCAGTCGCAGACCGAAGACTGGATGAGGAGCACGAAGCCACAGGTGGTACTGCTTGCGGCTGCGCGTGTTGGAGGCATTTACGCCAATAGTGCCTATCCGGCGGACTTTCTTTACGACAATCTGCTGATAGAGTCGAACATTGTGCGCGCCGCATGGCGGAATGGAGTCGAGAAGCTCCTGTTCCTCGGTTCCTCTTGCATCTATCCCCGCGAAGCAGCGCAACCAATGACCGAAGATGCATTGCTGACCGGCCGTCTGGAGCCTACCAACGAGTGGTACGCCATCGCCAAGATTGCCGGCATAAAGTTGTGCATGGCTTTCAGACGCCAATACGGCTGCGATTTCATCTCGGCGATGCCAACGAATCTATACGGCCCCGGAGATAACTTTCATCCTGAGAACAGCCATGTCCCTGCCGCACTGTTGCGTCGGTTGCATGAGGCAAAATGCACCGGGGCACCTAACGTCGTGGTTTGGGGTACAGGCAGACCTCGACGTGAATTTCTTTATGTCGATGACATGGCTGACGCCTGCATCTTCCTCATCAAGCATTACTCCGGCGAACGACACGTGAACGTCGGCAGGGGATCTGATATCTCAATCCGCGACTTCGCAGAGACCCTTAGCCGCACGGTCGGATACAAGGGCCGGCTTGTTTTCGATCCGAGCCGACCGGATGGTATGCCGCGCAAGGTCTTGGACGTGTCGATCCTGAACAATATGGGCTGGAAGGCGCCGACAACACTTCAGGAAGGGTTGCAGCTGTACTACGACTGGTTCCTTTGCAACATCGCGGCCATTCGCCAATAGGAAAAAAGCCATCGCGGCCGTCGAACCTCGTTGCCGCGCGGCTGCGAACCTCTCTGCGTGGACCTCGCCCTTCCCGCGGTTCCACCGTTCATCCCGCGTTCGGGTATCTTTATGTTCTAAGCGCGCCAATGCAGAGAGCACAGCTTTGCAACATGTAAATCGCAGCGATTGAAGACGTCTCCTCATGCGAGCATTTCTTTTCGTGATCTAGCCGTGACATCGAGCGTCCGGCTAGGAAGATCGAGAAGAGACTCTCGACCCCGCGCGACGAAAGAGTGCTAGAATAGTCCTATTGGGGGGCCCTATCTGCTAACTTCCGAGGGCCACTATGAGCGAGAGTTCTGTCCCCCGCCGTGCGGGGAGCAGTGACGGTAGTGCCGAAGCCACTACTAAAGATCGTACTGAACCCGCCGCTTCCTTGGGGTCCGCAGTAGCCACTGACGGACTGCTCGACGCCTTGCATGAACCAGCCGTCGTCGTCAACCAACAGACTCAGGTTGTTTCCGTC
Source organism: Dongia deserti (assembly GCF_003574735.1). Classification (GTDB taxonomy): domain Bacteria; phylum Pseudomonadota; class Alphaproteobacteria; order Dongiales; family Dongiaceae; genus Dongia_A; species Dongia_A deserti. Next base: position 1,959 of record NZ_QORW01000010.1, read on the forward strand.
AACGTCCTATTTGAGGAACTGATCTGTCAGTCACAGGAAATCGTAGTCGGCCGGCATCTACTCAAGGCAGCGCCTGCGCTCGACGTACCGCGGTTCCGTGAGTTCCTGCGTCGTTTGGCGACCGGAGAGATCGAGTCACACCGCGATCGGATTGAGGTCACCTACCCAAACGGAGAGTCGGAAGTCCTGTCGGTCAGAGGCCATAACCTCGCAAGTGGCGCCATGGGCGGAGTCCTGCTCATTACAATCGGGAAGCCGCAGAGATATCTCGGTGCTGACGCTTCGGACGGGAGCGAACTCGGCGCTCGTGCCATCGCGACTACTCTCGCCAACCATGAAATCAGGCAACCTCTGCAGACCATAAGCCTGCTGCAAGGTCTGATGCTTATGGACGCGAAAGGCTCGAGGCTTGAGCAATGGATATCTCGAATTGGTGATGCCCTCGGCGCATTGACCGGAACGCTGGATGCGCTCGCATGCATGAATGAGATTGAGCGGCGCACGATCGAACCGGTCCTCGCTGGCTACGAGATGAACTCCGTTCTCGATCGCCTTAGACCATTGCTGGCATATTATGCCGAAGCAAACGGTCTTGAGTGGTACATCGCTTCATCCCACGCCCTCATTCGAACCGATGCTCGACTTCTCGAGCAGCTGTTACGCGTTCTGATTCTCAGCGCTATGAAGCTCTTGCGGAGCGGTACAGTGCTGATCGGCTGCCGCCCTCGCCAGCGAACACTGCGCGTCGAGATCTGGGTCTCCGGCAAATGTGTCGGTGAACATGAACAGCGGGCCATACTGGATGATTTCCGCACAGACGTTGGGCAAGTCGACCGCACCATGATACGCTCCTTCGCAAAGCCTCTCGCCAGAATGCTGGACGTTTCTCTTTGGGCGCGATCCCACCCCGGTCCAGGTCTTGCGATCGCAGCGGAAGTTCCGCTTCAAACTGAACGGACTACGTCGACGCCGCACGGCGAGGCGGACGCCGACTTCAAGAACGCTAACATGACTGCCGTTGTCCTCATCATCTCGGATGCCCCTTCCACCCGAGACATGATGGATACCTTGATCAAGGGGTTTGGACATAGGACGGTAACTGTTTCTAGCGCGGGCGCTCATCTTATAGCTCCGCAAAAGGATGCAACACGCCTCGATCTCGTTGTTGCAGATCTCCCTAATCGCAACGACGAGGAGTGTCTCCGCTTCATCTGCAGTTTACGGAACGGACTGGATGCGCCACCGCCAGCGATCGTCTTCAGCGACACAGAAGCGACGAGGCCCGCCTGCAACGCGATGAGCGGCCCCATCGTCTACTTGCGCAGGCCGGTCGATGCCGACGAGCTGAGGCTGAGTATTGCGAGACTGCTCACCAGCGAGAGCCAGACTCGTCATCAGGCGATAGGGCGTAGTCGGCATCAAGAAGCCGATCCATCGTCGGCGCAGACAATTTATGTCGTCGAAGACGATCACATCTTGCGAGAGACGCTGCAAAGGCTACTGCACGGAAAAAACGCGAAGTTCTTCGCCGGATGTGAAGACTTTCTCGCACAATATGACCCTTCCCATTCTGGTTGTATCATCTTGGACAACGTGATGACCGGCATGCGGGGCGTCGAGCTACTCGAACACCTGGCCGCACAAGGATCCCGCATGCCGGCGGTCATGATTACAGGTCATGCCGACGTTCCGACGGCCGTCCGCGCAATGAAGTCCGGCGCGATAGACTTCATACAAAAGCCCGTCGCCTACGATGTGCTGTTGGCGGCGATTCAGCGCGCGCTTGACATTGACCGTCAGGATCCGGAGCGTCACACCTATCGAGAGTCCCTAAGCGCCCAGATAGCGGTGTTGACGGCCAGAGAGCGCCAAGTCATGGACTATGTGGTTTATGGCTTGTCCAACAAGGCAATTGCACATCGCCTCGGAATCAGCCGCCGAACGGTTGAGAACCATCGTGCATCCGTCATGAGGAAGATGGGCGCCACCTCGCTGCCCGATCTGATGCGCATGTTGCTTGAGCTAAGCCCCGAGGAGGCGGAAGACGGCAATTGATGCGTGGTCGGTGCCTGCGCTAGATGCGGCCATAGTCATCTTGGAGGCGGACGATGTCGTCTTCGCCGAGGTAGAACGCTGGGCGATCCTTTAAGCTATGGTCAGCCGGAAGCACGAGAAGAGGCGTACCTGGTCCTCTGCTGCTGACGAGGATCGCAGCCGACGCAATGGCCGCCGCATCGACCTGCCGACCGGCTCGACCAGAATGGCTTCGGGAGCCACGCCCGCCTCCGCCAACTGCTCAGCCACCAGAAAGCGGTGATCTTCATTGCAGATCACGATCAGAGGTAGATACCGGAAGGCATTCTCCACATCCAGCAATGCTTCCTTGAGCAGCGACTGCGGGCCCGCAAATGGAAGCAGTTGTTTCGGATGCATGCCGCGCGACATTGGCCATAGTCGTGTACAAGTCCACCAGACAGGACAACAGGAACAATTCGCCTGGTGAATTTGGCGGCCTTACAGTCGATGGAATGTGATGTCACAGCCCCTCCTGCGGCCTGTTTCGCCTTCGCATCCGTGCCGCGCTGTTTCCGGCCGGCACTCTTACTTTCACTTGCCGTTGCCCGGGCCTGTCAGCTTGTGGAACGCGCCGCGCGGCGTCATCTGCAAGTGCTGCATCAGCCCTATCGAACGCCTACGCGGCCCGTAGTATCCCTCGCCTAGCGCATACTGCGCATGTCGCCGGGTATTGACATGGCTCAAGACTATGCCGGTAACCGTCACTTTGTAGAGCTCAAGCTTGCGCACCGCATTAGCGACATAGTCGCGCGCCGTGCTGCCCCACCGAACGAAGAACAGGCAGTGGTCCGCACACCTGGCGACGATGGCCGCATCAGCGGCCACCAGGATTGGCGGCGAGTCGATGATGACAAGGTCATACCGCGAGCGGGCCTCCTCGATGAGCATTTCCATGTGCCCTGAGTTCAAGAGATCTTGCGGATTAAGGCTCTCTTCACGCGAACTTATGTAATGGGCGCCCGACTTGTAGTCGATCTGCACGGTTTCCTGCAGATAGGCGGCCCCCGCCAGAAAATCCGCCAAGCCGCTTGCCGACGTGCAGCCAAGCGCCTTGGCAATGGAGGGCCGGCGAAGATCGGAATCGACCAACAAAACCTTGTGGCGATCGGTTGCCAGCAACCGTGCCAACGATACACAGAACGCCGTCTTGCCCTCTCCTGGGATGGAAGACGTCACGAGGATCACCTTGCCGCTCCGGTTACCTTGCGACAGCGTGATCGCTGCACGTGTGGTACGAAGTGCTTCGTTGAACAGCGAACCCGGCCTTCGGAGTACGTAGTTTTCCGGCTTGAACAGCTGCGGCCATCGCAGCGATGGCACCAAAGCGAGCACACGCAGGCCAGTCAATTGCTCCACTTCATCGACTGAGTAGAGCCGCTGCTCGAATAGTTCGCGAAGAAGCGCGAGCGTAATCCCTGCCAATCCACCGAACAGAGTCCCAAGCAGCAGGAGCGGCAGGCGCCTGGGATAGCTCGGCCAGTCCGGAGGCACGGCAGAAGAGATTATGTATGAGTCCGGCTCCTGAATTTTGCCCTGCTCCGTCGTCTCCTTCAGACGACTCAGATAGGCCTCGTACACGGCTCGGTTGGCATCCGATTCCCGCTGCAGCAGCTGCAATTTTACTTCTGCATCGCTGCCCTCGCCGAAGCGCCGTTGGAGGCGCCCGAGTTCATCTTCGAGTGCTCGCTCTTTGGCTCGAACGGTCTCCGCCTGCTTCACCAGGCCCTTGGCGACTAGAGCAATTTCGATGTCAATCTGTCGCTGCACGGCAGCGAGATCGGCTTGCAGCGTCTTGTCGGCTGGATACAAGTTGGTGTAACGGCTCTCGCTCTCCGCCTGCTTGCGTTTCAAGTCGGCCTGCTTGTCTCGGAGGCTTTGTATCACGGGCGATGACATGACGTCCGGGATCGCTCCGATGTCGCCGCCGCTCGACACAGTGGACCGCAACGTAGCAAGGCGCGACTCCGCCTCCAGCCGTTCGCCGCGCGCACTCACCAATTGATCATTAGTCGCAGCCAGCTGTTGTGCGGTTACGGTTCCTTGTTTGCCTTGCAGAATATCTGCTTCGCGACGATGGGTCTGGACCGCTGTAGCGGACGTTTCCAGATCGTGGCGCAATTCCACCAAGCGCTCGCTGAGCCACGCGCTGGCGCGTTCGGCAGCTTCCGCCTTGGATTCAAGCTGATTGGCGATATAGGCTTCGGCATACAGATTGGCCATCTTCGCCGCCAGCTGTGCATCGGAAGACGAGTACCCGATGTGAATGGTATACGACTGGCCATCGTTGGTCGCGCTCACGCCGCGGCTTACGATCTGCACCAAATCTGACACCCGGGGAATAGAGGAAGGTGGATGAGTGCCCGGCTCCGGAGTGCTCGCGGCATCTGCAGGCATGTCTCTTGCGCCGAAGGCAAGCGGTTCCAGATCCCGCACGAGCGAGGACATTGCGCGTGTCATACGCTCCAGCGGTGATACGATCGCGCTGGCGGCGGCCAGCTGTTTCTGATCGATCGGAGACATATTGCTGAGCACCCGCTCTGCCATGCGGCGGGAGACAATAATGTCCATCTCGGTGCGCAGGATGCCTGGCTGAGACGAAAAGTTCGAGAGCACGGAATCGAATTCGACAATTCTGGGACTGCGAATCCCCAGCACGACCTGCGCTTCCGCATCGTAACGCGGAACTGCTTGATCCAACACCAGCCAAGATATGCCGGTGCCGAGCAGCAAACATCCAACGACCATCGCTCTGTGTCGCGAAACCTTGTGCAGGACGCTGCGCAACTCGCCCTCGTCCCGTGTGCGATCTTCCTTCATGCCTATCACCTGCCGCCAGCTCTAGTGCGAGCCGTTCCGCCGGCTTCGGCTGTCCAAACTTTCGACGGCAGATCCGCCAGGCTGACGACCGCATACCTGGAATGGCGCAGGTGTGTCAGCCGCAGGGGAAGTCCTCAGCAGACCGACAATGTCTCGGGCATTCGGCGTGGAGCTATCCTCGAGCAGCAACGGACGAGTGCGCAGGACAACCTGCGTCCGATTACTGACGTTGAGCTTTCTCATGATGTGCCGAATATGAACTTTTACTGTGCTTTCGCACATGTTGAGTTCATATGCGATCAGCTTGTTCGAGCTGCCGCGCCACAGTCTGCGCAAAACTTCGTTCTGTCGCGGGGAGAAGTTCGCCAGTATGGTCGATGGACTTGGCTGCGCCTCTTCCTTGATCGAAACCTCTTGACGAGCCGACAGCGACAGGAGGCTCGGCGGCACGAAGGTGCCGCCCGCGATCACAAATCGGATCGCTTCGGCGACCTGCCTAATTGGCAAGGTCGTCGGAACGTAACCCTGGATCCTTCGCCGGAATGCGCGGACGATGTCCTCCGGCACCTCAACGTCTGACAGCAAGACCCGCGGCACGTCCGGGCCGAGTTGCTCCAGCCGCGACAGTTCACACGCAATTTTCTCGTCATCGACCGTCTCTGGATGCTCACGCGCATCCGTACGGCTTGCATGAACGTAAAGCACGGCCACGAGAAATCTTTCCGATGAGAAGGCCTCGTCAGCGATCTCTTGAGCCGTTGCATGATCGACGACTTTCAGCCCTGGCAGATGTCTTTCGAGCTCTCGGCTTACGCAATCGCGCGTAAGATTGTGTTCGTCTATGTAGAGGAGTTCTCCCCTACCGGCCCCAATTTCCTCGACTCTCACGCTGTTGGTCGTTTCGCGGCAATTGGGACGAGAAGTCCAACAGTTCCGCATGACCATCGTCCTTCTGGGAATATGCTGTATTAGACCCTTACCTCCCCCGATATGAATATTGCCCCTTCTTTATTGCCTACAATTATTATACGAGCCGATGGCCTCGGAATAGACTCGGAGATTACTCATGGTCTGAAGTCTTACCCGGAGCATGGGTCGAAAGTGGTATATGGAAGGACGCAGGGCCACAGGTAGGGGGCTCGATTCAGAAGTGCTTCAGGAGACCCATCGACACTACGGCCTCGACAAATTCGTCATCTGAGTCATCAGCGAATTGTCGCGCGAAATTCACGGTGAACACCGCATCGAGGGTTTCGCTCAAGTTCCGGACCATGGACACCGCGGCTCCCACCAGGTGCTGGTGTTCCGTACCGGAGGGTCTGTCAAAGCTCTCATAGCGAAACCGAGCGGTCAGATTTAGGGTCGCGACGGGCGACAGACGATGGCCCCAGTTCGCGCTGCCCCCGATTGCCGTGTCCTGTTCGTCTAGGGCGTCGATGTCGCGGCGTTCATGATAGGCGATGGCGTCCCAGGTGTTTCGACCGCGGACCAAATGAAGTGACGCATTGAAGGCACGCAGCCGGAATGCGTTGTCTTCGAGGCTGAAAGTGTCATCCCCAAGCCGAAACAACCGCTCCGTCCGGGCGTCGACAAAATTGCCAAACTCATCTCGCCGCAAGAAGCCGAGGTTTTCAGAAAACGCGGATTGTGACGTCTGCAGCTGCTCTGTGTAGCTGAAGTCGATGCGAGAATCCGGACCAAGGAGATAGCTTGCCCTTCCTGTAACGAAGTCTGATTCAAAGCGATGGTTGTACAAGACCTCTATTACAGACCGCGGGCCGGGAGACAATCGCACTCCCGCACTGCCGATTGGGCCGTCCGGCTCCTCGTCCAGAGAAGAGTCGGAGATTTGTTCGTAGCCGGCACTTCCGAACAAACTGATGGTTCCATTGATAGGATACTCCGCGCTCGCTGCAGCAAATACACTTTCAACATCTCGAGATCCGCTGCCATGTTGCGCATTGGCATTGAGTGCCCAGAGAAATCGGCTAAACCTGCTGCCGCTCAGCAGCGATCCTTCGACCGTGTGTATGGTGGTATCCGGCAGTTCATCGGAGAAGACCTGGCTGAAGGCGTATCCGAGGCCGGAATCGGCGAACGTCCCGAAATGGTTATGGATCGACGGGCTAATTCTATAGGTGTAGATCGTGTCAAGGTTGGTGGAGGCGGTCAGCAGTGAGCTCGAGGTCGGACGCTCATTTGACTCGGGCACTTGAGTGATCGCCGCGCTTGCGTCCAGGAACAGCATTTCGGGGACAAGGGTAGCATTGCTGTGGAGAGCAAGACGATTCCTCAACTCGCTCAGTTCCTGTTCCTCAACATAACCAACCGCATCCAGCGCGTAGTTCAGATCTATCGTGAGGCGGGGCCCTTCTCGGTGAACGTCCAGGGCCGGCGAGACCGTAGTCACAAAGTCGGCCTTCTCCTCGCCTGGGGGATCGAGGCGGGCGTTCGAGGTAAAGGACTCGAACGCCGATACGGATGGCTTTATCTCCCAGTCATTCGCCATTGCGAAGTCATAGGGTAAACAACCGAGAGCGAGCAACGCTATGATGAGCCCGCGCCAGTGCGCAGGGTGGCCGCCTCTGATGCGGCTAGTTGATGAGGATAGGAGGACGGGCCATGGTGCCGACAAGCTGCTCTTTCGCCTCTGTTGAGAATCCAGCCCCGACAACCTTGGGCGATTGCCGCTAGAACCAGCTTTGCGGGATGACCAGGACGTCACCTGGCATGATAAAGACGTTTGCCGACATGTCGCCGTCCTTCAAAAGGTCATCGAGCCTGACTGCAAGTTGCTGTTTTTGATCAGGTGTCCTGCGCACGATAACGGCGCGATTGCCGGCAGCGAATTGCGTCAGGCCGCCGACCGCAATCATGACGTCCAGCACCGACATGTCGGTGCGGTACGGAATCGCCTTTGGTTCGACCGCCTCCCCGATCACGCGAACCTGTTGCGAGTACGGGCCGACGAAATCCGTGACAATGACGGTAACATGGGGCTCTCGCAGATACGCGGAAAGACCCTGCCTGACCTCGTCGGCGAGCTGCGCCGGCGTCTTCTGCGCCGCCTCCACATCCTGCAGCAGCGGAAGCGAGATCCGGCCGTCAGGGCGGACAGGCACGCTGACCGACAGATCCGGATTCTGCCAAACGAACACGCTGAGCTTGTCGCCAGGCCCAATAAGATAACTGGCCTCATCCGACCCGCGCGAAGTGCTCAATCCATCCTCGCCAGCAGGCCTAGCTGAACAGCCAGATAAGACGATCCCAGCTGCGAGCGCAAGGAGCAGCCAGTCCCACGCGACCCTCAAACCTCGCGTTGCCATAGCCGACCCCCGACTAAGACTGTCTATAAAAGCTTAGCAGGCCTGTAGGGCATGCGCCCATACCAAAAAGTTTAGTCGTTGCTCCCCTAATCCAGGCGTCAGCCCTCAACCGGCCCGCGATCATCATCCATGATGCAGAGAGCCTTAGCGTAGCGTCTTTTGGTGAGCTTGCGAGCACCTGGTGATTCTTTTGAGATGCGCCGGTATCCACTCACCGGGACTGATGGATTCAGGTCCCAGCCCCACTTGGAGGCCAACTCTGGCACGGCTCATCCTGATAAATCGCTACTTTCATCCCGATGAAGCAGCCACCAGCCAGGTAGCGACCACACTATCATCGGCTTTGGCCGAGCGCGGTTGGGCAGTGCACGTTGTTACGAGCCGCCAACTCTACGGCGATGCCGACGCCAATCTAGCCGCCGCTGACCGGCTCCGGGCGGTCCACATTCACCGCATCTGGACCACGCGCATGGGGCGAAGCCGGCTGCTCGGTCGCGCACTCGACTATACCACTTTCTATGCCAGCGCCTTTCTTTGGCTTCTCCGGTACGCGCGGCAGGGAGACGTGTTTGTCGCCTTGACTGACCCGCCGCTGATCTCGGTGGCATCTGCTCTGGCGGCGAGAATGCGAGGCTGTACACACGTCAACTGGCTCCACGACCTATTTCCTGAGATTGCGGGCGTACTCGGCATACTCCCTTGCAGGATCTGCCATTGGATGCTGACGCGCCTGCGAAACTGGTCATTGCGCTGCTCCCAGATGAACGTCGCGATCGGAGAAGGTATGGCGGACCGCCTAGCCAGCCAAGGCCTCCCTGCCAACCGTATCGCCGTCATCCACAATTGGTCCGACGCATCCAACATCTCGCCGGTTGCCGCTATGAACAACCAGCTGCGCACCGCATGGGGTCTTTCCGATAAGTTCGTCGTTGGGTATTCGGGCAATCTCGGTCGTGCGCACGACCCCCAGACGATCCTCAAGGCCGCGGAGATACTACGCCACGATGAGGAGATCCGATTCCTGTTCATCGGCGGTGGTCATTTCTTCAAGGTTCTTGAAGCCGAAGCGCACCGACGCGGTCTTACCAATGTGATATTCAAGCCATATCAACCAAAAGATCAACTGAGCGATAGTTTATCGGTGGCGGACCTGCACCTCATATCGCTGTTGCCTAAGCTCGAAGGTCTCATCGTCCCCAGCAAGTTCTACAGCGTTGCCGCTGCGGGCCGGCCCACTATTTTCATTGGCGATCGGTCTGGCGAAATCCCCCGACTCCTGTACGATGCCAAGTGCGGAGCTGCAGTCGCAGCCGGACAAGGGGCTTCCTTGGCGCATCAGATCGAGCGGCTGAAAGGAAACAGGGCTCTGCGTACTCTTTGGGGCCAAAACGCTCGCGCACTATTGGAGCACCGGTTCGATCAGCGCCTGGCGGTCACGAAATGGGTCGGCCTGCTCTATAGGATCGGCCCTTCACCGCGCGTGCCATACCCGACCGAGCTCCAGCGACCGGCTGCGACGGAGGGCCAGCTCCGCCGGCAGATGCCGACGCCCGTCTACGGCGGGTCGCAGATGACGGCACAAAAGGAGCCAAGGGTGGCTCCGGGGAACGACATTGCGAGAATGAGTGAATGAGCGGTCCGCGGACATCGCAGCCGTCAAACCTGCAGGGCGTGGCCCGGCAATCCGATGGCATCCGGTTGATCGCGAAGTGTCTCAGTTTCCGGGATACCGTCAATCTGCTCGAAAGTCTGCGTGCGCTGCTGTCGGACGCCGCTGCCGACTGGCTCACTGTGGTCCGCCTCGCGAATCACCACCTGGTGACCCCGGCGCTTTGGTCGGCCATCGATCGCCGAGGCTTCACTGCGCTTCTTCCAAACGACTTAGACGCATATCTGCGCCTGCTCTACGAGACGAACCGGAAGAGAAATCGCCTGATTCGCGACGAAGCGCTAGCAGCACTTCAAGAACTCAATCGGCACTGTATTCAGCCAGTTGTCATGAAGAGTGCTCTCACGCTGTTTGACCCCAGCTGCGACGAGGGCGCAAGCATTATGGCAGACGTCGATCTCCTGATTCGACGTCAGGAACTACCGGTGGCGATTTCGGCCCTGCGGTCGATCGGCTACGATCTCTTGGCGGTTCCACCAGCCCATGCGCACGCTTGGACATTCTATCGGCCCTTGTCGCTCGCCACCATCGACCTCCATTGCGACGTGGGTCCCCAACGCGCCCTGTTGTCGGCTGACGCGGTTCGCTCAGTTGCCAAGCCCGTCGCTAGAAACGATTTGGCAATGGATGCTCCCTCCATCAACCACCGCGTCCTCATGCTGGTCATGAATTTCGGAGTGTTCGAGCGCCACTACTTCCGCGGCCACATTCCGTTGAGGGGACTGCGGGACTTGGGGGAGATATGCCAGCGCAACGGCAGCGACATCGACTGGGATTACCTGTGTCACTCCATGAGCGAGCCTACCTTGAGCGCTCAAGCGGCCGCCATGTTTCATATGGCTCGGGAACTCATGAACATCCCCATTCCGATCTTCATCCGGCGAACTGCGGCGGCCGACCGACATCTGCGCCGGTGCTTCCTGCAGCTCGCTCATCCATCCCTCGACCGCGTTGCGCGCGCTTACGCTGCTGTTGCCTGGCCTTTCAATCGAGCGAGAATGGACTATCGGCACCATTGCGGAACGCACGGTCGATCGCTCGCGGTAGCGCGGCTTCGGCACGCACTCGACATCCTGAGCCGTCGGAGCCCGTTGCGCTCCTGGCGCGCCGCATCCTTGGGCAGCGGGCAAGACAAGGTAAGCACCCTATGAACCAGATGGCGTTTCGACCCGCCCCGGGGGTTGAGCTGTTTCCGATTCACGACGAGGCCCTGCTATTCGATCAGAATGGTCAACGGCTTTTTCATCTGAACGCTATAGCGACGCACATTTGGTCGCGGCTCGACAGTGAGATGGATGTCAAGAGCATCGCGAATGCAACTGCGGAAGCAATGTGCCTCGATCCCGCCAAAGCACGCCTATTTGTGCTCGAAATGCTGAAGATCTGGCGCGGAGCAGGTCTGCTGCAGGATGGATGCACATTTCTGTCGCCCCAGCGGACGGCTAGCCCACCTCATGAAGCGTTGCTGAATACAAGTGATAAGGAGATCAAAAGGACAATTCTTCCGACGCGCCAGCTCTATCGGCTGCTTGATACCGTGTTCTCCGTGGGATTCTCCAACGCCTCGTTGGCGGATTCTACCATCTCGATCTTTCGTCACTTGAGAACCGCGCTTGATCCGGTGAACGCAGTGTCTATCGACATTATCGAGCATGAATGCGGCATCCAGATCCTTCACGGCAACCAGATACTCCGTGAATGCCTAAGCACACGGGAGATTATCCCATTGCTTCAGGGGCTGCTCGGCCTAATGGCAATCCGGGCTTATGGATATCTGCTTGCCGTGCATGCATCGTGCCTCGCGAGATCGGATGATGTTCTGCTGTTGGCCGGCAAGAGTGGAAGCGGGAAAACCACCATGGCTGCGGCGCTGATGGCCGCAGGATGGGCGTACATGTCAGACGACACGGCACTTCTGCTACCACAGACGCTCGACTGTGTCGGCGTTCCCTATCCCTTGACGGTCAAGGAACCCTCCTGGCGGACTCTCGATCGTTACTTTCCGATCATCGATCAGGCCCCGACCCATTTGCGACGGGACGACCAGTTGGTCCGATATCTTTCGCCTCCATATCATGTCTCCCGTAGGCCGCGCCGCGTGCGCTGGATCGGGTTCCCACACCACTCGGCAAATTCGTCCAGCATGCGGATGCTCGATCAAGTCGAAGGCCTCTACCGGCTCCTGGAGCATTGCTGCGCAATTCCGCATTTCCTCAACTCGGGAGACATTCAGCAACTGGTGCGATGGAGCGCAAGCATTCGCTTCTTCGAGTTTGCGATCGCGGACATCGATGACTCAGTCGCGCAGGTCGCCGCTGTGACAGGTGCAAATGCCGGCCGAGCTACCCGTATACCTATTTCGGATGACTCGTATAAATCCTCAACCGCATGTACATGAGTAAGATGTTTTGTCGCCACGCAGTAGGAGCCGGAAATGAAGCGCCCGCCTCAAGTGCCAGGGAACTCAGCGGAAGCTGAAGCGCGTCGGCGCTTTCTGGCGCAATGCGGGCGGTTTGCGATTGTAACGCCTCCGACTATGACCATGCTCCTGAGCGTCTCTGCCAAGCCGACAGAGGCACATGCATCCAGCATTCTCGGGGGCGGATGGACGCCTCCGCCAAGTCCTCCAAATCGTCCGGTTAATCGGCGCAAACGTTGAAAACGTCTTCATACGGCCGCCAGGATCGGAGGGCGCGGAGCTCACCGTGTCGGCCGGTTCCGAATCACGTTTAGCGCAGTTTGACGGGCACCGCCGGCACACCCTGGTAAATGTAACCCGGCAGCAGATCGCTGGTGGCGATGCTCCCAAGCGTCAGGACAGCACCGCGCCCCGCTTTGACTCCTGGTCCCACGGCAGATCGCGCCGCCAGCCAGACTTCGCCTTCCAGCACGATCGGCTGCACTTTCAAGTCGAAACCAAGCTTCCGCCAGTCGTGGCTACCCGTGCAAAGGTAAACAGCTTGCGACACGCAGCAATGATCGCCGAGGCAAATCTCTTCGAGATTATCGAACCACACGTCCTCTCCGACCCAGCAGTGGTCTCCAATCCGTAAGCGCCAGGGAAATTTAACACGCACGCCGGGTTTGATTTTGACACCCATTCCGATTCTTGCACCGAACAGCCTCAACGCCGCGATCCTAAGCGCGTTGCAGGAGAGCGGCGATCTCAGCAGTAGAAGCTGCGTCAGCTGCCAGATTGCCTCCAGCCATAGCGGCCCGCCGCGATCGAAGCCGGTCGCAGTATAGCCGTCGAGGCGCATGTAGCGTCGACTAGCCTGTTCCGACCTGTCGTTCAGCGCGAGCATGCGATCCTCCTAGCCACTGACAACACTCGCGGGTCGCGGGCCAGCCCGGTTCAGCCACCGATACACATCCTTCAGTGCTTCGCTGTTCACACTTTGCGAGAAGCGATGCTGCACAAGCTGCAACCCGCGCATACCCATTTGCTGGCGTTCGGGGTCGGTCATTGCGGCGAATGTTCTCAGTCCCTGCAGTATTCCGTCTCCGTCCGGCGCAATCGGCAAGGCCGCTCCCGCCACGAACCCCTCCGGGATATTGCACTGCTCAGTCATCAGCACGGGCAAGCCGTAGGACCAGGCCTCGAGCACGACCAGGGGGAGGCCTTCGCTGACCGATGGCAGCACAAAGCCCGCTGCTTTGCGGTAGATGGCATCCTTCGCGGCCCCGAACTGCGGGCCGGCAAAGCGAACGCTGTCCGTCACACCAAGCTGTGCGGCCAAGCTGTACAAGTCGCGCTCATGGCCGCCTTGGTCCCAGCCCGCCAGCACGAGCTGCCAGTTGCCCTCCCCAAGACCGCGGCGCCCATCAAACAGGCACCACGCCAGCAGCAGGTTCACAAGTCCCTTCTTCGGATGCAACCGACCAAGATATAGCAATGTCCGAGACGGTTCTTCCATGCGGTCTCCGCCGGGGATAGCGACGAGGTCCGGCCGGTCGACGTAGTTGGGAATGATACAGATTGGATTGCGGAGCCCCAGGGACCGGAACGACTCTGCCTCTGCTTCGCACAAGGCGTGAAGGCAAGCCGCTCCGTCCAGGTGACGCCTCTCATATGCAGACAGTGCCAGGCACTTCTTCCAGCGGCTGTTGCCAAGCGCCCATCCATCGAGCATGCCGTGGGCTGATATCATATACGGCCGCCCTGTTCCATGCGACCAGAGCAGGCTAGCGACGGACGGATACATCCAGAGCCCGTGGACATGGAGAAGGTCTACCTTCGCTTTTGCCAAAACGCCGGCCAGCCGGGGCGCAAATCCGATCGACTGCGGCCCTAATACGGGAAGCGCGCAGACGTGCACGCCGTCCCAGTCGGTCGGCTGCACCGCCGGTCGTTCCTCGGCCAAGCCGAAGACCGCGATCTGAAATTCTGGTGGTGATTGCAACGCGGACGCAACGCGCCTGACGGCATCAAAAACGCCTCCGCCGCGATGCGACATCCAGCTGGTTAAGAGCCCAATTCTCATCGTGTGCTCAGCACGCTCACCAGGGTTCGATCAAGAATGCTCGGTTTGGGCGGCGTAGCGGACAGCGCAGCAGTCGCAGCACGAGCAAGGTTCTTGGCAAAATTCTCCGGTGACCAGCGTGCAATAATCTCCCGACTTCTCCGTCCCATCTCATCAAGGGCTTGACCACGGGTGGCGATACGATGCAGCGCGGCTGCCATCGAACACGTATCGTAAGGGTCAAAGAGAAATCCATTGCAGCCTTCTTTGACCAGATCGCCTGCACATCCGCATCTTTTCGAGACCAGTACCGGCAAGCCGGATGCCATGGCTTCATTGACGACGAGCCCCCACTGTTCCGTGGTGCTAGCGTGCACGAACGCGCCCGCCAAGCCATAGTAGGCAGGCAACTCGCGATATGGCTTGGCGCCGGGCAAAAACGCGTGGTCTGCCAGCCCCAGCCGATCGCGTGCCGACATCAGCTCCAGTCGGAGCTCACCATCTCCCACTATCACGAGCGACCACGCTTCTGCGCCGTGCAACCCCCGATAGATCGCAAAGGCCTCCATCAAACGAAGCAGGTTCTTCTTGCTCGAGAACCGGGCACAGGCCAGGAAATATCTGACGGGCAATCCAAGAGCGGCTCTCAACTGTTCATCCTGACGGCGTGCGGCGGCGGCGCCGCTCGAGAAGTAGCCGTTGTCGACGGCATCATAGCCGGTGAAGACCTGCTCCGCTGCCGAGCCAAGGACCACCATATACTCGAGATGAGGCGTACCACCGACCAAAGCCGCAGAGCAAAGCGCAACAATGCGCCGCTTGACCGCTTCGAGCCACCATTGGCGCCGATCATCAATCTCCGTACTTTCCGACATGATGATCGTGGGAACTCTACGCGACAGGCTCCAACCAAGGGCAGCAATGGCACCGCCGAACGACCAACCGTTGAGGCAGACCACGTCCGGCTTGAGCTCGTCGAAGCAGCTCCACACACGGCGTGCCATCGCGCGTCCGCGGATCTCTGCCAATGGGGTATTCGGAAACAGCGTTACACGGCGGAACGACTGCGACTCCTTCGGTTGCTGGAGAACCCGGAAAGCGTCGACGTCCGTCAACTGGGCCATGCAGATTCGCAGATCGCCCGCGTCGGCCGCGGCGCGAGCGCGTGCGTCATGATACGGCACTGAATTGACGACAAGCCAGCAGACCAGCGGAGCGAAGGTCATTGTCTTCTCCGGCCGCATCCAGTCTTCCGCTCTTCGGCAAGAAAGGCGAATACACGGTCGGCGTAGCCCTCTGGAGATGCGACCTGCTCGAGCCGCCGCCGGCCGGCCGCCACCAGCCTGTTCGCAATTGCTCTGTTCCCGAGAGCGGAAAGCGCAACGTTCGTCATCCGATCAATGTCGTGATCTGCATAAATCGGGCCATAGTTCTCCCCATTCAGAATCTCCGACAGACCTCCGTGCCGCACGGATGCAACAACGGGCACACCTGCAGCAAGCGCCTCTAACGGGCTGCGCCCCAACGCCTCCCAATCGGCGTTGAAGAGCATTAGATCCAGGCTGCGAAAGAAATCCCTAAGATCGCGCTGCCAGCCCAACCAAGTCACCCGATCTGATATACCGAGCTCAACCGTCCGCAATCTCAATGCACCGGCTTCCGGTCCGTCTCCGGCGATGACGAACATGGCGTCAGCGTCCACCGTCGCGATTCTCCTGGCGATCTCAAGGAAGATATCGAACCGTTTTCGCGGGACGAGCCATCCAGCATTCCCGATCACGCGGGCTTGCATCGGCAAGCCGAGACGCTGGCGCGACAACATGCGTTCGGCTTCGCTGGGAATGTCGGAGAGGGAGATTGGGCAACCCACCGTGTGGCTGATGGGTCGGATTTCCGGATAAATGTCTTCCGCCTCCTGCCTGATGAAGTCCGATGGAAACACGATCGCAGAGAACCGGCGCCGCGCCGAACGATAGATGAGGCGCCACTGCCAGCGACGCTTTACTCCTGAATGATGAAAGTGAATGCTGAGGATGCGACGCGTGGCACAGAAACTCCCTAGTGCCTTCATCGCCAGCAGATTGTGGCCGGTCATGATGAGCGCATCGCTCTGCCTACCGGACAGTCGGCGCCTGAACTGCCCCACGCTACGCCATCCACCGACACCGCGGTAAGGTAATCCCTCTGCTGGAATAGCTTGCTCGGCAAGCTGCGCCCCCATCGCACCGAGTGGATTGAGGGACAACAGCTCAACTGCATGACCGCGCGCCTTCAAGACAAGCATAAGCGCCAACGTCGATTGCTCCATTCCTCCCAGATTCGCGCACTGAATGATGTTGACGATACGCATGCTATGGCCGCTGGAGTGGCGCTGCTTCCGCCGGTGATCTTGCTAGGCTTGGTTCTCGCCGCCTGTTGCGCGCCCACATCAGTGCCGGCAGCAAAAATATCGCCATGTGGACCCAGGGATCGACGAAGTAGTGCGTTGTGTGGGTGATTGCCTCCATCGCGTAAGCCGGAATCAACATATAGATGATCTGCGCCATCTGGCTTCCGCTCGATGCCGCAAGCCAGAGCTTCTGCATGATGTAGGCGATCGCGAAGAACTTTAGCGCGCCAAAGTACCAGAAGGATTGGAACGAATCGCTGAGGCCGGTCCATGTACTTCCGACCGGAGAGCGGTAGAAGTACTCTTCAAGAGCGGGCTGCGGCAGGTTGATAAAGAGGGACTGCTTGAACTCCTTGCCGACCAGCTGCGCCGGGACGTAGGAGAAGACCAGCGCATTCCAATGGGCGAGGCCAAAGTCAAGCTTCATACTGCGCGATACTGCCGCAATGTTGTAGGCCGCATTCCGGACCTCCGCCCCGCCGCTTTCGGTGATGCGCGACAGGTTGCCGACGAAATCGATATCGCCGATCCTTTCCCAACTTGGCCCTCCGGCATTCATTGTGGCAGAGCGGTAGTCTCCTATGCTGTTTATGAAAAGCGCGCCCATGACGACACCAGCCAGCATCGCCGATCGTGGCAAGCACCAGCCGCGCTGGAACCAGACCGCGACCAGAATGATGACAGCGAACTCGACCAGGTCGTGCCGTCGGCCACCGATGATGATGCGGTCCAAACAGAAGAATGCCCCATATAGCGCGATCAGTAGGGCCCATTTTGATCGATTGCGCGCGTACAAGAACACGGCAAGCGCGAACCCGTAGGTCAGCGCGCGCGCAAAGAACAGGTAGGCGACCGGCAGGCCCGTCCATTGGGTGTTGCTGAGCATCTCTGGCGGCAGGCGACTGAGCGCAAAATAGAAGTATCCGCCCATGGCCGACAGTCCTGCACTTGCCAGCAGCAACCGGCCATCATCCAAGGTCACATCGGCCGGCGGTATGGGGCGCGCAACCGCGGCGCCCAGCCAGCACATGAACGCCGACAGGATCGCGAGAACCAGTGTTGATTCCAATGCCTCGACAGGCAGGAACCGGTCATGCGACAAGCCGAGAATCTGGGGCAAGATGAATGCCGCAAACACCGCCCCCGCTAGGAACGGATATTGATAGATCCTATTTCGTTCGAGCAATCCCCAGACAAGCAAGAGGGCGCACGCGGCGACGAAGGTGATTACAAGTGGGCCGCTCAAGACACCGCCTCCAGCTGCCCCTCCTCCAGTGCCGCAAGTAAGGAGAGGCTATAGGACCTGAAGCCGTATTCAATGGCGCGAGCGCCCGCATTTCTGCTCATCTCGCGACGGAGGTCCGCATCGCCGGCAAGGCGTAGTACCGCGTCGACAATCGCTTCGCTGTCGCGGATGGGGACAATGAACCCGTCGAGCCCGTCGCGCACGACGCTGCCGCAATTCTTGGTGCAGATAACCGGTAGCGAGGCACCCAGGGCCTCGTAGATTGCCGTAACGGAACCCTCGCAGAGCGACGGCAGCAGGAAGACGTCGGCCCAGGCAAAGTGCTGCAACATGGCTGCGTGGGG
Organism: Dongia deserti; assembly: GCF_003574735.1. Lineage (GTDB taxonomy): Bacteria > Pseudomonadota > Alphaproteobacteria > Dongiales > Dongiaceae > Dongia_A > Dongia_A deserti. The sequence goes on from NZ_QORW01000010.1 coordinate 20,289, forward strand.
TACAGAGCCGACCAGCTCTACGGTTTCTCTAAGACGGTGGACCGCACCCGCTTCGCATTCCAGAGCCCCCACGAGGCGAAACGTGGCTTGGCGGCTGAGCATGTCTGCGGCCGCCAGAAGATAGGGTGTCCCTTTCCGCAGACCAACGCCGCCAACCGTGAGCACGCGCAGTGGTCCGCCGTGGTTGGGCCGTGGCGCCAGGCAGAACCGTTGATCCACGCCGTAGGGCACCACGATGCATCGCTCTTTCGGGCCGCCACAGGCGCCGATGCCATCGCGGACGAACGAAGAGCCGCATACAATCTTGTCGGCGAGCTGCCACTCACTTTCCTCGCGCTCGCGCAAGGTAGAGTATTCGGCGGCCGCCTCAAACGGCCGCTGCCAAGATGGAAAGCGCTCGCTTTCGGCTCGAATCAAATCCTGCTCGATTCGTAGTGGCGCGATCGTCTGCTCCAGTATTGTCGTGCGCTGGTTGGCGCGGGCGGCTTGCAGCACTTCCAGTCCGGCCGTATTGAACACATAGACGCCGGTCGCGTCGCCCAGGCCATGTCGCACGACCTTCTCGCAAAAGGATCTGCCAGCCCAGAGAAAGGCATCCGCAAAGTCCCGTCGTGACACCGCTCGACGGCGGCGCTGTGCGTAGCGCACGCCTAGCAAATTGAACGCCGTGATCCGGTCGGCTGGCACATCCTTCGGCGTGCGTCCACAGATGCGTCGAAAGCCCTGCGGCTGAAGGCACGTCGGAACTGATCCGCACAAGCGTGGCCACCCACTGCTCGCGCATAGGTCCGTAAAAAGTCGCGTAAGCCGGCCGGCACTATACAGGATGCGTGGCACCGCGTAGTGCATGCGCGCGCCAAGCTGAGCGACTGCATAGCTCATAGGTCGAACCGAACGACGCCACCTGACGGAAGTGATTGCCCCGTCGTCGGGTTCGCCACCTCATCTTGGCCGCGAATCCCACTTGGCGCCCTTTTCCCTCTCGAAGCATCACTCACTTCAGCAAAGGCTCCGGCCGGCTAAGCACGCTTTTGGAACGCCCAATGGCGTTCCAGGTCGCACCCAGATGCGTTCTGCCATACCGCACAAACCAAATGTGCACGGCGACTGGCCCGGTGAGACCCAATAGGAGAATTGCGTCCGGGACACCCGCGTACCAGCCACCCAGACCGATGGCGCCCAGAAATGCCGCGATGGTCCCGAGCGTTGCGACCACCTGACCGACCGATAAACCTGCATCCAACAGGAGGTGATGCAGGTGCTGGCGATCGCTGGAGAACGGGCTGCGTCCCGCGGCGATTCGACGGATGGCCAGGCTGAGCGTATCGATGACAGGGATCGCGCAGATCCACAGCGCGGCAGCGGGCGATAGGCTTGGGCCAGCGCTATGCTGCGACAGTCTGATTGCAAGAAAGCCAAGCACCGCACCGAGCATCATGCTGCCGCTGTCACCAAGAAATACAATAGCGCGCGCGCGCCATGGATGCCGCAGATTGAAGCCGAGGAAGGCAACGATGCAGCATCCCGCGACCAAGGCGATGGAAAGTTCCGGATCCAGGCTCAAGATAGACGCAGCAATTGCGAACCACATCAATGCCGTGAGCGATAGAGAGCCAGCTAGGCCGTCCACCCCGTCTATCATGTTGACCGCATTGACCAAGCCAACGACTGCGATGATGGTAACCGGCACTGCGAACAGATGCAGTTCCACCGGACCGTCGCCAAAGATCGCACCCAAATTCCAAATCATTGTTTCGCCGGGCAGGAGCATCATCACAGCACAAGCGATCTGGGCAAGCAGCTTTATAAGCGGACGTATGTCGAATGCATCGTCTAGAGCGCCCACCACAACCAGGAGTGCCAATCCTGTCAGAAAACTGGCGAAGCCTTCCGGTTGCTCCTTGAGTAGAAGCGCAGATATCGCGAAAGCGGAGAATACCGCAAGCCCGACAAGCGGAATGTGGCCGTTGTGGTTCTTGCGCACCGTCGGAACATCTATCAGGCCAAGCGGCACCGCAAGCCGCTGAAACATGGATATCAGCACCATCGACAGCAGGAAAGCATTGATGCAGCTCAGAGTCAGATCCCGCATGCCACGCGATCCTTCTTGAAGCCAGCGTCAGATGACATCATGCGGACTCGACCGCGCGCGACCTATTCACCCTTTTGGATACGGGCCAGTGTGGAAAGGTGTACGTCATATCGAGGTGATGGATCGACCGCGTCGCACTTCCAAAATTGCCAGAATGTCAGCTTCTTTCCAGCACTCCGAGGCAATGCTCCGACGGGGGACGGTGGGGGTACATGAGCATGAACTACGAAAGGCGTAGGCTGGCCGCTGCCACTGGCAGCAGCGTCTTTGGGCTACTGGTCCTTCAGCTTTGCCAGGCGCCAGTGCGGCCCCGATCACACCTTGTTCGCCTAGTTAGTGGTTCTGCAGCGCCTCGACCAAGCGATCGACGCACCGCTCCCAACGATACCGCTGTGCCCGTGCCTTTCCCAAGGAGCGGTAAGTTGCTCGAGCGCTCGCATCGGTCGATAACCACTTAATGGCCGAGACGATCTCGCCAGGATTGTCGGCATCCAGGAGCAAGCCTGCATCGCCCATGACCTCGGGTATGGCGCCCGCTCGGGAAGAGATAACCGGTGCGCCGCTCGCCATGGCTTCCAATACGGGTATGCCAAAGCCTTCGTAGCGCGACAGGAGCACGGCGGCGACAGCATTGCGCAGGATGCTGGCAAGCGTGCGCGATGGCACATATCGGAGAAGCACTATGTTGCTGACGGTCGCGGCTGCTGCCTGGAAATGCGGCTCGTTGTGACCTGCGACCAGCACGCGCATTGACGGCAGTTCCCGGCTCACCTCTTGCGCCACGCGCAAAACGCGGTCGCCGCCCTTCCGCCGAGTCAATCCGCCCACGACCACAATATAGGGCTGATCCTGACGCGCGCCAGGCTCCGTCTCGCTCAAGTCCTCAAAATACAGCGGATCCACGCCGTTTCCGACGATCGCGACCCGTTCCGATGCAACCTGCAGCAAGTCCAACAGGCGATCCCGGGTAAACTCCGACACCGTCAATATGCACGACGCGTGCGCGACGATCCGTTTCATCATTCGCGCCCATCGGTTACGAAATGCACGATGCTCCGCCGTTTGAGACCATGGCAGATTGGGCTCGAACGCATGCAGGTCGTGAACAGTGACAGCCAGTCGCGGCCTCCTGGTCGGTATGTAGACCTCCGTTGGAGAGTAGACCCAGTCTACCTCCCCACTCCAACGATCAACCTTGGGAAGATTCAGGTGCTCCCAGATAAGTTCCAACCAACGCCTATCAAGTGGTAAACGCCGCGCGACCATCCCGGCCATAGGGCAGCTAGCCCGGCCGCGCCCCTGGTCATCCCACTGGTCGTGTGAAGCGAGGATGCGCAGATCGATTCCCGGCTTGCGCTGCAAGCCCATAATCATGTGAATCAGATGTTGCCCCACCCCGGTCGGCATTATCATGCCACGATGCAGCTGGGCGTATGCCGCAATCCTCATGGCGACACCTCTTTTCGGCGGCGTGAGCATGCGACCGCCCATGCCTACCAGAAGCACGCGGAAGGCAACTCTCCTGGAGAGTATCTACTCATTTCCGCATCATCTGATCTGCGCTTTCGGCTGTACTTCTTGAGGATGCTCGCTACGCGGAGTTCAACGGGGCTCCGCGCCAGGCCAAGAGTTCGTCGGGACTGCGGGTGGTACTGCGCCGAAGGAGGAAGGAAGGTACTGCCACATGAAGCCGCCGCTCAGTGCATCCCAGCTTGCTTTTCCGGTGAGCTTTGAACTGTCGTCTATTGCAAGTTTGTGACCTCGTCCGGCGACGAGCTTGCCCCGGGAAGGCCTGGGGCCGTTCTTCCAGTCAACTCGTGCCGAAATCGCGCTGCCATCCGGGCGGCTGCTGAGTTCGCCCACCACGCCCCAGCTGTCTGGATGCTCTTCAGAATAGACAATCATTCCTGCAAACACCCAGGCCTGCCAGTCTTCAAATGCCGGCGACGATCTTGGGATGATCAGGGCACCCATGCGCCAAGTCGCGTCGCTGCCAATCGTGAGAGAGGGTCGTTGGATGGCCGGCATGACACGTGTATCGCTGTTGCTGGGATTGATCCTGAACATCACTGATTCAAACTCGGCGGACAGAACGGGCCCATTGTAGGCAAAGGTGACCGGGTACCAGAGATTGGTGTCGGTGGTCCCGTCGATGGTGCTGTCGACGACGCGAAGATGGCGCGGCGAGACCTGAAAGGGCGCAACGCTTGAGTTTCGGATCAACATGAAGTCAACACCAGTCGCTCCGCCAATCTCGCCACTCCGCACATTTTCGAGAAACAAGCTCGTGATCAGCTTATCCGGTTCACTGGATTCGATCGTCCCGCCGATAAAGTGCATGTTTTGGACGATCGTTGGTACCGGGCGCGGCATGACACAGTTCTCGAATATCGCATCGATTGCACCCGCGATATACAAAACCACATTTGAGCCATCGTCGGTTGAAGGGTTCTTGAGGAACTCAATGTCCTTGACGGTGAGCCGAATTGTCAGGCGGGAGTCGGATGTCGGCAACAACCCACCCTCGCCCCCCAGATCGAGCGGGATGATCCGCCCTATGCCCAATGAGTTCGCGTTTTCCGGCTCTTCGAAGTAGTCATCTCGATGATGGTTCTGCAGCCGGCGATCGAGAATGACTTCATCACCGGCGACCGCGACCACTTTGACGTAGTCGAAATAGCGCATGTTGGGCGGATAGCCCCCGAGTTGTTGATCATATGATCCAATCAGGTGCCACCGCCCTGGCTTGACGAACGTCGCATCGGCACTTTTCTTCAACCGGACACGGTCCTGCCCCGGCTTTGCGCTGTAGATTGCCGGGGAGTAGGCTTTCAGCTTGTCCGCCAATAGATCGAACGCCGTGGCGCCGCCAGATCCCAGGATGGCAATCTCGCTGTCGAACCTGAATTCTTGCCGGGTGTTTCTGAGGCGTGGCCGCGGCCCGATGGGATCGTACCGCGGATCCGGCTCCACGGAGATGTACTGTAACCCCGAAAGCCAGTCATTGACTGTGTAGTCATAAGTCTTGCCTCTTCTGAAATAGATCGTCGCTCGCAGATTCCCATCGCCTGCAGCCCGCTGATCGGCCATCACTGCGCGACGGATATTGAGCAGGACGTTCGTATAGTCCAGCCCATCGGGACGGCCGTAGCGGCCGGAGTCGACATCATAGATTTTGTGAAGGATCTGGCCGGCGGTGCGATCCAGGATTACGCCTTCCCGCACGTCCAGTCTGAGCGGAAAATGCGTGGTGCGGCTTGGATCGCTCCGACTGGTGACGACTGCCTTGAACTGATATCGACTGGCCTTGATCCGCGTTTTCAGGGAAAGAGCGCCGGTATCTCGATCAACCACCAGTTCGTTGGGCTGACCCTCAAGCGCATAGGAGTAGCCATGGGTAAATGCATCGGTGTCCCTCGCCTGCAGGTACCCGATGTTGCCCACTTCCAGCGAAGATGCGCCAAACTCCAACTGTGCTAACCAAGTGACTGGCTCTGGAAGTCGACCCGCTCCGTCCGATTCAGCACCGGGATCGCCGGCGCACCAGGGCGATCCAAGCAGCACAAGCATGCCAGCCAGCAGGGTTCTGTACGCCATCATTGGAAGTTGGCCTCGCCGTGCGACCGTCACTTCATTCTACGCCAGGACGGCCTTGCGCACGACAAAGGCCTCCGCATACCGCTCCGGCGCGCGACATTCCATTCCCCGCAGGCGGGCAAGGCCACGGAACGTGTCGGCGTCGAACCAATCTTTGGACCGTTGCGTACCGAAGTGGGTGAGGAGGAGTTCGATCTTGCGTTCAAGGACGGCGGCCGTCATCGGCACGAAAACATTTGCCTTGTCGAGATCCCCATCCCATTTCGGGACTTCGTATTCGAGAATTAGATGATCACGGAATACAGTTGAGGTGAGATGGTAAAGCTCACGGTGATCTTGGTGTGCATCGCTGAGGCGATGGGTGAATATGATATCTGGACTGGACCTCGCTCGGAGATCGGTCATCCACTGTTTGATCTCCACGCCTTGGTACGGGAAGTAGCTATCCCGGAACTGGGCAATGTCGATCTTCGCGCTCGCCGCATCCAGCAAGAAGGCAGTCGCCGATGCTTTAGCCTCCGCCGCACGGTCAGCCACGGCACTCAGCACGCACCAGTGAACATGCAAGTTCACGCCTGCGACGATCCAGCCCAGGATAGTACCGCCGACCCCAATTTCGACATCGTCGGAATGCGCTCCGATGCACAGAACGGATATGCTGTCGCCGGGGCGGACGACGTGAAGCGCTTTCATCAGATGGCCATCAACAGTTCCTTGGGACCGGCGCCAGATGTGCCTTGCACGCGCCAGGGCATGTCGCCCCGCTCCACCATATCTTCCAGCACCTGCCTGTCCTTCAATGTGTCCATGGCGCGCCAGAACCCGGCGTGCTTATAGGCCAGGAGCTGGTCCGCCGCGATAAGACGCTGAAACGGTTCAACGACGAGCTCCTCTCTGTCGCGCATGTAGTCAAAGACCTCTCGGCGGAACATGAAGAATCCGCCGTTGATCCATAGATCGGACCGGTCGGATCCACGAAACTCACGCACCCTTCCGTCTGACGCAATGTCAGCCAAGTGGTACGTCAGCGGCGGCCTGATCGCGACAAAGCTCGCCACCTTTCCGCTCCGCTTGAAGCGCTCCGCCACGTCGTCGAGATTGACGTCCGAAAGGCCATCGCTGTAATTGGCGAGAAACATCTCCTCCCCGCGGAGATACTCTCTCACGGCCCACAGGCGTTCGCCAATGTTTCGCCAGATGCCCGTATCAATCAGCGATATACGCCAATCTGCGGCCGGCTCGTTCAACAGTTCGACATTGGCACCATAACCCGACACGACGCAGTCCGCGTACGCGTGAGCGCGATAATTAAGGAAGAAGTCCTTGATGATGTTCGCCTTATAGCCGAGGCACAGGATAAAGTTGGTATGGCCGTACTGAGCATAATAGTTCATCAGGTGCCATAGTATGGGCTGGTTTCCGATCGGGATCATCGGCTTTGGTATGCTCTCCGAGTACTCCCGAATGCGTGTGCCAAGGCCACCGCAGAACAGTACAACTTTCATGCCTTCCGCTCCGCTGGATCAATGATGGAAACATCGGGAATGGGCACGATGAACTTGCACCCCCAGGCGCGCACATGCCGCATTTGTTGGACTATCTCCTGCTTCAGATTCCAAGGCAGGATCAGGATATAGTCCGGCCGCCTTTTGTCGATCATCTCCGTTGGGTAAATGGGAATGTGCATCCCAGGGGTGAACCGCCCATGCTTATACGGATTGCGATCGACGGTGAATTCCAGGAAGTCCGTACCGATACCGCAATAGTTGAGAAGCGTGTTCCCTTTGCCTGGAGCCCCGTAACCGCAGATCATCTTCCCCTCATCCTTCGTTCCAATCAGGTACGCCAACAGGTTCCGCTTGATGCGCCGCACCCGTTTGGCAAAGGACATGTAGGTCGCCAACTCGAACATTCCGAATGTCTCCTCGCGATGGATCAGGTCTGCCACCCGCCCGCTTTCGCGCACGGGTGCATCCGAGTGTGTGAGATAGACTCGCAATGATCCGCCGTGAGTCGCCAGCTCCTCCACGTCGATGATTTTGACGCCGTGGCGCTTTGCCAAAAGCCGGACGGTTCCAAGGGAGAAGTACGAGAAGTGCTCGTGGTAAATGGTATCGAACTGCGTCTCCTCCATAAGTCGCTGGAGATGCGGAAACTCCAGTGTGGCGACACCGCTTGGTTTGAGCAGGACGGCGATACCCGCGACAAAGTCGTTGAGATCCGGCACGTGTGCGAGCACGTTGTTGGCAATGATCAGGTCGGCGCGGGTTCCATCCGCGGCCAGGCGCCTTGCCATCTCGGCACCAAAGAACTCGACGTGGGTTCGAATACCCCTTTCGATTGCGAGCTTTGCGACGTTTGCCGCCGGCTCAATCCCGATGACCGGTACGTCAAGCTGTGCGAAGTGCTGTAGCAAATAGCCATCATTGCTAGCCAGCTCGACAACCAAGCTGTTTCGGCTAAGTGACAGCCGCTTGGTGATCATCTCGCAATACTTTCTTGCATGTTCGACCCACGACGTCGAGTAGGACGAGAAATAGGCATATTCTCGAAATATCTGTTCCGGCGGCACGTACTGCTTGAGCTGGACGAGAAAGCACCGCTCGCAGACCAGAGCATGAAGGGGATAGTAGGTTTCTGGTTGGTCGCACTGCTCCGCAGTCAGTATAGCCTCGCACAGCGGCGACATGCCGAGATCGACAAGCGGGTGACACAATGGCGCACCGCAGATCCGGCACTCTCCAGACACCGGTGTCTGCGACGTCCCGCAATGCTGAACAGTCTGGATGTTCACGTGACCCTCCGCTCGGCTCCGGAGGAACAGTAGCAGACCGTTAAACCTAGGGCAGAGGCCATTCCGGCTGAGTTTGCCCATTCACCTAAAGTGTTACGCTCAAGACGCGTCCCGAAGTGCTAGGGTCTTGGCGAGACCACTTCCGCCGATGAATTATCGCGCTCTCGCCGCAGTGCCGGTTTTCGGGGCTCATACGGATGGCAAGCGTTGATGTCGTTGTGCCTTGCTACCAATATGGCCGCTTCCTGCGCGGCTGCGTAGCAAGTGTCCTGCAGCAAGGCATCGAAGACGTTCGCGTTCTGATCGTCGACAATGCCTCAACCGATGACACATCGGAGGTGGCTCGCACGCTCGCTGTGGAGGACGCGCGGGTCGAAGTGGTCACGCACCGCACGAATCTGGGCCACTTGACCTCCTTTAACGAAGGAGTCGACTGGGCCGAGGCCGATTACTTCATGGTGCTATGCGCCGACGATCTACTCGCGCCAGGCGCCCTCGCGCGCGCGATCTCGGTCATGGACGATAGCCCGCGGGTCAATCTAACGTTCGGACGCGAGCTCATTATCACCCCTGAGTCGAGTAGCCAGGAGTTTGACCAGCTTCCGCGCAGCAGTGATTGGTGCCTCATCGAGGGAAGAGCCTTGCTCGATCGGCTGTGCAGATCTGGTCGCCCCGACGCTTCCCGTTTCATGATCCCCGGCACCACGGCCATCGTCAGGACGTCCGCTCAGAAGCGGGTGGGGCACTATCGCGTGCATCTGCCCCATACCGCCGACCTCGACATGTGGCTGAGATTCGCGTGCACCGGTGACGCGGTGCAGATCGATGCCATCCAGGGCATCCGACGAGTCCATCCGCGAAACAGGAGCGCCAGCGTTTATGACTGCCATAAATGGGATCTCGAGTGGGAGGCCGCGTTCGAAAGCTTCTTCCAGCACGAGGGTGCCCGGCTACCAAACGCACGACGCCTGCACCGGATCGCACGGCGAGCCCTTGCCGAGCGAGCCTATTGGGGTTGCTTCTCCAATCTACTTCGCGGGAACTTCGCTTTGAGTGGAGCCCTCTTGTGGTATGCGGTCACACGTTGCCCCGACGCTGCTATCTTTCCGCCCTTCGGTTATCTGCTGCGGAACGGCGATTCGGTAGTGCGGATTCAACGGGTCCTGTCGGAGATAGGCATCCGATGGCACGCCCCAGTCGAGGGGAACTCCGATGCGCACTGAGGTCGACAAGAACGTCAAGAACACTGCGAACACGCTCTCGGACCGAGACGCTAACCAAACATACTTGCGGTTCACCAAGACTCATCTGCGTGACGCGTGGCTCATTGAGCCCGTGCCATTCAACGACGCACGGGGCTCCTTCACTCGAACTTTCTGTCAGCGCGAATTTGCTAAGCAAGGCGTACAGACGATATTTGTCCAGCACAGCTGCTCTCGTTCGCACTTGCGTGGAACGGTCCGCGGCATGCATTTCCAGCGAGCTCCACATACCGAGATAAAGATTGTGAGCTGCCGACGAGGTGCCATCTGGGACGTGATTATTGACCTTCGCCCTAAATCCCCCACCTATGGCCGTTGGCAGGGTTTTGAGTTGACCGCCGACAATCATCACCAGGTGTACGTGCCGGCCGGCTTCGCGCATGGCTTTCAAAGTCTTAGCGGTGGCGCAGAAGTCAGCTACCTGATATCCGAGTTCTACGTACCGGAGGCCGCGGCCGGCGTGCGGTACGACGACCCCGCGTTTCTCATAGATTGGCCGCTACCCGTCGCTGCCATTTCCGAAAGGGATCGATCCTGGCCGAACTTCGCTCGCTGACGCAGTTTGCTAGCCGTTGATGATGCGGCCTCCGCATTCTGTCAGCAGCCCCTTCGTCCGCAGTGCTTGGGCTACCTCTACAATGAGATCAAACGGCAAGTCGGCGCGCTCGGCCATGTCCAACAGGCTGTGCCGGCCGTCGGCCAGGTTGGCAACCCAGAGGAGCGCCATGGTGTAGTCGGGCGTATGCGTCTGTCCCCCAACGGGCTCATACAGCCCACGGCGGCCGAGTTGGGGTTCGCACTTTGGATTCGCGCTCACCGGCCGGTAATCCCGCTCCAGCATATGGAGCACCGCGGCGATCATGCGGTAGGATGAAGCCAGATGCTGCGGTCGGATGAACGCCAGATCGTCGGCCGATGTATGATATTCTTGAAACCTTCCGAACTGGCTGCGTTGGAACAGGCCGACCGGCAGATCAAACCCCGGAGAACAAAATTGGCGCTCGTCGTAGCCGTATGGCGAAAAGTCCAGGATGTTTGGGGTGGTGGCGATCCGGCGCAGCACGTGGCAGAAAGCGCGATCGATCGGCGCATCGCCCCGGCGGCTCTTCTTGTATGTTGGACCGCCACCATCGCCGACACATGAAACGACCAGCCCATGCTTGATATGTCCGACCTTGTGCTCGTTGCGGGCTAGCCAGGTGATCGCCCCAATCGTGCCTGGCGCAAACAAGAAGCGATAGGTATAGCGGGTGTTCTTGGCGCTCAGGTGCCTTGCGAGATACGTGAGGGTCGCCAGCCCCGAACAGTTGTCGTTGGCCAAGGAAGGATGACAGACGTGAGCCGTCAGCAGGATCTCGTCTTCGGATGCCCCAGGGCACAGAAATTCCCCGTATGTCAAGTGTCCGTCTTCCAGGCTGGAATCGATGCAGACCTCGTAGGTTCCTTCCGGCAGCTGCAGCAGTTGATTGTGTGAGAGGCAGAACCCCCATGCTTCGCGGTAGTACGACGTCCGATAGGGGATCAGGTCGGGCTGCTCCGGCAACGTGAAGAGATGCGGCTTGAGGTCGCTCAACGGCATTTCACCGTGAATGGGAGTGCTGTAGTTCAAGACGTGAAGGTTCGAAGAGCCGATGTCTATGATGCGTTCCCCCTGGGTGTTCTTTACGAACGCGTCCCGGATGTTCCATTCCTTGGGAACCGTCCAGTCGAAGACCTTGGTTCCGGTCGGCACCTCGCGCACCTGGAGATCGATATATCGCTTGAGGCACCTGAGCGTCTCGCGCACCCCATCGCCGGTGATGCTGCGGCAAATTGGAAAGATCTCTTCCGCGAGCGCAAAGATCCGCTCTCCGAGATCCATATCGTCCGTCGGCTCGGGCCATGACGGTGGTCGGAAGAGGCAGTTCGGCTGGCGCGCGGCTGGCACGGCAACGACCCTTTAGCTCGCCGCCGCCAGATTCCGGGCTCGCTGCGACTCTCGGATGCGTCGCAGGTTTCGATCAACGATACCTTCAGATATGAGCTCCTTGATCTGCTGAATGCGCCGGAAGCGCAATCCCCCGAAGACGTCATAGGTCAATCCCGACGCGCGGAACGCCGCACAAAGCTGCTCTGCTCCGCTCGCGACACTCCATTTCGGTTTGAAGGCTGGTATTGCCCGCACAATGTTCTCGAAACTTACACGATACGACCGCTTATCCGGACCGGCGCCCTCTGCCATTCGAATGGCAGACACTCCCCTGTGAACGCGCCAAGCCTCGTACGCAAATTAGCATTCCGTCGGATGCCGCGCTCCGGTCATTTCGGCCACGCCTGTACCGCTTTGGATGTACGAGCGAGGTTCCGACCGGCCGCTCGGCGCACAGTCTACGGAACAACGGGTCTCTCGTGCGTCGCTGGACCGGCCGAACTCTTCAGTAATGTTCGAACGAGCTCAAAATAGACGTCCTTCTCGCCCAGGACGAACAGCAGGATTCCGGCGTAGAGCGAGAACATGATCGCGCCGCCCAACGCCAGGTCCGCAATCGGCGGAAGGTGTGACCCAGCCGACAGGTGCACAGCCATTGCCGCCGCAGAGGCCGCTACGCCGGCCAGGAAGGGGCGGAGAAGGCAGCGAGCGACATCCAGAATCGAAATTGTCGTTCCTTTCAGGCACCAGAGCACGTGCGGGACAACCCATAACATCATCGCGGCGGAATAGGCGGCTGCCACGCCAGTCGGCCCATATGGTAAGCCCATCAGATATGCAGACATCACCAGTGGCGCGATCACGAGTGCGATCCTCAGGCTGCGCCCCTGCAGTCCGATCGAAAGCAGCAACCAAGCCAGTGGATTGATGATCCCGAAGATCAGAACAGTGGGAGCGAGCAGCCGAAATATGGGGGCCGCTGCCGCCCAGGCCTGGCCAAACAGCACCAGAATTATCTCGTCCGCGAACACGACGCAGAAGATCGTAACCGGGAGCGTCATGGATATCGCAAGTCCATACCCCCTCAAAAAATATCTCTTAAACGTCGCTGGGTCACCCTGCAGCCGCGAGAGTGCGGAAAACGCCACCCCGCCGATCGCTCCGTTCAGGTAGTCAGTGGGCACGCTGATAAGCTGATAGGCCCGGCCATAAAGCCCAAGTACGTCGGCCCCCCAGACTCGCCCCAAGAGGACCTTCTCCAGGTTGTAGCCAATATAGACGACCAGTCCGTTCAAAGTGATGGTGCCACCATAGAGGAGCATGGAGCGGATATCGGCACTCCAGTCAGGCCTTCCCGGCCGCCACTTCGCCGCAAGCCATACGCAGGCTGTCGTGATTGCTGGTGAGGTGACTGCTGCCGCCACCAGGGACCAATAGCCATAGCCAAGAACTGCCAAAGTGATGCCGAGCGCGCTACTCGTCGATTGGGAGAGCGTTTCGATAAACGTCAGCACCGGATAGCGGAGATGCCTTTGAAGGAGCGCGGCATGCTGTACGCCTGCGCCAGTGACGAGGAAACCTGTCGCCAGGGCGATGGCGATCCAGAACAATCGAGGCTCGCGGTAGAAGGATACCAGGACCGGCGCAGTTGCGACGCACAGGAGCGCAAACACCACGCCGATCGATACGTTGATCCAGAACAAGGTTGATATCTGTGCATCGGTGACGTGTTCCTTCTGCACGGTCGCGGACGACAGGCCCGCAGAAGTGAACATTCCATAGATCCCTGTCACCACCGTAACCATCGCAACAAGCCCGAAATCATGCGGACTGAGCAGCCGCACCAGTACGATCATGAAGCCGAGACGTAGGGCGAAATTGACCGCTTGACCGCAAAGCTTTGCAGCGCCGCCACGTATTGTGCGCCGCTTCAGTTCGCTGCTTCCCATACCTGTCATGTTTCCGGGCCGTCCGTGCAATGTGGCAGCGCATAGCGTCTGAACACGAGACGATACTGGCTGCGCTGCCAAGACCGTAGTACGTCGAAAGGCTGTGATGACCAGTTGGGCCCTTGGCCCTCTAATGACGCGATGTTTGCTTCGCCCTCAAAGTCTGGGCGGGCGCCCGATGCTCAGGAGGATATCGGTAGATACGGACGGACGAGGCGGTGTCGGCATGTGAGGGACCTCGCGATCTGTGCAGACTCTGTCGCATGGGCATATCTCCAAGCTTGGCCGATAAGCTGCATGGTCGCGGGGACTGCAGACTGAACGATCGCGGCAACTCCTTAACCGAACGCAGTTGCTCAAGAAGGACAGCGATGACGCTGAAGACAGGCGATTGGGTCGAAGTCCGCAGTAAGCAGGAGATTCTGGTCTCCCTAGATTCCAAGGGTCGCTTGGATGGCCTGCCGTTCATGCCCGAGATGTTTCAATATTGTGGGCAACGTTTCAAGGTCTACAAGCGCGCACACAAGACGTGCGACACGGTGAATGGCACTGGCGGTCGGAGACTACCAGGTGGAATCCACCTGGACCTCCGATGCGACGGCAAGGCACATGGCAATTGCGACGCGGCATGCCTGTTGTTCTGGAAAGAGGCTTGGCTGAAGCCAGTTAAAGGACCGGAGCAACCCATTGAGTTGCAATCCTGCACGACCGGTGATGAAAATGGCGAAAGCGCCTCTGGCGGAGGCTGCGCGGAGCAGGATGTCCGGAATGCTACGTCTCGCCAACTTCTCGGCGAGACGCGATATGTCTGCCAAGCGACCGAACTTCCGCACTACACCTCTCGGCTGAGATGGTGGAACATATTCCAATACGTCGAGGACTACCGTTCCGGGAACGTGAGCGCCGGCCGTTTGATCCGTGGCTTCGTGTACGCCTCCTTCAGCGAGCTGTGTCATCGGCTGAGCCGGCTGGCTCCGCTCCTTCAGTGGCTGTACGACCGAGTTCAGGCGCCCTGGGGCGGGATCCCTTATCCGCGGCGCAAAGGCACAATTCCCGTCGGCCAAGCGACCCTCAGCTCGACGCTGAATCTCCAACCTGGCGATCTTGTCCGTGTGAAGTCCTACAAGAGCATCCTTGAGACATTGGATTCCGCCAATAAGAACGCCGGGCTCTTTTTCGATGCCGAGCTGGTACCTTATTGTGGCGGGACGTACAGAGTAAGAGCACGCATACGCCAGTTCGTCGATGAGAGGTCCGGCGAGATGTCGTTCCTGCGGACACCGGCCGTGATCCTGGAGCACGTCTGGTGTCAGTCCCGTTATAGCGCATGCCGCATGTTGTGTCCGAGGAGCATCTACTCCTGGTGGCGTGAAGCATGGCTCGAACGGGTCTCCGAAGAAGCCGGAGCGGTTGCGGTGAAACCTCCGCGCGCGGTTGAGGAAGCAGGGAGGTCGATGCCTGTTGGCAGGCCCACATCGCCGGTTGCAGCCCATCTTTCCTCTGAACCTCAGTCGGAAGCGAGACTAGACTAGGCTTAGATAAAGGCCGCCCCCTCTGGAGCAATCATGGGTCTTATGTGAATATCGGTGACTTCAGCCGTGCGGGAAAGGCTGAGCGCGTTCAGCACCACCGAAGCCACGTCCTCCGGCTGTAGCAGCCGTTCCGGGTAATAGGGCTTGTTCTCCGACTTATGGATTTGCCTCTGCAGCTTGCTGGCCGTTCGACCCAGATACAGACTCAGGACCCTGATGCCCTGGGCGTTGACCTCACCGCGGAGACTATCAGCGAAGGCTCGTAGTGCATGCTTGGTCGCGTCATATTGGCTGGTCGAAGGCTTTGCCCCAATGGCGCTGCTCGAGTTGACAAATACGACCTGGCCTTGACTGGCCTCGAGCAGCGGCAGCAAAGCCCGGGTTAAAGCATAGGGCGCCCTCAAGTTGACTCGGTAATGCCGATCGAGATCGGCCATCGACGCCTGCGCAATCGGGCTTGCAATGTGCACGGCCGCATTCTGCACGAGGATATCGAGACGAGCCAGGTCACGGGCAAGCCGATCGGTCAGTGCGCTAAGCTCGCACTCGTTGCCGAGATCGGTCACCAGATACTCAGCCTTTCCCCCAAACTTTTGCGCTCTTTGGGCGATGTCCTGCAAGGAATCCCGGGTTTTGCCCACCAGCCGGATCTCCGCTTTCGCAGCGGATAACGCGAGAGCGATGGCTGCACCGACGCCTGATCCGGCGCCGGTAATGAGCGCGACCTGCCCTTCGAACTCGCCCACTCACCCCTCCTCTCTCATTGCGCAACATCGGCTGCCCTGGCACAGCTGATCTTGGCAAGCTACCGCAGCCCGACCGAATGTGGCTCACCCTCTTCTGGCTGTTCGCATGCGGATGGATACCGCTTTTGCGGTACGCCGTTGAGCTTGCGTAGTGGACGGGAACGCCGTGATAAGAAGCGAGACGATCGGCGAGGCAGGGCTCTCGCAGGGCTCTCTATGTCAGGCTGAGCCCGTCATGGCTGCCGCAGGAACAGGTGAAATGCCGCCATTCCGACCTATTCCCAGGCACTTACCAAGTCGCCGAAGAATACAGCGATGACAGCGAATCGTGTCGCTACGCCGGCCTCAACACCACGGTTGACTGATCATGCCCCGCGACGATCGATCCAGCGACGTGACAGCACAGCAGCAGGCGCACCCCAGCCGCCTTATGGTCACTCGTGGCAAGTGGCGCTGGTCCAATCTTGTTCGACCGGTCGCCAGGATCAGTTTCGGTATCGGCGTCACAGCTATTGCCATCGGCAGTCTGCTGCCCGCGGAGAGCGTGCCTGCCATAGCAAACGACAGGATCGAACATTTCACGGCATATCTGGTGCTGAGCCTGCTGGGAACCTGGATGTTCCAAACCTGGCGGGCAATCTTCATGACTATCCTGTCTCTATGTGCGCTCGCTGTTGGCCTGGAGATCTGTCAAAGCTCTGTACCAGGCCGTTCGCCGGAGTTCGCTGACGCCGTCGCAGGTTGGCTCGGGGCCGTCTCGGCGTACACGCTGATGCTGGTGGCATGGCTTCGCGGGCGATAGGGGTGAACCTGCCGGCGTGCGTGTCCGTAACTATGTCGTGAGCGGCTGCAGCGGTTGTTCAGTTGCGCAGACGCTTGGCTTGTTGTTCGAAGCGGACTGTTTCCAGGTCGGCATCCATCATCTCCGCCACCAGTTCCCTGAATCCGGTGCGGTGATGCCAGCCGAGTTCTCGGCGTGCCTTGCTCGGGTCGCCGAGAAGCAGATGAACATCGGTCGGCCGAAAGTAGCAGGGGTCGACGCATATCAGCGTCTGCCCGGTCAGGCAGTCGATGCCCTTCTCCTCCACACCTTCGCCCCGCCAGCTCACGGCCCGGCCGACGTGATTGAACGCCAATTCTACGAACTCTCGTACGCTGTGCGCCTCGCCGGTTGCCAGAACGTAGTCACCCGCACGCCATTGCTGAAGCATCAGCCACATGCCTTCGACATAGTCTCGTGCATGCCCCCAGTCCCGTTTCGCATCGAGATTGCCGAGATGGAGCTTGTCGGACAGGCCAAGCTCGATGGCGGCGATCCCTCGCGTGATCTTGCGTGTGACAAACGTCTCGCCCCGAATGGGGCTTTCATGATTGAAAAGAATGCCATTGCTGGCGTGAATTCCGTATGACTCGCGATAATTCGCCGTTATCCAGAAGGCATAGAGCTTGGCGACGGCATATGGTGAGCACGGATGAAATGGCGTGGTCTCGCGCTGTGGAACCTCGTGCACCTTCCCATACAGCTCCGATGTCGAGGCCTGATAGAACCGCACTTGATCCTCAAGCCGCAAGATGCGAATCGCCTCCAGAAGATTGACCGCCCCTAGTGCATCGGCCATCCCAGTGTACTGCGGTGTCTCGAAGCTCACCTGCACATGGCTTTGCGCTGCCAAGTTGTAGACTTCATCCGGCTGGATCTCTTGCATCAGGCGGATCAAGCTGGGTGCATCGGTCATATCCCCATAGTGCAACTTGAGCTGCGCCGGACCGGCATGCGGGTCTACATATAGGTGATCGATTCGTGCAGTATTGAAGGATGACGAGCGCCGCTTTATGCCGTGAACTTCATAACCCTTGGCCAGAAGAAATTCGGCCAGGTATGCACCGTCCTGCCCCGTCACACCGGTAATGAGAGCCCGCCGCGTCAAGGCTATATCGCTCCGGCAAAATGCTTCTGGGTCGCGACCGTCGGGGAGGCCGCGAGGCGGCAGGAGTCCAGCGGTGTCTGGGTCGGAAATGAGCTGGTCATCGCATCATACTGCCGCCGCTACCCACAGTTGACACTGAACCTGCACTGAGGAATGACCCTTGAAATAGGATATCGTTTTCGCAAGCCCAAACGAGAGAGGTACTTTGGGCTGCCACTCCAGCGCACTGCACGCTCACAGAGAGAGCTGCCGAGGAACCCGGCGCCGCCAGTGACGAGCACACGGGGTTGATCAGAGTATCTCACTGCCCGATCTCCAAAGCAGGATTCCGCCGACTATCACAGGAAGCATAGCTATTTCGAAGAGCAACCACGACGACGCAAGTTTGGTATGCGCCTCTTGCGCCTTCCATTACGTCTTTTGGATAAGCTCGATGCCGCTTGCCTCGGCTGCGATCTCGACGCGATCCGGGTCGCCATCACGCCGACTTCATGTGCTTCACCTCAGGCATGCCTGCTGATCCCGTCGCACGGCTGCCGAAGCCGCATCCGCGCAGCATCGACGAGGCGAGGAGTCCCCTTATCCGCCAGTTCATCCTGAGCGGCACGCTCCACAAGGAGCTCGTCCGGCAGAGCGGAGTCTCGATCGGCACGGTCAGCAAGATCCGTCAGCAGCTCAAGGCGAACGTGACGTTCTTCCGCAACACAGAAGGCCAGATCTGCGTGCCCGTTGCGTGCCCAAACCGGAACATCGCGCCAACAAAAGCGCAGATGAGCGCAGAACGCGGTTCTTGTTTAATTGAAAAGATTGGTGGGCCCGGCAGGACTCGAACCTGCGACAACACCGTTATGAGCGGCGCGTTCTAACCACCTGAACTACAGGCCCGATCCAGGGATCAGAATTCAGGAATCAGGTATCAGGAATCGATGGAGAACTCCATCTGATACCTGACCTCTGATCCCTGATACCTGGTCACGTATCCAAGAAGCTCCTCAGCTTGCGCGAGCGGCTGGGGTGCTTGAGCTTGCGCAGGGCCTTGGCTTCGATCTGGCGGATACGCTCGCGCGTGACCGAGAATTGCTGGCCGACTTCCTCGAGCGTGTGATCGGTGTTCATGCCGATGCCGAAGCGCATGCGCAGCACGCGCTCCTCGCGCGCGGTGAGCGTTGCCAGCACCCGCGTCGTGGTCTCGCGCAGGTTCGCCTGGATCGCGGCATCCAAGGGCAGCACCGCGTTCTTGTCCTCGATGAAGTCGCCGAGATGGCTGTCCTCCTCGTCGCCGATCGGCGTCTCGAGGCTGATCGGCTCCTTGGCGATCTTCAGCACCTTGCGCACCTTCTCGAGCGGCATCATCAGCTTCTCCGCCAGCTCCTCCGGCGTCGGCTCGCGGCCGATCTCGTGCAGCATCTGGCGGCTGGTCCGCACCAGTTTGTTGATGGTCTCGATCATGTGCACCGGAATGCGGATGGTGCGCGCCTGGTCGGCGATCGAGCGCGTGATCGCCTGGCGGATCCACCACGTGGCGTAGGTCGAGAACTTGTAGCCGCGGCGATACTCGAACTTGTCGACCGCCTTCATCAGGCCGATATTGCCCTCCTGGATCAAATCCAGGAACTGCAAGCCGCGGTTCGTGTATTTCTTCGCGATCGAGATGACGAGGCGCAGGTTCGCCTCCACCATCTCCTTCTTGGCGCGCGAAGCCTCGCGCTCGCCCTTCTGGATCACGTTGACGATGCGGCGGAAATCGCCGACCGGCAGATGCACGCGGTCCGCTACCAGCGCAATGTCGCTGCGGATGGTCTTGGCCTCTTCCTTGTTGTTGGCGAGGAAGTTCTTCCAGCCCTTCGCGGTCAGCCGGCTCAAGCGCTGGAACCATTTCGGGTCCAGCTCCGCGCCGTAATAGTGCTTCAGGAAATCCTCCCGCGTGACGCCGGCCTTCTGGCAGATGCGCAACAGCTGTCCTTCGAGGCCGATCATCAAGCGGTTGAGGCCGTACATCTCGTCGACCAGCGCTTCGATCCGGTTGTTGTTGAGGCGGATCGCGCGCATCAGCTCGACCATCTCGAGCTTCAGCTTCTCGTAGTTCTTTTCCGAGCGCGGATTGAGGTCCTCGCCCCCCTTGATCTGCTCGAGGCGCTTCTGCTGGGCCTTTTCCAGCTTCTTGTAGAGCGCGGCGATCCTGTCGAAGGCCTCCAGCACGCCCGGCAGCAGCTGCGCTTCCATGGCGGCGAGCGACATGTTCACTTCGTCGGCTTCGTCCGGAGCGCCCTCGCCCTCGGGCCGCTCCTCGGCGCCCTCTTCCTTCTCTTCTTCCTCCTCGAAATCCTCGCCGGCCTCGACCTGAGCCATCTCGGCCTGGCCCGGACCGCCACCCATGGTGGCGTCGAGGTCGATGATGTCGCGCAGCAGGATCTCGCCCGCCTTCAGCTTGTCGCGCCATTCGATGATGTAGCGGTGGGTGATCGGGCTTTCGCCGATGCCGCCGATCATCATGTCGCGGCCGGCCTCGATGCGCTTGGCGATGGCGATCTCGCCCTCGCGCGACAGCAGCTCGACCGAGCCCATCTCGCGCAGATACATGCGCACGGGATCGTCGGTGCGGCCGACTTCCTCGTCATCCAGGTTGCCGACGGTCCGGGTCTCTTCCTCGACCGAATCCTCGGCTTCCTCGGTCTCCTCGTCGGAATCGACGACGTTGATGCCCATCTCGTTAAGCTGGGCCATGAAGTCTTCGATCTGATCGGTCGAGACCTGCTCCGAGGGAAGGACCGCATTGATCTCGTCGTTGGTGACGAAACCCTTCTCCTTGGCCTTGGCGAGCATCTTGCGCATGGCATTGTTCATGCCATCCATCAAGGGCTCGGCGCCTTCCTCGCGCGGCTTGTTCGCATCCTGCTTCGGCTGCGGCTTCACTGCCATCTCTACACCTGCTCCAAATTCCTAAGTCCGCGCGGCCTCAAAAACCCCCGATCCCGCGCGAAACAGTCCCCCTACTCTATGCTTAGTCCTCGCCGCCCCAGCCGGGCGCACGATCCAAGTCCCGGCGCTGGCTTTCGCCATCCAGCGTCATCTGCCGCGCCGCCTCGAAGCGGGATAAAGCGGTTGTTTCTGCCGTCGGGTCGCCCGGATTGGCCATCGCGTTTTCCAGGGCCTGAGCCGTCGCCGCCAGTTCCGGTTTCACGCTCAGTTTCTCCCGCAGCAGCCCAATCACGTGCAAAAGCCCCTCCTCAGCGGAATTCAAATCCGCCGATGGAAGGGTGAACTTCATATGACCCGTGCGCGCAACCAGGGCTTCCAGGGTCGCTGCAAAACCCAGGTTGTTCAAATGGTTTCGGAACCCCTTGGCGTCAAGATGCGGCTGGCCGGCTGCGAGGTCTATAACCGCCCGCTTCAAGGAGTCAAGGTCGCCACGGGGAAAGTCCACTTCTCCCACCGCTTCACAGTGCCGACTTATCAGGTCCGGATGGTTAACAAGTGCTATGAGGATGAGTTCGTAGGGGATGCGCTGCATGCTGGTAATCCCCCGCCTGGCCGCCTCACCGCCGATCGGCACCACGGGCTGTCGACCGCCGAATCTCCCTTTTTGCACGCCGAACTGGGCCGGAGCCTGGAATCCCGCTTTCCCCTGTGGCCGGAATAGCTCGTCCAGCCGCCGCTGAATTTCCTGCCGGTAGGCCTCCGCCACCGACTTATCCGCGATCCGCCCCACCGCCTCACCCAGATCCTTGCGGAACCCGGCCCGCCGTTCAGGCGTATCCAGGGGCCGGTCGGCCAGAACCTGCCGCCATAGGGCCTCGACCAGGGGCTCCATCCGGGACAGTGCCTCCCGGAAACCGGCAGCCCCCTTGGCTCGGACCAGGGAATCCGGATCTTCCCCCGCCGGCATCCACGCGAAACGCAGGGAGAGGCCGGGCTTGAGCAGCGGGATCGCCCGATCG
Organism: Dongia deserti; assembly: GCF_003574735.1. Lineage (GTDB taxonomy): Bacteria > Pseudomonadota > Alphaproteobacteria > Dongiales > Dongiaceae > Dongia_A > Dongia_A deserti. The sequence continues at coordinate 42,036 of NZ_QORW01000010.1, forward strand.
GCTGCCCGCGCGGCCGCGCGCTGGCCCGCATTGTCGCCGTCGAAACAGAGGATCGGCTCCTGCGCCATGCGCCAGAGCAGGGCGATCTGCTCTTCAGTCAGGGCAGTGCCGAGCGGTGCCACCGCGTTGCTGATCCCTGCCTGGGCCAGGGCAATGACGTCCATGTAGCCTTCGACCACGATGATCTCGTTCGTCTCGCGCGCCGTCTTCTGCGCGTGGCTGAGGCCATAGAGCACACGGCCCTTATGGAAGAGTGGCGTCTCCGGGGAGTTCAGATATTTCGGCTCGCCCTGATCGAGGATGCGGCCGCCGAATGCGATGGCCTGCCCGCGCCGGTCGAGGATCGGGAACATGACCCGGCCGCGGAATCGGTCATAGGCATGGCCGCCATCCTCCGGCTTGATCAGCAGTCCGGCCTCGATCGCGATTGCTTCGGGAATGCCCGCCTTCTCCAGCGCCGCCTTCAATCCGGTCCGATTGTCCGGCGCGAAGCCCAGACGGAAACGCCGCATCGTGTCGTCGGTCAGCCCGCGGCGCTTCAGATACTCGAGCCCCAGCCGACCGGCCGAAGCCCGCAGTTGCTGCTCGAAATGCTTGGCCGCGAACTCGACAGCACCGCCGAGCGTGGCCTGCCGCTCCGCCCGCTCGCGTTCTTCCGGCGTCTCGCGCGGCACCTGCATGCCGGCCTCAGCTGCGAGCTTTTCCACTGCTTGCGGGAATTCAAGACCCTCCGACCGCATGACAAAGCCGATCACGTCGCCATGGGCCCCACAGCCAAAACAGTGAAAAAAGCCCTTGTCCTCAGTGACTGTGAAGGACGGCGTCTTCTCATTATGGAATGGGCAGAGGCCGGTCGACTCCCCCCGGCCTTTACGGATGAGGCGCACGCGCCTTCCGACGATATCGGTGATCGACACCCGGCCGCGCAGCTCATCCAAAAAACGCGGCGGTAACGCCATCCGTCAGCCCCAAGCGCTCAGAGAATCGGACCAGTTTAGCGGCGTATCGCCAAACTACGCGACATTGGATACCGGGGAAACTGTGGATAACTCGGGCCCCGGCCGGGCCTTCAGCCGAGCTTCTGTTTCACCTGTTGCCCGACCTTGGCGAAGTCCATGCGGCCGGCATAGCGCTCTTTCAGCGCCCCCATCACGCGCCCCATGTCCTTGATGTTGGAGGCGCCCAACTCGCCGATCACCCCGGCGATCGCGGCGTTGGCCTCGTCTTCGCTCATCTTCTTGGGCAGGAAGCGCTCGATGATCTCGATCTCGCCCTGCTCCTGCTCCACCAGCTCCTGGCGCGCGGCCTTCTGGTACATCGCGATGCTCTCCTGGCGCTGGCGCACCATCTTCTGCAGCATGTCGATGATTTCCGGCTCGTCTACGCCGTCGGTGATACCGCGGTCACGGGCGGCAATGTCGCGGTCCTTCAGCGCCGCCAAGATCAGTCGCAGGGCGGAGGTCGCGCGCTGGTCGCGCGATTTCATCGCCGCCTTCAGTTCGTCGTTGAGGCGATGCCGCAACATGGAGACTCCAATAATGAAATGATATCAGCGAAAGGCGGGGAGACTACAGGATTTGAAAGGCCGAAGCAATTTTGCCGGCGGCTTAGGTCGTCCTGACTAAACGGTTGAAACATCTACTGTTTTCACGCCAAAAAAAGCAGGACATTCGCTTGACGCAGGGGGATTCGCAGCTTAGAAACCGGCGATCTTCGCCGATCGTCGAATGACCGCCCGCCTGGGGTTCGCCCCGGGGAGCGGGCTGGCGCGCCGAGCTGGCAAGGTCCAGCGACGGTTTTCCGCACAAAGGCCATCGGCATGAGCGCTCCTCAAGCGACCAATCACACGCACGCGCCTACCGCCCTTCTCGTTTTGGGCGATGGAACGGTGCTGAAGGGCCGAGGCCTGGGTGCCGAAGGCAAGGCGGTGGGCGAGGTGTGCTTCAACACCTCGATGACCGGCTACCAGGAGATCATGACCGATCCCTCCTATGCCGGGCAGATCATCAACTTCACGTTCCCGCACATCGGCAATGTTGGCGCCAATGTTGAGGATATCGAGACGGTGACGCCGGCCGCGCGCGGCTGCGTGCTCGCCACCGACATCACCGAGCCGTCGAGCTGGCGCGCCCTGCAATCCTTCGACGAATGGCTGCGGCGCTACAACCTGCCTGCCATCGCCGGCATCGACACCCGGCGCCTGACGCGGCGCATCCGCGATGGCGGCGCGCCGAACGGCGTCATCGTGCACCGCAAGGATGGCAAGTTCGACATCCCCGCCTTGATCGCGGAGGCGAAGGCGTGGCCCGGCCTTGAAGGCATGGATCTCGCCAAGGATGTCTCCTGCCGCCAGACCTATCACTGGGACGAGAATCTGTGGGCGCTGGGCCGCGGCTATGGCAAGGCCGCCGATCCGAGATTCAAGGTGGTCGCGATCGACTACGGCGCCAAGCGCAACATCCTGCGCTGCCTGACGGCCGCCGGCTGTGACGTGACTGTGGTGCCAGCAACCGCGACCACCGACGACGTGCTGCGTCACAAGCCCGACGGCGTGTTCCTTGCCAACGGTCCGGGCGATCCCGCCGCCACCGGCGAATATGCCGTGCCGGTGATCAAGGATCTGATGAAGCGCGATATCCCGATCTTCGGCATCTGCCTTGGCCACCAGATGCTGGCGCTGGCCTTGGGCGGCAAGACCGAGAAGATGGCCCGCGGCCACCGCGGCGCCAACCACCCGGTGAAGGATCTCACCACCGGCAAGGTCGAGATCACCAGCCAGAACCACGGCTTCTGCGTGGTGCGCGAGAGTCTGCCGGCGAGTGTAAAAGTCACGCACGAATCCTTGTTCGACGGCTGCGTCGAGGGATTGGAGGTCGAAGGCAAGCCCGTCTTCTCCGTGCAATACCACCCGGAAGCCTCCCCCGGGCCAATGGACAGCCACTACCTCTTCCACCGCTTCGTGGAGAAGATGGAGAAGAGGAAGTGATGACGCGGAAGAAGTCGAGCAGCGAGACGCGGCTTCTCAGATCGGGGCGCTATCGCACCGGCCTATGGACGTCGCATTTCTCCCTCCCCCAAGCTGGGGGAGGGTTGGGGTGGGGGTTGTTCTCCCCGCCGCACGCCGTGGCCAAGCTGAACCGCCTCGCCCCCACCCTAACCCTCCCCCGCCTCGGGGGAGGGAATCGCATCTCATGCTTCACCCGCCACATGCGATCGTCCTGCGGCCCACGTGAGGGAGTTCACTGTGCGAGACCACAAACGAACGCGTCCTCCTCTAAGTTGGGAGAAGGTTGGGATGGGGGTTGTCGGTGACCGCAGAGGCGAAGACTCGTCGGACTCAGCCTCGATCGCTCGCGAGCGCACGCAAGTTGCGCCAGACCTTGACCGACGCTGAACGCAGACTGTGGCACTATCTGAGGCAAGGGCAGCTCGGTGGATTTCACTTTCGCAAGCAGTGCCCAATCGGCCCATACATTGCTGATTTCGCCTGCTTGAAAGCCAAGCTCATTGTGGAAGTGGATGGCGGCCAACACGCCGACAGCGCGACCGACGCCGCACGCGACGCCTGGTTCACCGCGCATGGCTGTCGCACGTTGCGCTTCTGGAATAACGATGTCCTCGCGAACACCGAAGGCGTCATTCTGAACATCACCGAGGCCTTGGGCCAACTGGAGAACATTCCGAATGCCCAAGCGCACTGACCTTCACTCCATCCTCATCATCGGCGCTGGCCCGATCGTCATCGGTCAGGCCTGCGAGTTCGACTACTCGGGGGCGCAGGCGTGCAAGGCGCTGCGGCAGGAAGGCTACCGGGTGATCCTGGTGAACTCGAACCCTGCCACCATCATGACCGACCCGGACCTGGCGGATGCGACCTATATCGAGCCGATCACGCCGGACGTTGTGGCGCGCATCATTGCGAAGGAGAAGCCGGGCGCTGTGCTGCCCACCATGGGCGGGCAGACGGCGCTGAACACCGCGATGGCGCTGCACCGCTCGGGCAAGCTGAAGGAGCTCGGCGCCGAGCTGATCGGCGCCAATGCCGAAGCCATCGACATGGCGGAGGACCGCCTGCTGTTCCGCAAGGCGATGGATCGCATCGGCCTCGAAAGCCCGAAGGGCGCGCTCGTTTCCAGCCTCGACGAGGCGCTCGACACGCTCGTGGATGTCGGCCTGCCTGCCGTCATCCGCCCCAGCTTCACGCTCGGCGGCACCGGTGGTGGGATCGCGTATAGCCGCGAGGACTTCATCCGCATCGTCGAGGGTGGCCTCAAGGCATCGCCCGTCGGACAGGTTCTGGTCGAGGAATCGGTGCTCGGCTGGAAGGAGTTCGAGATGGAGGTGGTCCGCGACCACGCGGACAATTGCATCATCGTCTGTTCGATCGAGAACATCGATCCGATGGGGGTGCACACGGGCGATTCCATCACCGTCGCGCCGGCGCTGACGCTGACGGACAAAGAGTATCAACTGATGCGCAACGCCTCGATCGCGGTGCTGCGCGAGATCGGCGTCGACACCGGCGGCAGCAACGTGCAGTTCGCCGTCCATCCGGAGACCGGCCGGCTGGTGGTGATCGAGATGAACCCGCGCGTGTCACGCTCCTCCGCGCTGGCATCGAAGGCCACCGGCTTCCCGATCGCCAAGGTCGCGGCCAAGCTCGCGGTCGGCTACACGCTGGACGAGCTTGCCAACGACATTACCCGAGTGACGCCGGCTTCGTTCGAGCCGACCATCGACTACGTCGTCACCAAGATGCCGCGCTTCACCTTCGAGAAGTTCCCCGGTGCGGAAGCCCTGCTCTCCACGTCCATGAAGTCTGTCGGCGAAGCCATGTCCATCGGCCGCAACTTCCAGGAATCGGTGCAGAAGGCGCTGCGCTCCATGGAAACCGGCCTGACCGGCTTCGACGAAGTCGAGCTGCCGGATGACAAAGCCGAAATTCTGAAGGAGCTGACACGCCCGACGCCGGACCGGCTGATCCGCGCCGCCGAAGCGTTGCGCCGCGGCCTCACCGTCGAGGAAATCCAGGGCGCGTCGAAATTCGATCCCTGGTTCCTCCGCCAGATCGAGGGCATCATCGCGGCCGAGGCCGAGATCAAGCAAAAAGGCCTACCGCACGATCATGCGGGCCTGCTGCGCCTCAAGAAGATGGGCTTCTCCGACGCGCGCCTTGCCAAGCTCGCCGGCCTGAAGCCGAACGACGTGTCCACCCTGCGCCACCAGGCGAACGTGCGCCCGGTCTACAAGCGCATCGATACCTGCGCGGCGGAGTTCGCCTCGCAGACCTCCTACATGTATTCCTGCTACGAGGGCACGGGCTGGACCGGCACCGACTGGGACGCGCCGGAGTGCGAGGCGGATCCCAGTGACCGGCGCAAGGTCATCATCCTCGGCGGCGGGCCGAACCGCATCGGCCAGGGCATCGAGTTCGACTATTGCTGCGTCCACGCCGCTTATGCGCTGCGCGAGGCCGGCATCGAGACCATCATGGTCAATTGCAATCCGGAGACGGTGTCCACCGACTACGACACGTCGGACCGGCTCTATTTCGAGCCGCTGACAGCCGAGGACGTGATCGAGCTGGCGCGCGTCGAGCAGCGCAAGGGCGCTTTGCTCGGCGTCATCGTGCAGTTCGGCGGGCAGACTCCGCTCAAGCTCGCGGCCGCGCTCGAGGAGGCCGAGATCCCAATTCTCGGCACCTCGCCGGATGCCATCGACCTTGCCGAAGACCGCGAGCGGTTCCAGCAATTGCTCAAGAAGCTCGGCCTGCGCCAGCCGGAGAACGGCATCGCGCGTTCGATGGAGGAAGCGGAGGAGATCGCGGAGCGCATCGGCTATCCCGTTGTGATCCGCCCGTCCTATGTGCTTGGTGGCCGCGCCATGGAGATCGTGCATGAGCCGCAGGCGCTGCGCCGCTACATGCGCACGGCCGTGCAGGTGAGCGGCGACAATCCGGTGCTGATCGACTCCTATCTCGAGGACGCGATCGAGGTGGACGTCGACGCGCTGGCCGACGGTACGGATGTGCACGTCGCCGGCATCATGGAGCACATCGAGGAAGCCGGCATCCACTCCGGCGACAGCGCCTGCGCCCTGCCGCCCTATTCGCTGCCGCTGCAGGTGATCGCGGAAATCCGCCGCGAAGCTGTGTCGCTCGCCAAGGGCCTCAATGTCGTCGGCCTCATGAACGTGCAGTTCGCGATCAAGGGCCGGGACATCTATGTGCTGGAGGTCAATCCGCGCGCCAGCCGCACCGTGCCGTTCGTGGCCAAGGCGACCGGTTTGCCGATCGCCAAGATCGCCGCGCGCGTCATGGCGGGGGAGAAACTCTCCACGTTCAATCTCAACCTCAGCAAGCGCCCGCACATGGCGGTGAAGGAGGCCGTGTTCCCCTTCGCCCGCTTCCCCGGTGTCGACATCATCCTCGGCCCGGAGATGAAATCGACCGGCGAAGTCATGGGCCTCGATTCCAACTTCGCCCGTGCCTTCCTGAAGGCGCAGCTGGGAGCGGGTCAGAACCTGCCGCGCTCCGGCACCGTGTTCGTGTCGATCAAGGACAAGGACAAGCCAGCGATCGTGGAACCCATTCGCAAATTGCTGGAGCTCGGTTTCGACGTCATCGCCACGCCCGGCACCGCCGCCTATTTCCGCAACCTGGGCCTCGCCGTCCGCGCCATCAACAAGGTGCACCAAGGCAGCCCCCATATCGTTGAGGCGATGCAGCGGGGCGAGGTTAGGCTGGTCTTCAACACCGTTGCCGGGGCCAAGTCGATCGCCGATTCCTTCGCCCTGCGGAGGACCGCTCTGATGGGCGGAATTCCTTATTTTACAACGGTTTCCGGCATCCTGGCGGCGGTCGGGGCGATCGCGGAGCTGAGCAAGGGAGCGCTTGAAGTCGCCCCGCTTCAGTCTTATTTTCTGACGTCTGAGCAACCGGCGGCGCGTTAACTTTTAACCCCGCCGATCCAATACCCACCGGACGATGCCGTAGCCAAGAGAGCTAGGCCGCCCGCGGGGGTCTTTTTGCTGTTTGGGTATTAGAGCGATGACCAAGATCCCAATGACGGCGGACGGCTACGCCCGCCTGGAAGAGGAACTGAAGCACTTGAAGGCCGTGGCGCGCCCTGACGTTATTCGCGCCATTGCCGAAGCGCGCGAGCATGGCGACATTTCAGAGAACGCCGAATACCTCGCAGCGCGCGAACGCCAGAGTTTCATCGAGGGCCGCTTGGCCGAGCTCGAGGACAAGATCAGCCGCGCGGAAGTCATCGACCCGGCGACGCTGTCCGGTAAGCAGGTCAAGTTCGGCGCCGTCGTGACCCTGATCGACGAGGACACCGAGGAAAAGTCCGTCTACCAGATCGTCGGCGAGGACGAAGCCGACATCAAGGCGAAGCGCCTGGCGATCACCTCGCCGCTGGCGCGCGCGCTGGTCGGCAAGTCGGTCGGCGATTCCGTCGAGGTGACCACCCCCGGCGGCTCTCGCTCCTACGAGATCTCGAAGGTTGCGTTCAAGAAGTGACGATCTGAAATCTCGGCATGCTCACGCTGGCCGTTTCGTCAGCGCGAGCGTGACGCCCAGCGCGCACAGAATCCCGCCGGAGCTCTGACGCATACGACGGATGATGGCGGGCCGCGCGGCCAAGCGATCGCGCACGGCTGACGCGGCGTAGGTCACCACCACATCGACGGCGGTATTCAGGAATACCGAGATCGTCCCCAGCACGATGAACTGCAGCGCCACATGGCCTTCTGCCGGCACCACGAATTGCGGCAGGAAGGCGAGAAAGAAGGCCGCGGTTTTTGGATTGAGCGCTTCGACGATCACGCCTTCCTTGAAGGCGCGCCGCACGCCCATGGCCGGGCCGTTTCCCAGTTCCGGTGCTGCGCCGGCTTCACGCCAAGTCTTGATACCGAGATAGACGAGATAAAGCGCGCCGACGATCTTGAGCGCGGTGAAGGCCTCGGCACTCGCCATCACGATCGCGGACACGCCGATCGCGCCGCCGATGATGTGCACGAAACCGCCGAGCCCCGTACCGAAGCTGGACGCGAGCCCCTCCCCGCGCCCACCCGCGAGCGTGCGCGCCGCCACATAGAAGATGCCCGGCCCCGGCATGAGCGCCAGCACACCGGCGGCAGAGAGAAACAGAATGAAATGCCAAAGATCAAACATGCTCTCTCCTATTGATCCAACCCAGCCATATGCCGCGCCGCCTTGTCGAAGGGAACTTCCTCGGCCAGTGCCTTCGCCGCCCACGATGCCGACCAGGCGCCGAACTTGAAGCCGTGGGCCGCACAGGCGCTCACCATCACCACGCGCCCGTCGCGCTTCAGCATGAAGCGCGAGTCCGGGGAATCGTGGTTCCAGCACACCATGCTGCGCTTCAGCCGGTAGCGGTCGAAATCCTTGAGCACGCCCGCCAAGTTCTGCCGGATGGTCGACAGTTCGCCGGCGCTGGCTTCCGCGCGCGACCCGGCTTCAGCACTGCCACGCACGCCGATATCGGCCAGCTTCAGCTCGGTACCACGGACCGGTGGCGCGCCCCATACCTCTTCCGGGCCACCGAAGTCGATGATCGCCGGCGCCTTCTTCCAGGCTTCGGCGAATTCCGCCGGCGGATCGAAATAGACCATGACGTTGCGGCACGGGCCGACCTCGCTGCCCAAGTCCGGCAGCACCTGCGGAATCCACGCACCGGTCGCCACCACCAACTTGTCAAACGTGAACTCGTCGCCTGTTTCCGTCACTGCAGTGCCGGTTTCCTTCTTCACGCTGGTCACGCGGGTGTTGGCCCTGACTTCGACATCCGCGTGCGCGCACAGCCGTGCGAGGTCCGTGGTGATTCGGTCCGCCAGCAGCACGCCGCCATCTGGTTCCAGCACCGCCCAGCGAATGCGGCCTGGCGTCAGAAAGGGATAGCGTTGTTCCACGTCCCTGCCGGACAGCAGCTCGTAACGGGCGCCGACCTCATCCAGCACCTTGCGGCCACGATCCGCCCAATCGCCGACGATGGCCGAGCACGACAAGGCACCGCAGCGTTCCAGGTGGTCCTCGCCCATCGCCGCGAACAGATCGGCCCATGCCGCGTAGCACTCGTCCATCAGACGCGCATAATGCGGCTGCCCAGGGTACATGCGCCGGGTCAGGCGATGCTGATCGAACGAGGCGCTAATCGGATTGGGCACCGACCCTTGCTCCAGCAGGGTCACGCGATGGCCACGCTTCGCCAGATGCCACGCAATCCCGGCGCCGACCACGCCCGCTCCGATCACGCCGAAATGCTGCTTGTTCTGCATAGTTCTGTTGCTATTCCGCTTTCTGTAAGCTCGCCTCGGCTGCAGACCATAACGACTGAGGCGCCCCATGGCGATTCGCAACTTCACCGAGCTTGCCTATTCCAAATCGGTCAAGGCCATGCAACAGCGTCTGGGCACGCGTGAGCGCAATGCGGAGCTGGAACGTGAGGCGCGCAACACCGAGGTGACCGATGGCCTCAGCGCCTATCTGGCGGAGCGCACCTCGATTCTGTTCGCCACCGCGGCGAAGTCCGGCTGGCCCTATGTGCAGCATCGCGGCGGGCCGAAAGGCTTCGTGCGCACGCTCGACCGGCACACAATCGCTTTCGCCGATTATCCGGGCAACAAGCAGTACATCACGCTCGGCAATCTCGCGGAGAACCCGAAGGCAACCATCCTTGCCATCAACTACGCCGAGCGACAGCGCGTGAAGATCTGGGGCGAGGCGGAGCTGGTCGAGGACGATCGCGACCTGCTCGATTCTTTGATGCCGCCGAACAATGCCATCTACGTCTCGCGGGCTATCCGCTTCCACGTGGTCGCCTGGGACATCAATTGTCCGAGCCACATCCCGCAGCTCTTCACGCTCGAAGAGGTCGAGGCGGCGAGCGCCGCGATGCTCGCGCGGATCGCCGAGCTCGAAGCGCAGCTGACAGCACGCGAGTTGGCCTAGGCGCGCGCCTGCCGGCGAACCGGCTTCTCGTCCAGATCGATGGGCACGCCCGGCTCATGCTTGCTGCAGCGGATGGCGAGCGCGGACTTGACGTGGCTGACATTGGGCGCTGGTGTCAGCTGGGTGGTGAGGAACCGCTGATAATCATCCCAGTCGTGCGCGACGACTTTCAGGATGAAGTCGGTTTCCCCCGCCAACATGTGGCACTCGCGGACCTGCGGCCAGGAGCGCACGAGATCCTCGAATGCCTTGAGATCGTTCTCCGCTTGGCTGACCAGCCCGACATGGGCAAAAATGGTGACGCCAAAACCCATCGCCTCGGCATTGATCTCCGCATGATAGCCCTTTATGAACCCCGCCTGCTCCAGCGCGCGCACGCGTCGCAGGCACGGCGGCGCCGAAATCCCGGCGCGTTCGGCCAGATCGACATTCGTCATCCGCCCGTCGGCTTGCAGATCAGCCAGGATATGAAGATCGATTCTGTCCAGTTTGGCGCGCCGCATAACCGATCTCCCCGAAATACTTTGAACCTTTTGTAATTATATTACCCGCGCAATATTTTTTCGCCAAGATGGTTTCGCAGATTATCCAGGGCCTATGCGGTGCCGGCATTAACTTGTGCCTGACCGCACCCCATCTTATGTTGGAGACTTGCTCGAAACGCATAGCTTCGGATTCGCGCCCATGCCCACGTCTGCGCCAAAGGAATTTCTCACCAAGGTCTTGATCATCGGCTCCGGCCCGGCCGGCTATACCGCCGCCGTCTATGCCGCACGTGCGAGCCTGAAACCGATCCTGGTCCAGGGGCTGACCCCGGGCGGCCAGATGACCATCACCACCGATGTCGAGAATTATCCCGGCTTCGCCGACGTCATCCAGGGCCCCTGGCTGATGGAGCAGATGGAGGCCCAGGCCCGCCATGTCGGGACCGAACTCATCTTTGACACGATCGTCGATGTCGACCTGAGCCGCCGGCCGTTCCGCGCCGTGGGCGATTCCGGTGATGTCTATATGGGCGAGACCCTGATCATCTGCACCGGCGCCCAGGCGCGCTGGCTCGGCCTGCCGTCGGAAAAGAAGTTCCAGGGCTTCGGCGTCTCCGCCTGCGCCACGTGCGACGGGTTCTTCTTCCGCGGCAAGGAGGTTGCGATCGTCGGCGGCGGCAACACTGCCGTCGAGGAAGCGATCTACCTGACCCAGCACGCGACCAAGGTCACGCTGATCCACCGCCGCGATACCTTGCGCGCCGAACGCATCATGCAGGAGCGCATGTTCGCCAATCCCAAGATCGACGTGGTCTGGGATAGCGTGGTGGAGGAAGTGCTGGGCGCCGGCGATCCGCCGGGCGTCACCGGTGTGCGTATCAAGAACGTGAAGACCGGCGATACGCGCGACCTCGCGGTCGACGGCCTGTTTGTCGCCATCGGCCACGATCCGGCAACCCAGCTCTTCAAGGGCAAGCTGCAGCTCGACAACGAGGGTTACATCATCACCCAGCCAGACAGCACGGCCACTGCCGTACCCGGCGTGTTCGCCGCAGGCGACGTGAAGGACAAGGTGTTCCGTCAGGCCGTGACAGCCGCCGGCATGGGCTGCATGGCGGCCCTGGAAGCCGACAAGTTCCTGGTGAAGAACGAGCTCCAGCCCGCCGCGGCGGCCGAGTAGCATGAGCGCCGCGGCGGCATCATGATGGATTGGGACAAGCTCAGGATCTTTCATGCGGTCGCCGAGGCTGGCAGTTTCACCCACGCCGGCGAAACGCTGAATCTCAGCCAATCGGCGGTCTCGCGCCAGATCAGCTCGCTCGAGGAGAGCCTCAACGTCTCCTTGTTCCATCGCCATGCGCGCGGCCTGATCCTGACGGAACAGGGCGAATTGCTCTATCGCACCTCGCACGAGGTGTTCTCGAAGCTCGCCATGGCGGAAGCGCAGCTGGCGGAGAGCAAGGATAGGCCCAAGGGCCAGCTCAAGGTGACGGCGACCCAGGCATTCGGTTCGTCATGGCTCACGCCGGTGCTGGGCGAGTTCATCGAGCACTACCCCGACGTCCAGGTCGACCTGGTGCTGGAGGATCGCGAGCTCGATCTGTCCATGCGCGAAGCCGATGTCGCCATCCGCATGCAGCCGCCGCGCCAGCCGGAGCTGATCCAGCGCCACCTGATGACGGTGCATCTCGGCTGCTACGCCTCGCCGACCTACATCAAGCGCCACGGCATCCCGAAGATGCCGGAGGAGCTGGATAGTCATCGCATCATCGTCTATGGCGAAGATACGACCAAGCCGCCGGTGCCGAATGTCGACTGGCTGCTGCGCGCCGGTACCAAGAAGGATCACCAGCGCAAGCCGATCCTGCGCGTCAACAGTACCTACGCCATCCTGCGCGCGGTGCAGAGCGGGCTCGGCTTGGCTTCGCTGCCGGAGTTCATGACCCTGGAATCGAGCGCCCTGGTGCGCGTGCTGCCGGAGCTGCAGGGCCCGCGCATCGACGCCTACTTCGTCTATCCGGAAGAGCTCCGGAACTCGAAGCGCATCCAGGTCTTCCGCGACTTCCTGCTGCGCAAAGTCGCCGAAAGCAAGATGACGACTTAGCGCGGCGGTGATGCCGTCTCAGGTGGGCTGCGCAATCAGCGCGCCTAACTCGCGGTCGTGGCGCCGACTCAGCAAAGCGAGCGCAACTATTGCCCCAATGAGGGCGCAGAGCATGTCTGCCTGGGTATCCCAGGGATCGCCCTGTGTCGCGAGATAGGCTGCCGCATCGGCGCCCAGGATGAGCGCGCTCGCCCACTCGATCATCTCGAAGAATGCGCTGAAGGCCAGGCAGACCGAAACAACGAGGACCGGCAGCCATTTGCTCCGGGCGAGCGGCGAAAGGCGGAACAGGATCTCCCGCACCAGGATCGCCGGTATGAAGCCCTGCGCCAGGTGACCCAGGCGGTCATAGTGGTTGCGCGTCAGCCCGAACAAATCCCCGAACCAGAAGCCCAGCGGCACCCGCGCATAGGTGTAATAGCCGCCGAGAATCAGGATCAGCGCATGCACGAACAGCAGGCGATAGAGCAGCGGCGTCAGCGGAAATGCCGGCCGCGTGGCGATCAGCAGCGGGATACCCACGACCACCCAGGAGACTTCCATGGCCCAGGTCAGCCGATCGTACGGCGTGATCCCGCTGTAGATCAGGGCAGCCAGCGTAAACGCCAGCAGCAGGCGTAGTTCCCATGCACTTCGCCGATCGCTGAGCAGCGTTATCCCCAGGTCATTGGACCCGCTGGCCGACAGCGACCGGGGCCCATCGCAGGATGATACCCTAGCGCCGCCCCCGCATGGAATCCGCGACCTGACGCGCGCGCTCGTCCTGCTTGGCGGAATTGACCGCCAGCACGGCATGCACGACCGCGATGCCCCACAGCACGATAAAGGGTGCCCCGGGCAGCAGAATGAAGATCAGGCCCAGCACGATCGCGAGCACGCAGATCAGAAAATTGAAGATCGCTTGGAAGATCTTCCCATAGATCAGCAGCGCCAACGGGGGCAGGACGATCGCAACGAGATAGATCATGTGGACGCTCCGAGGCCTTCCCTGTGACCGAGTCGTGGTTAATCCCTACATAACAGCCGGCGGCGGCGGCCGCCAGAAGCGCTGCCGATTCGTCGGAGTCGCCGACGATTCGCCGGATTTTACACATCGACGCATAGCTGCCTGGCTTAGCCTAAGCTCCTGTAACGGAATGATAAAACAGCTATGCAGCATCTGCATGCTTCATATGTGCATTTTTGGCTAGTGCTCGAGTCGGTTCATTCCATATTGTGTGTTTGTGTTGGTCAGCAACACTGTTGCCGGTTTGCAACGGCGCTGGCCCGAAGAGTTTCGGAGCTTGAATGCTCCAGTCAGAATACCTAGCTGCAACGGTTAGGTATGAGGGTCTTCGGATCCTACGTCTCCCAGACGTAAAGCCTCCCTGTTTAACTTGCCGGGTCTTCGGACCCGGCATTTTTTTTGAGCGTCACCCAACCATCGAAATACCCTCGGCCGTCATGTTGCTGCCCGTGCCGCCGTCAGGCGTTTGCGCACCGGCAGCGCCAATTGCCGCAAATGCGATCTCGCACCAATCCTTCACGACCGGTCTGTAGACGTCAGCATCGGCGTGCAGGGAAAAGGCGCGGTCGACTGAGCGGATGTAAAGCGGCCGCCACGCATCATCGGCCATCCCGGCTATCCGGGCAACGGCTTCGGCAGCGCTGTCCATATCGGTATAGGGGGTTCCCGCATCTTCGACGTAACCGCGCAGTTCCGGCAGGTCGCGGAACAGGACATGCGCCCCGGTCGCCATCGCCTCGGCAATTGATACCGGCATCCCAATGGCCGTTCCCTTCGGATGGCCCGGCGGATGGAGCGTATGCAGGTAGATGCCGGCCTGGCCAACGAGCTTGGCGATTTCCTCGCGCGGAACATCGAACATGAGCTCACAGGGCGTGCCCGAGTCGGCCCAGTCCTCCTTCAGTCGATCGACATATCCTTCAGCCTTTTTGCAGGTGACGGCGGCGACCACAAAGCGGACATCGGGAACCCGCTTCGCAAGCTCGAAGCAGAACTGGAGATCCTTGCTCGGCAGAGCCGCGCCGGTCCGCACTGCAAGGTGCCGATTCTTCCTCGCGTTCGGCGCGAAAAGCCGGCTGTCGAATGCGCTTCTGATCATGCGGATGCGCGGATCGGGTCGGTCAGCGGGCACCTGATGCGGGAAGAGGTAAAGCCGCCTGAGCCAGGGCCATTCCAGTATGCGGTTCATGGCGGCAGCACTGAATTCGAAGCCATGGGCGCGCGCGGTGATCGGCAGGCCGAACCGGGCGAACGTCTCGATCTGTTCTCGGCCGAAGGTAATCCAGTGAATGTGCAGGAGGTGCGGACGCACCTTCTCGATGGCCTCTGCCAAGCTGCCGCGATGCACCGGAACGCTCGGCGGATAGGATGCGGCAGGACCAGTCTCGCACCACACCTCCACCGTCACGCCCCAGCGAAGCATGCCCCTGATCTCGGTTTCGATGTAGGTCTCGCTGAGTTGCGGATAGTGCCAGATGACGTAGAGAACGCGCAGGTCCTTGGCTACTGCGGGAATGGTCTGCCACTTCTGCCTGATCTTGAATGCATTGTCTCCCAGGGTGGCAATCCGAGTGATCCGATCCTTCAGTCCGCCGCCATATTCGGCAGCGATAACCGGCAGTTCAAGGGGCGCGCGGTCAGCCGTGTAGCGGAGCAGCAGATCCCAATCCATCAGCCGGGTCAGGCTCTCGTCAAACCCGCCGTAGCGCCCAACCAGCACGCGCCGGTGCACGACCACATTCAGGTCGATGAAATTGCCGCGCAACAGACCGGCCCGATCGAAGCGGTCGAAGAGAGTCCGTCTCCCGTTCAATCCATGCTCGCTGGTAACGAGGGCACCATAGACGAGATCGACACTGTCGTCGGCGAACGCGTTCACCGCAGCGGCAAGGAAGCCCGGGAACCAAGCGCAGTCGGAATCAAGATAGGCGATCAATTCCCCGCGCGCCCGTTGCAGCCCGAAATTCCGTGCCGAAGCCGCACCCTCGAACGGCCGCGGATGGACGAAGATGCGCGGATCGGTGAACAGCGTGGCAAGCGACGGATCGCCATGATCATCGCTGCCGTCATCGACGATGATCAGTTCCCATTGGCGGAAGGTCTGAGACAGGACACTGCGTACCGCACGCCCCAACACGTGCGCCCGCTGCCGTGTCGGCATGATCACGGAAACGACCGGGTTTGAAGAGGACACATGAGATGTGCCCACAGCGGCGCCGGACACACCGATCAACAATCGTTCCAGCAATACGGATTGCTCGGATAGCCGCGCATTATCGCGGCGAAGCGACTTAGCCTCCTGCTGCAGCGCCAATAGACTTGCTTCAAGTTCGCGGCTCTTGCCTTGCATTGCGGAGGATACGCTTTGCAACTCAGCCTTCAGGCGTTGAACCTCGCCCGGCAAAGGAGCGATCCGTTGATCGAGACGTCTGACCTTGTCCCGCAATTTTTCGACTCGGCGCTTGATCCCGCCGATGATGGGGGCCAAGACGAGGGAGCGGAGGCGCCGGGCGACAGAGCGCAAGCGTGCCACGCAGCGCGCAAGCGCACCCGGCGCAAAAGGTGCACGAGACCCGGATTGGCCGGTCGGAAGGGTCACGCAGCCATCCCCCTGTTGGATGCGTATCTACGATTATTAGTGGCTGGCGCGCTTCATGTCCATGTTCGGCCGAGCTTGCCCAATGTGTGGCGGATATCAGGGTACTGCCAGCGGGCTACCGCCCCGCTGGAGTTTACTTGCTGCTCTTCCAGCCCTGATAATTTCTTCCTACTGGATCCCGATCGAATTGAAGAACCGTACCACGCGGGCGAGCGCGTTGGTCACCTCCGGCGAATGGGTGATGTCGTCGAGCGCCTGGGTCGAGGAGCCCATGACCGCTTGGCCGGCTTTCTTTCAGGCGGCATAGAGCGTAGGCCCCTCGAAACCCTTGAGCTCACGCTGCTGAGGCGGGCTGCCAGCCAATTCGGCCTGGGCGCGTTCATAGACCGCCTGCGTGACCAGGATTTCACCCGCTGCGGCCGCCGATTGCACTCGAGACGCGAGGTTCACGACGGTCCCGATTGCGGTCAGGTCGCGATGCGACCGGCCGAACTCCCCAAAGCTGAGTTCCCCGCAGTGGATTCCGATGCCGACCCCCAGCTCTGCGCGGGCGAGGCCGAGTTCCTCGCCGAGCCGCCTGGCGTTCCAGCGCCGTTGGATCTCCTGCGCTGCGAGCACGGCCTGCCTCGGATGGTCGCCCTGCCCGATGGGGAAGTTGAAGATCGCCATGACGGCGTCCCCGATCGTCTTGTTGAGCAGACCGTCGCGTTCCCAGATGGCGTGTGCGCATTCGTCGTAGAAGGCATCCAGCAGTCCTGAGACGGCTTCCGAAGACTGGGACTGGGAAAGGCTGGTGTAGCCTCTGAGATCAGCAAACAGGATGGTCGCATCGATCGTGATCTTCCGGGCCTTCATCACCTTCGTGAACATCAGCTCGCAGATCGTGCAGGTATTAGGGTTCATCCGGCTCGGACGAATGCCGAACAGGCGGAACGGCACCGAAAGCACACCCTTCAAGGGTACCGGCACGTGCATCTGCTGCCAGCAGCCCTTGCAGATTCTCGCTTGATGCGGCGTCACGAGTACCTTTCTTGGCTGAGGGGGGTTACTGGATCCCGATCGAATTGAAGAACCGTACCACCCGGGCGAGCGCGTTGGTCACCTCCGGCGAATGGGTGATGTCGTCCAGCGCCTGGGTTGAGGACTTCATGGCCGCCGTGTCCGGCTGCGGCGCCCTCACCTCCTGCTCCAGGGCGGAGATGTGGCCCAGGATGTCGCTAAGTTCATCCTCCGAAAAGCCGGCCTCCCGCACTTCCTTACGGAAGCGCTCCAGCGCCATCCTGGCTTTTTCGCGGTGGTCTTCTTTCATGGGCAAGGGCTCCGCAGGTAGCCGGTCACAACCCTAGTTTACACCGGATTTGCCGCGGGCAAGAGCGGCCTTTGAGCACGCCATCCGCCACCCTATTTTTTTTCCATGCACCAGGCCGGACTGACCGACGCCGATGTGCGCGACTTCATCGAGAACGGCTTCCTGCGGATCGAGCGCGCCTTTCCGCCGGCACTCGCGGCAGCCGCCCGCGCCATCTTGTGGCGAGATACCGGCTGCGATCCCGATGATACGCGCACCTGGACCAGGCCGGTGGTCCGGCTGGGCGAGTATGCCGGCCCGCCGTTCGCGGACGCGATCAACACGCCCGTCCTGCGCGACGCGTTCGACCAGCTCGTGGGAAAGGGCTGCTGGGTGCCGCGCTGGAGCCTGGGGACATTCCCCAT
The DNA here is from genome assembly GCF_003574735.1 of Dongia deserti. Lineage (GTDB taxonomy): Bacteria > Pseudomonadota > Alphaproteobacteria > Dongiales > Dongiaceae > Dongia_A > Dongia_A deserti. The sequence goes on from NZ_QORW01000010.1 coordinate 59,919, forward strand.
CCGCTTTCCCTCCCCTGACGATCCGGGGGATACCGGCTGGCATATCGACGCGAGCTTCGCCGGCGAAGGCAGCAGTCCGACGGACTACCTGTCCTGGCATGCGAACGTATCATCCAGGGGACGCGCCCTGCTGATGCTGCTCCTGTTCTCCGACGTTGGCGACGACGATGCGCCGACCCGTATCCGCGTCGGCTCGCACCGCGACATCGCGCGGCGCCTGACTCCGTTCGGCGAGCAGGGTGCTTCCTTGAAGGAGTTGGCAGGCAACGGCTTCGCCGAATCTGCCCAGCGACCGGAAGCGCTGGCGACCGGAGAGGCTGGCACCGTCTATCTCTGCCATCCGTTCCTTGTCCACGCCGCCCAGCCGCACCGCGGCACGCAGCCGCGTTTCATGGCGCAACCGCCGCTCTTTCCGGCAGAACCCTTGCGCCTCAATCGCCCCGACGGTGCCTACTCTCCCGTCGAGCAGGCAATCCGTCTCGCGCTGACAGAGGTCACATGAACAGCTTTTCGTTCTGCAGGTTGGCGTAGAGCGGCGCCACGAACTCCGCGTAGCCGTTATAGAGCAGGGTCGGCCGCGGCTCGTCGCTACCGAGCACGCGTTCGGTCGCCTGGCTCCAGCGCGGATGCGGCACTTCCGGATTGACGTTGGCCCAGAAGCCGTATTCGTTGGCCTGCAGCGCCTGCCAGAAATTCACCGGCCGCTCGTCGGTGAAGGTGATCCTCACCAGCGCCTTGCCGGACTTGAAGCCGTATTTCCACGGCAGCGCAATGCGCAGCGGCGCGCCGTTTTGTTTCGGCGCCGGCTTGCCGTACATGCCGGTCACCATGAAAGCCAGATCGTTCTTCGCCTCTTCGATGGTGAGACCTTCGACATAGGGCCAGGGATAGAACGGGATCTTTTGTTCGCCCGCAACTTCCGGATTCATGAAGGTCTCGAGCCGCAGGTATTTCGCTTCGGCCTTGGGTTCGACCAGCTTCACCAGCTCCTTCAGCGCGAAGCCGCTCCACGGCACCGCCATGGACCAGGTCTCGACGCAGCGATGGCGATAGAGCCGCTCTTCCAGCGGCATCTTCTTCATAAGGTCGTCGATGCCGATCTGCATCGGCTTGTCGATCATGCCATCGATCGTCAGCACCCATGGCCGGATCGGCAGGGCCTGTGCTTCTTCGACCAGGCGCTTGCCCGAGCTGAATTCGTAGTAGTTGTTGTACGTCGTCGCCCACTGCTCGTCAGTGATGTCGCGGTCGAGCTTGTAGGTCTCGTTGCGCTTGAACGGATAGAGCGAGGCCGATGGATCCTGCTCGGCCGGCGCGGCGCTCGATCCCGCCTGTGCCCCCTGCTTCTCCTCGCACGCGGACAGGATGGTCATCGCGCCGATTGCGGCGCTGGTGGTCAGGAACTTGCGCCGATTGAAGAACACGTGCTCCGGCGTCGCCAGGTGCTCCGGAAGTTCCCAACCGCGCTTGATCTTGATGTACATGCCAATGGCTCCTCGGAAGAGGATCGCAGCCACAAAAACAATGGGCGGCCTCGCCGCTCATCGCAAGTCACAATGGATTGAGAATTTGGGCTATTTGCTCAGCAGGGCGCGCAACATCCATGCCGTTTTTTCATGGATCTGCAGGCGCTGGGTCAGCAGGTCCGCCGTCGGCTCGTCACCCGCCTTCTCGGCAGCCGGAAACACGGCACGGGCCGTGCGGGCGACCGCTTCCTGCCCATCCACCAGTTGCCGAATCATCTCCTCGGCTCTGGGCTGGCCCGTCTCTTCCTTGATCGAGGAGAGCTTGGCATAGGCTGCGTAGGAGCCCGGCGCCGGATGGCCGAGGGCGCGGATGCGCTCGGCGATCGCGTCGACCGCCAGCGCCAGTTCGTTGTATTGCGTCTCGAACATCAGATGCAAAGTGTTGAACATCGGCCCTTCCACGTTCCAGTGGAAGTTATGGGTCTTCAGATACAGCGTGTAGGTATCCGCCAGCAGCTTGCTGAGACCGTCCGCGATCGCCTTGCGGTCCTTCTTCGAAATGCCGATGTCGATTTCCATGGCTCACCTGTCCGATTGAGGGGAAGCGCCATTATTGCGCTCCCCTATTGTCGCCAGCAAGTGATTTAGAATTGTTACAAAGTGCTGCGGCCTCGCGACGCCGCAGCCGTCTTCGTCACTTCAGCGCTTCGCACGCCCGGATGATGCGGGTGCACGCCTCGCGCAGCGCCTCGGTGGACGTCGCGTACGAGATGCGGAAGAAGGGTGACAGCCCGAACGCCGAGCCCTGCACCGCTGCGACGCCTTCCGCCTCGAGAAGATACGTGACGAAATCGTCGTCGGTCTCGATCACCTTGCCCTGCGGCGTCTTCTTGCCGATCGCGCCGGCGCAGGACGGATAGACGTAGAACGCGCCCTCCGGCCTGTGGCAGCGGATGCCCGGCGCCTTGTTCAGCATCTCCACCACCATGTCGCGGCGCGCTTTGAAGCTCTCATTGTGCACCGGGATGAAGTCCTGCGGGCCGCTCAGCGCCTCGACCGCGGCAGCCTGCGAGATCGAGGACGGATTGGACGTCGACTGCGACTGCATCTTCGCGATCGCCTTGATGAGCGCGACCGGACCGCCACCGTAGCCGATGCGCCAGCCGGTCATGCAATAGGCCTTGCTGACGCCGTTCACGGTCAGCGTGCGGTCATAGAGCTTCGGCTCCACTTCGGCCGGCGTCGAGAATTGGAAGCCGTCGTAGACCAGGTGCTCGTACATGTCGTCGGTCATGACCCAGACATGCGGATGCTTGAGCAGCACGTCGGTCAGCGCCTTCAGCTCCGCGCGCGTGTAGGCCGCGCCGGTCGGATTGGACGGCGAGTTCAGGATCACCCACTTGGTCCTGGGCGTGATCGCTTTCTCCAACGCCTCTGCGCTCAGCTTGAAGCCGCTGTTCTCGCCGCACGGCACGAATACCGGCTTGCCTTCGCACAGCAGCACCATGTCCGGATAGGACACCCAGTACGGCGCCGGGATGATCACCTCGTCGCCGGCATTCAGCGTCGCCGCCAGCGCGTTGAACAGCACCTGCTTGCCGCCGGTGCCGACGGTGATCTGCTCCGGCTTGTAGTCGAGGTTGTTCTCTCTGCTGAACTTGGCGCAGATCGCCTTCTTCAGCGCCGCGGTGCCGTCGACGTCGGTGTATTTGGTGTCGCCGGCCATGATCGCCTTGATCGCGGCCTGCTTGATGTTGTCCGGCGTGTCGAAGTCCGGCTCGCCGGCTCCCAGGCCGATGACATCTCGGCCCGCCGCCTTCAGCTCCCGCGCCTTGCTGGTGACGGCGATGGTGGGCGAGGGTTTGATGCGGTCCAGACGTTCGGCGATGAAGGACATGATCGGTCTCGGCGGGATGGTGGAAAAGCGGGCGGGACCTTAATGGCCGTGGCCGTTCTACGCAACGCCGAATCCTGCATTTCAGGCCTGCCGCAGGCTGTGTACTGCTACATTTTCGGCCGGCACCTACGCTTTAGGCGACGCGCTTGGCCGCGAACACGCTCACCACCACGCCCGCCGCCACCGCCCAGGTGCCGACCCCGACCGGCTCTCCCAGCAGCAGCGCCGCGAGGCCGAGGCCGGCGAAGACTTGCAGCAATTGCACTTGCCCGACGCGCGCCGCCCCGCCAAGGGCAAGGCCGCGGTACCAGAACAGGAACCCGACGAACATCGAGAACACCGAGACATAGGCGAAGCCCGCCCAGGCGCTGGCCGGGGCTGAGGCGATCGTTGCCGGCCAGAACAGCACCGATCCCACCACTGCCAGCGGCAGCGAGACCACCAGGGCCCAGGAGATGACCGCGACGCTGCCGAGGCGCTTGGTCAGCCGGCTGCCATAGGCATAGCCCATGCCGCAGGTGACGATTGCCGCCAGCATGAAGAGGTCCGCCAGTTCGAACTCCAGTCCGCCGGAAACCCACGCGTAGCCCGCGACGAGGCCCGAACCCATCACCGCGAACACCCAGAACAACGGGCGCGGCCGATCCTGCCCGATCAGCGCGGCAAAGCCGGCAGTCGCCAGCGGCAGTAGGCCGTTGAAGGGGATCACGTGGCTGGCCGGTACGAATTTGAGCGCAAGTGCGGAGAAGAGCGGGAACCCCACAACCACGCCGAACGCGGCGAGCGCTAGATCGCGCCAGTCGGCACGCGCCGGCAGCGGCGCACGCAACACCAACAGCGCGCCCACCGCCAGCAGCCCCGCGATGAGCGCGCGCCCTGCAGTCACGAACCACGGATCCAGGGCTTCAACCGCCACCCGCGTCGCCGGCAGCGAGGCAGAGAAGATCAGCATGCCGGCCATCCCATGCGCCCAGGCAGTCCAGTCGCTCGCTCGGTGTTCACTTGCAAGATTGACCGACGTCATACGCACCATCCAACCGGAGTTCCCTCCCCCGAGGCGGGGGAGGGTTAGGGTGGGGGCGAGGCGGCTCAGCTCGGCGCAGTCTTCGCTCGAGAGAACAACCCCCACCCCGACCCTCCCCCAGCTTGGGGGAGGGAGTTCATGCGCGTGTGACGATGCCGACGTTGCGCTCGCCAACCCAGGGACAGCTGCGTTACAATCTTGCAGACTGTACTGGTACGGATACTATGACAGTTGCCTCACCCACGCTCACCGAGAAAATCGGCGCCGCCATCCTGGCGCGGATCGAGGCGCGCGCGCTGGCGCCGGGCGCGCGCCTGCCCTCCATCCGCAGCGCCGCCGGCGAGTTCGGCGTCAGCAAATCCACCATCGTCGAGGCCTATGAGCGCTTGGTCGCTTCCGGCCACATCCAGGCGCGGCGCGGCTCCGGCTTCACCGTGACCGCGCGCCGCGCGACGCTGAGCCTGCAGGAGCTGGCGCCGAAGCTCGATCGCGCGATCGATCCGGTGTGGGTTGCGCGCCAGTCGCTGGAAACCGAAGAGCGCGCCTTGCGTCCCGGCTGCGGGTGGCTGCCGGAGAGCTGGCTGCCCGAAGCGGATCTGCGGCGCGCGCTGCGCGGCGTCGCACAGGCGCCGCATGCCAAGCTGCTGGAGTATGGCCACCCGCTCGGCTATCTGCCACTGCGCCAAGCTCTGCAAGCGCGGCTCGCGGAACTGGAGATCGACGCACCGCCGACGCGCATCCTGCTGACCGACGGCGGCACGCAGGCGATCGACCTGACGCTGCGTCACCTGCTGCAGCCCGGTGATTCGGTCCTGGTCGATGATCCCGGTTACTTCAACTTCCACGCCAATCTGCGTGCCCATCGGGCGGTGGCGCTGCCGGTACCGCGGCGGCCGGATGGCCCCGATCTCGCGCGCCTTGCAGAGCTAGCGCAGCAGCACAGGCCGCGGCTCTATCTCATGAACGCCGCGCCGCATAATCCGACCGGCGGCGCGCTCTCACCCGCGATCGCCCATCGGCTGCTGCAGCTCGCGGAATTGCACGATTTCCGCATCGTCGAGGACGACGTGTTTGCAGACTTCCGCCGCCATCCGACCCCGATCCTGGCGGCACTCGACGGACTCAAGCGCGTGATCCATCTCGGCAGCTTTTCCAAGACACTCTCCGCCGGGATGCGCTGCGGCTACATCACCGCCGACGAGGCCACAATAGACGCGCTGCTTGATCTCAAGATCGCCACCTGCTTCGGCAGCGATCTGGCCGCCGCACAGATGGTGCATCGCCTGATCGCTGACGGCACCCAGCGCAAGCACGCCGAGCGCATCCGCCGTCGCCTGGCCGCTGCCATGGGCCAAGTCGGCAGCAAGCTGCAAGCCCTCGGCCTCGCCTATTGGCAGGAACCGCGCGAAGGCCTGTTCCTCTGGATGCGCCTGCCGGACGGGCGCGATGCCGCGGAGCTCGCGCGCCGGGCCCTGCGCCATAACATCGTGCTGGCGCCCGGCAACGTGTTCAGCACCTCGCAATCGTGGCCCGACTACCTGCGCTTCAACGCGCCGCAAAGCCAGCACCAGCGGCTGTTCGAGTTCCTGAAAGCGAAGCTGAAGGCGCACGCTTGAGGATTGCTGGAAGGCCGGCCAAAATGGCGACAAGACCATCCGACGGGAGGATATCGCCATGACCAAGGTGCGCGGCGGATTGATCCAGATGGCGCTGAAGGCGCCGACCGAGAAATCGCCGGAGGAGATCAGGCGCGCGATGCTCGATGCCCATGCGCCGCTGATCGAGAAGGCCGGCGGCGAGGGCGTGCAGATCCTGTGTTTCCAGGAGGTCTTCACCCAACCCTATTTCTGCCCGAGCCAGGATGCGAAATGGTACGCCGCCGCCGAGCGGATTCCGGACGGCCCGACGGTCAAGCTGATGCAGGAGTTCGCGAAGAAGTACCAGATGGTGATCGTCGTTCCGATCTATGAGGAGGCGATGACCGGCGTCTACTACAACACGGCAGCGGTGATCGATGCCGACGGCACCTATCTCGGCAAGTACCGCAAGACCCACATCCCGCAGGTCGCCGGCTTCTGGGAGAAGTTCTTCTTCAAGCCCGGCGCGTCGGAATATCCGGTGTTCAACACGCGCTACTGCAAGCTCGGCGTCTATATCTGCTACGACCGCCACTTCCCGGAAGGCTGGCGCGCCCTCGCGCTCAACGGCGCGGACTATATCGTCAATCCATCCGCCACCGTAGCGGGACTCTCCGAGTATCTCTGGAAACTGGAGCAGCCGGCCTCTGCGGTCGCCAACGGCGTTTATATCGGCGCGATCAATCGCATCGGCCGGGAGACGCCCTGGAACATCGGCGAGTTCTATGGCCAGAGCTACTTCGTCAACCCACGCGGCCAGATCGAGGCGATCGCCAGCCGGGACAAGGACGAGCTCATCATCCACGACATGAACTTCGACATGATCCGCGAGGTGCGCAACACCTGGCAGTTCTTCCGCGACCGCCGGCCGGAAACCTACGGCCCGTTGACGGACATCGGCTAAGTCAGTTGGTCATAAACTGCGGCCAAGCAGCGACCTGTTCGCCAGATCAAACTTGCGCCACGAGCGGACGGCGTGCGGCGCGACAATCGGCCAATGCGTGGAGCCACCGGAAAATGCGGCATGACGGAACACTGTTGAAGCGCTATTGCGCAGGCGAGTTCGACCAGGTTTGGCGAGAAATCCGCTCGCATGCGAGCCTCGAAGGTGAGTTCCGCGACGAGGTGATGGAGGTCGCCAATGCGACCATGCGACGGGTCGCCCAAAATGCGGACCTCATCACGGAGCGACTGCAGACCGTCGGCTGGCAGGCCCTATCATCTGAATATCAGGGTCTTCGAACTCCGCCGAAATTGAGCGACGAAGCGATTTTCTCTCGTATTGCCGAGCTTTCCGGAGCGCCGATCCCTCCCACTCTGCTGGCATTCTGGCGTGTGGTTGGTGGCATCAATTGGATATGGGACTACAATTGCGACGGTCGGCCACGGGATCTCGGCTTTGATTTGCCGCCGGAGGAGCACGACGCACTATGCGTCGATGCACCTTCTGTCATAACGTACCTGTTCGATGAATGGATCGATCAGAAGGGAGAGGCAGGTCTCGATCTCCAGCACCGGCTTCGCATCGACCTGGCGCCGGACTGTCTCCACAAGGCAAACATAAGCGGTGGCAGCCCATACTGTATCGAGGTGCCATTTCTCGGCGCCGATCCATTGTTCTCTGACGAGCGGCATGGGTTACCTTTCCTCGACTATTTGCGCCTTGCATTCCGTTGGGCCGGCTTTCCGGGACTGGACCGGCATTGGGCGCGCAAAGACGTCCAGAGCTTCGTAGCCAGATTCGGCAAAGACCTTATCCCTTTTTGAAGCCCGACCCGCCGCAGCCCCCGGCCAGCTCCGCCTCGACCTCGGCGAAGAGCTCGTCCATCATTGCTTTCGGGTTCATGACGAAGTTGCGCGTGAGCTGATAGTGCGGCGTCTCGCTCAGCGAAACCTCGCGTATCACGCGCCCGTCGAACATCAGCAGCTGCGCGCGTGGATAGGCCATCAGGATCGGCGAATGTGTCGCGATGATGAACTGCGATTCGCCCTCCAGCTCGAGCATGCGCATCACTTTCAGGAATTCCAGCTGCCGCCGCGGCGACAAGGCAGCTTCCGGTTCGTCCAGTATGTAGATGCCCTGGCCGTGGAACTTGTTCTGAAACAGCGCGAGGAACGACTCGCCATGCGATTGCTCGTGCAAAGACTTTCCGCCATACGCATCGAGTGAGGCTGGGACCTCCTCGTCGATGTAGCGCGCAAAATTGAAGAAGCTTTCCGCCCGCATGAAAAATCCGCGAGTGATCTTCGGCAGCCACGACAAGCGCAGCGCGTTGCTCAATGGCGATGAGTTAAGATCGGACGAATAGAGGTGATTGCGATTGCCACCACTGAGATTGAATCCGCACTGCCCCGCAATGCCCTCCAGCAGCGTCGATTTCCCAGTACCGTTCTCGCCCACGATGATGGTGATCGGCCGTTCGAAGTCGAGCTGCAGCTTACCGCGCTGGAAGGCGGGAATCGTGAAGGGGAATTCATCCGCCTTCACGCGCTCTTCGAGGAAGCTGAGCCGCTTCAGGAACGGCGGCGGCAGGTTGGTCTTGACAGAACGGCGGCTCATCGGTTGCAACTCCTCTCAAGGAGCCAACCCAAGATTGTCACGCCGCTCTGCGTTCGTCCAGCACCACGCGATAGAGGGTGCGCGGCGCAGTGAGGCCGGAGAGCGCATGGGTGCCGGCCGGCTGGAGGAGGCCGCGGCTTTCTGCCAGGCCTGCCTGGAAGGAATCCGACGCCAGAATCGCGCAGCCCAGGCTCTTGGTCAGCTTCTCCATGCGCGCGGCTTCGTTCACCGCCGGGCCGATCATGGTGAAGTCCAGCCGCTCTGTCGTGCCGACATTGCCGTAGAGCACCTCGCCTTTGTGCAGCGCGATGCCCAGATCGAGGCCGCCGACACCCGCCCCTGCCTGTTCGAGCGACGAGATGTTATGCACGGCAGCCCGCGCCGCGCGCAGGGCCTGCTCGCACACGTTTGCATCCGGCTGCGCGAAGGTCGCGAGGACGCCGTCGCCCATGAATTTCAGGATCTCACCGCCCTCGGACGTGATCGCGGCGCCGACCGAATCGAAATAGCGGTTCAGGGTCGACATCACGAGTTCCGAGCTCGCCTGCTCCGCGAACGCGGTGAAGCCGCGCAGATCGGAGAAGAAGATCGCTGCCTCCAAGTGCTCGATCGAGCCGCGATTGGTGGCGCCCGACCAGACGCGCTGCGCAGCGTCGCTCCCGATATAGGCGCCGAGCAGGGTGCGGGTGATGATCGGCAAAACCGAGGCCTTGATGCTGACGGCGAAGATCGGGAACAGCCGGTTGACCAGCGCCAGGTCCTCCACCGAGAAGCCCTCTGGCCGCTCCGTCGACCACGAGCAGGCCATGCCGAGCGAGCCGGGCGTCTCGAGGATCGACTCCGCTTCGAACCCGGTGACGGCGCCGTACCAGTCGGTGAAGCCGCGTTCCGCCAACTCCTGGAGAACCGGAAAGTCCACCACCGCGTCCGGCCCCTGCAGCAGGCGGCGCATGCGCGGCAGGTGCTCCATAATCATGTGGCGCAGCGGCGAATCCGTCCAGGCGGAGCGGCGGCGCCAGCCATGATCGAATTGCGTGTGATAGAGCGCGCCGTCCGGCTCCCACGTCATGTCGAAGGCCTGGATCAGCGGATGGCGGGTCGACATGCCGAAATAGGCGCGCGCGATCGGCACGCCGCCTTCGATCAGATGCTGAGTGAAGCCGTTGAACAGGTCGGAGAGCGGCCGGTTCCTGAGGCCGCCTTCCGCCAGCCAGTGCTCGAACGCCTTTGCGTCTTCCCCTGCCATCGCCGCCGCGTCAAAACGCCACGCCGAGTTCGCGCAGGCGCGAGGCCGTCTCCGCCGCGCTGCGATGCGCGATCGCATGGAAGCCGAGCGTGTTCGCCGCGTCGGTGTTGTGGATATTGTCGTCGATGAAGACGCAGCGTTCGGCCGGTTCCTCCACATGCGCGAGCAGATGCGCGTAGATGCGCGGATCCGGCTTCACCATGCCGATCCGCCCCGACACCACGACGTGACGAAAACGTTCCAGGAAATCGTATTTGCCTTCGACGTGATGAAATGTCTCAGCCGACCAGTTGGTGAGCCCGTAGAGCGGAACGCCCGCCGCGTGGAGCTGTTCAAGCAGCGCGACGCCGTCATCGAGAATTCCCCGCAGGGTCTTCGGCCACTGGCCGTAGAAAGCACGAATGAGGTCGGCATGATCGGGATAGAGCGCGATCAGCTCGGTCTCCGCCTCGGCGATCAGGCGGCCACAATCCTGTTTCAGGTTCCAGTCGGGAGAGCAGACATGCGTGAGAAACCAGCGACGCTCTTTCTCATCGGGGATCAGCTCGCGATAGAGATATTCTGCGCTCCAATCGAACAGCACGCCGCCGAAGTCGAAAACCACCGCCCTGATATCGGGCATGGACATTGCTCCAAGATTGCCGAAGACGGGTCGATGCTAGTCGTCCGCTTCCCGTCAGGCAATTGCGATATGACATCTCATGTCAAATCGGTGAACCGGAGTCCACGTCACAGTTTCGCCTAAATCCATCATCAAATCGCCGTGCTGTCGCAAGAGAACGGTCAGGCTCGATCGGTAGATTGAGCGTCACGAGTACAGAACAAGGGGAACATCATGAATCCCGGCATTCTCAAATCCAATGCCAAGGCCAAGGCCAGGACTAACAGGACCAAAGGAACGATCGCGCGCTGGATCAGCTTCCTGGCGCTGGTCGCATTGTTCGCGATGGCGACGCTGCCCATCACCTCCGGTCAGCGCGACGTCGCTTTCAAGAAGATCACGCATTGGAGCGAGACATGGCACGGGTAACCCGCGAGTTGAGTGCCGCCTGGATGCGCGAAGCGATCCTGGTGGTGGATGGCGCAGCACCCTCGCGTCATTTCTGGTCGCGCTGGATGGACCGCGCGCTGGCGCCGCATGAAGGCGAGATGGCGATCCAGCGGGCCCCGATCCCCGCCAACGATATCGAGCTGGACGGCGAAGAGCCTCTACAGGGACGAACAGCCGCCTCACCGCAGCCGGCCTTGCGCTACGACTGATCCCATTCCATCTTCCATCCTGACAAGAACGGGCGAACGCCAGCATTTCGGTGCTGGCGTTTCGCTTTTGTTCGCTCTAGAGTCGCGCGGATTTCGAGGAAAAGCCATGTCGAGCAAGCCGCAATATTCCGAGCCGGTGGTGGAAGAGCGCGCGGTCCAGCTTGCCGCCCCGCTGCCCGGCAAGCCGTTCCAATTCGTCTCCGACTTCCGCCCCGCAGGTGACCAGCCGCAGGCGATCCAGGAGCTGACCGAAGGCTTGCTGCGCCGCGAGCGCGACCAGGTGCTGCTGGGCGTCACCGGGTCGGGCAAGACCTTCACCATGGCGCAGGTGATCCAGAATGTGCAGCGCCCGGCGCTCATTCTCGCGCCCAACAAGACGCTGGCGGCCCAGCTCTATGGCGAGATGAGGAGCTTCTTCCCCGAGAACGCGGTCGAGTATTTTGTCTCGTACTACGACTACTACCAGCCGGAGGCTTACGTTCCGCGCACCGACACCTATATCGAGAAGGAATCCTCGCTCAACGAGCAGATCGACCGCATGCGCCACTCGGCGACGCGCGCCTTGTTCGAGCGGCGCGACGTGATCATCGTCGCTTCGGTGTCGTGCATCTACGGCATCGGGTCGCCCGAAACCTATTCCACCATGACCATCAATGTGAAGGCGGGGCAGCATCTCGATCTCAACACCATGCTGCGGCGACTGGTGGAGCTGCAATACAAGCGCAACGACGCCAACTTCTATCGCGGCATGTTCCGCGTGCGGGGCGACAGCTTCGAATTGTTTCCCGCCCACTTGGAGGACCGTGCCTGGCGCTTTTCCCTGTTCGGGGACGAGATCGAGGCGATCCACGAATTCGATCCGCTGACCGGCGAGAAGATGGCCACGTTGGACGAGGTCAAGATCTACGCCAACAGCCACTATGTGACGCCGAAGCCGACGCTGACCCAGGCCTCGTTGCAGATCAAGGAAGATCTCAAGATCCGCCTCAAGGAGTTCGAGGCCAACGGCAAGCTCCTGGAGGCGCAGCGTCTGGAGCAGCGCACGCGCTTCGATCTCGAGATGATCGAGGCGACCGGTTCCTGCGCCGGCATCGAGAACTATTCGCGCTATTTGACTGGCCGCAAACCGGGCGAGCCCCCGCCGACCCTGTTCGAGTATCTGCCGCATGATGCGCTGTTGATCGTTGATGAGAGCCACGTGACGGTGCCGCAACTCGGTGCGATGTTCCGCGGCGACTGGCACCGCAAATCCACGCTGGCGGAATACGGCTTCCGTCTGCCGTCCTGCTGCGACAACCGCCCGCTCAAGTTCGAGGAGTGGGAGCATATGCGGCCGCAGACAGTCTATGTCTCCGCGACGCCAGGCCCGTGGGAGCTGGAACGCACCGGCGGCGTGTTCGTCGAGCAGGTGATCCGCCCGACCGGCCTGATCGATCCGGTCACCATCATCCGCCCGACCGAGAGTCAGGTCGATGACGTGATTGCCGAGTGCAAGGAAGCGGCGGCGAAGGCGCAGCGCGTGCTCATCACCACCCTCACCAAGCGCATGGCGGAAGACTTGACCGAGTATTTGCACGAGGCGGGCATCCGCGTGCGCTACATCCACTCGGACGTCGAGACGCTGGAGCGCATCGAGATCATCCGCGATTTGCGCCTCGGCGCGTTCGATGTGCTGGTGGGCATCAACCTGCTGCGCGAAGGCCTCGACATTCCCGAATGCGCCCTGGTCTGCATCCTCGATGCCGACAAGGAAGGCTTCCTGCGCTCCAAGACGTCGCTGGTGCAGACCATCGGCCGCGCCGCGCGCAACCTCGACGGGCGTGTCATCCTCTATGCCGACACCATGACCGAATCGCTGCAATATGCGATCGACGAGACCAACCGGCGTCGCGAGAAGCAACAGGTCTACAACGCCGCCAACGGCATCACGCCGGAATCGGTGCGCAAACAGATCGGCGACATCCTGCAGTCGGTCTACGAGCAGGATCACGTGACGGTGGACACCGGCGTTTCCGGCGAGGCGCACCTGCTTGGCCACAATCTCAAGGCCACCATCGCCGATCTCGAAAAGAAGATGCGCGAGACGGCCGCCAACCTGGAGTTCGAGGACGCCGCCCGCATCCGCGACGAGATCCGTCGCCTCGAGGCGATGGATCTGGAGATCCCGGTCGGCGGCGGCGGCGTGATGGGCGCCGGCGGCCTGAAACAGTCCGGCCTCGCTTCGCCCAAGTTCGGCTCCTACAAGGGCGCGCCCGCCGGAATCGTGCGCGGCCGCTCAAAAGCCGGCCGCCCGGGCCAAGCGCCGAAATTCAAGGGCAAGGGACGGCGACGTTGACGCGCGCTGTTCACTGGCACGGGCCGCCATCCTGGATTCTGAAGTTCGACAGTTCGAGGAACTTGATGGGATGCGGCCAGCTTTCGTAGCTTCCCAAGCTCGCTCTGACAGGGCAGCTGCTGGTGTAGACTAAACGATTGTCCGGCGCTTTCATCGCCGCATCGTACTTCAGATCCATTGGCAGATGGCTCTGCAGCGACAGCATCATGCCGCTATCGATTTCTTTAAAGCTCACCTCGATCGCATTTGGCAGATGTCCACCAGTAGGTTTCGGCACGGCACTCACAATTTTGTCGTCCTGAATCTCGAAGGCGATCACGAACTGTTCGCCGGGAAAAATCACGATCGCGCCCTTATCGTTGATATAGGGCACGCCGTTCGACCGGCACGACATGGCGCCGCATTGTCTTGAACTGTCCCCCTGAGCGGTTGCTGCCATCATGGACGCCATCGGGAGCGGCTCCGGCGCGGGCGGCGCGGAGCAGCCGGCGAGCAAGCCCGCCAGCACCGCCACCAGTCCTGACAGCGCAGATCCAATCATTCGTCGAAAGCCCCTCAACATATCCTCCCCCAAAATTTTCTTAGACCTTCGTCTTATCCGACCTAGGTCTGCCTGCCTAGCCATGGACAACGTCGCCGGCCAATGCTTCCCTAGGGCATGTCCCAGTCGACGCTGATCCTCGGCCTGTCGGTGGCCTATCTCGGCCTGCTGTTCGTGATTGCGCATTTTGGCGAGCAGCGCGCCGCGAGCTGGTCGCGCAGCCGCGCCGGGCCGATCATCTATGCCCTTTCCCTCGCCATTTATTGCACCTCCTGGACGTTCTATGGCGCGGTTGGGCGCGCGGCGACCGTCGGGCTCGACTTCTCGCTGATCTATGTCGGCCCGGCGCTGGTTATCCTGTTCGGCTGGCCGGTCCTGGCCAAGATCATACGCCTTGCCAAGCGCCATAACGTCACGTCGATCGCCGACTTCCTGGCCGCGCGCTACGGCAAGAGCCGCGCCGTCGCGGTGATCGTCACGCTAATCGCGACCGTCGGCGTTGTGCCCTATATCGCGCTGCAGCTGCAGGCGGTCTCCACCACGTTCGCGGCGCTTGCCGGGCCGATCACCATCTCGCCGGCAACGGGGCAGCCGGTCTGGTACGACACAGCCTTCATCGTCGCGCTGCTGATGGCGATTTTCACCATCCTGTTCGGTGTGCGCCACGTGCAGGCGAGCGAGCAGCATCGCGGCATGATGCTGGCAATCGCGTTCGAATCCTTCGTCAAGCTGGCAGCCTTGCTGGCGGTCGGGCCGTTCGTGGTGTGGGGTTTGTTCGACGGCCTCTCCGATCTGGCGGAGGCCGTCAATCGCACGGTCCACAATCCGGCGCTCACCACTCTGGCCGTGGACGGCAATTGGGTGGCGATCACGTTGTTGTCGGGGCTTGCTTTCCTGTGTCTGCCGCGCCAGTTCCACGTGGCGGTGGTGGAGCATGACCACCCGAAGAGCCTGAGCCGCGCGCGCTGGCTGTTCCCGCTCTACATGCTGCTGATCAACCTGTTCGTGGTGCCGATCGCGCTCGCCGGCCTCGCGCTGCTCGGGCCCGGGCACAATCCGGACCTGTTCGTGCTCTCCCTGCCGCTGCTCGGCGGCAATGACTGGCTGTCGATCTTCGTCTTCATCGGCGGTCTGTCGGCGGCAACTTCGATGGTGGCGGTTGCGTGCATGGCGCTCTCCGGCATGGTCGGCAACGAGCTGGTGATGCCGCTGCTGCTGCGCCGGAACGAGGAGATGAAGGGCAACATCGGCCGGCGCGCGCTTCTGGTGCGGCGCCTCTCCGTCGTCGCGATCCTGCTCGCCGCGTATGCCTATCACCGCACCATCGCGGGATTGCTGCCGCTCGCCACCATCGGCATGGTGTCCTTCTGCGCGGTCGCCAATTTCGCGCCGGCCCTGGTGCTCGGGCTCTATTGGCGGCGCATGCATCGCTATGGCGTGATCGCGGGGCTGGCCGCCGGGTTCTTCGTGTGGTTCGCCGCCGTGCTGTGGCCGACGCTGGAACAAGGCGCGGCCTTGCTGGTCCTGCCGGAGATCGGGCCGCTCGCCTGGGTAGATCCGATGCCGCGCGGATTCCTGGTGGCGCTGACGGTCAACATCGCGTTGCTGATCGGCGTGTCGCTGCTGACCCGGCCGGAGGGACGCGACGAACGTCAGGCTGCGGCCTTCGTCGGCGACATGGAGCCCGACGCCCTGGTCGCCGAGCCGCGCGAGCAGGCGCGCGATCTGGTGCAGTTGCAGGAACTGGCAGCCCGCTTCATCGGCGAGGAACGCGCCGCAGAGGCGTTCGCCGGCGTCACGGTCTCCGGCCCCGCGGCCTACGAGTTCGTGGAGCGGTTGCTGTCCGGCACCATCGGCGCCGCGTCCGCCCGCGTGGTGGTGGGAACAGCGCGCCGGCGCGCCTTGTGGATGCCGGGATCGGTGCGCGAGGTGCTGCACGATGCCACCGCGGCCATCCGCTACAATGCCGACCTCCTGCGCAAGACCCTTGATCACGTCGGCCTCGGCATCGCGGTATTCGATTCCGAGGGCAAGCTGGAAATCTGGAACGAGCGCTTCGCGATGCTGGTTGGCGTTCCCCGCGAGTTGCTGGCGACCGGCGTGTCCGCCGCGCAGCTCGCCGACCAGGCGCCCATCCTGGCGGAGCTGACCGCCTGGAACGCGCCGCCCATGCGCGAGCTGCGCCTGCCCGACGGCAGTTTCACCGATCTGCGCATCGATCCTCTGACCGGCGGCGGCATCGTGGTGACCGCCAGCGACGTGACCGAGCGCGTGCGCGCCGCCGAAGCCCTGCGCGACAGCGAGAGGCGCATCCGTATCGTCACCGACAACGTGCCCGTCCTCATCGCCTATGTCGATCGCGATCAGCGCTATCACTTCACCAACCGGGCCTACCAGGCCACCATGCGCACGGTGCCGTCCGAGACCGAGGGGCGGCACGTGCGAGAGATCCTGGGCGAAGCGCGCTATCACCGCCTGCTGCCGTATATCGAGGCCGTGCTGGCCGGCACGCCACAGTATTTCGAGATCGACTTCCCGACCAATGATGCACAGATCGAGGCCGCCAGCGGTACCTACCTGCCGCATTTCGACGCCCAGGGCCAGGTGGTCGGCTTCTTCCTGCTCTATGTCGACATCACCGAGCGGCGGCGCGCCGAAGCGGCGCTGCGCATCGCCAACGAATCGCTCGAGCGCCGGGTTGCACAACGGACGGCGGAACTGGAAGCAGCACGCGCCAGGGCGGAGGAAGCCAACATCGACAAGACGCGCTTCATCGCCGCCGCCAGCCACGATCTGTTGCAGCCGCTCCACGCCGCGCGGCTGTTCGTGGCGGCGATGGCGGAGCGCCACCCCCGCGACGATCTGGTGGAGAAGATCGACCATGGCCTGGGCGCGGTCGAATCCCTGCTCGATGCGCTGCTCGATATCGCCAAGCTCGATGCCGGCGCGGTGAAGCCGGAGGTGCGCGCCGTCCCCGTCTGGCCGCTGCTCGATTCGCTCGTCGCCTCCTTCGCCCCGATCGCGGAAAAGCAGGGTGTCGAGCTGCGCTGCGTGCCCACCACCGCCGTCACCAAGAGCGATCCCGCCCTGCTGCGCCGGGTGCTGCAGAATTTTCTCTCCAACGCCATCCGCTATAGCCATCAGCCCGGCAAGCGTGCCCGTGTGCTCCTGGGATGCCGGCGCGGACCGGAACTCAGGATCTCGGTCTTCGATAACGGCCCCGGCATCGCGCCGGAGCAGCAGCAGATGGTGTTCCGGGAATTCACGCGCCTGCGCGCGCCGACACGCGATAACGAACGTGGCCTTGGCCTCGGCCTTGCGATTGTCGACAGGATCGCGCGCGTGCTCGGCCATCGCATCCAGCTGCGCTCGCAGCTCGGCAAGGGCTCCACGTTTTCGATTACGGTCCCGCTGGCGCCGGTCTCTGAAGTGCGCATGCCCGCTGGTGCCCCCGTCGCGCCCCGCTCGCGCCGCTTTGTCCACGCGCCCCTCGTCCTCTGCATCGACGACGAGAAGCAGGTGCGCGAAGGCATGGCGGTCCTGCTCGGCTCCTGGGGCTGCGAGACGGTGGTGGCCGAGAACGCTGACGATGTCCTCGGCCAGATCGGGGCGGCGGGCCGCCCGCCGGACCTGCTGCTGATCGACTTGCACCTTGGCGATGGCGAGAACGGCTTTGCGGTCATCGCGCGCCTGCGCCAGCTTTGGGGAGCCGACCTGCCCGCGGCCTTGATCACCGCCACGCGCGATCCGGCAGTGGTCGCGATCGCCCGCACCCAGCGTGTCGATGTCCTGCTGAAGCCGGTGAAGCCCGCTCAGCTGCGCGCCCTGATCGCGCAGCGCGCGGCGAGCGCGGAGTAGCTAAGCCTCGTCCGCGACCGGGGCGGGCGGCGGTGCTGCGGCGGGTTCCAGCGCCAGGCGCTGTGCGAGCACGATGGCCTGGGTGCGGGAATGGACGCCCATCTTGCGCAGAATCTCCGTCACGTGCGCCTTCACCGTTGCCTCGCCGATTTGCATGTCATAGGCAATGATCTTGTTGGGCTTGCCCTCCGCCATCAGCGCGAACACACGGTGCTGCTGCGGCGTCATGCGTGCAGCACGGGCGGCAAGATCGGCATCCGACGGCGACAGCGCGCCGTCGCCGGCGCTGGGCGGCAGGATGATCTCGCCCCGCATCGCCGCACGGACCGAGGCGATGATCTCCTCCATCGGCGCCGACTTGGGAATGAAGCCGGCGGCTCCCATCTCCACTACCTGGCGCATCGCTGCCGGATTGCGAGTCGCCGACACGATGACGAGCGGCGCGCTCGGATAGTTGGCGCGCAGCATTGAAACGCCGGTCAGCCCCTGCATGCCCGGCATGTCAAGATCGAGGATGACGAGATCAATATCAGGCCGGGCCGCGATGGCGGCACTGGCCTCGTCCAGCGTGCCGGCAAGTGTGACGTCCGCCTTGGCGAAGGCCCCGCGCAGGGCGAGCGCCAACGCATCCCGCACCATGGGATGATCGTCCGCTACGATAAACGCGAGTTCCGGCAGCTCCTTGCCCTCCGCCAGCCTGGATGGCTGAAGGTAGCACAGATCGCGGCGTGGCTCATGCTCTCGACCGGCGTGCCTTGATTCCGGGTCCAGCGACAGCCAGGATACGATCTTCACGCTCTTTCCAGCGATTCGGGGCCTGATGCCCAACCAACCCGCCAACCAGAATGCTCTCAAGATCGCCCTGGTGACGGGGGCAGCCAGGCGCATCGGCAAGGCCATTGCCTTGGCCTTGGCCGAGCAGGGCTGGCACGTGGCGATCCACTACCGCAGCTCCGCCGCCAAGGCGGAAGCCGTGGCGGCGGAGGCGCGCCTGCGGGGCGTCAAGGCCATGACGGTGGAAGCGGACCTCACCAACGAGCGCGAGGTCGAGACCATCATTCCGAAGGTCGCGGAGCAGCTTGGACAGGTAAGCCTCCTGGTCAACAACGCCTCGGCGTTCGAGATGGACAAGGCCGAGACCGTCACTCGCGCCAGCTGGGACAAGCACATCGAGACCAACCTGCGCGCGCCCTTCGTCCTCTCCCAGGCCTTCGCGCGCCAGTTCACGGCCGATCGCGGCGGCAACATCATCAACCTGCTGGACCAGCGTGTGTGGAAGCTGACGCCCTATTTCGTCAGCTACACCGTCGCGAAGATGGGCCTCTGGACCCTGACGCGCACGCTCGCCCTGTCCTACGCGCCGCGCATCCGGGTCAATGGCATCGGGCCTGGCCCCACGCTGCCCTCGCCCCGCCAGACGCCGGAGCAGTTCGCCCAGCAATCGGCCGCGATGCCGCTCGGCCACGGCGCCACGGCGCGGGAGATTGCGCGTGCCGTTTTGTTCATCCTGGACTCACCTTCGATGACCGGGCAGATGATCGCGCTGGACGGCGGTGAGCACTTGGGCTGGCAGGTGCCCGGCAAGGGCTTTCAGCCGCGCGAATAGAGCCCTAATTCCCACAACAATACGGTGGAATCCCTGGCCTGTTCGCGGCGATTCTCTTCGCGCGCGGAATAGATTCGCCCTCGGCCAATCCCTATATTAGGGTCGTTGGTATGGCCGCTGTGCGGCCCGGAATTGCGAACCATCGGTGAGAGCCCCAGGGTGCGGCTCTCCTCACAACAGCCCCAGAGTGCGGCGAGCGTCCGAAAGGATCCAAGCCATCATGTCGTCTCCCGCGGAGAGAGTGACCGCCTTGCCGGCCGCCTTGCACGGCCGCACCATGAAAGTGCTCGTGCGCGATCTGATCCTGCCCAGCCGGATTGGCGTCTACAGCCACGAGAAGCACGGCGAGCAGCGCGTGCGCATCAATCTGGAGCTGACCTGCGTCGAGCACCCGGCCATCAATGACGAGCATCGCAACGTCGTCTGCTATGCCGAGGTGGTCGAGGGCATCCGCCGGCTCCTGAGCGAAGGCCACATCAACCTGGTCGAGACCCTCGCCGAGCGGATTGCCGCCCAGTGCCTGGAGGACCACCGCGTCCTCGACGTCAAGGTGCGGGTCGAAAAGCTGGACGTGATGCCGGAAGCGAGCGCGGTCGGCGTGGAGATCGAGCGGCACCGCGTTAATCGTTAATTTCGGCGCCTCAAATGCGATCAGCAGGCCTGCTCAACCCCTGCGATTCGCGCGGGAATCCGCCAGTTTTTCGATCACTATAGTGACAAAATGGCGGAGTCCTGCGGCTTCCGAGGCAAGTTGTGCACAGAGCCCTAGGCGAGTCTAGGTGTCCAGAAAGAGTCAAGTACTGATTCGAGTCTGTGACGATCCGATGACCAGATGATTCAATGAAATCACGTGATTTCAGATGGATAGCAGTTTGTGCCTCATTTTTATGCAACAAGGGGGAGCCGCGGGAATCCGAGACTGACACATTTGTGCAGCGGCTTTTTCGACAGACTTATCCACAGGATTCGTGGATATCTGAGTGGTTGGTCAAACGACGACTCCCGATTGGTAAATGGAACCGCGGAATCCTGCGATTTGGCCCTCCAAAACTTGTCCGGCAGCGACACATCTATGGATCGGGCGGCGCCATTTGACCGGCGACCTTGCGCAGCGTAATCGACGCTCATGAGCTCCAAAGCGAACAGACCCGACCCTGTCGAGGCGATCGACGATCAGCCCGAGCCGGTGGAAATGCCGGCGGGCGGCCTTGGCCATGGGCTGGAGGTGATACGCGAGCAGGTGAAGACCCTGCCGGCGGGGCCGGGCGTCTATCGCATGATCAATGCACGCGGCGATGTGCTCTATGTCGGCAAGGCGCGGGATCTCCGCAAGCGCGTATCGTCCTATACCCAGATCTATCGTCTCGATGCGCGGCTTCAGCGCATGGTGGCGGAGACGGCTACCATGGAATTCGTCGCGACCCATACTGAGGTCGAGGCGCTGCTGCTGGAAGCCAACCTCATCAAGCGCTATCTGCCGCGCTACAACGTGCTGCTGCGCGACGACAAGAGCTTCCCCTACATCGCCATCACCGGCGATCATCCGGTGCCGCAGATCACCAAGCATCGCGGCGCGCGCAACCGGCCCGGCGAGTATTTCGGCCCCTTCGCCTCCGCCGGCGCGGTCAACCGCACCATCGTCGCCCTGCAGCGCGCCTTTCTGCTACGCAATTGCAGCGACAGCATGTTCGCGATGCGCACGCGCCCCTGCCTGCAGTATCAGATCAAGCGCTGCTCGGCGCCCTGCGTGCAGCGCATCTCGGTCGAGGATTACGGCGAGCTGGTGCGCGAGGCTCGCGATTTCCTGACTGGCAAGAGCCGGGAGATCCAGGACCGCCTGGTGTTGGAGATGCGCGAAGCAAGCGACGCGCTGGACTTCGAGCGCGCGGCGCGCCTACGCGATCGCATCCAGGCGCTCACCCAGATCCAGTCGCGCCAGGATATCAACCTCGCGGGCGTCGAGGAGGCGGATGTCATCGCGCCCTGGCAGGAAGCCGGCCAGACTTGCATCCAGGTCTTCTTCTTCCGCAACCACGGGAACTACGGCAACCGCGCCTACTTCCCCTCGCATGACAAGAGCGCGGAGTTGCCGGACGTACTCGCCGCCTTCATGGGCCAGTTCTACGAGAACAAGCAGCCGCCGCGCCTCATCCTGGTGAGCCAGGAGCCGACCGAGTGCGAGCTGCTGGCCGAAGCGCTCAGCGTGCGCGCCGGCGCGAAGGTCGAGATCCTGGCGCCACAGCGCGGCGACAAGCGCAAGGCGTTGGACCATGCGCTGCTGAACGCCAAGGAAGCATTGATCCGCCGCATCGCCGAATCCGGCACGCAGCAGAAATTGCTGCGCGGCATTGCCGATCTGTTTGGGCTCGATCATCCGCCGAAGCGCATCGAGGTCTATGACAACAGCCACATCTCCGGCACCAACCCGTATGGCGCGATGATCGTCGCCGGGCCGGAGGGCTTTATGAAGAATCAGTATCGCAAGTTCGCGATCCGGCCGGTAATACAGAGCACGCCGCCAGTGCAACAAGCGGCGGAACTGGGACCCGCCGGCGAGGTTCGCACGGACGAGGCGGAGAGCGAGGCCGAACGTGCGGCCGTCGCGATGGACGACGCATCGATCAAGATCGAAATCCAGCCCGGTGACGACTACGCCATGATGCGGCAAGTCCTGACACGGCGCTTTTCCCGCGCCATCCGCGAGGACCCGGAGCGGCAAGGCGGCACCTGGCCGGACCTCGTGCTGATCGATGGCGGCCTTGGCCAGCTTTCCGCCGCGACGGATGTTTTCCGCGAGCTTGGAATCGATGTGCCGGTCGCCGCCATTGCGAAGGGTCCCGACCGCAATGCCGGACGCGAGCGCTTTTTCCTGCCGGGGCGCGAGCCGTTCCTGCTCGATCCCAAGAACCCCGTGCTCTATTTCCTGCAGCGGCTGCGCGACGAAGCGCACCGGTTCGTGATCGGCGCCCATCGAGCCAAGCGCTCGGCCCAGATCGGCAAGTCGGAGCTGGACCAGATCGCCGGCATCGGCGCCAAGCGCAAGAAGGCGCTGTTGCTGCATTTCGGCTCGGCGCGCGCGGTCGCGCGTGCGGGTCTTTCAGATCTGTGCGCCGTCGAAGGCATCAACGAAACCGTCGCCAGGAAGATCTATGACCATTTTCACGGCGGCTAGGCGACGTGCGATGGAACCGAATGGAACGCCAGGATTTGACATAAAGGCCGGCAAGACACATGAGGGCCGCGACACGCCGCCTGTGACACCTTCTGGGCGATTTGCTATGCTCGCCGCCAATTGGAGCCAGATTCGCCTTCCATGCTGAATTTCGCCAACATTCTCACCATGTCGCGCATCGCGGCGATTCCCGCGATCGTAGGCTTCATGTTGCTGCCGGGCCTGGTGTGGCATTGGATCGCGCTGGTCCTGTTCATCATCGCCTGCGTGACCGACTGGTTCGACGGCTATATCGCGCGACGCCTGGACCAGGTCTCGCCGCTCGGCCGCTTCCTTGATCCGATCGCCGACAAGCTGGTGGTCGCTGCTGTCCTGCTGATCCTCGTCTCGATCCAGCACATCGACAACTGGTCTATCCTGGCTGCCCTCATCATTCTGTGCCGTGAGATCCTGGTTTCCGGCTTGCGCGAGTTCCTGGCGGAGCTGCGGGTCGGTGTGCCGGTCAGCATGCTCGCCAAATGGAAGACGGCCGTGCAGATGGTCGCGCTCGGGTTCCTGATCGTCGCGAAACCCGAAAGCGAAGTGCCGATCAACGCCATGCTGATCGGCGAAATCCTGCTGTGGATTGCCGCCGGCCTGACCCTGATCACCGGCTACGATTACATGATGATCGGCCTGAAGCACATGGCCGAGCAGCCGACAAAGCCTCAGGCTGGCCGGTCCCCCGACGCATGAAGATCCTTGGTCTGGGCGGGTGGAGCGGTGCCGGCAAGACGACACTGCTCAGCAAGCTGATCCCCGAGCTCATCCGCCGCGGCGTCAGCGTCTCCACCATGAAGCACGCCCATCACGGCTTCGATGTCGACCAGCCCGGCAAGGACTCCTACGTCCACCGCCAGGCCGGCGCGACCGAAGTACTGATCGCATCGGAGAAGCGCTGGGCCTTGATGCACGAGCTGCGGCAAGACCAGGAGCCGAGCGCGGCGGATCTCACGAAGCACATGAGCCCCGTCGACCTGCTGCTGGTCGAAGGCTTCAAGCGCGAGCCGCACGACAAGCTGGAAATCTATCGCGCGGAGAACGGCAAGCCCCTGCTCTCCACCGGCGATGCGACCTATGTCGCGATCCTCACCGACACGCCGGTCGAGGGCACCAATCTACCGGTGATCGATCTCAACGCCATCCCCGCCATCGCCGACTTCATCGTGAAGCACTGCGGGCTCAAAGCGAAGCCATGATGTCCCGCGCCAGGGCCAGCGTCACCTTGCGCTGCTGCGCCAAGGCAGCGCGATCGATGCGCGCGACGATGTCGGCGGCGGCCGCGAAGGAGCGCTCCACGCGGCTCGCCACATAGCGCAGCACATCCTCGTTCACCTCGAGACCGCGATCGGCAAACTGCTTGGCCATCACGGCAATCAGCAGATCGTCGTCGGGCGCGGCTAGTGCGACGGCCGGGATGCTGGCGAGGCGCGAAGCGAGATCGGGCAGCGCAACCGGCCAGCGCGCCGGCGGCGTTTCGCTGACGATCAGCAGATGCCCGCCGGCCTCACGGAGGCGATTGTAGAGATGCAGCAGGGCGGCGTCCGGCCAGCCCTGCGGCTCATCGAGCACGACCGATTGCGGCACATCCTCGGCCGGCGCGCGTTCCAGAAACGCCGCCTGGCTGCGCGCCTGCCAGACATGCGCCAGATGGGACTTGCCCGAACCCTTTGGCCCGTGGATGGCGAGCGCATGCGCGGGCCAGTCGGGCCAGCGGTCGATCCACGCCACCGCATCGCGATTGCCGGGCGCGATCACGAAATCGGCCATGCCGAGAGCCGGGCGGTATTCCAGGTCGAGCGGAAGCTGCTGGGGTGCCATCAGTCGCGGGAATCGGGCGCGGTCGGATCCTCGGGCTCCACCAGCGAAATGGCGGGCGGCGCGGTACCGAGATAGAGCTTGCTGGCGCGGTATTGCCCGATGCTGAAGCGCACCAGCACGCCGATCACCGCCGCCAGCGGCACCGCCAGCAGCAGGCCGACGAAGCCGAACAGGGCGCCGCCCGCCAGCAGCGCAAAGATCACCCAGACCGGATGCAGTCCCACGCGGTCGCCCACCAGCTTGGGCGTGAGGAAGTTGCCCTCGACTGCCTGGCCCACGATGAAGATGATGGCGACCAGGGCGACCATCCACCAGTCGTCGTAGTGACCGATCGCAACGGCGACGGAAACGACGAACCCCGTGAGCGATCCGACATAGGGAACGAAGGTCAGGAGGCCGGCGATCAGCCCGATGATGATCCCGAACGGCAGGCCGACGATCATCAGCGCGGTCCCATAGAACAGCGCAAGGATCAAGCAGACCATCGACTGGCCGCGCGCGAACCCGGCCAGCGTGCGATCGACGAGTCCGGCCTGGGTGCGGATCACGCCGGCGTGGTGGCGCGGCAGGAGTTCGTCGATCTTCGCCACCAGCCGGTCCCAGTCGCGTAGCAAGTAGAACGTGACGACGGGGGTGATGAAGATCAGCGACAGCAGATTTGCGAAGGCTAATCCTTGGCCCACGAGCTGCTGCAGGATGTTGGCGAGCCAGGTGAGCGCCGAGCCGAAGCGCGTGCGCGCGATCTGTGTCAGCTCCTCCGGCGGGGGCAGGTCCAGCCGCTGCTGAAGCTGCAGGTAATACGGCTCGATGCGTCCATAGGTCTGGGAGATGAGGTCGGGCAGGCTGCCCAGAAATGCCACCGCCTGCTGCACCACCAGCGGAACAATCAGCAGCAGAAGCAGGATCACGACGATTGCGAAGACCGCCGTCACGATCGTGGTCGCCAGGGTTCGTGACGTGCCCACTCGTTCCAGCCGGTCGCACATTGGATCCAGCATGTACGCGATCGCCATGCCCGCCACGAAGGGCAGCAGGATGCCCTTCAGCAGCACCAAAAGGGCGATGAACACGACAAGCGCGATACCCCAGATCTTGGCTTGGGTCGTAAGAGTCATGCGGCTTTATTGCGGCACGGCCGGCTCGTTCGGCACCGCCGGCTGATTCATCTGGCTGGGCAGCGGGGCCGGGGCAGGCGGCTGACCGACGCTGGCATTCGCGTCCTGGCGCAGCGTGCCCTTGCTCGGATCGCCGATGGCCATTGCCAGCGAGAGACTCTGTTGTGCCAGCGAGCGCTGGAATTGCGGCAGATCGCCGAGGAAAGTGATGTCGAGGACCGCCAGTGTGCGGGTGAGGCTGACCAGCTGCACGGACTTCAGCGACGGCACTCCACCCAGCTGCTTCTTGATATCGACCCACTGTTTGAGGCTGCTGATCGGCACCTCGACCGTCATGCGCGACTGCTTGCTGGCATCCACCAGATTGGCTTGCTTCCACTCGCTCTGCACCCACGCGATGGTGCGATCGGCACTCTGTCCCAACAGATCGTCGATTGCCGTCGCATCGCCGGTCACGCTATCGCTGAAGCTCTTCGGCGTCTCGCGGCTGTAGCGCGTGGCGGTGATCGCCAGCGTCTGCTTGCCGTCTTCTCCAGGCGGCGACGCGCGCGCTTCCGCCACCAGCACGTCGCCGGCGCCATAACGCTCCGCCAAGGCTGTGAGACGCGGCAGATCACCCGCCAGCGCCTGGGTCGCAGAGAGGGTGCTGGTGTCGGATACATCGCCGCTCGGCAGGATCATTGGCACCAGGCTGACGTTCGGCGCCTTGACGCTCCATGCCCCCAGCCAGAGATTGGCCGGACCCCACAGGTTGCTGTTGCCGGCTTCATCGGTATAGACCGGCAGTACCAATAGGCGCTTGGTCTGCATCTGCGCGAACGCGACATTGTTGCCGGCGAGAAACTGCTGCACCGGCTCCGCCATGAAGCGGAAGGTGAAGCGGCCGATGTAGCGGGTCGCAGACGTCTTCTCCTGCTCGATCTGGAAATCCTGCACCCAGCCGGAGATCACGTCGTCGCTGGGCAGGGTCAGCGAGGCCACGCGGTCCGCCGGCGCGATATCGCTCAACACCTTCTGCAGGGCCTTGCGCTGGCCCTCCAGCAGCGCCTGGTCACGCAGGGTCGCGATGTCGCCGGTGATGTCCACGTCAATGCCGGTCGCCGTGTAGACCTGACCCGCCTGCGCCCATGCCGCCCCAGCGGAAAGCACCAGCAGAAGCACCGCCAGAAGCACGCGGCAGTGCCGCCGGATGATCGTCAATGCCATTGCAACGGGCCTCGAAATCCTTATTGTCCGGACCGCACCGCTTATAGCCCATCGCCGGGGAGGATGCCATAACCCGCCCACCGCAGGAGACAGCCAAATCCAATGCCGGCAATGGCTTGACCTATCGCGAGGCTGGCGTCGATATCGATGCCGGAGAAGCCTTGGTCGAGGCAATCAAGCCGCTCGCCAAGGCGACCGCGCGCAGCGGTTCGGATGCGGGTCTCGGCGGCTTCGGCGCCTTCTTCGATCTGAAAGCCGCTGGCTATCGCGACCCCTTGCTGGTCTCCACCACCGACGGCGTCGGGACCAAGCTGAAGGTCGCGATCGAGGCCAGCCGGCATGACAGCGTCGGCATCGACCTCGTCGCCATGTGCGTCAACGACCTGGTGGTGCAGGGCGCGGAGCCCTTGTTCTTCCTCGACTACTTCGCGACCGGCAAGCTCGACGTCGCCGCGGCACGCGTGATCATCGCCGGTATCGCGGATGGCTGCAAACAGGCGGGCTGCGCCCTGGTCGGCGGCGAGACGGCGGAGATGCCCGGCATGTACGCCAAGGGCGACTACGACCTCGCCGGCTTCGCAGTCGGCGCGGTGGAGCGCGACCGGGCGCTGACCGGCGCCGACGTCAAAGAGGGCGACGTGGTTCTCGGCCTCGCGTCGAGCGGCGTGCACTCCAATGGCTTCTCCCTGGTGCGCAAGATCGTCGAGCAAGCCGGCGTCGGCTGGACCGAGCCTTGCCCCTTCGAGACGCGCAGGTCGCTGGGCGAGGCGCTGATGACGCCGACGCGGATCTATGTGAAGAGCGCGCTGGCAGCCATCAAAGCCGGCGGCGTCAAGGCGTTGGCGCACATCACCGGCGGCGGTCTGGTCGACAATGTGCCGCGCGTGCTGCCCGATGCCCTGCAAGCCGACATCGACGGTTCGAGCTGGAAGCTGCCATCGGTATTCGGCTGGCTCATGAAGACCGGCGGCGTGCCGCGCGAGGACATGACCCGAACCTTCAATTGCGGCATCGGCATGATTGCCGTCGTTGCGCCCGATTCGGAAGCGCGTATCACTCAAGTGCTGAAGGATCACGGCGAGACGGTCTATCGCATCGGCAGCATCGTGCCGCGCGCGAGCGGCGCCGAGGGCTGCATCGTGCGCAACATCGGCCACTGGTAGGTCATGCCGGTGCCGCTGAAAGTGGCCGTCCTGATCTCCGGGCGCGGCTCCAATCTGCAAGCCCTGATCGACGCATTCAAAGGGCCCGACAGCCCGGTGAGGATCGTGTTGGTGCTTTCCAACAAGGCGGATGCGCTTGGGCTGGAGCGTGCGGCCAAGGCCGGGCTCAAGACAGAAATCATCGATCACAGGGCTTTTGCGACGCGCGACGATTTCGATATTGCGATGGACCGCGAGATCCGCGCCGCCGGCGCAGAGTTCGTGGCGCTGGCCGGTTTCATGCGCCTGTTGACGCCGCAATTCGTGACGACTTGGCAGGATCGGCTGATCAACATCCATCCGGCCCTGCTGCCGGCCTTTCCCGGCCTTGACACGCATCGGCGCGCCCTGAACGCCGGCGTGCGCTTCCATGGCGCCACGGTGCATTTCGTGCGGCACGAGACCGACATGGGCCCCATCATCGCGCAAGCTGCCGTTCCCGTCCTGTCGGGTGATGATGAAAGCACCCTCGCCGCGCGCGTTCTGGCGACAGAGCACAAGCTCTATCCCTTGGCGCTTCGATTGATCGCCGAAGGCAGAGTGCGCGTGGAAGAAGAGCGCGCAATCGTCAGTGATGAACCGGCCGCGGATGGCGTTCTATTCAACCCGGCGCTTCCGCAATGAGTCATCGAGTAGGGCATCTGCGCAGCGCTGCGCTTGTTGCTGCGCTTGCCTTGGCAGCATGTGAGGATTCCCCATCCATGTCGCACTACGTCCTCGCCCTCAGCTGGCAACCGGCCTTCTGCGAGTTCAATGCGGAACGGCCCGAGTGCCGCGAACTCGACAGCGCGGACTTCGCGGCGAGCAACCTCACGGTGCATGGCCTGTGGCCGAACGACCGTCCGGGTGGCGGCCCCTCTTATTGTCGCGTCGATACCGAGATGAAAGCCCTGGATGAGGCGAAGAACTGGTGCGAACTGCCGGAGCCGAAGATCAGCGCCAAGACGCGGGCCGCGCTCTCGTCCGCCATGCCGGGCGCCACGTCGTGCCTGGACCGGCATGAATGGATCAAGCACGGAACCTGCGCGGGAACCGATGCCGAAGTCTATTTTGCGGATACGCTGCGCCTCGCGAAGGCGTTGCAGACAACGCCGCTGAACCAAGTCATCGCCGTCAATGTCGGGCGCCACATCACACCGCAACAACTACGCAACGCTTTCGAGGCAGCCTTCGGCGCGGGATCGAGCAAGGCCTTGACCCTGGTCTGCACCGAGCGCAATGGCCGCCGCTACCTGGCCGAGATCCGCGTCGCGCTGAAGCAGGACGGCCTCAAAGGGTCGCTGGAAGGGAACGATCTATACCTGGAAGGCGCCGCCGCCGACAATTGTGGAGAGGATATGTGGGTCGACTCGGCCGGCTAGCCCGGTCTTGCGGAAGGCCGCCGGCTCGGCTAGAAACCGGCCCATTCGGAGACATTTTCGTGGAGCTTGCCGTATGGCCAGTGAACAGGATCAACTTCTCGCCAGCCGCCAGGAAGGTTGGAAGGGTTTTTCGCGGTTCCTCTTCTGGGGCACGATCCATGCGGCGATCATCACCCTGATCGCGACCCTGTTTTACATCTACGGCCCGTCGATCGGCTTGACCATTTTCTCGGTCCTGCTGGTCCTGGTGGCCACCTTCATCACCGCATTCGCGACCCTGCGCTCTTAGGTCGCAGGCCAGCACAGACGAAAAAACGGCGCCGGAGTGACCGGCGCCGTTTCCGTTTTAGGCCGTGGCAAACGGATCAGCCGACCAGCTCGATCCCGCTGAAGAAGAACGCGCACTCGATCTTCGCGTTCTCCGGCGAGTCGGAGCCGTGCACCGAATTGGCTTCGATCGATTCCGCAAAATCCTTGCGGATGGTGCCCTGCGCGGCATTGGCAGGATTGGTGGCACCCATCACGTCGCGATACTTGGCGACGGCGTTCTCGCCTTCCAGCACCTGCACGACCACGGGACCGGAGGTCATGAAATTGCACAGATCGTTGTAGAACGGCCGCTCCTTGTGTACTTCGTAGAACTTCTCGGCCTGGGCGCGGCTCAGCCATAGCCGCTTCTGCGCGACGATGCGCAGGCCTGCTTCCTCGATCCGCGCATTGATCTTGCCGGTCAAATTGCGGCGCGTGGCGTCCGGCTTGATGATCGACAAGGTCCGTTCCTTGGCCATTTTCTCTTGCTCCTGTTGGCGAAACTGGCGCGGGGTTATATACAGTCCGCCGCCCAGCCGCAACGCGCATCTTACGGCGCGAAAAGGCCCCGAAATCAAGTAATTGTGCCATGTTAACGATCACCGACCTGACTTGCCGCATCGCCGGGCGCCCGCTTCTCGAGGGCGCGAGCCTGACGCTGCCCGCCGGTCACAAGGCCGGCCTGATCGGGCGCAACGGCACGGGCAAGACCACGCTCCTCAGGCTCATCGCCGGCGACCTGCATGCCGATAACGGCGAGATCCGCCTGCCCAACAACACGCGTGTCGGCCGCATCGCGCAGGAGGCGCCGAGCGGGCCGCAGAGCCTGCTGGACACAGTGCTCGCCGCCGATACCGAACGGCAGAGCCTGCTGGAGGAAGCGGAGCACGCGACCGACGGCCATCGCATCGCCGACATTCATCAGCGCCTGCATGAACTCGACGCGCACTCCGCGCCGGCGCGCGCGGGTGCCATTTTGCACGGCCTCGGCTTCGATGCCGAGGCGCAGCAGCGCCCCTGCAGCGATTTCTCCGGCGGTTGGCGCATGCGTGTCGCGCTCGCGGCGTTGCTGTTCCAGGCGCCCGATCTGTTGCTGCTGGACGAGCCGACCAATCACCTCGACCTCGAAGCGACGTTGTGGCTCGAGGAATTCCTGAAGCGCTATCCGCACACGGTGCTGCTGGTTAGCCACGATCGTGACCTGCTCAATCGCGCGGTCGACAAGATCGTGCACCTGCACGATCGCAAGCTCACGGTCTATACCGGCGGCTATGACGATTTCGAGCGCGCGCGCCGAGAACGTCTTGCGCTGCAGGCGGCGGCGAAGGCTAAGCAGGATGCACAGCGCAAGCATATGCAGGCCTTCATCGACCGTTTCCGCTACAAAGCCAGCAAGGCGCGCCAGGCCCAGTCGCGCCTGAAAGCGCTGGCGAAGATGGAACCGATCGCGGCGGTGGTCGAAGAGCGCGGCATCGAGTTCCATTTCCCCGAGCCTGAGGAACTGGCACCGCCACTCATCGTCATGGACCATGTCGCCGTCGGCTACGAGCCTGGCAGACCGGTGCTGAGCCGAATCAATCTGCGCCTCGATCCCGACGAGCGCATCGCCCTGCTGGGCGCCAACGGCAATGGCAAGTCCACCATGGCGAAATTGCTGGCCGACCGGCTGCAGCCGATGGCGGGCGAGATCCGCCGTTCGCGCAAGCTTAAGGTCGGTTATTTCGCCCAGCATCAGACCGACGAGCTTGATCTCGAGGCGACGCCGCTGCTGTCGATGGAGCGCGCGGCGCCCAATCTCACTCCGGAGAAGTGCCGCGCGCATCTCGCCCAGTTCGGCCTCGACGTGCTGCGCGCCAACACCAAGGTCGGCAGCCTCTCCGGCGGAGAGAAAGCGCGACTGCTTCTGGCGCTCATGAGCCACGGCGCGCCCAACATCTTGCTGCTGGACGAGCCGTCGAACCATCTCGACATCGACTCGCGCCAGGCGCTGGTGCAGGCGATCAACGAATTCCCCGGCGCCGTCGTGCTCATCAGCCACGATCCGCACCTGATCGAATTGACAGTCGACCGGTTCTGGCTGGTCAAGGATGGGCTGTGCCGCCAGTTCGATGGCGACCTAGACGATTATCGCGAGCTGGTGCTGACGGAGGATGGCGCAGGCACCGACCGCGGCCCGCGCGGTCGCGATCGGCGCGAGGCTCGAGCCGAACGCCGGAGCGCTCCGACGACGACGCCAGCTGCGGACCTCAAGCGTCAACTCGAGCAATCCGCGCTGGTGGTCGACAAGCTGTCCCAGGCGCTGGCGCTGATCGAGAAGAAGCTAGCCGATCCGGCGCTCTACAACGAGAGCGCGGAGACCATCGCCGATTGGCAGCGCAAGCATGCCGATGTCTCCAGGCGCCTGTCGGACGCGGAGGACGCATGGCTGCGGGCGCAAACCTCGCTCGACGAGGCCAGCGCCTAGTCTCGACGCGGAGCTGTGCTTGCGGCACCCCGGCGCGCGTGGCAAGGTGAACTGCTGGCCACCACCAAAAAAAGAGCCGGTCATGCCGCTGCTCTCGCCCGATCAGGATCATCCGGAGACGGCCGATGGTGCCCTGGCCGGTGCGCCGCCCGATCTGCTCGAAATGTATGCCTACTGGCAGCACAAGCGGGGTCCGCGGCCCATGCCGGCGCGTGCCGATATCGAGCCGGCTGAGATCAAGCGGCTGCTGCCGGGCATGTTGCTGGTCGATGTGCAGAGGACACAGGACGGATCCTTGGACTTCGTTTACCGCCTGGTCGGCACACGCGAGGTGGAGATGCGCGGTCATGACCCGACGGGAAAGCGTGTCGTCGAGGCCTTCTACGGAAAGTCGGCCGACACCGTGACCACCTGTTACAGCCGTGTCGTCGAAACCCGCTGCCCCTTCCTGGACGACGATTGCTACCATCTGCCAGGCCAGGAATGGTCACCCTCCGCCACCATCTATCTGCCGCTCTCGAACGACGGTGCACTGGTCAACATGGTGCTGGTCTATTCCTCCTTCCGATGGATCGCCGGCGGCTGGTCGCCGGAAGGCAAGTGAGGGGCCGAAGCATGCGGCCCTCCTTCAGCTTCACATGCCCGACCTGCGGAGAATCGCACAAGGGTTCGCCCAGCGTGGCCTTCGCTTCACCGTACCACTGGCATGCCCAGCAGCCCGATACCAGCACCGGAAAATCGCGGCTCAGCGACGACTTCTGCATGATCGAGGAGCGCGACTACTTCATCCGCTGCATCCTCGAAGTGCCGATCGTCGGCGTCGAGGACCCGTTCCTCTGGGGTGTGTGGGTGTCCCAGAGCGCGACGAATTTCCGGGACTATGTCGAGAGCTTTCCGGATACGCCCGAACGGCAGACCTTTGGCTATCTCTCGAATCGACTGCCGGGATATCCCGATACGATCAACCTGCATACGCAGACCCGCTGGCAACGGGGAACGAAGCGACCTCTGGTCGAGTTGAAGGCCGTCGAACACCCGCTTTACCATGACTGGTCCAGTGGGATCACGTGGGAACGCGCCATCGAGCTGGCCGCACCCGCGTTTCATCCGCGCGACAATTGAACGCGGGTTGAAACGCCTCGCGGCAATCACAAAATGACTATGACCCGTGCCTGAAAGCCCAAGGCGCAGCGAACAAAAGTGTGCGTCGATTGTTGCTGCATTCTCACTGGTTATTGCCGATAGGATGGATGACATGAGCCAAGCTGCCATCGGACTCCTGTGCCCCGTTTGCAAGGTCGATCTGGTCATGACCGAACGCAAGGATGTGGAGATCGATTATTGCCCGAAATGCCGCGGCGTGTGGCTCGATCGCGGCGAACTCGACAAGATCATCGAAAAGAGCGCCGCCCAGGAGATGCAGCAGCGCCCCGCTGCCCCGCAGCCGCAAGCGCAGCCACATCCCGGCCACGCCGGCTATGGCGAGCGCGGCGAGTATGGCGAACGCGGAGAGTATGGCGAGCGCGGCGAGTATGGCGAGCGGGGCGAACGCGGCTATTACGGCAAGCCCTATCGCCGCAAGTCGTGGCTCTCAGAGATTTTCGACTGAGATCTCACTCGCTCCGCGCCTTCTCTTCCCACTTGCCAACCGGCGATTGCTGGAAATAGACCAGCTTGTGGCCTGCTTCCTTGTACGCCTTCCAGCGCTCGCGCGCGGCGGCGACGGCCATCTCGTCGTTGCCGTCGAACATCTCGCACACCAGCGGGAAGTCGCCGCAATCGGCACGCTCGGCGCCATCGCACAGGATCAGCAGCTTCGCACCGTTCGGATTCTCCGCTTCGGCAGTCAAATAGATCGGCTGCTCACTGGCGGAGCCGTCCTTGGCCGTGCCGTGCGGCAGGAAACTCTCGGGCCGGTAGGTCCAAAGATGCGCGGCCAGAGCCTCGACGCGCTCCGATGAACCGGCCATCACGAGCGTCCGCTCCCCCCGCCCGTAGGCGCGCTCGAGGATCACAGGCAACGTGTCCTCGAGGCTCGCGCGCTGCAGGTGGTAGAAGCGGATCTCGCTCATCGCCTCTCGGTTACTTTTCCTCGTAGTGCTTTGCGACCAGATGGTCGAGCAGCCGCACGCCGAAGCCGGTCGCGCCGCGCGGCGTGGTCGGGCTGTCCTTGTCGGACCAGGCCATGCCGGCGATGTCGAGATGCGACCAGATCGTGCCCTTCTGCACGAAGCGCTGCAGGAACTCGGCGGCGGTGATGCTGCCTGCGTTGCGGCTGCCGCTGATGTTCTTCACGTCGGCGGCGGGCGAATCCATCATCTTGTTGTAGGCCTGCGCCAACGGCATGCGCCACAGCAGCTCGCCGGTCGCCTTGCCGCTCTCCTCCAGCTGTTTGGCGAGTTCCTCGTCGTTGGCGTACATGCCGGCGTAGACGGTGCCGAGCGCGATCAGGATGGCGCCGGTCAAGGTCGCCAAGTCGATCATCACCCTGGGCTTGAAGGTCTCCTGGCAGTACCACATGGCGTCGGCCAGCACGAGGCGGCCCTCCGCATCCGTATTGAGCACTTCGATGGTCTGGCCCGACATGCTGGTGACGATGTCGCCCGGCCGCTGCGCGGTGCCGGATGGCATGTTCTCGACCAGGCCCACGACGCCGACCGCGTTGACCTTCGCCTTGCGCGAGGCCAAGGCCCGCATGGCGCCGATAACGGCGGCGGAGCCCGCCATATCCCACTTCATGTCCTCCATGCCCTGGGCCGGCTTGATCGAGATGCCCCCGGTATCGAAGGTGACACCCTTGCCCACGAAGGCGATCGGCTTCTGCTTCGAGTCGGCACCGTTCCATTGCATGGTGACCAGCTGGCTTTCGCGGCTGCTGCCCTGCCCCACGCCGAGCAGGGCACCCATGCCGAGCTTGGTCATTTCCTTGACGCCCAGCACCTTGACCTCGACGCCGACCTCGGAGAGCTTGCGCGCCTCGGCTGCCAGCGTCTGGGGATAGATGATGTTGGCCGGCTCGGAAACGAGGTCGCGCGTGACATTCACCGCGTCGACCACCTTGTCCATCGGATCGAAGGTGCGCTTGGCATCGGCCGCATCGCCCACCAGCACGGTGAAGCGCTTCACGCTCGGCTTCTGCTCGGGCTTTTCTTTGGTCTTGTATTTGTCGAACCGATAGAAGCGGAGCCGCGCGCCGTAGGCGACGTTGGCGGCAAAATCGGCCTCCGCCAGCTTCATATCGCCGATCGATTCGATCCAGATCGATACGTCCTTCTCACCCGTGTTGTTGAGCGCGGCGACCAGCCGTCCGCCCAGCGACTGCGCCGCCAGGGTGTCGTATTTCGCCGGCGCGCCGATGCCGGCCACGATGATGCGCGCCACGTCGACACCGGCCGGCGCCAGGATTGTGAGGAATTCCTCCGCACCTCCCTTGAACCGGCTGGCTTCCAGCGCCCGCGTGATCGCGCCCTTGGTCGTCTTGTCGAGCTGCTGCGCAAGCTTGCCCAGCTTGCGGCCTTCGGCGGCCAATGCGACCAGCGTCCCGGACGCCGGAATCTCGGGTTTAGCAAACGCGATTTTCATGAAAGACCTCTTGGACTGAAACTCTGGCCGGACCGGCCGGATCGGTCGGCGGAATGACTTTTGGAGCGACGAGTCTTTGCAGGCTTTCCAGCGCCTGTCCAGCCTCTCCAGCATTCTTCAGCGAGTCGCGGCAATTTGGCTAACGCCATGAAAAATGTAGACGATTGCCGACAACATGCTACTTTAGCCCCGCCTTCTCGGGGGCAAAATGGAGGCTGGCGCAAGCCGGACGAGGGTCCACGGAACGGGCCCAGGTAGCAGGGCATCAGGCGTGGGTTCTGGGGGAGTGATCGTTCCATCGTGGCGGGTAAGCGGCGCGGACTGACCGACATCGTTATGAGCGGCCTGCTGACGGTGCTGTGCGCCAGCCTGATCGGCTGCTCGCTGCCGGCTAACGCCAGGGACTTGGACGATCACAATTCGGCTAATGCCGACCACGGCCTTCACCAGCCGTCGCTCACCATCCAGACCGCCCAAGACTATGACGACGACAATGAGATTGACGTGCCGCTGCCGCCCCCGATCCAACCTGCGCCAGGCGGCGCGCAGGAAGTACCCGGCACCCAGCCGGGCGCGCCGGCGCAGGTCGATGAAGAAGACACCACCATCAGAATGATCGCCGACGAGGTCGGTCACGACGAGAATCTCGGAATCTTCGTCGCGCGCGGCCATGTCGAAATCCTGCGCGAAGGCAGGATCGTCAAGGCCGACGTCGTTACCTACAACGAGCGCACCAAGCGCATCACGGCTTCAGGCAATGTCGTGCTCATAGAGCCCGACGGCGATATCCAGTTCGCGACCTATGCCGATGTGACCGACGATGTGAAGGAAGGCATTCTCTATGACTTCCGCATGCTGATGAAGGACAACGCCCGCCTGGCGGCAAACCGTGCCTACCGCGTTGAGCAGGACACCAAGGAGATCCTGCGCAAGGGCGTCTATACCCCCTGCGCGCCGTGCGCGGAGGATCCTTCGCGCGCGCCGCTATGGCAGGTGAAGGCCTATTCGGCGATCCGCCACAAGGTGGAGGAGACGATCACCTATCACGATGCCTGGCTGGAGATGTTCGGCGTGCCGGTGCTGTACACGCCCTGGTTCCGCCATCCGGATTTCGGGGTCGACCGGCAGAGCGGCATGCTTACGCCTGAGCTTCACTTCTCCAGCGAGAACGGCCTGCAGATCTCCACGCCCTACTACCACGTGCTGGCGCCGGACAAGGACATCACCTTCACGCCAATCTTCACGTTCGGCGGCGACGTCCAGGACCGTCCGGGTGGTGTCGCCATGCTCGAATATCGCCAGCGCGTGGTCGACGGCAGGTTCCGGCTTGAGGGATCGGGCACTGTCGAAGATCGGGAGTCCGACGCGGCAAGGGAAAGCGATGTCCGCGAGATCTCCGATGACTTCCGCGGCCATGTCGAAGGCGAGGGCCTGTTCGAAATCGATGACAACTGGCGCACCGGCTTCGACTTCAAGGCGGCGACCGACAAGAGCTATCTGAGAAGGTTTCATCTCGGCTCGCGGGATATCCTCACCCAGACTGCGTACCTGGAGGGCTTCTTCGGACGCTCCTATGCGGAGGCGCAGGCCTACACCTTCCAGACCACAGACGACGACATCGACAACGACGAGCTGCCGATCATCGCGCCGATGTTGGACTATCGCTTCGTCGGCGAGCCGGGCGTCGCCGGCGGGTATTTGGGTTTGGACGCCAACTTCATGAATCTGCGCCGCCTTGAGGGACGCGAAGTGGTGCGTATTGCCGCCAACCCCTATTGGACGCTGCCCTATACCAGCTCAATGGGCGACATCTATCGCCTGACGCTGGAAATGCCCATGACCCTCCACGCTGTGCATGAAGTGGATCCCAACAGCGATATCCGCGATCCGAGCGGCGGTATTGACGACACGGAAGTTCGCGTGCTGCCCAAGGCGAGCTTGGAATGGCGCTACCCGTTCATCCGGCCCAGCCCGAACTTCACCCAGGTATTGGAGCCGATAATCCAAGTGGTCGGCTCGCCCGACAGCGGCAACACGGGCAACATCCCGAACGAGGACAGCCGCGCCTTCGAGTTGGACGACACCAATCTCTTCCTCGCCGACCGGTTCCCGGGACTTGATCGGAAGGATACGGGTTCGCGCGCCACCTATGGCGCGCAATGGTCGGCCTACACGCCCCAAGGCGGTTACATTAACGCCTTCCTGGGCCAGAGCTTCCAGTTCGAGCACGACGACAATGACGAGTTCCGTACCGGAACCGGCATCGATGATGACCTGACCGACGCGGTCGGCCGGCTGCAGTTCCGACCGATAAGCGGGGTTGATCTCAGCTATCGTTTCCGCTTCGATGCGGAGGACGTGGTCTTCCAGCGGCACGAGGCGCGGGCCAGCTACTACACCTCTGATTTTGCCCTGGCGGGCTCCTATGCCTTCATTGCCAGCGATGGCATCGAATTCGGCGATCGCGAACAAGTGAGCGGCTATGCAAGCGCCCACCTTTCGGACTACTGGTCGGTAAACGTCCGATCGTCCTATGATCTGCAGCAAAATCGCCTGCTGTCGGTCGGCAGCGGGTTCAGATATCTGGACGAGTGCTTTGACATGGGCTTCGACATCTCCTATGCGCCGGGAGGCGATACCGAACAGTCCGATGGTGAGGTCGAGGCGCTCTTTACAATAAACTTCAGGAACCTGGGTGGGCTCGATATACCTTACTGAGTCTTGAGAGTGCGATGCTGATGTCGAATGCCACGATCCTGAAGCCCCTGCGCCGCGCAGTGGTCTGTGCAGTGCTGTTGCTCGGCTCCATGGCCGGGAGCCTGATCATGCCCGTCCAGGCCCAGGATCAGTTGCGTATCGCCGCGGTCGTCAATGACGAGATCATCAGCGAGCTCGACGTCTATATGCGCCTCCGGATAGCCATGCTGTCCGCCCAACTCCAGGATACCGAGGAAACCCGCAGGCGCCTGCTGCCGCAGGTGCTCCGCAACCTCATCGATGATCGGTTGAAGATCCAGGAAGCCAAGCGCACCGGCATAAAGATCAATCCGGCCGACGTCGAAAGGCGAATCGATCGGCTGGCCGAGCGCAACAACATGACGAGGGCGGACCTGGAGACGTTCCTAAGGTCCAATGGCGTCCTGGTGGACGCGATCGCGGATCAGATCACGGCTGAGCTCAACTGGGCGCGGCTGGTGCAGCGCACGTTGCGGCCGCGCATCGTGATCACCGACCAGGAGATCAATGAAGAGGCGGCGCGCATCAAGGCGACGCAGGGCCAGACCGAATACAAGATGTATCAGATCTTCCTGGCGGTTGATGCACCCAACCAGGAATCGCCCGTGCGGGATTCCGCCGAGCGGCTGGTCGA
The DNA here is from genome assembly GCF_003574735.1 of Dongia deserti. Taxonomy (GTDB): domain Bacteria; phylum Pseudomonadota; class Alphaproteobacteria; order Dongiales; family Dongiaceae; genus Dongia_A; species Dongia_A deserti. The sequence goes on from NZ_QORW01000010.1 coordinate 98,990, forward strand.
GCAGTTGCGCGCCGGCGCGGATTTTGAATCCCTGGCGCAAGAATTCTCGCAGGACGAAGGCGCGCTCAAGGGTGGCAATTGGGGCTGGATGCGGCTGGATCAGATGGAGCCGGCGGTCGCCAGGGAAATCCAGCTGGTCCCGACCGGCCAGCTGGTCGGGCCCCTGCGCGGCACCGGCGGATACTTCATCGCTTTCGCCAGTGAAACGCGTGTCTCCGGCTCTGGCGATCCGACGGGCGCGGGCAGTGTCACGGTGAAGCAGATTCTCTGGTCGTTGCCGCCGAACGCCGCGGAGAGCGAAGTCAACCGCGCCATCTCGCAGGCCAACACGATCGCCGGGAGAATCGAGAATTGCGGCCAGATGGCGCAGGTCGCGGAGGAGGCGAGCCCTGGGGTCTATCGCGAGCTTGGCAGTGTTCTGGTCAATGACTTGCCACAACAGGTACAGAGCATCGCGATCAACCAGCCAATCGACATCCCGTCTCGACCGGTTCGCACCAACCAGGGCGTCGGCCTTTATCTCATCTGTGCGCGCCAAGGCGGCGACGAGGACAGCCAGTCTCGCACGGCGATCGCCGACCGACTGGGTCAGCAGCGCCTGGAAACCCTGGCGCGCGGTTATCTCAGCGATCTGCGCCGGGCGGCGGTGATCGATATCCGGATGTAGGCGGGGCCATCGCATATGATGGATGAAGCGCGAGCTGCAGTTCCCTCCCCCGAGGCGGGGGAGGGTTAGGGTGGGGGCGACGGCGGCTCAGCTCGACGCGATTTTCGCCGGAGAGAACAACCCCCACCCCAGCCCTCCCCCAGCTTGGGGGAGGGAGAAATGCAGCGTGCATCGGCGTATGCGATTGCCCTGCAGATATAGGGAAGCCGCTTGATGGCCGCGGACGGCCTGCCGCCGCTGCGCGAGGTCATCGCGAAATACGATCTGGCGGCGCGCCGCGCGCTGGGCCAGAACTTCCTCCTCGATCTCAACCTCACCGGCAAGATCGCACGTGCCGCCGGCGATCTCACCACTGGGACAACGATCGAAATCGGGCCGGGTCCCGGCGGCCTCACCCGCGCGCTGCTAAGCCATGGCGCGCGCGAACTGATCGCGATCGAACGCGATACACGTTGCCTCGGCGCGCTGGCTGAGATCGTCACCGCCTATCCCGGCCGCCTCAGCGTGATCGAAGGCGACGCGCTCGCGGTGGACTGCACGAAGCTGGGCACCCCGCCGCGCCGGATCGTCGCCAACCTGCCCTACAACATCGCGACACCATTGATCATCAAATGGCTGGAACAGGGTCCGACCTTCGCATCCCTGACCGTGATGGTGCAGAAGGAAGTGGCGGACCGCCTGGTCGGCAGGCCGCGGAGCAAGGATTACGGCCGCCTCAGCGTGCTGACGCAGTTTCTGGCCAAGCCGCGGCGCCTGTTCGACCTGCCGCCACGCGCATTCGTCCCGCCGCCCAAGGTCACGTCCACAGTGATCGAGATCCTGCCGCTCCCCGAACCTGCGTTTCCCGCGCGTCTCAGCGACCTGCAGCGCGTCACGCAGGCGGCCTTCGGTCAGCGCAGAAAGATGTTGCGTCAATCCCTGCGCTCGCTGGGTGCAGACGTGGAAGCGTTGGTGGCGCAAGCGGACGTTGCACCGACTGCGCGCGCGGAGGAGCTGAGCATCGCGCAGTTCGCCGCGTTGGCGCGGGCACTGGAGAAGCAGCGCTCCTGACTACGTCCCCTCGCGCAATCCCTTCACGAACTCCGCTAGCCCTACCTGCCTGTGCCGCTTCAGCCGTTCGGCCAGCAGGACGGCGCGCACGCGCTGGATGCTGATCTCCAGATCATCGTTCACGATGATGTAGTCGTACTCGGCCCAGTGGCTCATCTCGTCGGCGGCCTTGGCCATGCGGCGCGCGACCACCTCGGCGCTGTCTTGGGCGCGGGTCTTCAGGCGCTGCTCCAACGCGGCAATCGAGGGCGGCAGGATGAAGACGCTGACCAGATCCTCGCGCGCCGCCTGGGCAAGCTGCTGCGTGCCCTGCCAATCGATGTCGAACAACACATCGCGTCCGCCGGCCAGCCACTTCTCGACCGGGGCGCGCGGCGTTCCGTATTGGTGATCGAACACCTTGGCGTATTCCAGGAACGCCTTTTCCGCGACCATGCGGTCGAACGTCGGGTGGTCGACGAAATGATAATCGACGCCATCCTTCTCGCCCGGGCGCATCGGCCGCGTCGTGGCGGAGATCGAGAGCACGAGATCAGGCTCGATCTCCAGCAGCCGGCGCGAGATCGTGGTCTTGCCCGCTCCGGAGGGCGAAGACAGGACGAGCATCAGGCCGCGACGCTGAATCTCCACAGCTCCAGATGGCCTTGCGCCGTCCAGCGTCATCACCCGGGATCCCCTTCTATTCGATATTCTGCGCCTGCTCGCGCAGTTGTTCGATGGCTGCCTTAAGCTCGATGCCGATGTTGGTCAAGGTCAGATCGTCGGCCTTGGAGCACAGCGTGTTGGCTTCGCGATTGAACTCCTGGCACAGGAAATCGAGGCGCCGGCCGATGGCGCCGCCCTGACCCAGCAGCCCGCGCACGGCTGCAACATGAGCAGTGAGCCGGTCCAGCTCTTCGCGCACGTCGGCCTTGGCGGCGAGCAGCGCCACTTCCTGTGCCAGGCGTTCCTCCGGCAGCGTCACCACCGGCGGCAGCAGCTCCGTGATCTGCTTCGCGAGTCGCTCGCGCAAGGCTGCGGGCTGTGCCGCGGCGCTGTTCGCCGCGGCGTTTGCCAAGCGCTCGATTTCGCTCAAGTGCTGGCGGGTGATGGCGGCGAGCTTCTTGCCTTCCTCCAGACGCGCCTGCTGCAGATCGGCGAGGCAGGCGATGAAATCCACTTGCATCGCCTGGAGGCGCCGCTCTGTCACGTCGGGCGCAACCTGCTGCTCCTCGATCTCCAGCACGCCCTTGAGGCCAATGAGGCCGTCGAGCCGCGGCGGCGCCGCGTCGATCTTTCCCTTGAGGCCTTCCAGCAAACGGCCGAGCTGCTCCAGCGCTGCCTCGTTGACGCGGAAGGTCGGCACTGCCTGCTTGTCGTCCGCCGTCAGAGTGACCGAGAGGTTGCCGCGCTTCAGGCGCTCGGCACAGGCGGCGCGCACGAACCCGTCCAGGGCATCGAGACCGGCGGGAAATCGGCAGCGCACCTCCAGGTTGCGGCCATTGACGCATTTCAGCTCCCACGCCCACAGGAAGTCGTCGAGCGCTCCCTGGCGGCGGGCGAATCCGGTCATGCTGGCAATGGTCACGCGCGTTCCTTTCGGTGCTGTCACGGCTGAGGGCATCTTCCGGCAAGCCGCCGCCTCTGGCAAGGTGAGGCGGGGAGACTCATGGCGAACAGCGAACCTGCTCATATCCTCATCACCGGCGCCAGCTCCGGCATTGGCGCGGCGCTGGCGCTGGCCTATGCGCGGCCGGGCGCGCATTTGTCGCTGGGCGGCCGCAACCAGGAGCGCTTGGCCGACGTCGCAGCACAGGTCGCCGCGCGCGGCGCGACCAGCTCCACCGCTGCCGTTGACGTGTGCGACCGCAATGCCGTCGCAGATTGGATGATCTCGGCAGAGGATCACGCGCCGCTGGATCTCGTCATCGCCAATGCCGGCATTTCGGGCGGCACGCATGGCGGGCCGGAAAGCCCCGATCAGACACGCGCCATTTTTGCGGTCAATCTGGATGGCGTGCTGAATGTGGCGCTGCCGATCATCCCGCGCATGATCGCGCGCAGGAGCGGCCAGATCGCCATCATCTCCTCGCTGGCCGGCTATCGCGGCCTGCCCGGCGCGCCGGCCTACAGCGGCAGCAAGGCGGCCGTGAAAGCATGGGGCGAAGCCTTGCGCGGCGACCTCGCGCCGCACGGTGTCAGGGTGAACGTGGTGATGCCGGGCTTCATCAAGACTCCGATGACGGACGTGAACGGCTTCACGATGCCGTTCCTCATGTCGGCGGAGAAGGCGGCGGAGGTGATCCAGCGCGGCCTCGCTGCGGACCGCGCGCGCATCGCCTTTCCGTTCCCCACCGCGTTCCTCGCCTGGCTCATGAGCGCATTGTCGCCGGTGATCGCGGACCCGATCCTGCGCAGGCTGCCGAAGAAGGATTGAAGAAAGCGGCGTCGCCTAATTCAGGTCGATGACCACGCGATACCGCTCACCCTCGATTTCTTTGAATACGAGTGCGTACGGAGCAGGGCCGTCAAATCTCCGCCCGATCTCTTCAAATGCAGCGTCGATAGCAGATCGCACTGCCTCGATGTCGAGCAGACCTTGGTCCTCTCCATAGCCTACGAATGCCAACGGTTTGGCGTCCAGGACGGGCCATTCAAATGGATTGTAACATGCGACCCCAGGGGTCCGCTGGAGAACCTCCTTCTCAAGCCTTGGCTCCGCACCGCTTATCTCAATGTCGTGCAGGCTGAAGTGTTCGTCACCGAGGAACTTGCCCAGCTCGCCGTTCGCTATGCAACGGGCGCAGACGACAGGGCTCTCCATTGCGTACACGCCGCCCGTGTATTTCCACACGCAGGGACGTGAGCAGACTTCGCAGACGTCGCTTGATCGCTCGAATGAGCGCCCGTCCTCATAGGCACCGGGATTGAACCGGAAATATGGTTGATTGTCGCCCATAAGTTCGTGAAATGTCCTACTGCGTCTGTTGCGCCTTCTGGACCTTGCGCCAGTTGGCGACGTTCTTGTTGTGCTCTTCCAGCGTCGCGGCGAAGGCGTGGCCGCCGGTGCCGTCGGCGACGAAATAGAGTTCCTTGTGCGACATCGGCTGCAGCACGGCACGCAGGGCAGCGCGTCCGGGATTCGCAATCGGCCCCGGCGGCAGGCCCTTCACGAGGTAGGTGTTGTAGGGACTGTCGGTCTTGAGATCGTCATAGGTGACGCCGCGATTGAGCTTCCGCTGACCTAGGGTGATGGCGAAGATCACGGTCGGATCGGACTGCAGCGGCATGCCCTTCTTGAGGCGGTTATAGAACACGCCGGCGATGCGCGCCCGCTCGTCGGCTTGCGATGTCTCCTTTTCCACCACGGAGGCCAACGCGACGGCTTCCTCCGGCGTCTTCACCAGGATGCTGCGGTCGCGCTTCTCCCATTCCTCCGCCAGCGCCTCTGTCATGGCATCACGCATGCGCGCGATCATCGAGGCGCGGCTCTCCCCGCGCAGGAACTGATAGGTCTCGGGCAGCAACGCTCCTTCCGCGGGCCGCTGCGGCGGCAATGGGCCGTCCAGCAGCGGCTCGCTCGAGACCAGCTCCAGCACCTCGCGCACGGTCAGCCCTTCCGGAATGGTGAGGCGGTGGGTGATCGACTTGCCGGCGATCATGATGCCCATGGCGCCGCTGGCGCTGACGCCCTTGGGGAACACATACTCGCCGGCCATCAGCGGCTTGCCTTCGGAGAGCAGCCGCACGCCGAGCAGGAAGATGCGCGTATCCTCGATCACGTTCTCGCTTCTGAGGATGCCTGCGATCTCCGCGACGCCGCTGCCCTTGGGGATCACCAGCGTCTTGTCTTCCGTCGACGGACCTGGGCCGGTGAAGCTGGCGTAGAGATAATAGGCGATGCCCGCCGCCGCGATGACGGTGATGCCGAACAGCGTGGAGATGATGTTCAGGAGCCGACGCATCGCCTGTCCGCTCCCCGCCGGCCGGCTATTGGAGCGGGGTAAAGATCAGGCTGGCATTGGTGCCGCCGAACCCGAAGGAGTTCGACAAGGCGGCGCGGATCTTGCGCGGCTTGGCCTGCTTGGATGCCAGGTCGATGTCGCAGCCTTCCGATGGATTCTCGAGGTTGAGGGTCGGCGGCGCCACCTGGTCACGGACGGCGAGGATGGAGAAGATCGCCTCCACCGCGCCCGCCGCGCCCAGCAGATGCCCGGTCGCCGACTTGGTCGAGGACATGGTGAGCTTGTAGGCCTGATCGCCGAACAGGCGCTTCACCGCGCCCAGCTCGATCTCGTCGCCCAGCGGCGTCGAGGTGCCGTGCGCGTTGATGTAGTCGATGTCATCGATGTTCAGCTCGGCGCGCTTCAGCGCGGCCGTCATGCAGCGATAGCCGCCATCGCCGTTCTCCGAGGGTGCGGTGATGTGATAGGCATCGCCAGAGAGGCCGTAGCCCTTCACCTCGGCATAGATCTTGGCACCGCGCTTCTTCGCGTGCTCCAGTTCCTCCACCACCACGACACCGGCGCCTTCGCCCATCACGAAGCCGTCGCGATCCTTATCCCACGGACGGGAGGCTTCGGTGGGCCGGTCGTTGAACCCTGTCGACAGGGCGCGGGATGCGCAGAAGCCGGCGATGCCCAGCCGGCTGATGGTAGATTCAGCACCGCCCGCGATCATTACGTCCGCGTCGCCAAGCGCGATCAACCGGCCCGCATCGCCCAGCGCATGGCTGCCGGTCGCGCAGGCCGTCACCACGGAATGATTGGGTCCACGGAAGCCGTATTTGATCGAGACATGGCCGGAGGCCAGATTGATCAGGCAGGAGGGGATGAAGAACGGCGAGATGCGCCGCGGTCCCTTCTCCTTCAGCGTGATGGAGGCCTCGTAGATCCCTTGCAAACCGCCGATGCCCGAACCGATCAGCACGCCGGTGCGGTTCTGGCTTTCCTCATCGGTGGGCATCCAGCCGGCATCCTCCACCGCCTGCTGGGCCGCGGCCATCGCCATGACGATGAAGGTGTCCATCTTCTTCTGGTCTTTGGGCGGCACGTAGTCGTCAGCATTGAACTTGCCCGACGATGTATCGCCGCGCGGCACTTCGCCAGCCACCTTGCAGGGCAGGTCCGTCACGTCGCACGACTGCACCCCCCGGATGCCGGACTCGGCTTTCAACAAGCGATTCCAGACATACTCCGCACCCACGCCCAATGGCGAGACGATGCCCAAGCCGGTGATGACGACACGACGCATGGCTAGCCTTCGTTCTGTCCTGCGATTTTAGAGATGCGCGGCGAACGCGGAAACCGCGCCACCATCCGTCCGCTCACGCGAAGCGAGGCGGATGACTCAGCTCGCCTTCGATTTGATGTACTCGATTGCATCCTTGACGGTCTGGATCTTTTCGGCCGCGTCGTCGGGAATCTCGCAGCCGAATTCTTCTTCAAACGCCATCACGAGCTCGACCGTATCCAGGCTGTCTGCGCCCAGATCATCGATGAAGGACGCAGTGTCCGTGACCTTCGCCTCCTCGACTCCGAGGTGCTCGATCACGATCTTCTTAACCCGTTCGGCAATGTCGCTCATCGCTGTTCCCTTTTTTGATCACCGCTCCACCGTCCGGAGGCGGTTGAAAAGATGGTCGGGCCGTTTGGCCGCTACAATGCCACCGCTAGGGCTAAAGTAACCACACGCGGCGGCGTCCGGGGTCACTTAACATAGTTTGCCCGGCTTTGGCCAGAGCCGGGGGTTTTTCTGAAAAGCGCAATCAAATCATAGCCATGCCGCCATTTACGTGGATCGTCTGGCCGGTCACATAGGCCGCTTCCGGGCTCGCCAGATAGACCACGGCGGCTGCAATCTCCTCGGACTGGCCGAGCCGGCTGGCCGGAATTGCCGCCATGATTCGCGCCTTCTGCTCCTCGTTCAGCGCGTCGGTCATCTGGGTTTCGATGAAGCCGGGCGCCACGCAATTCACCGTGATCCCGCGGCTCGCCACTTCCTGGGCTAACGACTTGGACATGCCGATCATTCCCGCCTTGGCGGCGGCATAGTTGGCCTGGCCCGGATTGCCCGTCACACCCACGACCGAGGTGATGCCGATGATCCGGCCCCAGCGCTTCTTCATCATGCCGCGCAGCGCGCCGCGCGCCAGGCGGAAGCCAGCCGTCAGGTTGACGTCGATCACCTTCTGCCAATCCTCGTCCTTCAGGCGCAGGGCGAGGTTGTCGCGCGTCAGGCCGGCATTGTTGATGAGGACGTCGATGCCGCCGAGCGTCGTCTCCGCCGATTTGAGCAACGCCTCGATCGCCGCGGGATCGCCGAGGTCGGCGGGCAGCACGTGCGCGCGCGCGCCCAATTCGGCCTTCAGCTTTTCCAGCGGCTCGATGCGTGTGCCGCTCAGGCCGACGGTCGCGCCCTGCGCATGGAGCGCCCGCGCGATCGCCCCACCGATGCCGCCGGATGCCCCCGTGACCAACGCATTCTTGCCGCTCAAATCGAACATGAATGGGCTCCCTACGATCTCCAAGGTTCAGCTGAGCGCCTTCAGCGCGGTTTCGACATCAGCCGGTGCGCCGACCGAGCTCGCTTCGATTTCCTTGTCGATGCGCTTGACGAGGCCGGCCAGCACCTTGCCGGCGCCCAGCTCATACGTCTTCGCAACACCGAGCGACTTCATCGTCAGGATCGATTCGCGCCAACGTACCGTCGCTGTCACTTGGCTCACCAGCAGCTTCGCGATGGTCGCCGCGTCGCTGGTGGGCTGCGCCGTCACGTTGGCGACGACCGGAACGGCGGGCTGGCGGATGGCGGCCTTGGCCAGGGCTTCTTCCATCGCATCGGCGGCCGGCTGCATCAGCGCGCAATGGAAGGGCGCGCTGACCGGCAGCATGACGCTGCGCTTGACGCCCTGCTCCGCCGCAATCGCAATTGCGCGCTCCACCGCTGCTTTTGCGCCGGACACGACCACCTGCCCGGGCGAGTTGTCGTTGGCGACGCCGCAGATCAGCTTGGTGTCATCGGCGGCTTGCTTGGCGATCTTCTGCACCTGCTCGAGGTCCGGGCCCAGCAGCGCAGCCATCGCGCCCTCGCCCACTGGTACGGCCTTCTGCATCGCCTGCCCGCGCAGCTTCAGCAGCCGCGCCGCATCCGACAGGTCCAACGCCCCAGCCGCTGCCAGCGCCGAATACTCGCCCAGCGAATGGCCGGCGACGTAGCTGGCCTTGTCTGCCAGGCGCCAGCCGCCTTCGCTCTCCAGCACGCGCAGCGCCGCGATGCTGACTGCCATCAGAGCAGGCTGTGCATTTTCCGTCAGCGTGAGGTCGCTCTCCGGCCCTTCGAAGATCAGCTTGGAGAGCTTCTGTTTCAGTGCTTCGTCGACCTCCTCGAACACCAGCCGCGCAGCGCCGAAGCTCTCGGATAGGGCGAGGCCCATGCCGACAGCCTGGGAACCCTGGCCTGGAAAGATGAAGGCGCGTGTCATGAAAGATCCTTGGCAGCTGCAGAATCTGCTGGTCTGGCGGCGAGAGGGCGCATAGATAGCCCGGCCCGCGCCCCTGTCAAGCATTTGAAGCAGTTGGTTAATCTTCGTTAACGCAAGGCGCAGCCGAGGCGATTCGGCTTGGACTCTTCGCGCTTGCAAAGCGGCGGCTGATCACTATAGTCCCCGCCGCGCCGGCCGGGTGGCCAGCGCAACCCCTGCCGGCTCCCGTTCCATGGGCAATTCCATCGAACCGGCGCATGAGCGCCGCGAGGTGCCGGCTAGGTCCGATTCGCTGATGCGAGCGCCATGACGGACTCCCAGCACCGGACCGCGAACAGCCGAAGGGAGTCCATATCGGATGCCGTACTACGAGAACATTTTCATTGCGCGCCAGGACGTGACCAGCGCGCAAGTCGAAGGCCTTGCCGAGCACTTCACCGGGATCGTTTCCGCCCAGGGCGGCAACGTGACCAAGAAGGAGTTCTGGGGCCTGAAGAGCCTCAGCTTCCGCATCAAGAAGAACCGCAAGGGCCATTATGTCCTCATGAACATCGACGGCCCCGCGGCCGCGGTGCTCGAGATGGAGCGCAACATGCGCATCCACGAGGACGTGCTGCGCCACCTCACCGTGCGTGTCGATGCGCTGGAGGAAGGTCCAAGCGCCATGCTGCAGTCGCGCGGCCGTGACCGCGAGGGCCGCGAGGGTGGCTTTGGCCGCCGGGATCGCGGCTTCGGCGGCGACCGGGATCGCGGCGACCGCCCCGACCGCGGAGAGCGCGACGACCGCCTGCGCCCCGTGCGCGAAAACAAACCGACCGAGAGTGAAGGAGACCAGGTATGAGCATGGCACCGACTGAAACCTCCGCGCCGCGGGGTGGTGGTGGCCGCCGGCCCTTCTTCCGGCGCCGCAAGTCCTGCCCGTTCTCCGGCGCCAATGCGCCGAAGATCGACTACAAGGACATCAAGCTTCTGCAGCGCTTCGTGTCGGAGCGCGGCAAGATCGTCCCCAGCCGCATCACGGCCGTCAGCGCCAAGAAGCAGCGCCTGCTCGCCCAGGCGATCAAGCGCGCGCGCTTCCTTGGCCTGCTGCCCTACGTGCTGAAGTAAGGAGAGCGCCCCATGGACGTCATTCTGTTGGAGCGCATTGAGAAGCTGGGCCAGATCGGCGATGTGGTCTCCGTGAAGCCGGGCTTCGCGCGCAACTTCCTCCTCCCGCGCAAGAAGGCCCTGCGCGCCACCGAGGATAACAAGCAGCGCTTCGAGGAGCAGCGCGCTCAGATCGAAGCCAACAACCTCAAGCGCAAGCAGGAAGCCGAGAAGATCGCCAAAAAGGTGGACGGCACCAAGATCGTCCTAATTCGCCAGGCGAGCGAAACCGGCATGCTGTTCGGTTCGGTCTCCAACCGCGACATCGCGGATGGCGTGACCGCGGCCGGCTTCACCATCGACCGCCGCCAGGTGGTCCTGGACAAGCCGATCAAGACGCTCGGCCTGCACCCGGTGCGCGTCGCGCTGCATCCTGAGGTGATCGTCACGGTCACCGCTAACGTCGCCAAGTCGGAAGACGAAGCGGCGCAACAGGACAAGCTCGGCACGGCGATTCCCCGCGCAGCCGCCGGGGAAGAGGCGCCCGACCTCGACAAGCTGCTCGAGGAAGCTGCGCAGGCCCAGGCCGAGGCCAGCGGCGAAACGCCGGAAGCCTAAGCCAGCCTCATACAATGCATGCGAACGGCCGCCCTCACAGGGGCGGCCGTTTCTTTTTGGTGCCTAGCTGGCCTTGCGCAGCGGCTGCGCGAGATCTGGGTCGTAACCGACGAGACAGCCGTCGATCATCGCGTAGCACTCGTCGATGATCGGGCGGTTCGGCAGGAATCGGACGACGAAATGGCCCCTGACGCACGGGTCGCCAGGGGAATCACCGCAAAGCAGGACCGTCCGGCAGTATTCGTTCCGTCCGGCATCGATGTGCCAATGGTGGACTTCCTCGACCTCCCAGCTGAACTGGTAGGCGTCGAATCTCGCCTCCGCGATGGCGAGGCGCCGGTCTGCGAGCTCGTTCATGGCATCATCCGCCGCGCTGTTGCCCCAGGGTTTCACACGCGCCGAGTCGCGATCCAGTCTTTTCCTTCAGGAGCGCGCAGTCTCGCCTTCGGCCCGCGCCGCCTCCCACACCTCCTTCGCAGCCGTCGCATTCATCGCGGCGATGCCGAGGCCGACGATGATGTCGGGCCAAATCGAGTGCGTATATGCCGTCACGAAACCCGCGGCGATGATCGCGAGATTGGCATAAGCGTCGTTGCGCGCCGACAGGAAGGCGGCCTTGGTCAGGCTGCCGCTCTGCTTCCGGAAGCGCACGAGGATAAGCGCGCAGGCCACATTGATCACAAGCGCGCCGGCGCCGACAACCGATAGCGTGATTGGCTCCGGCGGCAGCGGCGAGGCGATCTTCTCCCACACCGTCCAGAGCGCGGCGAGGCCCGGCACCAGCAGAATGCCGGCAAGCACGATACCCACGCGCGATCGCGCACGCAACGACCAGCCGAGCGCGAACATAATCAGGAGATTAACCGACGTGTCTTCCAGGAAGTCGATGCTGTCCGCGAACAGCGAAACCGAACCGATCGATGTCGCCGCGGTGAATTCGACGAGGAAGTAACCGAGATTGAGACCGGCAACAATCAGGACGGCGCGCCGCAAAGACGGAGGTGGCGTGATATCGGTCACAGGCGTCCTTCTGGCCTCCGGATAGGATCACAAGTCTGACGTACGCTGTCGAATGCTCTTGTGCACGTTATCCACAGGACTCACAATTCCAATTCCCGATTCGAAGGACTAAGGTCGCCGCCATGGACTCGGGGGGCAAGCAGTCAAACGTCGCGAGGTTGCGCGAAGGGGCGGGAGCCATTCCGCCGCGCACGCCGCCGCACAACTATGAAGCCGAGCAGGCTCTGCTCGGCGCCCTCCTCGCCAACAACGAAGTCTATAACCGAGTCAGCGAGTACTTGCGCCCGGAGCATTTCGCCGATGCGCTGCATGGCCGCATCTACGAAGCGATCGGCAAGCTGGTGCTGCGCGGCCAGATCGCCAACCCGGTCACGCTGAAGAATCTGTTCGATCAGGACGGTGCGCTGGCGGAGATCGGCGGCGCGCAATACTTGGTACAGCTGGCCCAGGCGGTTGTCACCGTCATCAATGCGGAGGATTACGGTCGCGCGATCCACGATCTTTTCCTGCGCCGCCAGTTGATCGGCGTGGGCGAGGACATCGTCAACGAATCCTATACCTACGACCCCGACATCACCGCCATCGACCAGATCGAGCGCTCTGAGATGCGCCTGTTCAACCTGGCCGAAGGCGGTCAAGTTGATGGTGGCCCGAAGAAATTCACTGATGTGCTGAAAAGCGCGCTGGACATGGCGGAAGCCGCCTACAAGCGCGACGGTCATGTGACAGGCGTGACCACCGGCTTGCGCGATCTCGACCGCAGGCTGGGCGGGCTCCAACCGTCGGACCTGATCATCCTGGCGGGCCGTCCATCGATGGGAAAGACGGCACTCGCCACCAATATCGGCTTCAATGCGGCCAAGGCCGACAAGGACAAAGAGACTGCCACGAAGCACCGCGTTGCCTTCTTCTCGCTCGAAATGTCCGCGGAGCAGCTGGCGCATCGTATCATGGCCGAGGAATCCGGCGTGTCCTCCGACCGGATCCGGCGTGGCGAGGTGAAACAGGACGAATTTGCCAGCATCGTCGAAGCAGCGCAGCGCATGAGCAACGTGCAGTTCTTCATCGATGATACGCCGGCTATTACAGTTCCGGCGCTGCGCACGCGAGCGCGTCGGCTGAAGCGCCAATTCGGCCTTGACCTCATCATCGTCGATTATCTGCAATTGATGAGATCTGCCTCGCTCAAGGGATCGGAGAACCGCGTTCAGGAGATCTCGGAGATCACGCGCGGGCTCAAGGCAGTGGCGAAGGAGCTGCAAGTGCCGGTGGTGGCCCTGTCCCAGCTCTCGCGCGCGGTCGAGAACCGAGAAGACAAGCGGCCGCAGCTTGCGGATCTGCGTGAATCCGGCTCGATCGAGCAGGATGCCGACGTCGTCATGTTCGTCTATCGCGAACAGTACTACCATGAGCGCGCAGAACCCAAACAGCGCACCGACGAAAGCACCGACGCGTTCTTCAAGCGCATGGAGGACTGGAAGGCCAGGGGCGAGCGGGTCCATAACGTCGCCGACGTGATCATCGCCAAACAGCGTCACGGCCCAGTCGGCACGATCGAGCTGCACTTCGATGGCCATATCACGCGCTTCAGCGACCTTGTTCGGGACGACAACCTGCCGGAGCATCATTGAGCGCGGCCCGGCGTCGTGTCGGAAAGACCACGTCCATGACCGTCGAATCCACCGCGGAGCTCACCATCGATCTCGGCGCGTTGGTGGCCAATTACCGGCTGCTGCAGCGTCGTGCCAAGCCGGCGCGCGCCGGCGCCGGCATCAAGGCGAACGCCTACGGCCTCGGCGCTCAGGAAGCCGCGCCGGCCTTGTTCAAAGCCGGCTGTCGGGAGTTCTTCGTGGCCATCCTCTCCGAGGCGATCGCGCTGCGGCCGGTCGTGCCGGAGGCCGACATCTATGTCCTCTCCGGCCCGATGGGCGGCGATGAAGCGGAGTTTGTGCAGCATCGCGTGACGCCGGTGCTCAACTCCCCGCAGCAAATCGACCTGTGGTCGCGCTGGTGCACCGCAAACGGCGCGGCGCCGGCAGCCTTGCACATCGATACCGGCATGTCTCGTCTCGGCCTTGCGCCGGCGGAACTGGATCGCCTGATCGCCGATCCGGCGCTGCTGAAGGCCTTCTCCATTCCGCTGGTGATGTCGCACCTTGCCTCCGCGGACGAGCCCGGCAGCGCGCAGAACGCCCAGCAGCTTGCGCGGCTCAAGGGCGCCCTGGATCGGGTGCTGCCGCTGCTCCCCTCGCGCCCCGCCATTTCCTTCGCCAATTCGTCGGGCATCTTCCTGGGGCGGGACTATGCCTTTGATCTGGTCCGGCCTGGAGCCGCGCTCTATGGCTTGAATCCCACCCCGGCCGCCCCCAATCCCATGCGTCAAGTGGTTGGGCTGAAAGCCAGAATCCTGCAGGTCCGTCACATTGACGCCCATCAGACCGTTGGCTATGGTGCCGCCCACCGCTCAACGCGGGCAACAAGCCTGGCGACCCTTGGCCTAGGCTATGCGGATGGGGTTTTCCGCGCCTTGAGCCATGTCGGTGCCGCCTTTGTTGGGGGAATAAGGGCGCCATTCGTAGGTCGCGTGTCGATGGATCTGATCACGATCGATGTCGGTCATATTCCGCCGCATCTGGCAGAGCCGGGTGCGTGGGTCGAAATCCTGGGCGAGCATCAGAGCGCCGACGACCTGGCCGCCGCCGCCGGGACCATCGGCTATGAAGTGCTGACCGCGCTCGGGCCGCGCTATCAGCGCCGCTACATCCCGGCTGGATAAGGCGCGCGATGCCCCTGCTTCAGCCCTTGGGGCGAACCTTCCTGGATGGTCTTTCCGCGATCGGGCGCCTCGCGCTGTTCACGCTGCGCGCCATCCTGCTGGCGGTCCGACCGCCCTATTACCCGCGCCTGATCCTCAAGCAGATGATCGAGATCGGGTACTATTCCCTGCCCGTCGTCGGCATGACAGCCGTCTTCACCGGCATGGTGCTGGCGCTGCAGACCTATACCGGGTTCTCCCGCTTCAATGCGGAAACCGCCATCCCCAATGTGGTCGTGCTGTCGATCTGCCGCGAATTGGGGCCGGTGTTGGCTGGCCTGATGGTGGCCGGGCGCATCGGCGCCGCCATGGCGGCGGAACTCGGCACCATGCGCGTGACGGAGCAGATCGACGCGCTGGTCACGCTCTCTACCAACCCGTTCAAGTATCTGATCGCGCCGCGGCTGATCGCCGGGATCGCCATGCTGCCGGTCCTGGTCGCGACCGCCGATGTCATCGGCGTGCTCGGCGGGTACCTGGTCAGCGCCTACAAACTCGGATTCAATCCGGGCAGCTACCTGCAGAACACCGTCGACTTCGTGGAATTCCTCGACGTGTTTTCCGGCCTTGTAAAGGCGGCTGTGTTCGGCTTCATCGTCGCCCTGATGGGCTGCTATCACGGGTTTCATTCGCGCGGCGGGGCGCAAGGCGTCGGCAAGGCGACCACCAACGCCGTGGTCTCCGCCTCGATCTTGATCCTGATCGCCAATTATATCGTGACGGAGCTGTTCTTCTCCCGATGACCGGCGACCTCAAAATCAGGGTGCGAGGCCTCTGCAAATCCTTCGGCCGCAAGGTGGTGCTGAAGGACCTGGATCTCGACGTGCCGAGGGGCGAGTCGCTGGTGGTGATCGGCGGGTCAGGGACCGGCAAGTCGGTGCTGATCAAGTGCATCATCGGCCTCATGAAGCCGGACAAGGGCTCGATTGAGATCGACGGGCAGGAAGTCACCCGCATGTCCGCCGGCGAGCGCGAAGAGATCATGCACAAGTTCGGAATGCTGTTCCAAGGCGGCGCGTTGTTTGATTCGCTGCCCGTCTGGGAGAACGTCGCTTTCGGCCTGATTGCCGGCCAGGGGTTCAACCGCGTCGAAGCCAAGGAGATCGCGCTGCGCAAGCTGGGCGCCGTCGGCCTCGGCTCTGACGTCGCGCAGCTTTACCCTTCGGAGCTTTCTGGCGGCATGCAGAAGCGCGTATCGCTTGCCCGCGCCATCGCGACCGAGCCGGAGATCATCTTCTTCGACGAGCCGACCACCGGGCTCGACCCGATCATGAGCCAGGTGATCAACGAGCTGATCAAGAAGTGCGTCGAGGATCTGGGCGCCACGGCGTTGTCCATCACCCATGACATGCATTCGCTCAGGGTGATCGGCGATAACGCCGCCATGATCTATGATGGGCGAATCATCTGGAACGGCGCGGCCCAGGACATCGACCGGTCCGGCAATTCCCTCGTCGACCAATTCGTGCAGGGGAAGGCCGAAGGGCCGATCAAGATGCCGGTTCGGCCGCTTTAGAGGCTGACCGCTCCGACAGCGGAGACCATCGCTGATGGCGAAGTCGAATACGCGCTATGTCTGCCAGAGTTGCGGCGCCAGCTTTCCCCGCTGGATGGGACGCTGCGAGTCCTGCAGCGCCTGGAACAGCATCGTCGAAGAAGCGGCGCGCGAGGAGATGCCCAAGGGCCTCTCCCGCGGCAAGGGCAAGTCGATCGAGTTCGTCGCTTTGGACGGCCACGCGCCGGAGGCGTTGCGGCGCGCTACCGGCAATGCCGAGTTTGACCGCGTCACCGGCGGCGGTCTGGTGCGCGGCTCCGCCATCCTGATCGGCGGCGACCCGGGCATCGGCAAGTCGACCCTGCTGCTGCAGATCGTGACCGCCGTCGCGGGTGGTGCAAAACCGATGCGCTCTGCCTACATCTCCGGCGAAGAAGCAGTCGAGCAGGTGCAGCTGCGCGCCAAGCGGCTTGGCCAGCAGTCTCATGCGGTGCAGATCGCCGCCGCGACCAACGTGCGCGACATCATCGCCAGCCTGGACAAATCGGATCCGCCCGACTTGGTGGTGATCGACTCCATCCAGACCATGTATCTCGACAATCTGGATTCCGCTCCCGGTACCGTGGCGCAGGTGAGGAGCGCTGCCGCCGAGCTGATCCGCCTTGCCAAGCAGCGCGGCTTCGTCCTGATGCTGGTCGGGCACGTCACCAAGGAGGGCCAGATCGCCGGCCCGCGCGTGCTGGAGCACATGGTCGATACCGTGCTCTATTTCGAGGGCGAGCGCGGCCACCATTTCCGCCTGCTGCGCGCGGTGAAGAACCGCTTCGGCCCGGCCAACGAGATTGGCGTGTTCGAGATGACGGAGAGCGGGCTGCAGGAAGTGCCGAACCCCTCTGCTCTCTTCCTGGCCGAGCGCCGCGGCAGCGTCAGCGGGACTACCGTGTTCGCCGGCATCGAGGGCACGCGGCCGGTCCTGGTCGAGATCCAGGCCCTGGTCTCCCCCTCCCCGCTCGCCACGCCGCGGCGCGCCGTCGTCGGTTGGGACTCCAGCCGCCTTGCCATGCTGCTCGCGGTCCTCGAAACGCGCTGTGAGCTGGCATTTGCCGGCAACGAGGTCTATCTGAACGTCGCCGGCGGCTTGCGCATCGGGGAGCCCGCCGCCGATCTTGCGGTGGCGCTGGCGCTCATCAGCGCCCTCACCGATCGGCCGGTGCCGGAAGATGTGGCTGCGTTCGGCGAGATCGGCTTGAGCGGCGAAGTGCGCATGGTTTCGCAGCCGGAACTGCGCCTGCGCGAGGCCGGCAAGCTCGGCTTCCGCCGGGTGCTGATGCCGCGCCGACGGGATTCCAAAAAGGAACGCGGCAGCGTTTCGGGTATAGAGGTCCTCGAAATCGGCCACCTGCAGGACGTCCTGGATTGGCTGTATAATGAAGTGCGTTCGTTGAGCGCCGGCAAACGAGTCCTATCGCAATAGTTTATCGGAGCACAGTTCAGTGAATTTTGTCGACATCGTGGTGCTGGCGATCATCGCGCTCTCCACGCTGCTGGCCCTGGGCCGCGGATTCGTGAAAGAGGTGCTGTCGATCTTCGGCTGGATCGGCGCCGCCATCGGCACGTTCGTCATCTTCTTCTATGTCCCGCAGGTGCGCCAATTCGCCAACCAGCAGATTGCCGAGCCGCTGCTGGCGGACATCGCCGCTGCTGTCAGCCTGTTCGTGATCCTGCTGATCGTCCTCGGCTTCTTTAATCACGCCATTTCCTCACGTGTGCATGCAAGCTCGCTCGGGCCGCTCGACAAGTCGCTAGGGCTGGTGTTCGGGCTGGCGCGCGGCATCGTGCTGGTTGCGCTTGCCCATATGGCGATGGCCGACTGGCTGTTGCCCAGCGCGCAGCAACGGCCTGAGGTGATCAGACAAGCCCGCACTGAACCCTATGTGGCGATGGCCGCCACCTTCATCAAAGACCTGATCCCGCAGGACCTGAAGGACCGCGCCAGCGCCATCCTGGATGAGGGGTCCAAGGCGGTGGAACAGGGCCAGCAGCTCAACGACACCATTCAGAAACTCAGCCCGCAGGTGCCCCAGCCAGGCGGCCAGCCAGCCGGCGAATCGCCGGGCGACTCGAGGCAGAACGGCGGGCAGGGAACGCAACGCAGCCCTGCTGGAAATCAAGATGGACAAGGAGAACAATCCGGGTATAAGGACGCCGAGCGCAAGGACCTGGAACGGCTGATTCAGGGCCAGTCGCAATAACTCAAAAGGAAAAACGGGGCCGATGCTGACGACCCATCCTTTCGATGACGATCATCTGAAGGAGGAGTGCGGCGTTGTTGGAATCTACGGCGTCGAGGAAGCCGCAACCCGCTGCGTGCTGGGACTTCACGCCCTGCAACATCGCGGCCAGGAGGCGGCCGGTATCGTCTCATTCGACGGCAGCCGGTTCAACGCCCACCGCGCCCAAGGTTATGTTGCCGACAATTTCTCGCAGCACTCCGTCGTCGGTAAGCTGACCGGCCACGCCGCGATCGGCCATACCCGGTACTCCACCACCGGCGAGAATTCTCTGCGCAACGTGCAGCCGCTGTTCGGCGATCTGCATTTCGGCGGGTTCGCGGTCGGCCATAACGGCAACCTCACCAACGCGCAGATGGTCCGGCAGGAGCTGGTGAAGCGTGGCTCGATGTTCCAGTCGACCAGCGACACCGAAGTCATCCTGCATCTGATGGCGACGCATCTGCGCGGCAGCGTGATCGATCGCCTGATCAACGCGCTGCACCAGGTCGAAGGCGCCTATTCGCTCGTCTGCATCGCAAAGGACATGGTGATCGGCGTGCGCGATCCGCTCGGTGTGCGTCCGCTGGTGCTGGGCAAGCTCGGCGACGGCTGGATGCTCGCCTCCGAGACCTGCGCGCTCGATATCGTCGGTGCGGATTATGTGCGCGATGTCGAAGCCGGTGAACTCATCATCCTCGACAAGCGCGGCGTCACCTCCATGAAGCCGTTCGGCGCGCAGCCGAAGCGTTTCTGCATCTTCGAGTATGTGTATTTCGCCCGGCCCGACAGCGTGGTGGACGGCAAGAGCGTCTACGAATCGCGCAAGCTCATCGGCGCGGAGCTGGCGAAGGAAGCACCGGCCGGCGCCGACGTCGTGATTCCGGTGCCGGATTCCGGCGTTCCGGCCGCGCTCGGCTACGCCGCCGCCTCCGGCATTCCGTTCGAATATGGCATCATCCGCAACCACTATGTCGGCCGCACCTTCATCGAGCCGACCGATCAGATCCGCCATCTCGGCGTCAAGCTGAAGCACAATGCCAACCGCGCCTATGTCGCGGGCAAGCGCATCGTGCTGGTGGATGACAGCATCGTGCGCGGCACCACCTCCAAAAAGATCGTGGAGATGATGCGCAACGCCGGCGCGACCGAGGTGCATATGCGCATCTCCTCGCCCCCGACCGCGCACCCCTGCTTCTATGGCATCGACACCCCGGAACGGAAAAAGCTGCTCGCCGCCAACTACAGCGTCGACGAGATGCGGGACTTCATCGGCGCGGACTCGCTCGCCTTCATCTCGATCGACGGCCTCTATCGCGCGGTGGGCCTCCCCGCGCGCGACAGTCGCCGGCCGCAATATTGCGATGCCTGCTTCACCGGCGATTATCCGACCGCACTCAGTGACCAGGAGGGCGGCATGGTCTCGGCCCAGCTGTCTTTGCTGGCCCAGCCGGCATGAGCGCAACGACCGGAGTTCTCGCCGGCCGCATCGCCCTTGTGACCGGAGCCAGCCGCGGCATTGGCCGCGCCATCGCGAAGCGCTACGCGCAGGAAGGCGCCGACCTCATCCTCTCCGCCCGCACCGTCGGCGCGCTCGAGGAGCTGGACGACGAAATCCGCGCCATCAACGGCAAGACCTCGCTGCTGGTGCCAATGGACCTGCGCAACTTCGACACCATCGACCAACTGGGCGCCGGACTCTACGAGCGCTACGGCAAGCTCGACGTGCTGGTGGCCAATGCCGGCGTGCTCGGCCAGATGTCGCCCCTCGCGCATATCGATCCGAAGGCGTGGCAGGAAGTCATCGACGTCAACCTCACCGCCAACTGGCGCCTGATCCGCAGCCTCGATCCGCTGCTGCGCCAGTCCGCCGCCGGCCGGGCGATGTTCGTCTCGAGCGGCGTCGCGCGCGACGTGCGGGCCTATTGGGGCGCCTATGCCGTCAGCAAGGCCGCGCTCGAGATGCTGGTCGGCATCTACGCCAAGGAGATCCAGCAGAGTAACGTGCGCGCCAACCTGATCGATCCAGGCCGCACCCGCACCCGCATGCGCGCCACCGCCTATCCCGGCGAAGACCCGCAGACCCTGCGCACGCCGGAGGAGATCACCGAACCCTTCGTGCGCCTCGCGTGCGCGGACTACATGGGCAACGGCGAGACGATCAAGGCCCAAGGCTAGGCCAGCCATGTCGATGGCGCTTGTCATTATCGACGTCCAGAACGCCATCCTGCACGGCAAGGGCACGGCTGCGCGCCAAGCGGCGATCGACGCAGCCCTGGATGAGGCGGTGGCGCGGCTCGCCGCGCTCCACCGCCTCGCGCGCAGCAAGGACGTTCCGGCCATCCCGGTGCAGCATGACGGCGATCCATCGCACCGCCTGGCGTGCGGCAGCGAGGGCTGGCAGATCCGCGCCGAGCTGGCGCCGGCTGCTGGCGATGTCGTTGTACACAAGACCAGCTGCGACTCCTTCTTCGAAACCGATCTCCAGGACCGCCTCGCAGAGCGAGGCGTGAACAGCCTGGTGGTGGGCGGCTGCATGACCCAGTTCTGCGTCGACACCATGTGCCGCCGTGCGGTGTCGCTGGGCTACGACGTCACGCTGATCGCCGACGGCCACATGACGGCGGACATGGGGGATTTGACCTTCTCCCAGATCATCGCCCACCACAACGCCGTGCTCGACGGCTTCGATGCCGGACGCGCCACGATCAAAGTGACGGCCGCGCGTGACGTTCGGTTCTAGGCCCGTTCCGGCGGAACATCGCAGACGGCTCCCCGTTCATGGGTGAAGCTCACCACGGTTCATGCTCCTGTCATCGCTTGGCAGCGGCATGAACAATGCTGACGACGAGAGCCTGCGAGGAGCACCAGGATGCCGAGCCAACAGCCCCGCCCCGATTTCATCCGCCACTGGACCGAGCTCGAAGGGCCGGATGATTCGCACTATACGAACAGCGACGAACTCCTGAGCATCGGCGCACCGTTGGCGCGCAGCCTCGGCCTCAAGGCAATCGGCATTCATCACGAACGGTTGCTGCCCGGCCGGCGAACCTCCTACCCGCACGCCGAGAGCATGGAGGAGGAGTTCGTGTTCGTCATCGAAGGCGAGCCGGATGTCTGGATCGACGGGCATCTGCATCGCCTGGAGCCGGGCGATGCGGTCGGTTTCTCGGCCGGCACCGGGCTCTGCCACACCTTCCTCAACAACACCACCGACGCGGTGCGGCTGCTGGTGGTGGGCGAAACGCCGAAGGTGGACAACAAGGTCTATTACCCTTGCAATCCGGAGCTGATGGCGATCCGGAAGGATTGGTGGCACGACGTGCCGCACCGCCCGAGGGGCCCGCACCACGGCAGGCCCGGCGAGCGCACCACCGGACCCACGATGGCGGAGCATCGCCCCGATTGCATCCTCCACTATCGCAGCCAGGAGGGCGAGCCGGACTGCCCCTATGACGGCGATCCCGAGCCGATGAAGATCGGCGTCGATTTCAGCACGCTCTTCGGATTGACGCGCATCGGCATCCATCACCAGAGGCTGCTGCCCGGCCATCGCTCCTGCTATCCGCACGCGGAGAGCAAGGAAGAGGAGTTCGTCTTCATCCTCGAAGGCGAGGCCGACGCCTGGATCGATGGCTGGTTGCACCGCGTGAAAGAGGGCGAGGCCGTCGGTTTTCCCGCCGGCACCGGCGTTTGCCACAATCTCATCAACAACGGCGACGCCGATGTCCGCCTGATGGTGATCGGCCAGAGGAGTGTGCCGGGCAACCAGCTCTTCTATCCGCGCCACGTGCAGTACTGCGCACGCTGGGGCGACGATTGGTGGGCGGATGCGCCGCAGCGCCCGCTGGGGCCGCATGATGGTTTGCCGGATCGGCGGCGCTGATCACCGGGCGGGTCGGAGCACTGGCGCGCCCGCCTAGCGACCGCTTTCCGCCATCATGCGGTGGGCAGACCTGCCCGGATGCAGGACGGTTTGGAATCATCGCGGATAGGGCGCAGGCATACGCGGGTGTCTTCGTGCCGGCTCGTCCTTGCACCTCCCATCATGATGATGTTCCGCCGTCGATCCTGTGAGCCGCTTCACATGCTGGCTCAAAAGACCCGGTTATGTCCCATCTGCCACTCGCGGCTGCCGTCGGAATTTGGGCAGTTTCGGCGGCTAACGCAGATAGGAAGAGGAGGTTGGTCATGTCCTTGTCGCTAGCCCGGAACGATGCATTCGACCAGCAGGCGGCCGAAGCCTTCCGGACGCGCTGGCGAGATCATCAATGCCGGCGCCATCGCCGCGATGATGTCGATCGGCCATCGCCTCGGCCTGTTCCGTGTCATGGCGGAATTGCCGCCGGCTACCAGCGCCGAGATCGCTGCGGCGGCGAAGCTCAACGAACGCTACGTGCGTGAATGGCTCGCCGTGATGGTGACCGGCGGTGTGGTCACCTACGATGCCGGCCGCGCAACCTATACCCTTCCGCGCGAGCATGCCGCCTGCCTCACGCCGGGAGCCCAGCTCGGCAACCTCGCGGTCTACGCCCAGGCCGTCGTCCTCATGGGCGCGGTGCAGGAGCGGATTCTCGGCTGCTTCCGGAGCGGCGCGGGCATGGCCTATGAGGACTATCCATGCTTTCACCAGATCATGGCGGAAGACAGCGGCCAGACCGTGGTGGATCATCTGTTCACCATCCTATTGCCGCTGGCGGACGGGCTGACGACGCGCCTGGAGCGCGGCATCGACGTGCTCGACGCCGGCTGCGGGGCTGGCCGTGCGCTGATCGCGATGGCCGAGCGCTATCCGAACAGCGGCTTCACCGGCTACGATCTGTGCGGCGATGCGATCGAAAGCGCCCAGCAGGCAGCGGCGGAGCGCGGCTTGAGCAACGTCCGGTTCGAGCAGCGAGATTTGACGGAGTTCTCGGAGACGGAGCGCTACGACCTCATCACGAGCTTTGACGCCGTGCACGACCAGAAGGAACCGGCCGAGCTGCTGGTTCGCCTATACCGCGCGTTGCGCCTGGGCGGCATCTACCTGATGCAGGACATCGGCGGATCGGCACGGCTGGAGAACAATGTCCCCTTGCCGATGGCGGCCTTCCTCTACGCCATCTCGTGCACCCATTGCATGCCGGTCTCACTTGGGCAGGGCGGCGCCGGGCTCGGCACCATGTGGGGCTGGGAAACCGCGCAGGCCTTCTTGCAGCGCGCAGGCTTCGCGAACGTGCAGCGCCACGTGCTGCCGCACGATCCGCTCAATGTCTGGTTCGTGTCGGTGAAGCAGTAATCCGCGACCATGGCCGCGTCGCCCCGCCGGGCGGCGCGGTCAGATCGCGGTGCGGCGCCCGCCTACACCCTGCGGCTCGCTCGTATTCCGCGGCGCTCGCTCAGCAAGATCGCGAATCTGCAGGTTGTTGTTGACGTCGCGCACGCCAGAAACCGTGTCGACGCAATCCTCCGCCAGGCGCTTCTCAGCTCGGTTTTCGACCGTGCCATTCAGCGTCACGATACCTTCCGCCACCAAGACCTCGATATCCGTGGCATCGACGTATGGATCGGCGGTCAGCTGCTCGTTCACGTTCTCCCGAATGCGTTCATCCGAGCGGACGTAGCCGCGCGGACCGCGACCGCGATAGCCAAAAGACCTAGGCATGAGACGTCGCCGCATCTGGTTGAAGCTATCGTGCAGGAGACGCATGCGGGCCTCCCGCTCGTCCGCGCCTTCTATATTGGAGGCGACGTCGTCGGCGATACTGCTGATCCAGCGCCGGTACCAGCCGTCATCATAGGGATCATCGCGCCGTCGGCCCAGTACCGGCGGGCTGTCATCGTTGCGGGCCATGCGTGGTTCCTCTCGCTCAAACACCATGGATCGCCGGCAGGGATCCTGAACTCTCACAATGAGAACCGGTGCTTTTCGAGAAGGTTCCGGCACCTAACGGCGCGGTATAAGGAGACGGGCGCGCATCAGCATCGCCGGTGTGCGCCCGTCGAGGCGGTATTGCGGCCGAGGCTCCTAGGCCGCCTGGTCCGCCTGCACTTTGAACTGCTTCACCAGGCCGGTCACCGTGTCTCGGAAGCCGCTATATTCAAGCTCGGCATATGGCAGCATCGCGGCACCCGACCAGCCTTGGCTGCGCATCTCGATCGCCTTCTCTTGCGCCCGCCGCCGCACTTCGTCCCACGCCGGGTTGGCGAAGAAGTCGATCTCGGCATCGGCGAACCGTCCGTCGCGATCGATGGAGAAACCGGCGCAAGAGACGATCGGTAGACAATACATGCCGGTGACGGCGGTGTTGAGCGGCACCGGCATCAGCGGCATCACGTGAGAGCCGCGGGCGTCACCGCCGACATAGTGCGCCTTGGCGAACGGCGACAGCAGCTCCTCTGGCGCCGGGAAGATGCCCTGGTTGCGCACGATGGCGACCGGGTCGTCCTTGCCGGTGTATTTGCCCGCGATCGCGTGCAGGCGCTGGGCCGAGACCGCGACCGCCTGCTCGCCGTAGGTCCGGGAGAAGATGCCGTCGATTCCGAAGCGCTCATTGTCGCGCAGCAGGGCGGCGATCTCGTAAGCGTGGTCCGGCGCGTCCAGATCGATCGTGCTGTCGCCGGTCGTGTTGTCCATGTCGATGATGCGGAAGCGGAAGCCCTTGATCATCGGCGGCAGCATCAGGCCGGCGCAATACATCGGATCAGCAAAGGCTAGGAACAGTGGCAGGTTATAGGCGCCAGGTCCGCATTTGTCCGCCATCAGGACCAGGAAGGATTCCGCCGGGCGGCGTCCGGCCAGTTCATGATCGAACTCGATCTCCGCGACACCGGGGCCGGCGCCGCGCAGATTGCCCGAGGGCGCATCCGCCAGCAGGTCCTGGCCGGCGCCATAGAGGCCGAATTGCTTGGCGATCTGTGTCCCTTTCGTGAAGACGTTCCAGGCGAATTTGTGGATCTCCGGATGGCCCTTGCCGCGCCCGTGGCTCATCACGAGGGCAATGTCGTCACCGGTGTGGGCGACGTAGCCGTCGACGAGGAGTCCTTTCCCCACCGCCTCCGCCACGGCTTGGCGCGCAACATCGAGCATGCGATGCGACGGCTTGGTATGGCCGCCGATAGAGCCGACATCTGCTTTAATGACCGAGAGCGTGAGTCTCATGATGCCTCTCCTAGATCCTGCCTGGTGAGACGAGCGCGGCTGCTGGCCCGGAGCGACAAAAACGCTTCTGGGCGCTGCCTCGCACAGCGAGCAGCGTCCGGCCGCGTCATGTACAATTGAATATGTGCTGACCTAATTCAGCCAGGGCAGCTGAAGCACTAACGCATAGGCGCGCAATCTGTTCCAAAAATACCCCTCGAGCGCACGCCGAAGTCGTGACCGAACGCATCTAAGCCGCAAGCAGCGGCGTCACGAGATGAAATCAGGACCGTCAGCACGTCCTGGGTGATGGTCGCGACCGGCCCGGTGCCGAACACCGAGTCTATATGCAGATGGGAAAGGGCCCAGGGCAGCATCAGCCCGATCGAGCTGGCCAACGTGCCGGCGAGCAGGACGCGGCGTAGGACATCCGCCCCACGCGCTGCAGCACTGTTGCACGCTTTCGGTTTCGATCGACGAAGGAAATGATCGAACGGCCAGGTGCCCCGCCGATTCCATGATGTGATAGTGCAGGATATCGCCCGGGCTCGGTTCGTTGCTCATTGGACCAGCTCCCCAGCTTCCCTCGGTGGATCGTTGCGGCGGCGTAAGCGTCCGGTCTCGACCGCATTGCGCTGACGGCAATCTTCCCTGAAGTCTGCTCGTCCCGGACTCTCCTTCTGGAGGACGCGCACGATCGGTCGAAGAGGACAGGGCGACACGATCGGAGAACAGGTCAGCATGCAGACTCGCCGCGAACGGAGCGCGCACCTCGGTATCGCGCCATCGTGCGGGTGGCGAGCCAGGCCAGCAAGGCCGCCGACTGCCTGCTGGCCTTTCTCCCCGAGGACGAGCTGCGGGCCGAGGCGCTGGCTCTCGACGATGATGAGCGGGAGGCGGCGTAATGAGTGCTCCCCTTGAGACTTGCGCCGACACCCGGGCGGGCGGCCACAATTGGCCTGCGGGGACTCAACCCCAGCACCGGCCACGGCGCAGGCCGTCTCAACGACGAAATTTCACTTCCTGCGCAGCCAGTCGGCAAGTGCGCGGCCGATTGCGACGGGTTGGTCTTCCTGAATGAAGTGCAAGCCCTGACCGACGAAGGCCGTTTCCAAATTTTGGATCAAACCCGTGTAGAAGGGCACGGCTAGCGGCGGGACAAGCACACCCGGTTCGGCATAGGCGAGGAGGACAGGCATCCGAGTCTCAGCCATAAAGGATTGGATGTCGGTCATCAGCGTCACGCTGGACGCGGGCTCTCCCTCGATCGGCACTTCACGAGGCCAAGCCCAGGTGGGCAGGCGATCCTCGACCTGACGATAGGGTAGGCCATATTCGCTTCGGGCCATATCGCCCAGCGGACGGTTGATCATCATCGGCAGGATCTGCTCGACGAACTTATTGTTCTCCATGATCGTCCGGTGTCCTTCTTGCGGATCCCGCATGGCACGGAACATGCCGCCCATCTCTTCGCCCATCGCTTCGTAGGAAGGCTGCGGGAAGGCGGGTGGCAGGACGCCCTCCATGAAGGCCAGCCGCACGACCTCGTCCGGGTGGCGGCGGGCGAAATCCCAGGCCAGCGCCGCGCCCCAGTCATGGCCAACCAGCGTGATCCGCTCCAGCCCCATCGCCTCGACGAACGCGTCGAGATAACGGGCATGATCGGCGAATCTGTACTCGATGTCAGGCTTGCCCGAATGACCCATGCCGATCAGATCGACCGCAATGGTGCGATGGTTTTCGGAGACGAAGGGCATGACGTTGCGCCACAAATAGGCCGCGCTCGGGTTCCCGTGCAGAAACAACACCACCTCGCCCTCTCCCTGTTCGAGATAGGACATGGTGCTGTCGAGCACCGCTATCTCATGGCGGGGGATGCTGAGTTCTTCGTTGATCGGAGGAGCGGGGAGCTTGTGGGCAACGTCCTGGGCGATGGTGGGCTGCGGCGCCATCAGGGAGGTGGATGCGACGAACGCCGCACGTGTCAGGGTCTTGAGCATAGACATCTCCTATCCGGCGCGCCGGTCGCGGCCGGAGGTTTGAGGGTCCAAGGGGGTGCTGGGAGAGTGATCGGTGGCGCTTACAGCGCTTCGTATACGAGGAATTCCATCTCGCCCGCGGCCTCACGCAGATCAGTCAGCGCCCGGTATTCGGGTGACCCAAACCAGGCGTGGATGGCTGCGAGATCGGGAAACCGGATCACACCCGTAGCGTGGGGTGCGCCCGTCCCAAGTAGAGCCTCGGCAAAGTTTCCGCGAGCAAGCACCTCGCCGCCGTGCGCCGCGACGGTGGGCGCCGCGGCAGCGCCATAGGCCTTCATCTGTGCGGGGTCGCGCACCTTGATGCGTGAGACGAGAAATGCGCTCATCCAGGGCCTCCTTCTTGACGCGCAAGGTTTTGAACAGGTATGTACAAAACATACTTGGACTATTTTGTCCATAGATGTATAAAACTTTCTGGAAGGATGCCGCTCTTGGCTCGACCCTCGAAATTCGACCGGGATGCCGCGATTGAGACGGTGATGCAGGAGATCTGGCGCTCCGGTTACGAAGCCAGCTCTGTCAAGGCGATCTCCGAAAAGCTCGGCATCACCCGATCGAGCTACTACAACAGCTTCGGCACGCGCGAGGACTTGTTCAGGGCAGTGCTCGCAGCCTATTTCGCGCAGTCCCCGGACCGGGCGCTCCATGAAAGCATCCCGGATCAATCGGTCAGACTTTTGATCTCGGACACGTTCCGGAAGGTCTGCGCGGCCCGTGGATGCGATCCGGAAGGTCGCGGATGTCTGGCGATCAACAGCCTGTGCGAGCTTGCCGGCGGTCCGCAAGCGAAACTCAGTACCATGCTGATCGAGGCCGTGCTCACCAGTGCCGCGCGGTTCGAGATGCTACTTGAACTCGCTGTCGCCCGCGGCGAACTCGACGCGGACACCGACGTGCATGGCAAGGCCCTGGCACTGCAATCGCTGCTGATCGGTATCAACACGCTGTCGAAGGCAGTGCGTAACGAGGAGGAACTCTGGCTCGCCGCGCGCACCAGCCTGGAGGCGCTTGGCGTTTACGAGGGAGAAGATGCGTCGCTTTGACGAAATTTACGCGATCGCGGCCGAACGCAAGGGTGGGACCAAAGCGCTGGAAGCCCTGCTCGACAGGCCACTGCCGCGCGATGAAATCGCAGCCATTGCAGATGACCGCTGGCTGTCGTCAATGGCACGTAGCCTTTTCGAGGCGGGTTTCAACTGGAAGGTCATCGACGCCAAATGGGAGGGCTTCGAAGCTGCTTTCGAAGGATTCGATCCCCGGCGCATCGCCTACTATCACGACGAAGACGTCGACCGACTCGTGATGGACAGCAGGATCGTGCGCAACGGCGCCAAGATCATGGCGGTCATCGATAACGCCCGCTTCGCCTGCGATCTGGCTTCGGAGCACGGCTCGGCGGGCAGGTTCTTCGCCGATTGGCCGGACACGAATTTCGTCGGCCTCTTGGAGGTCCTGACCAGGCACGGCGCACGATTGGGCGGTGTGACGGGCCAACGAATGCTGCGTCGGCTTGGATACTCCAGCTTCATCCTGTCGCCCGATGTTGTTGCCCGTCTCATCGCCGAGGGCGTGATAGAGGGTGCGCCAAGCGGCAGACGCGCCATGCAGGCGGTGCAGGACGCCTTCAACGAATGGATCGGGCAATCCGGGCGAAGCCTAACCGAGATCAGCCGCATCCTGGCGATGAGCATGTAGCCGTGGACACCGAACGGCGCCCACAACACCGAAATTTCAGCCAAGCCATCATCAGGACCATCGAGAAATGACCACTGCGCCTCGCTTCCTCGGCTTTCCCGATCGCCTCGCCGATGGCCGCGTGCCCCGTGCGGTGATCTTCGGAGCCGGTCACGGCAGCACCTACCCCGGCAAGGACAGCAGCGGCCATGCTTGGCCGCCGACGCCATCCGCGCTGCGAGCCAGGAGGATGCCGCGCTTGTCGAGCACTGGGATTTCGATCTCGGCGGCCCGCTGTTCGACGGCAAGCCGGTCTGCTGCATCGACGCCGGCGACATCCCGACCATCATGCATGACAATGCCGGCAACCGGGTCCGGATCGAGGCGAAGACGCGCGAGGTTCTGGCGTTGCCGGCTGTACCGATCCTGCTCGGCGGCGACGATTCCGTGCCCATCCCCTTCCTCGCCGGCTTTGCGGATCATGGGCCGATCTGGATCCTGCAGATCGACGCCCATATCGACTGGCGCGACGAGGTGCACGGCGAACGCTACGGCTATTCGAACCCGATGCGCCGGGCGAGCGAGATGCCGCATGTCGCCGGCATGGTGCAGGTCGGCCTCCGCAGCGTCGGCAGCGCACGCCTCGCCGAAATCGAAGCGGCACGGCACTATGGCAGCCGCTTCGTGACCGCCCGCGAGGTCCACGCCCAGGGCGTCGAAGCCGCTCTCCGGCATATTCCGGAAGGAGCGCGCGTTGTCGTCACCCTCGACTGCGACGGAATCGATCCCGGCATCATGCCGGGCGTGGCGGCGCGCACGCCCGGCGGTCTCACCTACACGCAGGTGATCGACCTGATCGTGGGCCTGGGCAGGCGAGCCAGGATCGCAGGATTCGACCTGGTCGAGCTCTATCCTCCCGCCGACATTGACGGCCTGTCGGCCCTGACCGCCGCGCGCCTTCTTGTCAATGTGATCGGCACCATCGTCCGGCAAGTTTGAAATCCGGCTTTCCGTCTTCACCAGACAGCGCGCCGAGCAACCGCCTTTACGCAAAAATTTTGCTTAATTCTGGTCTCATCGATACCACGATTCTGGCGCTCTCCATGGAACCAGAATTGTCGAACTACGCCTTTTCCACGAACGGATTATCCGTGCGCCGGAGATAGAGCCGGATCGGCGTGCCTTTGAGGTCGAAGCGCTCGCGGATGCCGTTGACGAGGTAGCGCGCATAGGCGTCCGGCAGCTCGTCCGCCTTCGCCGCGAACAACGTGAAGGTCGGCGGCCGGGTCTTGATCTGGGTCATGTAGCGCAGCTTGATGCGGCGCCCGCGCACCAGCGGTGGCGGATGCGCGACGGTCGCGGCCTCCAGGTAGCGGTTGAGCTGCGCGGTCGGCACCCGCTTGCTCCACTCGTCGTAGATCTTCAGCACCGCCTGCATCAGCTTGTCGAGATTGCGCCCGGAGCGCGCCGACAAGGTCACGATCGGAACGCCGGCCACCTGAGGCAGCGATTTCTCCACCCGCTCCTTCAGCCTCTTGAGCGCTTCGGTCTTGTCTTCGATCGCATCCCACTTGTTGGCGGCGATCACCAGCGCGCGCCCTTCTTCGACCACATGGCGCGCGATGGTGAGGTCCTGCTTTTCCAGCATGTCGTTGGCGTCCAGCACCAGCACGACCACGTGCGCGTAGCGCACCGCGCGATCGGTATCGGCGCCGGACAGGCGTTCCAGTTTCTCCACCACGCGCGCGCGGCGGCGCAGGCCCGCGGTGTCGATGAGGCGGATCGGTGTCCCCTTCCACTCCCAATCGATAGCGATGGCATCGCGCGTGATGCCGGCCTCCGGTCCGGTCAGCAGGCGCTCCTCGCCGAGTAGCGCGTTCGCCAGGGTCGACTTGCCGACATTGGGCCGGCCCACGATGGCGAGCTGCAGCACCTTCGGCGCCTCGGCTTCGTCCTCTGGCAGCGCCTCCAATTCCGCGTCGGGATCGGCCGCAACGTCCTCGAGCTGGGCCTCCTTCCGGTCCGCCACCGCGCGCAGCGCGTCATAGAGCTCGCCCATCCCTTCGCCATGCTCGGCGGAGATCGCGATCGGCGCACCGAGGCCGAGGCGGAAGGCTTCGCCCAGGCCCGCCTCCGCCGCCCTGCTTTCGCATTTGTTGGCGATCAACAGGATCGGCGTCCGGGTCTTGCGCAGGCGCCTGGCGAAATGCTCGTCGAGCGGCGTGATGCCGGCGCGCGCATCGATAAGCAGCAGCGCGACGTCGGCGTGGCGGATCGCTTCCTCCGTCTGCTCGCGCATGCGCGCTTCAAGGGATTCGTCGAATACATCCTCGAGGCCCGCGGTGTCGACCGCGGTGAAGTCGAGATCACCCAGGTGCCCCGCGCCGAAGCGCCGGTCGCGCGTGACACCCGGCTGGTCATCCACCAAGGCCAGCCTCTTGCCCACCAGGCGATTGAACAGGGTCGATTTGCCGACATTCGGTCGGCCGACGATGGCAACGGTGAACGCCATGGGGCTCGCTATTTCAACGCGATCAGCCGCGCGTCATCGGACAGGATATAGATGGTTTCGTTGGCGACGACCGGTGGCAGGTGCGAGGAATCGGGCAGCGTCTGTTTGCCGATGATACTGCCGTCATAGGGCGAGAGGGCGACGGCCATGCCGCTGGAGCCAGTCACCAGCAAACGATCGCTGACCAGCACCGGGCCGGACCAATAGATGCGGTCCTCTTTCTCCTGCGGATTCTCAAATTGCGGCAGAGCGGTGATCCATTTGATGCGGCCGTCCTGGCGCGACAGGCACACGACCTCGCTGTCGTTGGTCAGCACGAAGACGAAGTCGCCTGCGACCCAGGGCATCTGCGTGCCGCCGAGGCCATTGTCCCACACGCGGCCGCCGCGCTCCTTGTCGATCGCGGCCATGACGCCGCCATTGCCGATCGCGACGACAAAATCGCGATCGATCACCGGCCGGCCGCGGATGTCGGTCAACGTCGCGATGGCGTTGCCGCGCGCGCCGCCGGCGAGCGATTCAGTCCAGATCGAACGTCCGTCCGTCACATCGAATGCCAGCAATTCGCCCGAGGTGTAGGCCGCGATGACGATGTCGCCGTCCACCGCCGGCGTCGTGCCGCCGAGCAGACCGGCTGCTTCTTCGACACCGGCGTTGGACCACAGCTTGCGACCGTCATCCAGCGCATAGACCAGCAGCTGATTGTCGATGGTGATGACGAACACGCGCCCGTCGCTGACCGCGGGGGCGGAGCGCATCGGCGCCGGTGCCGTTGCTTCCCACTTCACCTCGCCGGTCTTGGCATCGAGCAGGAATACGCGTGCGAAGGGCGTCGAAATCACGACGCCGGCTTCGGACCAGGCGATCCCGCCGCCGAACAGGTCATCATCTTCATCGTCCGGCGTCAGATCCTTACGCCAGATTTGCCTGCCGCTGGCGGCATCGAGGGCGCTGACAATCGAATTCGCGTCCATCGCGTATACAACGCCATCGGCGACGATGGGCTCGGCCAGCAGGCGGTTGTCGGAGCTGGCCGAAGCGCCGATATCGACCGACCACACCTGCTGCAGCGCACCTGAATTCGCCTTCAAGTGATACATGGCGTGCGTCTGGTTCCCGCCTGCCTGGGCCCACGCATTGTTCACATACGGCTCCGGCAGGATGACATCGGTGCCCGCCAGCTCCGGATCGACATTCAATTGCCTGTTGAGCTGGAGTGCCGAAACGCGCTCACCGGGCAAGGGCGGCTTCTCGCTGTCGCCGAACCAGCCGCACCCGCCGAGCAGAAAGAGTGTGCTCAACACCATCACCGATGCAGCGCTGCGGCGCACAGCGCGTGCCGTTTCCCGAAACCCGCTCATGATTTCCCCCACGCCGCTCAGTTGCCGAGCCGATCGAGCAGCTGGTCTGCCCGCTGCGCGAAGCCAGCACCCAGTACGGCTTCTTCCTCCGCAGTCTTCTTCACGGCTTCGAAACTCGCCTTGGCCTTCTCCTTGTCGCCCGCCGCGAGGGCGGCGAGCCCCGTGATCTCCAGCGCGGACAGGCGATAGCTTTCGCCCTCCTTCATCAGGTCCTTGACCAGCTCCGCGGCGTTTTCCGGCTTGCCGATCTCGAGTTCCAGCAGCGCCGCCTGGATCGCTGCCAGATCGCGCAGTGGCTTGTCGGTGCCTTGGTCCTTGGCGATCTCGCCCAGGATGCCGCGGGCCTTGTCCTTATCGCCGGCCTCGATCGCGGTTTCCGCCAGGCGGAAGCGCGCCAGCGCGCCATAGATGCCGCCCTCGGCCGCGACAGTGGAAAGGGCTGCCTCGCGCTGCTTGAGATCGCTCGCCGCGGCTGCGGCGAGGAAATCCGCCGACGCCTGCAGCTGCTGGCGGGTCGAATATTCCCTCCAGCCCCAATGCGCAGCCACCGCCAGCACGAGTACCAGCGCCACCCCGATGATGAAATTGCCGTACTTCTTCCAGATCGCGGCCGCTTGGTCGCGACGGAGATCCTCCTCGATCTCGTGGAAAATGTCTGCCACGCGTGATGTCTCCGCTGTCCCGCTCTGCTCCCTGGCCGTCGCTTCGTTCCGTCGACGTGCGCAACCCACGGGATCGATTAACAAAATGGGCCGTAACATAGCGGCTGACCCCGGCGATGGCAAACTGTGTAAAGGGCTTTTTTGCCGCGGTTAACCAGTTGGAACGCTTCTTGCTGAAAGATCGGCAGGACAGACTGGAAAGCTGAAATCCATGCCTATTCGGGACACACTTTGGCGCTCCCTCGCCCCTCTGGCTGGCTTTGCCTTGCTGGCCTGTCTGAGCGGCTGCACCGCACTCGCCCTTACCCCGGCAGCTGCGGTTTATGCCGGCGTGGAAGGAGTCGCCCTCAACCAGACCGGCAAGCTGGCCTCGGACCACGCGGTCTCTGCCATCACCGGACAGGACTGCAGTTTCCTGAGATACAAGGATACCGGCAATTATTGCCGGAGCGCCGCCGAAATTGCCGCCCAGGAAGCGCGGGAGCGCCGCGACCTGGCCGGTTATTGCTATCGCCGGCTCGGGCTCGTGACCTGCTACGAGAGGCCCGATCCTACCGCCACCGACGAGATCCGCGTGCACTAGAAACGCTTCGGAACATCTGGACGAAAGCGTGGGTTTGCGGTGAACTTTCGTCAGCGAGAGGCGTTTGCCCGAGTCGAGAAGGCCTGTCGGAGGCGCAATGAACAATGTTGTGCAGGAGCAATGCCGCAGCCGGTCCTGCTGAGTGACTACCGGCCCCGCGCCGGCAAGGTCTTCTTCGACCGCGCCGATCTCATGCGCATTCTCTCCGTGTATAGCCGTCAGGTGTCGCGCGGTTTGTGGCGCGATTACGCAATCGACCATCGCAGCAACATGGCGGTGTTCTCGATCTACCGCCGCTCCCAGGAACAGCCCCTGTTTGCCATCACGAAGGTGCTGCTGCGCGGTGACCGCGACCCCAAATATATTCTGCAGTCGCGCAACGGTCAGCTGGCCTCCAGCCGATCCCTCAAAGACATTCTCGACGTGCTGAGCAGGCAACTCATTGCTGTTAACTAAACGTTAACCGACTGCTGGCAGAAGCCCCGAAATCGCCTTAATCGGGCTGTACCGTTCCGGTTCTGTCCTAGATATTGCGGGCGAATGACGTCTATCCACAAGATTTTGAGAAAACGCCCTTGCCACTCAAGGTCTTGTGGTGGGAAGATGACAAAAGCTCAAGATCTCGGGGCGATCTGTGGACTTGTCGGAGGCGGGCATGGAATGGACCGAACAGAGAATTGAAATGTTGCGGCGGCTTTGGGGGCAAGGCCAGACCGCCAGCCAAATTGCGGTAGCCCTTGGCGGCGTTACGCGGAATGCGGTTATCGGCAAGGCCCATCGCCTTGGGCTCACCGGCCGGCCGTCGCCGATCAAGCGCGACGCCAGCGGCAGCGCGACGCCGAAACGCCGGCCGGTTCCGCGCCGCGCCCTGGCGCCGCAGCCGAAGCCGATGATGACCCTGCAGCGGGCCCTGCCGGCGCAGCCGCAGGAGAGCGGCGCGACGGCGAGCCAGCCGCCTGCGCCCCGCGAGCAGACGCGCAGCTATCCGCCGGTGCGCGCGCATGGCGGGACCAAGAGCTGCTCCTGGCCGATGGGCGATCCGAAGCAGCCGGGCTTCCATTTCTGCGGCGAGCCGTCGGAGCCGGGCCGGCCTTATTGCGCGCATCATTGCCAGCAGGCCTATCAGCGGAAGTCGGAGGCGGCGTAACTCCCGCGCCGCATTTCTCGGGGGTTGCGGCCGGCCACGAGGGGGTGCCCGGCCGCTTTTTTGTACGGTTGTGATCGATGAGGAAAGCCAAGCGCATCACGATCGACGTGCGTGCCGCGGAGGTCGCGGACGTTGATGCGCTCACGCGGCTCTTCACCCATCGCAACGCCTATGCGCAGACCCTGCAGCTGCCGCTGCAGAGCACGGAGCTCTGGCGCAAGCGCCTGGCGGAGCCAAGCGACAATCACCACGCCTTGGTCGCGACGGTGAACGGCGAGCTGGTCGGCAATCTCGGCCTCACGCGTTTCACCCGCCCGCGCCGCGCGCATGTGGGAGAGATCGGCATGGCCGTGCGCGACGACTGGCAGGGCAAAGGCGTCGGCTCGGCCCTGATGAAGGCGGCTCTCGAGCTCGCCGATAATTGGCTCGGCCTGCGGCGCTTGGAGCTCAACGTGTATGCCGACAACGAACGCGCGATCGCGCTCTATCGCAAGTTCGGCTTCGAGATCGAGGGCACGCACCGTGCCTATTCGATCCGGAACGGAGCGTATGTCGATTCTTTGTCCATGGCGCGCCTGATCGAAGGCCCCCGCATGCCTACAGACAAGCGCCGCAAATCAGATCGTTAACGTGGCTCAGCGCCTGCCGTTGGCGAGCGGGGGCTTGGCGGTCGAGGGGCTGATGGTGCGGTTCTCGTAGCGGCCCTTCTGGAGATAATGGACCAGCGGATTGGTCTTCATCACACGCACGTCGGGATAGGCCTCGAGATAGGCCTGCGACGAGAACATCGGCGAAGGGTCGCGGCCTTCGAACCCGCCATAGAGCACGTAATGCAACGCCGGCGGGATGCCGACTGCCGCCACGTCGGGATATTGGCGGAGATACCACGCCTCGTGCATCAGGCCGCTCCTCAGCACCAGCTTGGCATGGCGGTACGGCTTCATCTGCTTCTTCATGCGGGCGAAGCGGAAGGTCGTGATCCAATAGGCGCACATCGCCCATTGCCGCATGTTGTAGATGGCCCAGCGGTGATTCTTGACCAGCCGCCGCGCCGGCTTGGTGATGCGCCACCAGATGCTTTCCTCGACCTTGCGCAGGCGCTTCAGCGTCTTCACGTGATCGACGCGCGCCGCGGCCAGGGCGTCCTTCGCCGCGCTCAGCGCGGACTCAAGCTTGGCCACCTGGTCGCTGTCGAGGGCCGCATGCAAGCGGCGGCGGACGTCGGTCAGCTCGGCCTGGATGGCGACCATGCCGCCCAGCCGCGCGAACATCTCGCGCACTTCCAGCGCCCGCGTGGCTGTCGCATCGAGTGAGAAGAGATGCTGCAGGGCGGGCGGCAGATCCTCGCCGATGCCGAGGACGCCGAGACCGCCGCCATGCACGAATTCGAAATGCGGGTATTTCTCCGCAAGCACGTGCCACAGCTCGAGCGTCTCTGTCGCGATCGCCGGATCGTCGATGCCGTGGACCAGCATGATCGCGCTCTTGGAGAGCTTCGGCAGCCAGGCGCGATAGTGCTGCGCCAGCGCTCCGCGCTCCATCGCATCGATGCTAATGAGATCGATGGTGCCGTCCTCGCAACGCTCGAACATCTGCTCGGCTGGCAGGAACTGCGAGAACTGCGCATAGCGTGCATTGTGATACTGCGTGCGCTCGTCGCGGCTCGTGCCGCTACCGGAAATTGCGTAGCAGCGCGTCGGCAAGCGTAACCGGCTGACCGCCTGGCAAAGGCCCAGATAGGACGCGGACGGCGCCTCGACCAGTTCCACCAGCGCCATGGGGCGCAGGGCATCCACCAGCCAGAACAGGAACGGCACATGCTCCGAGCGCGGCACGGCATCGACCCGATCGGGCGCCCAGAACATCGCGGGCGTGACAAAGCCGCCGCCGAGCCGCGACCACCAATTACCCAATTCGATTGGAACGCCGGTTGCGCCTGCGGCCTCACCTAACGCGATCTTTTCAGCGCCGATCGGCGTCTCTTTTGTCAAAGGCCACACCCCCCAGAAGCAGCCTGCCAAGGAATCAGGAAAAACTTCAGGAAAGCAAGTCCGGAGAAGAACCAGGAGGATTTCCAGCCACTTGCTGTTGCTCCCGTGCTGCAACGGCCCCTTGCAAAGCCGAGTCGCTGATGATACTTAAGCACATGCTTAACCAATCGGTCGCGCTCGATTTCATGTTCCAAGCGCTCGCCGACCCCAGCAGGCGGGTAATGGTGGAGCGGCTGACCCGCGGACCGGCGTCGGTGAGCGAGTTGGCGAAGCCCCTCGCCATGTCCCTGCCGGCGGTCGTGCAGCACCTACAGGTGCTCGAGGCGAGCGGTTTGGTCCGATCGGAGAAGGTGGGTCGCGTGCGCACCTGTCACCTCGAACCAAAGGCGCTGCGGACCGCGGAGCAATGGATTGCGGAGCGGCGCACGATCTGGGAGCGCCGCCTCGACCGGCTCGGCGAGATTCTCGCCGCCGAGCAAGAGGAGACGGACAAGAGCAGCGCGTAGAGAACGACTTAGTTCATTTCCGGAAACGAATGATGGTCATGTCGCTGAAGCTCTATTTCCATCCCCTCTCTTCTTTCTGTCATAAGGTGCTGATCGCGCTCTACGAGACCGCGACGCCGTTCGAGCCCTGCATCGTCGACCTACTCGGCGATGCGCAAGAATTCAAGGCGATCTGGCCGATCGGAACGATCCCGGTGCTGCGCGACGAAGCGAAGGACCGGACGATCCCGGAGACCAGCATCATCATCGAGTATCTGGCGCAGTATTTTCCGGGCCAGACGCAGCTGTTCCCCGCGGATCGCGACCTGTGCCGGCAGATGCGCCTGCGCGACCGCTTCCATGATCTCTACGTCAATGCGCCGATGCAGAAGATCGTGACGGACCGGCTGCGGCCCGAGGGCAGGAACGACGCGCATGGCGTCGAAGAGGCCCG
Organism: Dongia deserti; assembly: GCF_003574735.1. Taxonomy (GTDB): domain Bacteria; phylum Pseudomonadota; class Alphaproteobacteria; order Dongiales; family Dongiaceae; genus Dongia_A; species Dongia_A deserti. Next base: position 137,504 of record NZ_QORW01000010.1, read on the forward strand.
TAATCTGCTGAAAGTCTCGCTCGGCATGATCGAGGAGGACATGGCGCACAATCGCTGGGCCATGGGCGATCAGTTCACCATGGCCGATTGCGCCGCCGCGCCGGCCTTATTCTACGCCGATATGGTGGCGCCGTTCCGTGACACGCACAGGAACACGGCGGCCTATCTCGACCGCTTGATGGAGCGGCCGTCCTACGCCCGTGTCCTCAAGGAAGCAGAGCCGTATTTCTCGATGGTGCCGAAGTAGGGCGCCACTTGTTTCAGCGAGCAACATGAGGAGATCAGAATGACCGAGCGATCGGTGACCCATGCGACTTTCACGCTCGAGCAGACCTATGATGCGCCGCCGGCGAAAGTGTTCAACGCATTTGCCGATCCGGCGATCAAGCGACGCTGGTACGTCGAAGGCGAAGGATGGCAAGTCGAGGAGTTCACCGGCGAATTCAAGGTCGGCGGCTATGAGCGCAGCCGATTTCGCTTTCGTGGCGGCGAACTCATCCGCAACGACACCACCTATCACGACATCGTGCCGAACGAGCGAATCATCTTCGCCTACACCATGACCATCGGCGAGAATCGCATCTCTGCCTCGCTCACGACTTTCGAATTCAAGCCAGCGGGCGCCGGCACGAAGCTCATTTGCACCGAGCAGGGTGCCTTTCTCGATGGTTACGACAACGTGGAGGCGCGCGAAGGCGGCTGGGGCCACCTGCTCGAAGCGCTTGGCCGGGCGCTGCAATCATGAGCGGGCGATCGGCGACCCACGGCACCTTCACGCTCGAGCGTGTCTACGACGCGGCGCCGGCACGCGTGTTCAGGGCTTGGTCCGATGTGGCGATCAAGGCACGCTGGTTTGTCGGGCCGGCGGATTGGCACCTCATCGAACGGGCGATGGATTTCCGCGTCGGCGGCAAGGAGCGGCTCCGCGGCCGGAAGGGAAGCGGTGTCGTCTCCACCTTCGACAGCGTCTATCTCGACATCGTGGCGGGTGAGCGCATCATCTACAGCTACGACATGCGCCTCGACGACCGGCACATCTCCGTCTCCCTGGCGACGGTCGAGTTGAAGCCGGAGGGCGCCGGCACGCGCCTCACCATCACCGAGCAGGGCGTCTTCCTCGACGGCTACGACGATGCCGGCAGCCGCGAGCGCGGCACGCGCATCCTGCTGGATCAGCTCGGCGCGGAATTGCGGCGTTAGCTGCTGACTTGATCTGCAAGGCGCGCCAGGTTGTCCTGAAGCCAGGTTGCATAGCGACGCGGCGCCCTTCCCAGCAGCTCGCCAAGGGTCGACGTCTCGTACCAACGGCCTTCCCGCAACGTGCGGAAGTAGAACAGTATCTTTTCCACGATCGAAGCAGGAAATCCTGAGCGCAGCAGGTCGTCGCGGGTTTCCTGCTCGCCGGCGTCGACGAAGGTGATCGCTTTCCCAAGCGCGGTTGACAGACACTGCGCCATCTCATCGCCGGTCAAAGCGTCGCCGACAAGCTCGTAGGTCTTGCCTTCGTGTCCCATCTGCGTGAGCGCGACCACGGCCGCAGCCGCAATGTCACGAGGATCAATCATGGTAACTTTGCGGCCGCCGTGTGGTTCGATCAGCAGCCCCCGGTCACGGACCGATGCCCAACCGTACGGCGTGTTGGTCATGAAGCGCACCGGCCGCAGGATCGTCCAACTCATGGGTGACTCCCGCAGGCGCTGTTCGTTCGCGCCGTGTGCTTGCCAGAGATCCTCCGCGAAAGAGCCGGCGCCGAAATTCGAAAGATAGACGATGTGCCTGACGCCCGTTTCGCGGGCAGCCGTGAAGGCGTTGGCTTCGAGCGCTTCGAGCTCGGGGACCGGCGGCGCGAGGACGAAAACCCGCTCGATCCCCGCAAACGCCTTGGTAAGTGTCTGGGGCTTCGCAAGGTCCCCGACCACGACGTCAATCCTATCGCTGAAGCTCGCCTTGGCCGGGTCACGAACCAGAGCGCGTACTCTATATTCGCCATCAGCGAGTTGGCCGACGAGTTCGGATCCCACCGTTCCGGTGGCGCCTATCACCAGGATCAGCGGTCGATCCATTCTTATAATCCTTCCTTCAGGATTGCCGCATTGTCACGTAACCACTCATCGAAGGTACGCGCTGCTCGGCCGAGCAGACGGGAGGTGGTGTCAGTCACGTAGGCGCGTCCCGCTCGTGTGGCCGCGAAGTGCCCGAGAAGCGATTCGACGAAAGCGGCCGGTATTCCTAGCGACAGGAAGCGCCTGCGCGCTTCCTCCTCTGTCACGTCAACGTGCTTTAACGGCTTGCCGAGTACGGCGCTGACCTTCGCCGTCATCTCGCTGAAGCTGAGCAGCGCGGGGCCGGTGAGCAGATACACTTCACCGTCATGGGCCTCTTCCGTCACTACCTTGACACCCACCGAGGCGATGTCGCGCGGGTCGATCGGAGCTTCCCTTCCATGGCCACTCGGAAGGAAGGCGCCCGCCTGCAGGTCAATGATGAAAGGCAACCGGGTATTGGATGCGAAATAGCTGGGCCTCAAGAGCGTCCAAGGAATGCCGCAGGCGCGGAGGTGCTGTTCCGCCTCCAGATGCCATTGGCCGAGCGGCGTCGCGGCCAGCTCCGGAAACTCTATCTCCAGCGCGGACACCCGCACGATATGCTTGATGCCTTCCGACGCCGCGGCCTTGTATAGATTTGGCTCCAGCCGAATGCCTGGTCCATTGGAGACCACAAAGACCTTATCCGCACCCGCACACGCCGCAACCAAGGTATCAGGTTCGGCAAGATCGGCTTGAAGGATCTCAATGCCACTTCCGAATCCCGCGGCGGCCTTGCCTGGATCGCGGACCGCGACTCGCACGCGTTGCCCGCGCCCCGCAAGCTGCGGCACCAGCTCGCGGCCGATCGTGCCGGTTGCACCAATGATCAAGATCAACGGAGTCGTCATGTCGCTGCCTCTCAACTCGCTGCCATGCCGCCGTCGACCCGAAGATCGATGCCATTGACGAAGCTGGCGGCGGAGGAGGCGAGGAACGCGACGGCTCCGGCAATCTCCTCGTCCAGGCCGAAGCGCCCAAGAGGCACGCGCTCAGGCACGAGCTTACGGAATGCTGACATTGTCTCCGGCGGCAAGCCGAGCTTTTGAAAGGCGGCGTTGTCGATCGGTCCCGGGCTTACGGAATTGACGCGGATGCCGCGCGGCGCCAGCTCGACAGCGAGCGCGCGCACCATCGCCATGAGCGCACCTTTAGTCGCGGTATAGACGGACCAATTCGGAACGCCTTTGTACGCGCCAACCGCACAGTTGAAGATTACCGACCCGCCGGCGCTCATCAGCGGCAGGATCTTTTGCAGTAAAAAGAACTGGCCCTTCACGTTGACGGCAAAGTGCTCATCGAATGTCGCTTCGTCGACCGCTTCGATTGGCAGCATCTTTCCAATACCGGCATTAAGGAAAGCGGTGTCGAGCTTGCCGAAACGCGCCCGCAGCTCCGCTACCGTCTTGTCCGCATCGGCCAGCGACCGGGCATCCGCCCGGATCACCACGATCTCTTTCGGAAGAGCGCGCTGCGCGGCCGCAATGGTCTCCGGGTTGTTTCCGGTGACGAGTACGTCGAGGCCTCGTTCGTGAAGAACCCGCGCCGTCGCAAGACCGATTCCGGTGGTACCACCGGTAATGAGCGCGACGGACCGTGACGATGTCATGATCAGCTCCCGAGCGAAGGGTTACGATTTATGTAGTTTATACTATACAATAGAGTTGCGCTTGCATCCGGCTGTCAAGAATTTTATAGTCATTGCTATAGAAAGGTTATTGATGCCCAGGCGAGGCCGGCCCGCCACCTTCGACAGAGAAGAAGCGCTCCATCGTGCGATGGAGCTGTTCTGGGCGCATGGCTACGAGGGCGCGACGCTGGAAGCGCTGCAAAGGGCCATGGGCGGGATTAGTCCGCCGAGCTTCTATCACGCCTTCGGATCGAAGGAGGAACTCTTCGAGGAAGCGGTCGACCTCTATGTTGCTACGATCGGCGATCCGGCTGTGCGGGCGCTGCACGACGCAAAAACCGCGCGCGAGGGCGTTGAAGCGATGCTGCGGCTAACGGCGGAATCGTTCTCGCGTCCGGGCAAGCCACACGGCTGCCTGCTCGTCGTTGGTGCGACCAACTGCTCGCCCGCGAACAAAGGCGCGCAGGATTATGTGAAGGCGATCCGGCAGCGCGCAGCGGAGGTGATCAAACAGCGCCTCGAACGCGCAGTGACGGATGGCGAACTTCCGCCCGGACTCGACGTGGGCGGCATAGCGGCATTCTATACGACCGTTGTGCACGGGCTTGGCGTGCGAGCCTGGGACGGAGCGTCGCGTTCTGCCCTAATGGCAGCCGTGGATGGTGCGATGGCGGCGTGGCAAACGCTGACGCGAAACTAGATCCAGCGCGTCCGAAAAATTTCATTTCTCTGTCGGCTTTCGACGACGGCGTTCGTCGTCCAGATAGAAGGTGCGTTCCGCCCTTCCCCGCAGATCCATTTTCAACAGGAGATAAGTCCATGAAAGTCATGGTGATTGTGAAAGCGAGCAAGGCTTCCGAGGCCGGCGAAATGCCGAGCCAGCAGCTGCTGGCCGATATGGGCAAGTATAACGAGGAACTGCAGAAGGCCGGGATCATGCTGGATGGCGCGGGCCTGCATCCGAGTTCCAAGGGCAAGCGCGTGCGCTTTGCCGGGCAGAACCGCACCGTGATCGACGGGCCGTTCGCCGAGACCAAGGAATTGATCGCCGGCTATTGGCTCTGGGAGGTCAAGTCCATGGACGACGCGGTCGAATGGCTGAAGCGCTGCCCTAATCCGCACCCCGAAGTGACCGACGTCGAGATCAGGCCGCTCTTTACGGCCGAAGATTTCGCGAACGCCTGATCACGCGAGGGGTGAGCGCTTCGGCATGGAACAACACTCATCTGCTGCAAGGCGACACGGTGACAGGAGTGGCCAAGCCGAAGAAGGAGCTACACGGCGGCATCCTGGTCCATGGCAGCCGCACGCTGGCCACCGCGCTGAAACCGCGTGGTGCGGCAATGAGCGCACGCAGTTTGTGCACCTCACATCCATACTCCGCGGCAACCTGCTCTCACCCGCGCAACGGCCAGCGCGCGAGCGGAATGTAGCGATTGCGGCCGAGCAGGCTGTGCACGAGCGCGAACTCGCGGACGGTCCAACTTACCGGCTCGATCGCCTGTTCTTCGACCTCTCGGCTGCCATAGAGCAGGGTGAGATGCGGAAGCCAGCTCGGCCCGATCCAGCGTCCAAGACCGGCGCGCTCCATCGCCGGGCCGAGCTTGTGCTGAAACTGTACCAGCCCGACGAGGCCATCGCCGCCGGCGAGGACCAAGGGCCGGTCGCGCCGGTTGCCGCGCAGGCTCTTCACGCGATCGAAGGCAACGCGGAATGGCGGCATTTCGATTGTGGAGACGACGTCGCTCGCCTCAACAACCACGTTCGCGGAAACATGAGAGGCAACGTAGTGCAGAGAGACATGGAAGCGCCACACTGCGAGCGGCCGGCCAGTCAGCTTGTGCTTGTCACGCACGCGGCGTGCGATCTGCGCGATGCGCACGGACGCTTCCTCGTCCGGAAGAATCGCCACGAACACGCTCTCCGTCGGCAGCGGCGAGGCTTCGAAACCCGCGAAGGACAGTTGCTCCGGCATCGTTGGCCCTCCGGCACGGCCTTACATCAGCTTCCTACCCGCCCGCCGAAGGTGCAACACTCAGCTGTCGATAAGCGCTTCAGCCTGATTTGCGAGGCGCCGCGGAAGGTCGGGTGAGAGGAGCTTCGCCAACCTGGCGTGCGCCTTGCGCCACAGGGGGACCGCAGCTTCCAGCCGTCGCGCGCCGGCTTCGGTCAGCCACACCGCACGGCGCCGGAGATCGCTCTCCACCACGGCGATCTCGATCAGCCCCTGCCCTTCGAGGGTGCGCAGATTGCGCGACAAGGTGGATTGCTCGAGGCCCGTGCTGCGCGCCAGGGCGCCCAGCGTATCGTCCCCGGCCGAGGCGATCTGCGCCATGAGGCCGAGCTGGGCCACGGACAGGCCGCTGTCCGCCAGCTCGCGGTCCAGGAACTGGGTGATGCGCCGGGCAGCCAGCCGGCTGTTCCAGCCGGCACAGCTCTCCACCAGGGCGCGGGCATCGGTGCGCAAGGTCTTGCGCTGCATTGACGAGGTCATGATTCATGTATATACATTATTTGTATCTACATAGATAGCGTTCTCATGACGAAGGCACGCATCGGATTGAAGCGAGTCTACGAGAAGCCGGCGGCGGATGACGGCATGCGCATCCTGGTCGACCGGCTGTGGCCGCGCGGCATCCCGAAGGACAAGGCGAAGGTCGATCTCTGGCTCAAGGACATTGCGCCGAGCCACGCGCTGCGCAAGCGCTTCCATGGCAAGCCGGCGGACTGGGACGCGTTCTGCGCCGCCTATGGCGCCGAACTGGAGAACGCAGCGATGGAACACGCAGTGAAGGAGCTGCGCAGTCATCTGCGCAAGAGAAGGGTGACCCTGCTCTATGCGGCGCGTGATGAGGAGCACAACAACGCCGTGGCCCTCCTGCAATGGATGAGGAAGGGGAAAGCAGGCCAGAAAGGCGGATAATCATGCATGCAAGCAGCAGTGTATTGGAAGCGATCGGCAACACGGCGCTGGTGGAACTGCGCAGAGTGCTGCCGCCGGATTGTGCCAGGATCTTCGTAAAGGTCGAGGGACAGAATCCGACCGGCAGCATGAAGGATCGCATGGCGCAGGCAATGATAGCACGAGCGGAGGCTGACGGAAGGCTGAAGCCCGGTGACACCGTTGTCGAATATACCGGCGGCAGCACGGGCGCATCCCTGGCCCTGGTTTGTGCTGCCAAGGGCTACCGACTACGCATCGTTACCTCCCGCGCGTTCAGCGAGGAGAAGCTCTCCCAGATGGCGGCGTTCGGCGCGGAATTGACACTGATCGAAAGCGAAGGGGGCCTCTTCACCAGGAAGCTGTTCTACGACATGATCGCGGCCGCGAAGGAGATCAGCAGAGAGCCCCGCACATACTGGACGGACCAACTCAATAATGCGGACAGCATCGCCGGCTATTATCCGATGGGCGAGGAGATCTGGATGCAGACCGGGGGCAAGGTCGACGCCTTCGTTCAATCCATCGGCACGACGGCTTCCTTGAGGGGCGTCGCCACCGTGCTGAGGCGCAACAATCCGGTGGTCAAGATCGTGGCCGTCGAGCCCGCCGAATCCGCCGTCCTATCCGGTGGGCAACCCGGCGCTCACAAGATCGAGGGAATCGGCATCGGCTACGCGCCGCCGCTATGGGACCGGAGCCTGGTGGACGATATCATCCCCGTGTCGACAGCCGACGGCGAAGCAATGGCGCGGCGGCTGGCGCGTGAGGAAGGGCTTTTCACCGGCACGTCATCGGGCGCGAACGTGGTTGCCGCCATCCAACTCGGTCGCCGGCTGGGGCCCGGCGCAACCATTGCCACACTGCTGGTAGATTCCGGGCTGAAGTATCTCAGCACAGATATCTACAAGCGGCGCGAAGCTGCCTGATCCGGCCGTCCGTACGGCTGCGGCAGGCGGCCCGGTTTGCGGTCCGCCTGCCGCAGAGTCTTAGGGCCTGATGTTCTGGTTGACGCGAAACAGGTTGAGCGGGTCGTACTCGCCCTTGATCGCCACCAACCGGTCGTAGTTCGCGCCGTAGGACGCGCGCACGCGCTCCTCGCCCTCGTCATCCATCATGAAGTTGATGTAGGCACCGCCATGCTTGTTGTGCCTGTGGATCGCAGCCCAATAGTCCCTGGCCCACTGCTTGAGCGCGGGCGCCTTGGCGGGATCCGGATCAATGCCGGCGATCACCATGGACCAGCGTGCCCGCCGGGCGCCCCAAGCTGTGGCGTCCGGTGCCGCCTCCTGCACGGCGCCGTCGATTGGATAGAGATGCATCAGCGAGAGTTCGCTCGGGCTCTTCGAGCCATGCTCGATGTGCGTCGCGATGGCAGCGTCGGGCAACTCGTCGACATAGTCGCCCTTCCAGTACCATTGCAGCCCCTTGGGAAGCAGCGGATCGAACATGGCCTGCAGGCTGACGAACGGCATCTGTGCCACGCCGTCCAGCAGCGGCGCGGGCAAGGCCTCCCGTACCGGACGCATCGCCTCCTTGCCCGCGGACTCGCTGCCGTTGTAGCAGCAGATCAGGGCGCAGATCCGGCGCCCCCAGATCTCCTTCGGGAACGGCTCGCACGATGGCACCATCTTCAGGCCGAAGAAGACGGCAAGCTCGCGCGGCGCCGTGGGCAGGAAGTCACGGTACCAGTGCATGATTTCCGCGGCATGAGCGATGTCATAGAGAATCGGGCCGGCATACACATCGCCGACGGGGTGCGCGCGATAGGTGAAGCTGGTCACCACGCCGAAATTGCCGCCACCGCCGCGCAGCGCCCAGAACAAATCGCCATTCTCCTTTTCGCTTGCCGTGACCAGCCGGCCATCCGCCAACACCACCTCCGCCGAAACCAGATTGTCGATGGTGAGGCCGTGCTTGCGCGTGAGATAGCCGGTGCCGCCCCCCAGCGTCAGGCCCGCAATGCCGGTGGTCGACACGATGCCCGCCGGAACGGCAAGGCCATGCTTGCTGGCCGCCGCGTCGACCTCGCCCTGGGTGCAGCCGGCCTGGACCGGGACGATACGGGACTTGGGGTCGATGTGGATGCGCTTCATCGGCGACAGGTCGATGACCAGCCCGCCATCGCAGCTGCCGAGGCCGGCGCCGTTGTGGCCGCCGCCGCGGATGGCCAGCAGCAGGTCATGGGTGCGCGCGTGGTTGACCGCGGCGATGACATCCTCCACGTCGGCGCAGGGCACGATCCAGGCGGGGCGCTTGTCGATCATCCCGTTGTAGAGCGCGCGCGCCGCGTCGTAGTCGGGGTGATCCTGGCTGATGAGGCGGTCCCGCAGGCGGTGCGGGAAATCGGATGAATTGAACGAGCCGTGCATGAAGTTCCTCACTTTCTGCGTCGATATGGGCTTTCGAGGCGCGCGAGGGTAGATTTCCCGGTCAAATCGGGCTATGCCGGTCCATCGGAACTCAATTGCAGATCGTCTTGAATCCAACGCCGAGTTGATCTCGCGTCCGGATTCATTTGCAGTTCGTCCTGCGCGTTAAGGGAGCCGCCCATGGACGTACTATCGGATGTACTGAAGGCCGTGCGGCTGGATGGAGCCGTTTTTCTTCAATGTGCGCGCCAGCGAACCAGTGCGCGCCCATACCCCCAACATGGCGCTGGTCGGACATCGCCTGATGCCCGGCGCAGCCAATGTCATACCGTTTCACATCATGCTGGCCGGGCGATGCTGGGTGGAGTCGATCGATGGCGATGATCCATCCGCCGAGTTCTGCGAGGGCGACATCGTCATCTATCCCCATGGGCACGGCCACATCTTCGTGACGAATCGTGGCGAGCGGGAGGAGCCGAGATTGGAGGCCTACCACCGGTACGACGGCCAACCGCTTCCCATCATGATGCATCTTGGCGATGAACCGGAGCAGCTCCACTTTGTCTGCGGCTATTTCGGATGCGATGCGACACCTTTCAATCCGCTGCTCGAGGCACTGCCTTCTCAGGTGTTGGCGAAGCGACCGCCGGAAGGCAACCATATCGAAGTGGACCTGATCCACAATGCGATCGCCGAGTTCGAGCACAATCGCGCCGGAAGCGAGACCATCCTGGCGCGGCTGAGCGAGTTGCTGTTCGTGCGGGTGTTACGGCGCTACATCGAGCAGTTGCCGGAACATTCGAGCGGCTGGCTCGCGGGGCTGCGCGACCCGCAGATCGGCAAGTCGCTGCAGCTCATCCACGCGCAGCCGGCGCGCGACTGGACGCTCGAGAAGCTAGCGCGCGAGAGCGGCATGTCGCGCGCGATCTTCGCCGAGCGCTTCGCAAGATGCGTCGGCGAGACGCCGATGCGTTATCTCGCCAAGTGGCGCATGCAGCTCGCAGCGCATGCGCTGAAGCAGCCGGGTGCGACCGTCGAGATCGTCGCAGAGAAGGTCGGCTACCAGTCCGAGGCAGCCTTCAATCGCGCCTTCAAGAGCATCGTCGGCATGCCGCCAGGCAGCTGGCGCCGCTCAACCACCGGCGCGCTAGCGCGCGATTGACGCAGTTCCGGTTTGGGGGCGGCCGCTAATCAGACGAAAGGTGATGCGGCGGCCTGATCCGTTTACAAAACCGTAACCTGTTGATTTGTAAAACGGTACACGGATATCTTCCGTACACTGCCATCAAAATAGACTTGGGCGATTGGTTTTCATCTGGATGCAGCCGTCAAGCGCGGCGGCCATACGCGTTGCAGTGAGTGATCGGGGGAGCGGCGCATGGCACTGACTCGCGGCGCAATCGAGGCGATGGCTCCGGACCAGAGCGCGCTTGCCGCCGCATCGAAATTGCTGCAGCCCGCGAAATGGCCGGCGCGCGGCCGATCCGGCGGACTGATCTGGGGCGAATGCCAAGGCTCCGGCGCCAATCCCTACCGCGTGGTCGCCGACACCGCTGATCCGGGGTCGAAATGCACCTGCCCCTCGCGCAAGTTTCCGTGCAAGCACGCCTTGGCCCTGATGTGGATGTTCGTCGAGGACGAATCCGCCTTCAAAGCCGGCGACGTACCGGATTGGGTCAATGACTGGATGGGCCGGCGCCGGAAGAGCGGCGGCGGCGCTGCTCAATCCGGCGGTGCCAAGAGCCTGGATGCCGCGCGCGCGGAAGCCGCCGAAAGCGCTCCCGATCCGGAAGCGGAGGTACGGAGGAAGGCAGCGTCCGAAAAGCGCGCCCAGGATACGCGGCGATCGGTTCTTGCCGCGACCGAGGAGCTCGAAATCTGGATCGCCGACCAGCTTCGCACCGGTCTCACCAGCTTTCTCGGCGATCTCGGCGGTCGATGCCGGCGCATTGCCGCGCGGCTGGTGGACGCGAAGGCCAACGCCCTCGCCAGCCGCGTCGACGAGATGCCGTCCCGGCTGCTGAGCCTGTCAGCGGAGGAGCGTGTCGACGCTGCGATTCAGGAACTGGGCAAGCTGGTGCTTCTTGTCCGCGCGTGGCGCGCCAATCCCGATGAGCCGGAGCTGCGCCGCGAGGTCATCGCATCGGAGACGCGGGATGACGTGCTGGCCAATGCCGAGTCACTGCGCGTGACATCGCGGTGGGAGGTCCTGGGCGAACGCATTGCCACGCGGCGCGACGGATTGGTGAGCCAGACGACGTGGCTCATGAACGTGGGCCCCGGGCCGCAGCGTTTTGCCATGCTGCTCGACTTCTTCCCCGCGTCCGCGGGTCGCCGCGCAGGCGCATTCGTGGCCGGCGAGCGATTCAGCGCGGAGCTCGCCTTCTATCCCGCCAAGGCGCCACTGCGCGCCGTGATCGCGTCGCGCGGCGATCCGGAAAAAGCGTCCGCTGACTGGCCGACGGCGGGCGACGATCCGTTTGCGGACCATGCCGAGCAGATGCTGGTTGCGCCATGGCGGATCGACGCGCCGCTGCTGTTGCCGGAGGGCCGGATCTGCGCGGACGCAGCGGGCCGTGCGTGGTGGCGGTCAAATAGCGATATGTGGGCGCCGTTGCGCGACGTGCCGCCGGCACTCGCGCTGGGTGCGTCGATCGAGAGCGCGGCCGGCATCTGGGACGGCGCGCGGCTCTCGCTGATCGCCGCGCAGACGAATTGGGGGACGCTGGGCTTCGATGCGTGACATCGACTCATCCCTTGCACGAATCCGCAACGCGTGGATGGCCGGACGTTCGGCGCTGGAGCATTGCCCGGTCGCTTGGCGCGACGGCACGTCGGGCGATGGCGGAGAATGCGCGCTCATCGCGCTCACCGGCCACGCAACTGCGGTGCTGTTCCGGCCGGCGCCACCCGCGCCCATCGCACCACGCCCGCTCCTGCCGGCCCTCGCCTTTCCGACTGTACCCGAGGGCGCGCGGCCGCGGCTGCGCCGGTTGCTGGCGCGGAAGAACGGCGCCTCGCTGGAACGGTCGCTGATCGATCTGGTCACCGCGCGCGGCTTCGCCATGCATCCCGCTGATTGGATGCCTTCGCCACGCGACGATTGGGCGCCCGATCTCTACGCCCCGTGGCTCGACTGGGTGCGTGCCGAAAGCAAGGCGGCGCCGGCCTCCGACCTCACGCTCGAGAACTATGACCAGTGGTCGTGGGCCGAGCGGCGCGTCGAGCTCGCCGCCTTGCGTCAGCGCGATCCCGCAGCGGCGCGCGCCATCATTGCCGCGAAGGCGGCGACGGAAGCGGCCGAACGGCGCGTGAAGCTAATCGAAATCCTGGAAAACAACCTGTCGGCGGACGACGCGGAGTTCCTCGCGACGCTGGCGAAGGATCGGTCCGAACGCGTGCAGGCCTTGGCCTCCGCCTATCTCGCACGGCTCGGCCGTCACTCCGACTCCGATGCGCTGGCAAAGGAGTTGGCGGAGATGCTGGAGGTCGGCAAAGTCGGACTGGTCACGCGGCGCACACAGCTGGTGATTAAGCCGCTCAAGAACGCGACGCAGAACACGCGGCGGCGGGAGCTGTTCAAGCTCGTGAGCTTTTCCAACCTCGCGCAAGCGCTTGGGCTCAGCGAACAGCAGTTGCTCGAGAGCGCGCCCGCCGGTGTCGAGGACGGCATCGCTGAGTTCGTGCAGATGATCGGCGCGACCGGGTCGGATGAGGCACGCCGCTTGCTGCTGGACCGCATGGTGCATGACACTGACTTCCCGTTCGCGCATGCGCGCTGGCTCGGTCCGCGGCTGACACCAACGGAACGCCGCGCCGTCCTGTCGCCCGTCTTGGTGCGCGATCCGAACCTGTTCGAAACGACCGTGGTCCTGATGGGTAGCACCCTGGGCGAGGCGCCGATATCGGCACTAGAGAAGTCGCCCGGCTATGCCGCTCTGGAGAGCTCCATCGCAAGCGTTCTGGAGGCCGACGACAAGACGCGCACGACGATCGAGCCCATGCTGGAATCAACGCTCAATCGCGTCGCCTTGCTGGCGGATGCGCGTGCCGCAGCCGAGCTGATCAGCCGCGTCACATCCAGGGGTCTCTCGCCCGCCGATCCGAGACTCGAGCTCTTGCACCTCAATGCCGCTTTGACACAGGAGACCAAGCCTTGACCGAAGCACTGCGCCTTCCCGCGGAGAAGATCCATGCTGCCGAACTCGAGGCGCTGAAAGCGGACGACAAGGAGCGCAGGCCACCAGGCTGGGCGCTCTCGCCGCGCGCCGCCGTCACCTATCTGATGGGTGGCAAGGCGGCGAACGGTATGCCGATCAGCGCCAAATACGTTGGCGACAAGCGCCTGATCGAGACGGCGGTCGCGACCCTCGCCACTGATCGCGCGCTACTGCTGCTCGGCGTGCCGGGCACGGCGAAGTCCTGGGTCTCGGAACATCTGGCAGCCGCCGTCAGCGGCGATTCCACCATGGTCATCCAATGCACCGCCGGCACGGATGAGAACCAGGTGCGGTACGGCTGGAACTACGCCCAGTTGCTGGCGCACGGCCCGTCGCGCCAGGCACTGGTTCCGACGCCGCTGTTCCGCGCCATGGAAGCGGGCAAGCTGTGCCGCCTGGAAGAGCTGACGCGCATGGGATCGGATGTGCAGGATACGCTCATCACCGTGCTGTCGGAGAAGATGATGCCGATCCCCGAGCTCAACGAATCCGTCTATGCCGTGCGCGGGTTCAATGTGATCGCCACTGCCAACAACCGCGACAAAGGTGTCAACGAATTGTCGTCGGCCTTGAAGCGCCGCTTCAACGTGGTGGTGCTGCCTCTGCCGGACGACATGGAGCAGGAGATCGCGATCGTGACCAAGCGCGTCGGTGAGATGGCGCAGAGCCTGGACTTGCCGGCGCCGAAGAACGTGAGCGAGGAAGTCGCGCGCGTGGTCGCCATCTTCCGCGAGCTGCGCGGTGGTGCGACCATGGACGGCAAGATCACGCTGAAGACACCCTCCGGCACCTTGTCCACCGCAGAGGCGATCGCCGTCATGATCGGCGGGCTGAGCCAGGCTGCGTTCTTCAACGGCGGCAAGCTCTCGGCCGAGGGTCTCGCGCCTAACATGATTGGCGCGATCGTCAAAGACCCCGTGCAGGACAAGGTAGTGCTGGAGGAATATCTCGAAACCGTGCTGAAGAAGCGGCCGGACTATGCCGATTACTATCACATGCTGAGCGATCTCACCTGATCCATGGCGTCCGAGATCCGCATCTTCGGCATTCGCCATCACGGGCCGGGCTCCGCGCGGCGCCTGGTGGAGGCGCTCGACGAGCTGCGGCCGTCGATGGTGCTGATCGAAGGGCCGAGCGATGCATCGGATCTGCTGCCGATGCTAGCCGATCCGGCGATGGTCCCGCCTGCGGCTTTGCTTACCTATGCTGCGGACGATCCGACGCGCTCGATCTTCTGGCCGTTCGCGACCTATTCGCCGGAATACCAGGCGGCCTGCTGGGCGGTGCGTAGCGGTGCTACGGCGCGTTTCATCGATCTGCCCGCCAGTTGGCGCCTGGCGCCCCCTCCATCGGAGGAAAGCGCCGAGACCGAGGCCGAGGCGACCGATGGCGCACCGGAGGCGGAGCCTGATGCAGAGGTGCAAATGCTCGAGCGCGATCCGGTCGGCGTGCTAGCGAAGGCAGGGGGCTACGAAGACGGCGAAAGCTGGTGGCGCGACATCATCGAGGAGAATCCCAAGCCTGGTCCGGTGTTCGCCGCGATTACCGAGGCGATGACGGCGCTGCGCGAAGCGTCGACGCCGGTGCAAGGCAAGGAGGCTGCGCGCGAGGCGCATATGCGGCTGGAGATCGCCAAGGCAGCGAAGGAGACAGAAGGCGCTATCGCCGTCGTCTGCGGCGCCTGGCACGTGCCGGCGCTGCGGGCGAAAGTCTCCACCACGGCCGATCGCGCACTGCTCAAGGGCGCGCCCAGGCAGAAGATCATGGCGACCTGGGCGCCATGGACCTCGCCACGCCTGGCCTTCGCGAGCGGCTATGGCGCCGGCGTCGCCGCGCCCGGTTGGTGCGCGCATCTGTGGGTAGCACCGCGCCACGAGATCGCCACGCGCTGGCTGGCGCGGATCGCCGGCGCCCTGCGCGACGAAGGGCATCTGGTCTCTACCGCTTCCGTGATCGAGGCGGAGCGGCTGGCCGTCAGCATCGCCGCCTTGCGCGGCCGTCCGGCACCCGGTTTCGAGGAGCTGCGCGAGGCGGCGATCGCGTGCCTCTGTTTCGGCGAGAGCCTGGTCTGGCAGACCATCGCCCAGCACTTGCTGATCGGCGGGGAGGTCGGACGGATTCCGGACAATGTGCCGCTGGCGCCGCTGCTCGAGGATCTGCAGCGCGAGCAGAAGCGCGTGCGCCTCAAGCCCGAAGCGCTCGACCGCGAGCTGGCCATCGATCTGCGGAGCGAGAGCGGGGTCGACCGTTCGACGCTGCTGCATCGCCTCACCTTGCTCGGCGTGCCGTGGGGCAAGCTGGCGGACGCGGGGCGCAGCCGCGGCACGTTCCGCGAGCGCTGGGTGCTGCGCTGGGAGCCGGAGTTCGCGGTTCGCCTGGTCGAAAACCTGGTCTATGGCCCCACCATCGCCCAGGCGGCGGCCGGGCGCATCAGCGCCGAGTTCGACAAGGCGAGCGATCTGAAGGCGCTCGCCAACCTGGTCTTCTCCGCTCTCACCGCGCGGCTACCTGATGCAGTCGAGCGTGGCATTGCGCTCATCGAGCAGCGGGCGGCGCAGACCTCGGACTGCCTGGAGCTGCTCGCGGCATTGCCGCCCTTGGCCGACACCGTGCGCTACGGCCAGGCGCGCCCGACCGATGCCGACCAGCTTGCGTTTCTGCTGACCCGCATCCTGGTTCAGGGCGCGCTGGCCTTGCCGTACGCGGCACGCGGGCTGGATCAGGGCGCGGCGGCGACGATGCGCGGTGTCATCCTAAGTGCCGACGGCGCCGTGACGCTCGCGGAGATCGGCGGTGACGAGCAGAAGGCCTGGCGCCAAGCGCTGCGCGCGCTGATCGAGGATACGCAGGTGGCGCCACTGATCGCCGGTGCGTCGGCGCGCCTGCTCTACGAGGCCGAGGAGCTGTCGCCCGACGATGCCGCAATGCTGCTTGGCCGCGCCTTGTCGCCCGGCCGCGCAGTGGCCGATGCCGCCGGCTTCTTCGAGGGCTTTTTCGAGGGCGGCGGCGAGCGCCTGATTCATGACAGGGGTCTGCGCGATGCCGTCGATCGCTGGATGCAGAGCCTGGACGAGCAGCATTTCACCGAACACCTGCCGCTGTTCCGCCGTGCCTTTTCCAATCTCGATCGCATGCAGCGCAGGCGCCTGCTCGATGCCTTGTTCGGCCGCGCCAGTGCCGGCCTGCCCGGCCGCACGCTCGCGCCCAATGTGGAAGAGATCTGGCCAAGGCACCTGGAAAGACTCACTGCAATCCTGACTGCGGGGCCGGCCAATGAGTGAACAGAGCGAGCGGCGCTGGCGCCTGGCCCTGGGTGGCGAGGATGAGCAGCTGTCGTCGCAAGACCAGCGCCTGTCCGCCGCGCTCACGGCGCTCTACGGCGAAGGCGACGACGATCAGAAGAAGAAGCGCGGTGGGTTGGGCAGCTCGGCGCCGAACGTCGCGCGCTGGATGACCGACATCCGCCAATACTTCCCCGCGCCGGTGGTGCAGATCGTCCAGAAGGATGCGTTCGAACGGCTCGGCCTCAAGCGCATGCTGCTGGAGCCGGAGTTCCTCGCCGCGGTGGAGGCGGACGTCAACCTGGTCGCCAATCTGATCGCGCTGCGCAACGTGATGCCGGAGAAAACGAAGGATACGGCGCGCCAAGTCATCGCCAAGGTGATCGCTCAGCTGATGGAGCGGCTCGAGCGCAAGACCGCCGAGGCGCTGCGTGGTGCTGTGGACCGATCTCGCCGCACCAATCGGCCACGCTTCGCCGATATCGACTGGCCGCGCACCATCCGCGCCAACCTGCGCCACTACCAGCGGGATCAGCGCACGATCGTGCCGGAGCGCCTGGTCGGCTTCATGCGGCAGCAGCGGCGGCTGGTCGACCTGGACGAGGTCGTTCTCTGCGTCGACCAGTCCGGTTCGATGGCGAGCTCGGTGGTCTACGCCTCGATCTTTGCGGCGGTCATGGCCTCGCTGCCGGTCGTGAAGACCAAGCTGGTGTGCTTCGACACGGTCGTCCTGGATCTGACCGAAGAGCTGGCTGACCCTGTCGAGGTGCTGTTTGGCGTCCAGCTTGGTGGCGGCACCGACATCAACCAAGCCATCGCCTATTGCGCGGACCGGATCGAACGCCCGAGCAAGGCGCACCTGGTGCTGATCTCGGATCTCTTCGAGGGCGGCTATGCGGAGGAGATGGTCGCGCGCATCGCCCGCCTGATCGGCCTGGGCGTGAATGTCATCGTGCTGCTGGCGCTGAGCGACACGGGGCGACCCGCGTACAATCCCGAGCTCGCGGGCCGCGTCGCCGCGCTGGGCGCGCCGGTCTTCGCCTGCACGCCCGACCAGTTCCCAAGCCTGATGGCCGCGGCGCTGCGCCGGCAGGATCTCCACGCCTGGGCCGCGACCGAGGACATCAAGCTGGTGCGCCCGCCGGAGTGATTGCTGCGCCGGTCGGAACGGCCGCAAGCGCGCGGGTCGCGCCGGTGATCGCCGACAAGCCCCGATCCACCGGCGCGATATCGAATGTCACCTCCGTCACGTCGGGACGATTGCGCAGGCGCTCGAGCACCGGCCCGGCGAGGAACGCGCGCGCAGCCGGTTCGCTCTCGAACAGATAGGCACTGACGCCGGCGCCGCGATCCTGGTCGAAGCCCCAGATCTTCCAGGCGAGGCCGGGCAGTTCCGCGATCATGGCGGCGGCCTTCGACATGTCGTGGCGGAAATGGGCGTGGTTGCCCGCCACCCGATAGCGGACCGTAATCAGCATGTGTTGCATGACATTCCCTTCGTCGACGCAAAACGCCACCGTTTGGTGGCGTTTCACTCTCACGCCTCGGTAATAGGGCCAAAGACGCGATCTGGATGTGACCCGCATCACGTCCTGTCTTGGCCGGCGTACATCATCAGAAGATCTGGATGAGGGCGACGCCGATCAACAGCAACCCGACGCCAGCGTACCGCAGGCGCGAGATCTCACGCTTTGGCAGGCGGAACCAGCCGTGCCGGTCGACGAACAGGGATGCGATTTGCTGGCCGGCGACCGTGAGTCCGACTGCGGCCGCCGTGCCGATCACCGGGATCGCGGTGAACACGGTCGTCACATAGGTGGCGCCGCAGAACGCGCCGAGCCAGCCCCACCACGGCATCTTCGCGAGCCCGCCGAGCTGCGGCTTTGGCGCACTGGCCAGGCCGAGCGTGATCAGCAGCACCAGGACCATTGCCAACGTGGCAACGGCGAAGCTGACCGCGCCCACGGCGAAGGGAGCGCCGATGTCGCTGCGCAGAAGCCCATTGATAGCGCCCTGGGCCGGCAACACCGCACCGGCCAGAAGTGCCAGCAGGATCCAGCCGAGCTTCTTAATGGAGAGCTCAACGGCGGCGCTCTTCTGGCCCAGGACGATCGCGCTTGCGCCAACCAGCACGGCGAGCGTGCCCAGGAGCGTGGCGATCGCCAGCGGCTGCCGCGGTACTCCGAGCACGCCGAGCACGTCGAGTCCCAGCGACGTCAGCATCTGGCCCGCGATGAAAAGCCCAACGGTCACCACCGCGCCCAATCGCGGAAAGAGGAGAATCGTCGAGGCAACATAGATCGCCGTCGCAATGCCGCCGATCGCATGCCACCACGGGACGCCCGGCAGGCTGCCGAGCGCGAACACGGTCCCGGTCACGGCGGCCACAATCAGCAAGAGGGTGCCGGCAATGCTGACCTGGATCGTTGTCGCGGCGACCGGACTGCCCGTCGCCTTCGAGAGTTGGGTGTTGGCCCCCGCCTGCACCGCCAGCAACCCGCCGGCGAGCAAGGAGAGCGGTACGAACACTGCTTCCATGACAAGAACCTCCATCGTTCGGTTGTCATGGAGATAGGCCGTGTTCACACGCACCGCGATCTGCGCATTCGCCCGCTGGCATTGCGTGAATGCACAGCCAGAAAGGGGCTGCGCTGTTGCACGATCATCGCTGATGTTTGGATGGCCGCGCCCGCTCGCCCTCCAGCAGCGGCCGTCGGCGCGCGAATGCGTGCGCCGCAAACTCCGTGAAGGTCCGAATGCGGGCGGTATGCCTGAGGTCCTCGTGCGTCAGGACCCAGAGCGCTGTGTCCATCGCCTTGATGGGCGGGTGCACGCGAACCAAATCGCGCGAAAGGTCTCCGAGATAGCAGGGAAGCGCGGCGAGCCCGAGCCCCGCTTGCGCTGCCTGGCGCATCGCGACGAAGGAGTCGGCCCTGAGCGCGATGTCGCCTCCGTTCAGCTCCGAGCGCATCCAGCGGGCGACCGACGTTGCCGCCAGACTGTCATCGGGCGCCACCCAGCGCTCTGTATGCAGGTCCACCTTCTTCTGGCGCTTGACCAGGCAGTCGCGGCTGCCGTAGATCGCGAACGCGACCTTGCCGATCCGGCGGCCGACCAGTGTCTCAGGCGGATTGCCGACGGGCCGGATTGCCACGTCCGCATCGCGCTTGCTGAGGTTCAGCATCGTGTTCGTAACGGCAACCTCGATCTGAATGCCCGGATGCGCCTGATGGAATTCGGACAGGATCTCCGGCAGGACCGATGCCATCAGCGTGTCGGTCGTGGTGAGGCGAATGACTCCAGACAGCCGCAGATCCTGACCGGCGAGCTTCCGCTCGAGCCTCGTCACCGTGTCTTCGATGTGGCGCGCAGCGGCGATGAGTTCCTCGCCGCCGGCCGTGAGCACATAGCCGGCCGGCCGTCGCTCGAACAGCCGGAGGCCGAGCCGCCGCTCGAACGCCGACACGCGGCGGAACACGGTCGTATGATTGACGCCAAGCGTACGTGCCGCCCCCGCCAGAGACTTCGCGTCGGCGACGGCCAGAACGTAGCGCAGATCGTCCCAATCAAACCCAGCCATGGCGGCATAGCCTATGCATTTCCACGAGACAGTATCGTACTGTTATTTTGTGCGCGATGGCGCGGACGAAACACAGAGCACCCAGCCCGGCCTACAGGCTGTTCGCACAAGCCATGGCGGAGCGCAGGCAGATCCTCTGCCTTCATCATGGGCGCAAGCGCGAGCTCTGCCCAATTGTCCTCGATCACAGTGGCGGGCGAGAGGTCGCGCTGACCTACCAGTTTGCCGGCGAGAGCGAGAAGGGCCTGCCGCCGGGAGGAGCTTGGAGGTGCCTCTATCTGGCCGAGACGAGCGACGTCCAGCTGCGCGATGGTCCCTGGCACGCAGGCGCGAGCCATGAGCGACCGCAAACTTGCGTCGACATTGTCGATCTGGACGTTAACCCGTCAAGCCCGTACAACCCGCGCCGCCGCCTTGCCGCGCCGGGCCGCCTTTCCCGCCGGTCCCTTCGGAGGCAGGCGAAGTGATCGCTCCTGCAGCCGCTCACCCGAGGCAAACAGCCCCTCACCGAAGCAGCTCGGAGATCGCGAAGATCGCGCAGCCGACCGCGGCACCGACCAGGGTGCCGTTCACGCGGATGTATTGCAGGTCCTTTCCGACCGCCAGCTCAACCCGATCGACGATCGTGCTCGTCTCCCAGCTTCGCACCACGTCGGCGACAAAGTGTCCGATCTCCTTGCGCCAAGGCACGATCAGGGTCATGACGACTTCCTCCACGCGCCTGTCCATACGCGCTTGCACCTCCGGGTCGTCTGCGATGGCAGTTCCGATCGATCGCAGCACGCCGGAGAGCGCCTGGCTGAATCGCGAGTTCGGCTGAGCGAGCTCGTCCTCGACCTTGCCCCTTAGCCCCTGCCATAGCGTCGCGAAGTACGCGTTCACCTGGGGTGCGGCGAGAATGCGATCGCGAACGTCGTTGATCTTCGCGCGATAGGCCGGCTCTTGCCGGAGGTCGGCGATGAACCGCTCTATCGCGGCATCAAAGCTCGCGCGCGCCTCATGGCTGCGATTCTGGAGATCATCGATATAGGCGATCAGCCCATCCGCAATCTCCTTGGCCACCCTCCGGTCGACGCGGCGTGGCACCCACCATCGGCTCCGCTCCTCCACGATCTCCAGGATCCGGTCTTCGTTCATCGAGATGTAGTGCCGCACGGCACCCAGCGCATAATCGAAGAGCTGCTGGTGCGTACCGTTCTGTCGCAAGACGGCCAGCAACGTGGCAAGCGCGGGCGCCAGCTCGACCTCGCGTATCTGGCGGCGAAGCATCATCTGCATGAGGCGTTGCAGTTTCTGGTCGTTGAGCGAGCGGAAGACGAAGGAGCTGATGACGACCAGGCGATCGCTGACGAGGTCGGCGTTCCGGCGATCGGCGAGCCATGCGCCGAGACGGCGGCTGATGCCGGCGGCGCGCAGGCGCGCGGCCACCAGCTCCGGCTCCAGGAAGTGCCGCTCGATGAAGCTTCCCAGCCCCAGGCCGATGCGCTCCTTGCTGTTCGGGATGACGGCCGTGTGCGGGATCGGCAGGCCCAACGGCCTGCGGAACAAGGCGGTGACCGCGAACCAGTCGGCCAGGCCGCCCACCAACGCCGCTTCCGTGCCCGCCTGGAACAGCTCCATCCAGTAGCCGGTGAAGCCCGATCGGAGTGCCGCGACATAGCCGATGCCCATGACGACCAGGAGTGCGGTCGCATAAGTCCGATGCCGGCGAAGGCTCCGGCGCTGATCGATCGCTGCTGCTGTCGCTGAGATGTCGGCCACGGTGATCCTCCTGTCGCAGACAGCAGCATGATCACGGTCTGCCCCGGAGTGGCAAGTTCTTGATTGCCGCGCAACCTTCGATCCCATCTGCGGGGAGCGGCTGCGTTTAACTGCAATCGCGGTCCTGCCCGCCGAACCGCTCTATTTTCCTTGGATGGAGTGAGGCTCAGGCACCTGTGCCACGCGGCTCTTGAGACAAACCGCCATTGATGCCGCGACAACAACAGATGTTGCGGCGAACGACCACGTGATCTGCTCGCCCAGCAAGGCCGCTGACCACAGCAGCGCAAGCATCGGCTGGGCGAGATTCAGCTGGCCGATCCGAGCGATACCACCCGCCGCCAGACCCCGGTACCAGGCCACAGATGCGAAGAACATGCTGATCGCAGCCGCATACCAGAACCCGATCCATGCCGACGATGGAATCGCTCCCCACGGGAGAGTCTGAACATTCAGAACAATCGGCACCGCAGCAAATGGCGCGAGGAAGATCATCGCCCAACACAAGGTCGCCGTGCCGCCGAGATCGCGGGACACGCGCCCACCCTCCACGTAAGCAACGCCTACGCTCAGCATGGCGGCGAGGAGCCAGCCATCGGCTGGCACCAATTGTCCTCCGCCCTGCTGAATGGCAAAGAATGCCACCGCAAGGAACCCGGTGCAGCATCCGATCCAGAATCGCTTCGGAGGCCTTTCGCCGGTGCGGAGCACCGCAATGACTGCGGTCGCGGCGGGAGCAAGCCCGATGATCACCGCACCGTGCGCCGACGGTACGTGCTCAAGGGCCAATGCGATAAAGAACGGATATCCTACCGCGAGCCCGAGGCCCATCAGCACAATGCCAGGCAGTTCGTCTCGCCTCGGCAGCCGACGCCCGCGCAACACAAGAAGCACGAGCGCACCGAGAATCGCGGCGACCTCGATGCGGCCGCAGGTGAGAACAAGTGGGCCGAACGCGGGTACGGCCAACCGCGTCGCAGGCAGCGTGCCGCTGAAGCCAAGCATTCCCAAGCACCCCATGACCATGCCATTCCACCACCGCTGGGACTCATGGATGGTGGCTGCCGCCAAGAAATGGTCAGCTGGAGGAGCAAGCCTGGCTCGCCGGAAGATGGGTGCCGATCGCTTCATAACTCGATTGTCGAGCAGACGCGACACAACGGCCATGCAATGACGTATGAATTCCCATCGCGACGCATCAGTTCTGAAGGTGAAGTGCGGACATTGTCAGTTGATACGAATGCGGGACCTCGCATGCCTTGCAGGCGCGAATCGACGAAGATTGATGCTCACGTAGAGCAGGTGAGCCTTTTCTCGTAGCGCCACTCTTCCAGCGGGAACGGACCGCGGCTTGTCTCCGCCGGATTGACGACCGTGCCGACCAAGCGCCAGCCGCTCTTCTCGTAGAACCGCGCGGCGCGATGATTGCCGATCGCGCACACGAGCCATGCCGTCTCGACGCCGCGCTCGACGAGCCGCACCTCCGCGTCGGTAATCAGCGCTGCGGCGACGCCCGCGCCGCGTGCTTCGGGCGACACGAAAAGCTGATACAACTCGTCACCCCTGAGGACGCAGAAGCCGATCGGCGCGCCGCGCGCGCCGGCAACGCGGATGTCCGGAAGCACGGCCTGTAGCCGCTCGCGAAAGCTCTCGAGGGTGCGGAGGCGAATCAGCTCCGGCGGCTGCAGGGGTGCGTGCGTTTCGTGCCAGACGTCGTGCCACAACCGCGCGAGACGATCGATCTCGGCGGCGTCGGCGGATCTGACCTGCATCGCCGCTATCTTCACTCAGACTTCCATTGGTTCCGGAACGGCAAATGTCTCCAGGGTCGTGGCACCCTTGGCCAGGGCCGCTTCCCATCGCTTCTCTGCCTCGACGCGCGCCAGGCAAGAGTCCAGCGCTCGCTGGGCGAGAGCGTGAGGCACGAACACGATACCATCATCATCAGCCACCACAAGATCCAGCGGCGAAACGATGACATCGCCGAAGACGACCGGCTCGTTGACGCTGCCCTGCTCCATCGACGACGGCCCGCGCGGCGTGATCCAACGCGTGAAGACGGGAAAGTCGGTCCATTGCGCGAGCGTGCCGACATCCCTGACAGCGCCGTCGACCACAACGCCGGCAATGCCTTTCAGGCGGGCCGCGCCGCCGAGCAGTTCGCCGATCATGGCCGCATCGCGGCGTCCACCGGCGGCCACCACGAGCACGTCGCCCGGCTGTGCCAGCGCGATCGCATGATGCACCGGGCCGTAATCCGCGGGCTCGCACCAAGCCGTCACCGCGCTGCCTACCAGGCTTGCACCAGGCGCAAAGGGCCGGATGGGCCGGATCCGGGCATCGGCGTGTCCGCGCCCATTGAGCTGGTCGGCAATGATGGCGCTCGGCACCGCGCGCCAGGCATCGATCACGGACTTCTGCAGTGGGGTGGCGGCAGGACGAGCAGTTCGCGTCGGCATGGCTTGACCTCTTCGAGGAGATGCAGGTTTGAAATCATACCCGAACTTTGGATGCGGCGAGATACGCCAGCACCGCGCGACGCAGCCGTTGCACTCCTTCCAATAGGCGCTCGGGCGTGTTGCGCGTGAAATTGAGACGCATGGCCGAGGTCAATGTGCCATCCGGATCGAATACGCTGCTCGGCACAAAAGCGACCTTCTCCTTCAGCGCAAAGCTGTAGAGCGTGTTGGTGTCGATGGTGCGCGATCTGGCGCGCGCCCACATGAACATGCCGCCGGGCGGCAGCTCTCATTCGAACCATTCACTCAGCAGTGCCTGCGCGGCGGCGCACAGCGCATCGCGCCGCTGGCGGTAGCAGGCGACGGTGCGCGAAACGAGCTCAGCCTCCGCCCCGCTTTCCAAGTATTCCAACGCGACCGCCTGGCTGAACATGCTGCTGCTGAGGTCGGAGCACTGTTTCGCGAGGGCAAGCAACTGGATCATCTTTGGTTCCGCGACGATCCAGCCGACGCGAAGCCCCGGCGCGACGCTCTTCGACAGCGTGCCGAGATAGATCACCGGTCCGTCATAGGTCCCGCATTCCCTGGTTGCCGCGTCGGCTGCCAGAATGCTTGATCCCGCGCTCCCGTCCAGCTGCAATGGCAGGTAGGGATCGTCCTCCACCAGCCATGTCTTGGCGGCGATCGCACGAGAGAGCAAGGCGCCACGCGCGTTCTGATTGACCAGCGCCCCCGTCGGATTGGAGTAGTTCGGAACGCAGTAAACGAACTTGGCTGCGCGCATCGCGGCAGGCAGATCCGGATCGTCGAGATTCCAGGTGAGCTTTCGATAGACCGGCTGGCGCGTGCGCCAAGCGTCAAGCGCTCCGAGATAGGTCGGGAACTGGGCAACGATCAAATCACCGGGGTCGATGAGGACCTTTCCGATCAGGTCCAGGCCCTGCATTGCGCCGGTTGTCAGCAGAATGTTTTCGGCATCGAACCGGCAGGCATGCTCTCTCGACATGCGCTCGGCAATGGCGGCCCGGAGTGCCGGAAGACCTTCCACCGGCCCATATTCCAGGGCCGCCGCCCCCCAGCGGTCGAGCGCGCGGACGGAGGCCTGCTTGATCGCCTCGACGGGATAGAGCTCGTCGGCTGGAAGGCCGCCGGCCAAGCTTATGATATCCGGCTGTCCGCCGATCGAAAGGAACTGCTGCGTGATGTTGTTGCTCGACCGGATCCACGCGGAATATTGCGGCCGATCCGTGGTCAAATCGGCTTGCGACAGGGACATCGGCATTCCTCAGGATCAGGGCTCTTCCATTGCGTGGCTAGCCGCCCAGTCGAATGGATGAAGGGCATAGAATGACTGGCAGTCAGTGCTGGTTCTGGTGCTGCTCCCGCAACCGGAAGCGCTGCAGCTTCCCTGTTTGTGTCTTTGGCAAAGCCGTGACGAACTTCACCGATCGCGGGTACTTATAGGGTGCGATCACCTTTTTCACATGATCCTGCAGCCGCTTGACCGTCAGCGCATCGGGCGCAATACCGGCGGCCAGCACCACGTGCGCCTCCACGATCTGGCCGCGGTCCGGATCGGGGGCACCGATGACACCGCATTCGACCACGTCGGGATGGGATAGCAGAGCCGCTTCCACTTCCGGACCGGCGATGTTGTAGCCGGAGGAAATGATCATATCGTCGGATCGCGCCGCGAAGTGGAAGATCCCCTCTTCGTCCTGGATGAAGCTGTCGCCGGTCAGGTTCCAGCCATCGCGCACATAGTTCGCCTGCCGCTCATCGGCCAGGTACCGGCAACCGGTGGGGCCGCGCACCGCCAGCTTGCCGATGGTGCCGCGCGGGACCTCTTTCATGCTGTCATCCACAATCTTGGCTTCATAGCCGGTCACGGGCCGGCCCGTCGCGCCCGGGCGCCGGTCGTCCAGGCGATTGGAGATGAAGATGTGCAGCAGCTCGGTCGCGCCGATGCCATCGAGGATCGGCTTCCCGACCTTCTCCTCCCAGCTCTTGTAGACGGGTGCCGGCAAAGTCTCGCCGGCCGAGACCGCGATGCGCAGGTTGGACACATCGGCGCCTTCGTCCACTGCGCGCAGCATCGCAAGGTAGGCCGTGGGCGCGGTGAAGCAGATAGTCGCCTTGTAGGTCTCGATGATCTTCAACATGTTGGGCGGCGATGCCGTCTCGAGCAGGGTCGCCGTCGCGCCGAAACGCAGCGGGAAGATCGCGAGCCCGCCGAGCCCGAACGTGAACGCGAGCGGCGGCGAGCCGACGAAGATGTCGTCGGGCGTAACCCCCAGCACCTCCTTGGCGTAGCCGTCGGCGATGATGAGCAAGTCGCGATGGAAATGCATCGTCCCCTTCGGATTGCCCGTCGTGCCGGAGGTGAAGGCGAGGAGCGCTACGTCATCGCGCCCGGTATTCACCGCCTGGAAGCGCACGTCCTTGTCGAGCGCGATCCTGTCGAGCTCGGAATCGTGATTGGCCGTGCCGTCGAACCCCATCACCTTCTTGAGGAACTTACTGGTGGAGGCGCAGGCGACGAGGTCATCCATGATGCGCGTGTCGCACAAAGCGAACTCGATCTCCGCCTTGTCGACGATCTGCGTCAGTTCGCCCGGCCGCAGCATCGGCATGGTGTTGACGACGACAGCGCCGGCCTTCGTGGCAGCGAGCCACGCCGCCACCATGGCCGGGTTGTTGGCCGAGCGGATGAGCACCCGGTTGCCAGGCTTCACGCCGTAATTCTCCACCAGCGCATGGGCCAAGCGGTTGCTCCAGTCCGCCAGCTCCTTATACGTGCGGCGGCGGCCATTGCCGATCAGCGCCACGTGGTCGCCGAAACCGCGCTCCACCATGCGGTCGGTCAGTTCGACGGCGGCGTTCAGGCGTTCGGGATACTGGAATTGGTCGAGGAGGAAATCCGGCTGCATCGCGGCGGGAGGCAGATTGTCCCGCGTAAACGTATCGACGTGCGCTGTCGGTCCGAGCATGGCAGGCCTCCCGATCAAGGCAGCTGCACGATCATAATTCCGCCGTAAACTCCTTTCAACTTGAAACTTTCAATGTTAAACTATTTGCCATGACTTCGAAGCTCCTGAAGCGCCGCACTGCGCGAAAGGCCAAGCCCGCCATCGGAAAGGCGAAGTCCCGCGCGGGCACGCCCGACGGACATGCCGACCTCCGCTTGTGGCTACGCCTGCTGTTCTGCGCGAGCCATATCGAATCCGTCGTGCAAAGCCGGATCATGAACGAATTCGACATCTCGCTCGCGCGATTCGACCTGATGTCGCAGCTCGAGCGCGTAGGCGGCGGGCTCACCATGAGCGAAGTGTCGCGCCGGATGATGGTCTCCAACGGCGCCACCACCAGCTTGGTGGACAAGCTGGTGGAGGATGGACTGGTCCAGCGCGAGGCGCATCCGGAGGACCGGCGCACAACCCTGCTGCACCTGACGGAACAGGGCCGCGCTCGTTTTCTGGCCATGGCGCGCGAGCATGAGCAGTGGATCATCAAGCTGCTGGCCGGGCTGGATGCCTCCGCCAAGCAGAGCCTGTTGAGCGGCCTCGGCGCCCTCAAGCAGCACCTGGAGAAACTAGACGCCGAGGCTTGAGCCGATGGACACCGCCTATTGGGACGATGCCTATTCCAACGGTGCCTACATCCCCGGCGGAGATCGGTATCCAGCCAAGTGGACGAATCAAGCGTCCGAGTTCCGCCAATCCATGACACGGCAAGGCCGCGCGCAGCTAGATGAGCCCTACGGGGCCAAGCCGCGCGCGCGGTTCGATCTGTTGCTCCCGCAAGACCAAGCGAAAGGCCTGTTCGTTTTCGTGCATGGCGGCTACTGGATGGCGTTCGACAAATCGAGCTGGTCGCATCTGGCGGCGAGTGCCCTTGATCGGGGCTGGGCCGTTGCTCTGCCGAGCTATCCGCTATGTCCGGACGCGCGCATTTCAGAGATAACGGCTGAGGTCGCTCAGGCCATCACGACGATCTCGGAGCGAGTGGCCGGTCCGATCGTGCTGGCGGGACATTCGGCCGGGGGACATCTAGTAACCCGCATGGCGTGCGCGGGCGCTCCGTTGTCGAACGCCGTGCGAGAACGTCTGCAGCACATCGTTTCCATCAGCGGTTTGCACGATCTCAGGCCATTGCTGAACACATCGATGAATCGGACCCTGTGCATGGACGAGGCCGAGGCGTCCCGCGAAAGTCCGGCGCTGCTGCGACCGAGAGCTGGCGTCCGGGTGACCTGCTGGGTCGGGTCCAGGGAACGGCCGGAGTTCCTGCGCCAGAATGCGCTGCTGGCCAATATCTGGACGGGGCTCGGCGCACGCATGACCGAGCACCAGGCCGAAGGGCGCCATCATTTTGATGTCATTGAGGATTTGGCCGATCCAGGATCGGCCCTAGTGGCCACTCTGCTTGACGCATGAGCGGCCAGCAGATATTTTAAGTATCAAACTTTTAATCTTGAACTTGTTAGCGTAGGCGATCCCAGCGGAGGATCAGGGCATGCGCATCGTGTGCATTGGCGGCGGACCGGCGGGTCTCTATTTCGGGCTTCTCATGAAGAAGCTCCACCCGGCCCATACGGTTACGGTGGCGGAGCGCAACCGCCCCTACGACACCTTCGGCTGGGGCGTGGTGTTCTCCGACGCCACCATGGAATCGATGAAGGCCTGGGACCCGGAAACCGCCGCCGAGATCCAGGACGCCTTCAACCATTGGGATGACATCGAGGTCTGGTTCAAAGGCACCAAGCAGCGCACGACCGGTCATGGCTTCGTCGGCATCGGGCGCAAGAAGCTGCTCAACATCCTGCAGGCACGCTGCGAGCAGCTTGGTGTCGAGCTGGTGTTCGAGCGCGAGGTCGAATCAGATCTCGAGTTTCCCGACGCCGATCTCATCATCGCCTCAGACGGGCTGAACTCGAAAATCCGCAACCGCTATCCCGAGGCGTTCCAGCCGGACCTCATTGTGCGGCCGAACCGCTATATCTGGCTGGGCACCGACAAGTCCTACGACGCCTTCACCTTCGATTTCCGCCGGACCGAGCATGGCTGGTTCCAGGCGCACATCTACAAGTTCGACAGCACCACATCGACCTTCATCGTGGAAACCACGGAGGAAGCGTTCGAGGCGCACGGACTTGGCAAGCTCGACCAGGAAGGTTCGATCGCGTTCTGCGAGCGGCTGTTCGCCGACGTGCTGGGCGGCGCCAAGCTGATGACCAACGCGCGGCATCTGCGCGGCTCTGCCTGGCTCAACTTCCAGCGCCTGATCTGTGGGCGCTGGAGCCATTTCAACGGGCACTCCCAGGTGGTCCTGATGGGCGATGCCGCGCATACCGCGCATTTTGCCATCGGCTCCGGCACCAAGCTCGCGATCGACGATGCGATCGAGCTGACGCGGCAGTTCGAAATCCATGGCCATCGCGCGGACCAGATCCCGGCCGTGCTCGCCACCTATGAAGCGATCCGCCGTGTCGACGTTGCGCGCATCCAGAACGCGGCGCGCAATGCCATGGAGTGGTTCGAGGTCGTCGGCCGGCGCTATGCCGACACGCTGGAGCCAGAGCAGTTCATGTACTCCATGCTCACCCGCTCCCAGCGCATCAGTCACGAGAACCTGCGTCTCCGCGACAAGGCCTGGCTCGAAAACTACGAGCGGTGGTTTGCGCGCCGCGCAGGGTTGAACGTGCCGGAGAATGGGCGCACGCTGCCGCCCATGTTCACGCCTTATGTCGTGCGCGGCGTCACGCTGCCCAACCGAATCGTGGTCTCGCCGATGGCGATGTATTCCGCGGCCGATGGCGAGCCGAACGACTTTCACCTGGTTCATCTCGGTGCGCGCGCCATGGGCGGCGCGGGCCTGGTCTTCGGGGAGATGACGTGCGTGTCGCCCGATGCGCGCATCACGCCGGGCTGCCTCGGCCTGTGGAACGAGAAGCAGGCGGCCGGCTGGAAGCGGATTGTGGATTTCGTCCATGGCAACTCCGCCGCCAAGTTCGGAATCCAGCTGGGCCACGCGGGCCGCAAGGGCTCGACCAAGGTTGCCTGGGAAGGGATGGACCGGCCGCTGGACAGCGGGAACTGGCCGCTGATCTCCGCGTCCGCGATTCCCTACCTCGAAGAGAGCCAAGTCCCGAAGGCCATGGACCGCGACGACATGGTGCGCGTGCTGAGCGATTTCGTTCGGGCGACCGAGCTTGCCATCCACACCGGCGCGGATTGGCTGGAGCTCCACTGCGCGCATGGATACCTGCTGTCGAGCTTCCTGTCGCCGCTCACCAACAGACGTACCGACGAATATGGCGGCGATCATGAGGGCCGTGCGCGTTTCCCATTGGACGTGTTCAGCGCCATGCGCGCCGCTTGGCCGGCGGACAGACCGATGTCCGTCCGAATCTCCTGCCATGACTGGACCGACGGCGGGAACACGCCGGAGGACGCCGCCGTCTTCGCCGCACTGTTCAAGGAAGCGGGCGCCGACCTGATCGACTGCTCGTCCGGCCAGGTGACCACGGACGCCAGGCCGGTCTATGGCCGCATGTACCAGACCCCGTTCTCCGACAAGGTCCGCAACGAGATTTGCATTCCGACCATGGCAGTCGGCGCCATTTCGGAGGCGGATCATGCCAACTCGATCATAGCCGCCGGTCGCGCCGATCTCTGCGCCATCGCTCGTCCTCATCTCGCCGATGCTGCCTGGACCTTGCATGAAGCCGCAAAGGTCGGCGTTGCCGAGATCCAGTGGCCCAAGCAGTACCTGACGGCAAGGATGCAATATGAGACCAACCTGGCGCGCGCCGCCGCGGCGCAAGGTGGCGCCGGATGAGTGCGCTGCTGTCCGGGCGGCATGCCTTGGTGACTGGCGCCGGCAGCGGCATCGGTGCCGCGATCGCGACTGCGCTGGCGGGCGCCGGAGCGTCAGTCTCGCTCGCTGGCCGGCAGCGCGCGCCTTTGGAGCAGGTCGCAAGCACCCTTGGAGGGCGTATTGCGATCCTTGACGAATTCGATATCACGGATGCTGCGGCGATCGAACGCGGCGTCGCAGCGGCGCGCGGGAAGCTGGGACCCATCCACATCCTCGTGAACAATGCTGGCGAGGCGCCGAGCGCCCCGTTCGACAAGACCGAGCTCGACCTCTGGTCGCGCGTGATCGCTACCGACCTGACCGGTGCGTTCCTCCTGACCAAGGCCGTTCTTTCGGATCTGAAGAACCACGCTACGGGCGCACGTATCATCAACATCGCCTCGACTGCAGGCCTTTCCGGCTATCCCTATGTGTCGGCTTATTGCGCAGCCAAGCACGGGCTGGTCGGGCTCACGCGCTCGCTCGCCCTCGAACTGGCCAAGACCGGAATCACCGTGAACGCCGTCTGCCCCGGTTTCACGGACACGCCGCTGCTGCGGAAAGCGGCCGAGACAATCAGAACCAAGACTGGTCGCACAGAAGATGAGGCGCTCGCCAATCTCGCGAGCGCCAACCCGCAGGGCCGGCTGGTCACGCCGAAAGAGGTCGCTGACACCGTGCTGTGGTTGGCATCTCCCGGCTCCTCTGCAATCAACGGCCAGGCGATCGTGGTCGCCGGCGGAGAGGTGATGGCAGGATGAGCGATACCAACCTACGCCCCTTCAAGGACTACAAGGCGCGCCATTTCCTGTGGGAGCCGAGCGCGGATGGCCGGGTCGCGACCCTGCGCCTGAACCGGCCGGAGAAGAAGAACCCCCTCACCTTCGAATCCTATGCCGAGCTGCGCGATCTGTTCCGCGATCTTGTCTATGCTTCCGACGTGCGCGCGATCGTGCTGACCGGAGCCGGCGGCAATTTCAGCTCCGGCGGCGATGTGTTCGAGATCATCGAGCCGCTGACCCGGATGAAGATGCCCGACCTGCTCGCCTTCACGCGCATGACGGGCGACGTGGTCAAGATGATGCGCAAGTGCCCGCAGCTGATCGTCGCGGCGGTGGACGGGGTGTGCGCCGGGGCGGGCGCGATTCTTGCCATGGCGTCCGACCTCCGGCTCGCCACCCCGGGGGCCAAGACCGCGTTTCTGTTCACGCGCGTGGGGCTGTCCGGCGCGGACATGGGCGCCTGCGGGATCCTGCCGCGGATCATCGGCCAGGGCCGTGCAACGGAACTGCTGCTGACCGGTCGCACCATGAGCGCCGAGGAAGGCCACGATTGGGGATTCTATAATGCGCTGCATCCCGCGACCGATCTCGAGCCGCGGGCGCTCGCGCTCGCCCGATCGCTCGCGGACGGCCCCTACTTCGCGCACAGGATGACCAAGACCATGCTCAACCAGGCCTGGACCATGGGGCTCGACGAGCTGATTGAAGCGGAGGCGCAAGCCCAGGCGACCTGCATGACGACAGGCGATTTCCGCCGCGCCTATGAAGCCTTCGCTGCCAAGACGAAGCCGACGTTCGAGGGCAACTGATGGCGACCGGTCCGACCCGCGATCATCTCCAGTGGCCCTTCTTCGAGCCGAAGCACCACGCGTTCGTGGAGCGGCTCGATTCGTTCGTGGCCGGCGGCACGCTCGCGCAGATCGATCATCACGACGTGGACAATGCTTGCCGCGCTCTCGTGCGGATGCTCGGCAAAGCCGGCCTGCTGGAGTCGGCTGTTGCAGAATCGGCACCGGGCGCCCCGCCGATCGATTCCCGCCTGGTCTGCGTCGCGCGCGAGACTCTGGCCTGGCACGATGGCCTCGCCGACTTTGCCTTCGCCATGCAGGGCTTGGGCACCGGCGCGATCGCGCTCTCGGGTTCACCCGAGTTGCGCGCCGCAATCCTGCCCAAGGTGCGATCGGGTGAATGGCTGGCAGCCTTCGCGCTCTCCGAGAAGGATGCCGGTTCGGATGTCGGCGCGATGACCTGCGCCGCGCGGGACGACGGCGAGTCCTACGTGCTCGATGGCGAGAAGACCTGGATCTCCAACGGCGGCATTGCCGACATCTACACTATATTCGCGCGGACCGGGGAGGCTCCGGGCACGCGCGGCATATCGGCCTTTGTCGTGTTCGCAGACGACCCTGGCTTCTCGGTCGTCGAGCGAATCGAAGTGATGGCCCCACATCCGCTCGCGACCATCCGGTTCGAGAACTGCCGCATTCCGGCCTCGCGGCGGCTGGGTGCGCCGGCGGAAGGCTTCAAGATCGCCATGCGCACGCTCGACATCTTCCGTGCGTCGGTCGCCGCAGCGGCACTCGGATTCGCGCGCCGCGCAATGGACGAAGCCATTGCTCACGTCAAGGCGCGCCGCCTGTTCGGCGCGAGCCTCGCCGACCTGCAGTTGACCCAAGCGGCGCTCGGCGATATGGCCGCTGGGATCGACGCCGCTGCGTTGCTGACCTACCGCGCCGCCTGGCGCCGGGACGTGCAGAAGCTGCCGGCCACGCGCGAGGCGGCGATGGCCAAGATGAACGCGACCGAGACGGCGCAGTGGGTGATCGACCGCGCGCTCCAGATGTTCGGCGGGCGCGGTGTGCGCTCCGGAGAGGTGATTGAGAAGCTCTATCGCGAGATCCGAGCGCTGCGCATCTACGAAGGAGCGACGGAGGTGCAGAAGCTCATCATCGCCCGCGAGCTGCTGAAGGATGCGCAATGATGGCGACGTTCGAAACCACCCGTATCCTGCATTTCGGCGATTGCGATCCCGCCGGCATCGCCTATTACCCGCGTTATTTCGACAAGCTCAACAGCGTGGTCGAGGATTGGTGGGGCAGCATGGGCGTGCCCTGGAAAATCCTCTTCCTGGAGAGGCGCATCGGGCTGCCTACCGTACGATTCGAAGTTGATTTCCGCGCGCCGGCTTTCCTGGGAGATAGCTTGGTGTTTTCCCTCGCTGTCGCCCGAATCGGCCGGAGGTCCGTCGACCTCGATCACAGCGTGCGACGCGATGATGCAATCCTGTGGCAAGCCAAACAAGTCCTCGTCCCCACGTCTCTGGAGACGCACAAGTCGATCACCTGGCCCGACGATCTGCGCGCCGCGCTGATATCCTTTCAGGAGTCACCCGATGCACACCATCCTGCAACCTGAAGGCTGGGCCAATCCCGTCGGCTACGCCAACGGCATTGCGGCGCGAGGCACGCTGGTCTTTGTCGGCGGTCAAGTCGGCTGGAACCGAGACTGCAAGTTCGAGACCGACGACCTGGTCGGGCAGGTCCGCCAGGCGCTGCAAAACGTCGTCGACGTGCTCGCGGAAGCCGGCGCAGGGCCGCAGCATCTCACCTCCATGACCTGGTACTTTACCGACAAGGCCGCGTATCTCGCGAACCTGAAGCCAATCGGCGATGTTTATCGCGAACTCATGGGCCGCCATTATCCCGCCATGGCCGCCGTTGAAGTGACGGCCTTGATCGAGGATCGAGCCAAGGTGGAGATTCAGGCCATAGCCGTGATCCCGGACTGAGTCATGCTGGCGTTTTCCGACACCGTGCGTGGACGCATCGTCGACGGCGTTCTGGCCATCGAGATCGATCACCCGCCGGTCAACGCGCTGTCGATCGATGTGCGTGCCGGCCTCAGCGCTGCGCTGAGACGCGGGCGCGATACGCCCGATGTCGACGCGATGGTCATCACCGGCGCCGGCAAGATCTTCATCGGCGGGGCGGATATCCGCGAGTTCGGCCAGCCGCCGGCCGAGCCCATCCTGCCCGCCATTGTCGCGGCGATCGAAGCTTCGGCAAAGCCGGTCGTGGCCGCGATCAATGGCGCTGCGCTCGGAGGTGGATTGGAAGTGGCACTGGCGGCGCATCGGCGGATCGCGATGCCTTCGGCCACGTTTGCGGCGCCGGAGGTGAAACTCGGCATCGTGCCAGGCGCTGGCGGAACCCAGCGCTTACCGCGCCTCATTGGGATTCCCGCCGCCATCGACCTCATCGCCAACGGCAGGACCATCGGCGCCGAAGAGGCGCTCAAGCTCGACATCCTGGACCGGATCGAGACCGGCGATCTCCTGGCTGCGGCCATTGGAGAGGCACGTGCGCTGATGGGCAAGCCGCTGCGCAGGACAGGCGAATGCCAGGCTCCGGCCCTGCCGCACGAGGCGATCGACACCGCAGAGAAGAAGGCGCTTGCCCGTGCCCGCGGCCAGATTGCACCGCGCGAAGCCGTGCGGCTCGTCCGCCTCGCAGCCGAGCGCCCGCTGCCGGAAGGTCTGGCCGAGGAGCGTGCAACGTTCCTCCGCCTCCGGGATTCGGAGCAGGCGGCAGCCTTGCGCCACGTCTTCTTTGCCGAGCGCGCGGCGGCCAAGGTGGAAGGCCTAGAGAGCGTCACCCCGCGCGACGCCCGGACCATCGGCATCGTGGGGCTGGGCTTGATGGGCTCGGGCATTGCGACGGCGGTGCTTGACGCCGGCCTCACCGTTATCGCGGTGGAGCAGAACGAGGATGCCGCCTCCAAAGGACGCGTGCGCATCGAAGGCCTGCTGGACCGATCCCTGCAGTCGGGCCGAATCGACGCGGCCGGAAGACAAGAGCGACTGAGCCGGCTCAGCACCAGCGGCGACATGACGGCACTGAAGGATGCCGACCTGATCATCGAGGCGGTGTTCGACGATCTCGACGTCAAGACCAACCTGTTCCAGCGGCTCGATGATGTCGTCCGCCCAGAGGCGATCCTCGCCACCAACACGTCTTATCTTGATCCGGACCGGATCGCGACCACGACCGCACGGCCCGAGCGCGTTCTGGGCCTGCATTTCTTTTCGCCGGCGAACGTCATGCGCCTGGTGGAGGTGGTACGCTGCGCGCGCACGGCGCCGGACGTGCTGGCGGCCGGCGTGGCCTTTGCCAAGCGCTTGCGCAAGCTGCCGATCGTGTGTGGCGTGACTGAAGGCTTTATCGGCAATCGCATCTTCTCCGCCTATCGGCGCGAAGCGGAGTTCCTGCTGGAGGATGGCGCGCTGCCGCACCAGATCGATGCGGCCATGGAGGAGTACGGCTTTGCCATGGGACCCTTTGCGGTCTTCGACTTGGCCGGGCTGGAGATCGCCTGGGCGCGTCGCAAGCGACAGGCCGCCACCCGCGATCCCAAGGAGCGCTATGTCGACATTCCGGACCGCCTGTGCGAGGCCGGCCGCTTCGGCCAGAAGACCGGGCGTGGCTGGTACCTGTATCAGGACGGCAAGCGCGTCATCGACCCGGAGGTCACCGCCATGATCGAAGCCGCGCGCGCGGCCAAGGGACTCGCGCCGCGTGCGATCTCTGCTGGAGAGATCACGCAGCGCCTGCTGGCGGCGATGGCAACGGAAGGCACGGCATTGCTGTCGGAAGGTATCGCGGCACGACCGAGCGACATCGATCTCGTCATGATCAACGGCTACGGCTTTCCGGCCCACAAAGGAGGGCCGATGTTTGTGGCTGAGCGTATGAAGGAACAGCGCACATGACTGAAGCCTTCATCGTCGATGGGGTGCGCACGCCAATCGGACGCTATGGCGGCGCCCTCGCCCACGTCAGGACCGATGATTTGGCGGCCCATGCCGTCAAGGCACTTCTGACCCGCTTTCCTGCGCTGCAAGGCGACAGGATCGATGAACTCGTCCTAGGCTGCGCCAATCAGGCCGGCGAAGACAACCGGAATGTCGCCCGCATGGCCGTCCTGCTTGCCGGCCTCCCGACTTCTGTTCCCGGCACCACCATCAACCGCTTGTGCGGCTCGGGTCTGGATGCCGTCGGATATGCTGCGCGTGCGATCCGCGCGGGCGAAGCAGATATTGTGATCGCCGGCGGTGTCGAGAGCATGACCCGGGCACCACTGGTCCAGGCGAAGGCGGAGACCGCATTCCAGCGCGGCGCCGAGATCCATGACACCACCATCGGCTGGCGCTTTGTCAATCCGCTGATCGAACGTCAGTACGGCATCGATTCGATGGCCGAGACTGCGGAAAACGTTGCGGAAGAGTTCGGCATCTCGCGCGCTGACCAGGATGCCTTTGCCTTGCGCAGCCAGGAGCGCGCGGCAGCGGCCCAGGCGAACGGCCGGCTGGCCCGGGAAATCGTGGCCGTTCCGGTCAAGGAGCGCGGGCGCGAACTCCGGCTGGTCGAGCATGACGAGCATCCGCGCGCGACGACCCTCGAGAAGCTTGCCGCGTTGCCAGCGCTGTTCCGGAAGAACGGGACCGTAACCGCCGGCAACGCTTCCGGCATCAGCGATGGCGCAGCGGCCTTGCTCATCGCATCACAGCGCGCGATCGAGCAGCACGGATGGACGCCGCTTGCCCGCATCACGGGAATGGCGACGGCGGGCGTACCGCCGCGCATCATGGGCATCGGTCCCGTTCCAGCCGTACGGAAGCTGCTGGAGCGCACTGCCCTCGGCATCAGCACGTTTGATGTCGTCGAGCTCAACGAAGCGTTTGCGGCTCAGGCTCTCGCATGCCTGCGACAGATCGGCATTCGGGATGACGCAGACTTCGTCAATCCGAACGGGGGCGCCATTGCGCTTGGTCACCCATTGGGCATGTCCGGAGCACGCCTGGCGCTGACAGCGGCACTGGAACCCCGCGCGCGCGACGCCAAGCGCGCGCTGGTGACCATGTGCATCGGCGTCGGGCAGGGAATTGCACTTTCGCTGGAGCAGGCCCGATAGCGCAACGCACCGAATGCCCTTGATCAGGCTCGGCCTGCCGTCGACGCCTTGCGTGGTTTCTGGCGCGGGCCGTAGTTCTTGAATTTCTCGATCACATGCGCGATCTCGGCATCGGGGAGGATCTGCGCGTTGTCGAGCGTCAGCGACAGATAGTACTGCCGCGCCAAGGTCTCGATCTCGACCGCCAGCCACAAGGCGCGCCGCACGTCCGGCCCGGTCGCGATCACGCCGTGGTTGCGCAGCAGGCAGCAGGTCCGCCCTTCCATTGCCTTGATCGCCAGGTCCGACAGCTCCTCCGTACCGTACGTCGCGTAGGGCGCAACGCGGATGTCCGGTCCGCCGGCAGCAGCCACCATGTAATGAATGGCCGGGATCGGCTTGTTGCAGATCGCGAGTGTCGTCGCGTAGGTGCTGTGCGTATGGACGACCGATCCAACCTCGGGCCGCTCCTGCAGGATGCGCAGATGGAAGCGCCATTCCGACGACGGCGCCAGCGTGCCACTCCATTTCTCGCCATTGCCGGCGACCGGCGTGGTGACGATATCCTTCGGCCTCAACTCTTCATAAGGCACGCCGGAGGGCGTGATCAGCATCAGCTTGCCGCAGCGCGCGCTGATGTTGCCCGAGGTGCCCTGATTGATGCCGAGGCCGTTCATCGAGCGGCAGGCATCGATGATGCTCTGCCGAAGCTTCAGTTCTGCTTTATCCATTTCACTTTCCTTGACTGTGCGCGGTCAGGCGACCAGAGCCTTGCCAGTGGCCTGATCGAACAAATGCACCCGGTCGAGCATCGGCACCAACCGCACCTCGTCGCCGGTGTCGAGCTGCAGCCGGTCTTGGGTCACCGCGCAGACCTCTTTCCCCGCCAGATCGGCATAGATGTGAATCTCGGCGCCGGTTGGCTCCACAACCATGACCTTCGCGCCGATACCAACTCCATTGCCGGACGGCCTCAGATGTTCGGGCCTTATGCCATAAACCACCTTCTGGCCTGGATTAACGGCCACCTTTTGCGGCAGCGGCAGTGTGATGCCGCCGGCCTTCACGACGGGCGCGCCATTCTCCGCCGCGACCTCGCCACGCATCAGATTAATGCCGGGCGAGCCGATGAACTCGGCAACAAACAGGTTGGCCGGGCGGTCATAGACTGCGAGCGGACCTCCGATCTGCTCGATCCGGCCGTCCTTCAGGATGACGATGACGTCGGCCATGGTCATGGCCTCGATCTGGTCGTGCGTGACGTAGATCGTGGTGGTGGACAGCCTCTGATGCAGCGCCTTGATCTCGGTGCGCATCTGGACACGCAGCTTCGCGTCCAGGTTCGACAAGGGCTCATCGAACAGGAATACCGCCGG
Organism: Dongia deserti; assembly: GCF_003574735.1. Classification (GTDB taxonomy): domain Bacteria; phylum Pseudomonadota; class Alphaproteobacteria; order Dongiales; family Dongiaceae; genus Dongia_A; species Dongia_A deserti. Next base: position 176,797 of record NZ_QORW01000010.1, read on the forward strand.
GTCGCGCACGATCGCGCGGCCCATGGCGACGCGCTGGCGCTGTCCGCCGGAGAGCTGCCGCGGATAGCGACCGAGATAGGGTGTGAGGTCGAGGATCGAGGCCGCCCACTCGACCCGTTTCTTGCTCTCCGCCTGCGGCATCTTCTTGAGCTGCATGGAGAACGCCATGTTGTCGAACACCGACATATGCGCGTAGAGCGCGTAGTTCTGGAACACCATCGCGATGTCGCGATCCTTCGGATGCAGGTCGTTCACCACCCGCCCTCCGATTACGATCTCGCCAGAGCTGATCTGCTCCAGTCCCGCGACCATGCGCAGCAAGGTGGATTTGCCGCAGCCGGACGGGCCGAGCAGAACGACGAAGCGGCCATCCTCGATGCCGAGGTCGATCCCGTGGATCACCTGCAGATCTCCGAAGCTCTTGGTGACGTTGCGAACCGTGACAGCAGCCATATGCCCTAGCTTTCCCCTGCGATCAGGCGCGTTGCCGCACCGATAAGATCCTGTTTGCGATCTCGACAAAGCCGGCGCCCCCGCGCGCTGGCGCGACAAACGCCGGCAGCGACTGCATGCGTGCGGCGAAGTCCCGCACGTTAGCGACACCGCAGGCGAACGGAAAGAACGCGAACATCGGCTCGTCATTTGGGCTGTCGCCGCAGAAGACGAACTGTGACTTGGTTGTTTCGAGATCAAGGCCGAGTGCATCCCGCACGAAGATGCGGGTCATCGACAGCTTGTCGTATCGGCCGAACCAGCCGTTAACGTGAATCGAGGAGACCTTGGCGACCGCGCCAGCCTTGTGAAACAGCGCGACAATGCGATCCACGGCCTCCGCCGTCAGCGGCGCGACATCTTCCCGGAAGTCGATCGCGAGATCGGCCTCACGATAGAGCTGATCGGCTGCGATCGCGGCGCCCGGCACCTCCTTGAGGATGTGCTCGGCCAGGCGCTCTAGCTTGCGGCGGTTCTCCACGCGCTCCGCGGGGCTCGCGGCGAAATGGCGGATCATCTTGCGCGCGGGGTGGTCGTAGCGGAAATAGAAGGCGCCGTTCTCGCCAACCACACCGGCAACCGGCCAGAAGCGTGCGACCATGTCGCACCAGCCGGCCGGTCGGCCCGTGATGGGAACGACAGCCAAGCCGGATTCATGCAGCCGTTCCAATGCGGCGTAGGCGTCAGCCGGCAGCCTGCCGTCAGTCGTGATCGTGTCGTCGATATCGGTGAACACGCCGATGAGGGCGCGCGCGACCTCTGCCGGCAGGGTAGAGATCGGCTGCATGCGCGCGTCAATCATGACCGCGCTCAACGAAGGCCGCCATGCGGGCATTCCAAGCAGAAAGCGTCGGCCACAGATCTTGATAGATCGTCCGCAGCTCGGCATAGCGCGCGACACGTTTCTCATCGGGCTCGAACGTGCGGGTGATTTCGCCCGCCATGGCGACGGAGGCCTCTGCGAAGGTCGAGAACCACCCGCAGCCCTTTGCCGCCGCCATGGCCGCCCCGAGCGATGATGCTTCCACCGTGGTCGACCGCTGCACCGGACGCGCGGTCGCATCGGCGATGATCTGGCTCCACAGATCGGAGGCCGCGCCGCCGCCGATCGCGACGTAGCGATCGATCTTTGCCCCCGTCGCCTGCTCCGCCTGGTTGGTGCAGATCGCCTGCTCCAGCGCGATGCCCTCGAGCAGCGCGCGATAGATGTCACCGCGATGGGTAGAGCCGGAAATTCCGGCGATCACGCCACGCGCCGCGCTGTCCCAATGCGGTGTCATGCAGCCCTGCCAATAGGGCACCAGCGTCACGCCGCCGGCCCCGATTGGGCTCGCCGCTGCCTCCGCTTCAAGCTTGCACAAGAGCTCGCGCCGGTCGCTCGACTCGGCCAGGAACAGTTCGCGCGCCAGCCAGTCGACCAGAAACGTGCCGGAGCGCAGGCAGGTCTCGAAGATGTAACCTGCGTCAGCAACCGCGATCTCAGTCCGGAAGGCGCGGTCATAGGCGTATTCGGTGCCATAGCTGCCGGACACCACGGCCGTGCCGAGATTGACGTAGGCCAGGCCCGGCGCGCCCACGCCGACGCCTGCGCCCGCGCATTGGCCGTCGCCCCCGCCGACCACCACTGGCGTGCCGGGTTTGAGCCCGGTCACAGCAGCGACGGCTTCGGTAAGTTCTCCCACCGGCGTGCCCGGCGCCACGAGCCGCGGCATCTTAGCGGAGTCGATGCCGGCGGCCTGGAGGATCTCCTCCGACCAGACGCGTCTGCGCATATCGAGCGCACCGGTGGGATCGGCCGAAGCGAGGGAGGTCGTCCATCGGCCGGTCAAGCGAAAGGTGAGATAGGCCTGCACTTCCGCAAGGCGGTGCGCGCGGTCGAGGATCGCAGGCTCGTGCTCGCGCAGCCAGATCATGCGGTAGAGGCACGGAATGACGTCCAGCGGCTTGCCGGAGATAGCATGCACCCGCTCGGCGCCGAACGTCTCGCCGAAGCGCTTCTGCTGCGCCCGCGCCCGATCGTCGAGCCAGACCATCCCGGGCCTCAGCGCCGTTCCGTCCTCGGTGAACACGCCGAAGGTCTCGCGCTGATTGGAAAGGCCGACGGCGGCAATGCGCGCGGGGTCGACCTTCGCAGCTACATCCTTCAAGGCCTGCGCGGTGGACTGCCACCACTCGTTCGGGTCCTGCTCGAAGAAGCCAGGCTCGGGGTTCGACATGGCAATCGGCGCCCGCCCTTCCGCGAAGGCCCGGCCGCGCCGGTCCCACGCGATCGCCTTGGTCGCGGAGGTCGAGGAGTCGATGCCGATGACGAGATCAGAAGTCATGTGCCGTCGTTGGAAAGAGGTGGGCGGAAGCAGTGGGAGCTACCTCCGCCCGAGTCATGGCGATCCGGTTAGAGTTCCGCTTCCTTCACCTTGGAATCGACTATTTTGGCCACCGCGTCCATGCAGGCCTTGGCGCTGCCGCCATAGGCCTGGCCGGTCAGCAGCTTGCCGAGCTCGGTCGGGATCTCGTTGGTGGAGAGGCCCGCCCACAGCGGCATGTCCGGCTCCGAGGCCATCACATTGTCGATGGTCCATTTCACGATGTCGAGGTGGCGGGTCGTGCCGGGCATGACCTTTGCCTTTGCCTTCACGCGCTCGTCGGCGAAGGAGGATTCGCGCATCGGCGCGAAGCCGCCGGCCAGGGTGCACTGGGTCATGATCTCCTTCGAGCAGGCCCACTGCATGAAGATCCAGGCTGCTTCCTGATTCTTCGAATAGGCGGAGAGGCCCATGATCGAGCCCCCCTGGTGGCCGAGATTGGGAATCTCGCCGAAGCCCGCCTCCGAGACGGACCGCAGGCCGACGCTGGATTGTAGCGGCTTGGCCGGCTCCCACAGCCCCTTCACCTTCGAATCGTCTGCGTCGAGACCGGGGAAGAACTCATCCCAGCTCTGCACCAAGGCCACTTGGCCCGACTGCATCATCTGGAACTGGCCATCCCAGGTCGCGGCGGTCGAGTTCGGCGGCGCGACGGTCAGCAGATCCTGGTACCACTCGAGGCCCTTGATGCCCTGCTCGTCATTGCCGGCGAAGGTCTTGTCCGGCCGGAAGATTGAGCCGCCATGGCCCCACACCGCCTGGGTCCAGTCGCATTCGAGCGAATAGTGGCCGGACTTCGCCTGTAGGCCGGTGCCGAACACGCCGTTGGCTTTCTCTGCATCATAGATCGCGTGTGCGGCCTTGGTGAATTCCTCGTAGTTGGTGGGCACCGCGATGCCGTGCTTCTCGAGCAGGTCCTTGCGGTACATCAGCACGAAGATCGGGATGTCGAAGGGAACGCCGACCAGCTTGCCGTTGTAGCGGGCGAGACCTTCGACCAACGGCTCGGAGAAATCGTCCCAGTCGAAGCCCGGCATCGCGAGGTCCGGATTGGAGTTGTACAGCTCGACCGGATCGACGCAGTCAGGCGCGAAGGTCGCGACCCAGGACTGATCGAGATAGTACAGGTCATACGTGCCGAGTTGGCCCTGCACGTCCTGCGTCGCCTTCGCCAGCACCTGCTCCAGCGGCACGATCTCGACTTCGACCTCGATGCCTGTCAGGTCGGTGAACTCGTTCTTGATCTGATTGAGAACGACGGTGGGTGGCGTCGCCTCGCTGGTGTAGCGGATCCTGGCGCCCTTGAACTGGCCGCCGACCTCCTTCAGGAACTTTACCTGGTCGTCCGGCAAAGCGGCATTCGCCCGGCTGACCAGGCCCGGATTGCGGAATGGCCGCGTGTTGCCGAGCATCGCCATCGAGAAAGCCGAGAATCCGATACCGGCGAGGCCCATGCGGCGCAAGAACTCGCGTTTCGTGATGCGGCGGCTGGCAAAGGCAGCAGCCGAATCCGCGATGAACGTCTGCTTGTCGTATTGCTTGAAACCCATAGCGCTCCTCCGTTGTGTGTCGAGCTTCGCGCTCGTTCCGTTGTCATTCCTTCAGTGACCCGAGGGTCAGTCCGCGCACCAGTTGCTTCTGCACCAGCAGGATGAAGATGAAGCTCGGAACGATGGCGGACGTGCCAAGCGCCGAGATGAAGCCCCATTCCGATCCGGTGGACGTCACAAAGGTCGAAATCTTGACCGGTAGCGTTCGTATCGAGCTGGTCAGGAATAGTGAGAGCAAGAATTCGGTCCAGGAGAATATGAAGCACAGCACCGCGGTCGCCGCGACGCCGCCGGTCACCATCGGCAGCACCACCTTCCGGAAGATCTGGAACCGTGTCGCGCCATCGAGCATCGCGGCTTCGTCGATCTCCACCGGCACGTCGTCGAAGAAGCTCTTCATCAGCAGAACGGCCAACGGCACGTTGATGAGCGTATGGATGAAGATGAGGCCAAGCAGTGTGTCGCGCAGGCCAAGAAAATGGAACATGAAGACGACCGGCACGATGATGGCGATCGGCGGCACGAAACGCTGCGACAGGATCCAGTTGAGATAGCCCTGCCGGCCGCGGAATTTCATCCGCGAGAGAGCGTAGGCTGCGGTGACGCCCGCGAACACAGTCAGGGCCGTGGAGCAAACGGCGACGATGATGGAATCGATGATGGTCTGGCGCGAATCGTAAGAGCTGGCGCCGCCAACGCCGAAGGTATTCCCGGATTCGATGGCGAGCTCCGCCCGCGACTTGCCGAGCAGCACCACCTCGTAATTGACGAGGGTCGGTTCGAAATCGAAGAACACCACCTCGTCCTTGTTGAAGATGGCGGAGGTCGGCTTGAACGAGGTCAGCCCCCACCAGAATAGCGGGAACATGAAGATGCCGACCACGATGATGGCGGTGAGATCGCGGAGCAGGCGCTTGGCGAGGCTGGGCGACATCAGAACCTCACCTTGAAGATCTTGATGAACATGGCCGAGGTGATCAGCAGCAGGATCAACGTCAGCAACGCGATGGTCGAGGCGTACGGAAAGTCGGCATTCTTGAAATAGATCGTGCCGGCATAGGCGGTCAGGGTCTCGGTCGCGGTGCCCGGGCCGCCCTCGGTCATCACTTTGATGTAGTCGTAGATGCGGAACAGGTCGACGCCGCGGATCAGCACGGCGAGCGCGATGATGCGCGAGAGCATCGGCAAAGTGAGCCTGAAGAAGGCCTGGGTCGCGCTGGCCCCATCGATGGCAGCCGCCTCGAACGGCTCCTTGGGCAGCGCCCGCAGGCCAGCCATCATGATCAGCACCATGAACGGCGTCCATTGCCAGATGTCGGCGAGCAGGATCCCGAACAAGGCGGTGCTCGACGTCGCCAGGATCGGATAGGCTGGCGACCACAGGCCCAGCGCATAGAGCGTGCGGCTGAGCACGCCGAACGAGCCGTCCAGCATGAGCAGGAACATCATGCCGGTGACGGCCGGCGGCACCACTAACGGCAGGGTCATGAGCGCACGCAGGACGCCGTAGCCTTTGCGATCCGAGTCCAGCAGCAGCGCGATTGCGAGGCCGAGAACGAGTTCGACGAAGATCGCAATTCCGGTATAGAGATAGGTGTTCCCGATCGCGTTCCACACGCGCTCATCCCCGAGAATCTTGACCCAGTTCCAATCAGGATCGAACACGCTGAGGCGCGTCACGGGGTTGCGCTTGTGCAGCGACAGCCAGAGCGCATAGAGCAGCGGATAGACGCCGAACGCGATCAGCACCGCCGTCACCGGGAACAGCCACGGCAGGGGATGCTCCGAGCTCAGGATATGCCGGAGGTTCAAGCGGCCGGGCCGCCGCATGCTGCCGTCGCCGGCGATCGAGATCTCCATCCGCTCCGCCACTCAATACTCCTGCCGGGTCGGCGTGATGCAGATCTCCTGGATCAGGACGTTCTGCGGCAGCTTGTAGGCGAACAGGATCGACTGCGCGACGTGATCGGCCGAGATGCCGCCGCCCATCTTCACCTTGTTGGCCTTGTAATTGGCGAGGGTATTCTTGTCGGTGACGTGATCCAGCACCTCGGTCTCGATTACGCCGGGTGATATGACCATCACGCGCACATCGTGCGGCGCCAGGTGCTGGCGCAGGCTGTCGGATACGCCGTGCACGAAATACTTGGTGCCGCAATAGACCGTGTGGTCGGGGTAGACCTTGCGGCCGGCGATCGAGCTCATCTGCACGATGGTGCCGTGGCGGCGGGCGATCATGCCGCCCATGACGGCGTGGATAGCGTTCATCACGCCGTTGACGTTGATGTCGATCATCTCGTCCCACTCGGCGGGATTCTGCTTCGTGATGTCGCCGAGCCGGGCGATGCCGGCGTTGTTGAACAGGCAATCGGTGGGGCCGTACTGCGCCTCCGCTTCCTTGATAGCCCTAACGACAGCGTCGCGATCGCGCACGTCGACGGCGCGGCACATCGTGTCGGGCAGGCCGAGCTCTTCCATGCGTCCCAGCCGCCGGGCCAGCAGCAGCAAAGGATGCCCCTCGGCGGAGAATGCTTGCGCGGTCGCAGCGCCGATTCCGGAGCTGGCACCAGTGATGACGACGAGCGGTTTTGCCATTCCGTCTTCCTCCCGGTCTTCCATCTCGTTCCAGGCTCTTTGGCCCGGTTTGTCAGAGAGCGCGTGCTTGTGCCGCGCCCAATTCCCTATTCGCGCTCGACCAGAGCCTGCGCGGTCGTTTCGTCCGTCACCAGGATGGTCGCGTAACCGCCGCGCAGCATCGCATCGATCGCCTCGACCTTCTCCGGACCGCCGGCGACGCAGATGCGCTCCGGAATCTTGGCGATCTCGCGCAACGAGATTCCGATCATCTGCTCGTCGAGCGGGCCAAGAACGGGATTGCCCTCGCGGTCGAAGAAACGCCCGGCCATAACGCCGATCGCCCCGCCGGCGACATAGGGCCGGAGCTTTTCCGGCGTCATGTAGCCGCTGCGCAGGGCGGTGCTGGCGCTGCTGAGATTGGCGACGCCGAACAGGATCTTGTTGCAGGACCTGATGAGCTTGAACTGCTCGACCAGGGCCGGTTCCTGCATGAACAGCTTCTTCACCTCCGGCTTCGAGACGATGCCCGGCGCGTGCAGATTGATGCAGCGCGCGCCCAGCCGGTTGGCGATGTTGGAGGTGCAGAGTTCCGGCGAGAATTCGAACGTGCCGATCGCGCTGCCGGTGATCTGCACCACGGACACGGCCGGCAGGCGGACCCGGGGCAAGGCGGCGGCCAAGGCAAGCACCGTGCGGCCCCAGGAAACGCCGAGAATATCGTTGGGTTCCAGTATTTCGGTGAGCAACCGCGCGCCCGCACGTCCGATGCGTTCGTGTAGCGCAAGCCGGCCGCCATCGTCGGGAATGACCACGCAGCTCTTGAGACCGAAGCGCTTGCAGAGGTCGCGCGAGGCCCGGACGGCCTGCAGATGCTCCGATGCGACGGCGATGGTCACGGCGCCGCGATCCCGCGCTTCCTGCAGGAAGTTCACCACGGAAGCGCGCGACACGCCCAGCCGGTCCGCCACCTCTTCCTGCGTCATGCGCTCCTCGTAATAGAGCCAAGCCGCCCACACGATCGGGTCGCCCACGAACTCCGGCGGAGGCGATAAGGTGCTCCGCTTGACACGGGTCTGCGTCGCTTTGCGCTCCAGGATGCGCGCCATGCTTCGCCTGTTCTGATGAGCGTTTCAGATAAACGACACTACAGATTGACATTTGTCAAGGTCGCTGGAACTATGCCACTCGCTCGTGACGTTTGTTGTGCACTGCAACAGCGGTTGGATCGCTCGTCGCGAAGAGTTGCGCGTTTGATTCGGGAGCATGCGCGGATGGCACGCTGGACATCGCTGATCGACGACATGGTCGCAGGCCGATGGACGAATCCCGAGACCGGGAAGCCCGGGACCGTTCCCTACAAGATGGTCGTGATCGAGGAGCGGCTGGACGGCGCCGAGGCGGACCTGGTCGGCAAGCTTGGTTTCCGTGGCCGGCTCGCGGTGGTGTCGGACGAGAATACCCATGGCGTGATGGGCGCGCGCGTCGAAGCAGCGCTGAAGAAAATCGCGACAATTGACAGCGTGGTCCTCGATCACCCGCACGCCGATGAAGGGACCATCGCGCTGCTGCAGGATCGCGTGCGGCACGCCGATGCCGTGGTCGCAGTCGGTTCGGGCACGATCAACGATCTCTGCAAATACGTGACGGCGCAGGACGGTCGGCCCTATTGCGTGTTCGCCACCGCGCCATCGATGAACGGGTACACGTCGACCACCGCCTCCATCGCGCAAGCCAACGGGCTGAAGCTTTCCAAGCCGGCGCACGCACCGAAGGGCGTGTTCATCGACCTTGCCGTCAATGCGGCGGCGCCGACCTACCTGATCGCGTCAGGCTTCGGCGATTGCCTGGCACGGTCGGTGGCGCAGGTCGATTGCTGGCTCTCCAAGACGATCATGGGCACCTCCTATTCGGAGGTGCCTTTCCAGCTCGAGTTGGCAGACGAGGCGGAACTGATGAAGCGTGCCGCGGGTCTCGCCAAGGGCGACATCGAGGCGGTCGGCTACCTGCACCGGGTGCTCACCCTGTGCGGCTTCGGCGTCAGCTTTACCGGCACGACCAATCACGGCTCGATGGGGGAGCACCAGATCTCGCACTACATCGATTGCTTCGCGGGGGAGCGGCACCCCGGCACCTTGCATGGCCAGCAAGTCGGCGTCGCCAGCCTGACTATGGCACGGCTCCAGGCGAAGCTGCTTGCTTCCGACAAAGCGCCGGTCATCCATCCCACGCGGATCGACGAAGCCGACATGCGGCGGCGCTTCGGCGCAGATGCGGCGAAGATCTGCCAAGCGGAGATGGCGCTGAAATCATTCGACGCGGCCGGCGCCGACAAGCTCAACGCCAAGCTGGAAGCGATCTGGCCTGAGCTGCGCGCGGAATTGACCGAGTTCACTGTGCCGGTGCAGGTGATGCGAGACGCCCTCGCGGTCGCGGGCGGGCCGACCACGGCCGCGGAGCTGGGCCTCGACGTCGCCTTCTATCGCGAAGCCGTATGCCATGCGCGCGAGATCCGAAGGCGCTATTCCGCACTCGATGTGGCAGCCGATGCCGGCATTCTCGAGGCGTTCGCGGCCGGCGAAGGGTAAGCGCTATTCCGTGGGTCTCGCCACTCTCAGCCCGCGGCCATACGCGGCCATTTTCCAGTTACCTTGACAGTCTACAATCTTTGAGGGAGCATCCAAGCAGCTTCGCAACGTCTGGGGACAATCAATGCGGGTGCCGCAGGTTCTGCTTTCACTGAATGGCCGGATAATCGGCTAACCTTCTGGGTGGTCTTCGTTCCTTGGTTGGTCCTGATCTTCTTGTTCAACGGCGCAGTTGGTGGGTTGGCCGCTTACGATAACCGCACAGGGGCCGTCCCGGTCTGGGTCTGGCTGGTAGGCCTGATCGTTTCGATTTTACTCATCTGGATTTATTTCGCGATCCTTGTTAAGCGGCTTCATGATCGCGACAAGTCGGCAAAGTGGCTGCTCCTTTCTGTCGTGCCGATCATTGGTTTCATCTGGGTTATCGTTGAGCTTGGGTGCTTCAAAGGCACAGTTGGAGCGAACCGATATGGCTCAGGCGGCAGCTTCCAGATATGATTCTCAGGCACCGACATCTGCGCGCCGACCCGGTGAGGCTTGCCGGCGGAGGGAAAGAGTTGGCGACGAGCTGATCTCAAAGAGCATCCCGGCGCTCTGGTCTGGCATCGCGGGTACATCCGCATAGCGCCCAGCCGTGGGCCGCTGCGCAGCGGGCAATACGACGACCTGGACAGCGCCGCCAGCCGGATCCTGTTCGACGACGATCAGACGGCCGTGTAGCCGCCGTCGATAAGGATATCCTGGCCATTCACGAGGTCTGACGCCGAGGACGCGAGATAGAGGATCATGTCGGCGACCTCCACTGGCTTGCCGAAGCGGGCCGCCGGAATCTTGGCCTTCATCGGATCGCCCTTCTCCGGCTTGCCCCACACCTGCTCGCCCATCGGCGTCAGGATCACCGTCGGGCACACGGAATTGATCTGGATGTTATGCTTCGCCCATTCGACGCACATGACCTTGGTGAGCATGTTGAGGCCGCCTTTGGACGCGGCGTAGGCGCCGTGCGCCTCCAGGCCGACGACGCCGGCCTGCGAGGAGATGTTGATGATCTTGCCGCGCCGCTTCTGGATCATGCCGGGAACCAGCGCCTTGGCCAGCAGCCACGGCGCGCGCAGATTGACCGCCATGGTCATGTCCCAATCCGCGACTTTGGCTTCGAGCAGCGGATCGATCAGGGCGATGCCGGCATTGTTCACCAGGATGTCGATCGCACCGAAGGCGGTGAGCGCGTCCTTCGCCGCGCGCTCGGGGCCGTCAGCCGTCGCCATGTCTGCCGCGATCGCCACGCAGCGGCGGCCTTTCGATTCGACCGCTGCCTTGACCTCCGCGAGGCCATCCTTATCGCGCCCCACAGCGGCGATGTCGGCGCCCGCATCGGCCAGCACCTTGCAGGCCTCGATCCCGATTCCCTTGGTGGCGCCGGTCACCACCGCGGTCTTTCCATCAAGCGCAAAGCGTTTCGTCCACTCAGGCATCGTCCGTCTTCCTATTTTCTGCGGAGCTTCCGTTCGACCGTGGCAAAGGCCTTTTGGTAGACATTCTGCTCGGTTCGCGGGATCAGCACCAGATCATCCTGCGGGCTGGCGTCCCAATCGCCGGTCCACACACCGAACGTCGTGTTGTTGGCCGTGACGGGCCAGAGCCGCGGGCCGGAAACGTAGTTGATCCACGGGATCTCGCATTTTGTGATGCGATAGGAGAACGAGCGGGTGCGGTCGCAGAGATGCAGCAGCTCCTCGTTCAAATGGCCGTCGCCGAAAAAGAAGTCGCGGACGCCCGAGACCTTGTCGGAGCGCACGCCGAGCATGTGCATCTTGCTGATGTCCTCGTGCCAGGCGCCCATGCCGGCAAAGTCGCGCATCACGCGCCAGACCTTTTCCACCGGTGCCCGGATGACTCGTGAGGTCCAGACCTTGTTCGGCGCGAAGCCCTTCCAGCGTACGGCACCGTCCGGCTTTTTCGGCTTCTTGGCGGCGATGATCTTCGCGAGATTGGCCCAGTTCGCGGCAAAGACCTCGCGCGAGATGATGCGCTCGTATTTGCCTTCATCGCCCGGCGCCTCGTCGAAGGTCGCTTCCCACTCGGCGAAGGTCTGGTCCGCCTCGGTGACCGGATAGAGCCTCAGGGTGGCGATGTAGTTCTTCACCGGGAAGGCCGGCTTCTCGAAATTGTAGGTGTAGGTGTAGTTGGCGTCGTCGAGCGTGAGCAGCCGCTCGCGGACATGCTCGCCGTCCTTGGTGTGGAAGGACCGGACGCAGCCCACGACATCGGACTCGAGCCCGTCCTCGATCTTGGACCGTGCGATCGCGGGCGCCCAGTTGGGCAGGCTGTTGAAGTCGCGCACCTGGCTCCACACGGTTTCCACCGGCGCTTTCAGGATGATTGAAGCATAGGCACGCGCCATGATTTTCTCCGTCAGGAAATGTCGTCGAGGGCCGCAACAGCAGCGGTGGCAAAGGCCGGATCGTTGATGTGAAGGTCGAGCTCGATGAGCTTGCGGTTCTTCGCGCGCTTCCAACCTTTGCGGATGGCCTCGAACAGCGCGACATCGGCCGCAGGGTCATGGAAAGGCTGGCCTTCCGCGTCGATCGCCGAGACGCCCTTGAGCGGCAGGAGGAACCGCACGGGCCCCGTCATGCGATTCAAGCGCTCAACGATGAATGCGCCGATCTTCGCATTCTCCTCCGGCGTGGTGCGCATCAAGGTGACATGAGGGTTGTGGACGTGGAACTTGCGCCCGGCAAAGCGTGACGGAACGGTGTCCCGCGCACCGAAATTCACCATGTCGCAGGCACCAACCGACCCGACATAGGGAATCGGATTGCGCATGAACGCGCCGAAGCGATCCTCCGTGCAGGGGAGAATGCCGCCAACGAGGTAGTCCGCTACCTCCGTCGTGGTGATATCAAAGACGCCGTCGAAGAAACCGGAATCGGCAAGCTTCTCGAAACTCTGCCCACCGGTGCCGGTGGCGTGGAAGACGAAGCTTTCACTGGCCGGCTCGAGGCGCCGCCTGATCTCGTTCACGCAGGCCGTGGTGACGCCGAACATGGTGTAGCCGATGGCGGGCTTCGACTTCCTCGCCTTCGGCACGCGGCTTCGCGCCATGCCGGCGGCGGCATGGGCCGCGTTGCCGATGACGGTCCGGCTGATCGCGTTGAGGCCCGCAATGTCGGTGACCGCATGCATCATCATGATATCGGTCGGCCCGACGAAACTCGCCACATTGCCGGAGGCGAGTGTCGAGACCATGATCTTCGGCACGCCCACCGGCAGAGCGCGCATCGCCTCCGTGACGATCGCGGTGTTGCCCGACCCGCCGAGGCCCAAGACGGCACCGACATCCTTCCGCGACAGGAGGTAGCGTTTCAGTGCCTCCGCCATGGTGGAGACGGCTTGGCCGCGATCGGTCAGGCCCAGGACCGCAGCACTGCCGTTGGGGTGGTGGCTGGCGACCGTTTCGGCCGTTATGTCGGCTTCCTCGTCCGGCGTAGCGGTCGAAACGTCAACCAGGATCGGCTTTGCTCCCGCCTTGCGGATGCAATCGCAGGCAAAGCGCAGCTCATCGCTTTTCGTGTCGCAGGTGCCGACGACATAGATCTTGGACATTCACCGCCCCGCATTGGCCCAGCCGTGCTTCATGTGCTTGAAGCCAAACTTATAGACCTCCTCCTTGTTGGGGAAGAAGTCGCGCCAGACGCGGGTAGCGGCCGCGAGCGCCGGGATTCCACGGCCGAACGCCTCGATCGTCAGCCGGCCATCGTATTTCGCGGACCGCAGCGCCTTGTAGGTCGCGGCCCACGCCACATGACCCTTGCCCGGCGTGCCGCGGTCGTTCTCCGAGATATGGACGTGGATCATGTGCCGCTTGATGGTCTTGATGGCGGCCGGCAGGTCCTTCTCCTCGATGTTGGCATGGAACGTGTCGTACATGCCTTTGACCGCAGGATGGTCCACCTCGTCCAGATAGTTGGCCAGCTGCTCCATGGTGTTGAGGAAGTAGCATTCGAAGCGGTTCAAGGCCTCGAGGGCGAAGCGCACGCCATGCTTCGCAGCATAGTCACCGGCCTGCCGGTGGAACTCGATCCCGCGCTTGCGCTCTTGCGCCGTGGGCCCCTGACCGGTGAAGTGGCCGAGCTGCGAGTGCATCGGGCCGGCGATGATCGACCCGCCGAGCGCCTTGGTACAATCGATGACCCATTTCGCCCGCTCGACCGCGGCTTTCCGTTCTGCCTTGTCGTCGGCCAGGCAATTCTGCCCAGGCCCCAACACGCTCACGGTCGTGACGTCGAACTCCAGCTTGGCGAGCTGCTCCCCAAGCCGCGCATAGTAATCGGGCGTGCCCTCAAAGATCGGGATCTCGACGTTGTCATAACCGGTCTTCTTGAGCGCCTTGAGTACCGGCGCATGTTCATCGGTGACGTGCCCCGTCCAAAGCAGCAGGTTGAATCCGTATTTCATCTCATCTCCCCCTCAATGCGGACGGCGATCGCTGTCCTTCCTCCAGGCTCCCAGTCTGGCTTTTACCCCGCCACCGGTCTTGTGGGGACTGAGGCGATTCTTGTAGGAAACGCTCGCCGCCGATCCGTTCAATCCGGCATGCTGCGTTTGCCCCCACGATCGCGATACCGCTTCGGCGTCAGGCCGAAGAAGCTGGAGAACTGCCGCGTGAAATAGCTCTGGTCGCAGAAACCGCATTGCAGAGCGATTTCCGCGATCGGATCGTCGCTGGACAGCAGCAGCTTTGCCGCCGTCTGGACGCGGATGCGATTGATGAACTTCGACGGCGGTATCTTGAAGAGTTTGACAAAGCGCTTGCGGAACTGGCTTTCCGAAAGGCAGGCGATCTCAGCCAGCTCGGAAACCTCAAGCGACGTGCGATAACGGTCCTCGACATGGGCGATGACCTTGGAGAACTGGCGGTAGCCCTCGGGCAGCATGTCTGTCGTGCTGACCGGCCGGGTCAGTCCCAAAAGCCCACAGATCTGCCCATCCTTGTTGCGGGCCGGTGTCTTGGTCGTCAGGACCCAGAGCAGGCGACCGGCCTGGTCCACGATGACCTCGAGCTTGCTGACAATCGGCCGACCGGTCTCGACGACTGAGCGATCGTCCTGGATGATCTCCTTCGCGATCTCTTCCGGGTAGAAGTCCCAATCGGTTTTGCCCAACACATCCGACTTCTTTGCGGCATTGAAGAGAGTCAGAATCGCCGAATTGCATTCCTGCCAGCGGCTGTTGACGTCCTTCACATAGAAATAGACATCCGCGAGGTGATCGAGAAGCTCGGGGAGATTATCGGGGTCGCAGGGAATGGTTGCATCCCGACCAAGATCTCGGAATTCCACGTCACGGTATCTCACCCTTCCCGCATAGTTCATGGGTTGCCCCCTCAGGCAGTCTCCTCCATCCACCCGGTGAAAAAAGAGCGAGGCCAAGCGCGGCCGAGCGTTTCCACCCGGCGGTGCAAGGTCACGAATCCGCGATCGCGCTCACTGTGCCGCAGACGCCTGGGTCTTCGTCAGCTGCTTCACCATGGCCTGAACCAAGCGCGGCAGGTCATAGGGAAAGCGAGCCGTGATCAGGTTTCCGTCGACCACACACGGTTCGTCGAGCACGGTGGCGCCGGCATTCTCGAGGTCGATCTGGATGTTCCACACGGCGGTGGCGCGCTTGCCCTTGAGGATCTTGGCGCTGACCATCACCCATTGGCCGTGGCAGATGGCGGTCGTCGGCTTGCCGGCTTCGTACATGGCACGCACAAAGGCCAGGGCGTGCTTGTCCATGCGCAGCGCATCGGGGTTCCAGCAGCCACCCGGCAGAAGCACAGCATCGTAGTCCGATGCCTTTGCCTCATCCGTGTAGCGGTCGATCTTCAGCCAGCCGGCGTTCTCCATGAGGCGGATGGCCAGCACGTGGGTGGCGCATTGCGGCGGGAACCGCAGCCCCAGCGTCGGATGGAATTCGCCGATTCGCGGCGAGACGATGTGGACCGTGGCCCCGTGCTCGGTGAGCCAGCGGTGGGCACCGAGGATCTCCACCTCCTCCACGCCGTTGGTGCAGCAGATGGCGATGCGCTTGCCCTTGAGCAGGTTGGGATCGGATGGCGGGTCGAACAGGAAGCTCCTGAGCTCGCGGTTCAGCTCACCGTCGGCCGTGGACAGCAGTTCGGTGGAAATGGAGGGAACCGGCGACGATGACATGAGCTGCTGCATGCGCTGGACGGCGGCAGGTTGGATAGAATTGCTCATCTTCATTCTCCCGAAAGAAGTTGATTCAACATCAGAACGCGATCTTCTTGAAGGTCCGGACCTGCTCGGTGAGCGCTGTCTCGACCGGCAGGCGTTCCATCGAGCTGGCGCCGTAGAAGCCGTGAATGCCGGGAACCGTCTTGAGGATGTAGGCGGCATCCTGTGGCGACGAGATCGGCCCGCCGTGACAGAGGACAATCACATCCTTGCGCACCTTGCGCGCGGCTTCCGCCCACTCATCGATGAGCTTCGGGCAGTCCTCGAGTTTCAAGGCGGTCCCGGCGCCGATGCTGCCCCCGGTGGTAAGACCGAGATGGGTAACGATGATGTCGGCACCCGCCTTGGTCATTGCCGCGGCCTCTTCCGCATTGAAGACATAAGGCGTGGTGAGCAGGTCCTTCTCGCGCGCCTTTGCGATCAGATCCACCTCCAGCCCATAGGCCATGCCGGTTTCCTCGAGGTTCTGGCGGAAGACGCCGTCGATCAAGCCGACCGTGGGAAAGTTCTGGATGCCGGAAAACCCCAGGGTCTTCAGTTCATCGAGGAAGTGATCGGTCAGGAGAAACGGATCGGTGCCGTTCACGCCCGCCAGCACCGGCGTGCGCTTGACCACCGGCAGGACCTCCCGGGCCATCTCCTTCACGATCTCGTTGGCGTTGCCGTAGGCGAGAATGCCCGCCAGCGAGCCGCGCCCCGCCATACGGTAACGGCCGGAATTGTAGATGATGATCAGGTCGGCACCGCCGGCTTCCTCGCACTTGGCGGACAGGCCGGTTCCTGCTCCCGCGCCGACGATCGGTTCTTTCCGAGCGATCATCCCACGGAATCGTTCCAACAGTTCCTTGCGCGCGATGCGAGGCATTTATCTCCCCTCTGCCGGATTCCTGCGGCGGCTCTGCAGCGTCAGCAGGCCGGCCAGGACGCAGGCGACGATCGCGATGGTCCAAGTGAAACCGTGCATGTACCAGGGCTTTGCGCTGAGCTGGGCCTTACCCATGATGGTGTTGGGATCCGGCGGCTTCAGGAAGAAGTGGCCATAGAGGTACGCCGCGAAGATCGCGACCAGCAGGACGATGCAGAAGATCAGGGCGACGATCATCCCCGCCTTCACCACCGAGCGCTTCGGCACGCCGGGCTGCGCCAGTGGCAGCAGATTGTTCATTAGTGCCGCCAGCACGACGAGGCCGCACCCCGCCGTGAAGAGCGCGATGTTGAACGGCTGGAAGATCATCAGGAGCGCCAGCACACCGAGCCCGATGACCGTGTACTCGAGCCGCCGCGCGGCCGCAGGCGTCATTCCGCCGTTACCTTGGTCGCTGCTGCTCATACGCGCACCGCCTTTCCGTCTTCTGCGAAGATGTGGGTCTGCGCTGGATCCGGAACGAGGTAGAGCGCTTCGCCGGTCTTCACCTTCTTGTCGCGCGGAACGACCACTCTGATGTCGCTGCCGGTCTTCGTTCGGGCGTGGATCAGCGTTTCCGCTCCCATCGGCTCTATGAGCTCGGCCATCGCGTCGATCGTATCCGCGGTATCCTCGGGGACGACCGAGAAAGCGCGCGGGCGCACGCCGACCGTGACCCTGCCCGGTCTCAGGTTCGCGACCGCGGGATTGACGCTGAGATCGACATCCTGCTGGTCGAATGTGACCGTCGCCTTGCCATTGCCGTAGCCCTTGAACTCCGCCTCGATCAGATTCATCTGCGGCGTCCCGATAAAGCTCGCGACGAAGATGTTCGCGGGCCTGGCGAAGACCTCGTGCGGGCTCCCAACCTGCTCGATCAGGCCGTCGCGCATGATGGCGATGCGGTCCGCCATGGTCAGGGCCTCGAGCTGGTCGTGGGTGACGATGACCGTGGCCTTGGAGAGGTTTGACAGCACGGCCTTGATCTGGCCGCGCATGGAATGGCGCAGCTCCACATCCAACCGCGACAGCGGCTCGTCGAACAGGAAGCAGTTGGGGTCGCGGACGATCGCGCGGGCGACGGCGACGCGCTGCTTCTCCCCTTCGGAGACTTGTCCCGGCAACCGGTCCAGAACGTCGCTCAGATGCAGAATGTCGGCGACCTTGTTGACACGCACAGCTATCTCGGCGGTCCCGATGCCTTCGTGGTGGAGCGGCATCGCGATGTTCTGGCCGACCGTCAGCGCCGGATAAAGCGCGTAGAACTGGAAAACCATGGCGATGTTGCGCTTCTCCGGCGATAGATCGTTCATGCGCTGCCCTGCGATCACGACGTCCCCGGCAGTCGCGCGCTCGAGGCCGGCAATCATGCGGAGCGTCGTCGTCTTGCCGCAGCCCGACGGACCGAGCAGGCAGACGACTTCTCCTGCCGCGACCGACAGGTCGGCATCCCGGACGGCGACAAACTCGCCGAACTTCTTGGTGATTTTGCGTACTTCGATCGTCGACATGACTACTTCCTGACCGTGCCAAACGTGACGCCGCGCAGCAAATGTTCCTGCAGGAAGAACGTGACCAGGAAGACCGGTATGAGGAACAGCGTCTCAATCGCTGCCAGCAGCGTCCAATCCGTTCCGCGGCCGCCGGAAGAGACAGCCTGATTCATCGCCACCGGCACGGTGCGCGTGTCGGGGCCGGTCAGCAGGAGGGCGAACAGAAACTCGTTCCAGGTCAGGATCAGGCCGAACACGAAGGTCGCGGCCAGGCCCGCGATGACTTGCGGCAGACAGATCTTCAGGAACACCTTGATCTCGGACGAGCCATCGATGCGGGCCGCGTCCTCGACATCGGGCGAGAGCTCGTCGAAGAAGCTCTTCATCATCCAGATGGTGAAGGCCAGGTTAAAGGCCGTGTAAAGCATGATGATGCCGAGGTAGGAGCCCGAGAGGCCCGCGGCGCGGAACATCAGGATCACCGGAATGATGACGACGATCGCCGGCAGCATGCGTGTCGTCAGGATGATGAATAGATAGGTGTCGTTGCCCTTGAGCGGATAGCGCGAGAAACCGTAGGCCGCCAGCGTGCCGAGGACGAGGGCAAGCAGGACGGACACGGACGCGATCACGATCGAGTTGAAGAAGAAGCGGTCGAAGCCGGTGGGCTCCGGCTGCCCGCCGGCCGTCATCACCCGGGAGAAAACCGAGCCGAAATTCTCGAGCGTCGGGGTGAAGACGAACTGATCGGGGATGAGACCGAACAGCGACGTCGGCGACAGCGTCGGCGGCACCGACAGCGCCAGCGCCTGCGGCTTGATGGCGGTGAAGATAATGAACAACACCGGCAGGAAGTAGATGAAGCTGACGCCCGCCACGACCAGGGTATGACCCCAGCCCGCCTCTGCGACGCCGCTGCTCTTGCGGAAACCCATGCGTTCCCAGATGGAGGTGCCGGATTCCATGGTCATGCCTCCCGGTTCCTGCGCTTGGCGAGATAGAGATAGAGGTTCGTCAGCACGATCACCATGAACAGCATGACGTAGGAGATGGCCGCGCCCTCGCTCGTCTTGTTCTGCTCGTTGGCGATGCGGATCAGATGGTACGAGATCGTCATGGTGTCGTTGCCGCCCTTGGTGAGGAGGATCACGAGGTCGGCAAGCTTGAAGGCTTCGATGGTGCGGAACAGGAGCGCCAGCATCAGGAGCCCGCGGATATAGGGAAACGTGATGCTCCAGAAGCGCCGCCAGGCCGAGACCCGGTCGATGGCCGCCGCCTCGTAGAGATACTTCGGCACCGACACCAGGCCCGCGAGGACCAGCAGCATGACGAAGGGCGACCACATCCAGGCGTCGGCAAAGACGATGCCCGCCACGGCGCCCGCCTTGCTGTCCATGAGGATGAACTGGCCGTCGGTGATGCTGTTCATCACATAGCTGAGGATGCCGAAGGTGGGGTCATAATAGTAAGTGAAGAACACGCCTGAGGCGACGACCGACAGCATCATCGGCGTCAGCACCAGGATGAGGAGGTATTTGCGGAGCGGAAACTGCTTGGCGAAGAGCATCGCCAACAGGAAGCCGACAATCATCTGGGTCGAAACCGTGAGCACGACGAACATCGCCGTGTTGATCAAGGCGTTCCAGTTGTCCGGCGCCGCAATGTCGTTGGTTAGAACCTTGATGTAGTTGTAGAGGCCGACGAACCGGATCGACTGCTGGTTCGACTGGTAGGCAAAGAACGAAAGCCCCAGGGACCACAGCAGCGGGAAGATGTTCATCACGAACAGAACCGCTATGGCCGGCGTGACGAGAAGCCCGCCGTAATAGCGGCGGCGGTAGGCGTTCACCACAAACGCCGCAGCGACCATGGCTGCCATGGCACCGACGATCCAGAAGGAAACGGATGCCGGCAGGGCTGCCACGCCAAGCGCGGAGACGACGACGCCCACGAGTATGGCCAGCCGCCAGTTGTCGGCGGAAACCTCGAGAAGGGCCGGCGACGTCCGGGCAGTTCGTGGGACTGACGTGACTGGTGTGACTGACATGAAAACGCTGACTCTTCGAAAACGATCCAGTTTTAGCGAGTTGCGGCACGCCTTGCCGCCGCCGCGGCATCCGGTCGTGCCATCCGATTGGCTAGACGGGGGAGCCGAAGCTGCGGCTGACCCGCCCGCCTATGGCTCGGGCCGCTGCCGTCGTCCCGGAGGAACGTGCGGCAGCGGCCTTCGTCACGTCATTGGATCAGTCCCACTTCGGTGAGCAGGTTCTGCTGGAACTTGGCGATATTGTCCAAGGTCGTCTTGGCATCCTGCTTGCCGGTGATAGCAAGGTCGAACTGGTCCTGCTGCTGGGTCAGCAGCTCGAAGAACTGCGGCACGTGCCACACGTCCTTCTGCCAATCGAGCGAAGGAGCCCAGGCCCTGTTCCAGGGGCGGTACGTCACATACTTGGGATCTGAATACACCGACTTGACGGCCGACTGGCCCCCCGCCGCCGCGAACTGGTGCTGGATGTCGGACGACAGCCACCACTTGACGAACTCCACCGCTTCCTTGATCTGGGCGTCGGTCGTCCAGGTGGTCAGCACGAAGGGCTGTCCACCAATATTGGACCAACGGACCATCTTTCCGTCGGGGCCCTTGGTTCCCGGCATCATGCCGAACACCAGCTTGTCCGAAACCTTTGAGGTCTTTGGATCGAGCGAGGCTTCGCCAAGGCCGATCCAGTTGACGGCCATGGCCACCTTGCCCTCGCGGAACAGTTCATCCTCCTTGAAGATGTCCATGGTGCCGGTTTTGGCCACCGGCGGCATGTATTCGATCAGGCTCAGGTACGTCTCGAGAGCCTTCACCGCCTCCGGCGAATTCACGACGCCTTCCGCCTGGCCGCTGGGCGCCTGCGTCTCGTCCCAGATGTTGCCGCCCATCTGCCAGATGAAGCCATTGATCTGCATGGACGAGAAGTCGTACGCCTTGCCCGCCTGGAAGGCGATGCCGTAGAAATCGTCCTCGGCGGGCTTGCCGGCCAGCATCTCGCCCTTCTTGCGCCGGAAGAACTCGCCCACGTTCCTGAAGTCGTCCC
This sequence comes from Dongia deserti, assembly GCF_003574735.1. Lineage (GTDB taxonomy): Bacteria > Pseudomonadota > Alphaproteobacteria > Dongiales > Dongiaceae > Dongia_A > Dongia_A deserti. The sequence goes on from NZ_QORW01000010.1 coordinate 198,089, forward strand.
AGGTCATGGCGTCGAGCTCTTCACCCGTGCAGGGCAGCTTCTTATTGTACTTCGCCTGGAAGTTCTTCTGCTCCTCTTCGTGGCAAATGATGTCCTTGCGCGCGAAGTTCACCAGCACGTCGGGGAACTGCGGGAAGCCGTAATAGTTCTCCGACTTGTGCGGATAGGTCGCATAGGCGTTCAGCGGATTCGGATGGATCTCCATGAACGTCTTCTTGAACTCAGGATCGGCATCAAGCAGATCATTGATCTTGCGGAAATAGCCGCCCTCTACGAAGGCGCCCAACCACTGCGAGTCCGACACGATGAAGTTATACTTCTGCTCACCCGAGGTGAGCGATGCATTGACACGGGTATAGAAGTCGGGCCAGGGGATGAAATCAACATCAAGCTTCACAGTGTTGCCGGACTTCGGCTTGTACTGCTCGTCGAAGAACTTCTTCATGATGCGCGTCGGCGGCCAATCCGGTACGGCCATCGTCAGCGTCACCTCGTCGGCGTAGGAAATCGTCGCTCCGCCCACCATGAGCGAAGCGGCAAAACCGGCCGCCGCCATTACGCCCTTGATCTTCGTTGTCGCGGTCATCTTCAGGTCTCCTCCCATGTGTTGTTGGCCGTCTTTTTCTTCTTCTGGCCTCTGGCGTCAGGTGATCGCCTGTCCGCTCGAGGCTCGGAAGACGTGGAACTTTCCTGGATCGAGAACGACGGACGCCGGCTGACCGGGCTGCAGGCCCGAAGCGGCCGATTCCGGCAGTACCATGCGAAGCGTCTCTCCACCCGCTTCTACGGAAACCACCGTAACATCGCCCAGGGGCTCAAGCATCGCAATGCTCGCCGCAACGCCGCTTTCGCCGCTCGCCGCGAGCCGGATGTCGCTTGGGCGGATGCCGATCACGGCCGCTTCGCCGGCCTCCGCTGCGTTAAATTTCCGCCGCAGGGTCCCGATCGCCGACTCGATGGTGGTGCCGTCCGGTGCCAGCTTGCCCTTGATCATGTTCATGTGGGGCGAACCGATCTTGCCAGCGACGTACACATCGCGCGGCGTTTCGTAGAGCTCGTCGGGTGTCCCGATCTGCACCACGGCGCCATCGCGCAGTACGGCGATTTCCTCGCCCATGGACAGCGCCTCGAGCTCGTCCGGGGTCGCATAGACGATGGTGAGTCCGAACTGGCGATGCAGCCGCTTCAGTTCCGCGCGCATGTCGTGCCGGAGCTTCGCGTCCAGATTCGTTAGAGGTTCATCCAGCAGGAGGACCCGGGGGCGGCGGATCAGCGACCGCCCGAGCGCCACGCGCTGCTGCTCGCCGCCCGAGAGTGTGCCAGGCTTGCGGTCCAGCTTCGTGTCGAGCCGGAGCATCGCTGCCGTCTCCTTGACGCGGCGATCGATCTCCTCACGGCCGAGCTTGGCTTCGACCAGGGGATAAGCGAAGTTCTCGTAGACAGTGAGGTGCGGATAAAGCGCGAAGGACTGGAACACCATCGACACGCCGCGGCCGGCAATAGGCTCGTGCGTCCAGTCCTTGCCAAAGATCTCGACCCGGCCCCGATCCGGCGGGACCAGGCCGGCGATCGTGCGGAGCGTCGTCGTCTTGCCGACCGAGCTTGGCCCGAACAGCACGAAGAAGCGGCCCTCTGCAACGCTGAAGGACAAATTCTGCAGAGCTCTCACGTGGCCGTAGGACTTGCTGACGTTCGTCAAGCTCAGCGCGTAGCCATCGACCTGTCCCATCGACACTCCCCCAGTCACTGCCACAGGAAGCCATCCCGGTCCGACATCGGAGGAATGCCGCCAGACGGCATCGGCATTATGCGGCCCTTCTCCCGCCTCTGCCCTACGCTGTGTTGAGCAGACTGCCACGTCTTGTGGGTATCGGGGAAGTTTTTGTATAAATCGCTCATTCCAACCGCTCCTGAACGGCAGTCATACTCGGTTGCTTGGCCACTCTTTTGCCGTCTGACCCGACAGGCTCCAGGACGGGAGGACGCGGCCAAACATCACTCAAAAGCCATCAGGAGCCGCCCGCGCGAACGTTCGATGTGCTCACGCATGGCGCGCTCCGCCCCCTCCTCGTCGCCAGATGAAAGGGCCACCAGAACAGACTCGTGCTCCGTGAGTGCCTCTTCGGTCACCCGGGCGTGGAACAGCAAACGGAAGATGTGGAAATGTGTGTGCAGATGCGCCAGCGTATCGCGGATCAACTCGTTGCCAGCGATCTCCATGATCCGGTCGTGAAAATCCGCATCGAGCCGTGCGAATCTGGTGTAGCCTGATCTTTCCGCGGTACTGTTGAGGTTGCGCATCTGCTCGGCAGTTTCCCTCAGTTTGCGCATTCTTGGTTCGGTGATCCGTTGAGCGGCGCGGCGCGAAGCGTCCGGCTCCAGCAGGAGACGAAGCTCGTAGAGTTCCTCAAAGCGCCGGCGCGTGATTTGCGGTGCTGCGCTGTAGCCGACGAGGTGAGTCTTGACCACGAGCCCCTCACCTTCCAATCGCCCCAGCGCCTCGCGAATGGGTGTGTGGGAGACCTCCAGTTCCCGGACCAATCCGTCGACTGTGATGCGCCCGCCAGGCGCGATTTCCAGGGACATGAGTTTGTTGAAAATCGCCCCATAGACATCATCGGCCAGGCCCCTCGACCTCTGGATAACCATGACGCTCCCGACGCACCCAGCCGATTGATGGTCGTGCTCCTCGCCACGCGTCGTATGCTTCTCTTAGCTTGACACCGGGCGAAAGCACAGAACCTAGTCTTATCGTATACGATAGCATATACGATCTCAAGCCCTCCGGACTGCGGACGTCTTCCGAGGGCGGGTCGACGGCATTTACCATTTGCTCGCGACCCGGTACATCGCGGCTTCGATCTGAGTTTGGAAGTCGGAGGCGCGCGCTATGGCCAAGGATCCTTTCCGCAATCGGGATTACGTGGCGAACTTCGACGCCTTGGTCGAGGAGTACAAGGCCAGGAGCGCGATCACGCGCGAAACGCACCAGATGAAGCGCGACATCGCCTATGGCACGGGTGCGAACGAGAGGCTGGATCTCTTCTTCCCGAAGGGGTCAAGCGGCGCGGGCCCTGTGCACCTCTTCATACATGGCGGCTACTGGCGCATGTTCTCAAAGGACGATTTCTCGTTCATCGCCGATACGGTCACTGCCGCGGGCGCCATCGCCGCTATCATGGACTACGATCTGATGCCTGACGTGCGGCTGAACACAATCGTCGCTCAGGTTCGGAAAGCGATCCAGTGGCTAACCAACAACAGCGGCACCTATGGCGGCGACACAGGACGCTTGTCCGTCAGCGGCCATTCGGCGGGCGCGCATCTGGCGAGCTTCACCTTCTGCCAAGGTGCCGGTGTCCCGCGGCCAGCAAGCGCCCTGCTTCTCAGCGGAGTCTATGATCTGAAGCCGCTCCAGTCGTCGTTTCTGCAGCCTCTCATCGGCCTCACGGACCAGGAGGTGACCGCGTTCTCGCCGCTCCTGCTGCAACACGAACGGGGCACGCGCGTCATCGTGGCTTACGGCGCGCGGGAAACGGATCCCTTCAGGAACCAGGGCTCAAGCTTCGCGCAGCACCTTGAGCATCAGGGGCTCTTCGTGTCCGAGCACATGCTGCGCGATGCGGACCACATGAGCGCTGTGAGGGACCTGGGTATCCCCGGAAGCGCCGCCGGAGACCTGCTGATAAGAGCCATCCGCGACTCACAACCCTGCGCCCAGCCTTAGCGCCTTCCGTCGTCACCGTACCATCGCCTATATTCGGACCATGGTCGCTCCCTACACCCGCATCGAGGTCCGGCCGATGGCTGGCGCGCTTGGAGCCGATGTTCATGGCGTGGACCTTGCCCAGCCGCTCGACGACGCGACTTTCGCGGAGATCGAGCGCGCATTTCAGGATCGTCTCGTGCTGTTCTTCCATGACCAGCGCCTGACCCCGGAGCAGCATCTCGCCTTCTCGCGCCGGTTCGGCCCGCTCAGCCGCTCGCCCTACATCAAGCACATGGCGGAATACCCGGATATCATCGCTGTGCTGAAGGAGGCCGACGAGCGCAACATCAGCACCTTCGGCAACGCCTGGCATTCGGATTTCAGCTTCCTCGAGGAGCCGCCGCTGGGCTCAGTGCTCTATGCGCGCGAGGTGCCGGATTTTGGCGGCGATACGCTGTTTGCCAATATGTACAGCGCCTACGACGCGCTGTCAGAGGGCATGCGGCGCATGCTCGACGGCCTCAATGCGATGCATGCCGGACGGCCCTATGGCGTCGGCGGCGTGGTCGCCGATCTCAAGGTCTCGCGCTCGATCGGCATCGAGCGAAACCAGCCGGAGGCGACCGCGAGGTGGCACATCCCGTCGTGCGCGTGCATCCGGTGACGGGTCGCAAGGCGCTGTTCGTCAACGCGATCTACACCACGCGCTTCGACGGCATGACCGAGGCCGAGAGCCGTCCGCTTCTCGAGTTCCTCTACGCCCACGCCATCCGGCCCGAGTTCACCTGCCGCCTGCGCTGGGCTACCCACGACCTGGCGATCTGGGACAATCGCTGCGCCATGCATTACGCCGTCAACGATTACGATGGCGCCCGCCGCCTCATGCATCGCACGACCATCAAGGGCGAGCGGCCCATCTCCGCCCCCGGCAAGGACTCTTAGCCTTCAAAGCCGTCCACGCAGGTATGTCAATACCGGTGCGTCGATCGTCCGCTTCTTGAGATCGATACGTTCCTCGAAGTTCTCCGATGCGATGAATGCATCGAGCGCCTGCCTGGTCGCCTGATCCCAAGGACCCGAGGCGTCGCCGTGATAGAAGCCCTTCAGGATCATCAGGCGCTTCAGATCTGCGAGCACGGCGCCTTCGATCTTCAGCTTCTCCGCGGCTGGACTCGTTCCGAAATACAGATCGCGCAGATCGAGCAGGCGGACCAGCTCCGCAACCGGCTCAGGATGATCATCGACGCGCAGATCGACGAGCACATCGTTCATCCCGCCATAGCCGCCCTTCGGACGCACGACATAGAGCGCGGAGGCCTGCTTGCCCCGCTTGTCGCCACCCGCCTTCTCACCGGCGGCCAATGCGGTCACCAGGCGGCTGGCGAGCGCGCCCTTCGAGGCCTGGAAGGCGTCAGCCATGGCCTCAACTGTCTCTTGGCCGACCAGGATGTTGCCCTGACAGGTGAACCCATCGCCCACGCGATGTCCGGCCCATGCGTGGCAACCGGGACCGGTATGAGCCGCTGCGCCGCCACGCGCATCGACCAGCCCCACTTGGCGCAGATCGCGATCGGCATCGTCCACCAGCAGTCGGACCAACGCTTCCTGTGCGGACAAGCCGTCACGCATCATCCTGATGGCATCAGGCCCGTACGCCGTGTTGGCATAGCTCTGCGTCGCCACCGCGCCCGCGCCGGCCCTGGCCCATGGCACCACGGCGCCACAGGCGAGAAACTTCGATGCGACGGCGATGCCGAGATCACCCGTCGCAAGATCGGCAGCGACGATGGAGAATGTTGTAACGATACAATTGCGCCGCACTTCGTTTTCCCTCGTGTTTTCCTCATTGCGTCAAAATCTTCGCGGCATGACGGAGTCCGATAGGATTGACCTCCATCTTGCATCGACATTGACTCACCCTGCACTTCTATCAAGACTCCGTCTCACACAAAAAAGAACAGGGAGGTTGCCATGCATGCGCATATCACGCGCCGCCTGTTTGTAGCTGGCTCGACAGCGTCTGTCGTCATGCTGAGCCGTGCCATCCGGGCAAGCGCGCAGGAACCGATCGAAGAGGTCCGCTGGGCTCTGCCCTCTATTAATGACACGATGTTCGTGCCCCGCGCCTGGAGCACTTACGTGGGTGCCATCATGTCCCTGGTGCAAGAAGGACCGCTGGCTTTCGGCGATGATCTGTCCTTGCAGCCGGCGGTCGCGGAATCCTGGAAGCAGGTTGACGATACGACCTACGTCTACACTCTTCGCCAGGGTGTCACGTTCGGCGACGGCTCGCCGCTGACGCCGGACGACGTCGTTGCGTCGTTCCTCTATCAGATGGATCCCAAGTCAGGGTCGCAGCTCGCCGCCTTCTTCAGCTCGGTCGATACAGTCACGGCGAGCGGCGACAACGAAGTGACGGTGAAGCTGACGGCGCCGAACGTGCAGTTCCAGTATACGCCTGCCCATATGGCGGGGTTCCTCTTCAGCAAGAAACAGCTGGAGGAATTCCCGGAGGATATCGGCACGCCGGATGCTCTGCCGCTCGGTACCGGGCCCTACAGGCTGGTCGAATTCACGCCCGCCGACACCGTGGTGCTGGAGGCGCGCGACGACTACTGGGGCACAAAGCCGGTCGCCAAGCGCATCATCTTCTCCGCGATCCCGGACCGCCAGACCCGCCTGCTGGCCGCGAAGAATGGCGACATCGACGGCACGTTCGATCTCGCCATTTCCGACATCGACCAGTGGAAGGCGCTCGGCAATGTCGACGTCATCACGGCCCCCTCGCTTGGGGTGTTCATGTTGACCATGGATCAGTCGGCGCCCCCGTTCGACGACATCCATGTCCGCAAGGCGATCGCCTACTCGGTGGATCGCGAAGGACTGGTCAAGGCCCTGCTCAAGAGCAACGGCGAGCCCGCGACAGCGCTCAACCCACCTGAAATGTGGGCCGGGATCATGTCGCCCGACGAAGTGCGGAAGTTCTATGCCACGCTTCCCTCCTACCGGTTCGATCTCGACAAGGCCAGAGCCGAGCTGGCGCAGTCCAAGCATGCAGGCGGGTTTGAGGTCACCGTGCCAGGGTCGTCGGCCGACCCGTACATGATCAACATCCTGCAAAGCGTGTCAGAGAATCTGAAGCAGATCGGCATTACCATGAAAGTGCAGGAAGTTGACGCGAACCAATGGCTCGCAGGCTATTTCCGGCATGAGGACCTGGGCATGCAGATCATGGCATACTATCCGGATTTCGCGGATGCAGCGAACTATCCGTACCTATTCTACGCCAGCGCCAATGCGGTCAAGGACGGCATGAACGGCTCCAATTTCAAGAATAGCGAGGTCGACAAGGCGCTCGATGTCGCAAACCAAAAGTCGGATCCGAAGGAGCGCGCCGAGGCCTTGAAGACGGTGTTCAGGATCGTCAATGAGGATGCCGCCCTGGTGCCGATCTTCTGGCCCGATTCGGCCATGGCGATCAGCAATGAGTACAAGCTGACCGGCTACAACGCCTTCTGGTACAATGTCCCGTGGGCGATCCGCGGGTTCGGCTTGAAATAGGCGGTACGAGGGGCCGCATCGTCGCGGCCCCTTCCCTCTCCGCTTGGCGGCATGACCGCGGCGGCAATCTCATTCAGAGGGTCTGGTCCATATGGACAAGCTCGCAAAGGTGTTGGCACGCCTCGACCGCGTCCGGTTTCCCTCCGACATCTCCTTTCACCGTAGCGGCCGGGCGCTCGCTGCCACGATTCGCCCGTCTGGCCGTGATGCCAATGAAAGCTATCAAAGCCGGATCTGGCGCTACGAGCTGGACGGCACCGCCACCGAATTGACCCATGGGCCGAACGGCGATTATTCGCCGCGCTATTCGCCGGTCGATGATCGCCTGGCCTTCGCATCCGATCGTCTGGTCCGCGGCAAGGCCGACCTTTTCGTCCTGGATGAAAGTGCCGCGAAGCCGTTGGGCCGCATTCCCGGCACGATCGAGGACATGCGCTGGACCAGCGACGGCTCCGCGCTCATCGTGCTGGCCGCCGACCGTGGCCTGGACGGGGGCGCCACTGACGACGCCGTGCGACTCTGGTGGGACGGTACCGAGGATCCGGCTGTCACCAACCCGATCGATGCGCGCCGGCGCTTGTTCAAGGTTTCGGCATCCGACGGTGCGACCGTCGAGATCGGTCCACCCGATGCCACGGTTTGGGAGTTCGACTTGTTTGGCGACGATGCCGCCATCGCCCTGGTATCGGCCGATGCCAGCGAGCGCGGTTGGTATCACGCCAAGATGGCACGCATCGACTTCGCCGCGCGAGCCGTCACGATCCTGCATCGGTCGCCGTGGCAATTGCAGAGCCCGGCGGTCTCGCCTTCGCGCATCAAGATCGCATTCCTCGAAGGCTGGTCGAGCGATCGCGGCCTGGTCGCCGGAGAGATGCGCATTCTCGATCTCGCCACGGGCAAGGTCAGTCCACTCGTCGCTGCCGAGCAGTCCAACATCACGTCTCTATCCTGGCGGGACGAGGAGAGCATGTGGTTCGCCGGATGGTCGCGGCTTGGCTCCATCTACGGAATCGTCCGGCTGGACGGAACGTTCGAATGGATCGAGCGGGAAGATGCGGTCGTTGGCCCCAACAGCTTCCTCGCTTCCATCTCACCTGCACCCGACAATAAGAGCCTTGCCGCCATTCGCGAAGCTGTGGGGGCTCCGCCCGAGATCGTATTCAAGGCTGCGCCAGACTCCGATTGGTCGCCGGTGACTTCGCTCAACGCAGCAATCATGGCGGACTATGCAGAGTATCCCGAGGTGCGCGAAGTGCACTGGACAGGCAAGGACGGCCTTTCGATGGAAGGGCTCGTCCTGCTGCCGAAAGATCGCAAATCCGGTCCCCTGCCGACCATCGTCGACATCCATGGCGGTCCGACCTGGTCGGCCAAGCACGCCTTCGATCCGGGCTTTGCGCTCCACGAGGTCGCGGCCGGATACGCCGTGTTCCTGCCGAACTATCGCGGCAATACCGGCTGGGGGCAGTCCTACTCGCGGCTCAATATCGGCGATCCGGGCGGCGCAGAGTGGGATGACATCATGGCCGGCATCGACCATTGCATTGGGGAGGGGATCGCCGATGCCGACCGGCTCGGCGTGACAGGCGCGAGCTATGGTGGCTACATGACCGCCTGGGCGGTCGCTCGCACCAATCGCTTCAAGGCGGCGGTGATGGTCTCCGGTATCGCCAATCAATGGAGCTGCCACTATTCCTGCAACCATGATTTCGGCGAGTTCATTGTCGGCGGCCCATTGAAAGAGGAGCGCTACCGCAAGCTCGCCATCGACCGCTCGCCATTGTTCCGGCTCGACAAACCGACAACGCCGACTCTGATCATTCACGGTGAGCTGGATCGCTGCACGCCGCTCGGCCAGGGCCAGGAATTCTATAGCGCCTTGGTTGAGCGTGGCGTCCCGGCGGAGCTCGTGGTCTATCCGCGCGAGGGCCATGGATTCCAGGAATGGGGCCATCGCCTGGACAAGGCCCGGCGGATGGCGGCCTGGTTCGACCGCTACATCAAGGCGGCGCAATGATGCGATCGGGCATGGCACGCCTCATCCTCATGCGGCTTGCGATCGCCGTGCCGCTGCTGCTCATCATTTCATTCGGCGTTTTCTCCCTGGTCCATCTCGCGCCGGGTGATCCGGTTCGGGCCCTGCTGGGCACGCGCCCGTCCGACCCCGAGACGCTCGCCACTCTGCGCGCGCGCTATCATCTCGATGATCCTTTCATCGTCCAGTACGGCAAGTGGCTGGGGCAGGTGCTGCAGGGCGATCTGGGACGATCGATCAACGGCAACCGGCTGGTCCTGAGTTCGATCAAGGAACGTGCCGGCGTCACGATATATCTTTGCCTGATCAGCACGGTGATCGTTCTGGTGGCGGGCATCCTGCTCGGCATGCTGGCGGCCTTCCGCCGTGGGGGGCGGCTGGACCGTTTCGTCGTCATGTTCGGGGTATTCGGCATCTCATCGCCGGCTTTCGTCACCGGCATATTCCTGCTCTATGTGTTCGGCGTGGTGCTCGGCTGGTTTCCGACCTTTGGCGCGGGCCGCGGCTTTCTCGATCGCTTCTGGCACCTGACGTTGCCGTCTCTCGCCCTTGCCCTCTCGATCATGGCGATCGTTGTCAAGATCACGCGCGCCTCCATGATCGAAGTGATGGATCGCGACTATGTCGCGTTTGCCCGCGCCCGCGGCATGAGCGCCGCGCGCATCACATTCGCCTACATCCTACGCAATGCCTTGATTCCGGTGGTCACCGCCGGCGGGCTCATCGTGATCGGATTTCTCGCCAACGCGATTTACGTCGAGGTGACATTCGCGCTGCCCGGCCTCGGCTCCCTGATCGTCGATGCCGTGCAGAGACGCGACATTCCCCTGATCCAGGGCACGACACTGGTATTCGCGTTGTTCGTGGTCATCATTAACCTGGTTGTCGACATCATCTACACCATGATCGATCCCCGAATCCGCTTCGGTAAGGTAGCGTCATGACTGAACATGTCGAAGCGACGCAGCCAAAGGAAAGGGCACCGCGCGACGCCATTCCGCCGGCCATCGTGATCGCCTTCATAGTCGTTGCGATCGTCGTCATCTGCGCGTTCTTCGGCGGCAGCATAGCGCCGGATTCTCCATTTACCCAGCGTCTGGAAATCGGCGACACTCCGCCATCCGCCGAGTTCCCAGCCGGTACCGATCTGCTTGGGCGCGATGTCCTCTCGCGCGTGATCCACGGGGCCTGGACCGCACTGATCGGACCCGTCGTTGTAGCGGCCGGCGCTTTCGCCATCGCCACGGTGCTCGGGTTGCTGTCCGGCTATCTCGGCGGGGTGGTCGATTCCGGTATCATGCGCTGGGTCGATTTCATGCTCGCCCTGCCAGGGCCCCTTGTCGCCATCGTCGTGGTCGGTGTGGTCGGCGGCGGATATTGGACGGCTGTCGCAGTGCTGATCATCTTGTTCACTGCTCCGGACACCCGCATCGTGCGCAGTGCCGTGCTGGAGCAGCGGCCGCGGCCCTATATCGATGCGGCGCGGGCGCTTGGCGTTTCCAAGACGCGCATCCTCTTCGTCCATATCCTGCCGAACGTTCTTCCCATCATCCTTGCCTATGTCGTGCTCGATTTCGCCTTCGCGCTCGTCAACCTGGCGGGTCTCTCTTTCCTGGGACTTGGCGTGGAGCCGGGCACTCCCGACTGGGGCCGCATGCTCTTTGAGAACCGCACGATACTTTTCACCAACCCCGTCGCGCTGCTGCTGCCGGCGGCCATGGTCATCCTGACGGCGGTTAGCATGAATCTAATAGGCGACTGGCTGTTCGCGCGGTTCACCAGGCAATGACCGCAAAGTCGCTGCTGACGGTTCGGGGCCTTGCCATCACCGCCGCCGGGCGTGCCATCACGACCGGAACGAACCTGGAGATCGCGCGTGGAGAGACGATTGCCATCGTAGGCGAGTCCGGTTCCGGAAAGTCGTTGACCGCGAAGGCGATCGCGCGCCTCTTGCCGCCCGGTGTCTCCGCGACGGGACAGGTTAGCTACGACGGGATCGATCTGCTTGCCCTGCCGGAACGCGAAATGCAGCAGATTCGCGGCCGCCGCCTATCGCTCATGCTGCAAGACCCGTTCACCATGCTGAACCCGCTCATGAAATCGGGACTGCACATCGCCGAGATGCTGCGCGATCGGCCCGAGTTCCGCGATCGCGCCGCCCTCAATGGCGAGGTTGCGCGCCGCCTCACTGAAGTGGGCATCACAGATCCGGACGTCGCCGAGCGCATGCCCTTTCAACTATCCGGCGGCATGAGCCAGCGGATCGCGCTCGCGGCGGCCTTGGCGCGCGATCCCGAACTGCTGATTGCCGATGAGCCGTCAACCGCCCTCGACGTCACGACGCAGGCAGAAATCATCAAGCTCCTGAAACGGGTGCAACAGTCGCGCGGCATGGGCCTCGTGCTCATTACGCACAACCTGCGCCTTGCGTTCTCCACCTGCGACCGGATCTATGTTCTCTACGCAGGCTCGCTTCTTGAGGTCGGGTCAGCACGCGCGGTGGAGGCGGACCCCTTTCACCCCTATACGCTTGGACTTCTGCTGTCGGAGCCGCCCGCCGACAAGCGCGTGCCCAAGCTGATCGCCATCCGCGGGAAGGTCCCGCGCGCGGATGAAGTCGCCGGTCGCTGTGCCTTTGCGGATCGCTGCGATTGGACGAAGGATGCATGCCGCGCAGCCGCGCCCGCTCTCGCGGAACTGGCGCCGGGCCGACTCACAGCCTGCATTCGGCGCAGGGAGATCGCTGCCGAGATGCAGGCCTTGCGGGGTAGCGCGCTCGCAGCGGCCAGTCCATCCGCTGCACCGGATTCCGCGACCCGGCCGATCGTTCGCGCCGCGAGCCTCGTGAAGGACTTTGCCGGCCGAGCCGGCCGCGTGGTGCAGGCGCTGAAAGGAGTATCAATCGAGGTGCGGCCGGGCGAGAGCGTGGGGCTGGTAGGAGAGTCAGGCTCCGGCAAGACGACCCTCGGTCGGATCCTGGTCGGATTGGAGACGCCGACCAGTGGCAGGATTGACATTGGTGGTTTCGATGCTTCGGATTTTTCGGCGATGACCAGCGCCGAACGCGCCGCCACGCGCCGCATCATCCAGATGGTGTTCCAGGACCCATATTCGACGCTCAATCCACGTCACTCGGTACGCCGCAGTCTGACTGAGGCGATCGGAACGATCGGTCGCTTCCCCCGATCGGAGATCGACGCCCGGATTGCCGAACTGCTGCGGGAGGTCGGCCTGCCGGAGTATTATGCCGAGCGCCGGCCGTCCTCTCTGTCAGGCGGCGAACGCCAGCGGGTGGCCATCGCGCGGGCCTTGTCGGTCAAACCGAAGATCCTTGTCTGCGACGAACCCGTCTCCGCGCTCGACGTATCTGTGCAGGCTCAGATCTTGAACCTGTTCAAGCGCCTGAAGCTGGAGCTCGGGCTCTCCTACCTGTTCATCACGCACGATCTCGCCGTCGTGCGGCAGATCGCAGAGCGAATCTACGTACTGTACCTTGGTGAAGTCGTGGAGCATGGTTCGGCCGAAGACGTGATCAGCCGACCACAACATCCGTACACGAAGCGTCTGATCGATTCGATTCCCCGCTGATCATCCACCAAAGCTGCCGTCACACTGATAGGTGTGGCACCGGCCGCATCCTGGCGAAATCTCCGCTGGCGCGCCGCGATCGCGGGCAGCGGTCTACCGACGCGCAGGTGTGCTCGGCCTCGGCTCTGCCCTGCAGGAGTCGGACCGCAGCTGCGCCTCCAATACCCAGGCCAGAAACCGGCGCTCGGTACCAAGAGCTCACCAATTCTATATGCTCAGCAGGCAATGGTCCTCCATCACTCCGGCAGCCCTGCTTTGCGCAGGCCGTCCGCGAAGACGGCGAGGTCTTGTGGTCGGCGGATCGGGAGCCAATCCGTAAGATTGGCGATGCGGAGGGTGGGATCGAGCTGGCGCAGGCGTTGCATCGCTCGCTCTGCTTCGTCGGTCCGTCCGGCAAGCGCATGGCTGGCCGCGATGATCGCGACCACCATCAGAAAGCTCGGCAAGTCCCGGAACGATTTCCCGGCCCACGAGGAAGCGTCGTCGAAGCGTCCAGCGAACAGATGCGCCACCGCCATTCCGGCCTGCATGCGGTACATTTCCGGGTCGAGCGGGCTGAGGCGCATCGCCTGGGTGAAGTGCGCGATTGCACCTTCCGGTTCGCCGCGCCAGACCCGGACGAACCCACCGAGGAACCAGGCGGCCGCCAGATTGGGATTGAGCACCGCCGCACGGTCGAGCAAGCCGAGTCCGCCATCGAGGTCGCCAGCGAGATGGACGAGTGCATGGCCGGCGCGCGTGAGGGCGACCGCATCGTCCTTGCCCAACTCGACGGCACGGCGAGCCAATCGCGTTCCCTCGGCGATTTCCAGCGGGCGATCACTTATCCAGCCATTGACCTTGCGCCAGAAGTGGCACCAGGCCGCCATGCCATAGGCCGAGGCGAAGGCCGGGTCGAATTCGATGGCCTTGTAGAACAGAGGCAGCGCCTCATCGATCGCCTCCCTGGTCCCGCAATGCAGGTTCGCCATCGCGCGAAGATAGTAGTCGTAGGCGTGAAGGCTTTCGGTCGGCTTATGCTTGGCGCGCTTGATTTCCGCCCGCTCCAGCTGCGGAGCGATTGCGCCGACGACGTTGGCCGTCATCTGATCCTGCAGTTCGAAGATATTGTCGATCTTGCCTTCGAACCGCTCCGACCAGATATTCGCGCCCGTGCCCGCGTCGATCAGCTGCCCCGTGATCCGCACGCGGTTTGCCGACTTGCGCAAGCTGCCTTCGAGTACGTAACGTACGCCCAGCTCTCGGCCCACCTGCTTCACATCGACCGCCCGGCCTTTGTATGTGAAGCTCGAGTTTCGCGCGATGACGAACAGCCAGCGCATGCGTGACAATGCCGAGGTGATGTCCTCCACCACCCCGTCGACAAAGTAATCCTGCGTAGGGTCGCCGCTGAGGTTGAGAAACGGCAGGACGGCAATGGATGGGCGATCAGGAAGCACCAACGCTTGCGCAGCTGGTTCATCCCGCTTTGCCAGGCCTAGCCTCTCCGAAGCATCGGCTACCCTGACTTCGCCCACGAACCGGTAGCCCTTGCGCGCGATCGTGCGGATCAGGCGCTGCTCTTCGCCGGTGTCTCCGATTGCCTTGCGCACCGCGTTGATGTGGCTGGTCAAGGTGGATTCCGAGACGATCCGGCCGCCCCAGACCACATCGATGAGGTTGTCCTTGGTCACCACCCGCTCGCGGTTTTGCACCAGATGAAGCAGCAGATCGAAGACCTGCGGTCCGACCACGATCGTCTCGGATCCGCGGATAAGTTCCCGCCGTTCCGGATCGAGCACGTGATCTCCGAAGGAAAATCTCATCATTCCATGGCGCGGGTGAGCATCCATACCGCCAGTCCACAAGTATCTGATAAAAGCGGGATTCGGTCCGAGTTCGGTGATGTATGCGATCTCTCGGCACGCCATACTACCGTGATCGCGGGCGTTTTTGGACAAAAACCCAAGACAAATTCGAGATCGTTTGAAAGTCTTGTAGCTCCGTTTGGCCCATCCTCCACCCATCAGCCTCGGATGGAGGAGTGGCCGTGAAGATCGTCGTCATCAGAGTTGCAACATCCGGCATCTCGTCGCCAGCGGCCATGTTTCATATCGTGATACGGTGCTGGCAAAAGCAAGTAGCGCGTCTATTTGACCCATATCGGCCTGAACTTCACTACATGCGCGGCCCAGGTCCGAAGTGGCTCGAAAAGCACGGTCTGCCTGAACGCGCACTCTGATCGTTAGTGGACCATCAAGCAACAGAGGCCGATCCGGCCGGTTAGATGCCGCCTGGATGCGCAGTACGATCCTGGCAATGGACGGCAAAGCATCGCCCCGGGACTTCTGGCCGCGCTGGATGAAGTGTGCCCTCGCACCGCACGAGCGCGAGATGGCGACGCCCCGTCAGCCCATTCCAGTCATCGACATCGAGGCCGGAGCGAGCGAGGCCGAAACGGTATCGACTAACCGAGCTTGACGGCATATCAACTTGCGCAGTCGACCGACTGTCCTTCAGATCGCGCAACGGTTGGCTGCAATCTTACCAGTCACTCCGGCAAACCAGCCTCGCGAAGAGCATCGGCGAAGGTCGCGAGATCCTGGGGGCGCTGGAATGGCAGCCATTCACCAAGATTGGAGAGTCGCAGCGCCGGATCGAGCCGGCGAAGCTGTTGCATCGCCAGCCCGGCCTCATCGCCGCGTCCAGCACGCGCATAGATGGCGGCGAGGATGGTGATCGGCAGCGCTTGATCCGACATATGCCTTGATGCCTTTTCCGCCCATGACAAGGCGTCCTCCGTGCGACCCGCCAGCAGATGCGCCATTGCGGTTCCCACCTCCATCCGCTGCATGTCCGGACCCAACGGACTCAGCCGCATCCCCCGGGCGATCCGATCGATCGCCTCGTCCAGCTCGCCGCGCCAGATTCTCAGGAACCCGCCCAGATACCATCCAGCCGCGAGATTCGGGTCCAGCACCAGCGCCCGATCCAGCAATGCAATGCTGCCGTCGAAATCGTGGGCCAAATGCGCCAGCGCATGCGCGCTCGCCGCCAGAGCAACGGCGTCGTCCTGGCCCAATTCCACAGCCCGGCGGGCAAGACGCGTGCCTTCTGAAACCTCCCGCTCGAGATCGGTCACCCAGCGACTGAGCTTGCGCCAGGAATGGCACCAGGCGGCCATGGCATAGGCCGAAGCGAAACCTCGATCGCGCTCGATTGCCTCGTAAAACAGTGGCAGCGCCTCGTCGATCGCGCTCCTGGAAACCTGCCGGAACTTCCACATGCCGCGCGAATAGTAGTCGTAGGCGTCAAGATTCTCGGTCGGTTTGTGGCGTGCGCGCTCGATCTCCGCACTCTCCAGGTGCGGCACGAGCGCGCCGACGATGCTGGTGGCCATCTGGTCCTGCAATTCGAAGATGTCATCGAGCGCGCTTTCGAAGCGCTCCGACCAGAGAGTCGCTCCCGTGTTCGCGTCGACGAGCTGACCGGTGATCCGCACCCGGTTTGCCGCCTTGCGAATACTGCCTTCGAGCACGTAGCGCACGCCAAGTTCCCGGCCAACCTGCTTCACGTCGACCGCTCGTCCCTTGTAGGTGAAGCTCGAATTGCGCGCGATGACGAACAGCCAGCGCATTCGGGACAGGGCCGAGATGATGTCGTCCACCACTCCGTCCACGAAGTAATCCTGGCTTGGGTCGCCGCTGAGGTTCAGGAACGGCAGGACAGCGATGGATGGCCGGTCTGGTACTGCCAAGCCTGTCCCGTCGGGCTTGGCGGCATCCGCGCTTTTTGATGCATCGGCCTCCCGCACATCGCCTACGAACCGATAGCCCTTGCGCGCGATCGTGCGGACCAGGCGTTGTTCTTCGCCGGTATCTCCGATCGCCTTGCGCACCGCGTTGATGTGGCTGGTCAGGGTGGATTCCGAGACGATCCGGCCGCCCCACACCACATCGATCAGGTTGTCCTTAGTTACGACGTGCTCGCGGTTTCGCACCAGGTGAAGCAGCAAGTCGAAGACCTGCGGTCCGAGCGCAATCGTCTCGATCCCACGGGCGAGTTCCCGCCGATCTGGGTCGAGCACAAAGTCCTCAAACTGGAATCGCATGTAGCGCCCGCCTGTTTGCCAGAGCCCAAGCAAGCGGGCCCACGCGATGGTCGAATGGATGAAGCGACCAGTTTCCGCCTGGCCGTAGGGTCCTTGGACGAACAATGATGCGAAATTCAAGCATACTGCAAGGTGGCTGCAAAGCCTTTCGACCTCCCAATCGGCAAAACTCCGTTCACTCGAATGCAGCACGGCACATGGACATGGCAGCGGAAAGAAACGTGCGGCGGCTCTGTGCTATCCTGGCGGCGGACGTCGCCGGCTACAGCCAGCTCATGGGCGCCGACGAGGACGGCACCCTGACCGCGCTGACGGCGCACCGGCGCGACCTGATCGATCCCGCCATCGCTGAGCACGCCGGCCGGATTGTCAAGACAACCGGCGACGGCCTGCTCGTCGAGTTCGCCAGTGTGGTCGATGCGGTCAGGTGTGCTGTCGATGTCCAGCGCGGCATGGCCGAGCGGAACCACGCCGTGCCCGAGAACCAGCGGCTGGCATTTCGGATCGGCCTCAACCTTGGCGACGTGATCGTGCAGAACGACGACCTCTACGGCGATGGCGTCAACGTCGCCGCCCGCCTTGAGGCCTTGGCGGAGCCGGGCGGCATCTGCTTATCGGCCTCCGCGCACGAGCAAGTGCGAGACAAGATCGCCACCGTGCGGTTCGAGGATCTGGGCGAACAACGCGTCAAGAACATCGCCCGGCCCGTCCGGGCCTACCGCGTCGCCCTCGGCTTGGCCGGACCGGTGCCTTCACCCGTTCCCACCCTTTCGAGCTCGCCCTCGATCGCGGTTCTGCCGTTGGACAACATGAGCACCGACCCCGAGCAAGAGCATTTCGCCGATGGGCTGGCCGAGGACCTGATCACCGACCTCGCAAGGGTTGCCGGGCTGCTGGTCGTCGCGCGCAACTCGACCTTCACCTACAAGGGTCGTCCGGTGAGCATCACTCAGGTCGGTCGCGAGCTCGGGGTCCGCTACGTGATGGAAGGCAGCGTGCGGAAGGTCGACAATCGGGTGCGCATCACCGCCCAGCTGATCGACGCCGCGACGAACGCGCACGTCTGGGCGGACCGTTACGACCGGGATCTCACCGACATCTTCGCCGTCCAGGACGAGGTCACGCGCGAGATCGTCGGCGCGCTCAAGGTTCGGCTGACCCCGGACCAATCCGGACACCTCGTTCGAGCACGTGGGTAGCGCCGAGACGCGCGCCGAGCTACTCTCGCGCGCGGTTGGATTGCAAGAGCGCCGGAGCACCAGCTCGACATTCAGCGACGGGGAATCCATGACCAGCAGCACGTCCCAGCCCGGTTGGACTGCCATCACCATTCTTGTCGGCCGTCTGATCTTCCTCGCGTTCTTCACCATGGCCTTCAGCGTCAAGTTCATGGATATCAATGGTACGGCGGGCTATATCGCCTTCGCCGGCTTCCCGGTCCCAACCGCGCTGGCGTGGCTGGCGGTGATCTTCGAGGTGCTGCTGGTCCTTGGCTTCCTGACCGGCGCCTATTTCGCCGAGACCTGCCTTCTCGCTGGACTCTATGTGACCTTCCTGGGCCTTACGTTTCATGGGCCATCGTATTGGCAGGGCGAGGTTGGGCAACATGAGTTCCGCGCGTTCCTCATGCACTTCACAATGCTGGCCGGCCTGCTGTTCGCTGCCGCACATGGGCCGGGCCGCATCCTGGCGTCGCGCAAAACGATCATCGGCAGGTATCCTGCATAGACGTGCAGGTACCCAGCGGACCTGGAGCCTATGGTGACTTGGCCATGCGCGACCGGCGTTGTGGATCTCCCTCCACGCAATACTACTACCGTGATTGCGGACGTTTTGGACAATGATCCACGGCAAATTCGAGGTCGTCTGAAAGTCTTGTAGCTCGATGTGGCCCATCCTCCATCCATCAGCCTTGGATGGAGGAACAATCATGAAGGCCATCGTCATCGCGGCAGCAGGTCAACGTCTACGTCGTGCAGTGAGCTGCCGGCAAGAAGCCCTGAACCATCGGATGCAGGAGTTCGTTCTGGAGCTGCTCGCGGCGATCGTTCTGATCGCACTCTTCATAATCGTGACAGAGCCGGCGCCGCCCAAGACCGGCGCGCCGTCTCGCCGTCAGTCCGACAGGGTGATATTAAGGAATTTTGCGAGGCCATATCGCGCCTGTGTGTCTCTTGTCGGTCAATGTTACCGGGACCTCGGGCACTATTGGACAGAAACTCAAGGCAATTTGGACGTTGCGGCAAAGTCTTTTCGCGCGTCCTCGGCCATCTTCCATCCATCACCCACCAGATGGAGGAGCAATCATGAAGATCGTTGTCATCGGCGGCACCGGCCTCATCGGCAGCAAGGTCGTCTCGAACCTGCGCCAGAAGGGCCATGAGGTTATCGCGGCGGCGCCCAACACGGGCGTCAACACCATTACCGGAGAAGGGCTTGCCGAAGCGCTCGCGGGCGCGCAGATCGTCATTGACGTCGCGAACTCCCCCTCGTTCGCGGACGATGACGTCATGAACTTCTTCAAGACGGCGGGCCGCAACATCGCCGCCGCGGAAAAGGCTGCTGGCGTGCGGCATCACATTGCCCTTTCGGTGGTCGGCAGCGACCGACTGCCGGAAAGCGGCTATCTTCGGGCGAAGGCCGCCCAGGAAGAGCTGATCAAGGCGTCCGGAATCCCCTACACGATCATCCGCTCCACCCAGTTCTTCGAGTTCCTCGGCGGGATCGCCCAATCCGCGACAGACGGCCAGACTGTTCGCCTGTCGCCCGCTCATCTGCAGCCCGTCGCGTCCAACGACGTCGCCGCTTTAGTGACCAAGGTGGCAACGATGGCGCCGGCGAACGGCGTGATCGAATTGGCCGGGCCGGAACGCATCGGCCTCGACGATCTCGTGCGCCGCTATCTCGCGGCAAAGCACGATGCCCGCAAAGTGGTCACCGACGTCCACGCGCGCTATTTCGGCACGGAGCTGAACGACAAGTCCCTCACCCCCGGCGACAATCCGCACATCGGGTCCACGTCGTTCGAAGCGTGGCTCGCCCAGGCATAGCGCCGAGCGGATCAAGCGCAAGCAATCACACCAAGCCCAGGAGATTCAGATGTTCACGCGACTCATCGGCGGGATCATTCTCGCAACCCTCGTGCTCACCCCTGCATCGGCCGGTGACTTATCCAAGGTCAGGGTGGTGTTCGACCATCCGCTGCCGAACGTGCCCGGCAAGAGCATGAAAGGGGTGCTGGTCGAGTACGAACCCGGCGGCTCGTCACCGGCGCACACCCACCCGGATTCCGCCTTCATCTACGCGACCGTCCTGGAAGGCGCGATCCGCAGCCAGGTCAACGGCGGTCCGATCACAGTGTATCGCGCCGGCGAGAACTTCGCCGAGATGCCGGGCGATCACCACGGTGTCAGCGCGAATGCCAGCGACACTGAACCTGCCAAGCTACTGGCCGTGTTCGTTGTCGACACCGACGAAACCAACCTCGTCATCGACGACCCGGTAACGCAGTAAGAAGCGCCGACATGCAAGGATTGAAGAACAAAGTCGCCATCGTCACCGGTGGGACCTCGGGTATCGGGCGCGCCGCGGCACTCGGCTTCGCAACGCAAGGTGCGAAGGTGATCATCACCGGGCGCCGCGCCGGCCCCCTCAAGGAGGCGATGAGCAACCATCCGAACATTGCCGGGTTGACAGCGGACGTCTCTGTGCCGACCGACGCCGCACGCACGATCAACGAGACGCTCAATACGTGGGGGCGCGTGGACATCCTGGTGAACAATGCCGGGGCGGGCGCAATTCTCCCGATGACGGACGCGACGGCCGAAAAGATCGCCGGCATGTTCGCGGTCAATGTGCTCGGCCCCAGTCTGCTGTCCGCGGCGGCGCTTCCCTACCTGGCGGCGTCGAAGGGATCCATCATCAACGTCTCGAGTACGTTCGGCCAAAAGCCGGCGGCCGGGCTGTCCCACTACGCGGCGAGCAAGGCTGCGCTGGACCACTTGACGCGTTGCTGGGCGCTTGAGCTTGCGCCGCAAGGCGTGCGCGTCAACGCGGTCGCGGCGGGTCCCACTGAGACAGGGGCATTGACAGGAATGATGGGGCTCTCTCCGGAACAGGCCGAGGCGGTCAAGGATCGAGAGCGCGAACGGATCCCGCTCGGGCGCCGCGGCATCCCGGAGGAAGTCGCACGATGGATCGTGTGGCTTGCCGATCCCGCCTCCGAATGGGTCACGGGGCAGGTGATCACCGTCGACGGCGGACTTGGCATCGCGTGCCCCTGATCGAACCTCTAGCCACCGGAGAAAAACACCATGGATGGATCCATCCTGCGCAAGACCGCATTCGCCATGCCGCCAACGAGCCCGGCCTTCCCGCCCGGACCCTATCGCTTCGTGGATCGGCAGTATTTCATCATCAAGTATCGCACCGATCTCGAGGCGTTGCGCTGCGTGGTGCCGGAGCCGCTCGAAGTCATCGAGCCGGTGGTGAATTACGAGTTCATCCGCATGCCTGATTCGACCGGCTTCGGCGACTACACCGAGAGCGGCCAGGTGATCCCGGTCCGCTACCGGGGCGAGGCCGGAAGCTATACGCACCAGATGTTCCTGAATGACCATCCCCCGATCGCCGCCGGCCGCGAGCTTTGGGGCTTTCCCAAGAAGCTGGCACAGCCAAGCTTGGCGGTCGAGACCGATACGCTGGTCGGCACGCTGAACTACGGATCGGTCCGGATCGCGACCGGCACGATGGGCTACAAGCACCGCGCTCTCGATGTGATCGCGGAGACCAAGGGCCTCGGTGCTCCGAACTTCCTGCTCAAGGTCATCCCGCATGTCGACGGCAGCCCGCGGATCTGTGAGCTGGTGCGGTACTACCTCGAGGATGTGACCGTGAAAGGTGCATGGACCGGACCGGCCGCTTTGCAGCTCTCTCCGCACGCCCTCGCGCCCGTCGCCGAGCTGCCCGTGCTGGAGGTGCTGTCGGCCAAGCATGTAGTCGCCGACCTGACGCTTGGTCTCGGCACTGTCGTGCATGACTACCTTGGCTAACATTCCAGGAGGACTGAGATGCGTCGATTGAAGCGGAAGGAATTGGTGAGTGCTGCCGGCCGGTTCGAGGCGCCGGACTACGACGTGATCGCCCTCGTGCTGCAGGGCGGCGGTGCCCTAGGCGCCTATCAAGCAGGTGTCTATGAAGGCCTGCACGAGGCGGGCATCCGGCCGAACTGGGTGGCGGGCATCTCGATCGGGGCGCTGAACGCTGCGATCATCGCGGGCTCGCCCGAGTCCCAGCGTATGGATCGGCTTCGCGAGTTCTGGGAAACGATTTGCGCCAGCCCGGTCGAATGGCCGGTGAACGAAGGTCTGACGGAGGGCTTGCCGTTCACGATGGATCTGCGCTCGGCCCATAACATCGCAGCCGCGATGCGGGCCTTGCTCATGGGCCAGAGCGGGTTCTTCAAGCCGCGCTTCCCGCCGCCGTTCCTGTCGATGTTCTCTGGCGACTCCGCCACGAGCTTCTACGATACCGCTCCGCTGCGTGACACGCTGGAGCGGCTGATCGACTTCGATCGCCTGAATTCCGGCGAGGTCAGGGTCAGCGTCGGTGCGGTGAACATTCGCTGCGGCAATCTCGTCTATTTCGATACGGCGCAACGTCGTCTGAGAGCGGAGCACTTCATGGCATCGGGTGCCTTGCCGCCAGGGTTCCCGGCGATCGAGATCGATGGCGAATATTACTGGGATGGCGGCATGGTCTCGAACACGCCGCTCTCGCGTGTCCTATCAAGCGAGCCGCGGCGCGATACCCTGACCTTCCAGGTGGATCTGTGGTCTGCGAAGGGCCGGCTGCCCTACGATCTGATGGAGGTCGCGAGCCGGCAGAAGGACATCCAGTATTCCAGCCGGACCCGTGCCATCACGAACCACATGCTGCAGATGCAGAAGATGCGGCATGCGCTGCAGCAGCTGATGGAGAAGCTGCCGAAAGCGGCCAGGAGTGATGCGGACGTCAAGGCGATCGCCGACCTGGCCTGCCATCGCGCCTATAACATCGTCCATCTGATCTATCAGTCCAAAGCCTTCGAAGGCCATTCCAAGGACTATGAGTTCGGGCTGGACGCGATGCGCGAGCATTGGCAGAGCGGCCTGGAGGATATCCGCCGCACATTGGCTGATCCGCGCCGTCTGGACAGGCCAGCACCAGAGCTGGGCATCGTCACCCACGACGTCCATCGTGAGCATCGCGCATAATTCTCATCACAAGGAAAGATAGTCATGTTGAAGGGCAAGGTTGCGATCGTCAGCGGATCGACCAGCGGCATCGGCCTTGGAATCGCCAAGGTGCTGGCCAGTCACGGCGCGGATATCGTGCTGAACGGCATCGGCGATGCCGGCGAGATCGAAACGATCCGTTCCGGCATCGAGCGCGAGCACGGTGTGCATGCTCTTTATGACGGAGCCGACATGTCGAAAGGCGAGGCGGTGCGCGGACTGATTTCAGCGACGATAGAGAAGTTGGGCCGCGTCGACATCCTCGTGAACAATGCGGGCATCCAGTTCACGGCGCCGGTCGAGGAGTTTCCGGCCGAGAAGTGGGACGCGATCCTGGCGATCAACCTGTCGGCCGCGTTCCACGGTATTGCCGCCGCCCTTCCGCAAATGAAGAAGCGGGGCTGGGGCCGGATCATCAACATCGCCTCGGCTCATGGCTTGGTCGGCTCGGTCCATAAGGTTGCCTATGTCGCTGCCAAGCACGGGATGGTCGGGCTGACCAAGGTGGTCGGTTTGGAGACAGCCGGCACCGGCATCACCGCCAACGCCGTCTGCCCTGGCTGGGTGCTGACCCCACTGGTCGAGAAGCAGATTGCAGACATTGCGGCCCGCGAGAAGATCAGCCGGCAGAAGGCGGAGATGAGCCTTCTTGGAGACAAGCAGCCCTCGCGGAGCTTCGTAACGCCGGAGCAACTCGGCGGGACAGTCGCATTCCTGTGCTCGCCGGCGGCCGATCAGATCACCGGCACGGCCATCTCGGTCGACGGTGCGTGGACTGCACAGTAGAGGGCTTACCGATCTGTGTCTGCGATTAGTGTATGGCGGCGCGAGGCAGCCGAAACGGTCCAGACTGTTGGCGACTTGCAAACCACCCCGCGTCCTCACGGCGGCCAGCGGGTTGTTCCCCATCCACATCGGATGGCTGGGGTCATAGTTGGCGCCGACGATGTCGCCGCCGGCGTTGCGCGGTCGTTGCAAGCTCGCCGGATTATAGACGGCCTGCGGCCCGTTCAGTTTCAGGCAGGTGCGCTGGAAGCGGGCGACTCGACTGCGGACGGTGATCTTCACGCTGACAGAAGCGCTCTCGTCTCGGTGCCGGGGTCCGCAACTGCGGCCTTCGGGACCGTGCGCCCTGCCTCGAGCAGCTTCTTGGCTATCCCGTACGAGAGGGCATCGTTCATCGCATCGACGGCGATCAAGGCATCGCCTCGGTAGTACCAGATCGAGGCGCTGCCCTCCCTCTTGCCGGTCCGGAGGATGCAATCGGTGTAGCCGCGGTTCAGCCCTGCGATCTGAAGCTTGACCTCATACTGGTCCGACCAGAACCAGGGCACCGGGTCGTAGTCGCTCTGCGCGCCCAGCATGGCGGCTGCGACGTGTTCCGCCTGGTCGATCGCGTTCTGCACCGACTCCAACCTGGTCGAAACGCCGCGCCACGGAAAGCGGGCGCAGTCGCCGGCGGCGTAGATTTCCGGCGCCGAGGTCCGACACAATCCGTCAACAATAATGCCATCGTCCACTACCAAGCCCGCCCTGCGCGCGAGCTCGTCATTAGGAATGATGCCAATGCCGACGATAGCGAGATCGGCCTCGAGTGTCCGGCCATCCTTGAGCGCCGCGCCGGCAACCTGACCGTTGTCTCCGACCAGGCGATCGAGTGCCGCCGATTCGAGGATTGTCACGCCGTGGCGTCGATGCAGCGCGCGAAAGTAGTCCGCGGTCGCGGAGGCCGCGACGCGCTGCAGAATGCGATCTGCCAGCTCGACGATCGTCACCTTCAGGCCTCTGGTCGCTGCGACCGCTGCCGCCTCCAGGCCGATATACCCGCCGCCGATCACCAGCAATCGCTTGCCGGGCACAAGCAGCGGCGCGATCGCGTCGACGTCGGCGACTGTGCGGGTCGTGAAGACGCCGCCGAGATTGCCGCTGAGCTCAGCCGGCAGCAGGCGCGGCCGTGAGCCAGTGGTCAAGGCAAGCTTGGCGTAGCGCAGCACCGACCCGTCGTCGAGCTTGACCGTCCGATCCATGGGATCGAGGGAAGCGACGGAGGCACCCAATCGAACCTCGACTTGCTGCTCGGCGTACCAACCCGGCGGCCGGATCAGAAGGCGCTCGAACTGCAACTCGCCCGATGCGTACTTCTTGGAAAGCGGCGGCCGCTGATAAGGCAGGACCGGCTCCTCGCCAATCATGACAAGCGGATCGGAGTAGCCCAGCACCCTGAGCTTCGCGGACAGGGCGGCGCCCGCCTGTCCCGTCCCAACGATGATGATGGGGTCAGCCATGCGCGTGCTAGATGTGGGGAACGTGCAGGACGAGGCCGTCCAGCTCCTCGCTCGCCTTGATCTGGCAGCTGAGGCGACTCACCGACCGGCGCTCGGCGGAGGTGATCTCCAGCATCTCGCTTTCCATGTCGCCAGGCCCGCCGGTCTTCTCGTACCAGGCCGGATCGACATAGACGTGGCAGGTGGCGCAGGAGAGACAGCCGCCGCATTCGCCGATCACCTCGGGCACGCTGTTGGCGACCGCGGCTTCCATCAGGTTGTGCCCGACCGCCACTTCCGCGGAGATCGAGCGGCCGTCGTGCAGGATCCAGGTGATTTTGGGCATCGGTGGCTCCGCTCAGACGTAGTGGATGTAGTAGTCGCGCAGGGCGTCACCCTCGAGTTCGCTGGTCTTCTGGATCTCGACCTCCTTGATGCCAATATGGTTCTGCACCAGCAATTCACCCACAGCCGCAACGAGCTTGGTATCGGCCGCCAGCGCCTGCAGCGCTTCTGCGAGAGACTCCGGCGCTGCAACCTTGGCGTCATGCCCGGTGAAGCAGTCAGCACTTTCGGCCGGCGGCAGCTCGTATTTCTCCGTAAAGCCAAGCCGCGCCGCCTGCAGTACCGTCGCGGTCAAGGTGTAGAGATTGGCCGCCGCGTCACCCATACGATGTTCGATGCGCGACTTCGCGCCATGTTCCGTCGACAGCCGGGTCGTGACGCCGCGGTGATCCACACCCCAGTTGCACCAGTATCCGGAGAGGCTGGCGGGCTTCAGCCGTTGATAGGAGTTGACGGTCGGCGCGATCAGGCCCGCCATACCGCGATGGTGACGCATCAGGCCGGCGATGCAGCCGCGCGTCAGGTCGGTCATGTGCGCGACGTCACCGGATTCGCCCACGGCGTTCCTGCCCTGCCGATCGAGGAAGCTAAAATTGACGTGCAGCCCGTTGCCACCCAGGCTGAGGATCGGCTTGGGCATGAAGGTCAAGACGATGCCGTGATCGAGCGCGACCTCCCGCGCCATCAGGCGGAACAGGAAGACATCGTCGACCGCCTTGACGGCGTCGTCATAGGTCAGCGTGAACTCGAACTGCGGCGAATCGTATTCCGAGGTGAAGCAGTCGATGTGGAACCCGACGTCGCTCGCCTTCTCCCAGATCGCGTCGGTGAATCGCAGCGGGTCGACATAGCGGCCGGTGCCGTACACATAGGCGCCGGGCGTCTGGTACGGAACCATCTTTCCGTCCGCATCGCGCTGGAATGCATAGGCCTCGAGCTCGAGGCCCACTTTCGGGCTGTAGCCGAGGTCCTGCCACTGCTTCAAGGTGCGCTTGAGCAGGCTGCGCCCGCAGAGCGGCAGCGGCTTGCCGTCGCTCGCAAACAGGTCGGCGATCACGACCTTGGTATTGGGTTCCCAGCCCTCGCGGATGTCCTCCTCGATATAGACCGCGTCCATGTCCGGCAGGCCTTCCAGCATCGAGCCTCCGGGTGCCGGCACCAGCTCCTTGTCGTAGGTCACCGCGAAGGTGCCCTGGCAGAACCGCGAGGAGCCGTTGCCCATCTTGCTGGCCGGCAGATACTTGCCGCGCGCCAGGCTGAGATGGTCGCAGAACAGCAGCCTCAATCTCCCCCCCACCGCCATCGATCTCTCCCAGACGTTCGGCCTCAATGATGGATGCGTACCGGCAGCCGCTTGATGCCGCCGATGAAGTTCGAGCGCAGGAATTCGTGTGGCCCCGTTTGCTCGACCCTCGCGATGCGCTTAACCAGCTCCTGGAGCAGGATCCTGACCTCCAGCCGCGCCAGCCACATGCCGAGGCAGACATGCGGCCCGCCCTGTCCAAACGCCACGTGCCGGTTCGGCGAGCGCCGCAGGTTGATCTCGAAGGGCTTGTCGAAAGCCGTCTCGTCCCGGTTGGCGGAGACGAACCACAGCAGGACCTTGTCGCCCGCCCTCACCCGCTTGCCGTGCATCTCG
This sequence comes from Dongia deserti, assembly GCF_003574735.1. Lineage (GTDB taxonomy): Bacteria > Pseudomonadota > Alphaproteobacteria > Dongiales > Dongiaceae > Dongia_A > Dongia_A deserti. The sequence continues at coordinate 225,595 of NZ_QORW01000010.1, forward strand.
AAATCCCGCGTCGCGGTACGGCGGAAGTGCATGGTGGGCGAAGCCCAGCGGATGAGCTCGTCCGGCGCCGTTTCCCAGATCTGCGCATCGCCGTCCTTGAGCTCCGTGGCCAACTCCGGCCGGTTGGCGAGCGCGTAGAGCGAGGCCGCGATCGAGTAGCGCGTGGTGTCATTGCCGGCCGCCACCAGCAGGCAGAAGAAATTGCGGAACTCGATCTCCGAGATCACGTTGCCGTGGGAATCGGGCTGCAGGATGAGGTGCAGCACGCCGCTGGTGTCGCCGCGCTGTTCCTTGTCCCGCATCAAGGCCTTGGCATAGTCGAACAGCTCGGCGCCGGCGGGTGAGCGGAACGGCATCAGCCGATAGGCGTCGGTGTCGGCCTTGTCCAGCACATGTTCGGTGAATTCCGGATCGGTGTTGGCGATGAGCTGGTCGCCCTTCTCCACCAGCCAGTCGAGGTCCGCTTCCGGAACGCCGATGATCTGGCCCAGCATGCGCATCGGCAGTTGCCGTGCCACGTCCTTCACTGCATCGAACGCGCCGCGCGCGATCACGTCATCGAGGATGGAATCGCAGATTGCCCGGATCTGCCCTTCGAATTGCGCGACCACCGGCTTGGAGAAGGCCTTGCTCACCAGCACGCGCGTGCGCGAATGCTCTGGCGGATCGGTCTCCTGGAAGGTCCGCCGCGCCATGTATTCCTCGTGAGTCTGGTCCTCCATACGGATGCCGCGCGCCGAGCTCAGGAGCTCATAATTGCGATTGAGCTCCAGCACGTCGGCGTGGCGCGTAACCGACCAGAAACCTTTGCCGCCCGTCATCTCGTTCCAGGCCAGCGGCTCCTCGCGCCGCATGCGGGCGAAGGTGTTATGTGGCGCGCCGGCCAGGAAGGAATCGTGGCTAGACAGATCGGCGTGGCCGTTGTCGGTCGGGGCGAACGTCGTCATTGATCTGCTCTCACTTCGCTTCCGGCTCAGCTGCGCAGGTTAGCCTTCGATCCGGGGCATCAGGGATTTACCCCCATTCCACACCACACCGATCTGGCGGTAGTAGGCGCCGATGACTTCCCGCACCTCGAGGCGTGCCAGCTCTTCGGTCGGCGAGTCGAACAGCGCGAAATGATCAAGCTTGGCGCGCCAGGGCTGACCGCCCTCGAACTTCGCGCCGGTGGATTCGATCAGCTCGGCATGGGCATCGCCCTTGCCGTCGATCGCCGGCAGCCAACGGTGATGCGCCATTGGGTGGCCGTTGACGAAGCCGTTGCGCTCGGCCGGCTCGATCAGCGTGATGATAGCCTCGGCCAGCCGCCGGTCGTTGGCCGCGAGGGTCGCGCCGAACTTGCCGCCCGCCGCAACCTGCGGCGCCGGCGCGAAGGGATGCGGCCGCGTCATGTGGATGGAGCCGAGCTTCTTCGGATAGCCCTGATGGATGCCACGCAGCAGGGCGAAATCCTTGTCCACCCAGATATAGATGCAGCGTGAATAGGTGCGCCCCTTGAACGTGCAGCGCACCACCGCAAAGCACTCCTTGTACTGCGCGCGCACGGGGTCCAGTATCTCCGCCTGCGTGCCGCCGCAGGACTGCCAGTCCGCCCAGATGAGGGCGACCGCACCCGGATCTTCCGACGCTGGTGTCAAGGGCGCGGGCAGCAGCTCGGCCACGCGCACTGGGTCGGTGCGGAACTCGACCGTCAGCAAATCACCCGCATAGTACCAGGGCGGCGGCGGCAACAGCGAAGACTGGCCGGTGGCGCTGCGCGGGTAGAAGAACCCTTTCTGCTCGTTCATCGCTCAGGCTCCCGGCTTCTTCGGTGGGCGGATGCCGCGGAACTCCCAATCGCCGCCGAGCGCGGTCGATAATACTTCCTCCGATTCCGTCGGCTGCGCGCCGACGTCTTCGCGGATCGGCTCCGGCCCTTCTACGATGCGGTTGGAGAGGCGGCCCAGCCCTTCCACTTCGACCTCCACCAGATCGCCGGGCTGCACGGGCCGCGAATTCGCCGGCGTGCCGGACAGCAGCACGTCGCCCGGCTCCAGCGTGATGTTGCGCGCGATGTCGGCGACCAGGTAATGCATGTCCCAGGTCATCTCTGACGTGTTGCCGTCCTGCTTGAGCTGGCCGTTGACGTAGGTGCGCAGATACTTGTTGTGGAAGTCCCAGCCGGTCACGAGAGCGGGACCAAGCGGGCACAAGGTATCGCTGCCCTTCACACGCAGCATCGAGCCCGCATCGGTATCGCGGAAGTCGTGCAGGCCGAAGTCGTTCGCGATGGTGTAGCCGGCGATATACTCGCCTGCCTCGCGCTGCGAAATGTTGCGGCAGCGTTTGCCGATCACGATCGCGACTTCGCCTTCATAGTTCAGCCATTTGCAACGCCTGGGCCGCACGACATCGCCGCCATGCGCATTCAGCGAGGAGAGCGGCTTGTGGAAGTAGGTCGGCGTGGCGGTGAGCTTGATCTGGAACTCACGCACACGGCTCACGTGATTGAGATGGACGCAGATGATCTTCGTGGGCACCACCGGCGGCAGGTGCACGGCATCCGCGATCGCGACGCGCCGGCCGTCACGCGCCAGCAGTTCCTCGCCCTGCCGCTCGACCTCGACCACGGCGCCGGCCAGCAAGATCCGACGAAACTCCCGCATGGTCATCCTCCCTGCTCTATCGGCCCCCGTTCCAGCCGTTGCGCGGTTGGTCAAACCAGACATGCACCTGGCCCGTTCCGATCGCATTCTCGTACTCGCTGTACAACCTGCCGGGCGCGGTCCACTCCCCTTCGCCCATGGTGGCCGCCATCATCACATAATGGCCGAAATTGGCTTCCGGCTTGAACTTCAGGAACTCCGGCATGGTGGCGAGGACGCGCGCATGATCGCCGGCCTTCAGCCACTCGATGCGCTCCAGGTCGGCGGCAGAATGCGCCGGGCTGAAGATGTGCTCGACGCCGGCCGCCTCATGGTCGCGCAACTGGCGCAGCGGCCAGAACTTGTGGCTCATCGCACCGGATGCCATCAGGACCACGCGCCGGTCCGAGGCCGCGATCGCCTCGCGCAGCGCGCGGCCGACACGCAGGAAGTCTTCAGTCTCCGCGGTCTGGGCGCAGCTCACCGACACCCAGGCCTCCTGGCCGCGCTGCAGATAGGTGGCGGGATTCACTGTCGCATACTGGATCGGCAGGCAGGGGTCGTCGATCGCGGTGATCCAGGTCCCATGCTTTCGCCCCAGCGCGGCCGCCGCCTTCGCGAACGCAGGATCGCCGGGCAGATCGTACGGCACCTGCGACATGCCGCGCGGCAGCTCGTCCGACGTGTACTTCCCGGTGCGGTGCGCGTGGCCGGTGATCACGAACTCGACCGTCGTGAACCAGTGGGAATCGAAGACGATGACGAGATCGTAATCGAGCTCCGACAGCACCTCGCGGCGCAGCCGGCGAAAGCCCTCGACGACCGTGAAGTCGCGGCCGTTATTCAGCTCGTGCCGGATATCCTCCGGCAGCATGACGGTCGGAACATGGGCGAGCAGCCCGCAACCAACGACCTCACCCATCTTTCCTCCACCCAACCGGCGCATAGACGCTGTTCTTGACGTCGCAATAGAAATCGAAGGACCAGGTGCCGCCCTCGCGCCCGATACCGGACTTGCCGTTGCCGCCGAAGGCCTGCCGCAGATCGCGTACGAAGAAGCAATTATTCCACACCAGACCGGCGGAGACCTGCGATGTGAAGCGCTTGGCGCGCTCGTGATCGCCGGTCATGATGACCGCGGCGAGGCCGTACTCCGTATCGTTGGCGAGCGCGATCGCCTCTTCCTCGCTGCGGAAGCCCTGCAGGCAAAGCACCGGACCGAAGACTTCATCGCGCAGGATCTCGGATCCCGCCGGCGGATCCAGGAACAGGGTCGGCCGATAATAGAGGCCACCCAGATCGCGGTTCGGCGCACCGCCCAGCACCGGCTTCAGCCCCGATGCAATGGCACGCTGCACGAAGCCGTCGACGCGCTCGAAATGCGGCCGGCTGATCTGCGGCCCGATATCCGTCGCCTCGTCGCGCGGATCGCCTTGGCGAATCGCTGTTGCCTTGGCGAGAAAGGCCTCGAGGAACTGATCCCGAATGCTCTCCTCGACCAGCAGGCGCGTCCCTGCAAGACACACCTGCCCCGCATTGTCGTACTGCCCGATAGCGGTATTGACGGCGAGCTCGAGATCGCAGTCGGCGAACACGACAAACGGCGATTTGCCGCCCAGCTCGAAGGACAATGGCACTAGATTCGCGCCAGCCACGGCGGCGATCTGCCTTGCCGTCGCGACCGAGCCCGTAAAGCTGAGCCGCCGGATCCCGGGATGGCGCGCCAGCGCGGCGCCGGCCTCGCGGCCAATCCCCTGCACCACGTTGAACACGCCGTCGGGCAATCCCGCCTCTGCCGCGATGTCGGCAAGCAGCGATGCCGTGAGCGGCGCCCACTCGGGGGGCTTGTAGACAACCGTGCAGCCGGCGGCGAGCGCCGGGGCGATGCGCCAGGTGCCGAGCATCAGGGGCGCGTTCCACGGCGTGATGATCGCTGCGACACCGCTCGGATCCCAGCTCACATGATTACGATGGCCGCGCACGTCGAAGTCCGGATGATCCAGCTGCAGCAGCCAGTCGGCGAAGAAGCGGAAGTTCATCGCAACCCGCGGCATGACCCTACGGCGATGCGAACGCAGAAGCGAGCCGTTGTCCCGCGTCTCCACCTGCGCCAGGGCCTCGATCCGCGATTCAATGATGTCCGCGATGCGGTGCAGCAGCCTCGCGCGCTCCTCGCGTGCGGTGCGCTTCCACCTCTTGAAGGCGCTCGACGCCGCTTCGATTGCCTGTTCGATCTCGATCGCGCTGCCCGCCGCCATGTCCGCGATCACGGCCTCGTCGATCGGGGAGATGGACTGGAACCGCGCGGCGCTGTCGACGCGCCGGCCGGCGATCCAGTGCCGCGTATCGACCTCGACACCCTCGATTCGAGTGCGCATCTTTAGCCAGCTCCGAAAACCGTTCGACGTCGAATGATCTACAAAGCCAGGCACCGAGTCAAGCGCGATGGTTCGATCACTTGGTCAGGACGCCTCGTCATCGAGCGCATCGAGCTCCGCGATCGTCGCCAGGATCACGCGGATTGCATCTGTGGCCGCCGTCATCTGCTTCGAGCTCAGACGCGCGGCGATGCGCGTCTCTTCCGCGTTGAACTTGGGGAACAACGCGCTGATCAGCTCCGCGCCGGCGGCGGTGAGGTTGACGATCACCAGCCGCCGCTCCTCCTCGTTGGCGCGCCGGCGGATCAGCTTGCGGTCCTCCAGCATGTTCAGGATGCTGGACAGGGTGCTCTTCGCGACGCCGGTCTCGACAGCGAGCCGGCGAGTCTCCAGCTCGCCATAGATCCACAGGCACCAGAGCGTCACAAAAGCCGACCAGTGCAACCCCGCCTCATCCAGGACCGTGCGCTCGAAGTGCTGCCGGATCAGGCCGGAGGCCCGATGAATGTTGGAAATCAAGGCCATGGACTGCAGGTTGATCCGCAGTCCCGCTACCCTCTGTTCGCCTAGGAGCTCGGCCAAGGGTTTCTTCGCCTTCTTCCCATGGGCACCTTGTGCGGCGCGCCTCGGCTGCCGGTCGTTGCCTGTTGCGCCGTGACGATCTCTGCTCAATGCCAGCTCCCGGTGATGTTCCCGTCGCTTATAGCATCGGCCAAGGACGCCGATGAAGGACGGAAATGCCATCGCGTGATGGCGATGACGGCTCGTCGATCACGCCAAAACGTCTTCTCCTTGCGCCGCGAAGCGCGCCCCCCTTTGTCGCACGCCCCCATGCCGCATCGATCACCGCCTTGTTCCAAGGACCATCGCCACGGCTCTTGCTCCCGCCGCCGATTTGTAATATCGTTCGACGTCGAATGATTAAATTTCCAAGGTGTGCCTGAATCACGCCGCCCGATGCAATTGGCGCGGCGGTGAACGAGGGATTTCGCCTGAATGGAAACGACGGCGGACGGGAACCGCTGGATTCGCTCACGCGTCAGGGGAGGACAAGATGGCGGAAGCATTTCAATCGACCGTACAGGCCAAGGGTGCCCCAGGTTCGGACCAGCTGCGTCGCAACGTGCTGGGGGTTGCGGCAATCACCTTCTTCGTGGTGTCGGCGGCCGCGCCGTTGACTGCCGTCGCCGGCGGATACCCGATCGCCATGCTGCTCGGCAACGGACCGGGCATTCCGGCGGCGGTCGTTCTCGTCACGCTCATTCTCCTGGTCTTCTCGGTCGGATATACGGCGATGGCACGGCACATCTCCAATGCCGGTTCGTTCTACGCCTTCACCTCACGCGGCCTGGGCGGTGTCGCCGGCGGCGCGGCAGCCTACATCGCGCTGCTCGCCTACAACACGATGCAGATTGGGCTTTACGGCCTGTTCGGTGCGGTGACAGCAGGTACCCTTGAGGGCATGTTCGGCATCGCAGCGCCCTGGTGGGTGTGGTCGCTGGTTGCACTGGCGATCGTCGCCTATCTCGGTTACCGCCAGATCGACCTCTCGGCCAAGGTGCTCGCGGTCCTCGTCACCGCGGAGTACATCGTTGTCCTGATCCTGGATGCGTCGATCATCGGCCAGGGCGGCGCCGCCGGCCTCGATCTGGTGAGCTTCACGCCGGAGAGCTTCTTCACCGGCTCCGCCACGATCGGTGTGCTGATCTGCTTCGCGGCCTTCATGGGGTTCGAGGCGACGACGATCTACAGCGAGGAGGCGCGAGACCCGAAGCGCACCGTGCCGCGTGCGACCTACGCCTCCGTGCTGATCATCGGCATCTTCTATGCGATCAGCACCTGGTGCATGGTGGTTGCGGTCGGCGTCGACAAGCTGCTGGAGACGCTCGGCGGTCTCACGGATCCCACCAACTATCTGTTCGGCTTGTCCGACCAGTACGCCGGCTCCTGGCTGACCTGGATCATGAGCCTGCTGCTCGTCACCAGCGTGTTCGCGGCGCTGCTCGCCTTCCATAATGCCGCCGCGCGCTATTTCTACGTGCTTGGCCGCGAGGGCTTGCTGCCCGCGAAGCTCGGCCAGACGCATGATTCGCATCAGAGCCCGCACCTCGGCTCAGCTCTGCAAACCGGTCTGGCACTTGCGGTGATGGCCATCTTTGTCATCACGGGACAGGACCCAATCTTTGCTTTGTTCACCTGGCTGACGAACACGGCCACTCTCAGCGTCATCACGCTGATGGCGCTCGTGTCCTTTGCGGTGCTGACGTTCTTCAAGCAGCAGCCGGTCCTGGAGCCGTCCGTCTTCAAGGCCACGCTTGCGCCGTTGGTGGCCGGCATCGTGCTGGCGATCATCGCAGTGCTGGTCGTTGCCAATTTCGGGCTGCTGACCGGAGCCGCACCGTGGCTGGCCATCGCGTTGCCGGCGCTTGTTCCGATTGCCGCCGCTCTTGGGGCGCTCGCGGCCAATCGCCTCAAGCAGAGCGAACCTGCCCGCTTCGCGCGCCTGGGCGCACATCAGGCGGCGCAATAGCGATCCAGTACTGCATACACTATCGGTTTGCCGCTCGGGCCAGGGGATCGCCCCTGGCCAAAGGAGGAGAGTCATGGCCTTTGCCGACGAGATCACGGTCGCGCAGCTGGAAGCCGACCCTTATCCAATCTACGCCCGCCTGCGCCGCGAATCGCCCGTCGCCTGGGTGCCGGCTGCCAACGTCTGGTTCGTGACGCGGTGGCAGGATGTCGAGTTCGTCAGCAAGAATTCCGAGCTGTTCGCGGCGGAGGTGCCCACCTCGCCGGTCGAACGCTCCATGGGCAAACCGACCATCCTGACCTGCGATGGGCCGGTGCATGACGAGCTGCGCCGCGGCTTCGATCAGAAATACCGGCCGCGCGCCGTTGCCGAGTACATCGACGATCTCGCCCGGCCGATTGTCGCGGAGTATCTCGAGCGGATCGCGCTGCTCGGCGAGATCGACTTGATGGCGCACTATTTCGAGCCGACCTCGAGTCTCTGCCTCGCCCGCTCGCTCGGTTTCGACAGCGTCGACGTGAAGACACTGCAGCGCTGGTTCCACGGTATGGCAATCGGCGCAGCGAACTACGAGAACGATCCTGAAAAACAGGCAATCTCCGACGCTGCCAGCGCCGAGGTGGAGGCGGCCATCATCCCGATCTTCGAGCGGCTGGAAAAGCATCCCGACGATTCAGCGATGTCGCGCATGCTGCATGACGGGATGGAGCCGGCCTGCACCCGGGCCCGTGCCTTCCTCTTGCCCTCCATCAAGGTGGCGTTGCTGGGCGGCATGCAGGAGCCCGGCCATGGCGCAGGCACCGTGCTGGTTGGCCTACTCACCAATCCGGAGCAGATGAAGGCGCTCCGGAGCGACCTCGACCGCCTGCTGCCCAAGGCGGTGGATGAAGGTCTGCGCTGGGTCGCGCCGATCGGCACGCAGATGCGCCGGGCAACACGCGATGTGGAGTTGGGTGGCGTGACGATCCCGGCCGGCGCGCCGGTGCCTCAGTCCTCTCCTCCGCATGCCGCGACGAGGCGCGCTACGTAGACCCCGACAGCTTCAATATCCATCGCAGCGAAACCGGTCATGCGGCCTATGGCTTCGGCAGCCATTTCTGCGCCGGCCGCTGGTTCGCCCAGCGCCTGATCCCGCATCTGCTGCGTCCGCTGCTCGAGCGGCTGCCGGACCTGAAGCTCGCCCCCGACCGTCAGCCGGTGTTTCGCGGCTGGGAGTTCCGTGCGCCAAGCGCGCTGCACGTTACCTATTGACCAAACTGAATGGCCCCGTGTGCTTAGCCGGATAACTACAGGCTCAAGCGCGCCCTCGTCCGTTGCAGGTCAGACGCTGCCGTAAGTTGACCTCCAACACGCTCAGGACCGTCTTGTTGATCATCGGCAGCCCATTCTAAGCACTAGCGAAGTTAGAGCACCTATATGCGCTTACATACGCTTGGCGCTTAGGTAGTCTCATCGGAGTCATAGTCTATGGATCGCAGGAAGTCTGCACGAATGCGATCCGCGAGGGCGGTTCGACCACGGTCCTGCGCCTCAAAATAGATGGCGGTAGCAAGAAGGCTAAGCGTGATTAGGCGCTGCTGCCCATCAACAACATGCTTTCTACCATCTTGATCGGTGAGTATTATCAACCCAAGAAAATACGACTCCGATTCAAGACTGTTGCTCAGGTCATTCCAGAAATCCGCAATTTCATCCTCTTCCCACGAATATTCACGTTGGAACTGTGGCACCTCGAAAGTGGAGCTTGATAGCAATGCTCCTGCAGTGCTGGCAGATGCGTTGAGTGGTGTTTGCACGAGATTCTACCTTCCCAGGCGAAAAAGATTGTACGGTGTGATCCGCACCAGAAAAGCAACTAATGGGTATGTTGCTTTAACGCCAGCCTTTGTGCAAGTGCGTCTTTCTGGTCCGAAAATGCGAGCTTAAGCGACCGGGCTTTAGCAAGCGAAGGTACCGCGTTTGGATCGTGTCCGTAAGAGCGGAGGCGAAGGCGTGCAGCGAGCCCTCACTCCCACTCGATGATCAACGAGCGACTCAACATATTGCCTCGACTAGATAATTTGAATGGCCATGGTGCAAGCACCGTCAGCCCAACCGTCACACGAAACTGCTTGCCCGCGATAAGTGTCGATAGATCTCCGAAGGTACGAAAGCACGTCGTCTCAGCAGCGTCGTGCATTGCTGTTTCTCCTCGCCAGATCACAACACCAAACATTGGACCGAGCTATCCTGAGGCGCACCTGCCCTAGTCATCATCAAGCAGATGAGTTACTTCCGTCTGCTACGCGTCCAATAGCGGACCATGTGCCTGCACACGGTATGGCGCGTTGGTGCCAAATCCGGAAGAGCCGCGGCACGGCAGGCGGTCGGCCTCAGCAATTTGATCCACGGTCGCGACGGACTGGATGGTGACGTTCTGCGTCGAGACCGCGCCGATGCCGGCCCGGGCATGCGCGCAGCGTGCCGCAACGGCCGGCGAGGACAGCGCGATCGCGACGCCGAACTGGCCCCGCGGCCGCGCAGCGGGCGACAATGGAAAAAGGTCATGGTTCCTCCTGATCTTTCAACGTCTTGCATCTTGCGGGAGCGGCTAGTCCGGGATCATCGCCATCGCGTCGATTTCGACCAGCCCCTCGGGTCCCGCCAGGCAGTCGACGACGACGCCGGTCGAGATGAGATGCACGACCTTGATATACTCACCCAGGGTCCGCTAGACCGCCTTGCGATGGCGCACGTTCGGTCAGGTATGCGACGATCTTGCAAGGATGCTTCATTCTGCCGCCGCCTCCTCCATCGGCCGGCGGACGTCTTGCATCACCTTGTCTTTTCGAACGCGTCGTGGCTGTCGATGTCTTTGCGGTGTCGAGGTCCTGCGGAGATTGGCCGCGCAGGACGATTATCATGCCTCGCCACCATAGCCTGACAGAGATCGTTGTCGAGCTTCTGGCCCGGATAGGTGACCTTGGTGTTGAGCTTGCGGATGCGTGTGTGTCATTGCTGTCTCTCGTTCCAACTGTGCGAGCGTTGTTCAAGACGTCGACCGCAGGGCCGCTGGCTTGTAGGCCAGATAGGCGCGCTGCTTGGCGATGTGGTCTGCCAGGTATCGCGCGTCATGCCACACTCCCCAGATGAAGGACGAGCCGCGCCGCGTCTGCCAGGGCAGGCCGAGGAAGTAGATGCCAGGCTCGCTCGAGATGCCGCGCTGATGCACCGGCCGGCCGTTCCCGTCGAGCGCGTTCACTTTCAGCCAGCCGTAGCCGGCCGAATAGCCCGTCGCCCAGATGATCGACGTGATGCCGGCCTTGGCGAGATCGAGTTCGAGGATGGGGTCGCTCACACATTCTGGATCAGCAAGGATGTCGCGCGCTTCCGGCTCCTCGGGAAGATCGAGGCCGTTCCTCGCGACATAGGCATCAGCTTCGTCAAGGATCGCCAGGTAGTCGGCATCACCCTTGGCGAGGTTGCGCGCCAGATCGGCGGCCAGCACCAGCTTACCGTCCCGGAAGCCCTCGGTGCGCCCGACCAGGGTCATGCCCTTTGCCGCGAAGCGGCGCAGGTCGACCGTCTCCCGCCTTTGGCCCCGCTGACCGCGATGGTGGTGTGCTCGACGCCGGGCACGGCCTCGGCATCCCACTTGTTGAGCACCCCCAGCCACCAGCAGAAATCCTGTCCGCGATAGCTGCGCGGCGGGCGCCCATGCGGCCCGACCGACAGGAAGACACGCGCCGGCCCGAATCCTGAAGCTCGTCGGCGATCTGCACGCCCGAAGAACCCGTTCCGACGACGAGCACCGCCCCTGCCCGCAGATGCGCGGGGTTTCGGTAGTCCGCGGAATGAATCTGCGCGACGCCCACGTCCTCCGGAACGAGGCCGGGCATGACTGGGGTCTGGAAGGGGCCGGTCGCGGCGATCACATGGTCGGCTTCGATCGTGCCTCCCGACGTCTCGGCTCGGAAGCCGCGCCGCCCGGCATTGCGGGTCACTGCCGCGACCGCGACGCCGCAGCGAATGGGCGCGGCGATCTTCTGCGCATAGGCGACGAAGTAGTCTGCCACTTCGTCCTTGCCCGGGAAACCGTCGGGGTCACTCGAAAACTCCATTCCGGGGAAGCGATCATGCCAGGCCGGTCCGTTGGCGACGAGCGAATCCCACCGGCCGGTGCGCCAGCGCTCGGCTATGCGGCCACGCTCGACGACCAGGTGCTGGATGCCATGGCCGCTCAGATGTTCGCTCATGGCGATCCCGGCTTGTCCTCCACCGACGACGAGCACCTCCACTTTCTCGACTGACATGGCTTCGCCTCTTTCACGTGTATGGGTCCAGCGATGGCGCTCTGCGGGGCGTCAGGGCAGGAGCCCGGCAAGCTCGCGTCGGAACGACAGCGCGTCGCCTATGTCGGGAGCGTCCAGTTCCTCGGCATAGCGTCGCCCGGCATAGGTGGCCCATGCGATCGGGCCCGGTGCCGCGGCATCCCCAATCAGTTTCAGGGACAAGATCCCCGCGCCCTGCCAGTCGCGTGCGCGCAGCTCGTGATAGAGCGCGTCGTTCGGGGTGCGGCTCGCGACCATGACCACGGCATCGGCCGCGATGGTCGTTTGGGCTCCCGTCCACGTGCAGCCGAGCCGAACCTCGCCCGCACCGATGGCTTCCGGTGCCTTGGATGGCACCACGTTGACGCCCAACGAGAGAAGCCGGCGCATGATGACGGCCTGCTCCAGCGTGTTCTCGGTCCATTCCGCTATCTTGGTGGCCGGCGTGACGAAGTCCACCTGGCAGCCGCGCGCAACCAGGGCCTCGGCTATGACCGAGCCCATGTAGAAGTGGTCGTCGTCGTAGAGCATGACCCGTCCGTCGATCGGCCCGTCGCCGGCCATCAGGTCGTCGGGCGTGAACAGCGGCATTCCCGGCTCGGTCGGTATCGGGACAAGATGCAGGCGTGCCACCGCATCCCGGCGCCAGGTCGCCCCGGTTGCGATGGCGACGTGCTCGAAGCCCATCTCGAGGACGTCGTCGGCCGTCATGCAGCTGTCGAGATAGGTTTCGACATTCGGCAGGGGTGCGATCTGACCGGTGCGATAGTCAGCCACCCGCCCCCAGGCCGAGAGGCCGGGCAGGCCCCGTTCCCGCGCAACCCGGCCGCCGAGCGTGGTGGTCGCCTCGGCCAGCGCAACGCGGTAGCCGCGCTTGCCGAGCTGCAGCGCGGCCTCGAGACCGGTCGGGCCCGCGCCGACGATGAGGATCGATTCCGACGGTCCCTTGGCACGCGGGTGCTCCGGATGCCAACCCTTTCGCCATTCCTCCATGAAAGCGGTGTTCTGCGTGCAGCGGCTGATGGCGCCGGTCATGTCGCCGCTGACGCAGATGTTGCAGCCGATGCATTCGCGGATATCCTCGAGTCGGCCTTCCTCGATCTTCTTCGGCAGGAAGGGATCGGCGATCGACGGTCGCGCGGCGCCGATGAAGTCGAGGATGCCCTCTCTTACCTGCCTGACCATCGCGTCGGCGGAGGTGAAGCGGCCGACGCCGACGACGGGCTTGGAAGTCAGGTCCTTGATGCCGCGCACCAGGTCCTCCTGGGCGGCCTCCGGCGCGAAGCGCGAAGTGCCGGAGCAGTTCTCCCACGTGCCATGCGCCAGATCCCAGAGGTCCGGCAGATCTCTGTTCAATGCGATGAAATCACGAACCTCGGCGTTGGAGAAGCCGAGCGCACCGGCCTCGTGCAGCGACAGCCGCAACGTGATCGCCATCTCGCCGCCCATTTCCTCGCGCGCCTCTGCAATCACCTCGCGCACGAAGCGCGACCGGTTCTCGAGGCTGCCGCCGTATTCGTCGCTGCGCTGGTTGGTGACGCGGGAGAGGAAGTGCTGGAAGATGCCGAAGCCGTGCGCGCCATAGAGGCAGACCAGGTCGAACCCGGCCGTCTTGGCACGACGGATCGCGGCGCGGAACCAGCGCCTGATGTTGCGGATGTCATCGCGGTCGATGGTCCGCGCCTGCACCGGATCGGCGGTGAAGGTGAGGATGGGGCCGCCGGTGACGGCCAGGGGCACCTCGCGGCTGTAGAGGTTCGGCCCGTTGATGCCGGAATAGGCGAGCTGGATGCCGGCGAGCGCGCCGTGCGACTTCATCGCCTCGGCCATGCGGGCGAGCGCGGGGATTTCCCGGTCGTCCCACAGGCGCTGCTCGATGAAGGGGGTGATTTCCGAACTTTGGTGGATCTCGGTCTGCTCGGTGAAGATCACGCCCCAGCCGCCTTCCGCCTTGGTGCGGCGCATCTCGGCTACTGCCGAGGGGTCACGATAGCCGCCACCGTTGCAGTGGGGCACCTGGTAGAAGCGGTTCTTCGCGAGCTTTGGTCCGATGCGCACCGGCTCGAACAGGACGTCGTAGCGGCTGGGTCGGATACTTGAGGCCATGGTTCACCTCCATGGGGGGAAGTCGAGATTGGCGTCGAGGAACGATGGGAACGACGCATCGGCTGGCAGTCGGGCGCAACGGACAGGGACGCGCCACTCTGCCCGTCACCCAGCCGGGGCGACGGTTCGCGCAGTTCGGCCGGCGCGTCCTTGGGGTGGCCGCTACCGCTTCAGGTTGGTCCAGATCGTGTCGTACAAGCGCTGCGTCTCCTTATCGCATGCCGCCACGAAGTCGAAGGTCGCGCCTTCCGGCGGATTGTTCTCGGGACTGTTCTTGATCTCGTCGGCGAGGAAGGGCTCGGTCCCCTTAACGCCGGGGGTGTAGGCAGCGTAGTTTGTTACTGCCGCCGCATTCTTCGGATCCAGCAGGAAGTTCATGAACTTCAGCGCGTTCTCGCGATTGGGCGCGTCCTTCAGCAGCACGACGTTGTCCATCCAGACGACGGCGCCTTCCTTGGGATAGGCGTATTCGATGTTCGCGCCTTCCGCCCGCGCCTTGGCCGAGAAGCCGTTGTAGATCATACCCGCCGCGGCATCGCCGGAGACCAGCACGTCCTTGGCGGTATCGGAGCCGAACGAGGCCCAGTTCGCCTTGGCTTCCAGCAGCATGGCCATCAGGGTCTTGAGCTGGTCGCGGTCCTGCGTGCATTGCGGAATGCCCATATACATGGAGGCGAGCGCGAGAACCTCTCCCTGACTGTCCAACACGTTGATGCGGCCCTTCAGCTCCTCCGGCGGGTCAAAGATGATGGCGAGCGTATTGATGTCGCCCTTGTAGACGTCGCGGTTCACCGAGAAGGCGGTTGAGCCCCACTGATAGGGAATCGAGTGCTTTCGGCCCGGATCGAAGGGAACGTCCAGCCACTCGTCCTGGATGTTGTCGAAGTTCGGCATCTCGTCGGCCGTGAAACTGTCGAGCAGGCCCTGGTCCGCCATGATCTTGACCATGTAGTCGCCAGGCACCGCCACGTCATACTGCCCGAGGCGGCCGGCCTTGAGGCTCGCCAGCATCGCCTCGTTGGAATCGTAAGTGTCGATGGTGACGTTGATGCCGGTCTCCGCCTTGAACTTGTCCACCAACTCCTGCGGCATGTATTCGAACCAGTGGTAGACCTTCAGCTCGCCCGCGGCGAAAGCGGGAGTGGAAAGAAGCGTAAAGACAAGCGCTAGTTTTTTCATTGTCCTTCTCCTCTGGATCAGCGGGCCTTCTGCCCGATGCGGTTGATGAGATAGCTCAGCGTGACGAAGATGACGGAAACAGCTAGCATCAGCGTCGAAATCGCCATGATGTTGGGCTTGATACCCTGCTTGACGGAGCCGAAGATCGCGGTTGGCAGCGTCTCCATGCCAGCGCCCTTGACGAAGTTTGTGATGATGAAGTCGTCCAGACTGATGATGAAGGCGAGCAGCCAGCCCGAGATCACGCCCGGCATCATCAGCGGCAGGAGGATGAGCCGGAACGCCTGCCAGCGAGTGGCATAGAGGTCGCGGGCGGCGAGTTCATAGGTGTCCTCGATGCCTTGCAGCCGCGCCGAAATCGGCAGGTAGGCGAAGGGGATGCAGAAGGTGATGTGCGCGATCAGGATGGTGCCATAGCCCGTGCGCACGCCGATGGTCGTGAAAAAGATCAGCGTGGCGACAGCGATGACGATCTCGGGCACCATCAGGGGCAGGCTGATGATGGCAAAACTCGTCTGGCGGCCACGGAAGCGTCCACCCCGGACCATCGCCACCGCGGCCGCAACTGCGATCACCGTCGCGGCGGTCGACGCAAGGAACGCGATGCTGATCGAGTTCCAGGCGGCGGCTCGGAAGATCGGCGCCTCGGGCCCGACGAAGACATCGACGTACCAGTGGGTCGAGAATCCGCCCCAGGCGGTGATCGAACGGCTCGCGTTGAAGGAATAGACCGCGACGACGATCAGCGGCACGTAGAGGACTGTCAGGCAGAGCGCGGTCAGCGCCCCGAAGCCCATATAGCGCCGAATGTCAGTCCGCGCCGCCATCACCGCTTCTCCCGCGTGGCGACCCGCACTTGCCACAGCAGCACCGCCAGAACCATGGTCAGCAGGATCATTGCTACCGCCGAACCGAAGGGCCAGTTGCCCGCGCTGCCGCGGAACTGTTCGTCGATCAGCGACCCGATCATGTAGGTGCGCGCCCCGCCCAGCAGGTCCGGGGCAAGGAAGGCGCCCAGCGACGGTACAAACACGAGGATGCAGCCCGCGACGATGCCGGGCTTGACCGTCGGCAGGACAATCTCTCGCAGCACCGTCCAGGGACCCGCGTACAGGTCGCGCGCGGCTTCCGACAGGGCGAAATTGTAGCGCTCCACCGCCGCATAGATCGGTAGCACCATGAAAGGCAGGTAGCTGTAGAAGAGACCGATCTGAACCGCGAGATCGGTGTTGATGATGCGCAGCGGACTGTCGATCAGCCCGATGGCCATCAGCATCTCGTTGAACGGTCCGTGGTCGCGCAGGAGAAACCGCATCGAAACGGTGCGTATCAGCAGATTGACCCAGTAGGGCACGGTGATCAGGAAGACCCACAGCGCCCTGTGCCGGGGGTTGCGCGTGGCAATGAACCATGCGGTGGGAAAGCCGATGATAAGACACAACAGCGTTGCCAGGCCGGCCTGCCAGATGGATCGCCAAAAGATCGTGATGTAGGTCCAGTTGGGAAGCGGCGGCTCGTCGCCGAACAGGCCCCGTTCCACAAAGAACTGGTCATAGGCGTCGAGGCTGAACTGCCAGACGATGCCGCCGCGGAAATCCTTGGTCAGGAAGGAGTACACCGCCATTAGCGCGACCGGCACCAGCATGAATATGCCGATCACCAGCCAGCTGGGCAGAAGCAGCGGCAACACGAGGCCTTGCCAGCCCGTTCCGCTGCGCGCGCTGCGGCTGGTCGCTTCGGCGGCCATCAGTCCACCAGAAGGCGCACCGCGCCCTCCTCGATCTGAAAGCCGAGCTCTTGTCCCTGCAGTGGCAGGGATGTGCGTGCCGTGTTTTGCAACCTCACCGTGAGGCTGGCTCCATTCGGAAGACACGCCAGCAATTGCAGGTCAGTGCCGAGATAGACCACCCGCTCGACGCGCGCGGTCAGATCGGCCTCGCCTCCATCGGCCAGTGAAAGCCGCTCCGGCCTGATCGAAACGTGGTGGGCGCCTGGCGACAGATCCTCCGGAGCTTGGGCGATCAGGTCGCGGCAGCCGGCGAGCGCGACCCTCGCACGTCCGGCCGAAACGTCGCTGACCGTCACCGGCAGCACGTTGGTCTCGCCGATGAATTCGGCCACGAAGCGGTTGACCGGCGCTTCGTAGATGGTTCGCGGATCGCCAACCTGCTGCACCTCGCCGGCCGACATGACCGCGATGCGGTCCGACATGGCCAGCGCCTCCTCCTGGTCGTGTGTGACGAAGACGAAGGTGATCCCGGTCGTTTCCTGCAACTGCTTGAGCTCGACGCGCATCGCCTGGCGCAGCTTCAAATCGAGTGCCGACAACGGCTCGTCGAGGAGCAGCACCCGCGGTCGCGGCGCCAGCGCCCGCGCCAGCGCCACGCGCTGCTGCTGCCCGCCCGAAAGCTGCGAGGGCAGTCGGTCGCCGAATTCCGATAGATGCACCATCTCAAGCATCTCGGCGGCGCGCGCCTGCCGCTCGGCTTGCGCCACGCCCTTCATCCGCAACCCGAACGCGACGTTCTCGCGCACCGACATGTGGGGAAACAGGGCGTACTGCTGGAAGACCGTGTTGACCGGCCGCTGTTCGGGGGGAAGAGCGGCGATGTCCAGCCCATAAAGCGCGATCTCGCCTTCGGTGACGTCCTCGAAGCCGGCGATAGAGCGCAACAGGGTAGTCTTGCCGCAGCCCGAAGGTCCCAACAGCGTGAAGAACTCGTTGTCGGCGATCGACAGCGACACGCCCTTGAGCGCCTCGAAACTGCCGTAGCACTTCACGACCCGCTTAATGCCGACGGCCTCCCGCTGGAGACTCCCGCAGTTTCCGAGCTTTTCTGTCTGGACGAGACCCATATACCCCCTCAGCTTGGCATTCGACGGTAAACTCAGGCAAAATCGGTGGTATATAACCCCAAGGGGGTATGATGGAAGCCTTGCCCAATGCCGCCGAAGCCGTTCTGGCGGACGCGATTCAAACGGCTGGCACCGCCGGGTTCGAAGCGGCGCTGAGCGGCTTCCTGCGCAAGAGCATCGCCTGCAACAACGTCGTGGTGATCGCCTTTCGCCGTGGGGCCGCGCCCGAAATCCTCTATGAGCAGGCGGACGATCCGGTGGTGTTCCGCAACCTTCACCGGGTCTATGTGGCGGGTGCCTATCTTCTCGATCCTTACCACGACCTGCACCTGAACCGCATCGCGCCCGGGGCCTACCGCCTGGTGGACATCGCGCCCGACCAGTTCCAGCGCAGCCAGTACTACCTCGACTACTACCGCCAGACGACGCTGATCGACGAGTTGACCTTCGTCAGCTATCCCGATGCTGGTACCACGCTGAATATCTGTCTCGGCCGTGACGCCTCGATGCTGCGCACCTTCGGCGCGCAAGCGCGGGCGGTCGCCGCGCGAATCACGCCAATCGTCGTCGCGCTCGCAAATCGCCACTGGCACGCGCTGCGCAGAGATCCGGCCAGAGTCCCCGCGCCGGTATCAAGGCCGGCGGATGCGCCGCCGGAGCGGCTGCGCCGGGAGTTGTCCGAGAGCCACGTTATCCGGCTCTCGCAGCGCCAGGCCCAGGTAGCCCTGCTGATCCTGCAGGGGCATTCCTCCGTCTCGATCGGTCTGCGGCTGGGCGTGTCGCCGCAGACCGTGAAGGTGTTCCGGCGCCAGCTCTACGCCCGTTGCGGTATCAGCTCGCAGGCCGAACTCTTTGCCCTCCTCCTGCCGCTACTGACCACCAAGGCCGCCTAGATCCTTTGAGCCTAGATCATTGGCATCCTGGCAAACCTCACCATCTTGCCTACGCTTTCGCGGCGCTCGCACCTAGCGCTTCTCGACTATGTCGAGGCGCTGCCGAGGATATGCGCATATTCTGTCCGAGCAGCGGCACATGTGCCGAGTGCTCAATAACGAAGCACTATTCGCGGTCCCCGGCAGTTGAGCAGTCTTCCTTGGGCCGCTCTCGTGGTTCAGGCAACTCGATTCGACGACGCCTCGCACAACATGCCTTCCGCTTAGGGTCAAACGCGGCGGTGGGATCATGTCCGCCATAGGTCGGTCTCAAACTCGATAGCGGACATCTCCAGCCGGTGCCGGTTTGGCAGTTCGTGCCAGCTTCTGCCGCAGTTCGCTGCTCCATCCGCGGACGCGTCGGAAGTCTGCTCTTGAACGCTGCCGTCGTTACGGAGCTCATCCGAAACCTGCCGGCGGCCAACTCCACCGGCAAGGTCCGCTACTACAAACGATTGTTCTGCGGCGGCTCGCCAACTGAACTGAGAATTCGCCGATGCAGCGGCGTTCGCCTCTAGTAATGGCGTCACAAACCAAGGGGATGGCGGACTACACAGGGTCGTCTGACCGCCGATGGGTGGCCCCATCTGGCCACGCGCAGATACAAACGCGATTGCCCGCGCGGTCGGCGAGCGTCCAGTGCGGCGGTGCATGCGACTCTCTGACGATACGGCCGCCCGCAGCGAGCGCTGCCTCGAACCGCGCCTTGACGTGCTCGCGCGCGACCGAGACGTCGATGTGCATCGCGTGGCGCAATGGCTTGGCCTGGTCGAGCTCTTGCATCCAGACCGTCGATCCGTGTCCAAGGGGGTCGACCGCATTGTCATCGGCCATCGGGGTGTAGCCGAGGACGGCCCGCCAAAAACTGACGTCAATTGCATCGCGTTTCGCCGCGATGGCGACCTGCACCTCCTGGACGGCCGCACGATCGGCGACCGCACCGTATTCCCGCGCAACTGCCGAAACCGCCCGCGCGAGTTGGACATGCCATGATTCGAGATTCCAGATGTCACGGCTCAGCCGGACGGTCACGCGAGTATCTGTAAGGGTTAGCAGCACCCCGGCACCCGCAATCCCTGGTGCCTTCGCAACCGCCTCGGCCAAGCGCGCCGCCTCGCTCAGCGACCCGACGCGAAAGACCGCGGTCGCGCCGCCGTGCAGTACGACCCAGTCATTGACACCCTCGGCGGCGAGGAAATCACGCCAACCCTGCTCGCTCATGTTCGTCCTCCAGGTCAAGCGGCGATAGGCCGCCGAGATCTTTCCCTCAGACCATCTTGGCCTGCCGGCTACTGGGTGGCAATGAGGTGAACCCGGATCAACGATTTCCGAGAAGGGTCAAACTGGAGCATTGAAGATAGGCCTTGCGATGTCGGATCCGTGTTGAATAGCGGACCTCTCCTGCCGAGGCGGGACTGGCAGAAAAGTGCCAAAGGACTAAACCGCTCGCGCGGTAGTGTGGGGCTGCGGGCGGCAGGGAGCGGGATAGCGGGGCGGAGGGTCCTGTCTTGAAGATGAGGGGTTGCCAACCTCACTCAAGACAGGAGCATC
>NZ_QORW01000011.1 GCF_003574735.1 Dongia deserti
CCATCATGCGGCGACTCTATTGTCGACCGCGAAGACAACACTGCTCCCGGCAAACGACCGCCTCGACGTCCAAACCGGGCTTGCATTTTGCCGCGCGATTAGACAACAGCCAGGGTCAAACTGAGAAATTGCTGGCAAATCTGGACAGGTCCGGTTCACGTTCGATTGCTGACCAACCAGCTAAGTGCCGGTTTCGGAAAGAAGGCAAGTGCCGGCCGCCGGGACTTATAGGTGACTTGGTGTAGTCTGGATTGCGGTAATCTGGATTATGCTGGGATCATCGAACACATTGTAAGCGCGCATCGACAGTTCCGACTTGGCATAACCGGCCCTCAGCTCGAGGCGCACGCCGCTCAAAACTTATGCATCTTTGTACTGTCTGCCCAATCAGAGGGCAAACACGCGACTGCGCGCCTCTGCCGCTGAAGCCGATTGCGGGAGACGCAGGCATCCTGGGCTGAATGTTCGCTCCTGACGGTGGCATTGCTCTTGCTTTGCATGTTGCGAGCGAAGATCAGGTCATGAGAATCATGAACGGCGGTCTTGAAATCGGCTTCGATGCCTGCCCGCTTTCGGGCCGCACGCGCCTGTCGCACCTGTATCAGATGGCGCCGTTGCGCGCCTTGTTCCCGCTGTGCACAGGCATGGATCTGCCGGTCGCCGTGACCACCAGCACGTCGGGCGGCTTTGCGGGCGGCGATCGGATGGATCTGTCGCTCCGCATCGGTGCCGGGGCCGGCGCCATGGGGACCGCCCAGGCTGCGGAGAAATTCTATCGCTCGACCGGGGCCGACACGGAGATCGCAATCCGGCTGGAGATCGGGGCCGGCGGCTGGCTGGAATGGCTGCCGCAGGAATCGATCCTGTTCAACGGCGCGCGCCTCAAGCGCCGCACGGAGATTACGCTCGCCCGCGATGCCGGACTTCTCGCCGGCGACCTGCTGGTGCTCGGCCGCCGGGCGCGGGGCGAGCGGATCGGTTATGGATGCATCCACGACCAGTGGCGCATCCGCATCGACGGCGCGCTGGCCTGGGCAGACTCCCTCTTCGGTGAAGATGACGATCTGGCGGATGCGTTGCAGCATCCCGCGGCGCTCGGCAATGCTGGAGCGGCGGCTTTGCTGGTGCATGCGGGGCCGGATGCCGCAGCGCGTCTTCCGCTGGTGCGCGATCTGCTCGATGCCGGCAACGTCCCGGTGCGCTGCGCCGCCACCTGCGTCAATGGCATTCTGCTGGTGCGGTGGCTGGCAGAGGAGTCCCTCGACATCCGGCCGAGCTTCGCGCGGATATGGACAGCCCTGCGCGCGGCGGCACGCAGCCTGTCACCTACCTTGCCGACCTTCTGGCATCATTGAGGGATCGCCGATGCGCCTGACGCCGCGGGAAAAAGACAAGCTGCTGATCGCGATGGCGGCCAACGTGGCGCGGCGGCGACTGGAACGCGGCGTGAAGCTGAATCATCCGGAAGCGGTCGCTCTCATCTCCGACTTCATCGTCGAAGGCGCGCGCGACGGGCACAAGGTCGCCGATCTGATGCGCGACGGCGCGAATGTCCTGAGGCGCGATCAGGTGATGGAGGGAATCCCCGAGATGCTGCACGAGGTGCAGGTCGAAGCGACTTTCCCTGACGGCGTGAAGCTGGTCACCGTCCACAATCCGATCCGCTAGGAGACGGCATGATTCCAGGCGAACTGTTCGTGCAGCCGGGCGAGATTGTCCTCAACGAAGGACGGCCGACCATCACCTTGCGCGTCGCCAACACCGGCGACCGGCCGATCCAGGTCGGCAGTCACTATCATTTCCATGAGACCAACGAGGCGCTCTATTTCGACCGCAGCGCGGCGCGCGGCTATCGGCTGGACATCCCCGCCGGCTCCGCGGTGCGCTTCGAGCCGGGGCAGAGCCGCATTGTCACCCTGGTCGCCATCGGCGGAGCGCGCGTGATCTGCGGCTTCTCCGGCGCTAAGAACGGTCCGCTGGAGAGCTGACATGGCCTATCGCATGGAGCGCGGCGCCTATGCCCTCACCTACGGCCCGACCACGGGCGACCGCATCCGCCTGGCCGACACGAATCTGGTGATCCAGATCGAGAAGGACCTCGCGATCCCCGGCGAAGAGGTGAAATTCGGCGGCGGCAAGACGATCCGCGACGGCATGGGCCAGTCGCAGCGCAGCCGGGCCGAAGGCGCGATGGACACCGTCATCACCAATGCGGTGATCGTCGATCACTGGGGCATCGTGAAGGCTGATGTCGGCTTGAAGGACGGCCGCATCGCCGCGATCGGCAAGGCGGGCAATCCCGACACGCAGCCGGGCGTCGACATCCTGATCGGCCCCGGCACCGAGATCATCGCCGGCGAAGGCCGCCTGCTGACCGCTGGCGGAATCGACGCGCATATCCACTGGATCTGCCCGCAGCAGGCGGACGAGGCGATCTACTCCGGCGTCACCACCATGGTCGGCGGCGGCACCGGTCCGGCGGAAGGCACCAGCGCCACCACTTGCACGCCGGGCCCTTGGCACATCGGGCGCATGCTGCGCGCGGTCGAGGGGTTGCCGGTGAATGTCGGGCTGCTGGGCAAGGGCAATGCCTCGCGTCCCGCCGCCTTGAGAGAGATGGTGGCGGCCGGCGCCTGCGGGCTGAAGCTGCACGAGGACTGGGGCACCACCCCCAGCGCAATCGATTGTTGCCTGGCGGTGGCGGAAGAGATGGACGTGCAGGTCGCCATCCACACCGACACGCTGAACGAATCCGGCTTCGTCGAGAGTACCATCGCGGCGTTCAAGGATCGCGTCATTCACGCCTATCATACCGAAGGCGCCGGCGGTGGTCATGCGCCGGACATCCTGAAGGTCTGCGGCCTGCCGAACGTGCTGCCCTCTTCCACCAATCCGACGCGTCCTTTCACGGTCAATACGCTCGAAGAGCATCTCGACATGCTGATGGTGTGCCATCATCTGGATGCACGCATTCCGGAAGACGTCGCCTTCGCCGAGAGCCGGATCCGGCGCGAGACCATCGCGGCCGAAGATCTGCTGCACGACCTCGGCGCGATCAGCATGATCTCATCCGACAGTCAGGCCATGGGCCGTGTCGGCGAGGTCATCATCCGCACCTGGCAGACCGCGCACAAGATGAAGGCCCAGTTCGGCTCGCTGCCTGGCGACCCGGCCGAGCATGACAATCTGCGGGTCAAACGCTACATCGCGAAGTACACCATCAATCCCGCGCTGACCCAGGGCATGGCCGCCGATGTCGGCTCGGTCGAGGTCGGCAAGCTTGCCGATCTCGTGTTGTGGGAGCCGGCGTTCTTCGGCGTGAAGCCGGACCTGGTGCTGAAGTGCGGCATGATCGCCGCGGCACCGATGGGGGATCCCAATGCTTCGATCCCGACGCCGCAGCCGCAGCATTATCGCCCGATGTTCGCCGCCTTTGGCGGGGCGCCCGCGGTCAGTGCCGTCACCTTCACCAGCGCCGCCGCCCTGCAGCGCGATATCGGGCGGGAATATGGGCTCACCCGGCAGCTGGTCGCGGTGGCCGGAACGCGCTCGATTTACAAGAAGGACATGGTGCATAATGCCGCCATGCCTGCGATCGACGTCGATCCCGAAACCTATGAAGTGCGTGCCGATGGCAGGCTGCTGACCTGTGAACCCGCCGCGCAGCTTCCGATGGCGCAGCGCTATTTCCTGTTCTGATGTCATGGACGCGGCGCGTCATGCTGCCCACTACATCGCCGCCGGCGAATGGCTGGCGACACTGGAAGTCGGGACCGTCACGCTGATCTACGCCGACCGTTGCCGGCGGCGTGTGCGCCTCCTCGATGATTCGGGCAACCCTTTCCTGCTCGATCTGGTGCGCCCCGCGCGCCTGGCTGACGGCGACGGGCTGGTGCTGGCAGATGGCACCATCATCCGAGTGATTGCCGCGCCGGAGCCGCTGACCGAAGCCATCGCCACCGACGCGCGGCATCTGGCGCGCCTCGCCTGGCACGTCGGTAACCGGCACGTGCCGGCGCAGATCGTCGATGAGCGCTGCCTGCGCATCCTTCATGACGCCGTGCTGGAACAGATGCTGTGCGGCCTGGCCGCCGAGACGCGCACCATCACCGCGCCCTTCCATCCCGAAGGCGGCGCCTATGTCACTCTGGCGGCCGGGCACCATCATGGACACGATTGAGCGGAGCGCGAGCGCAGCTGAAGCGGCGGCGCGCCTTCTTACCTGGCTGTCTCCCGCTTTCCCGGTCGGTTCCTTCAGCTATTCGCACGGGCTGGAATATGCCGTCGAAGCCGGCCTGGCATCAGACCGCTCGGCATTGCTCACCTGGATCGAAGGCATTCTGCGTCACGGCGCCGGCAGGTTGGATGGCATGCTGCTGCTGGAAGCGCACCGCGCCGCCACGGCCGCCGACCTTGATCGCTTGGCGGAGGCCGCTGAGCTCGCAGCCGCGATGCGCGGCAGCGCCGAGCTCGCGCTGGAATCGACGGCACAAGGCACTGCTTTCCTGAAGGCGATCGGCCGCGGGTGGCCGCACCTCGCCGATGCGCCGGCGCTTCGGACCCTCGCGCGCAGCACGCGCGTGGTCTATCCGGTGGCGGTGGGTGCAACCGCCGCCCTGGCAGGGATCGCCGAAGCCACGGTGCTCCAGGCCTATCTCGCCGCCTTCTGCGGCAATTTTGTGTCCGCCGCCTTGCGCCTGGCGCCGATCGGTCAGAGCGATGGTATCGCGGTGCTGGCCGCGCTGGAGCCGGCGATCTCCATCCAGGTCGAGTGCCTGGGCGTGACGCAATTCGAGAGACTTGGTTCCGCATCCTTGATGGTCGATTGGTGCAGCATGAAACACGAAACCCAGGATACGAGGTTGTTCAGGTCATGAGCCTTCCCGTTCGCATCGGAGTCGGCGGCCCGGTCGGCTCCGGCAAGACCGCCTTGCTGGAGCGGCTGTGCCGATGCCTCGCCGATTCGTACGAGATCGCCGTCATCACCAACGACATCTATACCAGCGAGGATGCCAGGTTCCTGACCCGCTCCGGCGCGCTGCCCATCGAGCGCATTGCGGGCGTCGAGACCGGCGGCTGCCCGCACACCGCGATCCGGGAGGATGCCTCCATCAACCTCGCCGCCGTCGATGAGATGTGCGGCAAGTTCCCGCAGCTAGAGCTGCTGTTCGTGGAATCAGGTGGCGACAATCTCAGTGCCACCTTCTCGCCGGAGCTGGCGGACATCACGCTCTACGTGATCGACGTTTCCGCCGGCGACAAGATTCCGCGCAAGGGTGGGCCGGGCATCACGCGCTCCGATATCCTTATCATCAACAAGACGGATCTGGCGCCGCTGGTCTGCGCCGATCTCGATCTGATGGCGCACGATGCAGTAATCAAACGCGGAGAGAAGCCGGTTGTCTTTTCCAACATGCGCACGGGCGAAGGGCTGGAACGCATTGTGTCCCTGATCCTGGAGTTGGGCGGTCTGCCGGCGCGCCGCGCCCAGTTCGTCCGCGAGCTGCCGCCGCTGACGGAATGGCGGCAGGTCTAGGAGCTGTCGCATGCTGACCGGGACATGCCATTGCGGTGCAGTGCGCGTGACGATCCCGAGAAAGCCGCGCAGCGTGACGGATTGCAACTGCTCGATCTGCCGCCGCTATGGCGTGCTCTGGGCCTATTACACGGCGTCCACGGTCCGCGTCGAGGCCAAGCGTGGAGCGACCGAGTCCTATTCCTGGGGCCGGAAGGCGCTGCGGTTCGTGCGGTGCACCACGTGCGGCTGCATCATGTGCTGGCAGCGGGCTTTGCATTTCAATTCCGGATCTACTGGCGCGTCTACAGCTTAAGGGACTTACGATAAACGATCCGGCAGCCGCCGAGCGGTTTATCAAGTTCGTAGGCTACTTCCGCTTCAGAGATTTTGCCCTCTCTCTGATGCAGCTGGCTCCGGCTGGCTTTCTGCGCAGTAGTCGCATCTTTGCAGCTCGCACACAGTTCGAAGACGTCCAAGCCATATAAAATTTGAGCGATCGACGAAATCCCACTCGGATGGGAACCTTGCGGGGAGTCGCTAGTCCGGTTCGCATCCAGCAGCAGACATAACTGGCTCACACCGGCTCGCCTGCGTAGTGCCAGACTGAGACGTCGTATGCAGTCTTGTGATCGGTCGGGTTCACCGCCGAAAGCAGACCTCTTTCCTGCCCGCGCTGGGTACCTACCATGACCTTGCGGCGGCACCGTTGCGACAGGTGCGGGCGCGAAAACGTGAACTTTCTTACCAGCAGGGCTCTACGGGGCAAGTCCGCGCAGTTTGACTCGGCGATGCGTGCTCCACCCATCCAAAACTGCGACCTCACGACAATACAGGTGCGGGTTTGCTTGGGCTCACGCGATTTCCGGTGGTCGCGTGAGCCACATTATACCGAGCAGATGATGACCGACGCCGTCAGACGCGTGCTGAGCTTCGGTGTCCGGTACTGGCGACGCTGAAGGTTAATCGTTGTCCGAAGCGGCCGCGCCGGCATCAACGTGTGAACGGGCAGTGGCCGGAACCGTCGTCAGCATGGCGAGGTCGTCGAGGCGTCGCCACACGTCCAGCGGGACGCGCCGGCCACTGCACCCAAGCTGCGCCAAAGAATGGATCGTGCCCTCGCAGACGAGCACCACCGTCGCCTGTTGCGCGAGTTCGGCGCCCTGCACCGAGGCCGATATCCAATAGCCATCCGGCGCCAGGACAGCATCGAAGCCGTGCCAGTGGACCCTAACCGGTCGCTGCATGCCACGGGCGACAAGAGCGGCGAACGGCAGTACCAGCAGCGGGAAGGCCACCTCCAACATTGTCAGCTTGCCTGCTCCAATGCCTTCTGGCAGTGCGGCGAAATCGGAAAGGGCGGCACCAGCCTTAATGGGACAGAGCAACTCGCCCTGCGCCGCCCGCCATTTGCCCGGCCCAACGGTTGGCGGCTCACCCGGCGGCGCCTGGAGCAATTGGAGCACCAGTTCTGGCCCAGGAAACCCGGCGGCGGTCAGCCAGGCCGCGCCCGCACCGACTTCCTCGGCCAATCCCCACGGCAGCCCGCTTCCACGGGCGGCCTTGAGGCACACAGCCTGTATCTCCGAGATCGAGAACATGATCTCGTCGGAGGCCGCGGTTGGGACCGGTGGACCGGCGCGCGTTGGATCATGAGGCTCAATTCTCATTCGACTGAATCCGCCAGCTCGTCAGGAAAGGGCGCGCCCTGGAAGAGGCTAATTCTGACCCAGCGGTCCGAACGCGGATCGAAGCGCGTGGCGCCGAAGAACGCCAGCTTGCAACGCAGGAGGTCGATGGGGAGCATGTCGGCCGAGATCAAATTGTCACGGATCTCGGCATAAGGGTGCGTTCGGGCGATCTGCACGCGACGGATCATGTAGCGGAATTCCGGATGGGCCAGAAGGAAGGCCGCTATGGGCGCGTGCACATCCCAGTGCTTGAGCGCCTCATGGAGCGACTGCGCCTGGCGCCCGATATCGAGCGGCTGCTCGCGCTCGGCGCCCGCTTCCTCGAAGCGTTCGCCGAGGCGTGGTTCCAGCTTGTCTTCCGACACGTACCAGAAGCGCGCCGTGTTCTCCGGCTGGGCATAGTCCAGCCTCAGCGGCGTGTCATAGATTTCCGCCATACAATTCCGGATTGTGCCTACAGCCATGCTGCCGTCGATCGTAAAGCTTGCGTCCTCATCGACATGCATGCTCTCGGCTAAGTCATCGACGAGGGCTCCGTGCGGCTCGATCACCAGCGCCAGCAACTGCTCCTGGCCCTCCGTCGAGAGCTGCACGTTGGCCCAGCGCCAGAGCGCATCCCACGCGTTCGCCGCCCGCCTGTCCCATCCGTCGGCAATGTAACCCGAAAGTCGGGCAAGGTCGGCGCGAAGGCTGTGCAGCTTCGCGACTTGGATCGGATGAGCGCTTGACCAGAGCGCCGCGTTTTCGCGCGCCCGCTCAAGTGCCGCCTCGAAGTGCGCGCATTCGCGCCTACCGGCCCCGGGCAAGGCCCGCACGCGCGCAAGCGCTTCCTCCCGCGCCATCACCCAGTTGTTGAGCAGGGCAGGATGTCGGATCAAAAAAGGCGCCATGCCGAGCCCCGTGGCATTGCCGACACCGAGCCGTCGCCGCAACGACCGATCCAGCTTGGCGGCAGTGGTGCCGCCTCTCGCCTGCGCAAGATGTTCGACTAGGTCGACCGTAAAAGCACGGATGAGCCAGACCGTCAGCATCTCGGCCTGGAACGGCGCGCGCAGTTCCGGCCGCTCGCAAATCCGCGCGCGGTCGGCGGCGCCGAACTTGCCGGACCCGTAGACCGCCGTGGTGCGCATCAGATAGCCGACCGAGTCGAGCTCACGCTGGTTCGGCTGACGCCCCTGCGCGAGACTGTCGACCACGTGCGAAAAGACGCGCACTGACTGATTGGCACGACTCAGCGTCAACTCGCTCGCGGTGATGCGCCCCGCTTCCTGCAGGGGGACATTGGCAGCAAGCCGGCTGACGTCGGACGGGGCGCGGGTGCCGTCGAACAGCGCGAAGGTCGCGTCCCAAGCGGTGGCGATTACGCGATCCGAACGCTGTTCATCCGGCAGGTCATGGCCGAACGCCACCAGTGAATAGGTGCGGACAGGACCGATGGCGCGATAGACGGCGTGCCCCACACCTTTATGATCGAGGTTCCAGACGGGCCGATCGAACCGCCAATGCTCGTCCTGCATGCGGCGCAGCAGGCATCGAAGGAAGGACAGGCGCGTGGGATGGCTGCAGCCCATGCGGGTGAGCCGCATCACCTCGGCCGGGCTGCGGCGAAGCAACGTGGTGTCCGCGACCCGGGTATGGACGCTGGTGCTCATAGTGCGGATGCCGGGCCGAAACTTGAGGCGAAGAACCGCAGCCAGTTACCGCCCAGGATCGCCGCCACCTCTCCCTCGACCATGCCCACCTTACGCAGGCCCGCCGCGATGTTCCCGAAGTCGCGGTTGTCACGGAACCAGGCGGGCATCTCTGGAAATCCGGGCGCCGCGGCACTGCCTTCACCGTAATCGATCCTCTTGGTCCAGCGGCCGGAGCGCATCCATTCCACGACGCTGTCGGGCTGGTCCTGGCAGAGGTCTGTGCCGAGGGCAAGCCGTTCGACGCCCATCAGCTCGGCGGTGTGCGCGATCATCGCGCAGAACTCGTCGAGTGAACAAGCGCTGCCGTTCTTCAGGTGATGCGGATAGGCCGAGAAACCGAGCACGCCCCCGCTTTCCGCCAGCGCTCGCAGCACGCGCTCCGACTTGTTGCGCCGGGCGGGGTGCCAGCTGGCGGGATTTGCGTGGGTTATTGCGATCGGACGGGTGGAGTGCTCGATCGCCTCCAGCGTTGAGCGCTCGGCAGAATGGCTCACGTCCACCACCATGCCCACGCGGTTCATCTCCGCGATGACCTCGCGCCCCATGCGCGTGAGGCCGGCATCCTCGGCCTCATAGCAGCCGGTGGCGAGCAGGGACTGGTTGTTGTAGCTGAGCTGCATGAATCGCAGCCCCAGCCGATGGAGCACTGGCACGAGCCCGATTTCATCTTCGATGATCGAAGGGTTCTGCGCGCCAAAGAAGATTGCCGTGCGGCCCGACTCTTGCGCCCGTTCGACATCGTCTGCGCTGAAGCCCTGGAAGATGAGGTCCGGATACCGTTCGAACCAGTGGTTCCAGGCGGCGATGTTGGCGGCGAGTTCGCGGAAGGTCTCGTGATAGGCAATGGTGACGTGCAGCGCATCGACGCCCCCTTCCCGCAGCTGGCGGAAGATCTTCTCGGACCACCGGTCATACTGCAGCCCGTCGATCAGTGGCGGCCGCCTCATACCGGCTCTCCGGCGGCGACATAGGCCGTCTTGACCGTGGTATAGAATTCGGCCGCATAGCGGCCCTGTTCGCGCGGACCGTAGCTGGACGCCCCGCGGCCGCCAAAGGGGACGTGATAGTCGGTCCCGGCGGTCGGCAGATTCACCATGATACAGCCCGCCCGCATGTGGCGGCGGAAGTGACGAGCGCGCGCCAGCGACCGCGTCATAATCGCGGCGGTCAAGCCGAACTCGCTGTCGTTCGCGATGGCCAGCGCCTCCTCATAGGATTGAGCCTTGATGATGCAGGTGATCGGCGCGAACATCTCTTCTTGGTTGATCCGCATGTCGTTCCGGGTGTTGGCGAAGATTGCAGGGGCCATGAAGTAACCGTCCGTCGGCGCCTCGACCCGGAAGCCGCCGCACAGCAATTCGGCGCCCTCGCTCCGGCCCAGCGCGATATAGTCCAGATCTTGCGCCAGCTGTTGCGCGCTCACCACGGGACCGATTTGTGTGCCCGCCTCCAGGGCGTGACCAACCTTCAGCGCCCTGGTCGCAGCCACCAGCTTCTCGACAAAGGCGTCGTGAACCGCCGCGTGAACAATGAGCCGAGAGGCCGCGGTACATTTCTGGCCGGTGCCACCAAATGCGGCGTTACAGGCATGGGCAATGGCAAGGTCGAGATCGGCGTCATCCATCACCAGAAGCGGGTTCTTGGAGCCCATCTCCATCTGCAGCTTCTTCATCGTGCCGATCCCGCTCGCCGCGATCCGGCGGCCGACCGGTACGGAGCCGGTGAAGCTGATGCCATCGACCGAGCGGCTTTCGGCCAGCCTGCGACCGATTTCGCCGCCCGACCCCATGACCAGATTGAACACCCCGCGCGGCAAATCGGCGCGCGCGATGATCTCGGTCAGCATGACGGCGCTGGCCGGTGTCAGCGTGGCGGGCTTCCAGACCACGCCGTTGCCGAAGGCGAGCGCAGGCGCGATCTTCCATGCCGGCGTTGCGATCGGGAAGTTCCACGGTGTGATGAGCGCGACGACGCCGAGCGGCTCGCGCCGGATTTCGATCTCGATCCCCGGCCGCACGCTGTCCGTGGCTTCTCCCATCTGCCGCACGGTTTCGGCGGCGAAATAGGCGAAGAACTGCCCCGCCCGATAGACCTCCCCACGACCTTCCGCCAGCGGCTTGCCCTCTTCGCGCGACAGCATCGTGCCGATTTCGGTGGCACGCGCCATCAACTCGCGTCCGATGGACATCAGCGCTTCGTAGCGACGTTCCGGACCGGCTGTGGCCCATTCTGGCTGCGCCGATCGCGCAGCGGCAATCGCTTCTTCGACCTGGCCACCATCGGCTTGCTCATAAGAGCCGATCAGGTCGGCAACGTCTGATGGATTGCGGTTTTCAACCACGCCGGTGCCCGCGCGCCATTGGCCGTCGATGTAGTTGCGGGTTTCGAGATTCATGGCGCGGGCCCGATGGTCGCGATGCCGGTCCAGTCTCCGCGATTGCAGTGTTTCAGGCAAACGAGTAATTTTCGACAAAGCTTCAAATTTTCTGAAGTGGATCAAATGATCAGGCTCGAAGCGATGCGTGTTTTCCTCGCTGTGGCTGATTGCGGCAACATCAGAGAAGCGGCGGAACGGCTGGGCCGCACGCCATCAGCCATCTCCATGACGCTGAAGCAGATCGAGGACCGGCTTGGGAGCCCTCTGTTCCAGTCCGACCGCAAGCACAGCGTGACCGAACTGGGCCGGTTCGTGCTCGACGCAGGCGCGGTGCTGTTGCGCGATTTCGACCGGACGATGGACCTGATCACGGCGTACGCGGAGAGCCGCTCCGGACGGCTTCGCCTCGCCTCGGTGCCCTCGGTAGCCGCCATGCTGCTGCCGCAAGTCCTCAAGGAATTCACAACAGCACGGCCGGGCCTCGAGATCGAACTCATCGATACCGATAGCTTCGATGTCCGCAAGCTCGTTGAGAGCGGCCAGGTCGATGTCGGCATTGCAAGCGCACCGAGAGACCAAGCCGGGCTCGACTTCGATCCGTTGTTCACCGATCCCTTCCGGCTGGTCTGCCGAGCAGCCTCGCCCCTTGCAAAGCGCAAGCGGCCCCTTTCGTGGGGCATGCTGCAAGGCTATGAAGTGATCGTGAACGAGGCGTCGCGACCGCTTCCGTCACCGGAATTTCAGGCCCTCGCCGCTCGCGGACGTTTGACCGTGCGCAACGTCACCTCGCTGCTTGCGCTGGTGCAGTCGGGGGCCGGAATCACCTTGTTGCCGGCTTTGGCAACTGCCAACCTACCACCCTCCCTGCGCGCGGTGCCGCTGGCCGATCGCTCCGCCATGCGCACCGTCGGATGGCTGTCGCGCCAGGGTCGCATTGCCAGCCCGGTGACGACTGCCTTTCGAGCCGCATTGTCCGCTGCAACGCGACAAAGGGCTAAGGAGCTAGGGCTTGCCCTCCCGACGGTGCGCTGAGCATATGTGCCGGGTCAAGTCCGCTCCTTGCTGGTTTCAGCTGATTCCAACGCAGAGAATGTATCCCAGAAGCATGAGTTGAAGATAAATAGCTGATGGCGCGCTAGTGCCATTTGCTCCGACAGGCTGCGGATGCCCCCGAGTTCATAGCCTCTACAACTCTGCTCGACTCGATTTCCGCCATGGGTCAAACTGAGCCTATCCATCCAGTTGAAGGATGGTCGGATCTATCTCCGACAGCAGACCTCCCTATTGCCGCCACATAGTGAATTGACTCGGGGCCCCAAGCAACTTGAACAAACGACGCCTGATTGGGCGCATGTCGCCCAATCCGACTCCGAGTCTACTTAATCGCGGATTCCGTCAAACGGGTGACTAGACGAAGATCCTTGATCGCCGCCTCGACGGTATTTCGCACCGGCGCGCCTTCGATCACACTCTTCCAGAACCCCACGAGCTCGCGGATAAACGGCTCCTCGTAGCTTGGCCGGTAGACGGTCTCCTGCCAACACATGGCATCCGATCTGGACACGGTGAGTTTGGTCGGAAAGTGGTTGAGGTAGGGCGATGGAAAGGTCAACTCGTAGACGCAGTCGTTGAAGTAGATCGTTACACGCTCCTTATAGTCGGCGACCTTGTGCACGAACAGGTGAGTCAACTGCCAGATCGCGTCGCAGCCGGTCAGCCGCACGCAGCCATGGCTACCGTCGCCGCCGGCGAAAAAGGCGGCACCGACCACCGCGCCTGTTTCCAGGCCCAGCGCCTCCAGAACACCGTGGACAACGTTGATGTCATGAATCATACTCGAGCAATAGGAGTTCGTGTAACCCCACATTTCGCTCGGCGTCAGCGCGCGACCGACCGCGCGCGCGACCTGCTCATCCCGCCGCCGACAGCCGTCCGCCAGGATCTCAGCCGGAATGTCGCCGGTCTTCACGAAATCGCCCTGATGTTGATTGAAGGGCCATGAATCGGGATCCTGCACTTCCACGCTTATCATCCGCAGCTGAGATGGGTCCTTCGGCAGAAGCGACAGGAGCTTCTCGTAACTGGGATCGTAGCGCTTCATGTAGCCGACCTGGACGACCCTGCCGGCCTTGTCCCGTGCGGCGGCGATCTCCTCGGCTTGCGGCACCGAAAAGCAGAGCGGCTTCTCGCAGAAGACATGGACGCCGCGATCGAGGGCGCGGAGCGTGATCTCCGCGTGATACTGGTCGGGCGCGGCGATCAGGATGGCGTCGATCCCGGCCTCCAGAAGCTGCTCGTAACCGGCGAACGCCGTGTGGCCGCGGCTCTCCAGCTCGCGACGCATATCTGCGGAAGCATCCGCTATGCCGACGATCTCAAAGAGCCTCTCCAGCCGACGCAGGTTGGGGATATGCTCGACCTGACCGATCAACCCGGCCCCAACCACGCCAATCCTCACTCGCTTCGCTCGGTTCATTCCTATGTTCCCCCTCCCGCGCCGCTACAAGTTGATCGTGTCTTCAGCCATGGAGTCGCTTCTGCTCGCCGAGGCGGCTGATCTCGGCTTCGAGCCGGCTGAGGTCCTCGCCGCCGGCCATGACATGCAGTACCTCATCGCGGCTGATCTCGCTGCGCGCGTACGTCCCTCTGCTGCGGCCACGATTGAGAAGCGTGAACCTGTCGGCGACGGTGTAGGCGTGATGGATGTTGTGCGAGATGAAGACGACACCCAGGCCCCGATTGCGCGCCTGCGCCACGTATTTCAGCACGATCGCGGCCTGGTGCACGCCGAGCGCCGACGTCGGCTCGTCCAGGATGAGCACGCGGGCGCCGAAATGAACCGCTCTTGCGATCGCTAGGCATTGCCGTTCGCCGCCGGACAAAGTGCCGACCGCTTGGCTGGGATCGCGGATGTCGATGCCGATCTCGGCCAGTTCACGGATCACGATCGCGTCGGCATGGTCGACATCGAAGCGCGCGAACGGCCCCCAGCCGATCTTGGGCTCTCGTCCCAGGAAGAAGTTGCGGGTGACGCTGAGCAGCGGAATCATCGCCAGGTCCTGATAGACAGTGCCGATGCCGCGATCGAGCGCCTGGCGCGGTGAGCCTATCTGAACCGGCTCGCCGTCGATGAGATAGGTGCCGCGGGTCGGCGGGTGCACGCCGGCCAGGATCTTGATCAGCGTCGATTTGCCCGCTCCGTTGTCGCCCAGCAGGCAGTGTACCTCTCCCGGGTAGACGGCGAAGCTCAGGTCCTGCAGCGCAACCACGGTGCCGAAGGACTTGTAGACGCTCTGGAGCTCGATGATCGGCGTCATGGCGCGCCTCCTAGCGTTCCTGTGTGGCGCGTCGGCGCACATAGTTGTTGAACAGCACGGCGACCAGCACCATCAGGCCGAGGAAGACCTTGAACAGGTCGGAATCGATGCCGATGTAGAGAATGCCGATCTGGACGGTGCCGTAGATCAGCGCGCCGAGCATTGCCCCGATCGCCGAGCCGTAGCCCCCGGTCAGCAGCGTGCCGCCGATCACAACAGCGATGATCGCATCGAACTCCTTCTGCGTGCCGCGGAGCGTATCCGCCGAGCCGACCGCGAGGACTTGCGTCGCCGCGAACAGGACCGCCGCGACGGCCGTCAGGATGAAGAGGATGATCTTCACCCGGTGCACGGGGACACCGACATTGCGGGCTGCCGACGGATCGCCGCCGACCGCGAAGATCCAGTTTCCGAACTGCGTTCTCAGCAGCACCCATGTGGCGAGCAGCGTCAGCCCGACCCACCAGACGATGGAGACGGGAAGCCCCTCGACCACGGGCAATCCGTTGGCTCTTGCCGCGATCCATCCATGATCCGCCATCCAGGCGAAGACCGGCTGCCCGATCCGCGCACCGAATATGCTGATGACGATGCTGTCGGGATCGCTCTGCGTGATCTTGGGGATTTGCGTGTATCCGTTGACGTAGCGCGTGATGGAGATCGCGAGTCCGCGCAGGATCAGCAGGGAGGCCAGCGTCACGATGAAAGACGGCAGGCCGGTCTTCACCGTCACGAGACCGTTGAGCGCGCCGATCCCGGCACAGATCACCAGGGCGATCAGGAAGGAGACCGATAACGGCATGCCATATACCGTGGCGGAAAGCCCGATGATGACCCCGGCGATCCCGATCATGGACCCGATCGACAGGTCGAACTCGCCCGCGATCATCAGAAGCGCCGCGGCCGCGGCCAGGATGCCTATTTCGGCCGACACCTGCAGGATGTTGATAATCCCCTCGATCGTGAACATTCCGCTGTCGCCGGCCACGGCGAAGAAGATCGCGTAGATGAGAATGACGCCGGACAGCGCGCCCAGCTCGGGCCGGCGCAACAGCCGCGCGATCGGGCTGCTGGTTCGGATTCTCGTCGTGTCGCTTCCCATGCCCTTCGGCGAGAGAGGTGCCATCTCCGTATTGCTTGCCATCGGTCCGACTCCTGTCGTGTCCATCTAGCCGCCCCTTCCAGGCGCGACCGTGCGCGGCGGGTTGGGCCTGACTCGCGTAGCACAACCCGCGCTGACGGTCCGCAAGGCAGATCAATGGGTCGGTAACGGGCGGCGGACATGATAGGAGGGATCGCGCCATTGACGGTACAGGGCGGGAAGGAACTCCCGGTACGCGCTCCACATCGATGGATACGGCGGCGGACAATCGGCCCGGATGGTCTCATGCAGCAACGGCAGCGCATGATAGGGCGTCGAGGGATACATGTGGTGTTCGACATGATAGTTCATGTTCCAGTACAGAAAGCGCGAGACGGGATTCATCAGCACGGTGCGCGAGTTGAGCCGATGATCCAGCACGTTCTCGGGCAGGCAGGCGTGCTGGACGATGCCGAAGAAGTTGTAGAGCCAGGCTCCCCCGATCGACGGGATCAGGCCGAACAGGTAGATCGGCAGCCAGGAACCGAGCCAGATCGCAGCGCCGGCGATCGCCGCAAACGCCAACACCCAGGCGCGCGCCTCGACAATGACCCGAGCGTGTTCGGCCTCCGGGACAAGAGTCTGCTCTTCAGGCGAGATGCGGCCGAAGGCGTTGCGGATGCTTGCAACGAATTCCCTGGGCGCCAGCTCGAAGCCGAAGAAGTCAAGCACCAGTCGGACCGGTCGGATCGGCAACCGGACCTGGATCTCCTGGTCCCTGCCGACGATGAGCGTGTCGGTATGATGGCGCGCGTGGCTCCATTTCCAGACGGTGGGCCGGCGCATGACCTGGAAGGACGCGATCTGATAGAGCCATGTGTTCATCCAGCCGGTCGCAAAGGGCGTGCCGTGCCCGGCTTCATGCCAACGGGAGTCGGCGGGGCCGGCGTACAGGGTCGCATAGAGGAAGAACGCCGGATACGCCCAAGCCGAGTTCCACGTGAGGACCAGCAGCCCGCCTGAAACCGCGATCAGCCCGTACCAGATCGCGGTGTCGCGCAGAGCGGGAGCGTCCGAGCGGCGAACGATGGCCTTCTTGAGCGGTCGCGGAATGTCGCTGCGGTACCATTCGGCCTGCACCAAGCCATTGGCCCGCGCACGCTCGCCATCGCCGCCGATCAATCGGTATCTGTCGTGGGCCATGATCGGGTCGCTCTCCCGGTCGGCCGGCCTGGCCTGCCGGGCACTGCGGCAAGCCTGGCTTGAGGCCGGGAACGTGTGCGCCTAGCGGATGCCTTTCTTGCTGAGGACCATGATCTTCTCCACGTCGGTGGGAGAGATGGCATTCGGCCCGGTATAGATGTTGTTGATCGGCAGCACCCCGTATTTGGCATTGAGCGTCAGCATGACGACCGGCAGGAAGCCCATCAGGTACTGCTGCGCATCGAACGAGAACAGCAGCTCCTTATCGCTCAGCGATGCCAGCGTATCGCCCGAGACGTCGAAGTTCCCGATCTTGTAGTTGGCGAGCGTTCCCTTGTCCCGGAGCGCAGCCACGACGTTGGTGGCCGAGGGCGCGCCCAGCGCCAGGATCCCGTCGATGTCCGGATGCGACGCCAGATAGGCGTTCAGCCTTGCCGCCGTCTCGGTCGGATCGAGGCTGATCTCCACGCGATCGCCTTTGCCGTTCATCGCCTCGATGAACCCGTCGCAGGCCGACTCGTTCACCAGGTTGCCGGTCTCATGGTTGGCGCATACGCCCTTCTTCACGCCGGCGTCGAGAAGCTGTTTCGCCGCTCTCTTGCCCTGCTCGAAATAGCTCGTTGTCCCGACAAAGAGCTTGAGACCCAGCTCCTCCACCTGATCCTCGCCGCTGTCAATGACGATGACGGGTATGCCGGCATCGGCGGCGGCCTTGACCGACTTGCCCAGCGCCTCGGCATCCGCGATGGAAACGACGAGGCCTTGCACCTTCTGGGTCACCGCCGCGTCGATCATGCGCGACATGACGACATAGTCGGTGGTCTGCGGCGCCTGATAGGAAACCTCCGCGCCCATCATTGCGGCGGCGTCGTCAACGCCCTTCTTGACCACACTCCAGTACGTGTCGGCCGATTGCCCGTGTGTGACCACTGCGATCTTGACCGAATCCTCGGCCATGGATTGCGGTGCCGCCAGGACGGCGACGGCCGCCATTGCAACCGCCACCGAGATTGATTTGATTGCGCGACTGCGAAGCATGACTTCCTCCTCCCTCTGGTTCTTTCGGGGCAATCCGGCCTCAAGCCGGTCCCACTGCTTGAATTGGTTCCTTGTCCCGCCCTCCGTTCATTACCGATCAGCGCGGGGCGCCCGTCATGGCGTGCTCACCGATAGGTGACATTGCGCAGCAGCTCGACCGATTTGCGCACGCCTTCCAGGGGATCGATGAGCGAGTCCTCGTGCTCGATCGACAGGACATCGTCATATCCGGCCATGCGCAGGGCGGCGCAGAACTGGCGCCACCATGCCTCGCCATGCCCGAAGCCGAGTGTCACGTAGTTCCAGCAGCGCGCACCAACCTCGCTGGCCGGGCGGGTGTCGAGCACGCCGTCGATCGCGGCGGGAATCGGCTTCACCCGCGTATCCTTCGCATGTACGTAATAGATCGCATCGCCCAGCGCCCGCACGGCCGCCAGCGGGTCGGCTCCCATCCACATCGGATGGCTGGGGTCATAGTTGGCACCGACGATATCGCCGACAACGTTGCGCAGCCGCTGCAAAGTCGATGGATTGTAGACGGCCTGCGCCCCATGCAGTTCCAGGCAGATGCGCTTGATGCCGTTGTCTCGCGCGACGACCGCCAAGTTGCGCCAATAGGGAATGATCTTCTCCTGCCATTGGTACTGCAGGATCGTTCGGCACTCCGGCGGCCACTCCGTAACGATCCAATTCGGATTGCTGTCGCCCGGACCACCCGGCAATCCAGACATCATTACGATCCGGTCGATCTCGAGAAGACGCGCGAGCTTGAGGGTCTTGACGGTCACATCGTGCTGTCGCGCGCCCTCGGTGCCCGGATAAAGCGGATTGCCCGAACAGTTGAGAGCCGAGATGGCCAGACCCCGATCGGCGACCTTCGCCTGGAACTCACGTCTCGCCACGCTGCTCTCCAGCATGCGATTGAGTTCGATGTGCGGTGCGCTCGACCAGTTGCCGCACGCGAATTCGAGACACTCGATCCCGAGTGTTGCGGCGGACTCGAGCATCGCGTCGAAGCCGAGGTGCGGCAGACTGTCGGTAAGCATTCCGATCTTCATGCGACGCCGATAACTCTAGTGCCTGAATACAACAATGAAACATTATTTATATCCCAAAGTCAAATGACGGAAACTGCAAAGGAACTACTTTGTGATCAAAATAAATCTCATACGAATATTTGCGTTCGAACGAACCAGTCTGTTCGGCATCGCGACAGTGCAAAGCCGTTTGGATGTGCTTCAACATTCCTGAGTAGCGCGCCCTACCCGGGTCCAAACCGTGATGGATTCGCGCGGAACGCCTTATGGCGGTGGGGAAACGTAGGAAGCAGCGCCGAAATCGTCGGCGCAGATCGGTGCTGCCGCGGGAACGAGCGTCAAATGAACCGTGGCGCGTCCAATCGACCCCTGGACGGGCCAATGGAAGGCGCTGGAACTGCGGATGTTTGTCAGCTTGCGAGCACGCAAGCGCACGCGACTACGCCGACCAATCTGCGGTGAACCAGGCGGCAAAGCCCGTCTTTGCCCCGCGCTTTCACGCACGGAGGCGTCATTTTCGCCATCGGCAAGAGGCTTCGACAATCGCACGACGTCGCCCCTCATTCCTCCCTATGAGTGATAATTATCGCTCAGGCAAGGACGCATTGAAAGGGGCATTCCTCCTCATGGATCCAGACAGCCCACGTCAATCGCATAGAGCAGATCTGCTTTGATTAAGGTCAATGCCCGCGCTCCAACTGCCCCGTTCGGCCCTTCGGAAAGATTCCCATCAATTCTTCCCTGTAGCACCGTAGCGATTCACGTCCTCAAATTTCGTGCAATAGGACCAAATGCGATGTGAGGGCGCAGCGTCGTTTGCATATCAAGTGACGTGCTCCGGGCCAACATGAGGCACAGCAGGCAGACCTGGATGGGTCAGGTTCACCTCTGACAGCTGAACGTCGCTTGCTGACGTCAGTTCGGCAGGTTCGCCG
The DNA here is from genome assembly GCF_003574735.1 of Dongia deserti. GTDB lineage: Bacteria > Pseudomonadota > Alphaproteobacteria > Dongiales > Dongiaceae > Dongia_A > Dongia_A deserti. Next base: position 19,889 of record NZ_QORW01000011.1, read on the forward strand.
CAGTCCGAGTTGCCTTGGGTGTGGCGCCCCACCGGACCGCTCACAGCGACGCTCAAGCACTTGAGTGAGCGTGTAGGTCGGTAGCGGCGGGTCAATCCGGGAGGAATTGTCCTCCACACCCGCGGACGCGTCGGAAGTCTGCTCTCGAACGCTGCCGTCGTTACAGAGTTCATCCGAAACCTGCCGGCGGCTGCCAACTCGCGGCGCTACAACCGGCGTTCTGCGGCTCGACAACTGAACTGACAGTTCGCCGACACAGCGGCTTTCGCCACTGGTAAGGGTGCCGCAAACCATGAGATGGTCGGCTAGACGGGGTCGTCTGACGGTCGATGGGCGGCCCCATCCGGCCAGGCGCAGATACAGACTCGGTTGCCCGCGCGGTCAGCGAGCTTCCAGTGCGGCGGTTCATGCGACTCTCTGACGATACGGCCGCCCGCAGCGAGCGCTGCCTCCAACCGCGCCTTGACGTGCTCGCGCGCGACCGAGACGTCGATATGCATCGCGTGGCGCAATGGCTTGGCCTGGTCGAGCTCTTGCATCCAGACCGTCGATCCGTGTCCAAGGGGGTCGACCGCATTGTCATCGGCCATCAGGGTGTAGCCGAGGACGGCGCGCCAAAAACCGACGTCAATTTCATCGCGTTTCGCCGCAATGGCGACCTGGACCTCCTGGACGGCCCCACGATCGGCGACCGCACCGTATTCTGGCGCAACTGCCGAAACCGCCCGCGCGAGTTGGACATGCCATGATTCGAGATTCCAGATGTCACGGCTCAGCCGGACGGTCACGCGAGTATCTGTAAGGGTTAGCAGCACCCCCGCACCCGCAATCCCAGGTGTCTTCGCAACCGCCTCAGCCAAGCGCGCCGCCTCACTCAGCGACCCGACGCGAAAGACAGCGGTCGCGCCACCGTGCAGTACGACCCAGTCATTGACACCCTCGGCGGCGAGGAAATCACGCCAACCCTGCTCGCTCATGCTCATTCTCCAGGTTAAGCGGCGATAGGCCGCTGATCGGTGTCCCTCCCATGTTCTTCGCCCCGACGCGCCCAGACGCGCACCGCATCGTGGAAGCCAATGCCGCGTTTGGCAACAGGCCATAGATTTTGCCGCACAGCGCCGCAAGGACACGAACATCGGCTCTGCACGCTTGCCCCTCGGAATCCCTGCGGTGTCGTCAGGGCCGCTTCGGCCCGGTAGCAGACCGGATGCCTGTTGCTGAAGCTCCCAAACACAGCCGTATGCTTTGTCGCACTCGAGCGAGCGATGCTCGTTATCGTCTCGTGGCACGAGCAAACAAGTCGTTGGCGCCAGCTCACGTCGTCGAGAGGACATGTGTAGCGGAGGCAAGGAACGCAATCTTGCGATGTTCAGGCTTTCGATCGACGGCAGGCTGAGACGGCATGACGTCGTCCATCTGAAGGTCGAAGACAGTGGTCCTTGCGTCCTGAGGGCCGACCGGGCGCAGAGTCCGTCAGCGCAGAACCGGACATCAGATAAGGTGCGATTTCACAGAAAGACTCGCGATGGCCGAGCAGGCCGGTGTGTGCACTACCCGGATAGAGCAGACCTCCTCTATCCCGCTCCTATTGCCGGGTGGTGCCAACAGCCGACACTCGAAATGTATTCGGGAAGGAGTCACCCATGCTGGCAACAAGCACATGCCTTTTTTGAAGGAATCGCATTTGGGCCGATTGTTTCACCGTGAGGTGGCTCACGTCGGTCAACAGTGACGTTAGAAACTGCACCTTACAGATCAGCGTTTTCTGGAGTATTTCGGCCAATTTCCACAAATTGGGCCAGTGGGCCGGCCGGACAACCGGCTCTTTTATCCGCGCCACGTCGACCGCCGCGAAAAGTGAGGCAACGACCGGCACGACGGGTCGCAGCGCCGGCTCGGGCCGCACAGTGGCAAACCGGATCGGCGGCGCTGGGGCCAATTAGCTATCGACGCGCCAATCTGCCCGCCGGAGGTGATACCAATCCAGGTAAGGCTCCGCCATGCCCTGGCGGAACGCATGTTGGACGCGCCGGTCCAGCTCCGCGGGCGTCATCGCGGTGTATTCCTCCCGCCCCCGCGCCGCATCGCAGAAGGCCTGCTCGACTCCCGTCGGATCGACGAACCTCAGCGATGTGATCTGGCCACCTTTGTATGGGGCCTGGAACAGCAGCTTGTCCGCATCGTCCGCATGCCCATGGCCCAGGCGCCAGATCTCGTAGTCGAGCACGTCGCGCGCGAGCGTGAGATCGGGCAAGAAATCCGGCATCGCCATGGTGCCGCGCTTGGTCATGCCGAGCTTCCCAGCGATCGCCGCAGATACCGGATTAATGCGCCCGAAGATGACGGCCGAGACGCCTTCATGCGGCGTCGCCGCGAACAGCCAGTCGATCGCCGCCCGCACCGCTTCCTGCGCCAAGCCCTGGCCCCAACATTGCGGCGCGAGGCCATAGAGAATCTCCGATTCCTCGCCGATATCGGGGACAGCGAAACCGCACCAGCCGATGAGCGCGCCGGCCGGCGTCGCAATGCCGGAGCGAGCGCGCACCGCCCACCCGCCGTAGCCGCGTTCGTCCCAGTTAGCATTGTGCCAGCCGATGCGGTGCGCCGCGCTGGCGCGGCTGCGATCCGCTGTCGAAGCATTGGCAGTGATGTTCTTGGTGACCTCCGGGTCGGCGAGGATTTCCGCCAGCGCGCTGATGTCGACGTTGGTGAAAGCGTCCAATCTCAGGCGTTTAGTCGTGATGACGCGTATCTCGGCCACGTCGTGCCCCGCGTGATGTGCTTGTTGATCGGCCGCTTCCGGCGACGATTGGTCAAAAATACTGGCAGTGGTCCGCCTTGACGGCCTTCTCTGTCAGGAACCATCCCGGATCGACGATGCCCTCCGCTTCGGCAATGAGATCGGCCTGCTTTACCTCGAAGGTCTGAGCCGCATAACGGCAGCCGTACAAGGTCACGTTCCCGGTTTCGACGAGAAGCTTCAGGAAGTCCACGATCTCGGTCGGCTCGCCGTCCGCGGTCATCCGGGCGCGCAACCACTCCGCGTCGTCCTTGTGCCGACCGTCCACCGAGAGGGAGGCCGCTCCCTTGCTGGTCAGCGCCTTTACTGCCCAGAGCAGAAAGAGCATGTCGACCTTTACGCCGTTTCGGGCCTGGGTGTAGGCGAATGTCAGTGGCGTGAGAATCTTATCGTAGGCCGTCGTCGCGCACGACGATCGCGAGATGCTTCATCTTGAAATCTCCAATGCTTGCGGGCGTTCGTCTCGCCCAAAGTCGCGTCCCACCGCCGAATGACGGAGGCGGCAGAGCGCACGACAAACTCAGGCCGCCTTCCGGCCCGACGATGCGGTTGCTCTGGCTCGGGTCAGAGAGTTCTTGTTCACCGAACTGTGGGGCTTCAGCGCCAGGCGCTCATTGGCAAGGGCTTCGGCCAGACCGGTCAGCCCGCCGCGGACGGCAGCCTCGGTGAGCGTCCAATCGATAATGTCACGCTGTGCGTGGCTGCCGCCGAAGCTGTTGGCGATGAAGCGTGCGCCATGGAGGCGGTCGGCCGCGGCCTCGTACTCGCCGCGCCAGAACGCTGCGAACCCTTCAATCAGAGGCACGGCGGTCCGCTGCCTCCATTCAGCGACATCGGATGCAGCGGTGCCGTTCCGACAGGCCTCGACAATCCGGTCGACCGCACTGTCCCGGCCCGCGCCGAGATAGGCCATCACCGCATGCCAGTCGTTGAACGGATAGGTGCGGCCATCGGCATGACTGTCCCAGGTCGCCGCCAGCTCGTTCCAGCGGTCACCGACATCATGGCCCGAGAGATGCAGGCGCCAGAGGAGCGCCGACGCATCGATCATGTCGAGTGCGACGGTGCTGCGGTCCTGACGGATCGGCCCGTCATAGAGCGCAAAGACCGCATCGACCTGCCCGAGATCCAGGTGATACAGCGAACGATGCCACCAGTTGTGGACCTTGAAGAAATTGTCGTCGCCGGACCAATGTGACTCACGGGCGATCATCCAGCCGATGCCGTCCTCGGCCCTGCCCTGCATCTCCATGACATGGGCGACGGCGTGGTGCGCCCAGCAGTCGAGCGGCTGCAGGTCTACCGCGCGGCGGCCGGCGTCTTCGGCCCGTCCATAGTCGCCGGTTTCCTCGAGGCCAAACGCGTGCATCCCGAGCAGGATCGAATAACCCGGCATGTCCGCCGACCATTTCGGCAGGACGCGCGCGATGCGGTCGCGCAGACCCCGCGCGTGGGCGCGGAAGAAATCCATCAGGTGGCCCGACTGAAGCGCGACGATGTCATGCGGATAGTATGCATTGTGCTGATCGAGAGCCTCAGCGGCGGCGGTCCACTGTCCCGCAAGGAGCAGGTCGAGCGCAGCAATGTGCGAGGCCTCGCGTTCCGAGAACCGCAGCGTCTTCACCTTGCCGACGATCGCTTTTGCTCCCCTCGTCGCCTCTGGTTCGGTTGCCAGGCCGAACAGATGTGCTTTCAGGATATGCGCCATCGCGAAGTCGGGTGTGGCTTCGATGGCGCGGTCCAGCATGCCGACGGGGTCGCCGCGATAGATGTTGAAGGCCTCGACGGCCTCGTTGAACAACTCTACGGCCTCGACGGTGGCGCCCGAGAGGGCGTTGCCCTGTGCATCGGTAAGCATGTTCGGGTTTTCCTTTAGAATGAACAGTTGCCGCATCGACTGCTTGAATCACAATCGACTGCCGGCTGAGCGGTTTCGATGCTAAGCTAGACTGGCTGACGGGAGCGGTTAATGAGCGATGCGCCGGAACACTTGACCGAGCCGCCGCTTTTGAGGGGAGTATGCCCGGTAGATGCTCTATTGGACATGCTGCGCGCGATGCGCCTCACGGGAGGGATATTTCTCGACGTGGAGTTCACCGCGCCGTGGTGCGTGACCGCTAAGGTTGGTCCCGAGGATTGCATCCCGTTCACACCCGAACCGCGCCACATCATTGCCTATCACTACGTCACCGCCGGCCGCTTCCTTCTGAAGGTCGACCATCAACCGCCGGTGCGGGTCGAGAGCGGTGAGATCGTCGTTCTGCCACGCAATGACGGTCACGTCATCGGCAGCGCCTTGAATCTCCGAGCCGTCAGTGCCGAGCATCTGATCCAACCGGCGGCGGGGGGCGGGCTGGCAAAAATCGTTCACGGCGGAGGCGGAGAGCGGACAAAGATCCTGTGCGGGTTTCTCGGCAACGACATGCCGCATAATGCCATCATAGCGTTGCTGCCGAGCGTCCTGAAACTCAAGGTCACGGAAGGCGCATCGGGGAGTTGGATCGAAAGCTCGTTCCGGTTCGCCGGGAAGGAACTTTCAGAGGCCGAGGCTGCCTCGACGCCGATCCTCGCAAAGCTCGCGGAACTTCTGTTTATGGAGGCGGTCCGCCGCTACTTGGTCTCTCAGCCGCCCGCCATCAGCACCTGGACGGCGGGCATGCGTGACCCGATCGTCGGAAGCGCGCTTGGGCTCCTTCACAGTCAGATCGCGCGGCGTTGGACCACGGAAGGTCTGGCGCGAGAGATAGCCGTGTCCCGCTCAGCCTTTGCGGAACGCTTCACGCGCGTCATCGGCGAGCCGCCAATGCGCTACCTGGCCCGACAGAGGTTCGAACAGGCCTTGGCGCGACTAAGGGATTCCGCCGACCCGATCGCACGGATCGCCTTCGAAGTGGGCTACGAGTCCGAAGCGGCATTCAACAGGGCGTTCAAACGCGAGTATGGCGTTCCACCGGCGAGCTGGCGTCGGGATCACAGGGCTGGCAAAGCTTGAACCTTGACCAATCACTCGCGGAGCCAAGGCACACCATTGAACGACAGGAAGGGTGGCATTTCGTGACATCCAGATGTGCTTCTTCAGGGAATGGGCCATCCATGACTATGGATGCGGAAACGTATGTCCGACAAAACAGCGCAGCTAAAGGGCGAGTTCAAAGAATGCACTATGAGAAGAACTGGACTGTGGGGGCGCTGAAAAGTGGCGTCAGCCGACCTCGATAATGGCAACTAAATGCTCCGCACGTAGCTCGATTCGTGACCGCAGATCGAACAGAAAATAGCCACCGATCAAGACGGCCAGCACAAGTGCAGAAAGCGACATCTGTCCCGTTGTCCGCGAGAGAACTATTCGAGCTCGATCTCGCCATCGACAATCAAATTCAGGCCGGTCTGACCAAGCGCTAATGTCACCTTGGCCGTCAGCTTCTCCTTGCCGGACAGGCTGCCTTTCGAGAGCGCCTCCCGTACCGCGTTCTCGATCTCGCGCTGCGCGGTGATTCCGACTTCCTTGAAGAACTTCCGCACGCTCATGACGGCCGCGCGCATGACCGTTTTGGGTCTTGGCCGTGTGAAAAGGCTGCCATAGGCGATCCAGTGAAACTGGTCATCGGCATTCTGGGATTTCCAACGCGAACAGCCACCATTGGCATCCGAGAGCCGCTGTGAAGGCATTTGAGCCGTGCCGTCGGCCAGAGAATGACGCTACAGAGCCCGCTATGCCCCGATCGCGGTCATGAGCGGCTTGACGCCGACGATGTTCATCACGCGCGTCAGATTGTAGGCGAGCACAGAGAGTGCCATCTCTGTGGCGACCTTCGGTAGGGTCTTCGTCAGGAAGTGCGTCGCGCCCATCCGCGCCTTCATCGTGCCGAATGGATGCTCGACGGTCTCGCGGCGCATCCGCATGGCGTCCGGGCTCGCATCGAGGCGCTCCTGGACGGCCTCCAGCAGGTGCTCGTGTTCCCAGCGTGGGATACGCCGCAGCGGCGCCGTCGTGCATCGCGATTGCAAGGGGCACCTTGGACAAGCCGTCGTCCAATAGCGGCGGATCGTCATGCCGTGCTCTTCCGCTGAGAACCGATAGGTCAGCTGCTCTCCGGCCGGACAGCGGTAGACGTCCTTTTCCGGCACATAGACAAAGTCTTGCTTACCAAAGCGACCTAGCGATTTGGCGCCGGACGTCAAGGGCTCCCACCAACTCTGGATCCAGCGACGAGGTCGGCTCGTCGAACAGGAGCAGCTTGGGTTTCATGGCCAGAGCGCGGGCGATGGCGACACGTTGCTTCTGACCGCCAGAAAGTTCTCGGGGATAGGCCCGCGCCTTGCCCGCCAAACCAACGCGGCGCAGTAGAAGATGGGCATGCGCTTCGGCGTCCGATCTGGATTCGCGGCGAACCTGGATGGGGGCTTCGATGATATTTCCCAAGACCGACAGATGCGGAAACAGATTGAAGTGCTGGAAGACCATCGCGGTATCTACGCTCGCCTACGCCAGATTTCGACAGGTTCGATCGGGCCAAGGCCGAACAAAGACCGTATCGCATGCTGTCCAAGACCGGAACTCATTGCGCTGTTTGTCAGCTAAGCCCTCATCAACGGCAGCGGCGGCGCGCCGCCGATGCTTCGAGGTGCACCCAGCGAGACAAAAGGCCTAATGTGCGGCGCGTTCTGCTATATCCAGATTTATCGCAGCGCCTGGTCAAGAAAGATGGATCCGATCCCGCCGCCTTGCGTACCGTTGGTTCTGCGGCTTGAGCATCGAGGACAAGATCCCTGACCACTCGGCCTTCACGCGGGCGCGCAACGAGCGGTTTCGCGACGGCGGACGGGTCGATCCACTAACAACCCACGCTTCCCGAAAAAGCGCCAAGCCTACGACTTCAAATATCGGTTGCGCACTCGTCTATCCGAGGGCACAGTAATTGAGACTGCACAATTGCCAGACCTACACGATTGCACGGCGGGACCGTCCCTGGTCTTTCGTTGGGCTCAATGTCGACGTGCGCCGACCGCTTCCGTCCGCGCGCGTGCAGCTTTTGTCATCGAGACGTTGTCGTAAGTGCATATTGTGACGGCAGGCATTTCACAAAGGGGGAACATCTGTCAACCGTGGGTCGTGGCAAACTCAACCATAAGGAGTCCATCCGCGCGATACCCGCGAGTTCAGTTGGGCGTTCTGCCCGCATTCGGTTCATCTGCGGTTCATCTTCTTGATTCAATAGGAGAAAATCCGATCACGAAGCCGCGAGGTAACGAGGTCGTCACATGGGGAATCGGGGCGATCATCGTTACATAGACGGTGGCGGGACGAGCGGCAGGCGCCGTTCGAGGGACGCCCTATAGGAGGTCACAATGAGAACGCCCACAGAGCTTCCGCGCCGCAAGGGTTGGGGGACCAAAGCCGTTGGAGCGCTGATTGCAGTTGGCGTCGCGCTGGCCGCTTCCTCGCCGGCCATGGCAGACAAGTGGAACAATCCGGGCCACAACAAGCACTGGAAGAAGCATCACCAATACGAACATAGCCACGGCGGCTATTACTATTACCAGCCGCGGCCGAAGGTGGTGTACGTGCAGCCGGCGCCAGTCTATGTGCAGCCGGCTCCGGTCTACGTGGCGCCGCCGCCGGTCTACTATGTGCAGCCGGCGCCGGTGATCTACCCACGGCCGCAGGTGAACATCGTTTTCCCGCTCGATTTCTGATTTCCGAACTGGGTGTGCGAGGGGCGAGTCCCGGAAGGGCCCGCCCCTTTGCGCGTCCGGTCGACCGCCCAGGCGTGCATTCGCTAGGATTTTAACCATTACGTCCTCTCGCATTTGAGCCATATTTGATGCATCAGCGATGGCTCAAATCGCGAAAGGACAGGCACCCATGAAGCTCGGATCCGCAGCCTTTCGGCTATTCGTCGGCGCCCTGATGGCGCTCGGCTTCGCCGTCGGCAGCGCGCTGTTCGGCGCAGCGCCGGCCAGCGCGCAGTACTACTCCGCAGACGTTCCCCCAGTCGTCTTCCAGGACGCTCCCCAGGACATTCCGTGGTACATGCCGCAGCCCTGGGTGCATCCGCCCCAGACTGGGCCCAAGATCCGGAAGCTACCGGGTTATTACGGCCACAATTATCGCGATCGGCCCTATGGCGGATTCAGCAACGGCTGTTACGGCTCTTGCCGCGAACTGCCCGGCACCATCAGCACAGGCTACGGCGTGGTCCTCTCGCAGCCGGTCGTGGCGATCTTCGACCCGCGCGGTTATGCACTCGTGCCGCGAGTGCAGTATCAGCCGCAGCCGGCCTCCGCCCTACCGCCCGCCCCGAAGCCTGTGGAGCCGGCCGTCGTCTCGGTGCGCGCCGCCTCCAACGCACCAAGGGGACTGCAGCCCAAGTTCACCTTGCAGAACGGCGTGCGCATCCTCCGGCCGTCTCCAGTGACGTACTAGGGAGGCGGGCTCCCCGCTCGCACAACACCCCGTTTCCCCCCGACACGGGGAGGGTCGGGGCGGGCGAAGCGAGCGAAGACTCTTTCCGACTAGTCGATCGGCTGGGTGGTGTCGAACTTCACGCGATCGATGACGACCATGGCCTCGAACCGCTTCATGTGCTTGCCGAACATCAGGCGCTTGGCGAAGTCCTGGTACTCTTCCATGTCGGCGGTAGCGATCACCAGGACGTAATCGGTCGCCCCGGTGACGTGGTAGCATGCGGTCACCTCGGGCGCCCGTCGCACCTGGCGCTCGAAGTCCTCGAAGACGTGCTGCTGCTCGCCTTCGAGCGTCACCGTCAGGACCATCATCAGGCGGCGCCCGATTGCCTTCGGCGAGACGACGGCGATCTCGCGCTCGATCACACCGGCTTCCCGCAGCTTCTGCGCGCGCCTGAGGCACGCCGCCGGTGACAGGCCCACCAGGGCGGCGAGCTGTTCGCCGGTCCGGCGGCTGTCTTGCTGCAGCGCATCAAGCAGGCGGCGATCGAAATCATCCAGCTCCATGGGCTCCTCGCGATCGAAATCGTCGCAAAGACCGGGATCATAGCGAAATCTCCGCGCGACGCTGCGCCCTTTTGCGCCCCTTTCTCTCGTCACTCGGGCCATCATCCCGGCGCAAACACGATGTCGAATCCCGCGATTTCACGCCAATTTTCAGGCTACGGAGGAGACCATGCTGAACATCGAAACCATCGCCTCTCGCAGCAGCCTCGCCATCGCCCTTCGCAACGCGTTCGGCCGCGTGGCGCGGTCGATCACCCTCGGCGTCCAGGACTGGTTGATCCGCCGCGAGGACAGCATCTTCGCGGAGATGCCCGACCACCTGCTCAAGGACATCGGCCTCAGCCGCGACAGCCATGGTGCGCTGCGGCGAGAAAGGCTGTGAGCCGCCGCGCAGCGTTGCCGGCCCCTCACGTAGTGCAAGAGCTTGATGGTCCACCGCGGAGCGCTGGTGTGCAGACCATCACGGCCCACCTGGAAGTTGGAGGCGGCGACTAAAGGGGCGGCTTCCCCTCCCTAGCCCTCCACCGTGTCGGGGGGAGGGGATCGCGGCGAGGGAGATCACTGTGACCTTCGCCACAGCTTCGCCCCTCACCGCAATGTGTCTCTGCCCGGCGCACGCAACTGCAGCGCGGCGCGGCTGTTTGTCGTATAATCGTTGCTTCTGCGCCGTCGATTGAAACCATGTGAAGGGCGGCAAGCATGATTGCACAACATCCCTATTCCTCCATCACGCTGCGCCTGCTCGCGGTCCTGGCGGTTGCGTTGGGCTTCGTCTTTGTGCTCGCCAGCAGCGCGGCGCAATCGGCGAGCGCCGATTCCAGCCAGTGGATCCGTTCGCAGCCCCATTGGTGGGACCACTCGAAGGCGTGGCACAAATCGTGGCACCACCGACGCCAGTTCCGCAGCAGCCGGCCCCGCATCATCATCGGCGGATCGGGCTTCTCCTTCTCCAGCCCGGGGGTCGTCATCCATCGGGGCTTCACCCATCCAGGCTTCGTCAGTCGAGGCTTCGTCAATCCCGGCTTCGTCAATCCGGGGTTTACCCATCCCGGCTTCGTGGTGCGCCAGCCCAGCTTCATCGTGCGGCAGCCGGGGTTCATTGTGGGTCGGCCCAGCTTCGCGACGCGGCACCCGAGCTTCATCTTCGAGCGGCATCCGCACGTCTTCAAACGCCATCATTCGCTGCACTTCGGCAAGCCGTGGTGGCACAAGAGATGGAAGCACACACATTGGCGGCATGCGCCGACCGGAGGTGCGCCCATGGGGCTGGGCGGTGCGCGCATCATCGCGCCCGGCATGAACTAAAGGCTGAGCGGCGGGCCGATTCGGCTCCGGAACCAATCGCTGGCGGGCTTGTTCCAAGGGCCGATTAACCGTCTTGGGAGCTTGCGAATGCCGAGTTTGTCCATCCCAATCGAGACCCTGGGCTACATCATCGAGCGGGCACGCGAGTTCGACGCGGAGGTGCCGCCGGTGCTGACCGATGACGGCAGCAACCCGATCGACGACGAGGCCGGCGACACCACCATCCTCGAGGACCGCCTCGACAATCCGACCGCGGAGGAGCTTGCTGCCGCGCTCGATCAGCTCAACGAAGACCAGCGCGACGAGATCATCGCCCTGACGTGGGTCGGCCGCGGCGATTTCAGCAAGGATGATTGGCGGGAAGCGGTGGAGGCCGCCCACGACCGGCACAATGGCGATGAAACGCGCTATCTCCTGGGCACGCCGCTGTTGTCGGACCTGCTGGAAGAAGGCGCTGCCCAGCTTGGCTACAGCCGCGAGGATCTGGAGGAAGGGGAGCCGTAACCTAACGCATCAGGTGGTCGCACAGCAGGGGCAGCTTGTCCTGGCCCCAGAACAATTCGCCGTCGACGACAAAGGTCGGAACACCGAACGCGCCGGCAGCGAGCGCTGCGGCGACGTTCTGTTCGTGCCGCGCTTGGACCTTGCCCGACCGCAGCAGGGACCGGAACTCCCTGGCCGGCGCACCAGCCTGCAACGCTAATTCTACCAGCAGGTCTTCGTCGAACCGGCTTTGGCCCTTGTCGAAGCACAAGCTAAAGAGACTGCGAGCGACCCCTTCCGCCACGCCCAACAGCTCGGCCGCGACGCAAGCGAAAGCCAGCGCCTGCCAGTCGACGGCCACCCAATCTGGTTCACGATAGGGAACACCGTAGTGCTGCGCCCACCGTTGCGCGTCTTTCGCGCGATAGGCGGGGTCATATTGGCCGCGGCGTGCTGCCGCTGCGAACGGATTTGGCCCCGCTCTTTCGATCAGCACGCGGCTGTACAGCGGCCTCCACGCGAACGCGGCGCCTGTCTCATGCGCGATCACGGAGACCTGTGTCGCGGCCAGATATGAATAGCGACTACCGAGACCGAAGAAGAAGAAGTCCACCTGCGCGATGTCATCAGCTCTTCAGCCGGTAGCCGGTCCGCAGCCAGTAATGGACCCAGGCGAACAGCCCGAGATTGATTGCGATCGCCACGGTGGCCGACAGGCGCAGGTCGGCCACCGCCTCGCCGATCGCGCCAAAGCGGAAGCCATCGATCAGATAAAAGATCGGATTGAAGGCGATCAGGGTCTGCGCCAGCTCCGGCATCGCGGTGACCGGCGCGAACACGCCGCTCAAGAAAGCGAGCGGCAGCAGCACAAAGGTGTGCAGCGCCGTGTACTGATCCCACTTCGCCGCCCAGATCCCGAGCAAGGTGCCGATCAGACCATGCATCATGCCGGTGGCCGCGGCAAAGAACAGCAGGGCGCCGGGATGCGCCACCTCAGCCGGTACGAACAGCAGCGTCATCAGCGCCACCGCGCTGCCCACCACCATTCCGGCGATGGTCGAGCTGAGTGCGAAGCAGGCGGCCTTTTCCGTCGGGGTCAAGGGCGCCATAAGCCAGTCCATGTGGGTGCGCTCGTGCTTGTCGAAAATGAGGTTGGCGCCGGAGACCTCGAAAGCACGCTCCGCGATCGAAAAGCAGACCAGGCCCGGCGCGATGAAGATGACGATGGCCTGCGGGTCTAGCTTGGTCAGCGAGGATGACGCGATCACGAACAGCAGCAGATAGAGCGCGTTGGAGATGACCGGCCCGAGGATCGTGTAATGCAGGTCGGAGAAGCCGTTCTTGAACTGCCGGCGCAATAGGCTCCAGCAGCCGATCCAGTTGACCGGTCCGAAGCGGCGCGCCCGCAAAGCCATCACCTGCGGAGCCGCCATGTCGCTCATGCTTTCAGATGAAAGCCGGTGGCGAACAGGCGGTGTGTCAGCCACAGAAGCACCGCATTGGCGCCCAGCAGCACGAGGATGCCGGCGGTCAGCGAGCCGTCCGCATGGCCGATGAAGCCGTAGCGGAACCCGTCGATCATGTAGAACAGCGGGTTCGCATGCGCAACGCCCTGCCAGAAGGGCGGCAAGCGCTCGGCGGAATAGAAGGTGCCGGAGAGGAAGGCCGCCGGGGTCACCACGAAATTGGTGATCGCGGCCATGTGGTCGAACTTCTCCGCCCAAACGCCCGCCAGCACCCCGACCAGCGACATCAAGAGGCTCGCCATGACCGCATGGAACAGGATGAAGCCGGGATGCGCGACACTGACGGGCACGAACGGCACCATCGCCACCCAGGTCGCGATTCCCACCAAGATACCGCGGGTAAGCCCCCCACACGCCATGCCGATCGTGCGCTCCAGCGGCGTCAAGGGCGGCATCAGCAGATCGACGATGTTGCCCTGGATCTTGGAGATCAGGATCGACGATGAGGTGTTGGCGAATGCGTTCTGGGTGATCGCCATCATGATGAGGCCGGGCGCCAGGAACGCCCGATACGGCTCGCCCGCCACCTGATCCACCGCGTGCCCCAGCGCCAGCACGAACACCGCGAGGAACAGCAAGGTCGTCACCATCGGCGCCAGGATGGTCTGGGTCGCCACCGTCATGAAGCGGCGCACCTCTTTCATGTAGAGCGTCCACAGCCCGACCCAGTTCATCGTGCGGTAGTGGCGCGGCGCCAAGCTTTGCTGGAGAAGTCGCGGTGTCGTCATGGCGCGGGGACGATAGTCACCTCGCGTGCCATGTGCAAGTCACCCACCTTGGCATCGTGCACCATTTCTGGCACCATATGTTTATGGGCCATCTGCGACCGCCGCGCCGTCTTACGCCCGCCGACTTGAAGGGCGCCGCTCTCGATTATCTCGATCGCTTCGCCGCCACCCGTGCGCGTCTGCGCCAGGTGATGCTGCGCAAGATCCGCAATTCGGTGCGCGCCCATGGCGATGATCCGGCGCCGCTCATCACTGCGCTGGACGATACCATCCAATGGCTGGAGGCCAGCGGTTTCCTGAGCGACCGCGCCTATGCCGAGGCCAGGGCGCGCACTCTTTCCGCCCGCGGTACGTCGCGCGCCCATATCATCGCGACGCTCACTTCGAAGGGCGTCGAGACGGCGACCGCCCGTGCCGCGGTCGATCGCCTTTCCGTGGAATTCGAGGAGCCGGAGCTGGAGGCGGCACGACGCTATGCACGACGTCGTCGCCTCGGCCCCTATCGCAGCGCGGACGAGGTGCGTGCCGAATGCCGGGACAAGGATCTGGCCGCCATGGCCCGCGCCGGCTTCGCCGGCCGCGTCGCACGCCAGGTCATAGATGCGGAAGAGGCTTAGAGAATCCTCCGCGGACCATACAAACAAACCTAGTCACGCTTCCGTCCCATTACCGCAAACAGGCAATGCGGCACGCGCAACGGGTCCTGCGGGAAATCGCGCGCTAGCATCGCGCCGAGCTCGGCATCGAAGGCGCGCACCTCATCGGGAGACAGAGATCCGGAGACGCCGGCAGACGCACGCATGCGACCGCGCCAGCCTTCGTGGCTATAGGGAATGTCGAAGTCGACAGAGAAACTTTCGATCGGCTGGAAGCCAGCCGTGCGGAGGTCGCGAACGAAGCTCGGTTTCATCCCGTCGAGGCCGCCATAGGGCCATGCGGGATTGTAGCGTTGGATGATGGCCTCGCTGCGCGCAACGACGTTGGCGCCGATCGGCAGCCAATCCTGCGAGCATACTACCAACCAGCCGCCGGGCCTCAGTAAACGCGTTGCTTCCGCACTCGCCTTCGGCCGGTCGAACCAATGCCAGGCGCAAGCAGCCGTCACGAGATCGAATACTCCAGTCGGCAGCCCGGTCTCCTCGGCCTTCCCGACGATGTAGTCGATCGTGAGCCCCTGTGCCGCATCCAGTGTCTTGGCCGCCGCCATCATATCCGCCGACACGTCGAGCCCGGCGACGCCGAGCCCGCGTTGCGCCAGGCCCCGCGCCAGATAGCCGGTGCCGGTGGCGAGATCCAGCGCCTGCATGCCCGGCCGCGCCAGGCCGCGCCGCATCAGCCGCTCGAAGAACCAGTCGGGGTAGCTGGCGCGATGGCGCGCATAGTCCTCTGCGGTCTTGCCGAAATCGGCAGTGAACTTCTCCCGTTTCATGTGCCCTTGTAACCGCTGGACAATCGCGCGCCAAGCCGCCACCTTGGACGCATGATACGCGGGGGCGTCACGGGCGAGAACGAAGCGGAGTTGATCGTGGTGGGCGGCGGGCTGGTCGGCCTGACGCTGGCGATCGCGTGCGCCGACGGCGGCATCCGCACCATCGTGGTGGAGGCCGAGTCGGCAGACGCGCTCAGCAGCAAGGCCTATGACGGTCGCTCCTCCGCCATCGCTCATGGCTCGCAGCAGGTGTTGCACGCGATCGGCGCCTGGGATCGCCTGGCATCCGACGCGCAGCCCATTCTCGATATTCGAGTGACCGACGGCGGCTGGCATGTGAAGGGCGAAAGCCACGGCTATGTGCACTACAGCCACTTGGACCTGCTCGATCGGAAGCCAGATGTCAGAGATCAGATGTCAGATGTCAGCGGCCTGCAGTGCGAGCCTGAGGCACTGGCTCGATCCGACACGTCGCGCCCTGGCGCCCCTGCTTCCACTCTGACATCTGACAGCCGACATCTGACATCTGCCCCGTTCGGCTACATCATCGAGAATCGCCTGACCCGCATCGCGCTGCTGGAGCGGGCGAAGGAATGCGCCAACCTCACGCACCTCGCACCCTATGTCGTCACGGCGCTCGATATTGCGAGCGATGCGGCGCGTGTCACCTTGGGTGACGGGCGCGTGCTGACCGCCCAATTGATCGTCGCTGCCGACGGCAAGCAATCGGCGCTGCGCCGGATGGCCGGCGTTGCCTCGCGCCAGTTCGGCTACAACCAGACCGCCATTGTCTGCACGGTCATGCACGAGAAGCCGCATCACGGCGTCGCGCACGAGCATTTCTTGCCCGCCGGCCCGTTCGCCATGCTGCCAATGACGGATGAAATTCTGCCGGACGGCAGCCGCCGCCACCGATCCTCGATCGTGTGGTCGGAGGATCCACGCCTGGTGCCGATGCTGCTGAAGCTGGATGACGACGCCTTCGGCAAGGAGATCGAACGGCGCTTCGGACTGAGCCTGGGCCAGGTGCGGCCGCTCGGGCCGCGCTTCTCCTATCCGCTCACCATGACCCTGGCCGACAGCTATGTGCGCGACCGGTTCGCCTTGACCGGCGACGCGGCGCACGGCATTCATCCGATCGCGGGACAGGGCTTTAATCTCGGCGTGCGCGATGTGGCGGCCTTGGCCGAGGTGCTGGTGGACGCTTCGCGCGGCGGGTTCGATCTTGGCTCCATGGAGGTGCTGGAGCGCTATGCGCGCTGGCGGCGATTCGACAATCTCTTGCTCTCCACCTTCATGGACGGGCTGACACGGCTGTTCTCCAACGATTTCGCGCCGCTGCGGTTCGCCCGCGACCTCGGCTTCACCATCTTCAATCGCACTATGCCGCTGAAGCGCCTGGCCATGCGCCATGCCATGGGTATCGTCGGCAAGCTGCCGCGCCTGGTGCAAGGGCGGCCGCTCTGACCTTGCGCGTGGCAGTGCTGGGGGGCTATGGCGCCTTCGGCAGCCGCATTTGCTGCCTGCTCGCGCGCATCGACAAGATCGAGCTGCTGGTCGTCGGGCGTGATGCGCGGCAGGCGGAAGCCTTGGCAAGAGAACTGAAGACGGAGCATGCGGCGCTCGACGTGGGGAAGCCCGGCGATCTCGCCGCATTGATGGCGCGCCGTCCGAAGGTCGTGATCAATACCGTCGGGCCGTTCCAAACCGCAGACTACCGCGTGGCGCAGGCCTGCATCGAAGGCGGCGCGCATTATATCGATCTGGCAGATTCGCATGCGTTCGTCGCCGGCATTGCGCAACTGGATGAAGCCGCCCGGGCCAAGGGCATTACCATCATTTCCGGTGCCAGCACTGTGCCGGCTTTGTCCGGCGCCGTGGTGGCTGAGTCCGGCCTCACGCCCACCGCCGTTCGCATCGGCATCAGCCCTGGCAACAAGGCACCCCACGGCCCCGCTTTGGTGGATGCGATCCTGAGCCAGGCAGGCAAGCCCCTGCCCGTCTTGCACGCGGGCCGGTCAACGAAGGTGCCAGGCTGGGGCGAGATGCATCGGCGGCGTATTCGCACCGACCGCGACCACGGCCTTGGCAAACGGTGGCTGTCCGCTTGCGATGCGCCCGATCTGGTATTGCTGCCGCAAGTCTATCCGTCGCTCCGGAGCGTGGAGTTCTACGCAGGGCTGGAGCTGTCCGTGCTTCATGTCGGATTGTGGATCCTGTCGCTGCCTGTGCGCGCCGGATGGCTGAAGAGCCTGCTGCCGCTGCGCAAGCCGCTGCGTTGGATCGCCGACCGCCTGAAGGTGCTCGGCAGCGATCGCGGCGGCATGCTGGTCGATGTGGAGGGGACGGACAGCGAGGGGCAGCCCAAGGCCTATCGTTGGCGTTTGATCGCGGAAAGGGGACAGGGGCCGTTCATTCCCGCGTCGCCCGCCACTGCGCTGGTCGCCCGATTGGCACGTAGCGAGACTCCGCGCCCGGGTGCCTATCCGTGTCTCGGGGTCCTCAGTGTCGACGAGATCCTGGCCGTCGTTGCGCATCTGCCGATCTTCACCTTGAGCCGCATCAAGGATCGCAGTGACCTCTTTGCCTTGGCGCTGCACCAGGAGTTCCGTCGGCTGCCGCAGCCGATCCGCATCATGCACAGCCGCAGGGAATGTGCGTCGGCGCGCGGACGTTGCGATGTCGATCACAGCGCGAACCCGCTCGCGCTGCTGGTCCGCGCCTTGTTCCGCATGCCCCGCAAGGGGCGCGACCTGCCGCTCACCGTCCGGTTCATTACCCGCGGCGGCTCCGAGGTCTGGGAACGGGATTTTAATGGGCGCATCATGCGCTCGTATCTCAGCCGCGCATACATACCGGGGGAGATCACCGAGCGGTTCGGCCTGTTTCGTTTCACCATCCGCTTGCGCTGGGACGGCACGCGATTGCACTACCAGATCGTCAAGGGAAAGCTCATCGGCATCCGGTTGCCGCGCGCGCTGCTCCCGCGCACCACGGCTTTCGAGCACGTGGAGGATGGTGTGTTCCGTTTCGACGTGCGCCTCAGCCTGCCCGTGATCGGGCTGCTGGCCCATTATCGGGGCTGGCTGAAGCCCGATGAGATCAGTGGCGCCGCGGCGGCTCTCGGCTGAGACCCTTCTCCGCCAGCGCCATCAGATACTCCGCCCAGATCTTTTCCTGATTGCGTCCGAGCTCGTAGAGATAGCGCCACGAATAGATGCCGGTGTCGTGCAGGTCATCGAATTTGATGCGGACGGCATAGTTGCCGACCGGCTCGAGCTCGAGGATGCCGACGTGGCGCCGGCCAGGGACGATGGTCTTCTGCCCCGGTCCATGCCCCATCACTTCCGCCGACGGGCTCTCCACCCGCAGCAGCTCCGCCGGATAGCGGAACTTCGAGCCATCATCGAAATCGACCTCCAGCACCTTCTCCGCTTTCTTGAGCCGGATCTCCACCGGCCAGTGCGGTGTGCTGACGTCTTCGTGTTTGTCGTTGGTCAAGTCTCTCACCAGCAGATATCCCCTCCCCGCATCGGGGGAGGGGGCTAATTCGCCGCTGCCAGCTCGTCGTCCGTGAGCTGGCGGGCTTCGTCGACCAGCATGATCGGGATGCCGTCGCGGATCGGATAAGCCAAGCCCGCACCGCGGCTGATCAGCTCCTGCTTCTCGCGATCATAGATCAGCGTGCCCTTGGTCAACGGGCAGACCAGGATCTCCAGTAGTTTCGGGTCCACGGCAAAAGCCGGATTGCGGTCGGTCGGCGTGACGTCGGTCATGTCCATCCCTCAATGTAGAATGCGATCCGATGACTGCTTGTTGGTGCCGGCCAGCTCGAACAAGGCGGTCATCATCGCGCCAAGCTGCGCTAGGTCAGCGCACTCCAGCAGGCTCTGCTTCTCGTCCGGCGAGAACGGAGAGAGCATGGCCAGCGACACCAGCAGGTGATCGTCCGGCGCGCCCTTGATGGTGTCCCAATCCACCTTCAGCTGCTTGGCCTCGACATAGGACTTGAAGGCGGCAAGGAATTCCCGTTTCGCTGCCATCTCGAAATCGCGCTCCGCCATGTCTTCGGCGAAGGGCACATAGTCGGGCTCCACCAGTCGGAAGCCGCCTGCATGCAGCGGCAGCTCCCGCTTGATCGCGAAGCGGATAAGCCCGCTCAGGGTGATGACGTAGCGGCCGTCTTCCGTCTCCTGGAACGAGACGAGGCGGCCCGCGCAACCGATGCGATGGACGGCGGGGCGCGCATCGGGATCGAGATTGCGGTCGGCCCCCGGCTCCACCGGCTGCACCATACCGATGAGGCGCGTCGGCGACATCAGCGCGTGACGTGTCATGGCGAGGTAGCGCTGCTCGAAGATGTTGAGCGGCAGGCGGCCACCGGGAATGACCACCGCGCCGGTCAGCGGAAAGATCGGCAGCACCTCCGGCAGCTCGCGATAGCCGGGATCGAAGGGACCGAGCGAAGTCGGGCCGGGGCGCATCGTTCCCCTAGCTGAACAGCAGCGATGAAAGCCGCCGCCGCCCGCTCAAGGTCAGCGGATCGGTCGGGCCCATCGCCTCGAACAACTTCACCAGTTCCTTGCGCGCGGCCTCTTCGTTCCACGCGCGGTTGAGGCGAATGATCTCGAGCAGCTGATCGATCGCGCCCTCGCGCTCGCCGCCGGCGAACAGGGCCTGCGCCAGGGCAAAGCGCGCGTCGAGGTCCTTCGGGTTGGCTTCGACGCGCGCGCGCAGTTCCTGCGACTGGCCGGCCGTCTTCTGCCCCGCTTCGGCCAGCTCCAGCTGCGCGCGAGCACCAGCGATCGCCGGATCGTTGGCGGACGCCGCCGGCACCTGCGCCAGGACCCTCTTGGCCTGGTCCAGTTCGCCCACCGCGATGCAGCAGCGCGCCATACCGCCGAGCGCCTTCACATTGTCGGGCTCATGCTCCAGGACCTGCGCGAAGATCGCGCTGGCGGCTTCATGATCGCCTTCCTTGAGCGCGGCTTCGGCATGTTCGATGGCCTCGTCGATCGGGGACGGGCCGGGCTCGCCGCCACCGAGCTTCGCGAGGCGCTGGATGAACTGCTTCAGCGCGCTTTCCGGCTGGGCGCCGACGAAGCCGTCGACCGGCCGCCCCTGGAAGAAGGCGTAGACGGCCGGGATCGACTGGATGCGCATCTGCGCCGCCAGCTCCTGGTTCTCGTCCACGTTGATCTTGACCAGGCGGACCGCGCCGCGCGCGTCCTTCACCGCCTTTTCAATGATTGGACCGAGCTGCTTGCACGGGCCGCACCAGGGCGCCCAGAAATCGACGATCACCGGCACCTGCAGCGAGGCTTCGAGCACGTCGGCGCGGAACGAGGCTGTATTGGTATCTTTCACGAGGTCGCCCGCGGGAGCGCCCAGTTTTTCGCCAATCAACTGATCCATTTCATCAAACTCCAAATATTCCCGGAACTTGGCTGTTAATCTGGCCCTTTGTGGCGCCGCAATCAAGGCGGCGCCAGGGATCGGTAATCAGGAATCAGGTATCAGAAATTCCTCTGATTACTGATACCTGATCCCTGATACTTGGCCTCAAGCCAGGTCCATCAGCGTCGGGCTGTGCCCTTCAGCCTCGAGAAACCGGACCAGATCCCGCGGGGAAAGGGCCGTGGTCATGGTGTTGACCAGGGGATGGGCATTCACCGGGTCGAAGCCCATCAAATCGCGATCTAGCACCACTTTCACCTTGCGGTCCGTGTCATTGATGATGGCGAAGGGCGTCACGGCCCCCGGCAGCACGCCCAGATAGCGCATGAGCCGGTCGGCCGAGCCGAAGGAGAGCTTGCCTGCGCCCAACCGTTCGCCCAGGGCCTTCAGGTCGATGCGCTTGTCCTCTTCGGCCACCACCAGCCACATCTCCTCCTTCTTGTTGCGCAGGAACAAGTTCTTGATGTGGCCGCCGTGAAGTGCGCCGCGCAAGGCCTTGGCCTCTTCCACGGTGAAGACCGCGGCGTGCTCATGGTTCCGATAGGCGATGCCGAGCGCCTCCAGCCGCCCCAGCAATTGCTGGGGCAAGGTGGGGATTGCGGGTGTTTCGGCGGTCGGTCGGGCAGTGTCGTTGGGCATGAATGGGCGGCTTCCGTTGATGCAAATCGAGGCGCTGAGATAGCCAATGGCGCGGCGGAATGCCAGCCCCGCGCCCACCGCGCGCCGGCGCAACCGCCGCGATTCTGAGCGCAAGCCATTGAAATCTATCGAAATCAGAGGCTTGCAAATGCGTCGCTGATCGCTATGATGCGCGCCGCCCACCGACGGAGCGCGGGCGTAGCTCAGGGGTAGAGCACAACCTTGCCAAGGTTGGGGTCGAGGGTTCGAATCCCTTCGCCCGCTCCAAAATTCTCGAATCTTTACCGAGTGTTAGCGAAGGTCTGCAAAGCCTTCCCCATCCTAGGCGCCGACATTGTGGTGACTTTTGTGGGGAGTGCTTCTCTATGAGTGTTTTCAAGCGTGGCGACATCTACTGGACCGAGTTTGTCTACAAGGGCCAGCGCATCCGCGAATCCACCGGGACCGACAAAAAGAAGCTGGCGGAGGAGTTTGAGGACAAGCTGCGCCGGGAGTTGCATGAACAGGTGATGCTCGGTCGCACGAAGGCAATGACCTTCGGAGAAGCGACGGACCATTACACGACGACCAACATTAACATCCGCCGTCGCAACCCCGATGGCACGATGCGCTCCGGCACGAAGGACGACCTTGGCCGCATCAAGCGCATGGAGGAATACTTCGGCACCGATGCGCTGCTGTCCCAGGTGATCGCTCCCGCCAAGATCGCGGAATACCGGAAGCATCTTCTCGCCACCGGGATCAAGCCCAACAGTGCCAATCGCATCCTCAACATCTTCCGCGCCGTTCTCAACGCTGCCTTCAAGGCTGGCGGTTTGGCGCGTGAGCCGATCATTGAGAACTTCACTGCCAATGATGCCCGCGAGCGGTTCCTGTCTGAGGACGAAGAAAAGCGGCTGCTGAAAGCCTGCCCGGCATACCTCCGCAACTTGGTGCAATTCTATCTCGATACCGGAGCGCGCCATGACGAAGGGGTCAAGCTCACTTGGGATCGCGTGAGCCTCGTAAAGGATGGCCGCTCATCGGTCACCTTCACCAACACCAAGAACGGCAAAGCGCGCACCGTGCCGTTGCCCTCCCGCACCGCCGCGATGCTAACCCGCCTGCGGCCGAAGGGTCTTAAGAAGCAATCCCGAGTGTTCCTGTGGAAGGCGCCAGGGGCAAAGAAGGCTGTCCCGTTCGCCGACCCTAAGAAGGCATGGGAGACAGCCAGGACAGCCGCCAAGCTGGATGGGTTGCGCATCCATGACTTACGCCACACCTACGCTTCGAAGCTCATTAAGAAGCGGGTGCCTCTCTATGATGTGTCGAAACTGATGGGGCACGGTTCCGTCCGAATGACGGAGCGTTACGCGCATCTGGTGCAGGAACAGCTTGAGAGCGCCGTTGCGGTTCTCGATCAGGCGGCTTGAAGCATCGCCATGCGGCGACGATAGCGGGCCTCCGGGTCTTCCCCGGTGTTCTTGTTCTTGATCTTGGCGGCGATGCCCGTAACTGCCGCCTTGATCACCTCCCGCGATGGTTCCACGGTCGGTGTAGCGATTGGCTGAATGCGGTTTGCTTCCAGGTAGGTGAACAGGTCGGACCGCAGGTAGACGGTTCGCCGTGCAATCTTCACCTTGGGCAACCCGAGCCGGTCAATCGTTCGGATCGAGACACCCAGGAAGGAACTCGCCTCAGCCCGTGAGAGCGTTGGTTGTTCCGACATTGTCCTTTCTGAAACAAAAACCCCCCGCCTCCAGATGATCAGTCCGGAAGCGAGGGGTGTCACGCCTCGTTACAAAGAGGGCGCGTTATTGTCGAGCCGCAGCCAATGTTCGCGGAGATTCACAAGTGCCACGACCTGTTCCGCGTCATAGAGGATGCGCCGCCCATCGTGCCATCGGCGCAACTTCAAGGCGTTGAGTTGTCCGAGTGATACGTGCAGCAACATTGCCGCATGAACACGCTTCACCCCTGGACGGTCTGAGGTGTCAGTCATCGCCGCACGCGCTCCGGCTTGCCGCCCGTCGCCAGCCACTGCTGCCACGTCATGCTCCGGCCATCGGCAGTCGTCAGGATGATTCGACCATCGCTGCCACGAGACGCGGTGCCGCCGATCACTTCCGCCTCCAGGATCATCCCAGGGTCGATAGTGTCGAGGTTATGGAGGTAATGCTTGGCGAGCTTCTGATAGCCATGGGTGTTGCGGAGAGTAACCTGCCGGTCAACCGCTTCGCGCATCTCCAGTGGCTTCGCCTGCCATGCCCACTCCCACACGTCTGCCGGATCAACGCCAAGCTGAGAGGCGGCATTGTTCGCTTGTGCCTCAAGCTCCGGCCGTAACGTATCGACCATCGCCTGCACCTTGGCCGGTTCAACGCCCATCTGCGAGGCCGCGTCCGCCATCCGCTGTTCGCTGATCTCGCCATCCGTCGTCAGTTCCCGCACCGCTGCCACACGCGTCAAGGCGCTCGTGTAAGCATTCAGATCGGAGAATACTTCCTCCGCCTCGCGGCTCACGGCTTCCGTCTGCAAGTCAGGATGCAACGGCTTTTGCTGCGGCTGCTGTTCCGGTTCTTGGGCGACACCCTGTGGCGCTACTGCTGCCTGTGTGGTGCCGCCCTGATTAGGGCGCGTTAGCCAGCCCATCGCGCGCGCTTGATCAACCGTCAACTCCGCGCCGTTCATACGGATGATGCTATCGCCTGTCACCTGGTGCGATGCCAAGCGGCTCTTAGTCTGCGGGTGCATGGCCCATTCCCAAGGGTCACTGTCGCTTTTCACGGCATCGGCGTTGTTGATGCGCTGCGCTCCTTCAATCCGATACTCGAAAGTGCCATCGGGTTGTCCGATCGCTCGGGCGACGCGGTTGTCGTCATAGCTACGCGCCTGCGGTTGAGCGGGCTGGCCGGGTTGAGCGGAATTGCTCATGGCTCCGGCAAGATCGATACTTGATACGTGTGTCATTCTGTTTCCTTGGATGTTGGCAGCGGTGTTCTGACCGCCGCATTTTGTTCAGGACTGTAGGGGTTCCTGGCTTGGTGCAAGACCATCGCCACACGGAGAGACACCAGCCCAATTGTGTTCTCCAGTTTCGTTGCAAGTAGGTCGCGAGTTGCGACTGTTATGCGGTCGTAGCGTCGGCCCCCCTCCCCACTTCGCCAGCGTGCGGCGACAGGAGCGGGAGCCTTTCGCAGAAACCGCAGGACAAGCTGATGGCGGAAATGACGGTCGGAACGGAAGGCGTTGGGCTGATCTTCCCGATAGAAGAACATGGCTGCAACGATGGACAGCAATTCCTCCGCCGGCACCGCAGCGTGTTCCAACCGGTCAAGCCAGCCGTATATGCGCTCATGTGGTGTCGCGTTGTGCCGCTGCCCCACGCTGCGCGGACGGCTGCCATAGACCAGCTCGGCAGTGCGCCGGATGGCTTCGGCTATCGCCGGGTGGTGCTGGTGCTGCTTGATGTAGCGCGAAGCGTCCTTGAGGTAGGGCGCCAACTCCTTGACGCGGACTGAATGGCCGGAGTGATGGCCCGTCCGCTGTTCCGTCCCGTCATGCCGCTCGCATAGCCGCCCAATCTTCTGCACAGGGAGATAGCATCCCGGCACCTCGCACCGCCTGCCGCGCGCCTTGTTCCGCCGGATCACCGCCTTTATGTGTTCCGACATACTGCTGGCCGGTCCATCGCAGCGTCGGGCCACTCTGGTGCGGGCAGCGCGGGACTGTCTTGGTTCAATTCGTCCAGTTCGTCCGCGCTCGGCAAGCCGGCCAAGACGTCGCTCCAATGCGGCACCTCGCCTGTCTGTAGCTTGAGGCTGTCCGTCGTGATCCCATTGTCACTCAGGAATTGCCGGGCGACGTTTAAGGTCGCGGCCTGCAACTCGTCCGCCGGAGTGTTCTCAAGCGTCTGCGCCAACGCCTTGGCCTGGGCCAGCCATATCCGATGCAGCACCTCTCGGCGCTCATCATCGGTGGACCTGACCGCGTTCTCGCTCATCCCCGTAGGACCGTAACCAGCGAGGCTCGCTCGGCCTGCACCTGTGCCGGAGTCACGATGCCGTCAAGATGGCCTGCCAAGAGGGCCAGGGCGCGTCGGATAAGTGCGGAGCGCGGAATGGGCCGACCGACAATGTCGCCGCCTACCGCCATGCACTGGGCAAGGTCCGCCTGTGCCTTGGAATCGAGAAAGGTCACAGTGCGCGAGACGCCTGGGACCAGAGGAAAGTGTTTGCTCATTCAGGTAGTTCCCTGTGGAGTTGGTTGATGAGTTGCTCCGCGCGCTGGGCTATTCGGCTTCGCGTCTCGGGGCAGGTGATTTGCCGCAGAACCTTCCCAAATAGTTCGACCTTTGCCAGTGCTTCACGCACGGCGTCGGCTTCTTGGTTGGGCGGCATGATCTTGAGACTTTGCATTTGCAGCTTTCTCAGTTCGGTTCGGGGATTGATGAAAAGTCGTTCGTGATCAGGTGCTTGGTTCGCTTTTTGATGCCTGTGCGTGCAAATTGCACGGGGGCGCTAAAAGTCCTCATCCTCAGGTGTCCAAGGTCCGACCTCAGGTGCCTCTTTCTGCAAGTCCTGTATCCGCTGCATTACAGGCGCCCGTTCTCTTGGACACGTAATGCCGCGCATCGCCGCCAAGGCGCTGTCCAGATGCTGCATCGCGATTACTTGAAGGCTGACCTTCGATTGCTCCTGAAGCCCACCCTCAGCATGCCCAAGGTGTTCGCCTGAATACTGCGCAGCGATCTTGGGGAAATCCTGCCGCATCCAGTTCCTTATGGTGCTGAAAGGGCGCGCAAGCTCTTGGCCCATCGCTCGATACGATTTGAGTTGCGCCTTGCCGTCATAGTGCTTCCTGGCGCGCACATAAGCCTTGAACACAAGCCGCACCTCTCGCGCCTTCAGTGGCAACCCATGTGTCAGATTGGCTTCCGCTGCGATCCACCGCGCCTCTGTGCGGCTGGCCTTGGTGACTATGGCCTCGGTGTTGAAGATCCCGGCGCGCCTCATTGCCTCCACCCGATGGAAGCCATCAACAAGCACAGGTGCGCCATCCACCAGGGCAACCTTGATGGGCGGCATCGGAACCTCCGCCTTATAGCTCTGGCGGTATCGCTCAATGGTCGCTGGATCGAGCTTTAGCCTGATCTGGAAGGCGTCATTGATGACAAGGCTGGATAGCTTGATTGTCTCTGTGCCGCTCTGCGGCTGATCGTTCATCGTCATGGTGCTTCTGATGTTGTTGCTAAGGGGCGCCCCGAGTGAGGCACCAAAGGAAACGGCCCCGAGGTTTCCCTGCGGAGCCGCTTTGCGTTGGTCGGGTAGTTCTAGAAGGGGGACTTTGGTGTGGCACACGATGTGTCCGCCTAGGAGAGGGGAAAAATCGCTCCCTGCTCTAAGAACGGGGGTTTGATCGCTGTTGGATTATCTAGGATGGCCCCCAAATCAAAACCCGTCGCTGCTCGGCTGTTGCGCGAGGTGTGTAACCTCATGTGTTTCGTGTGGCCTAGGAGGCAAGGTAAGACGGTGTGTTATCTAGGAGGGGGGACAATTCCCCGGCCTAGGGGAACGCCTAATTCCCCCGCCCCTTCTCCCGCTCGCTGGCGCTACGCCACCATGGCGGCGTAATGACCACCTCCCGCCGGCCGAAGCGGACGAACAGTTCCCCACGAACAATCCAGCAATCGAACAGCGGCCAATGCGGCGACATGCGCTCGGCAACACTGCCCGCGACTGAGAAGCCGAGGAAGTCAAAGCCGTGCCAGATGGTGGAACTAATGTTGGTCATGAAGTGCGCTCCCTGTGTTGCGCGTTGAAGGGAGCTATCCAATAAGCGGCGAACGAATCAGGCGTCAACAAGGGGCATCGGACAACAAGGGATTGTAAATCCTGTGTGCCTGAGTCGCCTCAATGGCTTAGCGTCCGGTTGTCGCAATTCCCCCGCAACATATGCGTCTGGCGCAGAGTGGGGATTCCCAAATAGCAAGGGTAAGCCAGCCAAACAGACACGCGAACATTTCAAGCATCGAGCCGCGCCAGCACCCGCCGCACCGCTGTTGCCGTCCACCCGCCCGCCTTCCCGCGTGGTGTTAGGTCGCCTTCCGCGTTCAACCGTGCGGCCATGGCGTTCAGCGATAAGCCTTCCTTCTGCATCACCTCAAGTGGCGACCGAAGTAGCTCCGCAGACTCATTAGCCTTCGCCACGCGGGCTTTGGCCGCGGCCCCTGCCTGGGCTGCGATATCCGCAGCACCCGCCCGTAGCCCTCCTAATCGCCTCCCACGCGCCTTGGCCGCTGACAGGGCTTCCTTGGTGCGCCGGGATATGATCTCGCGTTCATGCTGTGCCAGCGATGCCATGACACCAATGGTCAGCGTGTTGGCCTCCGGTAGGTCTGCCGCAATGAACGGCGCGCCTGTGTCCCGCAGTTTATGCAGGAAGGCAGCCGAGCGACTGAGGCGGTCCAGCTTGGCCACCACCAGTGTCGCGCCTGTCCGCCTGCATCGTGCCAGCGCCTTGTCCAACTCCGGCCGATCATCCCGCTTGCCGCTCTCCACCTCGACATACTCCGGCGCGATGATGACGCCGCCACGCTGCGCCACGAATTGCTTCACGGTCTCCCGCTGCGCCTCTAGCCCAAGCCCCGACCGGCCCTGCCGCCCTGTGGAGACCCGCAGATACGCCACGTATTTGCCCGCTGCCTGTGCCATTGTCATCTTCCTCAACGACCGTTGTGCATGATGACATCGCATCCCCGGAGGCGTTGTACAAGCCTCAAGGGATTCATAATCCATCGACCAGTGGCGGATTCCTGCGGGTTTCGGGCGGATTGACGCAAGGTTTGTCGCAGCGGCCTGCTCGTCGCCCCCAAAGATTCCACCGCAGTGTGGCGGTTTTCCTCAGCCTCGGCGCAATGAGACTTCCAAGCGCCTATCCTTCATCAGTCTGCTCGTCCCCCAGGCCTCTTGCAGCGCCAGCACCATTGCGTCCGACGAACTGGCTGCGAGTTGTGCGCCTCGTTCTCCAGAGATGCAGCCATGGTGGCGTGATCACTCCGGGCCTGGTGCCCTTATGCCGTGCAGCCCCGGTGGCTGTCCCGCAGCTTGTTGTATGGTGCCCCGCCCCGGCCATCTTTGCGGACCATGCCCCCGGCCCCACCTATGCGGGGGGAAACGGCGGGAACGGTATAGCGATATGCCCTCTCGGATTTTTTGCGCCAAAGCATCCTGAAGTGCTCCTAGAGTAGTCAAATCGGACACACCAGATCGGAGGGGATCATGGGCAAGTTCTTAGCGGCGCAGATTGACGAATGGATCAGTGGCTACGAACAGGATCGTCTCCAGGTGATCGAGAAGATCGGCCGGATGAGCAACGTCCTGAAACTCATGGAAGGCCTCAACGACGATCCCTATCGCAAGGCCACTCTGGAGCTGCGCAATCGGCTGGAGCAGGACGTGGCGCTCTACGACAACCTCATCGGCCAGTATCGACGCTGGAAGGCTGAAAGCTAGGAGACCATCATGGATTGGGGCAGCACCGCCGACTGGGAGAAGGCTTTGATCATCTGTCTGGGAGTTGTGGACGATCCAGCAGGACGCCCGACTACAGCGGATGATCGTGGCGCGCGCCATCATCAACTTCCGCAAGCGATTCATCCCTGATCTCGATGACCACTAGTTACGCATTATTGGCAGCCCCACGCCGATTAGCGGCGTCACCCGCTTCCCCACGATCTTAAATTGTGGCTTAACTTGCGGGGGTCTTGGGGAGGCGGTCGTGGAATATCATCTGGATCGACGGGTGGTCCTTAGCCCGGTTTCAAAGCTCAGCAATCTCTATACGTGGTCTCTTCAAGAGTTCGACGCTGCTGGTAAGCAGATCGG
This sequence comes from Dongia deserti, assembly GCF_003574735.1. Lineage (GTDB taxonomy): Bacteria > Pseudomonadota > Alphaproteobacteria > Dongiales > Dongiaceae > Dongia_A > Dongia_A deserti. Next base: position 49,096 of record NZ_QORW01000011.1, read on the forward strand.
AAGCGATCAGATGCCCTGGGGATGGACTCTTTACTTCACGGTGAGCGAACTCAGGCTAATCGACGTGACGACTTACGAGGCGAGCGAGGACGAGATCGAGAAGAAGGGTTTGCACGGGAAGCAGGTAATTCGAGCGAAACTGAATGCTGGCGTCCCGTGGGATCGGCATGGCGACTATAAGACCCGCTACTCGATGTTCGGGACCGACAGGATTATCTCAGACTTTGAATTGTCGATTGAGAAGCTGCCCGCCGGGAAAGAGGAAGAAACCTGCAGAGCTTGGGGATCTGTGAGCTACACCACCGATCATGATTTTCGGGATGAAACTACGGACGATACAGTTCTCTTCCATTTGCTAGTGCGCCCGGAAACGTTCGATAAGTACGCCGGGAAGATCACCGCCGGGCAGCTAACTGAAGCGACTTTTCGCGTCGGGCGCGTGCATGGCTTCTATTCGGAGTGGTCGCCGTCTATCACCACCAACTCGGTCAAGGTTCTGACGAGAGATGCCAAGTATCATAAGGTCGAAATTCCGGACGGCTGCCAGATTGATCCCAATAGGTTGGGACAGGTCGGAGAGGCCGAACTGACACTGGTGCGCAAGATCAAATTCGCGAAAGCACCTCAGCCCGTCGAAGAGGACTACGACGAAGCAATAACCGAAAGGGTCGTGAGTGATGGTCAGCCGCCTCAGCCAGTGGTGATCGCCGATGCTCGGCTGGTGAAGCTGCTATCCTCATTGAGGATCGCGGTCTGGGTCGTAGCCGGACTTTTACTGGGCATACTGTTGAGCCTGAAGTGGTGACGGAGCGAGAGGCCATGAAATCGTTTCCAAGGACCACCGATCTCCCTGATACCTTCAACATCAACATCGGGAAGATCGTTGTCGCGCACGCGAGCCTTGAGCAGCGGCTGCGAGACATCGTCTACGAGGTCGCAGGCATCGACCACAAGAGGGGCCGCGTGCTGCGAATTGCTAGGCGCTTGGCCGACTACCCCGAGCTGGTGAGAGACTTGCTGCGCGCCCAGGATAAGGACATCAAGCTCAGCAAACCCAAAGGAGCGCCTACCAGCTTCAAGGAAATGCTTGAGACCGCTGACGACGAGCGCAATCAACTTGTTCACGGGGTGTGGGTGAAGAAGCCCGATCAACGCTATCCGGTTCTCCAGGTCGTCGACAAGACGTGGACACAGGCTGACGGCAAAAAGGTGAACGCCAAGATCGCACCGCATGGCGTCATCATGGGCGATGAACACCTTCCAACGGTGCTGAAGTTCTACGACGTCTGCTTCGCGGTCGTGGAGGACTTCCACGTCAAGGTCCGAGCTATCCTGACTTCGTAAGCAGCCCATAGCCGATCAGCCGCGTCAACGACAGCGAGCATCAGGGCCGGGCATGGTGCCTCAATGTGTTCCAGTGCGTAGACACCCTGGCCGAAACACATGATCTTGAGGCGCTCGATCCATGTGCCAATGATGCTCGGCCGCAAACGTTAGTATGCCAAAAGACTGCCGGAACGTGACCATGTGGGCGGCCATCGTGCGCTCCAGTGGAATCACTCGGCCAAACTGAAACTGGTTCGCCACTGTCCACCTTCCTTGCTCAAGAGAACTTGGTTGTCCCATTAAGCTCAGAACCTCCGTTGGGAGACCGTCTGTAAAGGCGTCGTAGTTTGAGTACCAGCGAACGAAAACCGCACCATCCGGCGGCAAGATTTTGCCAAGGTCATGATAGAAAAGAGCCATCCCGAGTTTCGCACCAAATCTCATCATGGCGTCATTGAGTATCGGCCCTCCAACGTTCAGTACTCCCGCGGCACCTCGTGGCATTTGAGACCGTTGCGCGTTGAACAGCACCTTCTGGCGAACGTTGGGCTGAAGTTCCTCGAGCAGCCCTGGTATGTTGTTGTTCACGTGCCTAAAGATGGCATCCTGCTCGTTTTCCAGCAAACCCGGTGCTGGATCGGGAAACAACCGGGCCATCATACCTGCGACTAGCTCGGCTTTTCGGCTCCCGTCATTGCACGCTCCACAGGCAGAGAACTCCATCCCCTTCGGCCGATGGCGTGCATCGAACATGACCCTTGGAGGGACATGATCAATCGTTGTCGCAAGTTCAACTCCGCCACAGAAGACACAGTGGGGACAGCTGGTCAGAAGATGTTCTCGAAGTCGCCTAGCTCTCTTTGCTTCGCCCACGCAGCCCGTCCCCACTTTCGCCTAAAGCATGCGCCCAGCATGCCCCGCATGGCATCGGCCCGCGAATCGGCTGCCGCGAAATCACTTGGCTCCTGAAACGTGCTGCCTGATTTCTCGAGCCATCGCCTATACGTGTCGGTCGCTTCTACTTGTCCGACTTCGTTCTAGCTTTAACGATCCGCCTTGTCGGCCCACCAAGTCGCGATAAGAACATCTGGCTTCTCGCATTCGCTAGGCTTGCAGCGAGATCCACGCCGAACGAGTGTCCTTCGGGATAGACCTCCGCAACATCGCGCAGTATTGCTGCACAAACTAGCGCAGCAAAACCAATTTCCTCAGAACTCTCCTCGATCAAATCGGTCAGCGAGAACCCCTCAGGAAGTTTGCGGTCGGCAAGCGGTGCTGGTGGCAAGAAGGCCATTCCCGATTCAGCTTCAACTGCTTTCGAGAGGGCCACAGCGAACTTTGCGTAGGGAAGGGTTTCAACGTCAGTCCCCGCGGCCACGGCACGCAGTTGCTCAAGGCACTTGCACACGTCCACAGCAACGGCATTTACGCGTCCATATATTCTGATGGCGCTGTCCCAAAGACCGACGCCATTCCGAGCCGCCTCTTGGTAATGCGATCCAAGCAGATCGAGGCGTATCTTTGCGAGGGTCACGTCTTCATCTGCATAGGTGCTCGGCAGAGCACGCAGTTTCTTTTGTACAGCTTCTCGTATTTCCGTTGAGCCGGGAAGGAACTCTAACCAATCCGCAAAATGACCTGTGACTTCGCCCTCTCGGTTGCCGAGCTTGCCTGCGATGAAGGACGCCAAGGTATCAAGCAGCACCGTTCTACGTTTGTTGGAAGACCTTAATAGAGCCTCCGCAGTCGGTCCGGTAGGAACAGCCCGCAGAATGGCGCTAACAATGGCTCGAACACCTGCTTCCGACGCCCCAGAAAGATATTCCAGTGCATCTACACCAAAGGAGACCGCTGTCCCCTTTGCTTCCTGAGGAGCTTCGTCGATTAGCTGGCAGATGCTAGAAGCCACCTGCTCGGCCGCAGGCGTTCTGCTCGCCACGCGTTCGTCCAAAGCAAGTCCCGCAGGAACAATCCAAGTCCCGTCGTAGACGCCTGCCTTAACTAGCTCAAATAACTCACTGACCAATTCTGCTCGATCGTTCAAACTTCTCGAGAAGAAGTACTCAAGAAAAGTTCGATGAGTGAATCGATAGAGACCTGGTCCTGCATCAGTCAAAACCCAGGCTCGTCCCGTAATAAACTCTATAATGGCGCCGGCATCTTTTCGCGCTCTATTCTCTCTGTCCTTATCATACTCCTTTCGAAGGAACGCTTCGATGCTAGATCGGAGCCATTCTCGCTCTACCGAGGCAGACAAATTTTCATTTCGGAATATCTCCCAAGCAAGCGCCGGAAGGAGCCGTGAGACCTCGAAAGACTCCGGCAATCCGGGATAATCGATGTTTCGCCGCTTGTCCCACTGCTCGAACAGTAGTTCCGCGCATGCTCGATACAGTCGTGCTCTGGTTGCTGGCATTTCGCCGCGCCGCTCATGATACAGCCAAGTCATGAGCGCCAGCATAAGGGGATTCGATACTAGGTCAGAGGCTCTAGCGGTCTTCGATGTGAAGTCGGCGCTTTCTTTGTCGAGGTTAGACTGGGGCACGTCGTTGATAACAGATGTTAGCTTCCTAAAGTATTGCTGAGACTGTTCAAGTGTCAGTTCTTGGAGCTCATATACCGCAAAACTCTTGGGCAGAGGTGCTCGCTCGTATCCAACGACGCGCGAGGTCACTATTGCAGGGCAGAGGGGATAGGCGTCACAGAGTACCCGCACATCATCCACGAACCGATTACGCCTGCCGAGATTCATAATTTCGTCTAGACCGTCGAAAATGAGCACTGCCCGACCAAAACCAAGAAGGTTTCGCACCACAGCGCTTGAAACCGGTCGCGTAACAGCAGTGCCGAGACATTCGACGATAAACTCTTCCAAAGTCAGCGATGACCGCCGATCTAGGGCTTTCTCGTAATCTCGGATAGTAACGACAATGGGAAGACGGCCTTTCCCATCCCTAGCGAGCTTGCACAACCGGAACGCAACGTACTGAACGAGAGTTGATTTTCCTCCACCCGGATTTCCAAGCACTACCGCTCGATTAACGTGCGTTTCAAGGTCCTCTGGTGCCAGCAAGGTGTCATGTACGGCGAAGTTTTCGGAGAAGACCCCGGAGAGGATGGCGGTAGTACCTGTTCCCCAGGTGAAATCCGATATGCGCATATGGGTGGGGAGTTTTGGAAAGCTCGCCCAATTGGAACCGAGTTTGAATGAGCCGGAAAGCCACTCCGTTGCGCGTTGGCGGCGTAGCTTGCACGGGATGAAAATCTCTTCAATGTCTGCCCAACGTTGCCTCATATCAGGCCCGTATACGGGTACCTCCGCATACCGAGTATGCAATCTGTTGGCCACCTCCCGAACCTCAGCTTCAATCTCAGCGGAGCCAATGCGCGTCGCGTCTGCAAGCTCAGCAGGCTTACCCTTCTGACCAACAAAGAGGTCCTGCAAACGCCGATCAATTTCATTGAGGCGAGCCATCATCTCTCGTTGAGACGCCTCATCAACGAATTGAGAGAGTTCCTTCCTGTTCGATCTATAGAGTACGGTGGCCAAGGCCCTGGCGATTCGTTCGTACCAATTCCTCGCGGCTGCTTCGTCGTCTTTGACGTATTGCTTGTACAAGGCGATGAACGCTGCCAATTGCCCTTCGTGCACGTGGACGGAACCTGAGACTTCGAGCGGGTAGAGCGCTGCCGCTTCACACATGCTGGCCATCAGTCCAGATTGTGAGAGTGCTTCGAGGAATGCGCCTACGGGTTCAGTGAGATCCCCAGAGTTACCAATGGCGCGTTCAAGCTCTTTCGCCAATCGATCAACGACAGTCGCCCGAGTAGTCCCCTTGTACGCACCTCGGATGAGTAGAGCGAACCGACCTTCATCGAAGACGCGTGCCAATCCTGCCCACGCGAGTCGACTCCCAATTGATTGAGCAAGAGCGGATGCGGTGATCATCTATCCCCCTCTGTGCCTTTAACCGTTGCTTCCACAAGTGCCAGGGGCGGGTGCGGTTTGCGGCTAGCAAGGTTGTATTCTACTCCTGCGCGCCCGTGGGCGAGCAACTCCGCGTTCGAGTTTGCTTCCTGTGGGGCTCCCGTCCTCTCGCGCGCTCCTGAGACGCCCTAACTAATGAGGATTATTAAGTTTCCCCGGTTCTTTGCGAGCGGGAAGAGCGTTGAACGATCTTTCGAAATGCCTTCTGCCTTTATTGCAACTAAATATTATTATGACGCAAGATGGATTCAGCAAAATTGCGCAGAGAGCATCATGGCTTCGAATCAACGGCCGTCCGGGTGGGGAACGTTGGGACCTTCGCAGCTAGTGTCTGCTCAGCCAATCCCATATGTAGCTTGCAAGTAGCGATGTGACGATGCCGACGAGAAACCCACATATGCGCTCAAACCAGACCTTATGGCGGCTGGCCAGCGCGATCGCGTTGAGTTTTCTCTGAAGCTCTTTGGTGTCAACGCCTTTGAGTGCTTGCAAGTCTCCGAGCTGCGTTTGTAGTCGCTCGTATGCGCTAAACTTTTCTCGATAGTCCTTCTCAATCGTCATCAAACTCGACAGGCCTTGTTCGAGCGCGGTCTTTGCCCTTTCCAAACCCTTGAGTTGCCCACCGTAGTATACGGTGGCGTTTAGGATTTGCCCTTGCGCATAAAACACCAGTCCAATAACTCCCAAGAAGAAGGGTGGCCCCAGTGTGACAGAAAGGAAAACGACTAGACCCAGCCATGTGTCCAGCCTCCTATCGTCCCAAACCTTCATCAAGTCGTCAGGGACGTGCGCGTAAAGCAAAAGGAGCACCGATCCCGGTGCTAAGAGAAAAAACACAATGGCCGCGCAAAGGCACAACCACGAGCTAAGCGGCCTGGGTTTGCCCGCCTTCTTGTCGTCTTCCATGTTTCCCCCGCCCCGAGTCTGCCCGACAGTAATCTTAAGCTATAGCAAAACAGGGGGGCAGGCGTGACCCGGCTGTGGGGACTTTTGTGGGGACTCCCAGTCCACTGGCGTCCCCTCCTGTCCTGCTAACCCCGCAGAAATCCGTGGTTTTCACGCTCCCAGGGTGCTATAGATCGCCTTGCCAAGGTTGGGGTCGAGGGTTCGAATCCCTTCGCCCGCTCCAATACATCAACTGTCCAGTCCGGAGACATAGGTAACAGAACGTTCCTAAGACATGGGTGACACCCCTGGGCCGAAGGGGTTGTCTGTTGGTTGCAATGTTCTCTGTTCCAAGTCGATGTATCCGAGATCGTAATGCATGAAGGAGACGAGCCAGATTCCCTCGTCGACCTCCTTGATTCCGAGCCTCTGTCCTATGTCTCAGAACGGTCAAACCCTCTTACTGTATCCCAAGCTGCTTCCCCACCTGTGCTGCACGGGGAAGCAACAGGGAAGCACAAGACGGTGCAATTCGTCGAACGCGAGTCCGTAGCAACGCAGCTCCCGGCATATCGCGCTAGCTCCTCGATGATCAGGCAGAACGAGCCCTAGCCGAAGGGTATGCTTGCCCATCGGTTGTCCATCCGCTCAAGCACGGAAGGACAGGCTATTGCAGAGATCTCAGCAAGATTTTCTGACGACTGGAGACGATATCGCGATCCATATAGCATTGGCGGAGATGCCTGTTCCCCGTGGCTAATTTGATCTCCGTCCTGCCGTGGAGAATCCTATAGTTATCGACAATGTACGTCTCTCCAGCCCTGAGCTTGAATCGAACGGTTAGACGGTCGGACCACAGTAGTTCCGCGAACTCTCTCCGAGCCCTATAGTAGGCCGCCAACTCCGCGGGCCGCTTCGCGACTACTTGATCGGCGCGATTGTGAAATCGAACGCGCACAAGTCGCCCATTTACGTCATGTTCGATCAATGTCCCATGGTGTTCGAGAATTGCGTCATTGTCGGCATAGCGAAACGTTACCAGTGCCCGAGACAGGGTGTCGTATGCTGCTGGATCGTGAACGGCCAGCTTCGCCGCAGCATTGAAGCCATCAACGATAATGGACTCGCCACCCTCTGCACTGTTCTCAAGGCAATGAAGGAAAATGTATCCCGGGCCAGGCAACCGGTATGGGTTGTCAACATGCGGCTCAAGGGCCCTACCCGTCATGCTAAGGCAATAGCCATTCGCAATGCTCTTCACATCAGCAATTCGGCCCCAATTCGTCTCTCGTATCGGCCCGAAGAGCGCTGCAAATGCAGCGAGCTCATTTTCATGAGAGCCCATTCCGCGCACTAGCGCAAAGCCAAGAGTAGCCAGCGAGTCAAGGAGCTCAAGAAGGTGGAACGGTGAACTCTTGAGTTCGTCATACTGATGCCAGGGTAGAGCGTTCAAGCTCGCATCCCACAGCACCTTCTCGCCAACTAAGTCGTCGGGTAGCGGACAATCAACACAGTGTCGCAGATCATCGAAGTCATATCGGCAAGAGTGTCCGTCCGAAAAGTCGATTGAAACACCGTCGTTGCCGTCGAGTTTTGCTCTTGCGATGGATAAATTGAGTGGGAGAAAGGCGACCTCTTGAACGCGGTGACCGGTTGCGGGGTCCTTATTGGAAGCGTCAAAACTCCTTTCTCTCAACCACAGCGGATGGAAAACAAACGATTTTCCATCAGACCAGACGACTTCCAGACCATCATCACGGATCTTGATCATCGCTCGCCCCTCACCGTCGCAATGACTCTATTATTCCGGTCTCAGTAATGAAGTGCAGTCGACAAAATGCCAATTGTCGTCGATAATCTGACAAGCGACACAGCGTGACCGATGAAGCAGTCAACGCGGAACAGGAAATATCGGGAAAGCCAGTATGACCCCTTCAGGGGATCAGCGATCGCAAGCGGACTGATGTAGTTGGAGTGGCGCTAGATTATCGTGGCGGCACCAAACTCGATTGGCACACACACTCACGCGGTCAATTCATCTATGCAACGGCGGGAGCTATGTTTGTCCGCACACGCGACGAGTTCTTCGTTGTGCCGTCTCGCATGGCCGTATGGATGCCACCTGGTGTCGAACACTGGATCGGAATGCAGGGTGCTACGTCAATGCGCACCGTTTATTTCGCTCGAGAACGTTCTCCGCGCCCACCCAGCCAGTGCAACGTGGTAGCAGTTTCACCGTTGCTCCGTGAGCTCATCCTGGCATTTATCGATCGTCAGTCTGCAGCTGTTTTCGGCGAACTGCAGTTGCTCGCCGATCTACTGTGGCGAGAGATTGCTGGGGCAACCGCAGAACCACTACTGCTTCCTGTGCCCTCTGACAAAAGAGTGCGGCCTATCTTACGAATGGCAATGGCCGGATCGTTAGGTAGTAAGACCCTGCTCAAAGCGGTAGAGAGCGTGCCGGCGAGTGCTAGGACTGTCGAGCGGATTTTTGAGCGGGAGACGGGACTGACGCTGGGCAGATGGTGGAGGCAGGCCAAGCTTCTGAACTCTATTTCGGAGCTTGTACAAGGCAAGTCCATAACAGAGGTCGCCTTGAACGCAGGATATTCTACGGCGAGCGCTTACACCTACATGTTCAGGCGGACGCTGGGTACCGCACCAACGCGCTACCTGCTGCTGCGAGGAGAGGCTGCAGAACGTTAGCAGTAACGCCGCCGCTCGATATTGCCTGCGCATCCTCTCAGCTGCTTCGATAACCTCAGTAGAGAGGGCTTTCACGCCGAGCGGCGGTTCCAGCGAGTATTCGCGATCGATGGTTGCGGGGACCCGCAGCAGGCGATTTGCTGCTCCTGATTACGCCGGGTTCCCGGATCGCAGCGTAAAAGCAAGTTTAGAGTCCTATGTAATTGCCAAGATTGGGGTCGACGGGTTCGAATCCCTTGCCCGCTCCAGTATATCGATACCTACCATGTCCAAAACTTCTTCCCGCCGTGCTGCACTGCACGGGGAAGCGCAAGGGAGCGCAATTTGGCGAATTTGAACGCAAGAAATTTTGAAGATGGCATGTCCCATCCGCCATGAAGACCGCTCTCGAGGCTGAGAAGTGCCAGAAACGGTCGTGTGTTCTGGAGGCAGCGAAGGTCGCGCTCCGACCCACATTGCGGACATTCGGGAACTGCAGCAAGCTGGCACCATGAGCGCGCTATATGACACCATCGGGATCAACTACGTGGAACTTCGTAAGCCTGATCCCCGGATCGCGAAGACCATTGAGCAGGCTCTTGGGGCTGCCAAGGTGGTACTCAACGTCGGCGCCGGTACCGGCTCCTACGAACCAGCTGATCGACAGCTGATTGCTGTCGAGCCGTCGCCCGAAATGATACGCAAGCGTAGTCCCTCTGCGGCTAGGGCGATCCGAGCCTCTGCTGACGAACTCCCCTTCGAGGACGGCAGCTTTGAAGCCTCGATGGCGATCCTGACCGTGCACCACTGGCCTGACAAGGAGGCAGGCTTGCGCGAAATGCGCCGCGTCACTCGCGGCCCCATCGTGCTGCTGACTTTCGACCCGTCGCACCGGCCCTGGTTGACCGACTATCTTCCGCAGCTCGCGACGCTGGACGAGGCGCAGATGCCACAGATGTCCGACTACGAGCGGTGGTTGGGCAATGTGCGGATTTCGCCAATGTTGGTGCCGCACGATTGTACAGACGGTTTCCTGTATGCCTATTGGCGAAGGCCCTCAGCATATCTGGATGCACGCATCCGGTCAGGCAGCTCTTCCTTCTGGGCGATCAGGGATGCCGAGGCAGGTTTGAGCAAACTGGCACGAGACCTTGAGACAGGCGAATGGCAACGTCGCTATTCCGAGCTACTAGCTCTTGAGGAATATGACGCAGGCTATCGGCTGGTCATATCGCCTTGACTGTCAGCCGCGCCGAGCCGCGTCGATCGCGGCGACGTCGATCTTCTTCATATCCATCATCGCCTCAAACGCGCGTTTTGCTTCATCGCCGCCGGCAGCCATCGCCTCCATCAGCACGCGCGGCGTGATTTGCCACGAAACGCCCCATTTGTCCTTGCACCAACCGCACGCGCTTTCCTGGCCGCCATTGCCGACGATGGCGTTCCAGTAGCGATCGGTTTCTTGCTGATCGTCAGTGGAGATCTGGAACGAGAAGGCTTCGCTATGTTTGAAGGTGGGCCCGCCATTCAGGCCGAGACAGGGGATGCCGGCGACGGTGAATTCGACCATCAGCACGTCGCCCGCCTTGCCGGACGGGTAGTCGCCGGGAGCACGGTGGACAGCATTCACCGAGCTGTTGGGAAAAGTCTCGGCGTAGAAGCGGGCTGCAGCCTCGGCGTCCTTGTCGTACCATACGCAGATCGTGTTCTTGGCAATTGCCATTTCCTGTCCTCTTACTTTCGAAGCCAATTCCCACCTAGTTTCCCACGCACTCGGGGGCGCTTCACAGTCCGCATCAACGGTGCGCCACGAACATAGAATGCGTCGTGCCGTCTGACGTTCCGCAGCAACACCTGAAAGACTGTAGCGGTATCAGGGCTGCCACTTTACGACCAGATGCCGGCAGGTCAAGAACCGACCCGTCGTCCACGCGCAATCAAGCCCCGCTTCGCCGCCGCCACGACCCCTTGCGTCAGCGCATCGAGCAGCCGCGCGCCGACGCGGGCGTACTGCCAGTAGAGTGCGACATCCACGTGCTTGCCGGGCGAGAGGTCGACCAGGCGCTCGTCTGCCAGGATGTCCTTCACCAGGCACAAGGGGTTCATGCCCCAGCCCAGCCCGGCCAGCGTTGCATCGAGGAAGGCGCGCGTTGCCGGGATCCAGTGGCACGGGCCGTCGAGGCGCACGCCTTTGATTTCGAGCGCCCATTTGGCCTGCAGGTGATCGCGGCGGTCGAAGATCAGCACCGGCGCCTGGGCGAGCGATTTCTTATCCACGCCATGCGGGAACCAGGTGCGCGCGAATGCGGGGCTGGCGGTGGCGACATAGCGCAGGCTGCCGAGCGATAGCTTCCGACATCCCTGCACGGCCGAGGCATTGTCGGTGACTGCTGCCAGGACCTCTCCGCTGCGCAGGCGGTCGGTGGTGAACTCCTCGCGGTCGAGCACGAGATCGACGAGCGCGCCGGTCCGCGCCGTGAAGGCGGCGAGCGCCGGCACGAACCAGGTGCCGAGGCTGTCGCGATTGACGGCAATGCGCACGGTCGGCGGAGCTTTGGCGTCCGCTTCGCCGAACAGCGCCGGCAGATCCGCCACCATCTCGCCTTCCAGCAGGCGCACGCGTTCGACATGGGCGCAGATGCGGGCACCGGCCGCCGTCGCGGTGCAGGGCTGGCCGCGTACGATCAGGACAGAACCGAGACGCTCCTCGAGCGCCCGCACGCGCTGGGAGATCGCCGACGCGGTGACGCCGAGCGCGATGGCGGCGCGGTCGAAGCTGCCTTCCCGCACCACGGCCGCAACCGCCGCGAGGGAGCCGTAATCGAGCATGTTTAGCTCAGCTTAGTTGGCTTAAGACAATTAAGTTAGACTACGTCCGAATTCCGTCCAATAGAAGAACCCATCGCATTCGAAAAGGACGGAACAAATGGACTCCGTGGCTCAGCGTCGCGATGCACGGGGCGGCGCGCCGCTATTCCCCATCGGCGCGCTGATCGGCGCGATGGTTTCCATCCAATATGGTGCGACCTTGGCCAAGGGCTTGTTCGCGGAGTTCGGCGCCGAAGGCACCACGTTCCTGCGCCTGGTCGCGGGCGCACTCATCCTGGGTATCCTGCTGCGACCGTGGCGCGCACGGCCGTCGCGGCACATTCTCGTCCCGCTCTCTCTCTATGGCGTGACGCTCGCCGCCATGAACCTGCTGTTCTACATGGCGCTGGAGACGATCCCGCTCGGCATCGCGTCGGCGCTACAGTTTGTTGGGCCGCTGCTGCTCGCAACACTCACCTCGCGACGGAGGATCGACTTCGTTTGGATCGCCTTGGCGGCCCTCGGCATCGTGCTGATGGTTCCGCCTGTCCGCGTGGAGCAAGCGCTCGATCCCGAAGGCGTCATCCTGGCGCTCGCGGCAGGCGCATGCTGGGCGTTCTACATCGTCTACGGGCAGAAGGCCGGAAGGGAGTTGGGGACGCAGACTACTGCGATCGGCATGACGATCGCGGCGATACTTCTTTTGCCGATCGGTTTCGCCCGGCCGAGTGCGGCGCTGCTCGAGCCATCCGTCCTGGTCAGCGCGGTGCTCATCGGCATCTTCTCCAGCGCCCTGCCCTTCTCGCTGGAGATGATGGCGCTGACACGATTGCCGGCAAGGGCCTATGGAACGCTGACCAGCATGGAACCGGTGATCGGCGCGGTTCTAGGCCTCATGCTGCTGCACGAGGCGCTGACGTTGTGGCAGTGGGTCGGCATACTCGGCATCGTCGCTGCGGTCTGTGGGACCGCGATGACGACGCGAACGACATGATGCATCTCTACGCCTCGACGAAGCGCAAGCCGATCACCGCGACGATGATGAGGGCGATGCACGCGATCCGGAACCACGTCACCGGATCGCCGAACAGCACCATGCCGAGCACGGTGATGCCGACAGAGCCGATGCCGGTCCAGGCCGCATAGGCCGTGCCGGCAGGCAGGTCCTTCATCGCATGCGTCAGCAGGTAGACGCTGCCCAGCGCCGTGATGATGCCGAGGATGCTGGGCACCGGTTTGGTCCAGCCATCCGCATATTTCAGCGACAATCCCATCAGGATCTCGACCACGCTGGCGGCGAGCAGGATCAGCCAGGCCATTGCAAAGCACCTCGTGCACCTTACCTGAATTGACTGGAACGTATGTTTTGAGCTCAACTCCCACAATTACGCACCTGCGGGTAACCATGACGGCTTCGTTGAAATCGGATGAGGCGTTCGGCACGGCGCCGAGCGGCAACGTGTTCGACGCGAACTGCTCGGCGCGCCATGCGCTGGAGCTGATCTCGGGCAAGTGGGCGATGCTGATTCTGCCGGCTCTGCGCGAGGGATCGATGCGCAACGCCGAGCTTCTGCGCAAGATCGGCGGCATCTCGCAGAAGGTCTTGACAGAGACGTTGCGAGACCTGGAGCGCAATGGCCTCGTGATTCGCGAAGATCGCCGCACCATGCCGCTGCACGTGGACTACCGCTTGAGCGCGCTTGGCCGGTCGCTGAGCGATGCGCTGATCGTGCTCGACCGCTGGGCGGAGCGGAACTTCCCTGCGCTGGACGCGGCGCGCGAGCGCTATGATCAGGCACACCAGACAGTGAACGGCAGATGAGCGAGACCTTCGATCTGGACTCCTACTTTGCGCGCATCCGCTATGACGGGCCGCGTACGCCGAGCCTGGATACGTTGCGCGCGATCCAGCTGCTGCATCCGCAGGCGATCGCGTTTGAGAACCTCAATCCGCTGCTGGGCATGCCTGTTGCGCTCGACCTGGAGTCTTTGCAGCAGAAGTTGATCCGCTCGCGGCGCGGCGGCTATTGCTTCGAGCACAATGGCGTGTTGCTCCATGCCCTGCGCGCGCTGGGCTTTCGCGTCACCGGACTTGCTGCGCGGGTGGTGTGGAACCAGCCGAACGACATGATGCCGCCGCGCAGCCACATGGTGCTGCGGGTCGTGTTGGAGGAAGGCATCTATCTCGCCGACGTCGGATTCGGCATGAGCCCCACCGCGCCGCTGCGCCTCGAGCCTGAGATCGAGCAGCAGACGCCCCACGAACCGTTTCGCCTGCTGCAGGGCGACGGCCACTTCACCTTGCAATGCAAGCTGAAGGACGAGTGGACCTCGTTCTATCGCTTCGATCTGCAAGAGCAGGCGCTGATCGACTATCAGGTCGCCAACTACTACGTCTCGACCTGGCCGACATCGCATTTCGTGCAATCGCTGATCGCCGCGCGCGCGACGCCGGAGGGGCGCTATGGCTTGCGCAACAACCGCCTGTCGCTGCATCGGATGGGAGGCGAGAGCGAGCAACGCATCCTGAACAGCGCGGAGGAGGTCTGCGCCGCCCTGCATGACGTGTTCGGAATCGTGGTGCCGGATGAACGCGCCTTCGCCGCCGCGCTGGCGCGGCTCAACTGGCCGGACTTCTCCGCCAATTGAGCCGCATCCCTACTTGGCCGCGCTTTGCTCCGGCTGCTCGACCGACACGATCGTCATCTCGTGGCTGCTGCCGTCCCGCGCTGTCCAGGTGATGGATTCCCCCTCGGCCAAGCCGATCAACGCAGCGCCGACGGGTGTCAGGACGGAGACTTTGCCCGCCGCGATGTCCGCCTCCTGTGGAAACACGAGCGTCACACGCTTGCGGTCCTGATCGGAACTGAATTCAACAGCCGATCCCATCCGCACTACATCAGGCGGTACCGATTCATCCGCGACGACCTTTGCACGGTCCAGCTCCGACAGCAGCTCCTCCGCCGTATCGGGCACCGTCTCCAGGGCGGCCGTCGCCAGGCTTGTCAGGCGCGCGTGATCCGTATCGCTGACCACGATCTCCGGCAGCCGATAATCCCCGCCATTTTGCGATTGCTTTTCCATGCTTCTCTCCTTCGCGTGCACCGCTGCGCCTCGAGGCCGAGCGGACGATCGCGTTATTATTGTGACTGCGCCAATGCCATCGCGCCCCAAGCCACCTTGAGCGTGCAGACGATGCTATGACTGGATGGCCCCCGGGCTCGGGGGCGCACGAAAGCCGAGCCGGGGGCTTAGAGGCCCACCATCAGGGTTTCCCTGCAGCAGCGCAGGTTGCATGTGCTCGGACTGTTCATAAAGCCAACATGGGCCCTGTGGCCGGATTGTCAAGCGGAACCGGCCGCGAATCGCTGCCGGGTCCTGCCGTTCACAGGCGCGTCACAGGCCGACGCCCCTCATGCCCTCTTCGGTGTAGCGGGCGCCCGCGACCTCGCTGGGGGCGAAGATCCGGTCGAGCTCCGCGATGTCCGTCGGATTCAGCTTGATCTCCGCCGCGGCGACATTCTCCCCGAGGTAGGTGCGCCGCTTGGTGCCGGGGATCGGCACCACATGCGGGTGCTTGTTGAGCAGCCAGGCAAGCGCGATCTGCGCCGGCTTCGCCCGATGCTCCGCCGCGAATTCTCCAAGCGCTGCGACGAGGATATTGTTGCGCTGCAGCGCTTCCGCCTGGAAGCGCGGATTGGCGCGCCGGAAATCGGTATCGGGTAGATCCTCCGTCGTGCCGACCGTGCCGGTCAGAAACGCACGACCCAAGGGCGAATAGGCGACGAAGGTGACGCCGAGCTCCGCGCAAGCCTGCAGCAATCCCTGCTCGGCATCACGGCTCCACAGTGAATACTCGCTCTGCACGGCCGCGATCGGATGCACATTGTGCGCCTTGCGCAAGGTCTCTACCGAGACTTCGGAGAGGCCGAGCGCCTTCACCTTGCCTTGCTTGACCAGTTCCGCCATGGCCCCGACCGATTCCTCGACCGACACATCCGGATTGCGGCGATGCATATAGTAGAGCTCGATATGGTCCGTCCCCAGCCGCTTGAGCGAAGCATTGCAGGCGGAGCGGATGTAGTCCGGCGAATTGTCCACGCGCCGTTCGTAGGCGCCGGGCTTGCGCACGATGCCGAACTTGGTGGCGAGGATCACCTTGTCGCGCTTGCCGTTCAGAAAGCGGCCGACCAATTCCTCATTGTGGCCATGGCCATAGGTATCGGCGGTGTCGAAGAAATCGATCCCGGACGCGACCGCCGCCTCCAGCGTTGCCATCGATTCCGTGTCATTGGGCGTCCCATAGAACTCCGACATGCCCATGCAACCGAGGCCCAGTGCTGATACGGAAAGGCCGCTGCGGCCGAGAGGGCGGTGCTGCATGGCGAGCTCCTGAAGTGTGGTGTGGCAAACTCTTGAGGTAGGAGGCGGGACCGGCACGTGCAACCCTTCATCGGTGCGTCAATCACAATGTCACCCTCATCGGGACCAGAGTAGGCACTCTTCCTTGTCGCGGTTTCGACGTGGTTCGGCGACCTTGGCGCAGGCTGTGACTGGACGCGGGCCGAGGGACGCGTCAATCTTCGGCGCAGGTGCGCTCGGAAGGAGGCTGCAGTCATGACCGTCGTCCTTTGCTTCGGCGATTCCAACACACACGGCTCAATTCCGATGCATCACCGCGACGACATCCGGCGCTTCGGGCCGGATGAACGCTGGCCCGGCGTGCTGCGCAAAGAGCTTGCCGCCGACTTTACGGTGATCGAGGAAGGATTGCCGGGGCGCACCACCCTGCACGACGATCCGATCGAAGGCGTCTACAAGAACGGCCTCTGGTATCTGCGCGCGTGCCTGGAAAGCCATCGGCCGATCGACATCATGACCCTGATGCTCGGCACCAACGACCTCAAATCGCGCTTTGCGGTGCAGCCACTCGATATCGCCGAGTCCGTCGGCATCCTGCTCGACACGATCGCCAAGTCCGGCGCCGGGCCGAACAACACGGCGCCACGGGTCCTGCTGATCGCGCCGCCGCCCCTCGCCAAGCTCACCTTCCTCGGCGACATGTTCTTGGGCGGCAGCGAAAAATCCCAGCGCCTCGGCGCCGCCTATCGCCCCCAAGCGGAGAAATACGGTGCCGCGTTCCTGGATGCCGGCACCGTCATCCGCACCAGCGACACCGACGGCGTGCATTTCGAAGCGGGCGAGCATGAGAAGCTCGGCAAAGCAGTGGCCGCCGCGATCCGCACGATGACTGCATGATCTCCCTCGTCATCTTCGACTGCGATGGTGTCCTGATCGACAGCGAGATCATCAGCGCGACCACGCTGGTGGAGGCGCTGACCGAGCACGGCATCGCGATCGAGATGGGCCATGTGCTGGAGCATTTCATCGGACACCCGTATGCGGTGGTGGCGGGCAAGATCGCGACCATGGCCGGCGCGCCGCTCCCCGCGTCGTTCGAGAGCGCCTACCGCATCCGCTTGGCGCAGCGTTTCGAAGCGGAGTTGCGCCCTACGCCCGGAGTCCGCGACGTGCTGGACCAACTCGCGGTTCCTTATTGCGCAGCCACCAGCTCGAGCCCGGAGCGCGCGCATCATTCGCTGCGCGCGGCAGGCCTGGCCGAGCGATTTCGCGATCGGGTGTTCACCGTCTCCATGGTCGATCGGCCGAAGCCCGCACCGGATCTGTTCCTGCATGCAGCCGCCGTGATGGATGTCGACCCCAAGCACTGCCTGGTGGTCGAGGACAGCGACCTCGGCATCGCTGCAGCGCAGGCCGCCGGCATGATCGCGTGGCAGTTCACCGGAGGGAGCCATTACGCTGCCTGCCACCGCATGCCGGCGCCGGACATCAAGCCCGACCGCTCCCTCCGCGATATGAGGGACTTCTTCGCCGGCGCACCGCACTTGAGGCGCTGACACGCTTCGGACTAAGGTTTGCGCCCACGAGGGGGCGCATGGCGAAGAAACCGGACAGCGAAACCAGCAGGCTCGACGAAGCGGCGCGGGCGGGCTGGCTCTATTACATTGCCGGCAACACGCAGGACGAGATCGCGGTCAAGCTCGGGGTGTCGCGCCAGACGGCGCAGCGCCTGGTCTCGCTCGCTGTCAGCCAGCGGCTCATCAAGGTGCGGCTGGACCATCCGATCGCCAAGTGCCTCGACCTGTCGCAGCGCCTCATCGACAAATATGCGCTGCAGCTGTGCGAAGTGGTGCCCGCCGATCCGACCTCGCCCTCAACGACCCTCGGCGTGGCCGAGGCGATGGCGGCGGAGTTGGAGCGACGGCTCGCATCACAGCACCCGATCGTCGTTGCCATGGGATCGGGGCGTACCCTGCGCGCCGCGGTCGAGCAACTGCCGCCGATGGAATGCCCGCAGCACAAGATCGTCTCACTGGTCGGCAACATCGCGCCGGACGGCTCCGCGTCCTTCTACGATGTCATCATGCGCATCGCCGATGCGGTGAAGGCGCCGCACTATCCCATGCCCCTGCCGGTCATTGCTTCGACCATTCATGAAAAAGCTTTGTTCCTGTCGCAGAAATCAGTGATGAGCGTGGTCGATCTGGCCCAGCAGGCCGACGTTACCTTCGTCGGCGTCGGGCAGATGGGCGACAGCGCGCCTCTGGTGCAGGATGGCTTCGTCACCGCGGCGGAGATGCGGGCGCTCGTGAAGGCGGGTGCGGTGGGCGAGATCGTCGGCTGGGCTTTCGATGCCAAAGGCAGGCTGATCGAGGGCCTCACCAATGACCGCGTGGCGAGCGTGCCGCTGGATCAGCCGGCCGCGCGCCTCGTCATCGCCGTTGCCATGGGCGTCTTCAAGGCCAAGGCGCTGAAGGCGGCGCTCGCCGGGAAATTCATCACGGGCCTCATCACCAACGAAGTTACGGCTGAGCTCTTGCTCTAGAGCTGAGCCTTTTCCCACAAAATTTTCCATTATAGCGCAATAGTTTACGTGCCAGCGCTGCGCCGCAGCACGGAATCCGCCTTGACTCGAGCCACCTGCAGTTCGAGTATATGCCCGTTCAATTAGCAAATGCTCAGCATAAGAGCTGGATGGGAGGAACCATGAAACTGATGCTTCGCGCCCTCTCCGGCGCGTGCGTGCTGGCCGCTCTGGCATTTCCGGCGGCGGCAGACACCAAGCTCACCATCGCCACGGTCAATAACGGCGACATGATCCGGATGCAGAGGCTGGCGGATGATTTCACATCGAAGAATCCGGACATCAGCCTTGAATGGGTGACGCTCGAAGAGAACGTGCTGCGCCAGAAGGTGACGACCGACATTGCCACCAAGGGCGGGCAGTTCGACGTTCTCACCATCGGCACGTACGAAGTGCCGATCTGGGCCAAGAAGGGCTGGCTGGTGCCGCTCGACAATCTCGGCGCCGCGTACGACGTCGATGACCTGTTGCCCGCGATTCGTTCCGGCCTCTCGCTCGACGGCACGCTCTACGCCGCGCCGTTCTATGGCGAGAGCTCGATGGTGATGTATCGCAAGGACCTGTTCGAGAAGGCCGGCCTTACGATGCCGGATGCGCCGAGTTGGGACTTCATTGCGGAAGCGGCGCGCAAGATCACCGATCCGTCGGGCGGAGTCTACGGCATCTGCCTGCGCGGCAAGGCTGGTTGGGGCGAGAACATGGCGTTCCTCACCGCCACTGCCAATTCCTTCGGCGCACGCTGGTTCGACGAGAACTGGAAACCGCAGTTCGATCAGCCGGAATGGAAGAACACACTCGCGTTCTACACCCAGCTGATGAAGGACGCCGGCCCTCCGGGCGCCTCCTCCAACGGCTTCAACGAGAATCTCGCTTTGTTCAATTCCGGCAGGTGCGGCATGTGGATCGATGCCACGGTCGCGGCCTCCTTCGTCACCAACCCGAAGGAATCGAAGGTCGCGGACAAGGTGGGCTTCGCCCTTGCGCCGGACAACGGGCTTGGCAAGCGCGGCAACTGGCTGTGGGCCTGGTCGCTCGCGGTGCCGGCGGGCTCGCAGAAGACCGACGCGGCGCAGAAGTTCATCGCCTGGGCGACTGGCAAGGACTACCTGAAGCTGGTCGCGGAGAAGGAAGGCTGGGCCAACGTGCCGCCGGGCACGCGCACCTCGCTCTACGAGAACCCGGACTACCAGAAGGCGGCACCCTTCGCGAAGATGACGCTGGATTCCATCAACTCCGCCGATCCGACCAAGCCGACGGTGAAGCCGGTGCCCTATGTCGGCGTGCAGTTCGTGGCGATCCCTGAGTTCCAGGGTCTCGGCACACAGGTAGGCCAGCTGTTCTCCGCAGCCTTGTCCGGCGACACGACAGTCGATCAGGCGCTGCAGAGCGCGCAGGCGATCGCCACGCGCGAGATGACCAAGGCAGGCTACATCAAATAAGCCACTGCCTCCCATCTCCCCTTGCTGCCCGGCTCCGCGCAGGGCCGGGCGGCACCTTCTCTTCGGAGCCTGATTGGCTCGCGCCCAGTACCGTCATGGTTGTGCGTGGGCACGACCATCCACGAGTACCCGGCGAGGCTGCACGAAGCGTTCGAATATGCGTCGGATAAGTTCATCACTCGCTGACAAACTCGTGGATGGTCGGACCAAGTCCGACCATGACGAAAGAGTGAGCGTGTAGAGCGAGGCGCAGCAACCATGGCCACACGTCAGACACGCATCCTTGCCCATGCGGCGACCGCGCCATCCACCCTGGTGCTGTTCCTGTGGATGATCGTGCCGCTCGCCATGACCATCTATTTCTCGCTGTTGCGCTATTCGCTGCTCGATCCCGGCAACGAGAGCTTCATCGGCCTCGTCAATTACGAATATTTCCTGAGCGATCCCGCGTTCTTCGCCGCACTCTTCAACACGCTGAAGCTGGTTGGCGGCGTGCTCCTGATCTCGGTGGTCGGCGGGATATTGCTGGCGCTGCTGCTGGACCAGCCCTGCTGGGGCCGCGGCATCGTGCGGCTGATGGTGATCGCGCCGTTCTTCGTGATGCCGACAGTCAGTGCCCTCATCTGGAAGAACCTGCTGATGCATCCCGTTCAGGGGCTGTTCGCCTGGATCGCCAACCTGCTCGGCCTGCAGCCGATCGACTGGTTTGCTCAAGCGCCGCTGACCGCCATCACCCTGATCGTCGCCTGGCAATGGCTGCCCTTCGCGACGCTCATTCTGCTGACCGCCATCCAGTCGCTGGATGAGGAGCAGAAGGAAGCGGCGGAGATGGACGGCACGCCGCCGCTCTCGTTCTTCTTCTATATCGTGCTGCCGCACCTGGCGCGGCCGATCACGGTCGTGATCCTGATCGAGACCATCTTTCTTCTGAACGTCTTCGCCGAGATCCTGGTCACCACCGGCGGCGGACCCGGCAACCTCACCACCAACATTCCGTTCCTGGTCTATGCCCAGGCGCTGCTGCAGTTCGATGTCGGCGGCGCATCGGCCGGCGGCATCATCGCGGTCATCCTCGCCAACATCGTCGCCATTTTCCTGGTGCGGATGATCGGCCGCAATCTGGAGGCCTGACGATGGCACGCGCCCATTCGCTCCGCCGCAGAACAATCACCACCGCCGCCTGCTGGCTCGTCGGCCTCGTCATCTTCTTCCCGATCCTGTGGATGGCGGTCACCAGCTTCAAGACCGAGCTGGAGGCGGTCGAGATCCCGCCCAAGTTCCTGTTCTTCGATTGGACGACAGAGAATTACGGCGTCGTGCAGGAGCGCTCCAACTATCTGCTGTTCGCGACCAACTCCATCCTGCTGTCGCTCGGGTCGACGCTGGTCGGGCTGCTGTTCGCGATTCCTGCCGCCTGGGCCATGGCGTTCGCACCCGGCAAGCGCACCAAGGACCTGCTGCTGTGGATGCTGTCCACCAAGATGATGCCCCCGGTCGGCGCGCTGATCCCGATCTACCTGCTGTTCCGCGACCTTCATCTGCTCAACACGCGTGGCGGCATGATCGCGGTGCTGTTCCTGCTCAACCTGCCCATCATCATCTGGATGCTGTTCACCTACTTCAAGGAGATCCCCGGCGAGATCCTGGAAGCGGCGCGCATGGATGGCGCGACCTTGTGGCGCGAGATCGTGTATGTGCTGGCGCCGATGGCCGTGCCCGGCATCGCCTCGACCGTGCTGCTCAACGTCATCCTGGCCTGGAACGAGGCGTTCTGGACCTTGAACCTCACCACCACGGACGCCGCGCCACTCACCGTCTTCATCGCGTCTTATTCAAGTCCTGAAGGCTTGTTCTGGGCCAAGCTTTCGGCCGCCTCGACGCTTGCCATCGCGCCGATCCTGGTGCTGGGCTGGTTCTCGCAAAAGCAGCTGGTGCGCGGCCTCACCTTCGGTGCCGTCAAATGATCAGGGGATCGTTCCATGGGTAGGATCCATCTCAAAGGCGTGCGCAAGGCGTTCGGCGACGTCATCGTCATCCCGTCCATCGACCTCGACATCGCGGATGGCGAGTTCGTGGTGTTCGTCGGCCCGTCCGGCTGCGGCAAGTCCACGTTGCTGCGCCTGATCGCGGGACTCGAAGACGTCACCAGCGGCCGCGTCGACATCGATGGCGTCGACATGACGAATGTGCCGCCGGCAAAGCGCGGCCTCTCCATGGTCTTCCAATCCTATGCGCTCTATCCGCACATGAGCGTACGGAGCAACATCGCCTTCGGCCTCAAGATGGCGGGCGAATCGCCTGAGATCATCAAGCAGAAGGTCGAGAAGGCGGCGGCCACCCTCAATCTCTCCTCCTATCTCGACCGCAAGCCGCGCCAGCTCTCCGGCGGGCAGCGCCAGCGCGTCGCCATCGGCCGTGCCATCGTGCGCGAGCCCAAGGCATTCCTATTCGATGAGCCGCTCTCCAACCTCGACGCGGCGCTGCGCGTGCAGATGCGCTTGGAGATTACGCAGCTGCACCAGCAGCTTGCGACCACCATGATCTATGTGACGCACGATCAGGTGGAAGCGATGACCATGGCCGACAAGATCGTGGTCTTGAACGCCGGCAATATCGAGCAGGTCGGCGCGCCGCTGGAGCTCTACAACACCCCCGCCAACCTGTTCGTCGCGGGCTTCATCGGCTCGCCCAAGATGAACCTGCTGAATGGCGCGATCGCGGCGAAGTTCGGCGCCGGCACCATCGGCATCCGGCCGGAGCACATCGCCACCGCGCGCGATCGCGGCGAATGGCAAGGCGTGGTGCGGGTGGCGGAGCATCTCGGCTCCGATACGTTCCTGCATGTCGATGCCGAGACGATCGGCCGTATCACAGCCCGCGCGCCGGGCGAGCTGGCGCTGGCGGCCGGCGACAAAGTCGGCCTGACGCCGCGGCCGGACCGCATCCATCGCTTCGATTCCGACGGTCGGGCGATGCGCGCCTGATTTCAACGGAGTGGAACGCCAGCATGTATCTCGAGAAGTATAAGTTGAAAGGCCGCGTCGCGGTCGTGACGGGCGGCGGGCAGGCCATCGGCCTTGCCTGCGTCGAAGCCCTGGCCGAAGCCGGCGCCAAGGTCGTGATCGCCGACTATAACGCGAAGATCGCCGAGGACGGCCGCGATGCAATGAAGCGCAAGGGCTATGACTGCGACGTCGCGGTCGTCGACGTGACGGACTCGAAAGGCATCGAGGCGTTGGCCGACAAGCTCGGCAGGACGCACGGTACCGTCGACATCCTGGTCAACAATGCCGGCATCGCGCGTTCCGAAACGCCGGCGGAGCAAGTCGAGGACGAGCACTGGCTGAACGTGCTCGACGTGAACTTGAACGGCACCTTCTGGTGCTGCCGCTCCTTCGGCAAGCGCATGCTCGTCGCCGGCAAGGGCTCGATCGTCAATGTCGGCTCCATGTCCGGCTTCATCGTCAATCGCCCGCAAGCGCAGAGCTACTACAATGCGTCGAAAGCGGCGGTGCATCACCTGACCAGGTCGCTCGCCGCCGAGTGGGGCGGGCGCGGTGTGCGCGTCAACGCCGTCGCGCCGACCTACATCAACACGCCGCTCAACGCCTTCGTGAAATCGAAGCCAGAGATGTACGAGGCCTGGATCGGCGGCACGCCCATGGGCCGCATGGGTGAAGTGGACGAAATCGCCTCCGCCGTCCTCTTCCTCGCCAGCGACGCCGCCAGCTTGATGACCGGCTCGATCGTGCTGGTGGATGGCGGGTATACTTGTTGGTAGCGCCGAAGCAGATTGCCTGACGAACTGTGGCAGAATGGCCACAGACGTTAAACATTTTCTCGTCCCTTAACCATTTGCCGCATGCAAATTCGCCTGATCGCTCAGAGTATTACACGCGACAATAAGCTTTCGCCGGATAGAGACCCCAGCCCTTGAGCCGAAATTTAGTCTTTGACTCAAGATGTAGATAAGTCTGTGGATCGACTCAGAAATATTACGGGAATCAAATGCTTATGCGGTGATCTTGCTATTTTGCTTTGACTTTTAGGTTAATTGCACGCATCGTTAACCGCGAAGTAACGCTCCGGGGTGTTCTGATTCCAGGTTGGAGCAGCAGGTTCAACAAGGGCGGTTGGACGGCGATCGGCGGGCGAGTTTCGGGGTTGTCCGCCGCGAGTTTTTCAGTGCCGCACGCGCGCCTTTGAGCGAACCTGACATCCCTCGGAATTCGTGACCGAGCGGTCGCATTGGGGAGTCGCTCGATGGCTGCAGAAGCCATGGAAGTGCAGCAGCTCCTGCAGTTGGCGCGGGAGAAATCGGAGCAGGCGCGGTCGCATCTCTTCGAGGTGATGGGCGACCTGTTCCAAGAGCAGGCCGCGGTCCTGAGCGCGCAAGAACGCGCGCTGATGGTCGACATCCTCGAAAAGCTGGTCCGCGAAGTCTCCCACGACATCCGCCTCAAGCTCTCCCATCGGCTCGCCGATCTGCCCGGAACGCCGCGCGAGCTCGCCATCCTGCTGGCCAACGATGAGATCGACATCGCCTCGCCCATCCTGATGCGCTCCCGCGCGCTGCAGGACGCGGATCTGATCGAGATCATCCATCACCGCTCGCGCCAGCACATCCTGGCCGTCGCCATGCGGCGCGATCTCTCCATGTCGGTCAGCGACGTGCTGGTCGAGACCGGCCACAGCGACGTGATCATGGCCCTGCTCAACAACCAGGAAGCCACGATCTCGGAAAAGACCATGGCCTATCTTGTCGACCAGTCGAAGCATATCGACGAGTTCCAGGAGCCTCTGGTCCATCGCCGCGACCTGCCGCGCGATCTGGCGGTCAAGATGTGCTACTGGGTCTCCGCCGCGATCCGCCAATTCATCGTGGAGAAGTTCCAGGTCGACGCAAACGAGCTCGACGACACGATCGAGCCCATACTCCAAGAACAGGTGGAAGCGACCAAGGCCGAAACGCCGTCGCCCGAAGCGCTGACGCCAGCCGAAGAGGCCGCGCGCGCGATCAAGGAAAGCGGCAAGCTGACCGCGCGGCTGATGATCCAGACCCTGCGCCGCGGCGAAGTGCCGATGTTCGAAGCCATGTTCGCGCAGGCCTCGGAGCTGCGCCTCGGCCTGGTGCATCGGCTGCTGTATGAAGTGGGCGGCAACGGCATCGCGGTGATCGCGCGCGCCTTGCGCCTGTCGCGCGAGGAATTCGCCACCATCTATCTGCTGACGCGCCGCGCGCGCCCGGGCCTGGGTGGCGGCGCGGTCGACTTGGGCCGGGCGCTGGGCTTCTACGACAAGGTCGCGACCGACGCGGCTATGAAGGTTCTGGAGCGCTGGCGGCGCGATCCACAATATCTCTATGCCATCAAGACTATCGAGCAAGGCGGAAGCCGGCCAGGCGGGGGCGCCGATTTCTTGGGCCCGACTTCCGAAGGGGACGGGACGCAATGATGCAGGCATCGATGATCGTCAGCGACTGGCAACCGGAGATCGGCCGGTCGCCGACACCGGAGCAGTTACGCGACATATTCCAGAAGGAGCTGATGGATCTCGGTCCGGCCTTGTTCCTCGCGGACAAGACCGGGGCGATCCGGTGGTGCAACTCAGGCTATCGGCGCGTTGCCGAGGTGCAGACGGAAGATGGCCGCATCGGCGACCTGCTGCCGTTGCGCCAGGTGGCGGAGGAGATCGAATACAGCCGCAGCACCGTCTATCGCGAGGACCGCTACATTATCGGCCAGACCACGCAGATCCTGAAGTCGCGCATGGTGCCGGTGTTCGACAATGACGGCGCCTTGAACGGCTTCGGCGGCATCCTGCAGATGTTCGCCGACCATGGCATCGGGACCGAAGACATCGCCCAGATGCTCGACCGCTACATGGACTTCCTGCGCCTGACCGCCGACTGGGTGTGGGAATCCGACGCCAACCTCAACTTCACCATGGTCTCGCAGCGCATCACCAATGCGCTCGACCGCCCGCCGCAGGACTATATCGGCAAGAACCTCCTGAACATGATGGTGACGGACACGCTGCGCCAGGTGGCCAAGCGCCGATTCGAGCGCATGTCGCCGTTCCGCGACGTGCCGTTCGACGCGATCGACGGCGAAGGCAAACGGCGACTATTCATGCTGTCGGCCGTGCCGGTGTTCGACCGGGCGAACGGCACGCTCAAGGGCTATCGCGGCGCCGCGACCGACATCACCGAATTGACCAAGCGCGAGGAAAGCCTGCGCATGGCGAAGGAGCAGGCGGACGTCGCCAGCCGTGCCAAGACCCATTTCCTTGCCAACATGAGTCACGAGCTGCGCACGCCCTTGAACGCCATCATCGGCTTCGCCGACGTGATGCGCATGGAAATGATCGGGCCGGTCAGCAACCCGCAATACAAGTCCTACATCCGCGACATCCACGGCAGCGCGCTGCACCTGCTCGGCATCATCAACGACATCCTTGATGTCTCGCGTATCGAGGCGGGCAAGGTGACGTTGCATGAGAGCGTGGTCAGCGTGGACGAAATCGTGGAGTCGGTGGTGCGCCTGGTAAAGGAACGCGTGACCGACAGCCAGCTCTCTCTCGATCTCGACGTCGCGGCCAAGCTGCCGCGCGTCCACGCCGACAAGCAGAAGCTGAAACAGATCCTGATCAATCTCATCGGCAACGCCATCAAGTTCACGCCCAAGCACGGCCGCATTACCGTCGGCGCGCGCCTCTCTGCCCATGGCGAACTGGAGCTCAGCGTGGCCGACAACGGCATCGGTATCAGCCAAGAGAACATCGACCGGGTGCTGGAGCCGTTCGTGCAGGTCGATTCCGCTCTGCACCGCAAGTTCGACGGTGCCGGCCTCGGCCTGCCGCTGTCCCGCGGCCTCGCGCGCCTGCATGGCGGCGAGCTTCGCCTCGAAAGCGCGCCGGGCAAAGGCACGCGCGCCATCATCACGCTACCGGCCTCGCGCCTGCTCGACGGCAAGCACCTGGCGGCGGTGCGGTAGCAGGAGCCAGATATCAGATGTCGGATGTCAGATGGCGCGTCTCGCATTTTCCTGAAATCTGACACCTGATCTCTGATCACGCTGCCGCTGAGCGCTGCACCAGGCGTTCCGCCGGGAAGGCGACCGTCACCTTCGTTCCGACGCAGAGCTCGCTTTCGATCTCGAGGCGGCCGCCATGCAGTTCCGCCAGTTTCTTGGTGAGAGGCAGGCCGAGACCGGTGCCTTCGTATTTGCGGTTGAGGTCGCTGTCTAGCTGGCCGAAGCGCTCCAGCGCCCGCGGGATGTCCTCTTTCGCCATGCCGATGCCGGTGTCGGCCACTTGGACCACGAACTCTTTCTCGTCGCAGAACGCGATCAGCCGCACGCGCCCGCCACGCGGCGTGAACTTGACAGCGTTCGACAGCAGATTGAGCAGGATCTGGCGCACACGGCGCTCGTCGGCACGCAGAATGGGCAGCTCGTGGGCGATTTCTTGTTCGATGATCACCCCGCCGCCATTGGCCTGGGCTTCGATCATGCGCAGCGAGGTCGACAGGGTATCTCGGATGTCGATCTGATCCTCCTGCAGCGTCAAATGGCCCGCGTCGATCTTGGAGAAATCTAGAACGTCATTGACCAGGGCCAGCAGGTGCTTGCCGCTGCGGTGGACGTCATTGACATAGCCCTTGTAGCGCGCATCGCCGATCGGGCCGAACAGCTCGCCCTTCAGCAGTTCCGAGAATCCGATGATGGCGTTGAGCGGCGTGCGCAGCTCGTGGCTCATGGTCGCGAGGAACTGCGACTTGGATTGGCTGGCCTCCGCCGCGGCGTTGAGTGCCTGGGTGAGGTTCTCAGTCGTTGCCTGCAGCTCGCGCTTGGTGGCTTCGAGCTCCAGCACGTAGGCGCGCAAGCGTTCCGCCTCCTGCGCGGCGCGACTCGCCAGGTGATGATCGGTGATCGCGGCCACCAGGCCGAGGATGACAATCATCGACATGACTGCGGCGATCGCAATCGCCAGACGTTCCGGAGCCATGACCGAGCCCAGCGGCAGCAGCATGACCGGGTCCGGCGTCAGGGTCAGCGCCGACATGCCTGTGAAGTGAAGACCGGCGATCGCCAAGCACATCAGACTGGTGCCATTGATCAAACTACGCCAGCCGTTACCCCGCGCGAAGACATGAATCGCCACTGCGCCCATCGCGGTGCCGATCAGGAGCGACGCCACGACGTAGGCGGGATCCCAGTCACGGGTCGCCTGAACCTGCGACGCTGCCATGCCAGTAAAATGCATCGCGCCGATAGCTGCGCCGAACACCGCGCCGCCAAGGGCGGGCGCTTTGCGATACAGCACGATAGCGAAGCCGACGAACGTCACGACGATGGCGATGACAATCGAGAGAATAGTGAGGCCGATATCGTACGTCAGCCGCAGGGACTGCTCATAAGCCAGCATCGCCACGAAGTGCGTGCTCCACACCGCAGCGCCGGCAACCACCGACGAGGCCACCAGCCAGCGCCGATGGATCGCGCCGGTCTTCTCGTCACGCGCACGCGCCAGCAGGCTGAGTGCGGTAAGGGACCCGAACGCGCAGACCACGGCAGCGAGCAGAACGAGCGTGATGCTGTGCTGCTCCGTGATGCAGCTCAAGATTTTGATCATGAAACGATTCAGCCTCATTCGAATGAAAGAAGCGTAAATATGGCTATTTCATTCGGATGTACCTGCCGAGATTCGGTGCTCTCTGACACCAGAATGTAAGGGCAAGACGGCTCCGTATCGCGAGAGTTGCTTCGGCTTCTTGCGCTCCGGCATTTGTCTAAAATTGTCGGCTCCTCGAGTCAGCGTCCGCGCTGCGGTTCCTTCAGCCCCGCCTCCAGCCCGTTGAGCGTCCGCGGATACATCTGGCGCATGAGACGTGCGGAGGTCGTGCCTTCCCACGCGCACGGATCGCGCGGGTTGATCCAGATCGCGCTTCTGAATCGTTTGAGCAGCCGGGTCAGCGCTTGATGTAGTTGGCGATGTCGTGGACCTTGGCATCGCCCAGCTGCCCGTCGCAGCGGCAGGCCGAGTGACTGTGCCCCCCTCTGCGCCAGCACCGCCTCTCCGGTGTCCGGCTCGCCCTTCATCAGCAGCAGCCGTTCCAGGGCGATCGCGGCATGGACTGCGATCTCCAGATCGCGGGTCGCGATGTAGCCGTCTGTGGAAGCACAGCGAAGGCGTTGGGCTGCGCGGCGCCCTCATCACGTGGGCGGCGAACCATAGCAGCGCCTTCGGCTTGATCCAAACCGCCGCCCCGGGCCAAATAGCCGGATGACCGAATCCAATCCGGCCCGCGTGGCGCGCTTCAAGATCGGCGACGTGGTGCGCCACAGGATCTATCCGTTCCGGGGCGTGGTCTACGACGTGGATCCGGTCTTCAACAACACCGAGGAATGGCTGGCCTCGATTCCCGAGGAGATCCGGCCGCACAGGGACCAGCCCTTTTATCACCTGCTGGCCGAGAACGACCGCACCACCTATGTTGCCTATGTCTCGGAGCAGAACCTGCTGCCGGACGACACGGGTAAACCCTGTCGCCACCCGATGGTGCCGGAGATGTTCGAGGGGCCGATCGCGGGTGTCTACCGGCTGAAATCCATCAAGCCCAACTGAGCCGGCTATCTCCTACATTCCCGCTTGACTTGGCCCAAGTTTCGGAACATAAAAAGAACAAAGAGCGATCAAACAGGAGACACGGCCATGCTCAACTATGCCTCTCATGTCCTGGAAGGCGCCGCCTTTGCCGCCATCATGCTGCTGATTGCAATCTCGCCGGGCCTTCTGGCCAGCTGAGGCTTTCCATGTTCCTGATCGACCGCCCCGCCCTCTCGCCCAACCTGCGTGCGGACCTTGCGCCGCGGCAGCTGTTCGGCAGCACGGGTGATGTCGTTCGTGCGGCCCTGGTGGCGCGTCCTCCAGTGACGGACCCAGCGGCACCAATCCAGCGTCACCCCAACCGCCAATTCGACTTCACCGTCACGGCGCCGACGTGGCGGCGCAAAGCGGTCTAGCGGCAACCGACACCACCCATCACGTGTTGTTATCCGGCGGTGGACCGCAGGCGTTGTCCCGTGTCTCTGCGGGCCTGTGAATCAGGTTCGCGGCGGGTGCGGCCGAGCAGCGTCAGAGGAGCACGGTCGTCCGGTCTGCCTGCAAGTGCGCTCCCTATCCCATCGACTCGCGTTCAGAGCAAGGGAGTGTTCGCGTGCCGCTGTCCACCATCCGGGACTTTTTGCGTCGTGAGTCGGCGGGCGGCTTCGCTCTGCTCGGCGCGGCTTTGCTGGCGCTTGCACTCACCAACTCGCCGCTGGCCGGCCTCTATCACGATTTCTTCGCGCTGCATCTGACCGTCAAGCTGGGCGATGTCGGGTTCGACAAGTCGCTCAACTACTGGATCAACGACGGTCTGATGGCGATCTTCTTTTTCCTGGTCGGACTCGAGATCAAGCGCGAGCTCATCGAGGGTGAGTTGTCGAGCCCGACGCAGGCAGCGCTGCCCGCGATTGCTGCGATCGGCGGCATGGTGGCGCCCGCCGCGATATATGTCCTGGTCAACGCCGGCACGCCGGCGACGCTCGACGGCTGGGCCATTCCGGCGGCCACCGACATTGCCTTCGCGATGGGAGTACTCGGCCTGCTCAGCAACCGCGTGCCCGACAGCCTGAAGATATTTCTGCTGGCTCTTGCCATCATCGATGATCTCGGCGCCATCATCATCATCGCCATCTTCTATACCGCGGATTTGTCGTTGCAGGCGCTTGGCCTGGCCTCGATTGGCGTCACGCTCCTTTTCGTTATGAACCGCCTGAACGTGCAGAGTCTCGCCGCCTATGTGCTGGTTGGATTCTATGTCTGGAGCTGCGTGCTGCAATCGGGGGTACATGCGACGCTAGCCGGTACTGTCGTCGCCCTATTCGTGCCGCTGCGCGTACCGCGTGACGAAGATGAAGACTCCCTGCTAAAGCGCTGTATCGACGGCCTGCATCCGTGGGTAGCCTTCGGGATCGTACCGGTGTTCGCGTTTGCCAATGCCGGCGTGTCCCTGGACGGCGTCACTTGGGAAACGATCGTGGCGCCTGTCACGTTGGGCGTGGCGCTTGGACTCTTCATCGGCAAGCAGGCCGGCGTGATGGCTGCAATCGCGTTGGCGCACGTCACGCGGGTGGCGCACCTGCCGCAGGGCACGACCTGGAGGGAGGCTTACGGTGTCGCGGTCCTGACCGGCATCGGCTTCACGATGAGTCTCTTCATCGGCGGGCTTGCGTTTCGCAAGCTGGATCACATCGTGGAGATGCGCCTCGGCGTGATCGCCGGCTCGATCCTCTCGGCGGCCGCAGGACTGCTTGTGCTGATGTGGGCGACGCGGCACCGAACGGCGGAGGCAGCGACTCAATAGCGCCGCGCCGCCTTGCGGAAGGCCTCGATCGGGACGGCGGCGCCGAAACTGCGCCCGTCTTCCAGTGTCACGATGGCGCTCTGCAAGCCGATAATCTCCGCCCCGGCGGGCGTCACCAGCAGCAGCGGCGCGCCGGACGTGCCGTAAGTCGCATCGCAGTCATGCAGCAACAGATGCCCGTTTTCCACCTTGGCGATCAGCTGGCAGCCATGATGCTGGGTCAGGATCTCCGCATAGTCGCCGTTATAGCCGGCGATTGTCAGTTCGCCGTCCTCCACGGCCCTTTTCATCTGCTCGAATGACAAGCTGCTGAGCTCCACCGGCTGTATGGCGAGGCTGCGTTCCAGCTCCACGAGGGCCCAGTCATTGCCGATGTTCGATTCGTCCTTCGCATCCCCGGGCTTCCATTTGGGCGAGATGGTGAAGTCCCGCCCCTTGGCGTGGGCCCGATACGCACCGCGGTGATAGCCGGCGACGAAATGCACCTCCATCGGGATGGTCCAGCGCTGGTCCCTGAAATTGTAGAGGCAGTGCGCCGCCGTCAGGACCAGGTTCGGCGCGATCAGGGCGCCGGTGCAATGGCCGCCGATTTCGCGGTTGATGCGGCCGAGCGCAATCCACGGCCACGTCTCATTGTCGATGGGCGTGCGGTCGTCCGCGCCTTCGATGCCGATGATCGTGCTCTTGGCCTCGTCGGCCCGCACGATGCCGGCCAGCAGCATCAGCGCAAGAACCGCCAGCGCAAATCCGACCGCCAGCGCCTGGATGCCGGTCCGGCTGGAGCGCCGGCGCCGCTGCTGCCGGCGCATCATCCGGTCCTGGGCCCGGCGCTGCGGCCCGCGGCTGTCGGCGCCGGCCAGAACGACGCCATAGAACTTCTTTCCGCCGAGGGAGGCGGGCAGGCTGAAGCGCCAATCTACGCTGTGTTGGCGGGGGGCCGCAGCGGCGGCGGCGCGTTTGATATCGTCCAGTTGCGCAGGGGAGAGGCCGGATTTCGTTTCCGGCGAGAGCCGCGCAAGAAACAGATCGCCCCACAATTCTGCATCCCGCCGGTCCGCGGGCGCGGCGCCGTTCCCGGTGTTGCCGCGCGTGGTCTTTCCGCCTGTCGCCATGCTCTCAGCAGTCCTTTGCACGGTGCCCCCACCGGCCGTTCGAGGCTAGCCGGTCGATTGTTAAGGAAGCGTGACCAACCCGTTGGTTTAACGCCGTTTTCGCCGTAGTCGCCTGGAATCCTCAGTTCTGTTGCGCTAGACTCGCCTTGCCCTCCCAGCACCGCTGCCGCTAGAGCACGGCCAAGTATTCCAAGATCAGGACAATCATGAAATCCGAAACCCTCAAGCAGCAACTGATGGACCAGGTTCTCCGCTTCGTCGGCGGCCGGATCGAGCGCGGCCGCGCGTCCCAGGTCGAATCCTTCGTCCGTCAGTTCTACGCCAATGTGCCCGTCGCCGACATCGCACAGGATCCGCCGGAAGATCTGTTCTGCGCCGCGCTCTCGCTGTGGCAATTCGCCCATAAGCGCAAGCCGGGCGTGGCGAAGGTGCGCGTCTTCAATCCGCACCAGGACGAGCATGGCTGGCGCTCCAGCCACACCATTGTCGAGATCGTGAACGACGACATGTCATTCCTGGTGGATTCGGTGACCGCCGAACTGGCGCGGCAGAATCTGGACGTTCACCTGGTCGTGCATCCGATCATGCGGATCGGCCGTGATTCCTCCGGGCAGATGGTCGAGATCGGCAAGAAGGACGCCCAGGGCGTCGGTTCGGCCGAATCCGTCATGCAGATTCGCGCGACGCAGGTCGCGCAGCCGGAGAAGCTGGCGCAGATCACACGCGGCATCGAATCAGTGCTCAAGGACGTGCGCGTCGCCGTCACTGATTGGCGCGAGATGCGCGAGCGCCTGCGCGAGACGATCGAGGCGATCGACCGCAAGAAGCTGCCGGTCGACGAGGACGAGCGGGCGGAGGTGTCGCGTTTCCTCAAATGGATCGTGGACGACCACTTCACTTTCCTCGGCTATCGCGAATACGCGATGACGGGTACCGGCGAGAAGGCATCGTACCAGATCGTCGACAGCCGGTCGCTCGGCATCCTCAAGGACTCCGATGTTCGGATTTTCGGCGGCATGCGGAACAAGGAAAGCATGCCGACCCAGGTGCGCTCCTATCTGCGCCAGCCCAAGCTGCTGCTGATCACCAAGGCCAATACCCGCGCCACCGTGCATCGCGACGTGCCGATGGATGTGTTCGGCGTGAAGACGTTCGACGCCAAGGGCAACGTGACCGGCGAGCGGTTGTTCGCCGGCCTCTTCACATCGGCTGCCTACAGCCGTTCGCCGCGCGAGATTCCGATGCTGGATCGCAAGATCGAGACCATCATCGAGCGTGCCGGCTTCTTGCCCGACAGCCATGACGGCAAGGCCCTGGCGCACATCCTGGAGACCTATCCACGCGACGAACTGCTCCAGGCCAGCGAAGACGAGCTGCTGGAGACCGCCGTCGGCATCCTCAACCTGCAGGAGCGCCAGCGCGTCGCCTTGTTCGTGCGGCGTGACCCCTATGAGCGATTCGTCACTGCGCTCATCTTCCTGCCAAAGGATACGATGAACACCGCGCTGCGCCTGCAGATGCAGGAGGTGGTGAGCAAGTCGTTCAACGGCACGCTCTCCGCCTACTACGTGCACCTGGGCGACAGTGCGCTGGCGCGCCTGCAGCTCATCATCGCGACCACGCCTGGCCAGGTACCGATGGCCGATCTCAAGGAGCTGGAGACGAAGCTCGCCGACGTGGCGCGCTCCTGGGCAGACCACTTGCGCGATGCGCTGGTCGAGGCCAAGGGCGAGGCTGCGGGCACGGACCTGCTACGGCGCTATCGCGATGCCTTTCCGGCCGGCTATGAGGATCATTTCAACGCTCATGCCGCGGTCCACGACATCGATCGCGTCGAGGAAGCGCGCTACCAGGCGGTTCCCGCCATCAATCTCTATCGTCCGATCGAGGCAGCGCCCAACGAGCTGCGCCTGAAGCTCTACCAGGTGAAGGACAAGATCGCGCTGTCGACCGTGCTGCCATCGCTGGAGAATTTCGGCCTCAAGGTCATCAGCGAGATCCCGTTCGAGATCAACGCCCTGGGCGAGGACAAGACAGTCTGGATCCACGATTTCACCATGTGCACAGCGGACGGCGCCGAGGTCGACGTGCCGCAGATCCGCGACAAGTTCCACGAAGCCTATGCGCGGATCTGGGCTGGCGAAGCGGAGGATGACGGGTTCAACCGGCTGGTCCTCACCGCCGGCATCGGCTGGCGCAACATCGCGCTGCTGCGCGCCTATTGCAAATATCTGCGTCAGGCGGCGATCGCCTTCAGCCAGTCCTACATGGAACAGACGCTCAACGCCAACGCGGTCATCACGCGCGACATCATGCATCTGTTCTATGCCATGTTCGATCCGAGCTATTCGGGCGACCGGGCCAAGGGGACGCAAGCCATCGTCGATCGCATCCTGAAGGCGCTGGACCTGGTCTCCAATCTCGACGAGGACCGCATCCTGCGCCGGTTCCTGAATGCCGTGCAGTGCACCTTGCGCACCAACTTCTTCCAGCGTGGTGCGGATGGGAAGGACAAGGACTACATCTCCTTCAAGCTGGATTCCCTCAAGCTCGATGAGCTGCCGCTGCCCCGACCGATGGTCGAAGTGTTCGTCTACTCGCCGCGCGCGGAAGCCATCCATCTGCGCGGCGGCAAGGTGGCGCGCGGCGGCATCCGCTGGTCGGACCGGCGCGAGGATTTCCGCACCGAAGTGCTGGGGCTCATGAAGGCCCAGATGGTGAAGAACTCCGTCATCGTGCCGGTGGGATCCAAAGGCGGCTTCGTGGTCAAGCGCCTGCCCCAGACCAGCGATCGCGAGGTGCTGATGGCCGAGGTCGTGCATTGCTACAAGACCCTGATGCGCGGCCTGCTCGACATCACCGACAATCTGGTGAGCGGCAAGATCGTGCCCCCCAAGGAGGTCGTGCGGCGCGATGACGATGATCCCTATCTCGTGGTCGCGGCCGACAAGGGCACCGCGACTTTCTCCGACATCGCGAACGGCGTGTCGCGCGAGTACGGCTTCTGGCTGGATGACGCGTTCGCCTCCGGCGGGTCGGCCGGCTACGACCACAAGAAAATGGGCATCACCGCGCGCGGCGCCTGGGAGTGCGTGAAGCGGCATTTCCGCGAGCTCGGCACCGATATCCAGACGCAAGAGTTCACCTGCATCGGCGTCGGCGACATGTCGGGCGACGTGTTCGGCAACGGCCTGCTGTTATCCAAGCACACCAAGCTGCTGGCCGCCTTCAACCACATGCACATTTTCCTCGACCCCGACCCAGACCTGGCGGCGAGCCATGCGGAGCGCCAGCGTCTGTTCGATCTGCCGCGCTCCACCTGGAGCGACTACAATCCGGCCCTGATTTCCAAGGGCGGCGGTATCTATGAGCGCAGAGCCAAGTCGATCGCGCTGTCGCCCGAAGTGCGCGCCCGGTTCGGCATCACCAAGGACCATGCGACGCCGGCGGAGCTCATCAAGATCCTACTGAAGTCCGACGTGGACCTGCTGTTCTTCGGCGGCATCGGTACCTATGTGCGGGCGAGCGACGAGACCAACACCGAAGTCGGGGACCGCGCCAATGACGCGCTGCGCATCACCGGCGAGGAGCTGCGGGCCAAGGTGATCGGCGAAGGCGCCAATCTCGGCGCCACCCAGCGCGGCCGCATCGAAGCGGCCCTGAAGGGCGTAAAGATCAACACCGACGCGCTCGACAATTCCGCCGGCGTTGACACCTCCGACCACGAGGTCAACATCAAGATCCTGCTCAACGAGGCAGTGCAGGCCGGCGATCTCACCATGAAGCAGCGCGACAAGCTGCTGGCCCAGATGACCGACGATGTGGCGGAACTCGTGCTCCGCGACAACTACCTGCAGTCCCAGGCGCTGAGCATAGCGGAGGCGCAGAGCTTCACGCTGCTGGATCAGCAGAACCGCTTCATGCGAGCGTTGGAGCGTTCGGGGCGGCTCGATCGCGTGATCGAGTTCCTGCCGGACGATGAGGCCGTGCGGCAGCGGCTTAACAAGCGAGTCGGACTGACGAGGCCCGAGATGGCTGTCCTGCTCGCCTACGCCAAGAACTCGATCTACGACGAGCTGCTGCCCTCCGACCTGCCGGATGACCCGCAGCTCGAGGACGATCTCGTCAAGTATTTCCCTACCGCCTTGCAGCAATCCTACAAGGAGCAGATCGGCCGGCACCGGCTGCGGCGCGAGATCATCGCGACCGTCGTCACCAACTCCGTCATCAACCGGATGGGCGCCACCTTCATCCACGTCTTGCGGGAGCGCACCGGCCAGCCCGCCGCCGCGATCACGCGCGCTTATGCCATCACGCGCGCCGCCTATCGGCTGCGCGAGCTGTGGAGCGGCATCCAGGATCTCGACAACAAGATTCCGGCCAAGCTGCAGGTTGAGATGCTCATCGACATCAACAGCCTGGCCGAGCAGGCGACCCAGTGGTTCCTGCGCAACTGCCAGCATCCGCTGGATATCGCCGCCAATGTCGCCGCCACCAGCCCGGGTCTGATCGCGCTGGAGAATGCGTTATTGAGCTTGCTGGCGGAGGACGATCGCGCGTTCGTGGAGAGGCGCTCGGCGCATTTCACCGAGCTGGGCGTGCCCCAGGCCCTGGCACAACGCATCGCCCAAGCGCCGGCGCTGGTCTCATCGCTCGATATCGTCCGCATCGGGACCGAGCTCAAGCTGAAGGTCGAGGATGCGGCGCGCACCTACTATGCCGTGGGTGAGGCCTTCCATCTCGACTGGCTGCGCGAGGGCGCGCGCGCCCTCATCGGCGACAGCCATTGGGATCGGCTGGCGGTGTTCGCGATCATCGAGGATTTCTATGGCCATCAGCGCGACCTGACGATCAGCATCCTGTCGCAGGCCAAGGGTGTCATCGGTTCCGAAGCCATCGCTGCCTGGCGTGAGACACGCGGCGCCTCCTTGGCCCGCGCCGACGGCCTGTTCAGCGATCTGCGCCAGGTCGGCAAGCTGGAACTCGCCATGCTCGCCGTCGCCAACCGCACGCTGCGGAGTTTGATCGGATAACTCAACGCTGTTATGCGCTGAGCCTCGACAGACTCCCTTTCTTCCCTCGTGGTTCAGGGGCATATCGCATATGGCTCTTGAAGCACGAACTGCAGTTCCCTCCCCCGAGATGGGGGAGGGAGAAATGTGACGTGCATCAGCGATCAGGCCAGCGCGATGGTTTCATCCTCGATGAGGAACATGGCGCCGCTGCCGCTGCCTTCGCCGCCGCTGCCCTCGCCGCCGTCTTCGCCGCCTTCATCCCTGCCAAAGTCGGGCAGGTCCCGCTGCGGGCGATCGCGGTCCTGCCCGCCATGGCTCGGCTCGCGCCGCTTCGGGCCCGGATTGGCCGCAGCAGAGGAGAACGAGCCGAGATCGCCGCAGATCGCATCATCGTCCGCGCCCGCAACCAGGATGCTCTGACCCGCGACGCAGACGACGGACTTGCCCGCGCCGTTCGGCTGGGCCTCCACGGCGCCGGACAGGATGTCGATGATCGTCGCGTCGTCGTCGTCGACATGGACAAGAAACTCGGTGCCGCGCACGCCGATGGTGGCGACCGGCGTTCTTAGCTTCACGCCCTGGTCCGGCTGGCCGTTGGAGGTGAAGTGGAACAGGCCATCATTCAGGTTGATGAGACCCTTGCTTGCTGCGCCATCAAACACGTAGTCCGACAAGACGAGCTCGCTCTCGGCCTCCATGTTGAGTTCCGAGCCGTCGACGAACTTCACGCGGATAGAAGAGTCATCATCGGTGCGCAGCGCCTCATCCTGTACGAGCTCGTCTGCGCGGTTGGCGGTGCGTTCCTTCGCGCCGGGAGGGGTGCGATAGCCTTCGTTCACCACGTCGGCGACGGTGGCGATGCCCGTGGCCTCGGCCGACCCGCCGAATGCAGCCACCGCGGCAATCACATAACAAAGCTGATAAGCCAGACGCCCTTTCACGGAACCCTCCACTCGCAAACATGGCTTGGTCAACGCCGCCCATGAGCCGCGTTGTCCGGGCACAATTGCCCCCAAAATCGTCGGTTGAATCGCTTCAAGGCTTCCGAAGCGACGAGACGGGGAGGATATGGGGTGAAAGAAAGGCCAAAAGCTGTGAAGGCCGTCACAGGACGACGTTTTCCGCAACCATACTTAGCGACGCGGAAGCACAATGGGCGGAGATCACTCCGCCCATTGCCTTAAAACGTGTTGGCCCAAGCTTAGAGCCGCAGCTTACTTGCTGGTCACAGCACCGCCGCTATCGGCAGTCACACGGTTCGGGCTCGGGTTGTGGATCCGGATCGCGACCGAAGTCCGGCAGCTCCCTCTCCTTCTCGTCCTTCTCCTTGTCGCCGCCCTTCTGACCACCCTTGGGTCCGTCATTCTGGCCTGGGCCGGCAGCAGTGGAGAACGACCCGATGTCGCCACAAATCGCGTCGTCATCCGGGCTCGCGATCAGAATGCTCTGGCCTTCAAAGCACGTGATCTCCTTGCCGGTGCCGTGCGGCTGTGCCGACACGGCACCCGATAGAATGTCGATAATCGTCGCGTCGTCGCCGTCGACATGGACCAGGAACTCGGTGCCGCGCACGCCGATGGTCGCGACCGGCGTTCTCAGCTTCACGCCCTGATCGGGCTTGCCGTTCGACGTGAAATGGAACAGGCCGTTGTTGAGATTGATCAGGCCGCTGGCAGCCGCCCCATCGAAGACATAATCGGACAGCACCATCTCGCTCGATTCTTCGACGCTCAGCTGCGAGCCGTCGACGAACCGCACCTGGATGGCCGACTCTTCTTTCGTGCGCAGCCCTTCGTTTTGCACCAGTTCGTCGGCAGCCTTGGCGGTGATCTCGCTGGCGCCCGGCGGAATCCGGTAGCCCTCGTTCACCACGTCCACCACGGTCGCAATGCCGGCGGCATGCGCCGCGTGCGGCAAGGCCCACAATGCCGCGACGGCATAACAGGCCTGGTACGCTAGTCTCTTCTTCACGTCTTCCTCCAGTTACAACAAACACATGAGACCACGGACGGGCCCTCGGCTTCGTTTCGTGAAGCCAAGGCCCCGATGTGGCCATTGCCCTGATTCGGTTAGCTAGGCCGAACGCTCCATCCAGCCGTGCATCATCCGGAAATCACGATGATGATGGATCTGTCCGCTCACTATCTCCAGTCAACTAGCCCAATTGGAACGGCTCTTCGTCCATGAGCATGGCCCCGCGAGACCCATAATCTGGATTGTCTGGGTTATCCGGATTGTCTGGGTTATCCGGATTGTCTGGATTATCCGGATTGTCGCCGACATCGCCGCCGCCCTCATCCGGTGGCGATGGTGGATCCTTCGGCGTATTATCCTTCTCCTTGTCGCCACCTCTCTGACCACCCTTCGGGCCGTCGTTCTGGCCGGGGCCGGCAGCCGTGGAGAAAGAACCGATGTCGCCGCAGATTGCGTCTTCATCCGGGCTGGCGACGAGGATGCTCTGGCCTTCGACGCAGGTTATCTCCTTGCCCGTGCCGTGTGGCTGTGCCGACACGGCGCCCGACAGGATGTCGATGATGGTGGCGTCATCGCCATCGACATGGACCAGGAACTCCGTGCCACGGACTCCGATGGTCGCAACCGGCGTCCGCAACTTCACGCCCTGATCGCTGGCCGCGCCGGATCTGAAATGAAACAGCCCGTTGTTGAGATTGATCAGGCCAGCCGTCGCCGCCCCGTCGAACACGTAATCGGACAGCACCATCTCGCTGGATTGCTCGACGCTCAGCTGCGAGCCGTCGACGAACTGCACCTGGATGATCGATTCTTCCTCGGTGCGCAGGGCTTCATTCTGCACCAGCTCGTCCGCCGTCTTGGCCGTGATCTCGTTGGCGCCGGGCGGGGTCCGGTAGCCTTCGTTCACCACGTCCAGGACGGTCGCTATGCCGGCAGCGTTGGCAGCCTGCGGCAAGGCCCACAAGGCGGCGATCGCATAGCAGACCTGGTACGCCAGTTTCCGTTTCATAACTCCCTCCAAATCGCAAACACCCTTCGTCACGCCATGGCTGGCGCTTGCACGCCGGCCCGTCCCAACACTCCGCCGTTCCTTCGGCGGATTCCGGCCGTTGCGCGCTGGTGATCTGGTACGCCTGTCCCCACTTGCGATCGTACTCGAGCGCCGCATGAGCCTCGGCTCACGCGCCGCGTGGAAGATGGTCTGTCCCTGACCGAATTCCGACCGACTCAAGGCCGCTGAAGCGGCTGAGAATCGGATTTGGGCGATTTCACGATTGTTCGGATGTTCCCCGGACGCTGCCTTGCCCCCTATCAGACCTGGCGGCACGTCATCCCTGGCATTGTCACGCCCCGACCTGCTGACAAGCCATGTTCACATGGTCGCCCTCTGTCAGACATCGGCCTGGTAAGCGCGATTGTCTTTCCTCGGGTGCCCGAAGGTCAATAGGATTGTAGTAAAGTTCGACACAACCGCAGGTGTAGATCCGGTTGGTTAACGGCCCAATCTCCCCCTGAAATTACCGTCCTTTTCACGATCCGAATATGGATCGCTCAACCACTTAGCGGACGTGACGCATGGCACAGCGGCGTTGCCGCGCCAAGAGCCTCCGACGCTGGCCCTATTTTTTCCCGCCGCCTGGATTGTCGCTCCCGCCGTTATTGCCACCGTGGTTGCCGTTCCCATTCCCGTGGCCCTTGCCCGGGTTCGAGCCGTCCTTGTGGCCCGAACGATTGCTCTTGCCTTCGCCGCCGCCCGGATCGCCGCCACCGCCGGGATCACCTCCGCCGTTGCCGGGATCACCGCCGCCGTTGCCTGGATTACCGCCGCCCCCGCTGGGACCGGCGGGGCCACTTCCGCCCGATCGATCGTGATCGTTATTCTCGTGCGAATTCGCCGCCTGCTGCGGCGGGGCAGCAGCGGTCGTGAAGGACCCGAGATCGCCGCAGACGGCGTCCGATTTCGCGCTTGCCACCAGGACGCTCTGGCCACCTTCGCAGGTGATCGCCTTCCCGCCGCCTGATGGTGTGACTTCGACTGCACCTTCGAGGATGTCGACGATGGTCGTGTCGTCCGCCACCGTCACCAGGAACTGGGTGCCGCGGATGCCGATGGTCGCCACTGGTGTCTGCAGGACCAGCCCTTCGTCCGCCACGTTGTTGGAGTTGAAATGGAACAACCCGCTGTTGAGCGCGATGACGCCGGTGGCGCTGGCCGCCGCGGGATCGAAAACATAGTCCGACAACACGACCTCGCTCAGCGCTTCCACGTTGAGCTCGGAGCCGTCGATGAACCGCACCGCAATCCTGGAATCACGTGCGGTGCGCAACGCTTCTTCCGAGACAAGCTCGTCCGACGGCGCAACGCGGCGCTCCTGGTCGCCCGGCGGCTGCCGGTACCCGTTGTTAACGACGTCCGTCACTGTGGCGATACCTACCGCGAACGCTGGCGTGGTCGCCAGGGCCCCAAGGATCGCGCATACGCATACTCGACAAGCCATGCGGAGCATGGTTGGCCCCCTGCCGATAATGGTGCGATGCAGTATCATCTGCGCTCGGCTGTCGCAGGGGTCAATACAATTGTCGTAAAATACTCTAGAAAAGTGCGGAGGGTCACACACAAGGTGAACGGGCGTTCATCTTGGTTGCTTAACGGAGAGCGACAGAGGCGCTTTCCCGATTTTGGGGAGTTGGCGGAGGGCGATGGATAAGTGGCTGCAACCCGCTTTGGCGTCGCTGGTGCTTGCGATCGCGCTTGTCCTGCGCTGGACCGACCCGCCCACGCTTTCGGATCTGCGCACGCTGGTGTTCGACCAGTATCAGCGCGTAGCGCCGCGTGAATACAAGCCGGTGCCGGTGAAGATCGTCGATATCGATGATGAGTCGCTGGCGCGCGCCGGCCAGTGGCCTTGGCCACGCAGCACCGTCGCGCAACTACTCGCGAAACTGCGAGAAAGCGGCGCCGCCGTTGTCGCCATGGATATCCTGTTCGCCGAGCCGGATCGGACGGCGCCGGCACGCGTGCTGCCGGGCTGGGGCGTGCTGTCGAATGACGACCTGGCGCTGGCCTTGACCCAACGCGTGCAGGACCCGGACGAAGCCTTGGCCGAGGAATTGGCGAAAGGCCGCGTCGTGCTGGGCGTCGTGCTGTTCAACAAGGATTCGAAGCCGCGCGTCACCAAGAAGGGCGGCTACGCCAATCTTGGTGTCAATCCGCGCGAGAACGTGTTCGCTTTCGCAGGCGCGCTGCCGGCGATCCCTATTCTACGCGATGCGGCCGCAGGCAATGGAGCGATCAATCCGCTCCTCGATCGAGACGCCGTCGTGCGACGCGTGCCGATGATCCTCAACGGCGGCGGCGATCTCTATCCGAGCCTGGTCGCCGAGGCCTTGCGCGTTGCGGTCGGTGCCAGCACCTATATTGTGAAATCCACCGGCTCAC
Source organism: Dongia deserti (assembly GCF_003574735.1). Classification (GTDB taxonomy): domain Bacteria; phylum Pseudomonadota; class Alphaproteobacteria; order Dongiales; family Dongiaceae; genus Dongia_A; species Dongia_A deserti. The sequence goes on from NZ_QORW01000011.1 coordinate 92,123, forward strand.
AAAGCTATACCTTTGGGGGCTTCACGAGCGTCTTGCGGCGCGAGACCGGCGTCGGCGAGGTCGGCATCGGACCCGTGCGCATCCGCACCGATCCCTCTGCAGCCATGTGGCTGTACGATACCGGGCACCGGAAGGAGCGGTTCATTCCCGCCTGGAAAGTGCTGGCGGGCCAAGCCGGCGACCTCAACGGCACCATCGTGTTCATCGGCACCAGCGCGCCCGGCCTACTCGATCTGCGTTCCACTCCGATCGGCACCGCTGTTCCCGGCGTGGAGGTCCATGCTCAGATCGTCGAGCAGATCCTGACCGGCGACATCATCGAGCGGCCACTGTGGGCCGACGATTTGGAGTTCTTTACGCTGCTGGTCCTCGGCAGCGCTATGGCGCTGCTGTTACCACGGATGGGCGCGATCGGATGCGCTATTCTCGGCGGCACAAGCATGATCGCCGCGTTCGCGTTCGGCTGGTGGGCGTTTTGGGACCTCGGCTGGCTGATTGATCCGGTCTATCCGTCCATGGCAGCGCTCGCCGTGTTCACGACCGGCATCCTGCTCTCATTCCGGCGTTCGGACGTCGAGCGGAAGCGCGTGCGGGACACCTTCAGCCATTATCTCGCACCGGCCATGGTGAAGCGCCTGGTCGCAAACCCCGGCCTCGTGCGCCTTGGTGGCGAGGTACGCGACATGACCATCATGTTCCTGGACATCCGCGACTTCACCACCATCTCCGAACGGATGGAAGCGACCGCGCTGACAACGCTGCTCAACGACTTCCTGACGCCGATGTCGGAAGCGGTGATGGAGAACGGCGGTACGATCGACAAATATATCGGCGATTCCATCATGGCGTTCTGGAACGCGCCGCTGGACGACCCTGATCACGCGAAGAACGCCTGCCGGGCCACGCTGGAAATGCGCCGGCGGCTGTCGACCCTCAACAAGGTGCTGGCGGAGCGCGCACAGGCCGCAGGCCAACCCTATACGCCGATCATGATCGGTATCGGTCTCAACTCGGGCGACGCGCTGGTCGGCAATCTCGGCGCCCGGTCACGCGTCAACTACTCGGTCATCGGCGATAACGTGAATCTCGCGTCGCGCATCGAAGGGGTGAGCAAGAATTTCGGCCTGGACATCCTGATCGGCGAGCACACGAGGGAGGCCGCGCCCGAATTCGCGGCCATCCCCATCGGGGACATCTTCGTCAAAGGCAAGACGCTGCCCGCCCGGCTGTTCGCCCTGATCGGCGGGCCGGAGGTCGCCCAAGCGCCACAGGCGGAAGAGCTGCTGACCGAGATCGCCAAGGCCGCGCACAGTTTCAAGGGCGGCAACCTAGCCGCCGCCAACGCTGCGCTTGCCGCTGCACGCGCCCTCGGGCAGGGGCTCGGCCTCGAGCCGCTATTCGATCACATGAGCAACATGCTCGTCGCGGCTGAAGGCAAGGCGAAGGCCGCGGCCGCGCAGTAGCGGCTAACTTTTCTTCCGAGCCTTGTATCGCGCCATGTTCTCTTCGTTCGGCGGATAGAGGCCGGGTAGCGCTTTGCCGGCTTTCACTTCGTCCATGAGCCAAGCTTCGAGTTCTTCCTGCTCGGTGCCGAGGCGTGCGACCTCGTCGGCGAGCGCGGCGGGAACCAGCACCGCACCATCGCCATCCGCGACCACCACGTCGTTCGGGTAGACCGCGACGCCGCCACAGCCGATCGGCTCCTGCCAGCCGACGAAGGTGAGGCCGGCGACCGAAGGCGGCGCCGCCGCGCCAGTGCACCAGACGGGCAGTCCGGTGCCGAGCACGCCTTCCTTGTCACGCATGACGCCATCGGTCACCAGGCCCGCAACGCCGCGCACGGCCATGCGCTGCGCCAGGATGTCGCCGAAGACGCCCGCCTCGGTCACGCCCATCGCGTCGATCACGGCGATGCAGCCTTCCGGCATGTCCTCGATCGCGGCGCGCGTCGAGCGCGGAGACGACCAGGACGCCGGCGTCGCGAGATCCTCGCGCGCGGGCACAAAGCGCAAGGTGAACGCGCGCCCCGCGATGCGCGGTTGCCCGGACGTCAAGGGCTGCGGCCCTTTCATCCAGGTGCGGCGGATACCTTTCTTCAGCAGCACTGTGGTGATGGTGGCCGTTGTGATCTGACGCAGCGCGGCGAGGAGTGCGGTATCGGACATGTCATTCTCGATGGAAGGCTAGAAGGATGTCTGCCAATGCGCGGGGAGGCCAACCCACGCGCAGCGCTCTTCATTCGCAACGGTGAACGATGGCGCCGGAAATGGCACATCCTGAAAACATCCGCCGGCGATGCCGGTCTGTCCGGGGAAGTGGATCGAGTGCCAGAACAAGGTGGTACCGCACTGGGCGCAGAACCACCTCTCCTGCTCATTCCGGATGCGATAAGCCTTCAGCTCGCCCGATTTCCGGAGCACCTGCACGTTCCCGAAGTAGGTCGACCAGCCGAATGCGCTGCCGGTGCGCCGCTTGCAGTTGCTGCAATGGCAGACCGCATTGATCGCGGGCTCGCCTTTAACCTCGATCGAGCAGTGCGCGCAGCAGCACCTCGCGGTGCGGGTCATTGGGTTATGTCCGTTTGCACCGCTAACCCCGATTCATCCTATTCTCCACCAGGCTCTGCACTACGCTGGGATCGGCCAAGGTCGAGGTGTCGCCGAGGTTGCTGTAGTCGTTCTCCGCGATCTTGCGCAGGATGCGGCGCATGATCTTGCCGGAGCGGGTCTTGGGCAGGCCCGGCGCCCATTGCAGCAGGTCGGGCTGCGCGATCGGGCCGATCTCCTTGCGCACCCACTGCACCAGCTCCTTGCGCAGATCCTCGCTCGGCTCCACGCCGATCTTCAGCGTGACATAGGCGTAGATGCCCTGGCCCTTGATGTCGTGCGGATAGCCGACGACGGCAGACTCCGCGACCTTTGGATGGGCAACAAGCGCGGATTCCACTTCCGCCGTTCCCATGCGGTGGCCGGAGACGTTGAGCACGTCATCGACGCGGCCTGTGATCCAGTAATAGCCGTCGCTATCGCGCCGGCAGCCGTCGCCGGTGAAGTACTTGCCGGGATAGGTGCGGAAGTAGGTCTCGGCAAAGCGCTTGTGATCGCCATAGACGGTGCGCATCTGGCCCGGCCAGGAATCGGCGATGCAGAGATTGCCCTGGCATTCGCCCTGCAGCACCTTGCCGTCGGCATCGACGATCTCTGGAATGATCCCGAACAGCGGCTTGGTGGCTGATCCGGGCTTGAGCGCCGTCGCGCCCGGCAGCGGCGAAATGAGGATGCCGCCGGTCTCGGTCTGCCACCACGTGTCGACAATCGGGCAGCGATGCTTGCCGACGACGCGATGGTACCACAGCCAGGCTTCGGGATTGATCGGCTCGCCTACGGAGCCGAGCAGGCGCAGCGAATCGAGCTTGCACTTCTGCACCGGCGCCTCACCCTCGCGCATCAAGGCGCGGATCGCGGTCGGCGCGGTATAGAAGATATTGACCTTGTGCTTGTCGCACACCTGCCAGAAGCGCGAGGCGTCCGGATAGTTCGGCACGCCTTCGAACATCAGCGAGATCGCGCCGTTGGCGAGGGGGCCATAGACGATGTAGCTGTGCCCCGTGACCCAACCGACATCCGCCGTGCACCAGTAGATATCGCCCTCGTGATAGTCGAACACCTGCTCGTGCGTGAGCGCGGCATAGACCAGATAGCCACCGGTGGTATGCAGCACGCCCTTGGGCTTTCCGGTCGAGCCCGAGGTATAGAGGATGAAGAGGGGATCTTCCGCATTCATCTCCTCCGGCGCGCACTGGGCGCTGACCTTCGGCGATTCCTCGTGCCACCAGTGATCGCGACCTTCGGCCCACTCGATCTTGCCGCCGGTGCGGCGCACCACCAGGCATTTCTTGATCGAGGGGCAGTTCTTGAGCGCCGCGTCGACGTTGGCCTTCAGCGGGATCTTCTTGCCGCCGCGCAAGCCTTCATCAGCCGTGATGACGATGTTGGAGTCGCAATCCTGGATGCGTCCGGCCAGGCTGTCGGGCGAGAAGCCGCCGAACACCACCGAATGGATGGCGCCGACGCGCGCGCAAGCCAGCATGGCATAGGCCGCCTCGGGGATCATCGGCATATAGATGGTGATACGGTCGCCGCGCTTGGCGCCCAGAGCCTTGAGCACATTCGCCATGCGGCACACCTGCTCATGCGCCTCGTTGTAGGTGATGTGTTTGCTTTCGCTGGGATCATCGCCTTCCCAGATGATCGCGGTCTGATCGCCACGCTTGGCGAGGTGACGATCGAGGCAATTGGCGGAGGCGTTCAGGATGCCATCATAGTACCAGCGGATGCGGATATCGCCGGTGTAATCGACATCCTTCACCTTGGTGTAGGGACGCATCCAGTCGACGCGCTTACCGATCTCGCCCCAGAAGCCTTCGGGGTCGGTGACGGAGCGGCGATACATCTCCTCATAGGTCTTGGCGTCGATCAGCGCGCGCTTCGCGGCGTCGGCGGGGACGGGAAACACTTGTGGCTCTGACATCGCTCGCACTCCCCTGACAGTCTTCTTGGCGCCGCACTTTAGGGCTTGGCGCCACAGGTTTTTCCTTAGACCAAAGTCGTAACAAGGCGGGGATGAAAGGGCAAGATGGGGAGAGCCAAGTGCGCTGCTAAGGGCTTGGCAGCATTGATCTTCGCGATCGCCTGGAATCTCCCTCCCCCGAGCCCGGTGGAGGGTTGGGGTGGGGGCGTCTCGGTGTCGCAGGTGAGTTCGCCCTTGTCGATACTCATCCGGCTTCGAGAACAACCCCCACCTAACCTCCCCTAAACTTGGGGAGGAACTTCATTCTAGGCGGCCTCTTCCCGCGTTTCCCCGAGGGCGAACCAGTCGACCTTGCGGGTGGCGATCATGACAGAGAGGAGCGCCAACAGCAGACCGATCGCGCCGCTGAGCAGCGCGAAGCTTTCCATTTGCAGCAGCACATACATGTAGCCATGCACCAGTGCCAGGACAGCGCCCGTGACCCAGCCCATCAAGCGCCGGATGGTGGCGCCGGCATACCAGGCGACGATCGTGATATCGACCACACTGGCGATCACGTAGGAGAGCGCGAAATCCATCTGCTCCGCCAGCGAAAGCAGCAGCAGGTAGAACAGCGTGATCGAGGCACCGATCAGCAGATATTGCACCAGGTGCACGCGATCCTGCTTCAGCAGGCCGACGACGAAGATGGTGCCGAAGGTGAGCCCGATGACCAGGATGCCGTATTTGACGATCCGATCGGTCTGCTGGTGCACGTCGCCCGGCTCGGCGAGCGCGACGCCCACGGTTGTGGTGCGCTCGGGCTCCAGCTTGAACTGGTGGGTGAGCCAGGAGAGCGGCGAGCCGGTGGCGATGTGGGAGACCGACCAGGACGCGGTGAACCCATCGGCGCGGATCTCCCGCTTGGCCGGTAGCGGCGTTCCGATGAAGTTCGGATGCGGCCAGTCGCTGGTGATCGTGACCTCGCTCTGCCGACCGAGCGGCTGGAACGAGAGATGATCGCGCCCGTTCAACGTCAGCTTCGCAGCGAACTCGAACGGCGGTGGGTTGGTGCCAACGGTCTGCAGCGGCAACGATGCGCGGATGCCGTCCGCGAACGGATGATAGGGCAGCACGCCAGCTTCAATCTGACGGTCGCTGCCGGCGGCGTCCAGCGACGCCGCATTGATGGCGCGCACGCCGGCGAGACCAAACACGAGGCTCGCCTGGTCCCAGCCGATCTGAGTGGGCGTGACGCCGAGCTGCCCGAAATCGGGCACGGCAAAGCGGCCGGAGATCGCGACATCGGCACCATAGACCAGCATCTCGTAGATGCTCTTGTAGCGCTTCTGCACGCCGGTCGACGCGTCGATGCGCAATTCTTCGGGCGTGAAGACGGCGTAGCGCGTTTCGAAGATGGTCTTGGGATCGCCGTCGGCGTTCGTCTGCACGCGCGAGATTTCATAGGGCACGACCAGCAGCGGCCCGCTGATGGTCTGCGGCGGTCCCCATTGCGCACCGATCTCCTCGGCGACCTGCGCCTTGGTCGCCGCGCGCTCCTCGACCACGCCTTCGACCATGCCAAGCGGCACGAGCATGATCAGCACCAGCACAGCGAAATAGACGACCCGCTTACCCGCCTCCCACCCGCCGCCAAACCGGCGGCGTGCGTGGCGGGCCATGGATTGGATGGTGGGCGTACTCGGGCCTGGATCGGCAAGATCGGACATGGCTCTCCCCTGTCAGTGCGACGCGACAGGGTGCGTTCATGTCAGCCCGAAACGGCAGCGTAAGGGCAGGATTGGGGCGTTGTGGGGGCGCCTATCCCTTCACCCCGCCCATCGAGCACACGTATTTCCACTGCTCCGGCGTCACCGGCTGCACGGAGAGGCGCGAGGCGCGGACCAGCGTCATGTCCTTGAGCTTCGGATCTTTCTTGATGTCGGCCAGAGTGACGGGAGTCTTGAGGGGCCCGACCGGCTTGATGTCGACCATGCCGAAGCGTTCGGTCTCGTCGGTCGGATCGGGATAGTAGGTCTTGCAGACCTCCGCGATGCCGACCACCGCCGGCCCCTCGCCGGAGTGATAGAAGAAGACGCGGTCGCCGATCTTCATTGCCTTCATGTTGGCGCTGGCCTGGAAGTTGCGCACGCCGTTCCAGCTGGTCTTCTTGTCCTTCACCAGCTGGCCCCAGGAATAGGAGGACGGTTCGGATTTCATCAGCCAGTAGTTCATGGGTCCCCTCTTGAGGCTATGGGAAGACTTTGCGGAAGGGCGTGATGGTGACGCTCTCGAACAGGCCCGCCTTGGCATAGGGATCGTTGACGGCAAAATCCTCGGCCGCTTTCCGGTCCCCAAACTCCATCACCAGCAGCGAGCCCACCATGCCTTGCCCATCATCGCTCAGCAACGGACCGGTGCAGACATGCTGCCCGGCGAATTGCTTCAGATACTCGACATGCGCCGACCGGTTGTCGAGCCGCGTCTGCAGATGGTTCGGCTTGTCCTTGCAATAGATGGCGTAGAGCATCGGTGCCTCATTTTGTCATCATGCTTTCACCCCCGCGCCGGCCAGCTTAGGCGCGGTTTCGTCGAGCGGCCAGCGCGGACGCGGTGCGAAATCGAGTGGGCTTTCCTCGCCCAAACGGAAGCGCTCCAGCCCGGCCCAGGCGATCATCGCGGCGTTGTCGGTGCAGAGGCGCAGCGGCGGCGCGACGAATCCCAACCGGGCATCGCGCGCACAGGATTCCAGTTCCGCACGCAGCACGCTGTTCGCGGCAACGCCGCCCGCTACCACCAGCGCGCTCAAGGTCGGATGGCTGGCGCGTGCCGCCACGATGGCGCGGCGGGTACGATCGACCAGGCTTTCCACCGCCGCGATCTGGAATCCGGCGGCAAGGTTGGCGCGCGCGTCGTCATCCAGCGCGCCCAGCTCTTCCATCTTGTGGCGCAGCGCGGTCTTCAATCCCGAGAAGGAGAAGTTGAGCTCCGCCCGTCCCTTCATCGGTCGCGGCAGATCCATCACCGGCTGCGTCGCCGCGCGCGCGGCGCGTTCGATCGAGGGCCCGCCGGGATAGCCAAGGCCCAAAAGCTTCGCCGCCTTGTCGAAAGCTTCGCCGGCCGCGTCATCGATGGTGGCGCCGAGGCGGCGATAGCGGCCGACACCTTCCACGACCAGCAGCTGGCAATGGCCGCCGGAAACCAGCAGCAGCAGATAGGGAAACGGCGTGTCGTCGGTGAGGCGCGCGGTCAGGGCGTGGCCTTCCAGGTGATTGACCGCAATGAAAGGCTTGTCATGCACCAGGGCGATCGCCTTGGCGGTCATCACGCCGACGATCACGCCGCCGATCAGGCCCGGCCCGCCGGTCGCCGCTACCGCGTCCACCTCGACAAAGCCGATGCCGGCCTCGCGCATGGCCTGGCCGACCAGCTTGTCCAGCCGGTCAAGGTGCGCGCGCGCCGCCACTTCCGGCACCACGCCGCCATAGGGCCGGTGATCCTCCAGCTGCGCCGCCACCAGGTCGGCGAGGATGTGCCGATCCTCCGTCACCAGAGCAGCGGCGGTCTCATCACAGCTTGACTCAATGCCCAATACGATCATGACACACGGATCATAGGCCGCGCGGTTGCATTCCCGGAAGGCGGCCTTTATGCAAGTCTTATGGCGTCATCAGCCTCAGATAGCAACCAAGCCATCCTGCGCATCGGCACGCGCGGCTCGCCGCTCGCCCTGGCCCAAGCGGATGAAACACGCACACGCCTGATCGCCGCCCATCCGCACCTCGCCTCCCCCGGTGCGATCGAGATCCGGATCATCAAGACCACGGGCGACAAGGAGCAGAACCGCCTGCTGAACGAGATCGGCGGCAAGGGCCTGTTCACCAAGGAGATCGAAGAGGCATTGCTGGCCGGTGACGTGGATATCGCCGTCCATTCCATGAAGGACATGCCGACCTTCCTGCCCGAAGGCCTCGTCATCAGCTGCCTGCTGCCGCGCGAAGACCCGCGCGATGTGCTGATCACGACGGCTGGCACATCCATCGCGACCCTGCCGCAGGGGGCAGTGGTCGGCAGTGCGAGCCTGCGGCGGGCAGCACAGATCAAGGCGCTGCGGCCCGATCTTTCGATCGTGCCTTTGCGCGGCAATGTGGAGACGCGCATCGCGAAGGTGCAGCGTGGCGATGCGACCGCAACGCTGCTCGCGCTCGCCGGCCTCAAGCGCCTGCACAAAGCAAACATCGCCACCGCGATTCTGTCCACAGACGAAATCCTGCCCGCGGTTGCGCAAGGCGCGATCGGCATCGAGAGCCGCGCCGGTGACGATCGCGTGAACGAACTGCTGGCGCCGCTCAATGATCCGCAGACGGAAATGCGCGTGACGACGGAGCGCGCCTGCCTCGCCGTGCTCGAAGGGTCCTGCCGAACCCCGATCGCCGCGTTGGCGGAACTCCAGGGCGACCGGCTGCGTTTACGCGCTTTGGTCGCCTTGCCTGATGGATCGAAGGTCTATCGGCAGGACGCGACTGCCGCCGCGTCGGACGCCAGGAAACTGGGCGAACAAATCGGCCGCAAACTGAAGGAATTGGCAGGCCCCGATTTCTTGCCGTGATATTCTGGGCGCGATCGCCGCCTTTCCTCCGCTATAGTGTGACCGATGCGCATTCTGATTACCCGCCCGATCGAAGATGCCAAGCCGCTCGCAGACGCTCTTGAGGAGCGCCATGTTGAAGTCCTGATCGAGCCGTTGCTCGAGATCCAGCATCTGGAAGATGCCGAGATCAATCTCCAAGGTGTCCAGGCGCTGCTCTTCACCAGTGCGAACGGCGTGCGTGCCTTTGCCGCCTTGTGCCCGCGCCGCGACCTCAAGGCCTTCACGGTCGGCGACGGGTCGGCCGAAGCCGCGCGCCAGGCCGGATTTGGCAATGTCGAAAGCGCCAAGGGCGATGTGGAAGCGCTCGCCGCGCTGGTAGTAGATCGGCTGAAGGCGGAAGACGGGCCTCTGTTTCATGCAGCGGGGACGGTGACGGCCGGCGATCTCAAGACCCGCCTGGAAGGGCTCGGTTACCAGGTGCGCCGGGCGCAGCTCTACGAAGCGAAGATCGCCAGCGCGCTGTCGACGGAGACCCGCGCCAATTTGACGCTGGGCGGGATCGACGCGGTGCTCCTGTTCTCGCCGCGCACCGCGTCGACCTTTGCAGATCTGTGGCGGGCCGCCGGGTCGCCGTCCTTGGCCGGCATCCATGCGCTTTGTCTCAGCGCGGCGGTGGCACGAGAGATCGGGAACCTCGGCTGGGCGGGGGTGGAAATCGCCGACCGCCCGGACTTGCCTTCGATGCTGGCCCTGGTGGATGCTGCCCGCAGCAAAGGAGCCGAAATGGCCGAGCCATCCCAGCGCCCCGAAGAGGGCGCGCCCTCTGCCGACGGGGCGGCAGACAGTGCGGCGGGAGCAGATACCGCCGCAGCCCGAGCTGCGAGCACGACCGAGGCGAGGAGTGCCCGCCGGCCGCGCACCGGCGGTTCCATTCTGCTTTATCTGGTGCTGATGCTGATCGCGGCAGCGGCGGTCGTGATCACGGCGCCACTCTGGCAGCCGCAGGTTGGCGCGCTCGTGGGATTGCAGCCGCCCTCCGCACCCGCTGTGGACGACCGGATCGCAACGCTGCAGCGCGACGTCCAGGCTCTATCCGAGCAGGTCCAGGCCGCGATCGACGAAAACGCCCTGCAGCAGGCGATCGAGCCGATCAACACCGACCTCAACGCCGTGAAGCAGGAGGTGGCCACCCTCAAGTCCGAGCTGGAAAGACTGCGCAATGCGCCGGGCGGAACCTCCACCTTGTCCGAAGGACCGAGCGTGAATCTGGCGCCGATCGAGGAACGGCTTAGCAAGCTGGAAAGCGCGCTCTCGGATGCGACCAGGCGCATCAACGAGGTCGCCAGCGCACAAGGAACGGCGCCATCGGACTCGGCGGCCGGCGCTCCGATACCAGAGCCTGATCCGCGCATCGATCGCCTGGTTTCGGAGAACGATGCGCTGAAGCAGCAGATCGCCTCGCTGACGGAGCGCCTGGACCAGATGGCGGATCTCGATGCCAAGGTCGGCGAGCTGGTACCGCGTGTGGACGAGCTCGGGCCGCGCCTCGATGCGCTGGATGAGCAGATCGCAAGCCTGCCCAAGAGCAACGAGCAGCAGCGCGCCGTCGCCTTGATTGTCGCGGTCGGCGAGTTGCGCAGCGCGCTCGCCAGCGACAAGAGCTTTGCCGCCGAGCTGGCAACGCTCAATGACCTGACTCTGAACGATGAGGAGCTGCGCCCGCGCCTGAAGCCGATCGTCGATAGCCTGACGCCGATGGCGGAGGCAGGCGTGCCGACCCTCTCGCAATTGGCGGCGGGGTTCCCCGCGACCGAGATCGCGCGAGCCGGCGAAGCGGAGCTGGCAGGCCAGGTGACGGATGACAATTGGCTGAAGCGCTTCTGGCGCGGGCTGGGCCACAGCATCTCGGAGGTCATTACGGTTCGACCGACCGGGCCGGATGTCGAAGGCGACGACACGCTGGCGCAACTGGCGCGCGCGGAAGCGAAGCTGAGCGAAGGCGATCTCGCCGCCGCGGTCTCGGAAGTGCGCGCCATGACCGGCCTAGCCGCGGAGGCCGCCGCGGAATGGCTCGCCCAAGCCGAAGCGCGCCTCACCATCGAAGCGGCAGCAGCACAGCTGGCGGACATCTCGACCCGGGAACTGGCGCCGCGGACCACGGCAGAGGCGGCGCCAGCAAGCGGTGACGTCGAGGGGGCGGGGAACTGACGTGAAGCTCTCGCGCCTGCTCTTCATCTATTTCCCGCTGCTGGCGGGCCTGCTCATTGTCGCGCTCTACTTCGCGTACAACCCGGGCGGCGTGACGCTGAACTGGTTGGGCTACCGGATCGACATGCATATCGGCGCGGCCCTGTTCCTGATCGCGCTCGCGTTCCTGATCCTCCAGTTCCTGGCCTGGCTGCTCGGCGCCATTTTGCGCACGCCGCAAACCCTCTCGATGATGCGCTCCAATTCGCGCAAGGCGAAAGGATATCGTGCCTTGACGCGCGGATTGACCGCGGTCGCGGCAGGCGATCCCACCGAGGCGCGGCGGCAGGCCAAGATCGCACATGATCTGCTGGGCGAGCCGCCTTTGACCCTGCTGCTCGCTGCACAGGCGGCCCAACTCACCGGCGATGAGACCAGTGCCGAGCGCTATTTCGATCGCCTGACGCAGGCGCCGGAGACCGCGTTGCTGGGCTTGCGCGGCCTGACCATGGGTGCGTTGAAGCGCGACGATGAGGCAGCGGCGCTCTCGTATGCCGAAAAGGCGAGCGCGGTGGCGCCGCAGGCCGCCTGGGCCGCCGAGACCGCGCACAATCTGCAGGTCAAGAGCAGCAAGATCGAAGCCGCCACGCACAGCCTGAACCAGCTCGCCCGCGCGGGTGGCATGGCGCCCAAGGCCGCGCAGCGCCGCCGCGCCGCTTTGCTGACCGAGCAGGCGCGCCGCATCCTGGCGGGCGAAGGCGGCGATGCGAATCGCGCGCTCGCCTTGGCGCGCGAAGCTGTGAAGCTGACCCGCGACAAACCGGGCGAATTCGTGCCCGCGCGTCTCATCCTCTGCCGATCGCTGCTGCGCCAAGGCAAGGCGCGCGAGGCCGCCAAGCTGATCGAGCAGGTGTGGGATGACGCGCCCCATGCCGCGCTCGGCCGCGTGTATCTGGAAGCGGTGGGTGGCGACACCCCGCTCGACCGGGCCCAGCGCGTACAAAAGCTGGTGAAGCAGAACCCGGACCACGCCGAGAGCCATCGCATCGGCGCGGATGCAGCCCTGACAGCGCGGGTGTGGGGCGACGCGCGCCGGCATCTGGAGCGGTTGGTGGAGCTGGAGCAGGCGGGTGATGGCGTCAGTGCCGACACCTGCCGCCGCATGGCCCGGTTGGAGGCCGGCGAACATGGCGCGGGCTCCAGCGGCGAGCGGCAATGGCTGGACATGGCCGCAGAGGCGCGCGGCGGCGCCGATTGGGTGTGCGAGTCCTGCGGGACGCTTGGCGCCGGCGGGCCGGAGGCCATGGGCTGGCAGCTCTGCTGTCCGCGCTGCGATGCAATCGACAGCTTGGTCTGGCGGCCAGCCGCCCCACGGCAGGGCGCGGCCCTGGGCGGCATGATCCTGGACCAGCTCCCCGCCGCAGAGGCACCCGCGCCGGCGCTAACGCCAGCGGTCGCCGCCCCTCCGTCGGTGGCGGTCACGGCGGCTGGGCAGGTTCCGGCGGGGCCGATCCCTCATGGCAGTTTCGCCGCCGCGGAAACCCCGCCGGCACCAGCGGGCCAGGGGAAACCAGAGAAGCCGGCCCCTCTCGGCGCGTCGGTTGACGCGGCGCGCCTCGTGAACTAGTGTCCCGCCGCGTTCGGGCCGGTTAACCATTTCGCAAAGTCGACCTGACACGGTCCCACCTGGAATGCCGTAGTAGCTCAGCGGTAGAGCATCCGCTTCGTAAGCGGGTGGTCGGGGGTTCAAATCCCTCCTACGGCACCATTCCCGTCCCGACCTCGGCTTAGTCAACATCCTCGTTCCACCACTCCTTGTCGACCATGGATCGTTCGGCGATCGGGTTCCATTTCCGATCTTCGATCTTCACGCTGTGGTGAAAGCCTGTCGGAAGGTCCGGCGTTACGCCGCGAAACTGAGAGCGTGCCAGGGCATCGAGAATGAGGCGCAGCGGATAGCGCTTGCTATCGTAGCCAGGCTCGATCCCCGGAGCCGAGACGGCAAAGAAAGCCGCTAGCCCGTCCACTAGGTCGCGATCGGTGAAGCGCCCGTCGTTCTCGATCACAGGATCGAATTGCACAATGCGCGACCCGTGATCGGCATGAATGATGATAACGGTCTTGCCCGCAGCAGGAGACGCGGCGATGGCTGAGAGCATCTCCTCGACCTTGTGCGTCACACACTCTACCTGATCGAAATAAGCGTCGTAGCGAGCCTGCCATGACACTCTGCTTGCCCGGCCACGCCATTCCGACTGCCGCAGCATGCGGCAGGCCTTGTCATAGATGTAAGGGTAGTGGGGAACGAGGACGTGCGCGAAGATCGCCTGGCCCGGCGTCAGCGCACGTGTCTGCCCGATCACCCACTCGAATGTCGCCATGCCGTTCAGGCTGCTAGTGCTGGTCTCCTGCAGCTGCTGCACGAAAGGCAGGTCCAGGCCGACGCGCCGGACGTAGAACACCGCAAGATCGTAGACCCCCAAGGCGCTCCGCGCGAGAGCCGAGAGCGCGGCAAACCGGAAGGCCAGAATGTAGGCCTTGTCCGAGACCGGCAACTGGTCGCCCACGTCGATCAGGCCGCCGGCCGCGCGCGTCATGCACGTCTCGACTGCTGGATGGTTGCAATAGTCGATCCAGTCGGATTGCGCGACGGTGATACGCAACCCCATCCACTGAAGGACATCGAAATAGCGATTCTGTTCCACCGTGGTCCCCCAGCGCCCACCCTGCTTCCAAGGAAGCGCCGGCTCAAGGCCGAGGATCCGCGGAATGGAATTCACCGTATGCAGGCTCTCGCTATACGCCCCAGCGAGGAGACGGAAGCCATGCCGCAGATAGAACGTCCGTAGCTGTTCGCGCGCCTCCGGCCCACGCGGCACGAAATCCGGAATGGCCTCGAGGCCAATATGCTCGTCCAGGATTAGGTGAACGACCGCGATATCGGACTTCTTCGTAGCCATGGCTCCCGTCTGGACGGCGCTGCCGGCAGCTGCTGGATGTCCACCCGCCGTTCCCGTTGCGGCGGTCCATAGCTCCGAAATGACGACCACGCCGAACCACAAGATCAGTGCCTGCCGAGCGAACCGCGCCAGCAACGCCGAAGCCAACACGCCGACTGTCAAGAATGCGCCACCGAAGTTCAACTGAATCGCGAGCACGACCAGCAGTACCGGTACGACGAGCTGGGCGAACACGCCCAGGGTGGCAGCAACTAGTCCGACGACAGCCGAAACCGCCAGGACGCCGGCAAACACCAGTTGGACTTCAGCGCTGCCGACAGGGTATCCATAGTAGTTGAGGAAGTTCAGGAACGATCCGGTCAACATCACCGCAGTGGCTGCCGCGCCAAGCGTGAAGGCGCGCGCCCGGCTTTCGGATGGATCGACGATCTTCATCCAGATCGGTCGCGGCTTTGGCTTAGCGGCGGCTTGATCGATCGCCATCGTCCCCCCTCCCAGACTGTTCTTCAGCTGCGATCGAACCAGACCAGCAGCCGGCCGCCTTGCCCCAACCGCTCCTGGCGCACGATGCGTGCCCGTCGCGCGACATGGGCGACGAAGTGCTCGTGGTCATAATCGGCGAAGATGTCTTCGCGCAGAGCCAGCAGCTGCTGGACCATGGGATCGCTCTTGTCCGGACATTCGATCACGCCCATGGGTGCCAATCCCACGATCCAGTCCACCACGGCATCCAGCGGAATGTTGCGCGAAATCGCGAGGTGATGAACCAGCGCCAGTGCGATGATCGCGTCGGCGTTCAGCCGCTCGCTCAGCCCAAGCCGTTCCGACTGACCCCAACCCTGGTTCGGGCTCGGGTTCGCTGCGTCCAGCCACAGCGGCAGGAAATCGAGCTTCTTCGCCTCGGCGCGAGCGGCCGCCAGGTTGAGCGCGCCATGATCGAAGTCGAACCCGATGACCCGCCCGGCGCCGGCCTCGAGAGCGGCGTCGGAATAGTCGCCGGTATTGCAGCCGAGATCGACCAGCATCCGCGGGCGCACCTTCGCCACCATCTCGCTCACGAACCGTCGCTTGGCATCCGCCTCCGCCGCCCCGTAGCTGTTGGACTGGGCATAGTCGGACCACACCGTCGCGCCGCTGAGGACCTTCATCGCGATGATCGCGCGCCGCAGCCCTTGCAGCATGCCGACGAAAGCAACCTTCGACACCGATACTGATCGCAGTCTTCCGATCGTCGCGGCGCGCCGGCCTGAGGCGCGGCGCTGCAGCGCGGCCTGCATCACCACATGGGTGAGGACGGTCCACGAGAGCTTGCTGCGGAACGGGAGTAGCGGCGCCAGCACTTCCGGTTCGATCCCCTCGAGCGAACCGCGAAACAGAGTGTTCGGCGCGATCTTGAGCAGCGTGTGGCACAGCAGCGGATTGAGGAACTGCATGCAGAACTGCCGGTGCCCCGTCCACACGGCGCCGTCGCGGTAGGGGCGCAGAGAGAGATGGTCGATGAAGATTGGCGAAGAGCCCTGGAACTGGACGTTGTATGCCGACGCGTCCGACAGGTCGAACCCCCGCTCCAGCGCCGCGAGATGGAGATCGAGATGCAGGAGCGCTGCCTTCCGATGCAGGGCGAAGCTCCATTCATAGGGGTACGATATGAACGGCAGCCGCGCGCTTGCGAGGACGTGCGCCGCTCCCGTCATCGATTGGAGTGCCGGTACCTCCATCTCTTCGAACGGCAGGAGATAGCCCCGCTCGGCAAGGTCCTTGAACAGCCCGGACTCGCGCGCGGCCCGATAGACTTCCGATGCATTGCCCGGCATCACGGTCCGCAGGATGCGATCACCAGACCGATAGACCGCGCCACTCGGGTCGCGGAACGAGCCCGGATCGCGCAGCGGTGCGTTCATTGGTTCTTCGGATCGCTATTGCGGTTCCCGAAGGTGCGCCGCAGCACATCCTTGAGGCGCGTCCAATACATGCGCGCAAACGCCATCGAGCCGATGATGCCGGCGATCAGGGATTGCAGGATGATGCTGCCCGTCCCCGGATCGAGATAGGCGAAGGCGCTGTCGTAGCTCGCCGACAGGATGAGAGCGGCACCTCCGCCAACTGCAAGCGGCTTGAGCAGTACACGCATCAAGTCCCGATACCCGGCCATGGAAATCCCCTCCTGGAAGCGGCTCGTTCGAGAATTCGAACCTAATAGTGTAGGACCGAGCGTTAACCAAAGGTGAATGCGATGGGCTAGTATGCAATCATTTCGCGACTCGATCAATCTCGCTGCCGGGATGCGCGTGAAGTTCGCGCTTATGCGGCTCTCCGCTTGCGCGCGGGACGGTCCGCACAATAGCGCCGGTGCAGGATGGCGATGATCGCGGCCGCTTCCTTGCTGGCCAGCGAATAGAGGATCGTGGTCCCCTCTCGCCGCGCGGCGACCAGCTGCAG
This sequence comes from Dongia deserti, assembly GCF_003574735.1. GTDB lineage: Bacteria > Pseudomonadota > Alphaproteobacteria > Dongiales > Dongiaceae > Dongia_A > Dongia_A deserti. The sequence goes on from NZ_QORW01000011.1 coordinate 108,809, forward strand.
CGCCTTCAGCTTCGCGAGATGCTGCGAGACGTTGGGCTGTGAGGCACCGAGTAGATCCGCCAGCTCGCCGACCGAACGCGCCCCTTCACCGAGCGCGCACAGGATCGCCAAGCGGTTCTCGTTCGCCATGGTGCGCAGGAATTGCGCGGCTTCCGCCGCGCTGACGCCCAAGGCGGCCATCGATGTTTTGGAGTTCATACTTGCTTATATAAGCATATTATTATATATGTCAAATTGATCTCTTGTTGGAAATGCGTCACCTCGCCCATGAAGAAATCCTGCAGAGGTGTCAAAGATTTTCTGGTCACACGGAAATATCTGGCGCTCGACTCAATCCTCCGGTACTAGAAGCCCTGGGGCGAGCAATTGCGCAGAGGGAAGATCATGACCGCGCCGACCGTCCTGAGCTTCTTCGACACGGCGACCAAGAGCTACAGCCATATCGTGACCGATGCGGACTCCGGCGTTTGCGCCGTCATCGATTCGGTCCTGGATTTCGACATCAAGTCGGGTCGCACTGGCACTGCCGGCGCCGGTCGGCTGATCGAGACGGTGAAACAGCGCAACTGGCGCACCGAATGGGTGCTGGAAACCCATGCCCACGCGGACCACTTGACCGCGGCGCCTTATATCAAGGCGAAGCTGGGCGGAAAGATCGCCATCGGCGCGCAAATCCCGGTCGTGCAGCAGGCCTTCAGCAGAATCTACAATCTGGGCGGCGATTTCCCAGTTGACGGATGTCAATTCGATCGGCTGTTCGCTGATGGCGAAGAATTCAGGATCGGCGGCCTGACGGCCCGGGTGATGGCAACGCCCGGTCACACACCAGCCTGCATTACTTATGTGATTGGCGACGCCGCCTTCATCGGCGACACGTTGTTCGCGCCGGACTACGGCACGGCGCGCTGCGATTTTCCTGGCGGCGATGCGCGCACGCTCTATCGCTCGATCCAACGCATCCTCGCACTGCCGCCAGACACAAGACTCTATCAATGCCACGATTATCCGCCGGACGGACGCGAGCCGCAGCCTCACGCGACGGTGGCCGAGCAGCGTGCGAAGAACGTGCATCTCACCGGGAGGAGCGAGGATGAGTTCGTCGCACTGCGCGAAGGGCGCGACAAGACCTTGGAGATGCCGCCCCTGATGCTGCCTGCGGTTCAGGTGAACATCCGTGCCGGCGCGATGCCGCCGCCGGAACCGAACGGCATCTCCTATCTCAAGATCCCGGTGAACCGGTTCTAAAGCGGCAGCGTCGCATCGGGCAAAGCGGCTGCGATGGGAAAGAGATGTAGCCGATCGCGGCCTAGCAGCGCCAGCCGCGCCTCCGCATCCAGCAAGCGCCGGATCGCAACCTCCCGCACATTGAGACCGCCGGCATAGGCGCCGAAGGCCGGCAGCAGCAGCCGATGGCGCCCGATCGCGAAGCAGCGCCGGCGGAACGAGCGTCCCCGCGTCGAAACAGACGCGACCGGATGGTAGTGGCCGATGATTTCGCCGCCCTCGCCTTGCCGCTCATGGTGCGCATCGTGGCGGAAGACGAGCGGCCCGATCGCGATTTCCACCGCGCCGCGCCCGCCCAGTTGCTTGGGCGGCTTGGGGTCGTGATTGCCGTGGATCCAGATCCAGTCGGTACGGTCGCTGAGCCTGCGGATCCGGTCCGCAACCTCGCCGTCGAGCCGCGTCGCGCCGGCGCGGTCATGGAACGAATCGCCGAGCGCGACGACGCACTGCGGCTGGTAGTGCGCGACCAGCCGCTCCAGGCGCGCGACCGTCTGCGCGCTGTCATAGGGCGGCAACAGGCGCCCAGCGCTCCTGGCATAAGAGCTGCCCTTTTCCAGATGCAGATCCGCCGCCACCAGCAGCTGCTCCTCCGGCCAATACAGAACGCCCTCGAGATCGAGTTGCAGCGCGATGCCGTGCCAGGTGATGGTGATGGAGTGCTTCACGCCACCTCACACATCCCGTCGTCACCGGGCCGCAGCGAAGCTGCGAGACCCGGTGATCCAAAATCCGGCGCGTCGCACGCACACTTGGATCGCCGGGTCTTCGCCCGGCGATGACGGAAGAAGAGGAACACAGGAATCACAACATCGCCTCCTGCCCGGGTTCGCCGCTGGTCGCTTCCTCTATCAGATCGGCGGCGGCTTCTTCCAGCAGCGCGTCCATCGCTTCGTTGCCCACTTCGGTGCTGCCGAGCGTGACAAGGACCGGAACGGCCAGCGGTGTCACGCGATCCAGGCGCCGAACGTCGATCCGGCCCTGCACACGCTTCAGAAAATCGCCGAGGCGCTGCACGTCGGCGAGATTCCATGCTGCATCCTGACGCGTCGCGTGCAGCAGGATGTGGTCCGGCTCGTGCTTGCGCAGGACGTCGTAGATGAGATCGGCATTGAAGGTGATCTGCCGGCGCGACTTTTCCTCGCCCGGATGGCGCCGCTCGATCAGGCCGGCGATCACGGCGACGTTGCGGAAGGAGCGCCGCAGCATCGAGGAATCCTCCAACCATTCCTCGAGATCGTCGCCCAGCATGTCTTCCGCAAAGAGGCGTTCGACCTGCTCCTGCGTCGGCGCGCCCAGCGCCCAGGTCGCGAGCACGTAATCGGTGGCGACGAAGCCGAGCGGCTTCAGCCCGGCGCGCTCCATGCGCCGCGTCAGCAGCATGCCGAGCGTCTGGTGCGCAATCCGACCCTCGAAGCAATAGGCGACCAGGAACTCCTTGTTGCCGCGCGGGAAGCTCTCGATCAGCAGGCGCGAGCGCGTCGGCAGCACCGAGCGCCAGCGTTGCAGCCTGAGCCATTCCTGCACGTCATCAGGCAGATCCCGCTGCTGCCGCCGATCCTCTAGGATCGCCCGCACGCGCTCGGCAAGATCCGTCGTCAAGGGCAGCCGGCCGCCGCCATAAACCGGCACCTTGGGCTCGCCGCTCTTCGCCAGCGAACAGACGACCGACATCTCGCGGATGCCTTCGAAGCGCAGCAGGCGTCCGGCGAACATGAAGGTGTCGCCGGGCAGCAGGCCCTGCACGAACCATTCCTCTACTTCGCCCAGCGCCTGGCCGCGGCCGAGGCGCACTTTCAGCATCGGCGATTCGACGATGGTGCCGACATTCATGCGATATTGCCGCACCACGGTCATGTTGGCGGCGCGCCAGCCGCCATCGGGCATCTGGCGCAGGCGCTTCCAGCGGTCATAAGCCTTCAGCGCATAGCCGCCATCGCGCACGAAGGCGAAGACGCGATCGAACTCCTCGCGCGGCAGCGATGCATACGACGCCGCTGTCGTGACTTCCAGATAGAGCGCATCCGGATTCACCGACCCGGCGCAGGCGAGGCACAGGATGTGCTGTGCCAGCACGTCGAGGCAGTACGGCCGCGGCGGATATTCATCGAGATCCTTCTCCAGCGCCGCTTCGATCGCCGCTTTGCATTCCAGCACTTCGAAGCGGTTGGCCGGCACCAGCAAGGCACGGCTCGGCTCATCCAGCCGGTGATTGGCGCGGCCGATGCGCTGCAGTAGGCGGCTCGCGCCCTTCGGCGCGCCGACCTGGATGACAAGATCGATGTCGCCCCAGTCGATGCCAAGATCGAGCGAGGAGGTTGCGACCACCGCGCGCAAGGCACCGCGCGCCATCGCCGCCTCGATCTTCCGCCGCTGCTCCACCGCAAGCGAGCCGTGGTGCAACCCGATCGCCAGGTTGTCGTCATTGAGCCGCCACAAGCCCTGGAACACCAGCTCCGCCTGGGCGCGTGTGTTGACGAACACGAGCGTCGTCTTGTGGCGCTTGATCTCCTCATAGATCGCCGGCACCGCATGCAACGCCATGCGCCCACTCCACGGCACGTGCGCATCCGGGATCATGATCCCGATCTCCGGCTGCGCACCGTCGCGCCCGCGGATGATATCAAGCGGCCGCGCGCCGTAGTTCAGATGCTGCGCCACGCGCTCCGGCGCCGCGACCGTTGCGCTCAGGCCGAGGAAACGGCATTGCGGCGCCAGCCGCGCGAGGCGAGCCAGCCCCAGTGTGAGAAGCTGCCCGCGCTTGGTGTCGGCGATCGCATACAGCTCGTCGATGATCACGGTTTTGAGCGACGCGAAATAGTCTGGCGCCTCGCTGTAGGAGAGCAGCAGCGCCAGGCTCTCCGGCGTCGTCAACAGGATGTGCGGCGGGTGCTTGCGCTGGCGCTGGCGTCGGTTCTGCGGCGTGTCCCCTGTTCGGGTCTCGCTTTCTATGGGCAGACCCATTTCCGCGATCGGCGTCTCCAGGTTGCGCGCCACGTCTACTGTCAAAGCCTTGAGCGGCGAGATGTAGAGTGTGTGGATGCCGGTGCGTTTCTCCTTGGGGTCGGCGTCAGCCAGCTCCACCAGGCTGGGCAGGAACCCCGCCAAGGTCTTGCCGCCGCCGGTGGGCGCGATCAGCAGGACCGAGCGTCCTGCCTCAACCGCGCGCAGAACCGCCAGTTGGTGGTCGTGCACCTGCCAGCCGCGGCCCTGGAACCAAGCGGCAAAGCGGGGTGGCAGCAGGCTGGTAGCGATGGGCTGGTCCATATCGGCTTGCGGAACAAAACCGGATCATCATAGGTTAAAGCCCTGGCAACACAACGATTTTGAATCCTGAGAACTCAATGGCTTTGCACCCCCAGCACTGGCTCAAGCCCATGCCCGGCGGACTCTATTGCGAGCCCGGCGGGTTCTTCATCGACCCGTCCCGCCCGGTCGACCGCGCCATCGTCACGCACGGCCACGGCGACCATGCCCGCGCCGGCCACGGCAAGGTGGCGGCAACGGCGGAAACCCTCGCCATCATGGGCGTGCGCTATGGCGAGGGCTTCGCGCGCGAAACGCAGTCGCTGTCCTATGGCGAGCGCCTTGGCATGGGCGACGTCACCATCATGCTCGAGCCCGCCGGACATATCCTCGGCAGCGCGCAAGTGGTGCTGGAGCATGGCGGCTGCAGGGCGGTGGTCTCCGGCGATTACAAGCGGCGCTTTGATCCCACTTGCCCGCCTTTCACGCCGGTCAAGTGCGACGTCTTCATCACGGAGGCGACGTTTGGCTTGCCTGTCTTCCATCATCCGCCGGACAAAGGCGAGATCGGCAAGGTGCTGCATGCGCGCGAGCTGTTCCCCGACCGCAGCATGCTGGTCGGTGTCTATGCGCTCGGCAAATGCCAGCGCGTGATCGCGCTGCTGCGCCGCGCCGGCTATGACAAGCCGATCTATCTGCATGGCGCGTTGCAGGCTTTGACGCAGCTCTACGAGACACAGGGCGTGAGGCTTGGGCCGCTGGCATCGGTCGCCGGCATGGTGCCGGCGCAGCTCAAGAGCGAGATCGTGCTCTGCCCGCCCTCGGCGATCGGCGAGGTGTGGAGCCGGCGCATGGGCGATCCCGTGCCGGCGGTCGCTTCCGGCTGGATGCGCATCCGCGCCCGCGCACGGCAGGCCCGCGCCGAGCTGCCCCTCATCATCTCCGACCATTGCGACTGGGACGAGCTGTTGCAGACCGTGCGCGATGTGGACGCGCCGGAAGTGTGGGTGACCCACGGCCGCGAAGAAGCGCTGATCCACGCCATCCAGCAAACCGGCCGCCGCGCCCGCGCGTTGTCGCTGGTCGGGTACGAGGATGAGGAATGAGTACACCACCTCTCCCTCCCACGTCAGAGCGTCCCCTCCCCCAGCATGAGAGAGGGTTAGGGAGGGAGAAGCCGCGCCTCAACGTTAGACTATCTTCGCTTGCTCCCCCCAATCCTTCCCTCCCCCGTACCGGGGGAGGGGGACTCTCGTTTGCGGTCGGCTAACCCATGCAACTCTTCGCCGATCTGCTCGATGCCCTTTCCTATCAGCCGGCGCGCAATGGGAAGCTGCGGCTGATCGAGGATTATCTGCGCCATGCGCCGGATCCCGATCGCGGCTATGCGCTGGCGGCGCTGTGCGGCGAGCTGGAGCTGCCGAGCCTCAAGCCGGCCGCTCTGCGCGACATGACGATCGCGCGCGTCGATCCGGAGTTGTTCGGCTGGTCCTACGACTATGTCGGCGATCTCGCGGAGACCATCGCGCTGATCTGGCCAGTCACCGATCGCGCAACGCATGTGCCGCCACGCCTCAGCGACGTGGTCGAGCGCTTGCGCCTGGCCGGCCGCGCAGAGGCGATGATTCTGATGTCGGATTGGCTCGACGGGCTCGATGCCACGGGCCGCTGGGCCCTTTTGAAGCTCGCGGCCGGCGCACTGCGCGTCGGCGTCTCCGCGCGGCTGGCGAAGACCGCGCTCAGCGCCTTCGGCACGGTAGGACTGGAGGACATCGAAGAACAGTGGCCGCAGCACGAGCCGCCTTATACCGAGCTGATCCGCTGGGTCGCGGGCGGTGAAAAGCCAGCGGCGCGCAACACCCTTGGCTTCCGACCGCTCATGCTTTCCCACCCCATCGAGGAATCGGATCTGGCCAATCTGACGCCGCACGATTTCTGCGCCGAATGGAAGTGGGACGGCATCCGCGTCCAGATCGCAGCCTCGGACGGGCAGGTGCGCCTCTACTCCCGCGCGGGGGAGGATATCAGCGGCGCGTTTCCGGACCTGATCGAGCACGTCGATTTCGAAGCAGTCCTGGATGGCGAACTGCTGGTGGCGCGGCGCACGGATAACGCGGTGGAGGTCGCATCCTTCAACGACCTGCAGCAGCGTCTCAACCGCAAGAAACCGAATCCGGCCTTGATGCTCTCGAACCCAGCGCATATGCGGCTCTACGATGCGCTCATCATCGGCAATGACGATCTGCGCCCCCTGCCCTTGCGTGAACGCCGGCAGCATCTCGAAGCCTGGTATGCGCAAAGACCGCGCCTGCGCTTCGATTTGTCGCCGCTGATCCAGTTCGCCAATTGGAGCGAGCTCGTCCGCTTGCGCGCCGATGCGCGCGCCAGCGGAATCGAAGGCTTGATGCTGAAGCGCTGGGAAAGCCCGTACATCGCCGGCCGCGTCAAAGGCCACTGGTTCAAGTGGAAGCGCGATGCACTCACCATCGACGCCGTGCTGATGTACGCCCAGCGCGGGCACGGCAAGCGCTCCTCCTTCTATTCCGATTTCACCTTCGGCTGCTGGCGTCCCATCGTGGACGAGCATGGCAATCCCGGGCGGGAGCTGGTGCCTGTCGGCAAAGCCTATTCCGGCTTCACCGACGAGGAGCTGCGCAGGCTCGACCGCTGGGTGCGCAACAACACGGTGGACCGCTTCGGCCCGGTGCGCGTGCTGTCGCCCGCGCTGGTCGCCGAGTTCGAGTTCGACAGCGTGCACGAATCGACGCGCCACAAGTCCGGCCTGGCGTTGCGCTTCCCCCGCTTTCACCGCATCCGCTGGGACAAGCCCGCCAACGAGGCCGATGAGGTCGAAACACTGAAGAAGCTGATAAGCTGACGCCCGACGCCAGAACAGAGGCAAGTCCCATGAGCAACGCGAGCTTTCAGCCTCATGAACCCGATTCTCTCGACCCGCACGATTTCGAGACCTTCCGGGCCGACGCGCACAAGCTGCTCGATTCGTGCCTGGATCACCTGAAAGCGGCGCGGGATAGGCCGTGGCGTCCGGTCGATCCGACCGTGCGCGAAGCGCTCGCGCCGGCCTTGCTCGAAACCGGAATCGGGGAAAGCCGGCTTGCCCGCGAACTGGCGGAACGCGTGCTGCCCTTCGGCACCGGCAACACTCATCCGCGCTTCTTCGGTTGGGTCCATGGAACCGCCTTGCCGCCGGTCTGCTGGCCGACATGACCGCCTCGGCGATGAACAGCAATTGCGGTGGGCGCGACCATGGCGCGATCCATGTCGAACGCGCCGTGATCGACTGGACCCGTCGGATCTTCGGATTTCCCGAGGGAACCAGCGGATTGCTGACGTCCGGCACATCCCAGTCGACCATCATCGCCCTCGCGGCGGCGCGCATTCACGCGCTGGGCCGCGATGTCCGGGCGAACGGATTGCGTGACGCGCCCGATCACGTCGCTTATGCCTCGAGCGGTGCGCATAGCGCGAACCAGAAGGCGCTAGAGCTGCTCGGGCACGGCGCCCAGGCCGTGCGGCGCATTCCCGCCACAGGTACGAATGGCGGCATGGATCTCGCAAAGTTGCGCGCGCAACTGGCCAGTGACCGAGCCGCGGGAAAACGGCCATTCTGTGTGATCGGTACGATTGGGTCCGTCGACACCGGCGCGTGCGATGATCTCGATGCGCTCGCCGATCTCTGCGCGCAGGAGGGCCTTTGGCTGCATGTCGACGGCGCGTTCGGATGCTGGGCACGAATCGCGGACCATCCCTGGCGCGACCTGGCGCGCGGGATCGAGCGGGCGGATTCCCTGGCGTTCGATTTCCACAAGTGGATGTACGTGCAATATGATTGCGGCGCCGTCCTCATCCGGCATGGCGATGCCCATCGCGCGGCGTTTGCCATGCGCCCCGATTACCTGGAGGGGCAAGAGGACGGGCTCGGTGGCGGCGATCCGTGGTATTGCGACTATGGGATCGAGCTGTCGCGCGGCTTCCGCGCGCTCAGGGTCTGGTCTTGTCTGCGTGCCTACGGCCTCGATCGCCTGGCACGGAAGATCTCCGACAATTGCCGGCAAGCAGCGCGCATGGCCGCACTGGTCGAAACGGCCGACGAGCTCGAGCTTGGGGCGCCGGTGGTGCTCAACGTCTGCTGCTTCCGATATGCGCCAAAGGACGTCGACGCCGGGAGGCAGGACATGCTGAATCGTCAGCTCGCCACGCGCCTCCAGCTGGGCGGCGAGGTCGTCTTCTCAACCACCAAGCTGGGCGGCAGGACATTCCTGCGCGCCGCGATCGTCAATCATCGCACGCGCGACCAGGATATAGACCGGGCGATTGCAGCGGTGCGCGAAGCCTGCGGCGCGCTCGGGAGGCAATAGGCCGCCGCGTGGCGGCGGTCAGGTCCGTCCGCGCCGACCACCCCTGCGCCCCTGCGGGCGGGCAGCGCCGGCAGTCGCAGTCTGCTCCAGCAACGTCAGCAGGCGCCGGACCGGATGCCTGTCCTCGAGGTCCGCGACCTGAGCGCGATGACGCTCCGCCAGCACTGCGGCGATGGCGGGCGCGTTCGCATCGGCGGGCAAGGACAGCATCCACGATAGCAGTAGATCCTCCGCGGGGCCGGGGAATTCCGCACCCATCGCGAAGGCCTGCTCGATCAGCCGCTTGGGATCATGCTGCGCGGGGTCGGTCATCGGGCCTGAAAGGTGATGTCGCCGTACCAGCCTTCTACCAGAGCGCCCGTCTGGTCGCCATCGCTCATCAGGCAGATGGCGTCGATCCGGTCTACCGCACGGCCGAAGGCCGCGCGGAAATCGGCAGCCAGATCGCGCTGCTCGGACCGCCACAGGCCGGGCTGGGCAGGGCCGCTGTGCGCGACCACCTGCTGCGCATTCGCAACAAAGGCGTTCGCCCAGTGTGCGCCCACAGGTTCGCTCTGCGAACACACATATTGGATGGCGAGAATGGAATCCTCACCGGCACCGCTCTGGTGCAGGAAGGACAGGCGCAGCCCCTGATCGTCGCCCCCCTTCATGCGCTCGTTCCTACGCGCGGGTGCATGGTCCAGCCGCCAGTGCCACCGCAGGATCGGCAGGGAATCGAGGTCGATCTGCACCGTCCGGCACAGGCCCGACGCGCTGCCGTCCGCCATGGCACGCAGTGCGGGACCTTGGCCGCCGTCTTCCACGCGATAGGCCGTCTCCCCCTTGAAGCTCTTCGCTTGCCAGGCTGGGAGATCGGCCGGAGATATCGTCACTGGCTGGGCTGCCGGGGCCTCCGAACGCGCGGCCGATGCGTAGAGGACTGCAGACAGGACGAAAATCGGCAGAAACCAGCCGCCATTAAGGGATATGTCGGATTGTTGACGGAACTGCATCACGTTTCCTAGATTAATTCCAAGGATGGAGAGCCGGGATCACATTCCGGTCAGACGGGGGCAGGAGATCGGGCATGTTCGATCGCTTGTTGGCGCGCAGCATCAAACGTGGGTGCGTTACGCTGATCGATCACAAGGGCCGGGGTCAGGCCTTTGGGCAAGGGGAACCCAAGGTAACGATCCGGCTGGCGGATCGTGCGACGGATTGGGCGTTGTCGTTCAATCCGTGGCTCAAGGTCGGCGAAGCCTACATGGACGGCAAGCTGACCATCGAGGAGGGTTCTCTCTACGACCTCATCGATATCGGCCTTGCCAACACGAGCGACATCCAGAGCGAACGTTGGCAGCGCGTCATCGCCGGCTTTCACACGCTTGCCCGCTGGTGGCATCAGCACAATCCGGTCGGCCTGGCGCGCCAGCACGTGGCGCACCACTACGATCTGTCGCAGCGTCTGTTCGAGCTCTTCCTCGACGAGAGCATGCAATATTCCTGCGCCTATTTCCTCAATCCGGCGATGAGCCTGGCCGAGGCACAGATCGCCAAGATGCGGCACATCGCTTCCAAGCTGGTGCTGGAGCCGGGGCAGCGCGTGTTCGACATCGGCTGCGGCTGGGGCGGGCTCGGCATTTATCTCGCCAAGCATTGCGGCGTCGAAGTCGTCGGCGTCACGCTGTCCAAGGAGCAGCATGAGCTGGCGACGCGGCGCGCGAAGGAGGCTGGCGTCGACAAGCAGGTCACGTTCAAGCTGCAGGATTATCGGCTGGAGAAGGATACCTACGACCGCATCGTCTCCGTCGGCATGTTCGAGCATGTCGGCGTCAAGCATTACGGCGAGTTCTTCGGTTCGGTCGAGCGGCTGCTGAAGCCGGCGGGCGTCGCGCTGCTGCACGCGATCGGACGGCGCGACGGGCCGGGCTTCACCAATCCCTGGCTGCGCAAATACATCTTCCCCGGCGGCTACAGCCCGGCCTTATCGGAGGTCGTGCCCCGGGTCGAGAAGACCAGCATGTGGATCACCGACATCGAGGTCCTGCGCCTCCACTACGCCGAGACGTTGCGCTGCTGGCGCGGGAACTTCAATCGCCACCGGGCCGAGATCGCCCGCATCTATGACGAGCGCTTCTGCCGGATGTGGGAGTTCTACCTGATCGGCAGCGAGCTCTCCTTCCGCCACGACTACAACATGGTCTGGCAGATGCAGATGGCGCGCGACATCGACGCCGTCCCGCTGACCCGCGACTACATGTTCGACTGGGAGCGCCAGGCCGGCATTCCAGCACGCCGCGGCCGCGCCGCCGAATGAACGACGCCCGGCCCTGCAGCGGCACGGTCGAACGATGCTGGGGCTGAGGGCAAGACTGCGCCGTGTCCGGGAACAGTTCCACGTCCGGGATCCTGTCATCCATCTGTATTGCCTGTGCTGGAACGAGGAGCGGATGCTGCCGTTCTTCTTCCGCCACTACGACGATCTAGTCGCGCGCTATTTTGTCTTCGACAATGGATCGACGGACCGGTCGATTGGCATGCTCAAGCAGCATCCAAAGGTGACGCTAGGCGAGTTCCGCGCGGTCGGGGGTCGGTGATCCGGGAGGCGCCCGCCTTCTATGAAACGGTCTGGCGCCAGAGCCGGCAGGACGCGGACTGGGTCTTCATCGTCAATATCGACGAGTTCCTCTATCATGCGGCTGGCAAGGACTATTTCCGGCACTGCATCCGCGAGGCCGTCACAGTAGTTCCGGCCACCGGTTATGAAATGCTCGCGCCGGCTTTCCCGCCGGCCGACCAGACCCTCCCTCTCTCGATCACGAATGGCCTTCGGGCCAAGTACATGGACAAGTTGTGCGCCTTCCGCCCGGACGACATCAGGCGCTTGAACTATTCGCCGGGCCGCCACTCCGCCAAGCCGCGCGGGCATATAGTCTACCCTGCAACATCCGAACTCAAGCTGCTGCACTACAAATATTTGGGGGAATCCTATCTGGTGGAACGCTATGCGGAACTGCGCGCGCGAACGCCGGAGGGCGACCAAAACCAGGGCCTAGGCGTCCATTACTTCCGTGAGCCGGAATCCCTCGTGCAACTGCATCGATCGTTGCTGGCCCGGGCTGCACCCGTTCCGGGCCTGCATGAACCCCCGAAAGCGTCCGCCACATGAACACCGCCGCGCAAAGCGCTCCGCCGGTGGCGCCCCCCTGGGTGGGCGCTGAGGGCCTGCTACCCCGGATTGCCGAGATAGCCGGACTGCCGAAGCGCCGAAACGGCGGCAGCGGGTTTCTGCCGGCTGCGCCTGCTGCCACGACGCGGGTGCGCTATGTCGAGAACAAGTGCATCGACTGGGAGCGGGTGCGCGAGATTGCAGCCTTGTCCGAGCGCGCCGGCCAATGGGCCAATTTCGGGCCGGTGTCGACGGCGCTCGAGCGCTCCCTCGAATTCATCCTGAATCTACCGAATGATCGCGCCGTCATCATGTGCGCGTCGGCCACGGTCGGCCTGCAGGCGCTGGCTGGACTGGAGGCAGCGAAGCGGGGTCGAAGCCTGCGTTGGGCGGTTTCGGCCTACACGTTTTTCAGCCAGCGTGTCGGGACGTACGCCGGCGCGATGGTAGTCGACAGCGATGATCATGGCCTCGTCGACCTGGATGCCATCGCGGCCTCGCCTGACGAAACCTGGGATGGGCTGGTGGTGACGAACCTGTTCGCGGGCCTGCCAAGCGCGCGGGCCTTCGCGGATTTCTGCTGTGCGCGGGATAAGGCCATCATCGTCGATTCCGCGGCAGCCTTGTTCGGTCCGGATCGCACCTGGGCAGGGCACCCGAACGAGACCATCAGCTTCCATCAAACCAAGCCATGGGGCGTCGGTGAAGGTGGCTGCATCATCGTGGACCGTCCCGATGCGACACTCGCCAGATCCATCATCAATTTCGGGGTCGGAGCGCCTCTTGCGGCCCAGCCTTTCGCGGGTAACGGCAAGATATCGGATGTTGCGGCCGCCGTGATACTGGAACGACTGGAGCGACTGCCGTCATGGGCGGCGCGGTATGATGCGCAACGCCGCCGCATCGAGTCTCTGTGCAGCGAAATCGGCGTGCCCCTGCTGTTGCAGGCGCCTCGGGAAGCTCTTCTTGCGAGCGTGCCGGCGCTGTCTGCGCAGCCGATCAAACAGGAGGACTTCCGGAGCATCGAGTTCGATCTCGGCAAATACTATCCTCCGCTAGACGACAGCTGCCGGACGGCGCGCGGCATTTTTGAGCGTATCATCAACATTCCCAGCCATTGCGGCATGTCCGCCGTCGAAACCCGGGCGCTCGTTCGCGTTCTCGAGCGACTGCTGCCTGATGCTTCCATGCAAGAAGTCGAGCGATCTTGATGGAGCGCGCAGTGGACTTTGCCGAACTCGAGAGGGACGGCTACCAGATCGTTCGGTCGGTCGTATCGCCGCCGGAGATAGCGGATATCCTGCGTGAGACCGATCGCCTCAAGTTCCTGGTGCTCGCGAGCGCGCTGGACGATCGACGCTTGCGGATGCTGTGGTCCAAGTCCGACGCCGGCGAGGCGACGCTCCGCGGACTACAGAACGCACACCATGTCAGCCCAGCGATCGAAGAACTTCGCCTGCATCGCGGCATCGGCAGGATCCTGTGCGGCGTGTTGGGTTCCGACATCAAGACCGTTCTCACGTCGATCTTCTGGAAATCCCCGGGCGAAGGCGAGACCGGGATCGCATATCACCAGGACGCCGCATTTCGGCAACCTGCCTTGAATTTTCGCAACCTCGCGCATTCTTTCTTGCAGCTCACAGTGGCCCTCGATCCCCAGGATAATGAGAATGGCGGCTTGCGCTTTGTGCCCGGCAGCCACCGTCAGGCACGGATCCTTCCGCGTCCGCCACAGAGCGTCCTCACCGGTCAGGCGACGGAGCGAGAGCTCAGCGCGATGGGCATCGCGTCGGGGAGCGTGCACACGGTCCGTCTCGAACCAGGGGATATCGTCATCTGGAACGCATTCACCGTGCATGGGTCGCCACCCAACCGGTCGAAAGATCGCGATCGACGTTCATTCACTATGGCGTCGATGCGCTCTCGTGATTGCGACACCGGAACCGACGCCTACATCGCTGGGGAGCCGGCGATTCAAGCCCACGACGGCACCTAAACCGGTGGACGTGACCAGTCTGCGGGGCCCTGCACCTTTGCGGGCGTGCCGAACGCCCGGATGTTGTCTGGCAAATCGCGCGTAACGACGCTGCCGGCCCCGACAACTGAATGCGCGCCGATGGAAACGCCGAGCACGGCCACATGAGTTCCCAGGAATGAACCAGCGCCGACCTGACTGCCGGCAACCAGCGAGCAATGGGCGGCAAGCATCGAGAAGGGACCGAGAGTGCTGTCTCCGCCGATCGTACAGTAAGGGTCAAGGATGCAGCCTGTGCCGATAGTGCATTGAGATGCGAGACGCACATAGGGCGCAATGAACAATCCGTCACCCAGCTTCGCATAAGGCGAGATGACTGCCGTCGGATGTATGGCGGAGCAAAGTGCGCCGCCGTGCGCCGTCACCGCCTCTGCCAAGGCTCGTCTGATGTTTGAGTTTCCGATCGCAACGTGGATGGCTGCGCGCCGTAACAACTCTGGATCGTGCGCCTCAGTGAAGCCGCCAAGAACCTCGACCCCCACCACCTTGCTTCCCCGCTCCTTGGTGTCGTCGAGGAAGCCCAGGATCGGGTAGTTCATCCAGCGGAAAATGTCCGCCGCATTCCGGCCGTGTCGGCCTGCTCCCATGATCACGACCAAGCGCTGATCTTCGCTATCCATGCGTCTGCCCCCAGCTTAGGACAGTACCTGTAGGCGTCCTGGCTCGGACATGCCAGCCTCAATCGGTGGCGGGCAAGATTGGGGCGCGCCGCCACGCACCACTTATGCCGGGACCTCCTGCCTCTAGAACGTCACATAGGTGATTGTGAAGAGCAGAATTGTGCCGGCTACCAGCCTGGTGAAATGCGGCCAGACCAGCAGCACGCTCTGCCCGAAGGGATCAGCACGGCCGAGCAGCGCGCCCTGCAGCTGGCTCATGAAGCTCGGCCCCAGGGAGCGGGTCGCGGAATTGAGCAGTGCCAGAGCCGCCTCGACAAACAGATAGTTGGGCGAGACGTGCGCAAACATCGGCCGATCCACCTTTTCATGCAATCGTGCCAGAGTCGCGGAGACACCGGACGCTCCGGCACGAGCATGAGATCGGAGATCGGCGCTCTCGAAAAAGGTGATGGGCGAAGTGCTGATTCTGCAGGGCTCCGCCGGCGATTGCCTCGTTGTCCTCCCACCCCATCCTCCGTTGTCCGAAGGACAGCGCCAGGCTTGGCACCCGGCGCGCTCTTGCGCCCTTATTTGCCGGTGATGGCGATGCGCCTCGTTCTGCTCTGCGCACGCTCGGTCTTGGGCATGGTGATGGTCAGCACCCCGTTCTTGAAGCGCGCTTCCACCTTGTCCTCCTCGATCTCGGTGCCGAGCGCGATCCGGCGTTCGAACTGCCCGTAGTAGCGCTCGCTGAACTGACGATCCTTGTCCTCCGTCTCGGAGCGTCTTTCACCGCGTAACGTCAGAACGTTATCATCCAACAGGACCTCCACGTCCTTTTCCTCGAGGCCAGGCAGTTCGGCCGTCACGCGGACATCCTTCTCGGTCTCCGAGACCTCCACATTCGGCCAGCCCCAGTTCGCTCGGCCGGAAGCCAGGTTCGGGAAGCGGCCCGTGCCCAAGCTCTCGAAATCATGGAACATGTTGTCGAATAGCCGATTGACTTCGCGATGCAGTGCCATGAAGGGGTCTGCGTCGCGATAGAGCGTCGGTGTGTTGCTCTCCGAGCGCCTCCAGGGAATGAGATCTCTCATGTTCATGCTATCCTCCTTTCTTGGCAGATCAGGCGGTCCGGCCGCGACATCGGGCGGCCGGGCGTTGGCAGGCGCGCGTGCCCGCTCTAAGCCGCCTGCTTATCGCCTTTGAGCTGTCTTGCCTCGACCGCGGTGTCGCCGCTTTTGATCGCGATCTTGCGCGGCTTCATCTCCTCGGGCACTTCACGCGTCAGCGTGATGGTCAAGAGACCGTTCTGCAGGTTGGCTTCGGCGACCTTCACGTGATCGGCCAACTCGAACCGTCGCTCGAACGACGTGCCGGGAATACCGCGGTGCAGGTAGTCGCCTTCCTCCTCGGGCTTGGTGCCAGCGACAATCAGCAGGTTCGGCAGTGTCGTGATGCTGAGCTCGGATTCCGAGAAGCCCGCCACCGCCATGCTGATGCGGTAGGCATCCTCCGAGCTCCGCACGATGTCATAGGGCGGCCAGCTCTCGAAACTCTGGGTCCGGCTGGCGTTTTCCAGAAGGTCGAAGACTCGGTCGAAACCGATGGTCGACCTGAACAGGGGCGAGAAATTGAGGTTCGTCCTCATAGCCACATCCTCCGATTGAGCAACATGGATACGGGGTTCCCGGAAAGCTGGGTTCCCGGGCTGCCGATCCCCGAATGGGCGACCGACGACTGGGGATTTAGGCGCTGGTTTCGGGCTGTCAAGGCCGCCTCGGCACCGCATCCGGGCCTCCAGCGAAAAATTTGCTGTCGTTGGGCTTGACGGGAAATCAGCCGCTTCCCATCTGGATGGCCGCCTCCGGCCGACTGATCAGAGGCTGGGGGATTCTCAGCGCTCAGTTCGAACCATGGAGGGTTGCATGCCATTCCGTCCATTGCACGACCGTGTTCTCGTCCGACGCATCGAGGCTGACGAGAAGACGGCCGGCGGCATCATCATTCCGGACACTGCCAAGGAAAAACCGCAGCGCGGCGAGGTCGTCGCCGTGGGCGCCGGCGCGCGCACCGACAAGGGCGAGCTGGTGCCCCTGGACATCAGGGTCGGGGATGAGGTTCTGTTCGGGAAGTGGTCCGGGACCGAGGTCAAGATCGACGGTGAGGACCTGCTGATCATGAAAGAATCGGACATCCTGGGCGTCGTCGAAGCCGGCAAGGCCGCGAAGAAGGCGGCCTGACGGACCCGCGCCCAAGTGCCAGACGAGCGTAAGGAGATCGTACCATGGCAGCCAAAGACGTCAAATTCTCCAGCGACGCGCGGGACAAGATGCTGCGCGGCGTCGACATCCTCGCCAACGCGGTCAAGGTGACTCTGGGTCCCAAGGGCCGCAATGTCGTGCTTGAGAAGAGTTTCGGCGCGCCGCGCATCACCAAGGACGGCGTGACGGTCGCGAAGGAAATCGAGTTACCCGACAAGTTCGAGAACATGGGCGCACAGATGGTGCGCGAGGTCGCGTCCAAGACCTCGGACAGCGCCGGTGACGGCACCACCACGGCGACCGTGCTCGCTCATGCGATCGTGAAGGAAGGCGCCAAGGCGGTCGCCGCCGGCATGAACCCGATGGACCTGAAGCGCGGTGTCGACCTTGCGGTCGATGCGGTGGTGGAGGATCTGGAGAAGCATGCCAAGAAGGTGAGCAACAACGACGAGATCGCGCAGATCGGCACCATCTCCGCCAATGGCGACAGAGAGATCGGCCGCTTCCTGGCGCAGGCCATGCAGAAGGTCGGCAACGAGGGCGTCATCACCGTCGAAGAGGCCAAGTCGCTGGAGACGGAGCTCGAAGTGGTCGAGGGCATGCAGTTCGACCGCGGCTATGTCTCGCCCTACTTCATCACCAATCCGGAGAAGATGCGGGTGGAGCTTGAGGATCCCTACATCCTCGTGCACGAAAAGAAGCTGACCGGGCTGCAAAGCATGCTGCCGCTCCTGGAATCGGTGGTACAGTCCACCAGGCCGCTGCTGATCATCGCGGAGGATGTGGAAGGTGAGGCGCTGGCAACACTGGTGGTGAACAAGCTGCGCGGCGGCTTGAAGGTAGCCGCCGTGAAGGCGCCGGGCTTCGGCGATCGCCGCAAGGCGATGCTGGAGGACATCGCGGTGCTGACGGCCGGCACGGTCATCAGCGAGGACCTCGGCATCAAGCTGGAGAACGTGACGCTCGACATGCTGGGCAAGGCCAAGAGGGTGGTGGTGGAGAAGGAGAACACCACCATCATCGACGGCGCCGGCAAGAAGCAGGACATCCAGGCTCGCGTCCAGCAGATCAAGGCTCAGATCGAGGAGACCACCTCCGACTACGACCGCGAGAAGCTCCAGGAGCGGCTGGCCAAGCTCGCGGGCGGCGTTGCCGTCATCCGCGTCGGCGGCGCAACCGAGGTCGAGGTGAAGGAGCGCAAGGATCGCGTCGACGATGCACGCCATGCGACGAAAGCCGCAGTGGAGGAAGGCATCCTGCCGGGCGGCGGCGTGGCCTTGCTGCGCGCGGTCAGGACCCTTGAGAAGCTGACGCCCGAGAACGACGACCAGAAGGCCGGCATCGACATCGTCCGCCGCGCCCTGCAGATTCCCGCACGCCAGATCGCGATCAATGCCGGTGAAGACGGCTCGATCGTGGTCGGCAAGCTGCTCGAGCGGAACGACTACAGCTGGGGCTACAATGCCCAGACCGGCGAGTACCAGGACCTCGTGAAAGTGGGCGTGATCGACCCAGCCAAGGTCGTGCGCACCGCCTTGCAGGATGCCGCGTCCGTTGCGGGCCTGCTCATCACCACCGAGGCTCTGGTTGCCGAGAAACCGAAGAAAGAGGCGGCACCCGCTCTCCCGCCGGGCGGCGGCATGGGAGACATGGACTTCTAAGCAGACGATATTGTGCGAAGACCCGGCTCCGGCCGGGTCCTTTTTCTTCAGGTTTTCTTCGCGTTGGCGGCCGCGCGCGCGTCTTCGGCGGTCAGCCACGCCAGGACGGTCGACGCTGGAAAAGTCCAGCCAACACAGCGACGGATGGTCAACGGAGAACACATCACCCAGGCCGGCGCCGAACATGCTGTCATGGGCACGGCCAGCTTGCCGTTGTCGATGGCGAGGCCGCCCTGTTGATTCCTTCCTTGCTGCGATCTCCATCCATGCGCGCGCCCGCCTTGATGGGGTCGAGCCCAACCGGCCAGGCCGTCCAACGATCAAAGACCGCGCCCTCAAGGCGGACCTCGTCGAGCTTGGTCGACGCAAACGAAACCTTGCGTAGATTGGCGTTCTGGAGATTGCCGCCGGTCAGGTCTGATTCGCAAAACGAGGCACCCTCCAGATTCGTACCGGGGAACAAGACACCACGCAGATCTGAGAACTGAAACCTGGCATTCCTGAGATCTGCATCCGAGAAATCCGCGTCCGCCATCATCAAGGTTATAAAGTTCGCGCGTTGAGCATTGACGCGGACAGCATTCACCTTCTCGAGCGATCCGACGCGCAATCTCTCCGAGCGGTAGTTCTTGAGCATGGCGCCGAGACCAGGCGAACGAAAGTCAGCGCTGTTCAGATCCGCGCCTTTGAGGCTCGCGATCCTTCCCTTGAAGCTGAACGCAGCCCGGTTCAGTCTTGCGTTTTCGAAGTTCACTCCATCGAGTGAGCCTGACACGAGCGCATAGGTGAGATCGGCGCCAGCCAGATCTGCGCCGTCCAGGACAGCGTTCCATAGTTGGGCTTCCGAAAAATCAGATTGCTTCAGGGACGTTCCCGCAAAGGAAACTGTCGTGAGAGTGGCCCCGCGGAATGTCGCGCCGTCCAGGGTGCGACCGGAAAGATCAAACTTCGCGCCAGACAGATTTGTGAAGTCTCGCCAGCTGGGCTCGATTTCATCGGTGCGGCCAAGACGGATGAGACTTGTGGCGCGCGCACGAAGCGCATATGCGTCGGTTGGATTTTGGGCGAGATAGGGGTCGAGTGCGCCGAGGGCGAGTTCGTCCTGCCTGTACTGCGATCGCAACTTTGCTGTGAAGAGCACTGCCTCGCGATTGCCTGGATCCGCCGCAAGAACCTCGCTCAACAGCGTCAAAGCCTCGGGCAGGTTCCTGGTCTCTGCGAGCAACCGCGCTTTGTCGATGACGGGAGCGGGGTCTCCAGGCGCGGAATCGATTGCGGCCTGATAAACATCTAGACGCTGTTGGAAGCGTGCGAGAGCTTCGAATACGATCGCGCGGTCGCGCCCAAACGTCCCGGACCCTTGAGTGCAAATGCTGGAGACATGATAGAGGCCATCCCCGCCAAGATAAGCGGCGATGATCGACGTCTCTTGCATCCGGAAGACAGGGCCACAATTTACGCCGTCCTGCGGCAGATATCGGAGAGCGACAGTCTTCCCGAGTTCGCCTTTGAAGGCCTGATCGACGCGAAAGATGCTTTCCATCTGATGTGTGCAAAATCCGTCATCGCAGTCGGAGGAGTTCAGGTGTCTCGTGTTCACCATCGCACCTTCGAACAGGATCGAGGAATTGACGACCAGCGAATCCGGATCCGCAACGTTGCAGGAACAGGCCCAGGCGGCCGACGTAGCGAGCAAGCCGGCGATCAGCGAAACGAGCCCGAGAGAGTGCATGCGGACAGTCATAGTGTTGTCCAACGTTAGCAGAGCTTGAGCTGCGCAGGTAGAGCAACCTGGGCTAAAAGGCAATTTTAAGGCGAAAGAAGGTTAATGGCCCGATTGATCAAGTCCGATCTTAAGGCCCGGGCTCCGGCCGAGTCTTTTTTCTTCAGGTTTTATTCGCGTTGGCGGCCGCGCGCGCGTCTTCGGTGATCAGCCGGGCCAGGACGTCGCGCCAGCGCAGCACCGGCGCGTTGTAGCGCACCTCGAGACCCTGCGCGTCATTGCGCACGACAACGCCATAGGTCGGCAAGGCGCGCTGCTTGCCCTCCAGCGACAGCACGAAGGTGAAGTTGAGCTTCTGCCGCGGTGCGATCCAATCCGGCGCGCCGGCGATCAGGACATCGACAATATTCATATTGACGATCTCGTGCCGGCGCCCGTCGATCATCACGGAGAGATTACGGAGTTTCACGCGCCCGGCGGGCGCCGTGGTCAAAGTGGCTGAGGACATGGCTCACCAGGCCCGCAAGAGCGGGCCGCCCAATCTCCGGCTGTTGGTCGTCCTATTCTCGCGGAGACGGCGTTACCAACTGGTTACTTGGTTAACGCACTGGATTGAAAGCCGTTTCGGCGACCGACGCCTGGCTCAGCGGTGCTTGAACTGGGCTGGCCGCTTCTCGGTAAAAGCCGTCATGCCTTCCTTCTGGTCCTCGGTGCCGAAGGTTGCGTGGAACACGCGGCGCTCGAACTTCAGTCCCTCGGCAAGGCCGGTCTCGAACGCCTGGTTGACCGCCTCCTTGGCCATCATGACCGCGGGCAGCGAGAAAGACGCGATCTTGGCCGCGACCGCTAGCGCTTCCTCCAGCAGCTTGTCGGCCGGCACGACGCGCGCGACAAGGCCGCTGCGCTCGGCCTCCTCGGCATCCATCATGCGGCCGGTCAGCACCAGGTCCATGGCCTTCGCCTTGCCGACCGCGCGGGTCAGGCGCTGGGTCCCCCCGGCCCCGGGAATGGTGCCGATGGTGATCTCCGGCTGGCCGAACTTCGCGGTCTCGGCCGCGATAATGAGGTCGCACATCATGGCGATCTCGCACCCGCCGCCAAGCGCAAAGCCCGCGACCGCGGCGATGGTCGGCTTGCGGCACTGCGCCAGGCGCTCCCAACCTTTGGTGATGAAGTCGCTGGTGAAGACGTCGATGAAGGTGCGGTCCTTCATCTCCTTGATATCGGCGCCGGCGGCGAAGGCACGCTCACTACCCGTCACCACGATGGCGCCGATATTCGCGTCGCTCTCCAGTTCGTTCAGCGCCTGCTCCAGCTCGGCGATCAGTTGTGTGCACAGCGCGTTCAATGCCTTCTGCCGGTTGAGCGTGATGAGCCCGACGCGGTCGCGCTTCTCGAGGAGGATGGTTTCGAACGTCATTGCTGCTGGCTTTCGGCGCTGAGGGTGAAAGAGACATTGACCGGCGATCCGCCCTGCCCGCCCAGGACATCGATCTTCAGGGTTTCGGCCTTGCGGTGGTAGGTGCCTTCGCCGGCCTTCTCCCAGCCGAGCGGCGGTAAGGCATCGTCATAGAAATCGAACACGTCGTCGGCGCCGACCTTGCCAGTGGCATAGGCCGTCACGATGCGCCCGAGCGGTGCATCGAACACGGTCGACTTGTCCTTCTGCTCGGTCAGCCCATCGGCCACCGGCAGATCGGCGATGGCGGAGAAATACTCGGTGGCCCAGGCGGAACCGCCGAGGCCAAGAGTAAGAATGACGGCAACCAGCCAACCGCGCATGACCGCTCCCTTTCGGATCGGAACGGCCTTTAGCATGCCTGACAGCGGGCTGGAAGGGTGCTGACCAGCACGCACCGATTTTGTCATCCCGGCAGCCCCGCCTTGCGCAGCCCGCCTCTAATTCGATCGGCAATCGCCGGCGGGCACTCGCGGAGCCGGAGAGTTCCGACTCTAAAATTGGGCCGAAGCCGAAGCGCATTGGCCGCTGTTTCTCTAGCTTCCTCCATCCGGCCGAGTTCCGCATAGCAGCCGGCAAGCCGACAAAGCACCCAATATCCCGGCTTGGTGATCCGGCTCAGGGCCGCGGCCGCGTCGGCATATCGTCCGGCTTCGTAAAGTACGGAGGCGAGATTGAGCCAATACCATTCCGGATGATACGGATTGAGGCGCATGCCTTGCATGACGCGATCGAGGCCCTGCTCCAGCTGTCCTCGAAACGCGAGCAGCCTGCCGTAGCCAACAATGACATCGGCATCGTTGGGGTTGAGCTCGAGCGCACGCTGATAGTGCCGCTCGGCGCTGTCCATATCGCCGCGATAGCGTTGGATGAGACCTACCAGAAATTGACAGCGACCGTCAGTCTCATCGAGCTCCAGCGCGGTTGTCGCCATCGCATGGGACCGGTCCAGAATTTCATCGGGCGCGTCGCTGTAGCCGTACAGCACCACATCGGCAAAGGCGCGGTAGGCGCGAGCACGCGCATAGTCTGGGTCGAGATCGACCGCCTGCTGGAATAATTCGACGGCGCGCTGATTGTCGCCCGGACCATAGCCACGCAGATGCTTGAGACCGCGCAACAGGCATTCGTAGGCCGCCATCTTCGGTTTGCGCCGAACCTGCGCCAGCAACGCGCTCTCGACGCGGCCGTGAAGCGTGGAGGTGAGCGCGCGCGTGATGGTATCCGGAATGGTGGTGAGATCTGCGAAGGGGTGATCGTAGGATTCACCCCAGACCTGCGCCCGGGTCGCGGCGTCGAGCAATCGCACGGTGATCCGCACGCGATCGCCCTGGCGTTGCAGGCTGCCTTGAACGAGGTGAGCGACGCCTAGCCGCCTGCCGATTTCCGCGATGTCGGTCTCCTGCTTCACGATCATCGAGGAGGAGTAGCGATCAATGACGAACAGCAGGCGGAAGCGGCCGAGGCCGGTGATGATGTCCTCCGCCAAACCCTCGCAGAGATGGTCGAGGTCCGGGTCACGGCTGAGATTGCTGAAGGGCAGCACGGCAATCGACGGACGCTCTGTTGCGCGCGCAGAGTCCACCATGGGCGCCTGTTGCGCCGGGCGGTCCGTCAAGATGTTCCGATAAAGCATCTCGGTCTGCAGGTCCGGCACTGTGTCCAGTTCTCTTTTCAGAGTGTCGCGACATACTGCATACAGCTTGAGTGCTGTCGCGCGATCGCCGGCAGCGACATGCAGGCGCATCAGCGTGCGATGCAGCGGTTCGCACACAGGATCCCGCGCCAACAACTGCCGCGAGAGGCACAAGGCTGTTTCGCTCGGCTGTGCCGTCGTCGCGATGTTCTCGACCAGACGAACTGCGAGCGCGGCAAGCCGCTCTCGTTCCGGAGCGAGCCAGGCTTCATATTCCGGCGTGATACCGTCGATGCCTTCGAGCAGCGCTCCACGATAGAGCGTCGCCGCATCCGGCCATGTTGCGGGTTCAGCAGCGAGCCGTTCGAAGGCCACGGCGTCGATCTCGATGCCATCACAGGAGAAGTTGACCGAGTCCCGCTCGGAGGCGATCGGATCGAGCGTGACCTGGCGACATGTGTGACGGATCGCGGCGATGGACTGGCGCAGGGAATCGCGCGCCTGGGTCTCGCCCCGGTCGCCCCACAGCAATCCGGCGAGCCGGTCCCGTGCCAGAGACCGGCCGGCATTGAGGGCAAGATAGGCCAGCAACAGGCGATCCTTTCGGGTTGACAGGGCCAGCTCGCGACCGTCCGCCGACCGCAGCCCGAACCCGCCCAGCAATGTCAGGCTGCACGCCGCCAAATTGCCCCTCCCCGAGGGACGCACGGATCTCCAGCACGTCGATTTTACGCACTTTTCACGCGGCGCGCACCGTTGCAGACCGCCTTTTCCGCCTGAGCTCACGCCGATCCGCGATCCTGCCCCAGTCGATCAGCCGAGGGGAAGCATCATGTGGAAGTTTGGACAAAAGATCAGGACCTTGATCTCGCGCCAGAGGCGCCATACCGAACAGCCCGCTTCCGACAGCCGTGCCACGGACTGGCTGCCGCCGGTGTTGGGTCCGGAGGATTGGTCGATCGGCCTGATGTGCGACCGCAGCGCGGGCTGGTACCTCGACCGGCGCTAAGCGCGCCAAACGCCTTCCCGCACTAGGTCACCCTGCACGTCGCGGACGGCGCCGCGCAGCGCCGTGACGGCTTCGTCGATCTCCGCCTTGCCGATGATGAGGGGCGGCGAGAGCACGATCCAGTTGCCGAGCGGGCGGATCATCAGGCCGCGCTC
Source organism: Dongia deserti (assembly GCF_003574735.1). Classification (GTDB taxonomy): domain Bacteria; phylum Pseudomonadota; class Alphaproteobacteria; order Dongiales; family Dongiaceae; genus Dongia_A; species Dongia_A deserti. The sequence continues at coordinate 133,404 of NZ_QORW01000011.1, forward strand.
GCGGCAGCGTTCGAACACCCGCTTGGCGACGCTCCATGCGCTCGGACAGGGCTCCTTCGTCTTCTTGTCCGCGACGCACTCGACGCAGACCATGAAATGGCTGCCGCGCACGTCGCCCACCAGATCGAGGTCAGCAAGGGTGCCAAGCTGCTCCCGAAAATAGGGACCCCATTCGCGCACGTGGCCGCAAATGTCCTCGCGCTCCAGGATGTCGAGCGCGGCAAGGCCGGCGGCGCAGGCGACTGGGTGCGATGAATAGGTGAAGCCATTGGCAAACATCTGCCCCTCGCCGGCCGCGTCGAGGAGCTGGTTGTAGAGTGCGTCGGATACGATGAAGGCGCCAAGCGGCACATAGCCCGACGTCAGCCCTTTAGCCGAGGTGATGACGTCCGGCACGATATCGAATACCGGCTCCGATGCGAACACGTGGCCCAACCGCCCAAAGCCGGTCACGACTTCGTCCGACACATAGAGCACGCCGTATTTGCGGCAGACCTCCCAGGTGCGACGCTGATAGCCGGGCGGCGGGACGATCACCCCGCCGGACGCGAGCAGGGGCTCCGCCACGAAGCACGCGACGGTCTCCGGTCCGAGCTCCAGGATCTTGCGCTCGAGATCGCCAACACACTGGTCGCCGAACGCTTCCAGGCTCATCCCATCCGGCCGGCGATAGGGATTGGGCGCTGGCAAGTGATGCACGATGTCGGTCGCGAAGCGCATGTTGGGCTTGTCGCCCGGCTTGCCGGAAATGGTGGCAGTGAGATACGTGCTGCCGTGGTAGGCGTTCTCGCGCGAGATGATGTGGCGCTTCTCTTTCTGTCCCAGGAAACTGAAATAGAAATGGATGAAGCGAATCGCGGAATCGACTGCGGTCGATCCGCCGGTGGTGAAGAACACGCGGTTAAGATCACCTGGCGTATATCTCGCTATCCGGTGCGCGAACTCGATTGCCGGTTCAGTCGAGTTCTTGGTGAAGGGCGAGAAATAGCACATGCGCTTGGCCTGCGCCGCCATCGCCTCCGCGATCTCGTCACGGCCATAGCCGACATTGACGCACCACATGCCGCCCATGCCGTCGATCATGCGCTTGCCCTCGACGTCATAGACATGCACGCCCTCGGCGCGGTCGATGATCAACGGCTTCTGCGCGCGAACCGCGCCGAGATCCGTCCAGGGATGGATCAGGTGCCGCCGATCCAGATCCTCCAGCCGCTCGATGCGCATGTGTTCGTCGAGATTGGTGAGCATGAGGTTCCTTTCGCTAATCGTCACCCGCGGGTCCAAGTTCCCGTGGGTGAGCGATCACACTTGGATCACCGGGTCCGCCGCTTCGCGACGGCCCGGTGATGACGTTATAAGGCAAGCTATACGGTGCGAGTCATTGCCCCGTCTTCGCCCGCGTGAACTCGCGCACGATGAGGCGTGCTTCCTCGGGCGTGCGGAGTTCCGTCACATAGACGTTGGCGAGGCGTTCCGGATCGGGATACATCGCCGGGTCGTTGCGGATCGCCTCGTCCACGAGGGGCGTCGCCGCCTTGTTGGCATTGGCATAGCCGATCTCGTTGGTGATCTTCGCGATCACCTCCGGCCGCAACATGTAATCGATGAACATGTGCGCTTCCTCGATGTTCTTGGCGTCCTTCAGGATGGCCATCGTATCGTAATCCATGTTCACGCCTTCCTTGGGCGTCGCGTATTTGAGCGCCACGTCGACACCCGCTTCCTCGGCGCGGGCGGCCGCTTGCGCATAGTCGCCCGACCAGGTCATGGCCAGGCACCGGCTGCCGTCAGCCAGCGCGCCGATTGTGCCGACGGAATCGAAGGCCGCCAAATTCGGTCGCATCTTGCCGACCAGGTCGGCGGCCTTCTTCACCTCTTCCGGATCGCTCTTGCCCGGATGCAGGCCGAGATAATTTAGCGCGAGATCGATCACGTCTTCCGGCGAGTCCAGCACGCTGGTGCCGCATTTGGTGAACTTGGACAGGACTTCCGGCTTGAAGAACATGTCCCAAGAGTCGACCGGCGCATCGGGATCGATGGCCTTGATCTTCTTTTCGTCATAGACGAAGCCGTTGGTCCAGAACATGTACGGCACCGCATATTTGTTGCCGGGGTCCGAGACCTGCAGCACTTCCCAGAACTTTGGATCGATGTTGCCGAGATTCTTCAGCTTCGACTTGTCGAGCGGATAGTAGAGATCCTGCTTCACGTGATGCTGCACGAACTGCCGGCCAGGGAAAATGATATCGTAGCCCGAAGCCCCCGCCTGCACACGCGCATCCATCGTCTCGTAGCTGTCGAACAGGTCGTAAGTTATCTTGATGCCGGTCTCCTTCTCGAAATCCTCGATCGTGGTCGACCCGATATAGTCTGACCAGTTGTAGATGAAGAGCTGTCGCTCCTGCGCCTCTGCCGCATTGAGGGTCGCGATCAACGCGAATGCTGTGAACGTCGCGAGCAATCCTGCCTTGGAAATCATTCATGCCTCCCTTGTCGCCGGCGCGCCGGCGGTCGCTGCAGCCATCCCGGGCATTTACTGCCGTCTCGCTTTCTATGAATGATCGTTCATAGAATTTACTGTTGTCAAGGGCGCAAGGACAGGTGAGAAATCGGCATCCGGCAGGGAGAAGCGGACAAAACGATCGAATGGGGACGGCAGCAAAGGAGCGGAGCGCCAGGCCGCGCCGCCGCGATGAAGCCAAGGCCTACTTCCGCGCGAAACTGATCGACGCCGCGATCGAAGCGATTGCACGGCACGGCTTCTCAGGGCTGTCGGTTTCGCGCTTGGTCGAGTATTCCGGCCTGGCCCGCGGCATGGTGAACCTGCATTTTCACCGCAAGGACAAGCTGCTGCACGAGGTGCTGAAGCATCTGGCCGATGCCTATCGTACGAGCTGGCAGGCGGCGATCGCGCGCACAGAGGATGACCCAGCGGGCAGGCTGTGGGCTTTGGTCGAGCACGACGTAGGTCGCAAGACCCACGATGACCGCGCCCTCATCGCCTGGCTCGCTTTCCGGCAGGAAGCCATTACCAATCCCAGCTACCGCCCACTCTGCGATACCCGCGAGGCCGTGTTCTTCGGCACCGTCAAGTCGCTGTGCGCTGCGCTGATCAAGGACGGTGGCTACGACATCAAGGTCGATGTCGCAGCCCTCGGCATCACCTTCCTGCTGGAAGGCCTGTGGCTCGACTGGGCGCTCGACCCGCATCGCTATCGCCCCGCCGCAGGCCGCGCCGTGTGCCGAACGCATTTGGCCGCGATCTTCCCAAAACATTTCGCGAAGAGAGCGAAGTCCGCCGCACCGTAAACATGCCTACTTCTGCTTCCGCGGGCAGTAGTATGTCGAGCGCCCGACCTGCGTGATGCGCATCACGCCGCCGGTCTTCTCCACATCGCAGGTGCAGCGCCAGCATCCCTTGCCCTTGCGTTCATAGACGCGCCAGTGATGCTGGAAGTCGCCGAGATCGCCGTCGGCCCGGACATAATTGCGCAGGGATGAGCCGCCGGCGGCGATCGCATCAGCCAGCACGGCCTTGATCGCGGCCGCCAGCTTCTCCGCGCGTTCGCGCTGAACCGTGTAGGCCATGCGTTTGGGCGATAGGCCAGCGCGGAAGAGAGCTTCCGACACGTAGATGTTGCCGAGTCCGGCCACGACCTTCTGGTCCAGCAGGGCGGCTTTGATGCTGGTCTTCTTGCCCTTGAGCGAAGCGGCGAGCGAGGGGCCGTTGAACTCGTTGCCCAGCGGCTCCGGTCCCAGCCCCCTAAGCAGCTTGTGCGCATCGAGCTCGGCGAGCGGCGTCAGGTCCATCATGCCGAAACGTCGCGCATCGTTGAAACGCAGGCACCAGCCGTTCTCCGTCTGGAAGATCAGGTGGTCATGGGGTTCCAGCACATCCGGCCAGCCCTGGCCCAGCAGCATGCGCCCGGTCATGCCGAGATGGCCGATCACCGCCGTCTCGTCATCCAGCTCCCAGATCATGTATTTGGCGCGCCGGCCGATGCGGATGATGCGCCGGCCGGTCAGGCGCTTGGCGAAGTCCGGCGGCAGGGGAAAGCGCAGGTCCTTGCGCCGCTGCTCCACCCGGGTCAGGCGCTTGCCCTCCATCTTCATGGCCAGGCCCCGGCACACGGTCTCCACTTCCGGCAATTCAGGCAACGCAGCTTCTCCCCCAAGGACGGCCCTCAACTCAGCACGTCACTACATCCGATCCTGTCAGGACTGCCAAGTCTTTGTCCTGATGCGCCCTTTTGCCGTTGGAAAGCAATCCTGGCGCAAGCTATGGTGCCGGCCATGACAGGGGATCACGACACATCAGAGACTTGGTTCGGTGACCGCAGAGTGGGCCGCGCGCAAAAGACCATGCTGGTGCGCGATGTCTTCTCCTCAGTCGCGGACAAATACGACCTGATGAACGACCTGATGTCGGTCGGCATCCACCGCCTGTGGAAAAGCGCGATGATCGACTGGCTGAGCCCGCGCGCCGGGCAAAGCATCCTGGATGTGGGCGGCGGTACCGGCGACATCGCTTTCCGCCTCCTGGAGCGCGTACCCGACGCCCGCATCACGGTCTGCGACCTGACCCCCGCCATGCTGAACCAGGGGCGCGACCGGGCGGTCGACCGCGGCATCCTCACCGGCATCGAATGGGTGGCCGGCAACGCCGAGCATCTGCCGTTCGACGAGATGCGGTTCGATGCTTATACGATCGGATTTTGCCTGCGCAACGTCGCGGACTGGGACAGGGCGCTGCACGAAGCCTGGCGCGTGCTGAAGCCCGGCGGCCGCTTCCTGTGCCTGGAATTCTCCCAGGTCGCGGTTCCGGCCCTTGCCAAGGCGTATGACCTCTATTCCTTCAAGGTGCTGCCGTGGCTGGGGCAGCAGGTGGTGGGCGATCGCGAGTCCTACCAGTATCTTGTCGAATCGATCCGCCGCTTCCCGAACCAGGAAACATTGGCCGGCATGATGGCGAAGGCCGGCTTTGCGCAGGTCTCCTATCGCAACCTGTCCGCGGGCGTCGCGGCTCTGCACTCCGGTTGGCGCGTCTAGATGCTCAGTTCCATTCGTTCCATCCGACGCCTGATCATGATCGCGATCACCTTCGCGCGGCACGGTGCCCTGGCGCCGTTCGAGAAGGCGATGATGGGCGCCGGCCTGGCGCCGGTGGTCCTGGCCGTCATCCAGTTGCTGTTCGGACGGCAGGTCGGCGACAAGCGGCCCGGCGAGCGCCTGGCCTTGGCGCTGAGCGAGCTCGGCCCGGCTTTCATCAAGCTGGGACAGGTGCTGTCCACGCGCTCCGACCTGTTCGGCGAGCAGGTGGCGGAAGACCTGGCAAAGCTGCAGGACCAACTGCCGTCCTTCAGCGCGTTCCAGGCGCGCGCGACGATCGAAAAGGAGCTCGGCGCGCCCATCGAGGAGCTTTTTGCTCAGTTCGACGATGAGCCGATCTCCGCCGCTTCGATCAGCCAGGTGCATTACGCCATCACGCGACCCGACAAGGACTGGCCCGAGGGCCGCCCGGTCGCGGTGAAAGTGCTGCGCCCCGGCATCGAGGAGGCCCTCAAGGCCGACATCGAGTTGCTGTTGTGGATGGCCTACCTGATCGAGCGCACACAGCCGCGCCTTCGGCGGCTGAAGCCGGTGGAGGTGGTGCAGACCTTCTCCGCGACCGTCAGCGTCGAAATGGATCTGCGCCTGGAGGCAGCCTCCGCGGCGGAATTGCGGCAGAATTTCGGCGGCGATCCGACCTATCGTGTGCCGGACACCGACTGGCGCCGCACCGCCAAGCGCGTGATGACTCAGGAGCGCCTGACCGGCATTCCGATGGATGACCGCATGGGCATGCTGGCGGCCGGCCTCGATATCGACGATGTGCTGGCGAAGGCCGCTGCCGCGTTCTTCAATCAGGCGTTCCGCGACGGCTATTTCCACGGCGACCAGCATCCGGGGAACATGACCGTCGGCTATGACGGCGCGATCCAGGTCGTCGATTTCGGCATCATGGGCCGCCTTACCAAGCGCACGCGCTATTTCCTGGCCGACATGCTGCTCGCTTTCCTGCAGCGTGACTATGCCAAGGTGGCGCAGGTCTACGTCGACGCCGGCTACCTGCCGGGCGTGCGCACGGTCGAGGACTTCACCCTCGCCTTGCGCTCGGTCGGCGAGCCGATCCACGGTCGCCCGTTGCAGCACATCTCTTTCGCGCGCGTGCTCGGCCAGCTCTTCTCCATCGCCGAAAGCTTCGACATGGAGGTGCAGCCCGAGTTGCTGCTGCTGCAGAAGAACATGTTGATGGCGGAGGGCGTGAGCCGCCGCCTCAATCCCAACCTCAACATCTGGACCTTGGCGCAGCCGCTGATCGAGCAGTGGATGCGCGACAATCGCGGCCCCGAAGCGCGCGTGGCGCAGGCCACCGAAGAAGCGCTCTTCATCGTGCGCCGCTTCCCCTCCGTCATGCGCAACATGGACCGGCTGCTGCACCACTTGGCCGAAGGCGGCCTGAAGCTCGACCCCGAAGCCCTGCAGGTGATCAACCGCCAGGGCAGCAATTGGTGGCTCTGGCTCATTATTGCCGTGCTGGTTGCCGGCCTGCTGTTCAGCGGCAGCGAGCAGAACATCTACGTCCTGCCCGACGTGCCGGCCGACATCCCCCTGGATCGCGGCGAGACGGTGCCTTAGCGCTCTTCCGCACCTAAGTTTCCTCCCGTAATGGGCGCCGCACCTTGCACCGTGTGTGATTCCACATTAAATACGATGCGACACTGTGGAATTTGCTCTTATGGCCCCGTCCGCACGCATTCTGTTGATCGTCTCGGGTGGCATTGCCGCCTACAAGTCGCTGGAGCTGATCCGGCGTGGGCGGGACCGTGGCCTGTCGTTCCGGGTGATCCTAACCCCCGGTGGGGCGGAGTTCGTCACCCCACTCTCCTTCGCTTCGATCAGCGGGGAGAAGGTCTATCAGGAGCTGTTCTCTCTGACCGACGAGAGCGAGATGGGCCATATCCGGCTGTCGCGCGAGGCCGATCTGGTCGTGGTCGCGCCGGCGAGCGCGGACCTGCTCGCCAAGATGGCGCATGGGCTGGCTGACGACCTCGCCTCCACCGCCCTGCTCGCGACCGACAAGCCGGTGCTGGTCGCGCCGGCCATGAACGTCATGATGTGGGCGAATCCGGCTACCCAGGCCAATATCGCGACCTTGCGGGCGCGCGGCATCCACGTGGTGGGGCCGGGCAGCGGCGATCTCGCCTGCGGCGAGGAGGGATCGGGCCGCCTATCGGAACCCAACGACATCCTGGACGCGATCGAAACGCTGCTGGGGCGCGAGCGGGTGCTGAGCGGGCTCAAGGCGCTGGTGACCTCCGGTCCGACCCACGAGCCGATCGATCCCGTGCGCTATATCGCCAATCGCTCTTCCGGCAAGCAGGGCCACGCGATTGCCGCCGCGCTGGCCAAGCTCGGCGCGGACACCCTGCTGGTGTCCGGCCCGACAGGCGAAGCAGACCCGGCCGGCGTCGCCGTGCGCCATGTCGAGACCGCGGCGCAGATGCTCGCGGCCTGCGAGGCCGCGCTGCCGGTCGACGTCGCGGTATGCGCCGCCGCCGTCGCCGATTGGCGCCCGGCCCAGGCCGGCAACCAGAAGCTCAAGAAGAACGGTATGACCGCGCAGTCTCTCGAGCTCACCGCCAATCCGGACATCCTCGCGACACTCGCGCAATCGAAGAAGGCGCGGCCGCGTCTGGTGATCGGCTTCGCGGCGGAAACCGAGCAAGTAATCAAGCACGCGGAAGAGAAGTTGAAGAAGAAGGGCTGCGACTGGATTCTGGCCAACGATGTGTCGGCAGGCACCGGCACGTTCGGCGGCGATGCCAACACGATCCATCTGATCTCCGCGAACGGTGTCGAGGACTGGCCGACCTCGAGCAAACAGGATGTGGCGCTGCGCCTGGCGCGCCGGATCGCCGATCATCTGCGAGGCGCGCATGCATAGCCCAACCGTCCACGTGCAGCATCTGCCGCACGGCGCCGACCTGCCGCTGCCGTCTTATGCGACCACGCAATCCGCCGGCCTGGACCTCATGGCCGCGGTGCAAGGCGAGGTCACTCTGGCGCCGGGCGCGCGGCAGCTCATTCCGACCGGCCTTGCCATCGCCTTGCCGGCTGGGTTCGAGGCTCAGGTGCGCCCGCGCTCCGGCCTGGCGCTGAAGCATGGCATCACCGTGCTCAATTCGCCCGGCACCATCGACGCGGACTATCGCGGCGAGGTACAGGTGCTGCTGATCAATCACGGGACAGTGCCCTTCATCATCAAGCGCGGCGACCGCATCGCGCAAATGGTGGTGGCACCGGTCACGCAGATCGCCTGGCATACCGTGGAACGACTGGACGAAACCGAACGCGGCAGCGGCGGCTATGGCTCGACGGGCGTCGCCGCCGTCGCGCAATAGAACACAAACAAGAAAAGACTCGTCGACAGGGGTTTGGCTTTGCTTCATCCATCCAAGCGATTGCTGTTCGCGATCGAGTCCGTGCTCGACATCGCCTATTATGGCGGTTCACAGCCGGTGCAATCGGGCGACATATCAGGGCGCCAGGGCATTCCGCGCCGCTATCTGGAGCAGGTGCTGCAGCACCTAGTGCGCAGCGGCATCCTGGCCGGTCATCGCGGGCCGAAGGGCGGATACCAATTGGCGCGCGAGCGGCGGCGGATTACCGTAGGCGAGATCGTGCGCGCCGTGCGCCAGTTCGAGGGCGTGCCGGATCCGATCCAGACCGCGAGCGGTTCGCGCGTGGGATTGGAGATCGTGCGGCCGATGTGGCGCGACCTGCAGCGCAAGATGTTGGCGGAGCTGGATGCCGTGACCCTCGAGGATCTGTGCCAGAAGGCGCAAGCGGCCGGCATCCGCACCGACGCGCAGGAACGCTTGGATTTTTCGATTTGAGACACATCAGCGCAGGCTGAGACAGGACAAGAAAGGCGACAACGTTCATGTCAGACGCACTCACGCACTTCCGCGGCCGCATTTACGACAATCTGCTGCAGACCATCGGGGCCACGCCTTTGGTGCGGCTCTCCAAGCTGGCGAAAGCAGAGAACGTCAAGGCCGAGCTGGTCGGCAAGCTGGAATTCTTCAATCCGCTGAGCTCGGTCAAGGATCGGCTCGGCATCGCGATGATCGAGTATCTCGAGGACAAGGGCCTGCTCAAGGAGGGCTCCGTCATTATCGAGCCGACCAGCGGCAATACCGGCATCGCCCTCGCCTTCATCGCGGCGGCGAAAGGATACCGCTGCATCCTCACCATGCCCGAGTCCATGTCGATGGAGCGGCGCAAGATGCTGCGCCTGCTGGGCGCGGAGCTCGAGCTGACGCCGGCGGCGCGCGGCATGTCCGGCGCCATCGCGCGTGCCGAGGAGCTGTTGAAGGAGATTCCGAACTCCATCATCCCGCAGCAATTCAAGAATCCCGCGAATCCGGAGATCCATCGCCGCACCACCGCGGAAGAGATCTGGAAGGACTGCGAAGGCAAGGTCGACGCGATTATCAGCGGCGTCGGCACCGGCGGCACCATCACCGGCGTCGGCGAGGTGCTGAAGAAGCGCAATCCAAATCTCAAGATGATCGCGGTGGAGCCGGAAGATTCACCGGTGCTGTCCGGCGGTCAGCCGGGCCCGCACAAGATCCAGGGCATCGGCGCCGGCTTCGTCCCGGACATCCTCAGCCGCGAAGTGATCGACGAAGTGCTGGCGGTCTCCAACGCCAACGCCTTTTCGATGGCGCGCAAGGTCGCCAAGCTCGAGGGTCTGCCCGTCGGCATCTCCTCTGGCGCCGCCTTGTCCGCCGCCTGCGAACTCGGCCAGCGCCCGGACTATGCCGGCAAGCGCATCGTGATCATCATTCCATCGTTTGCCGAACGCTATCTGTCGACGGCGTTGTTCGAAGGGTTGGATTGAGCGCTCTCAACGCATTCTTAGTTCGTCACCCTAGACAGCCGTGTAGCGGCGTGATCCGGGGTGACAGTGGAGTAGGTGGAGACAGCAGCCATCATGATCACCGACCTCACCGACGCCCAGCTGGAACGCTATGCCCGTCACGTCGTGCTCGACGAAGTGGGCGAAGAGGGCCAGCTCAAGTTGCTCAACGCGAATGTGCTGGTGGTCGGCGCCGGCGGGCTCGGCTCGCCGCTCATCCAGTATCTTGCGGCAGCCGGCGTCGGACGCATCGGCATCGTCGATGACGATACGGTCGATATCTCCAATCTGCAGCGCCAGACCATCCACCGCCTGGAAGACGTCGGCCGTCCGAAAGCGCAAAGCGCCGCAGATTTCGTCAAGCGCCTCAATCCCGAGATCAAGGCCGACGTCCACGCGACGCGCTTCACGCAAGGCAATGCCGCGATGATCGCCGACTATGACTTGGTCGCCGACGGCACCGATAATTTCCGTACGCGCTATCTGCTGAACGATATGTGCGTGCAGATGAAGCGAACGTTGGTCTCGGCCGCGTTGCTGCGCTTTGACGGCCAACTCGGCGTGTTCAAGCCGCATGCCGGCCCGGCCTATCCGTGTTATCGCTGCATCTTCCCGGAAGAGCCGCCGCAGGATCTGATCCCCCGTTGCGAGACCGCCGGAATCTTCGGCGCCGTCGCCGGCATCCTCGGCTCACTGCAAGCCACCGAAGTGCTGAAGGAATTACTCGGCCTCGGCGACACCTTGGCCGGCCGCCTCATGCTCTATGACGGCCTCTCCGCCCAGATCCGGATCGTGAAGGTGAAACGCCGCCCGGATTGCCCGAGCTGCGGCTCTATTTGACGCCTGAGTTCTGATCTCCGGTTCCTGATTCCGGCTCCCAACCTTCGGGCGCCAGCTCGAAGCCCTCGTATTCGAATGCCGGCGCGACGGTGCAGCCCACCAGCGTCCAATCGCCGAGCGAGCGCGCCGACTGCCAGGCATTGGCCGGCACCACGACCTGCGGCCGCGCGCCAGCGAGAACGTTGGAGCCGAGCAGGTGCTCCTTCGGCGGCACGCCTTCGAGTTCGGCGATGGCGATTCTCAAAGGTGCGCCGGCATACCAGTGCCAGATCTCGATCGCATCGACACGATGCCAGCGCGAGACCTCGCCGGACTTGAGCAGGAAGTAGATCGCGGTGGCCGCACCGCGCTCTCCGGTGGAAGGCCGATCGCGAAACGTCTCGACGAAGTGGCCGCCTTCGGGATGCGGCTGCATGCCGAGTTCCGCGATCACCTCCTGCGCAGTCGCGGTGGCGAGGCTGACAACGGTCTTTTCCTCAACCGGCATGGCTGCTCTCCCCTTGAGGTCCGCTCCCCTTTATAACCCTATGCACCGCCAAGAGCGGCGATCAAGCGCGCGCCGGCAAAGTCAACCAGCGATACAGGCTGGTGTTCCCTCTCGCGCCTGTGTCATGGTCGTGGCGGACATCGATCCTTTCTGCGGAATGAATGCCATGTCGTCCGAGCTCTACTTCGCCTATCTGCTCGCCACCATCGTGATCGTCATCGTGCCGGGACCGACGGTCACGCTGATCGTCGCCAATTCCCTGACCCACGGTACGCGCGCGGGGCTGTTGAACGTCGCGGGCACGCAGGCAGGGCTGGCGGTCTGCATCGCCACCGTCGCGGTGGGGCTTGCCTCCTTCATCCAGACGATCGGCTGGTGGTTCGATTGGCTCCGGATCGCAGGCGCCGCCTATCTCGTCTGGCTCGGCTGGAAGCTGATCCGCTCTACGGGAGAGATTGATACGCGCGCTGCAGCGCGTCGCCCACGGGGTGGGTTTCTCCTGCAGGGCTTCCTGGTGATGCTGAGCAACCCGAAGACGCTATTCTTCTTCGGCGCCTTCATCCCGCAATTCGTCGATCCCGCACGCGATTACCTGACGCAGATTGCGATCCTCGGACCGACCGCGATGATCGTGGCGCTGGCGAGCGACGGCTTCTATGCCATTGCGGTCGGCCGCGCGCGCCGGCTGCTGACCCAGCGCCGCGTGCGCTTCATCAACCGCGCCAGCGGCGCGTGCCTGATCGGCGGCGGGGTATGGCTGGCGCTATCGCGCTCGCGCTGACCGCGACGCACCCCTAACTAAGCTTGTAAGGTCGCCGTTCCGTGCATGCGGAGCTTATCCGCCAGCAGTGCCGCCGGCGATCGTCCACTGGCCGCTCGCCAAGATCCTCAGGCCTTCATTCAGACAGGGTGGCGGAGAGCCGTTCGGACCGCTTCAACGTTTCCAAGCACGCACGTACAGTGTGATAGGGACATTTCCAGAACCCCACCTTTGGCATGTCTGGCTGCGGTGTACCAGCAGGAGCGATCCACGACCGCCATTCGCCACCCGTCCGATCGATCATAAATTGCTGAATGAACCCCCAGACGCCTTCGGCCGCGCCCAGGAAGCGCACGTCACGCTGGCGCTCGAAAGCGTCGAGGAAGCCGACCAGGGCCTCGGCTTGGACCCACCATATTTTGCCCGGGGCTCGCTGGCCATCGGCACCGAGACCGGTCGCCACGCCGCCATCGGCCTCGACAGCGCGATCCAGTATGGCACCCGCCAGGGTCGACACCGCCGCGCGCACCGGGTCGGCAATGTCCGAAGCGAGGGTATCGGCTACTGTCAAAATGAGCCAGCTCCCCCCGATATCGTGGCCATGCGACAATCCCTGATCCAAGCTTTGCCAATCGGCCTCGAAGCGCTGCCAAAAGGTCTGCCGAGGATGGTCGAGAAGCCGCTCGGCCATCAGCATTGCAAGCATCTCGACCCGCCGCAGGACTGCCGGATCAGGCCAAACCTCCAGGAGTGCGGCATAGGCTTCCAGCAGATGGAAGTGGGTGTTGAAGGTCTTCGGGACGGCACCTCGGCCGAACAGTGTATTTGGCGTGCTTCGCCAGTCGCGCGTGAACGATTCAACGTAACCGGGGGCGCCAGGGTCGGGCGCATGGCGCTCGATAGCGCGCCATATCTGCTGGGCGAGCTCCAGCGCCGCAGGATCGCCGCTGGCGCGGTGAAAGGCGCTCAGGCCGTAAATCGCGAAAGCCTGGGCATACAGATGCTTGCGCTTCTCGATAGGCTCGCCATCGGGAGACACCGCCCAGAACACGCCGCCCCATACCGGATCGATCAAGTGCCGTACGATGAAACGGTGAGCGCGTTTGGCCGCGGTCAGCAGCACCGGATCGGAGAAGCGCAAGTAGGCCGCCGAAAAGGCCCAGAGGATGCGCGCGTGGAGCACGGCGCCCTTTGGTGCAGACGGAACCGTGCGCCCGTCGCTCGTCGCCGCGCCGACGAAGCCGCCTTCGTCCATGTCCTGCATACCAACCCAGAACGGCAGGAGATTTTCGCGCAGTTCCGATTCCACCGCGCTGGCAAGCACGGCCAATCGGGCAACCGCCGAAGTATTCGCTGCGATCATCTCTTGCGGGCCGCACCACGGTAGGCAAGGTGCAGCGCCCAACAGGGCGACATCGATGAAGACCGGCCATGTGGCCGCGCGGCGGCAAAGGTCATGCTAAGGCTTCATGTTCCAACCGGACCACACAGCCAGGGCGCTGCCCTTACAACATCGACTCGATCACGCGGTCGGGCGGCTTGTGGCCGTCGACGAAGGTCTTGATGTTGATGATGACCTTCTCGCCCATGTCGACGCGGCCTTCGAGCGTGGCCGAGCCCATGTGCGGCAGCAGCACGACGTTGTCGAGCTTGAGCAGCTTCGGATTGATGGCCGGCTCGTGCTCGAAGACGTCGAGGCCCGCGCCGGCGATCTCCTTTTTCTCCAGCATGCGCATGAGCGCGTTCTCGTCGATCACTTCGCCGCGCGCGGTGTTGACGATATAGGCTTTGGGCTGCAGCAGCTTTAGCCGTCGCGCCGATAGCAGGTGATAGGTCGCCGGCGTGTGCGGGCAATTGATGGAGATGATGTCCATGCGCGAAAGCATCTGGTCCAGGCTCTCCCAATAGGTTGCCTCCAGCTGCTGCTCGAGCTGCGGGTTGACGCGCCGGCGGTTGTGGTAATGCACGGAAAGGCCGAAGCCGCGCGCGCGCCGCGCGACGGCCGAGCCGATGCGCCCCATGCCGACGATGCCCAGGCGCTTGCCATGGATGCGGTGACCCAGCATGCCCATCGGCGACCAGCCCTGCCACTTGCCGGAGCGGATCAGGCGCTCGCCTTGGTTCAGGCGCCGCGCAACAGCAAGGATCAGCGCCATGGTCATGTCCGCCGTGTCCTCCGTCAGGACGCCGGGCGTGTTGGTGACAGTGATGCCGCGCTGCCGCGCGCTGGCAAGGTCGATGTGGTCGACGCCGGTGCCGAAGGAGGCGATGAGGCGCAAGCGCTCGCCCGCCTGGCTCAGCACTGCGGCATCGATCCGGTCGGTCACGGTCGGCACCAGCACATCGGCGGTTTTCACCGCCTCCACGAGCTGGGGCTGGGTCAGCGGGACGTCCTCGTTGTTCAGCCGGACGTTGAACAATTCCATCATGCGGGTCTCGATCGCGTCCGGCAGCTTCCGGGTGACGATGACCAGCGGTTTTGAGGACATGGAAAGCCTACCCCAGTTGGGCCCGCTTCAGGGCGAAGCCGGCCGTTGTGCGGCCGTGCACATGGCCGATGCCATACCAGGAATAACGCAGATTTGTCTAGCAACGGGCCGGCGCAGACGCAAAAGCCGACTTGTGCACGCTGCTCTGCCTTGACCCAACGCGGATGGCTGGATTATCAGGCAATTCAATGTCTTGAAGAAGGAAGGGTAACCATGCGCCGGACGGCGTGGAAGTGGGCCTTGACGCGATCGGTCGCAGGCCTGGCCGCGGCGCTGCTGTGGCTCGTACCCGCTTTCGCCCAGGACCATCTGCCACTGCCGCGCTTCGCCTCGCTCGACAGCAGCGAAGTCAACCTGCGCGCCGGCCCGGGCAAGGACTATCCTATCCTCTGGGTCTATCAGCGCAAAGGCCTCCCGGTGGAGATCATCCAGGAGTTCGATACCTGGCGGCGCATCCGCGACCGTGACGGCACCGTCGGCTGGGTGCAGCAGAACCTGCTCTCCGGCAAGCGCGGCGCCCTCATCATCGACGAGGCGCGCACCCTGCGCACCGATCCGACCGGCGGGGCCAAGGCGGTTGCGATCCTGCAGCCTGGCGTCGTCGCCCAGATCGCCGAATGCGGCACCGACGATTGGTGCCGCATTCAGGTCAAAGGCTACAAAGGCTGGCTGCGTCGCGACGATTTCTGGGGGACGTATCCGGACGAGGTGTTCGAGGGGAATTGAGCGCTCCGCTCCCTTGACATCCCTCCTTCGTCATTGCCGGACAGCCGCAAAGCGGATGATCCGGCAATCCAAGTACGGCGCGGCGGAATGAAACTTGGGTCACCGGGTCTCGTCGCTGCGCTCCTCGCCCGGTCATGACGCATTAGGGGAGCGCGGAGCGCCTAATCAAAATCCGCCGCCAGTTCCTGGCGCACAGCTTCGGGCAGCACGGCCATGTGGGCGTAGTTCTCGTGATCCATGCCGACGATGACGGTGGCGCCGGCCTTGCGGAAGGCGGCGATCTGATCGTGCGTGAAGGGGAAGTGCACGAACTGCACGGATGAGGCTTTCCCCTCTGCCGTGGTGCGGTCCTGGTCAGGCTCGGCGGCGCCCATGATCTTCTCTTCGCCGACCTTGATGAACATCGTGTTCTCGATGCCGCCCAGCCGCGACAGGACGCGCGTGCGGCGCACCGGATCGTCGATCTCGAACATCACTGTCGCTATCAGCTCATTGCCTTGCGGGATCAGCGGATTGTAGGCGGAGAGCTCATCGGCGATCTGCGCTTCGCCGCCCTTCTCGATGTGCAGCATCTCCTGCACCTGCTGCAGCATCGTCTCGTAGCATTCGAAATAGAAGGTCGCGAAGGGACCAACTTCCAGGCGGCGGTTCTTCTTCTTGGCGACGACCTCCGCGCGCATCGCAGGGCGGCGCTTGGCATAATCTGCCGGCGACAGGATGTCGGAAGGCGTGATCTCTTTTTTGCGTGTCGGAACGTTCATGACCATCACATCAGTCCATAGGACTTGGCAAAGAGTTGAATCGGGTGCAGGGGTTCATGAGGGAATGCGCCGCCCTCCGCAAGCTTTCCCATGCCCTGGAGGATATGTTCCGCCGCCAGCGGGCATTCCGAGGCAACATGCGCCTTGCTGGATTGCAGGGCTTGGCGCGCGACCGGCCGGCCGACCTTGATCGCGGTTTCGAAATTCCCTTTCATCACGCCCCATGCGCCGCCATGGCCGGAACAGCGTTCGATCACCTGCAGATCGGGATCGGGGATGAGGCGCAGCATCTCCGCCGCCTTCTGCCCCACATTCTGTGCGCGCGCGTGACAAGCGATGTGGAGCGCCACGCCGCCTGCGAGCGGCTGCAAGCCTGGCATCAGTCCTTCGCGGCCGGCAATATCAACGACATACTCGGCAACGTCGTAGGTCGCCTCGGACAAGGCCTTGACCTGGGGATCCTCGGGCAGGATCAGCGGCCACTCGAATTTCAGCATCAGCGCGCAGGACGGCACCAGGGCGATCACGTCGTAGCCATCTTCGACATAGGAAGCGAGCTCTTCGCTCACCGTCCGTGCATGGTCGGCGACGCGGGCGACGTCGCCGCGCTCGAATTGCGGCATGCCGCAGCAGCGCGGGTAGACCACCTCGGTCGCGACGCCATTGTGCGCCAGCACCTTCCGCGTCGCCATGCCAATGTCGGGATTGTTGTAGTTGGAGAAGCAGGTGGCATAGAGCACCGCCCTGCGCCCGTAGGCCGGCGCCGCCTCGTTCACCTTCACCGGTTCTTCCGCCGCGCGCATCACCAGCGTGCGGCCGCAGAATTTCGGCAGCTTGGCTTCGGCATCGACATGCGCGGTCTTCTCCATCACGACGCGGAGCGGCTTGACCTCGTTCACCCAGTTGATGACCGGCGCAGCGAAGCTGGCCGCCTTGCCGTTGCGGTCGGTCTCAGTCAGTTGTTTATAAACCTTGCTGGCCTTGCCCTGTTTCACTTCCGCCGCGCGGTAGCGCAACATCAGATGCGGGAAGTCCAGGTCCCATTCGTGCGGCGGCACATAGGGGCACTTGGTCATGAAGCAGAGGTCGCACAGCGTGCAGGCGTCGACCACTTTCTTGTAGTCCGCCGGCTTCACGCCATCCATCTCGCCCGTCGGCGATTCGTCGATCAAGTCGAACAGCCGCGGAAAGGCATCGCACAGATTGAAGCAGCGCCGGCAGCCATGGCAGATGTCGAAGACGCGATGCATCTCCGCTTCGATCTTCGCCATGTCGTAGAAGTCGGGATTTCGCCAATCGAGCGCGTGCCGAGTGGGCGCTTCCAGGCTGCCTTCGCGCATCGGGCCTACCTAGCGTTCATGGTCAATAGAAGAAGGCAAGGACGGCGCAGCGCGCCGTCCTCTCAAACAGGCGATCGCGCGGTCCGCGATCTTAGCCCAGTGTGTCGAGCGCCTTCTGGAAGCGGCCGGCGTGGGACTTCTCGGCCTTTGCCAGAGTCTCGAACCAGTCGGCGATCTCGTCGAAGCCTTCCTCGCGCGCGGTGCGCGCCATGCCCGGATACATGTCGGTGTATTCGTGCGTCTCGCCCGCAATGGCCGCCTTCAGATTGGCGGCAGTGGCACCGATCGGCAGGCCCGTGGCCGGATCGCCGACGCCCTCGAGGAACTCGAGATGCCCATGCGCATGGCCGGTCTCGCCTTCCGCTGTCGAGCGGAACACGGCCGAGACGTCATTGAAGCCTTCAACGTCTGCCTTCTGAGCGAAATAGAGATAGCGACGATTAGCCTGGCTTTCGCCGGCAAATGCCGCCTTCAAATTGCCTTCCGTCTTCGAGCCTTTCAGAGCTGCCATGGTCATTCTCCCTGATGCTTATGGCTTAGGGTACCGGTTCGCGCGGAGCGCGGAGGCGGTAAGCGGAATCGCCGCCCTCAAAACCAACTATGAGACGCTTTAGGCGCCCCGTCAAGAACTCTGGAACAATTATAAACTAGCTGCTGAATAGCTGGCTGAGTTACACAAATGTGGTAGCCAGCAGCCTGCTACTTGCCGCGAGTGACCCGCACGACGACGTCCACCCGGCTCACCTTCGCGCCCTCCGGCGGGGTCGGAATGCTGGCGAGGGCCACATGCTCGCCCGGAATATCCACCAGCGCGCCATTCTCCTCGAAGAAGAAATGGTGGTGGTTGGTGACGTTGGTGTCGAAATAAGAGCGGCCGGATTCGATCACCAGCTCACGCAGCAGGCCCGCGGCCGTGAACTGATGCAGCGTGTTGTAGACGGTCGCCAGGGAGACGGGAATCCGCGCCGCCTGGGCCTCCGAATGGAGCTGCTCCGCCGTCACATGCCGGTCACCCTGCTCGAACAGAAGGCGCGCCAGATAAAGCCGCTGCGACGTCGGCCGAAGGCCGGCCGCCCGTAGGCGCTGAACGATCGGGGTAAAGGGTCGCTGCTCGGTCTGCTTCAGTTCAGTCATACGCGAAATATTACCAGACGTTCCTTGGATTTGAAGGCATTTCTTAGAGCGGTTAAAAAGTCATTCGAAAGTTCAAACATGCTGCCCTATCGGGTCAGAACCGCCGCCAAGTGGCAGAGCGACCAGCCGGGCCCCGCTGTCCGGGCCGTGCCAAGATCGCCGGCAGCGAGACTGACGACACAATCGGCCAATGCAACCTTCGCCGGCGTGGTCCTGGGCAGGCGCGGCAGCGATGCGTCGTCCATCTTTGCGCCGGCTAGCTTGGCAACCGCAGCCACCTGCGCGTCTTGCGGCGCAAATGCCGCCGCCAGCTCCGCCGCGTTGCGTGCGCCCTCCGCGTCACCCTGACGCTGCAGGGTGAGCGCCAGGACTGCCTGCGCCGTACCCTCGCCGGGCTTGAGATCGATGGCGCGGTGCACCAAACCATCTGCCGCGGATGCGCGATTGGTGAGCATCGCCACCATCGCGCCAAGCACCAGATCCGCCGCCTCAGCCCGCGGCGCATCGAATGAGGGTGACATCGTTTGCCATGCACCTTCCACATCGCCGGCGCCGAGCTGCGCGCGCGCCAAGGCGCGGCGCGCGTCGCCGTCCTGTCGCGCGAGATCGAGCGCACGCTCGAAGTCGGCGACCGCATCCGCGTAGAGCGCCAGCTGGAACTTGGCCTCGCCACGCGCTTGCCAAAGATGCGGCTTCGACGGATGGGTGGCCAGCACGTGATCGAATTCGGGCAGCGCCTCTGCCGGTCGATCCAGGCGCAGCAGCACCGAAGCCCGCTTGGCGCGCGGATCGTCGAGATCCGCGCGTAACGCCAGCGCCTTGTCGTACGAGGCGAGCGCCCGCTCAAGATCGCCGGACGCGGCCAGCACGTCGCCTTGCCCCACATAGATCCAGGCGTCGTCGGGCTTGCGCTGGATCGCCCGCTCATAATCCTTGAGCGCGGCGGCTCGCTGGCCCAGATCGCCCAGGGCCACCGCGCGATCGAAATAGGGCAGGTGCCAACTCGGCTTAAGTCGGATTGCAGTGTCATAATCCGCGATCGCGTCGGTGGGACGCCCGTCATGGATCTTGGCAACGCCCCGATTGAGATGCAGCACCGGATCGTCCGGCGCCAGCACGATGGCGGAATCGTAATCCGCGATCGCGCGCTTGTAGTCGCCAAGATCGTCCAATGCCCTGGCCCGCGCGCTCAATAGCTCCACCTGCTCTCGCGTGGTGAGGTCCGGCGCAGCCAAGGCCCGTGCACAAGCCTCGACCCTGAGCGGCGGCTCCAGCCGCAGATCGCGGCAGAGACGCGCTTCGGAGTCCGAAGCGGCGAGAGCCGGACTGGCCGCAAGCATCGCGAACAGAACAAGAAACCGGTAGATCATCGGTCGCACTCGATGCCGCAAATGCGGCATCCATGGGGCAATCATATTGACGCGGCCGATGAATTTCACGCCAGATGGTATCCATGATCAATCCCGAGCGGATTGCACAGGAGATCCTGGAGGCCTGGGCGGCGCGGCAGCCGATCGCGTCGCTGGCAGCGCGCATGCCGGAGTTCGGGCTGGATGAAGCCTATCAGGTGACGGCCGCCCTGCGGCGCATCCGGCAGGCGCGCGGCGAACGGCCCATCGGGCGCAAGATCGGGTTCACCAACCGCACTATCTGGGACGAATACCAGGTCTATGCCCCGATCTGGGGCGACATGTATGCGACGACGGTGCAGGAGACCGATGGCAACGCGGCGTTGGATCTGTCGCCCTATCTTGAGCCGCGCATCGAGCCGGAAATCGCCTTTGGCCTTGCGCGCGCGCCCGAGCCGGAGATGGACGAGGTGGCCTTGCTCGGCTGCATCGGCTGGATCGCGCATGGTTTTGAGATCGTGCATTCCCTGTTTCCCGCTTGGCGCTTTGCTGCCGCCGATACGGTCGCGGCCTTTGCCTTGCACGGCGCCTACTGCATGGGCCCGCGTGTATCGATCGGGACGATGCCCTTCGTTGATTGGCTGGCGGCACTGGCCAATTTCGAGATCAGCCTCTATCGCGATGATGTACCGATTGATCGCGGTGAAGCGAAGAACGTGCTGGACGGCCCGTTGTCTGCGCTGCGCCATCTCACCGATCTGCTGAGAACGGATCGGCACAACCCGCCGTTGGCCGCCGGCGAGATCATCACGACAGGGACCGTGACTCGCGCCTTTCCGGTGGCATCCGGCGAGACGTGGCGCACCGAACTGCACGGCATCGGCCTGCCGCCGATGAAGCTCCGCTTCGCATAAGTGGCTATGCTGCTTTGCGGTACCAGAGCATGACGGTGCCGTCCGGATACGTCTGACAGCCGGTGAGCGTCAACTGCTCCAGCAGGCCGCGGGCGTCGAGCAGCGGGATACCTGCACCGAGGATCGTCGGCACGATGCCGATGCCGTAGGTGGTGATGAGGCCGCGCTCGCGGAACGATGCCGCGAGCTTGCCTCCGCCCACCAGCCAGGCACGCTTCAGGCCCTGGCCTTCGAGCTCCTCCGCGATATGATCCGGCGACGCCGCGGTGAACTGGATATTGGCATCGTTGCTCTTGGCATAGCGCCGCTGCCTGGTGAACACCCAGCAGGGCTTGCCGGCATAAGGCCAGGCGGCGTGGCGCAGGATCTTCTCGTAGGTTGCACTGCCCATCAGCACGGCATCGACCGACGCGTAGAAATCGTGATAGCCGTAATCCTCGCCGTCGGCTTCGATGGGCGGCAGCCAGTCGATCCCGCCATCGGGCGTCGCGATGAAGCTATCCAGGCTCGCCGCCGCGTAATACACGATCTCCACAATGGCCTCCCCTGTCCACTGGCGGCGAAGATAGGCGCAAGCGGAGCGCGGGTCCATTGTGGGCTTGGATCGGGTGGCGGCAGGACGCTATGGTGCGACAGCGAAGGAGCGCGTCCATGTCCATCTTCGATGAGATCAGGGAGGGGTGCCGTGCAGTGGCGCAGCATGCGACGCGTGTGCGCATCCAAGAGGCGCGCCTCAAGGATTACGCGCGCGACTTCCCGATTGCGGAGATCGGCGCGGCGACACTCGACCCCGCGACCCACTACCTTGGCCATGGCAAGGATACGCTCGCTTTCATCCTGGCTCTGGATGCGATCAATTTCGGCTCCGGCTATTTCCCGCATGTCCGCAAACGGCCGGGCCATTCCGGCTATTTCACCATGGCGGCCGGCCTCAATGACTGGTTCCAGGGGGAAGGCGCGCCGAGCGCGGCGCGCCTCGCCAAGCTGACGCAAGGCGATTGTGCGCGCATCTTCGGCCAGGACCTGGGGAGC
The DNA here is from genome assembly GCF_003574735.1 of Dongia deserti. Taxonomy (GTDB): domain Bacteria; phylum Pseudomonadota; class Alphaproteobacteria; order Dongiales; family Dongiaceae; genus Dongia_A; species Dongia_A deserti. The sequence continues at coordinate 155,203 of NZ_QORW01000011.1, forward strand.
CCACCGGCGGCCGAGCTGATGGGCCTGTTCGCCAAGGCGCTCAACGACCTCGGCGCGCTGCTGCTGGCACGCTTCGACGGCGATCCGGCGCAACTGGTCGAGCGCGCGGAGCACAAGGCGGAGAAGCTGGTCGCGACCCTCCGCATCATGCCGTTCTTCGACGACGTGGCGATCTGGCAGGGCCGTAAGGTGCCTTTCATGAAGCGGGCGCAGCTGACCGCGGCCGATCTCGGCCTCGCCTTCGACAACGAAGGTTGGGGCAGGTTCGACGATCTCGACCAGCTCACCATCTTTGCCGACAACCTGGTGCCGCATGTGCTGCGGGTCGACGGCATCCTGGACTATGACCCGGACCTCGCCGCGCGCATCGACCGCGAAGATCCGCTCGAGGCCGGCTCCATCGAGGAGATTGAGATCCGCGCCGCCGCCTTGCACGGCGTCGAGCTACTGAAGGAACGCCTGCATCAGGCTGGCCATGCGCACATCACCTCCGTGGCGCTCGATTACCTGCTGTGGAACCGCGGCCAGGAAGGGCGCTACAAGGCGATCCCGCGCCACCGCGCGCGCAGCGTGTTCTACTAGGGGACGCCGAGATGCCAGAGACATGTCAGGAATGGTTGGAGCGCGGCGAAGATGCCCTATCGAAAGTGAAGAACGCGGAAGCCCTCGCCGCATTCGAGGAAGCGCTGAAGCTCGCCGCACGGCCTCACGAACGCGCGCTGGCCCTGGACGGCCTTGCGACGATTCGTTTCCGGCACGATGAGAAGCAGCAGGCGCTCGATCTCTTGGATGAGGCGGCTTCCCTGTGCTTGGCGACCGAACGATCCGATCCTGCCGGTGCTCAGATCGCCCGCGCGCTGGCCCAAATCTGGTACGACAAGTCAATCGTATTGACGACGATGGATCGGGACGAGGCGGCGATTGCGACGCTTGATCAATCACTCACGCGGTTTCTTGACCGCGTGGCCTCTGCCGTGCCGCTCGGCAACGAGTTGCTGGAGCTACGTCGCTTGGTGGCGCGATCGCTGAACAGGAAGGGCTCGGCGCTGCATTCGCTTGAGCGGTGGCAAGAGTCTCTCGACTGCTCGGAGGAGGCGATACGCCGCTTCCAGGATGTTGACGATGTGGTTGTTCAAAGGTGCGTTGCACGCGCCATGCGCTATCGGGCGAAGTTGTTCGGCTATCTCGGCCGGCAGGACAAGGAGATCGAGGGCTATGGCGAACTGTTTGCTCGGTTCGGCGCCAGCAGCGACCGCCAGATCAGCGAAGCGGTCCTGATCGGTCTCGAAGACAAGATGCAGATCTACCGCGACCAGGAGGACTTCGAAACCGTCGTCGAGATCTGCGATCAGATCATCGATCGCTATCGTACGGAATCCTACTGGCCGATCGCCGACAGCGTTGCGCGCACCATGATCCGCCAGGCCGTGGCGTTCGGCCGGCGCGGCGCCCGCAACAAGGAGCTGGCGGCCTATGACAATGTGCTCCGGCTTTATGGTGATTCGCCCGATCCCACGCTCCGTCTGCATGCTGGCAAGGCGCTGATGTTCAAGGCCGTCACCTTGAGCGATGCCGATGAGGTGAGCGCGGAGATGGACTGCTATGACGAGGTGCTGCGGCGCTATGCCGAAGATCCCGACGATCAGGTGCGTGCCGTCGCCGCCGATGCCCTGATCCACAAGGGCATGAGCCTCGGCGCGATCGCGGAGGATGCCGCCGCGGATACAGGCGAGCGCGAAATCGACTCGGAGATCGCCTGCTATGACGAGGCCGTCCGACGCTATAGTGATGCGGACTCGATCCACCTCAAGCATGCCGTCGCCGAAGCGCTGCTGCACAAGGCCGAGACTCTTGCAGAGGTGGGACGGACCGCGGAGGCCTCGCAGAGCGTGGATCGGCTCATCGCCAGCTACGCCGCGGAGAAGGACCGCGATTTGCAGGAGATCGTGGAGGAAGCCCGCGCCCTGCAGGCCGAGCTCTAGGCCGCAAGCTTCGGAAGAGCGGGTTGCCGCGATCGCCTAGATCAATTTGCGTGCGGCCGCGGCGGCAAGCCTGGCGTAGCGCACATCACCGTGGATCAGGATCAGCGCCATTGCGCCCTCCAGCAGCATCTGGAGTTGCGCCGCCACATCGTAGGGCCTCCTGACCCGGCACGCTGCGAGGCGCCGCGCCAGCTCCGCTTGCACCTCGCTCTTGTGCCGCCGCGTCGCGACGCGCGCCGGATGACCCGGCAGGTCGGCCAGCTCCATGGCCATGCGCGTGAAGCCGGAGCCGATCCAGCGGCCCTTGCCCGCTTGCGCCGCCCAGCGGGCGACGCTGTCGAACAGCTGGTCCACCAGCTTGTGTGCGTCCGCGGCATCGCCGATCCAGCGCGCCATCTCCTGGAGCACGAAGCCGTGCTGATGCGCCAGCATCGCGCCCGCAAGGTCATCCTTGCTGCGCACATGGTAGTAGAGCGTGCGCTTGGTAACGCCAGCCTTCGCAGCGACGTCGTCCAGGCTCGTGCGCTGGAACCCCTTGCGATAGAACAGCGTGTAGGCCGCTGCATAGATGCGCGTGCGCGTGGCGGTTGGATCGCGGGGCATTGTGCTTCCTTCCTGACGCTTCTCAATACTGTCATCCCAGGCAAGCGCAGCGCGACCCGGGACCCATGTGGATCGGTGTCGCGGCCATGACATATAGGCCCCGGCTCTCGCTTTTGCTCGACCGGGATGACAGAAGAGGATTGTATACTGAGTAGTGTATATACCTGCCTCGCCTCCCGTCCTAGCATCGATCGACTGGAGGCGTTCCATGCCTGAAAATTCCCTCACCATCCGCTCCCTCACCGCGCGCGCCGTGGTCGCGCCGCTGGCCCGCCCGCTGCGCACGGCGTCGGGCGAGATTCCCGCTTCACCTTTGCTCCTGATTGACGTCGCCACCGAGCAGGGGATTACCGGCCGCGCCTATCTCTTCGCCTACACCAAACTGATGCTGCGGGCGCTGAAGACGCTGATCGAAGACATCGATCCGCTTCTCAAGGGCAAGCCTTGCGCGCCGCAGGAGCGCGCGGCGGAGTTCGAGCGCACCTTCCGCCTGCTCGGACGGCAGGGACTGCTCGGCATGGCGCTGTCCGGCATCGATATGGCTCTGTGGGATGTGCTGGGACGCGCGCTCAATCAGCCGGTCGTTGCCCTGCTCGGCGGCACGGCGCGGCCGGTCACTGCCTACGATTCCTTCGGCCTGATCGACATCAGGGAGGATGCGAGGCGCCTGGAGCAGGCGCTGGCGCAAGGCTTCCGCGCCATCAAGATCAAAATCGGCGGCGGCAGCCTCGAGGCGGATGTGAAGGTTGTGCGCGAGGTGCGCGGTATCATCGGCGATCAGGCGCGCCTCATGGTGGATTACAACCAGTCCCTCACCGCGCCAGAGGCGATCCGCCGCCTGCAGGCCCTCGCGCAATATGACCTCACCTGGGTCGAGGAGCCGGTGCCGGCCGAGGATCTGATCGGCCACGCGGCGGTACGCGCGAGCCGGCTTGTCCCGGTACAGACCGGTGAGAACTGGTGGTTCGCTGCCGACTTGGCGAAGTCGATCCAAGCCGGCGCCTCGGATCACGCCATGCCGGACATCATGAAGATCGGCGGGGTCACCGGCTGGCTCAAGGCCGCCGCGCTCGCCGAGATCGCGAGCCTGCCGGTCTCCAGCCACATCTTCATCGAGGCGAGCACCCATGTGATGCCGGTGACGCCAACCGCGCTTTATCTCGAATACCTCGACAGCGCCGGCGCGATCCTGAAAGACCCGCTGCCGGTCATCGATGGTGCCGTCACGGCGCGCGGGCCGGGCTTGGGCATGGAATGGAACGAAAGTGCGGTGGCGAAATATGCCGCCTAGCGAGGGAGCGCGATGAGCGAGCGACAATCCCCACGCGAGCGCGCCCAGGCCTTCTGCCAGCGCTTCGGCCTGCGCCTGCCCATTCTGTTGGCACCAATGGCGGGCGCATGTCCGCCTTCACTCAGCATCGCGGTGGCGAACGCGGGCGGCCTCGGCGGCTGCGGCGCCACGTTGATGCAGCCGGCAGAGATCGAATGTTGGGTGTCCGCCGTGCGCGCGAAGACCAACGGCGGGTTCCAGATCAATCTCTGGGTTCCGGATCCGCCGCCGCAGCGCGATCCCGCCGCCGAACAGGCGATGCGCGACTTCCTCGCTGCCTGGGGGCCGCCCGTGCAGACCGACGCTGCGGAGTTCACGCTGCCGGACTTTGCGGCGCAATGCGATGCCATTCTCGCGGCGAGCCCTTCCGCCATTTCCTCCATCATGGGTCTTTACCCCGCCGCGTTCGTCGCGCGCATGAAAGCGCAGGACATCGCCTGGTTCGCGACCGTCACGACTGTCGCGGAAGCCAAGCGCGCGGTGGAGGCGGGCGCGGACGTCATCGTGGCGCAAGGCATGGAAGCGGGCGGCCATCGCGGTAGTTTCGATGCCTCGTATGCCGAGCCGACGATGGCCGGCCTGTTCGCGTTGCTGCCCGCGATCGTCGACGCCGTGCCTGTGCCGGTGGTGGCGACGGGCGGCATCGCCGATGAGCGCGGCGTCGCGGCCTGTCTGGTGCTGGGCGCGTCCGCCGTGCAGATCGGCACCGGATTCCTGCGCGCGCCCGAAGCCGGCATCCCGACGGCCTGGGCGGACGCGATCGCGGACGCGCTGCCGGAGCACACGCTGGTGACGCGCGCCTTCTCCGGGCGGGCGGGGCGCAGCTACGCGACCGCGTTCGCACGCGCCGCGAACGCACCCGGCGCGCCGCGCCCGACGCCCTATCCCATTCAGCGCGGCCTCACCCAAGGGATGCGCAGCGCAGCCGCGAAGACAAACACGCTCGACGGCATGCAAGCCTGGTCCGGCCAGGGTGGCTGGCTCGCGCAGGCGCGGCCCGCTTCCGAGATCGCGCAGGATCTATGGCGCGGCGCACAGGCGTTGTTGCCATAGAGCGCGGGCGAGTTCACAGGATGTGCGCGCTCACCATGCTCGTGCTCGCGCCGATGCTGCTCTAATGCTCCAGCGGTGAGCGGGTGTATTGCATGCTGGGGCGCTGCTTCATGCCGTCCCACCAGCGGGCGAGGCGCGGGCGGGCGTTCACCAGCGCAGCACCTTCGGGCGCTAGGGTGCCATAGGCCAGCATGGCGGCGAGGTGCAGATCGCCGAGGGTCAGCTGGTCGCCGATCAGCTGCGGACCGTCCTTGTCGGCCATCTCCTCGAGCGCATCCAGCGCATAGGCGACTTGCGGGACAGCGGCGGCAATCTTCGCTTCGTCCGCCTGGCGGCCGGCCACCGCGGCACGGCAGCGCTCGACGAAGATGATCCACACCATCGGCCCGTAGCCGTAATTCTCGATGACGCTGATGATCTGGTTGACGCGCGCGCGATCACGCGCCGCGTCCGGCATCAGCGCAGGACCTTCGAATGCCTCGTCGATATAGCGCGTGATGGCGCTGGCTTCGTAGAGCCGCTCGCCCTCATGCTCGAAGGCCGGGATGCGCATGAAGCTCGCGTGATGGAGGTAGTTCGCCGGCGCCCCTTCCTCCGCGCCGAGATCGACCTCGACCATCTGGTAGTCGGCCCCCTTCTCCGCCAAGGCGAGCCGCACCGCGCGGACGTAGACGTTGTAGGCTGCGCCGTAGAGGATAGGCGCAGTGGACACGGACTCACGAAGGTGGGCCAAAGGCTTGGTCAAATTCCGTCGGTCTCAGGGCAGCCAGCAAAGCCCCCGCGGCACGGCGGGCAACCAGATGCAAACGTTGCGCAAGCTCGATTGTTCCACCGCACCATCGCCCAATTCTGAGGATGACTCCACGGCCGTAGGGTTGTGAAAACGGCGGCATGTGCACAGTTTTCGCGGGCCTGGAGAAGCCCGTCCGACCTGCGTATAGTTATTCAGCTTTGCGGAATCGGCCTCGGCAGCAAAGCGGAGGACCTGCATGCCAATCTTCATGGATCGCCATGATGTGTGGGAAACGACGGCTGCCGACGTCGCGGAGGCGCACCGCAGAGACCTCGAGGTCCAGGATCGGTATGGGGTACGCTTCCTGACCTATTGGTTCGACCAACAGCGCGGCACGATCTTCTGCCTGGTCGATGCGCCTGATAAGGGATCGGCGCAACGCGTGCACCGCGAGGCGCATGGCCACGTCGCCGGCGAGATCGTCGAGGTTTCGCTCTCCGCAGTCGAGGCGTTCCTCGGTCGCATCACGGATCCTTCGCCCGCCTCCAGCGGGCATGCCGCAAGCGCCATGGATGCCGGCCACCGGGCGATCCTGTTCACCGACATCGTCGGCTCGACGGAGATGACCGCGCGCCTCGGCGACCGCCTCGCGACCGAGCTCATCCGCGCGCATGACTCGATCGTGCGCCGCTGCCTCGCCGCGTGCGACGGCCGCGAGGTGAAGCACACCGGCGACGGCATCATGGCCTCGTTTCCCGACAGCGCGCGGGGCGTCGATTGCGCGATCCGCATCCAGCGTGAATTCCAGCGCCACAACACGAGCAACCCCGAGCCGATCCACATTCGCATCGGCCTCGACAGCGGCGAGCCGGTCGAGGACAGCAACGACCTGTTCGGCAAGACGGTGCAGCTCGCCGCGCGCCTGTGTAGCGAAGCGGCGGCCGATCAGATCCTGGTGTCAGAGACCATCTGCCGCGAGCACGGCGACGCCGCGCTGTTCAAGGCAGCGGAGCAGCGGCAGCTGAAAGGCTTCGCGGCGCCAGTGGGCGTGGTGGAGTGTGTGTGGACCGAGACCAGCGCGATTACACCATCGACCTAGCCCGGACGGCGGCTCGGTGCGTCACTAGACCCGCATGGTCGAGCGTTTGGACGGCACACGCACCCCAAAATAACATTTCCAACGAACGCGATCCGAGGGCTTTCCCACCATAAAGCTGTTGTGCACGCATTGCTTGCTCTAAAATTTCGGGCGCGACTCGAATGATTCTGCGCGACAGCTGGAAGCAGCACGATTCATGGCCCTTCTGTCTTCGACACAAATTCCCAAAACTACTGATCCGGGAGCCTTCCAAGCGCAATGCAAAGTGCTCTTTGAAGAGATATTGGGCGACCCTAACGTAAAAGAGAATGGAACGTCCGGCCAATCTCAGGATGGGGTCGACTTGTACGGAAGAAGGAGGAACCGCTCCTTAGATCACTGGGTGGGCATCCAATGTAAATTAGCGATCAAGGCGACAAAACTGCCCCGGAATACCGTTGATAAGGAGGCAACGCAGGCTCTCAACTTTAATCCACCACTTAAAGAATTCATTATCGTCACGAGTGCGGAAGATGATGAGTTTCTTGATGAGCGCGCAAGGCTGTTTACGGCGGCCCAGGCTTCATTAGGTCGCGATTTCGAAGTCCAAGTTTGGGGCTGGAAAACCCTTTCTACCAAGATCATAGAGCACGAGCGTGCGCTCACAGCCTTCTATCCTGACGCAACCCCGCGTCTGAATCTTGTGCTCGAAGGCGTAGAGAGAATTGAACTTCACTCAAAGGAAAGCTCAACAGCAATTATCGCCGGCATCCAAAGACTTGAGGCGCTCACCCTCGCACATGCGACTTCTCAAGCCACCAACTCAGATTCTGCAAAGTTCGATACATTTATTGATAGGCAGATTGATCAATACCGAGACATGATCAATCGTGGGCAACCGCGATCTGCCCTCGCACTACTAGAAGCCCTTTGGAATGAGCTTCCAGCGGACTCTGAATCAAGACTTCGATTCCGTGTAAAGGCGAACATCGGCGCCTGCTTTCTTCGCTTGGGCGAGATCAACCGCGCAGGAACCCTTTTTCTGGAGTCGTACGAGTTTTTACCCCTTGATCCAAAAGCGATCGGCAAAAAGATTCTCGGCCTCGTACTACTAGGGAGAGCGCAAGAGGCTTATGAAATTGGCGTCGACGCTATCTCACATGCGATAGACCGGGCCTCGATTGCTCCGAGTCTGATCTTCGCGGTCCGCGATGTAGAGAGCGTCAGCAGTCTATCCGACGTCATTCCGAGTGATATCCCCGATGACGAAGACATTATTACTGCAAAGCTCGATTTCTTCCGATCGAGAGGTCACCGCGACGAATGGCATCGCTTGGCACTCGAAAGTCAGGCGCGATTTCCAAATAACCAGACCTTCAAACGATTTGCCGCCGAAGGTGAACTCGACGCGATCTTTAAGCGACAAGAATCGACTGGCTATCCAGCTCTTTCGCCATCACAAAGAGACGCGGCTATCACTGCCACAACTCAACTCCGCGAGATTTGGGATGAGACTATTCATCATGAGGACGCCTGGAGTGACTTTAACATCTCGTTGGCCGCAAATTTGGCGAACGGTTATCTCCTACTCCGTCAAGGTTCGCAGGCAGAGCTGGTTTTAACACAAGCTCTTGCGCACTCTCCCAATGACCCCAATCTGCTGCGTTGCAAGCTTCTAGTTGCGCTCGAGAGCGACGACACAGTTACAGCAAGGGCACTCATTCCGAAGCTAAGTGAGCGCAACAACGCCATCTTCGACCTATATGTCCGTGATGGTGTCCCCCTTGCTCTGGTGAGCACTCTGTTAGGAAGAAGCACCGTTGAGTTTGCGAGCATGTTGGTCGGCCACGGTCATGATATTCGGGCGTGCTCTGGCACTCACGCTGAGCGAGAGGAAGCCTTAAAGATCGCAAGAGAATATCGCTCTACAGGTGTAGTACTCGACGCTCACGCCGCCTGGACCGCCTATTCGCTCAAGGTACTACCAATACTCAAAGCACTCTTCCAGCGAGTCGCCATACCTCAATCGGCCCTGGACGAGTTTCGGAACTGGCGCAATGGCCTGCAATTTCACGGGAGCCAGCCGTTCTTCACAGTAGGCTTTGAGAACGGAAGATTTGTTCGAGAAGAGTTCAACATTGAGCGAGTTCAGCACGCAGTTAGCACCATAGAAGCGGGAATTCGTGAAATTGAGACCAACCTAGAAGTACTACCTGCCGAGGCACCACATCTCCCGCCTGACATTTCGTACCAACTGTTCGACATCGATACCAAGCATGCCTTCGATCCAATATATGTATCAGAAGCACGCAAGCTCCTTCTGGTTTCTGAGGACATCGGACTTCGCGCAATTGCGGCCCAGATATCATCTCAGAATGGAGTCTGGCTCCAAATAATCCTCATGGTCGCTCTAGAAGAGGGTCTTATTGATTTAGACACGTATTCGCTCAAGGTCAGCGATCTTGGCGCTTTGCGTCACGGCCACATCACCGTCAATGGGCCAACCATTGTGGCTCTCGCCGCCCAGTCTCAGAGTGATAAGATGGAAAAGGTTGGGTCAGCCCTAGCGTTTTTCGGCGGGCTTAATGCGGACATCGATTCTCATATGGACGTTGCGCTGTACGTGATGGAGCACATCTGGAGCGCAAAAATCGCTCATGTCCGCAAGTCCAAAACCCTAGGTATCACGCTCGAAAGACTTTCAGCCCTTCTTCAGCAGCATGGCACCTTAGAGCGGAGCTTTCGGTTCTTCTTGCAAAATGCTCGACCGGGTATGGAACTGCACTCCTACTTGACCAATTGGATTCGAGGTCATTTCTTGTCGCTCTAATACCCCGTCACCAACCGCTCCACCAGCTGCTTCACCGTCGGGATGAACCCGTTCGCGTAGTACGGGTCTTGCGCGAACCTGTACGCGTTGTGGCCGGCGAACATGAGCTGGTCGTTGATCTTGTCGGAGTGGCTGATCTCCTGCAGCGTCTTCTGGATGCAGAAGCTCCGCGGGTCGGCCTTCTTGCCGGTGGTGCCCTGCTCGTTCTGCGACCAGTTAGAGAACATGCAGGCGGAAAGGCACCCCATGCAGTTGATCTGGTCGGTGAGGATCTCGTTCTCCTTCTCCGGCGTCACGAAGATCAGAGTCGATTCCGGCGTGCGCATCGCCTCGACATAGCCTTCCGCCACCCATGCCTCCGCGCGCACCTTGTCGGCGGCCGTCAGATAGACGAGGCGGCCGCGCGCGCCGACGGGGAAGGGCTCGGTATGCTCGCCCACCTTGTGCTGGCTGTAGGCGACCTGGCGCTCGCCGCGCTCGCGCAGCTCGTGGATGAAGGCGTTGTTGACGGCGGACGAATAGAAGCCGGTGGGCGAGAAGCGGTTCAGGAACACATCGCCCTTCTTCAGGGTCAGCAGCTTCTTCTTCCAGGCGTTGGAGATCGGGCTTTCCTGGGTCATCAGCGGCCGGGTGCCGAACTGGAAGGCGACCGGGCCGAGCTCCGCGTTGTCGAGCCAATGCTCCCACTCGGAGAGCCACCACACGCCGCCCGCCATCACCACCGGCGTCTCAGCCAAGCCGCATTCATCCCGCATCACGTCGCGCAGCTCCTTGACGCGCGGATAGGGATCGCCCGGCTTGGTCGGATCCTCGACATTGGAGAGGCCGTTGTGACCGCCGGCGAGCCACGGGTCCTCGTAGACCACGGCGCCCAGCCAGTCCTGGAACTTGTGATAGGCGCGCTTCCACAAGGCGCGGAAGGCGCGGGCCGACGAGACGATCGGATAATAGTGCACGCCGTACTGCGCGCAGATCTCCGCGATGCGGTAGGGCATGCCGGCGCCGCAGGTGACGCCGTGGATCATGCCCTTGGCCCCTTCCAGCACGCCGTGCAGCACGCGCTCCGCGCCCGCCATCTCCCACAGCACGTTCATGTGGATGCGGCCCTGGCCGCAGGCGGCCTCGTAGGCGATCCGCGCCTGGGCGATGCCGCCCTTGATGGCATAGGCCAGCAGCTCCTCGTGCCGCTCGCGCCGCGTCTTGCCGTAATAGAGCTGTGGAATGCGGTTGCCGTGCTCGTCATAGGAGTCGGCATTGACGCCGGAGAAGGTGCCGACGCCGCCCGCCAGCGCCCACGCGCCGGAGGATTCGCCGTTGGAGACGGAGATGCCCTTGCCGCCTTCCACCAGCGGCAACACCTCGCGCCCCGAAATCAGGATTGCGTTCAACGCTTTCAACTTACTTCTCCCCGCGGCCGATACGGCCTAACAACCATCCGAGTATAGCACTTTCCCCATTTACGTTTACCCCTCCCAAGGACCCCTCCCCCCTGATAGGGGAGAGGATTGGGGTGGGAGAAGCCGCGCCTCGGTGTGAGACAATCTTCGCTTGCTTTCCCCGCCCTGAACTTCCCCAGCTTGAGGGAGGAGTTTCCGAGAGGGTGGAAGGCAGGAAGCGCTACATCCCGAGGGCTTCGATCAGCATCCCCGGCGTATCCGAGAACACGCCGTCCGCGCCCCAGTCGAACAGCTCACGCGCCCGGGCGGTTTCGTTGACCGTGTAGCAGAGGACCTTGTAGCCGGCAGATTTGATCGCTTTTGTCCCTTCCGCCGTCAGGGGCTTGTGCCAGGGATTGAGCGCCACCGCCTCGACCCCTTCGCACAAGGCCTGCCAGTTCGCCGGCACCTCCTCCACCAGGAGCGCGCGCGGGAATTCCGGCGCCAGCTGATGGGCCGCCTGCAGCGACTGATAGGCGAAGGAGGAGATGAGAGGCTTGTCCGCGTCCGATGGCCACAGACGCTGCAGCTCCCGCATTGCGAGCTCCGCCGTCACGCGCTCGCGCCCGCGGCAGGGCTTGATCTCGAAGTTGCAGTTGAGGCCGAGCGCGATCAGCTCCTTCACCGTCTCTTCCAGCGTCGGCACCTTCGCGCCCGCGAAAGCCGGCCCGAACCACGCGCCGGCGTCCAGCGCCCGGACCGCCGTCAGCGCCGCTTGCGCCGCCGGCCCGTTGCCGCTGGTGGTGCGGTCGAGCAGATCGTCATGCAGCAGGATGACGTGGTTGTCGCCCGTCAGCTTCACGTCGACCTCGACCCACGTCACGCCCTGGCGCTTAGCCTCGCGCAGGCCTTCCAAGGTGTTCTCCGGCGCCGCCATGGCGGCACCTCGGTGTCCAATTACAGGGGGGATGTGCATGTCAGGGATCAGGTATCAGGAATCAGGGATCAGGAGAATCATGCGCGACGACTTCTGACCTCTGATCCCTGATACCTGTCGTCTGAATTACATCGCCGGCTGTTCGCCGACATCGTGCGCGACCTGCTGAGGCTTCTGGCTGATGTCCTCGCCGGTCTGCTGGTCGACGGCCTTCATCGACAGCTTGACCTTGCCGCGATCATCCATGCCGATGACCTTCACCTTCACCAGATCGCCGACCTTCACCACGTCGCCGACGGTCTTCACGCGCTGCGGCGCGAGCTCGGAGATGTGGACCAGGCCGTCGCGGCTTCCGAGGAAGTTCACGAAGGCGCCGAAATCCATGATCTTCACGACCTTGCCGTCGTAGACCACGCCGACCTCCGGCTCCGCCACGATGCCGCGGATCCAGTCGATCGCCGCCTTGGCCGCCGACGCGTCGACCGCCGCGACCTTGATCGTGCCGTCATCCTCGATATCGATCTTGGCGCCGGTGACCTCGCAGATCTCGCGGATCACCTTGCCGCCGGAGCCGATCACTTCGCGGATCTTGTCCTTCGGGATGTTAATGACGGTGATGCGGGGCGCGTTCTGGCTCACCGCTTCGCGCGCGCCGGTCAGGGCCTTGGCCATCTCGCCCAGGATGTGCATGCGCCCATCCTTCGCCTGGTTGAGCGCGATCTTCATGATCTCGGCCGTGATGGAGGTGATCTTGATATCCATCTGCAGCGCGGTAATGCCCATTTCCGTGCCGGCCACCTTGAAGTCCATGTCGCCCAGGTGATCCTCGTCACCCAGGATGTCGCTCAACACCGCAAAGCCGGACTGCTCCTTGATCAGGCCCATGGCGATGCCCGCCACCGGGCGCGCCAGCGGCACGCCCGCATCCATCAGGCTCAATGAAGTGCCGCACACCGTCGCCATCGAGGACGAGCCGTTGGATTCGGTGATCTCCGACACCACGCGGATGGTGTAGGGGAACGCTTCCTTGTCCGGCAGCAGCGGATGGATCGCGCGCCAGGCGAGCTTGCCGTGGCCGATCTCGCGCCGGCCCGGCGATCCCATGCGGCCCGCCTCGCCCGTCGAATAGGGCGGGAAGTTGTAGTGCAGCATGAAGGCTTCGCGATACTCGCCTTCCAACGCGTCGATGATCTGCTCGTCCTGGCCGGTGCCCAGGGTGGCAACGACGAGGCCCTGGGTCTCGCCGCGCGTGAAGAGCGAGGAGCCATGGGCGCGTGGCAGGATGCCGACTTCGGCGGTGATCGGACGCACGGTCTTGGTGTCGCGGCCGTCGATGCGCTGGCCGGTATTGAGGATCGCACCGCGCACGATGTCGCGCTCCAGATCCTTGAACAGCTTGCCGACCAGCTCGGTCTTCACCGGATCATCGCCGCCGATCTGCTCCTTGGCCTTGGTCTTCACCGTGTCGATCTTCTCGGTGCGCGCCTGCTTCGACTGCTCGGCATAGGCCGTCGTCAGCTCGCCGCTGAACTGCGACTGCAGCGCCGCCCACACAGCCTTCTTCTCGGGCGATTCCTCGGCGAGGGGCCACGGCTCCTTCGCGCACTGCTCGGCCAGGTCGATGATCGCGTTGATCGCATGCTGGTACTCGACCGCGCCGAAATTGACTGCGCCCAGCATGATCTCTTCCGACAGCTCCTTGGCCTCGGATTCGACCATCAGCACGCCTTCGGCGGTGCCGGCGACCACCAGGTCGAGCTGCGATTGCGACAGCTGATCGGACTTCGGGTTCAGCACGTACTGGCCGTCGATATAGGCGACGCGCGCCGCGGCGACCGGCCCCATGAAGGGAATGCCGGATATGGTGAGCGCGGCGGACGCTCCCACCATCGCCACGATGTCCGGATCATTCTCCAGATCGTGGCTGAGGACGGTGCAGATGACCTGCGTCTCGTTGCGATAGGCGGGATGGAACAGCGGGCGGATCGGCCGGTCGATGAGGCGGGAGGTCAGCACCTCCTTCTCGCTCGGGCGACCTTCGCGCTTGAAGAAGCCGCCCGGGATCTTGCCTGCAGCGAAGCTCTTCTCCTGATAATTGACGGTCAGGGGGAAGAAATCCACCCCTGGCTTGGGCGCCTTGGCGCCCACCGCCGTGCAGAGCACCATGGTATCGCCATAGGTGGCGAGGACGGCGCCGTCCGCCTGCCGTGCAATGCGTCCGGTCTCGAGGACGAGCTTCCGCCCGCCCCACATCAGTTCCTTGCGGTAAACTTTGAACATTCCTTGGTCCTTTTCGGAATCCATAGTCGTGAGCGACCGGATTTCTGCCGGACCCGCGAAAACAACGTCATCTTGTGTTCTTGGGTAGAGAACGGGGACGTTGCTTGCGTCGGCCCGGCTGTCCTTGGATCGATCAATGCGCTCCGGTCGTTTCGGCGCCGTCGATCCCTAAAACACGAACCCGCCCCGATGGTTCATCGAAGGCGGGTTCGCGAATACTCGTTAGCGGCGCAGCCCCAGCTTGCTGATGATGTCCTGGTAGCGTGCCGTGTGCTTCTTCTTGAGGTAGTCGAGCAGGCGACGACGCTGCCCGACCATGACCAAGAGACCGCGACGCGAGTGGAAGTCCTTCTCATGCGTCTGCAGATGCTCGGTCAGATTCTTGATCCGCTCCGACAGCAGAGCCACCTGCACCTCGGGCGCACCGGTGTTCGTGCCGCCGCCATATTCCTTGATCAGTTCCTGCTTGCGCTCGGCCGTGATCGACATCGGGTTTCTCCTTGTTCTCTAGAGGTTCAGCACCCGCACCGGAACGAGCTCGCCGGCCTCGAATCTCGTCAAGGCCACGAGCCTGCCCTCCGCCATAGCGCGGACCATGCCGCCGGGAGCAAGCTCGTAAATACGGTCGCGGTCTTGTCGGTGGAGCAATCCAACCGGCTGTCCCGACCGAAGGCGGATCGCCTCGGTGGCCGTCAAAGCCAGGGCCGGGATGTCGTCCAGCGCGGTTTCGACGGGCAAAAGGTGCTCAAAAGCGGCGGGACTATGCCCCAGGGCCTTCAAAGATTCCAGCGAAATCGCCCGATTCTCGGTGAACGGCCCGACGGCACTGCGCCGCAAGTCCTTGATATGACCGCAAGTCCCTAATCCGATTGCCAAATCCCGCCCCAGGGCGCGCATGTAGGCGCCCTTGCCGGAGACCACTTCGAAAGTCGCCTCGTCGGGATTGGAACGCGCCAGCAGGCGGATGACATGGATCATGACCTGACGCGGCTCCAGCGCGACGGCCTCGCCGGCCCGGGCCAGGTCATAGGCCCGCTCGCCTTCAACCTTGATGGCGGAAAAAGCCGGCGGCACCTGGCTGATGGAGCCGGTGAACCTGGGCAGGATGGCGCGGATCTCGTCATCGCTCGGTCGCTGGTCCGACGTCTGGATCACCGCACCTTCCGCATCATCCGTCGCGCGCGCTTCGCCGAAGTGCAGCGTGAAGCGATAGGTCTTCGACGCATCCACCGCGTAGGGCACGGTCTTGGTCGCCTCCCCTAGCGCGATCGGCAGGATGCCGCTGGCCAGCGGGTCGAGCGTACCGGCGTGCCCTGCCTTCTGCGCATTGAAAATGCGCTTCACGATATTGACGGCCTGGGTGGAGGTGAGGTCGACCGGTTTGTCTAGGATCAGCCAGCCGTCGACCTTTTGCCCCTTCTTACGCCTCATCGTCCGTCTCATCCTCAGGAGGCTGCAGGTCGCGGGCGACGGCGGGATCGTGCAGCAGTCTCTCGATCCGGCTCGCCTCATCGAAGGTCTCGTCGGCGCGGAAGCGGATGGTCGGCGTGAACTGCATCTTCACCGCACGGCCCAGCTCCCTGCGGAAATAGCCGGATGCGCGGTTCAGCGCCTGCACCGTCTTCTCCGTGTCGGTGCCGCCCAGCGGCATCACGAACGCGGTGGCATTGCGCAGATCCGGGCTGATGCGCACCTCCGTCACGGTGATGATCTTGTCGTGCAGGTCGGGATCATCGAGGTGATGTTCGCGCAGGATCTCGGAGAGCGCATGACGCATCTCCTCTCCCACGCGCAACTGGCGCTGCCCCGCCGGCGCCGATGATTTCTTCTTGCGAGCCATGTTTGTCGTTTGGCGTCTCGTCGTTTCGCTCAAAACATCAGCGGCGGCCCACGCCGGGCCGCCGCTGCACTGACCTATGAGAAGCGGCGGCTTACGCCAGCGCGCGGGCGACTTCTTCGACTTCGAAGCACTCGATGATGTCGCCCTTCTCGATGTTGTCGTAGTTCTCGAACGCCATGCCGCATTCGAAGCCTTCCTTGACCTCGCGCACCTCGTCCTTGAAGCGCTTGAGGGTCTTGAGGGAGCCTTCGTGGATCACCACGCTGTCGCGCAGCAGGCGCACCTTGGCACCGCGCTTGACCACGCCTTCCACCACCATGCAGCCGGCAACCTTGCCGACCTTGGTGATGTTGAACACCTCGCGGATCTCCGCATTGCCCAGGAACTTCTCGCGCAGGGTCGGCGCCAGCATGCCGGACAAGGCCCCCTTCACGTCATCCACCACGTTGTAGATGATCGAGTAGTAGCGGATGTCGATATGGTCGCGCCTGGCCAGCTCGCGCGCCTGCGGATTGGCGCGCACGTTGAAACCGATGATCGTGCCGCCCGACGCACGCGCTAGCGTCACGTCGCTTTCGTTGATGCCGCCGACGGCCGCATGCAGCACACGCACCTTGACCTCGTCGGTCGAGAGCTGGTTGAGCGATGCGGTGATCGCCTCGACCGAGCCCTGCACGTCGCCCTTGATGACGACTGCCAGCTCCTTGGCCTCGCCGGCCTGGATCCTGGTGAACATCTGTTCGAGGGTACCGCGCTTGGCGGCAGCCAGAGCATGCTGGCGCTGGCGATGCAGGCGGAATTCCGCGATCTCGCGCGCGCGGGCTTCCGATTCCACCACCACAAAGGTGTCGCCGGCCTGCGGCGTGCCCTGCAGGCCCAGCACTTCGACCGGGCTCGCCGGCCCAGCGCTCTCAACGGTGCGGCCGCGATCGTCGAGCAGGGCGCGCACGCGGCCCCACTCGCTGCCCGCGATCAGGATGTCGCCGACCTTGAGCGTGCCCTTCTGCACCA
Organism: Dongia deserti; assembly: GCF_003574735.1. GTDB lineage: Bacteria > Pseudomonadota > Alphaproteobacteria > Dongiales > Dongiaceae > Dongia_A > Dongia_A deserti. The sequence goes on from NZ_QORW01000011.1 coordinate 172,256, forward strand.
ACAGGGTCGCGACCGTGCCGCGGCCGCGCTCGAGCTTGGCTTCGATCACGGCGCCCTGCGCCGCGCGGTCCGGATTTGCCTTCAGCTCCAGCACTTCGGCCTGCAACAGCAGGGCCTGCTCGAGCTTGTCGAGGTTGGTCTTCTGCTTGGCCGACACTTCGACCGCCAGCACGTCACCGCCTAGCTCTTCCACCACCAGCTCGTGGCTGAGCAGTTCGTTGCGCACGCGGTTGGGGTCGGCGTCCGGCTTGTCGATCTTGTTGATGGCGACAATGATCGGGACTTTGGCCGCCTTTGCGTGGCGGATCGCCTCCACCGTCTGCGGCATGATGCCGTCATCGGCCGCGACCACGAGAACCACGATGTCCGTGACGTTGGCGCCACGGGCGCGCATCTCGGTGAAGGCGGCGTGGCCCGGCGTGTCGATGAAGGTGATCTTGCCGCCGTTGTGCAGCAGGACCTGGTAGGCGCCGATATGCTGGGTGATGCCGCCCGCTTCGTGCACCGCGACGTCGGTCTGGCGCAGCGCATCGAGCAGCGAGGTCTTGCCGTGGTCGACGTGGCCCATGACCGTGACGATCGGCGGGCGCGCCAGCAGGTGCTCGTCGGCATCCAGCTCGGCGCCAAGGCCGGTTTCCACGTCCGCCTCGGTGACGCGGCGCACCTTATGGCCGAACTCGCCGATGATCAGCTCCGCCGTGTCGGCGTCGATCGCCTGGTTGATGGTCGCCATCACGCCCATTTTCATGAGGCTCTTGATGACGTCGGCGCCGCGCTCGGCCATGCGGCTCGCAAGCTCCTGCACCGTGATAGTTTCTGGTAGAACGACGTCGCGCACGACCTTTGCCTGTGGTTGCTGCGCCATCATGTGGCGCTTTTCTTTTTCACGCGCGCGCTTGACTGCGGCGAGGGAGCGCATGCGCGCCCCTTCGTCATCGGACAAGGCCTGCGTCACCGAGAGCTTGCCTGTCCGGCGCTTCGGCTCGTCGCGCCGGGCGGTCGGTGCAGGCTTGACCGCGGCGCGGCCAGCCGCGCGGCGGCGGCTCGCCACCTCCTCATCCTCCGCAACCTCGCCCGCCACGGGCTTGTGCATGTGAGCACGCATGGACCCCGGCGCGGCCGCACCCTTGCCCGGCTTCGCCGGCTTGGCAGCGGCCTCTTCAGCGTCCGGCTCCGCGGTTTTGGGAGCAGTGGCCTTTGTTGCCTCTTCCTTGGCCCGCCGCGCAGCCTCGGCGCGCTGGCGCTCTTCTTCGGCCAGGCGCGCTGCTTCCTGGCGCTGCAGCTCCAGGCGATCCGCGGCGGCCTGCGCCTGCTTGATCTCCTCGATCTTGCGGACATCCTCGTCCTTGCGCGCCTGCTCCAGCGCCTTCTGGCGCTGTGCGCGCTCATGGGCGGTCAGGGCGTGATGGTCGGCGGTCTCCGCGGGAGTGGGCTCGGCCGACGCATGCAGCTTGGTGTCGAGCTCGCTGACGGCCTCCATCTTGCCACCCGCGCCCGGCGCGAAGGTGCGCTTCTTCTTGACCTCGACCGCGACGACCTTGGAGCGGCCATGCGGGAAGCTCTGCTTCACCTGCCCGCCATCGATCGTCTTCTTCAGCTCGAGCTTGCCCGAGGAAGAGAGCTTCAGCGGCTTGCGGGTCGGTGTTTCCGTCGTATCGGTCATGTTCTCTCAGTTCGTCCGCTTCAATTCGTTACTCTGCACGCGCGCCGTTTTCGGCCCATGGGCGCCACGAGGGCTCGAGGGCGGCTGACCGGCGAGAGGCGATGATCGTCTTCTCCGCGATGCCGCCCGCCTTGATGGCGGCATGGACGGCATGCTCGCGGCCCAGCGCCTGGGCCAGCTCCGCCGCCGTCAGGGGTGCGCATATCTCTACCCCAGAACCGGCAAGGCGCGCCAGTTTTCCGCGCCCGTCCTCCGCCCCGTCGCTGGCGGCCACCAGGACTCGAACCTTGCCGGCCCTCAAGGCCGCCTCGACCTTCTCGAAACCGGCGACCAATTGGCCGGATTTCCGGGCCAGGCCGAGCAGTTCCGCCACTTCCCGCCGGGCCAGGTCGGCCACCCGATCGGCCAGATCGGGGGCGGCCTTGACCGACTGCTTCGCCGCCTTGGAAAAGGCGTGCTTGGCGACGGCCTGGTCCAGGGCTTCCCTGGTCGCGGTCACCCACATGCCCCGGCCGGGTAGGCGCTCCTTAAGATCGGGGGTCACCCGTCCCTCGGGATCGATCACGAAGCGGATCATCGCCGGCTTCTCCAGCGCCTGGCGTGTGACGATACAGCGCCGCAACGTCGGCGAGGTCAAGTTCTCGCCCGTCGTCCCAGCGTCCAGTTCGTCCACCATCGCTGTCGTCACCAGCAGCAAGCCGCTTCGTCTCCTTACTTCTTGTCTTCGCCGTCGAACCAGTGGGCGCGTGCCGCCATGATGATCGCGTTGGCATCGTCCAGGCCGAGTTCGAAGCTCTTCAGGATGCCGTCCTTCTGGTCGGTCAATTCGTCGGCCGCCAGATCAGCCAGATCATCCAGGGTCTTGACGCCGGCTTCGCCCAGGGCGACCAGCATGGCCGGCGTCAGGCCTTGGATCTCCGCCACGGCATCCTCGACCCCCAGCTCCTTGCGCTTGGCGGTCAGGCGCTCACTCTCCGCCTCCAGCCAAGCCTGGGCACGGGCCTTTAGCTCGCTCGCCACGTCCTCATCGAAGCCTTCGATCGAGGTCAGTTCCTCGGTCGGGACCAGCGCCACTTCCTCGACGCTGGTGAAGCCTTCGGTGACGAGCAGGTGCGCGATCACGTCATCGACGTCCAGCGCATCCATGAACATCTGGGAGCGCGTGCGGAATTCCTCCTGCCGGCGCTCGGATTCCTGCGCCTCCGTCAGGATGTCGATCTCGAAGCCGGTGAGCTGGGAGGCGAGGCGCACGTTCTGGCCGCGGCGGCCGATCGCAAGCGATAGTTGGTCATCCGGCACCACGACTTCAATACGGCCGGAATCCTCATCGAGCACGACCTTGGAGACTTCCGCCGGGGCGAGCGCGTTCACCACGAAGGTCGCCGGGTCCTGCGACCAGGGGATGATGTCGATCTTCTCGCCCTGCAGCTCCTGCACCACCGCCTGGACGCGGCTGCCGCGCATGCCGACGCAGGCGCCGACAGGGTCGATGCCGCTATCGCGCGACACCACGCCGATCTTGGCGCGGCTGCCGGGATCGCGCGCCACCGCCTTGATCTCGATGATGCCGTCATAGATCTCCGGCACTTCCTGGGCGAACAGCTTGGCCATGAACTGCGGATGGGTGCGGGAGAGGAAGATCTGAGGGCCGCGCGGCTCCTCGCGCACATCCATGATGAGGGCGCGCACGCGGTCGCCGTTGCGGAAGGTCTCGCGCGGCAGCAACTCGTCGCGCCGCAGCAGGGCCTCGCCGCGGCCCAGATCGACCGTCACATTGCCGAATTCGACGCGCTTGACCAGGCCGTTGATGATCTCGCTCTTGCGGTCCTTGAACTCCTCGAACTGGCGCTTGCGCTCGGATTCGCGCACCTTCTGCACGATCACCTGCTTGGCGGTCTGCGCGGCGATGCGGCCGAAATCAATCGGCGGCAGCTCGTCGACGATGAGATCGCCGGCCTTCAGGTTGGGATCGCGCTTCTGCGCCCAGGTAACCGGGATCTGCGTCGCCTCGTTCTCGACAGTCTCAACCACCTCGCGCACGCGGGTCAGGCGAATTTCGCCGGTCTTGCGATCGATGTTGGCACGGATGTCGTGCTCGTGACCGTATTTGGAGCGGCCGGCCTTCTGGATGGCTTGCTCCATCGCGGTCAGCACTTCATCGCGGTCGATGCTCTTTTCGCGGGCCACCGCATCGGCGACCTGCAGCAGTTCCATGCGCGGAATGGCAATGGCTTGTTCCATGGCTTTTTGCCTCTAATCTTCCTTTTGTTCGTTGTGTTCAGCGGCCTGATGGAGCGCGATCAGCGCATCCGTCAGGACCAGTTTCGCTTTGTGGACGGCGGTGAAGGGGATGCGGACATCCGCTTCATCCACGGTCAGTTCCACTGCGTCTCCAGAGACCGACTTGATCGGCCCCTTGAAGCGCTTGCGCCCGTCGAGTGGTGCATTGGTCTCGATCTTCGCTTCGTGGCCGAGAAAGCGCTCGTAGTCCTTGGGCCGCGTCAGCGGCCGATCGATGCCGGGCGAACTCACTTCCAGCGAATAGGGGCCTGCGATCGGGTCTTCGACATCGAGCACGGCCGAGATCGCACGCGAAATCTCCGCGCAATCATCGACCGACATGGCGCGGCCGCTTGCCGGCTCCGCCATGATCTGCACGGTGGGGCGCTGGCTGCCCGAAACCTGCACGCGCACCAGCTCGAAGCCCATGGCCTCGATCGCGGGCGTGATCAGTTCGGCGATACGCTCTGCCAACATGCGGTGTTATGTGCCTCGATCGTCCTGTTCCGATCCCGCCGCCCTTGCGGCAATAAAAAAGGCGGGCCGTTGGCCCACCCTTTTTTATGGCTCGATCCTGTCGAACCTGGGATTTGGCGGGGAATATAGCCATCCACATCCGAAAGGCAAGGAGATTGGGCGGAACATTTCAGGAACTCGGTCCTGTTCCCTACCCCGGCGTCGCGCAGGGGTAGAGAGCGGCCATGAAACTACCAGGTGAACTTGACGCCGCCCGTGGCTCGGTAATTGTCCTCGCCTTCGCTGAGATCAGCACCGGTGTCGAAGGTGAAGCGGACACCCTCTCCGGGCAATGCGAGGTCGAAGCCGGCGCCGAGCTCGAAGGTCGTTTGCGGCAGTTCCTGCGTGAAGATCACGCCGGTGACGCGCGCCTCCGACTGGCCGAGGAATTCCTGCGCCACGCCGGCCTGCAGATAGACATTGCCGAGTGGTCCCGTTCCGTCCTCTCCCGGCAGGAGCTGCTGCACGAGCCGGGCGCCCAAACGGCCGCGCAGCGAGTCCATGTCCATGAGCTCGATCGTGGCGCCGGAATTGTCGCGGAAGGTGTCGCCGCCGACATGGGCGTAGTCCAGGGCCGCAATCGGCTGCAGCGACAGGCCGCCGGTCTCGCTCTCGGTCAGGTCGAACTGATAGCCGGTGGAGAGCGAGACGCCAAACACCGGCAGCTCGACATCGCCGCTGCCCGAGACGGCGTCGGAGCTGTAGGCGCCGTCCAGCCAGTCGAACTTTACCAGGGCGTCGAGATGATAGGGTCCCTGGAAATAGCTGGCATAGACGCCCATCGCCGCGATGTCGAAGTCGGCACTCGAATCAGCGTCCGCGAAGTCGGCCTGCGACCAGCCCTGACCGCCGAACACGCCGAGCACCAGCCAATCGTCGCGACCCGAGACATTGTCCAGGGCGAAGTCGAAGCCCATCTGCGCGCGCGCGGTCTCCTGGCTGAAGCCAGCCACACCTGATTGCGCCACAACGTCATCGCTCTCGGTCATGCTGAGCCAGCTGCCGGCGAAGCGCGCGGGATCGAGCGCGACCGATCCGCCATCGGCGATGCCCGGCATCACCGGCACCGTCACAGCGGCTGCCGTCATGTTGAGCCGCAGATCGCTCAGCCTTTGCTGGAAGGCGCCGAGATTCGCGCGCCAGGTCGTGAGTGCGCTGTTGCTGATCGCCGGATAGGCGGCCGCACCTTTGAAGAGAGATGAACGCAGATACCAGTTCTGATCGCTCGCGGCGAGATTCTGGAACTCCAGACTGTATTCGTAGGCGCCCGCCACCACCGGCGCACCGAGCGTGAAGGCATCGCTGCTCGAGCTGACGTCGACATTGATGATCTGGATGCCGTCGCCGGTTGTGAGCCCGCCGGACCCACCGGCATTCGTGACGAAGACCTTGGTTGCGCCCCCGCCGCTGGTCGTCGCCACGTCGAGGAACAGCATGTCCGTCTTGCCGCTCGACCCGTCGTCGAGGAAAACGTCCAACCTCAACGAACCGCCATTGCTGCGGAAAATGCCGCCGCCGCCCGCACCCACGAAATTCTGGTCCGTGATCGCGAGGATGTCGCCGACCGTGCCGTCCTGCAAACTGATCGTGCCGGTATTGATGAACTGCTCCAGCCCGAGCAGGTGACCCTGCTCGACACCGCTCAGTGCGATATCGCTGTCGGTCCCGAAGGGATCGGCAATCTGGCCGGTGGTGTCGACGCTGGCCGCGCTCGTGATGCTGGCCAGGCGCAGCGTGCCGCTGCTGCTGACGGTATCGATTCCCGATCCAAAATCAGCAATTGCGACGCTTTCGGCATCCCGAACGCCGTCGCCGTTGGTATCCGCGAGGGCACGCAAGTCCCAAGTGCCGGAGGAGCTGTTCACGAAGCTATCGCTACCACCGCCGAGATGGACGGAGCCGGTGATCGCGCCCCTGTTGATGATCGCCAGGCTTTCGCCGCCGTCGGACACAGCGAAATCGCTGAGCGCACTGATGGAGGCGCCGTTCGAGACGGTCACGGTCGATGTGTCCAGCGCATCGATCCGCACGCCTTGACCGTCGCCCCAGCCGCCGGAGATCTGGCCGTTGATTGTCATCTCGACCGTGCCGACGCCGGTTTCCAGATCGATGCCGTCGGCATTCAGGCCGGTCGCGCTCGCGTTCTTCACGGTGACAAAGATGTCGCCGCCTTCGGCATGGACTGCGTCCCCGGACAAGCCAGCGGTGGTGATGGCGCCTGTCGCCTTGATGGCGATGAAGCCGAGGCTCGTGCTGGCCCAGATGCCGTAGGACTCGCTACCAGCTGCCTTGATCGCGCCGCTCGAGGTGATGTTCACATTGCCGGCGGCGTCGGCGTGAATGCCGTCTGCTACGCTGCCCGCGGTTGTGATCGCGCTGCTAGAGCTGATCGTGACCTTGCCAGCGCTCGACTCGGCATAGATGCCGTCGGCTTCCGCGCCCTTGGTCGTGATCTTACCGGTCGAGTTGATGGTGACGTTGCCGGTGCCCTCGGCCTCGATGGCATCGGCCTCTCCGCCAGCCGTGCTGATGCCGCCGGTCGATGCGATCGAGATGGTGGCGCCTGTGCCGGCGGCCCGAGCACGAATGCCATCCGCCTCATGGTCGGCGGTCGTAATGGTGCCGGTCGATATAATCGAGGTCTTGCTGTTGGTCCCGGCCGTCAGGGAGAGGATGCCGTGGGCCTCGTTGCCGATGGTGACGAGATCGCCGGTCGAAGTGATCGTCACGTCACTGTTGGTGCCGGCCGCGACCGCGAAGATGGCATGTGAGTCGTCCCCGCCGGTAGCGATCTTGGCCGTCGATATCACCATGATATCGCTGTCGGCTTCCTTGCTCCCAACGAGGATGCCGGCAGCATACTCACCCGAGGTGGATATCTTCCCGGTGGAGACAACGAGGATGCCGCTGTCGGCGACAGTGGTAATCGCCCGCACGCCGTTGGCCTCGTCGCCCGCTGTGGCGATGGTGCCCAGGTTGGCGATCGTGATGTCGGAATTCACGCCGTCCGTTTCGGCGTAGAGCCCTGTCGCGCCCTTGCCGGTGGTGGTGATCTTGCCGCTGGAGCTGATGGTGATGGCTGAGTCGGGCCCGTTTGCAACGCCGCGGATTCCGTGCCCCTCGGCACCCGTAGTTATGATCGCACTGGAACTCGTGATGGTGACGTCCGAATCGATATGGAGGGAACTGCCGTAGATGCCCTCCGCCTCATCGCCTGACGTCGTGATCTTGCCACTCGACTTAATGAAGATGTCGACATTGGTGTTGTACTCGGAGTCGGCCCGAAGGCCTGATGCCATCTCGCCGCTGGTGGTAATCGTCGCGCTGGAATTGATAATCAGGACATGATCGCTGGTCAGGTTGCTGGAGATGAGGATGCCGTCGGCGTTCCAGCCCGACGTTGTGATGTTCCCGCCGGCAGTGACCTTGATATCGCCGCCGTACACGTGCGACCCGATACCGCTTGCCCAGTCGCCGGAGGTCTTGATCGTACCGAACGTGGTGATTGATGCGCTGCCCTCGCTACCCGGGGAGATGCCCGCTGCGACGCCGTCGGCGTACGTGTCGTCGGTTGTGATGGAGACGCCAGAGCTGACCGTGACCACGAGATCCCCGGAGGCGGCGGTTCCAATCAAGGGAAACCGGGTACCGGATACGATGCCGCCCAGTTCGCCCGCCGCGCCGGTCGTGTCCACGATGACACCTTTGTCGACCACGATCGTGAGGTCGCTGACATCGTACCAGATGCCGTTGGGATAGGGATTGCCCGCCGCAGTGCAGGTGACGCTGGGTGGCGTGCCGCCCGCGGGGCCGCATTCATCCATCGCCGCCGCGTCATTGTTGTTGCTGAGCGCAACGGCCAGCGCCAACCCTGATGCGCCGAGCAGCAACCCGCGTCGGAGCTTCGGCGGGGTGACTATGGTCCGGAACGTGATGCGGTTGAATTTGCGCGCAGCCGCGCGACGAGCCCTTCGATTCATGGCCACGACCCCCGATGGCCGGCGATGCATCGCCCAGGGACGGCGGCACCGCCGGTGATGAATCAAGTCCCCACGACCAGGAAGCGTGCCGAAAGCGCGCTGGTTCGTCTATGCACTTTTTGATGGAATGCCATCAGTTTTTCGGACTCCTCGCGGATCCGTCGTCGATCTGCCGGTTGACGCCGATCTACCAGCTGATGCGGATCCCGCCGGTTGCCGCGACGCCTTCGGCATCGTCGCCGAAGATGTAATCGGCATCGATGGTGAAGCTGACGCCGTCCTTCGGCAGCGCGATATCAAACCCGGCGCCCACCTCGAAGGTAGTGTCCGGCAACTCCTGCTCAATGATCCGGCCCGAAACCCTTGCATCGGTCTCGCCCAGGAACTCCTGGTTCACCGACGCTTCGAAGTAGAAGTTGCCTTTCACCGGCTCAGCACGTGCGCCGGCGGTGGTGCTGAGTTCCTGCCCGATGCGGAGCCCGAGGCGGCCACGCAGGGAGTCCGCATCCTCCAGCTTGATCTCAGCCCCGCTGTCGTCGGTGAAGCTGTCACCGCCGGCATGGGCATAGACGAGTTGTGCCTGCGGCTGGAGATAGAGCCCGCCTTCGGTCAAGTCGAAGCGATAACCGGTCTCCAATGACAGACCGATGACCGGAATCTCAACATCGCCATCTTCGCTCACATTCTCGGAATTGTAGTCACCATCCAGCCAGTCGAACTTCACGAGCGCGTCAAGATAATAGGGGCCACGGAAGTAGGTGGCATAGGCACCGATGGTGGCGATGTCGAAGTCGATGTCCGCGCTCGACTGCTCGAACCCGACCGACGCCCAGCCGTAGCCGGCGAAGGCGCCGAGAACCAGCCAGTCGTCGCTCAGCACATTGTCGAACCCGATGTCGAACCCCGCCTCCGCCCGCACGGTGTCGAGATCGAAGTCTGCCGGTCCGTGCTGCTCGACATCCATGTCGGCGCCGATCACGCGCAACCACCCGGCTTGGCCGCTGTCATTCATGCGCGCCGTACTGGTGTCGCCGGCCGCGGTGGTGACCAGCGGCAAGGTTGCTGCCTGTCCCGCTTCGGTCGCGCGCCGGACCCCACCCAGCCGTTCGTGCAGCACACCGAGATCCGAATACCAGGTGAGCAGCGCGCCGGTCGCAATTGCGGGATACTCCAGCGCCCCGTCGAAGAAACTCGACCGCAGGTACCAGTTCTGGTCGGTTTTCGCCTGGTTCTGGAAGAACAGGTCATATTGGTATGCACCGGCCACCGCCGGGCCGGCGGGCGCGAAGGCATCCGCGTCCGATGCAGTCCGTACATTCACAACCAGGATGCCGTCGCCGGTCGTCTGGCCGCCGCTGCCGCCGGCGTTGATGATCGAAATGGCAGTCGCACCAGTGCCTGTCACGGCGTTGTCCAGGATCAGCACGTCGGACTGGCCGCTCGATCCGTCATCCAGCACCACGTCCAAGGCCAGGCGCCCGCCATTGCTTGTAAAAACGTTGTTGCCCGCCGCCGCCCCGTCCGTCTGGTCGGTGATCACCAGCAGGTCGCCCGCCACGCCGTCCTGTAGCGTAATAAGCCCTGAATGCACGAAGAACTCGAGGTTGGTGAGGAACCCCTGCTCCACGCCTTCCTGCGTGATGTCCGCGTTGCCGCCGCCGGGGTGCATGATCTGGCCCGTCGTGTTCCACGACGTCGCACCGCTGACACTCGACAGGCGCAGGGTCCCGATATTCTCCACCGTGTCACTACCGGCTCCGAAATCCCCGATCGCCACCCCTTCGGTGTCACGCACGCCATCGCCGTCAGTGTCGGCGAAATGCCGCAGGTTGATGCTGGTCGGCGACATGTTGGCGAGGACATCCGCGCCGGCGCCCAGGTCGAAGAAACCAGTAATGGTGCCGACGTTGGTGATGGCGAGATCCTCGATGTCGCCCCGAATGGCGAAGTCGCTCAAGGCGCCGACGGAACCGCCGATACCCAGCGTAGAGGCATTGAGTGCACTGACGAAGATGCCCTGTCCGGTGCCCCCGCCGCCCATGATGTCGCCCTGGACGATGACGGTCGCTGCGCCGGCGGCCGCGACCACGAACACGCCGTCGGAACCGTCGCCGGGCGCAAGGATGTTGCCGGACTGGACCAGCAGCACGTCTCCGCCCGCGCCAGTCGCGAAGATGCCGGTCGCAGCGTCGCCGGTGACCGAGATGTTGCCTTGCGATACCGCCTGGGCAGTCGTGGCGCCATTCACGAGGATGCCGAAGGTGCCGTCGCCGGTGGTCGAGATGTTGCCGCTCGAAACCACAATGCTCTTGTCCCCGCCGGAGGTGCTGATGATGCCGCTGGCGCCGTCGCCTGCGACCGAGATGTCGCCGGTAGACTGGGCGCCGGTCAGCAGGTTGCCGCTGGCATGGATGCCGTGCGCAGAAGAACCGATGGTGGAGACGTTGCCCTCGGAGAGCACGATGCTGATACCCGGGCCGTTGGCAAGAAGGCCGACGGCGGCATTGCCGGAGGTCGAAACGGCACCTGTCGAGTAGATGACGGCGTAGGTGGAGCCGTAGCTATGGATGCCGATTGCGCCGTCGCCATCGGTCGTGACGTCGCCGACCGACACGATCTTGGAAAGCGCGGCGGTCGATTTGGCGAAGATGCCTTGCGCCAGATCTCCGCTGGTCGAGATGTCGCCTGCCGAGAGGATGAGAACCTCGCCCGGGGCCTGAGCATAGATGCCGAGCGCTCCGCTTCCCGAGGTGGTAACGGAGCCCTCGGAATAGACGCCGGCGGTACCAGCCGAAGCCGTCGCGAAGAGCGCAACCGTCCCGTTGCCCTTGGTCATGACGTCGCCCTTCGAAACGATGCCCCCGCTGAGGGCCCCACCGGCGTAGAGGCCGAACCCGCTGGCTCCGGTGATTGCGATATTGCCGGTGGAATATATGATCGCCGATCCGCTGGCGGATTTCGTATGGATGCCCGCCGGGCCACCGCCGGTAACTGCGATGTTCCCGATCGAGGTGACCTTGCTCGCCGCAGCAGCGCCGGCGGCATATGCATAAATCCCAGTCGCGCTACCGCCCTGCGCCGCGATGTTACCGTCAGACGTCACGGTGACGAACGAATTGTAGGACTCCGCGTGAATACCGGTCGCGCCGCCGCCTTTTGCAGTGATGTCGCCCGCTGACGCGACTGTGCTGTGTCCGGTAAACGCGTATGCATGGATGCCGGCGACGCCGCCGCCCTCGACAGAAATCTCGCCGTTCGACGCTACCGTTACGAAAGAGCCAATGGATGTCGCAGCGATGCCGTCGGCGCCGCCGCCGTTGGTTTTTATGTCGCCGCTTGAGTAGACGCTCGCGCTGCCTGTGCCGGCATCGGCATCAATGGCTCGGGCGCCGTTGCCGCCCGTCGTTATGTCGCCGGATGAAATAACCAGCACGAAGGTGTCCGCCTCGGCGGAGATGCCGTCCGCACCGCCGCCCTTGGTCACGATGCCACCGGTCGATGCGATCGTGACAGCACCGCCGGCCGATCGGCCCTCGATGCCCGCGGCATCCATGCCTTGCGTGGAAATTTCGCCGCTCGAGGTCACAGCGACATCGGCGTCCTTGGAATAGGCGTTGATGCCATCGGCACCGTCGCCCTTAGTCGAGATGTTACCGTTCGAGGTGATACCTGCCCCGTCGAGGCCACTGGCGCGAATGCCGGACGCATTGTCTCCATTCGTCGAGACGTCTCCGCTCGATGAGATGATGACTGTTCCGGCCAGTGCACTGCCGAGAATGCCCGTCGCGTTGTCGCCCAGAGTGGAGACTGCGCCGGTTGACGAGATGGTGACGATGCCGCCCAGAGCGCTCCCGGCGATGCCGCCGGAACTGTTGCCCTTGGCGGTGATGTCGCCGGTCGAGGTGATGGTCGCGCCGGAGATGCCAAAGGCTGCAATGCCCGGCGCCAGGGGACCGTCGGTCGAGATATCGCCCTCTGACACCAGGACGATCTGGCCCGCCAGCGCCGTGCCGGCGATGCCGCCGGCGAGAGCTCCCGTGGCCGTGACGTTACCAGTCGAGTAGATCGTCGTGGACGAATAGCCCCTGCCGAAAATGCCATCGGCATCGGTCCCGCCGGTTGTGATGTCGCCGGTCGAGGAAATCTTGACTCCACCCGTGTCTGACCGCGCGAAGATGCCGTCGGAATCGTTGCCTTGAGTGGTAATGTCGCCGTTCGAGGTTACTGTCGCGCTTGCTCCGGCGCCCTTGGCGTAAGCGTAGATACCGGTGGAATCCTCACCATCCGTGGAGATGTCGCCGGTGGAGGCGATGGCAACCGAGCCGTCGTTCGACCGCGCATAGATGCCCTCGGCGTTGTCGTCGTCGGTGCTGATGGTAATGCCCGCCCCGCCGCTGGTGCCGGCCTTGATCACGAGGTCGCCGTAATTTCCGTCGCCGCCGGAAATGACGCCGCCCGGCTCGCCCGCCGCGCCGGTTGTGTCGATGATCGCGCCGTCTACCACCACGACGGTGAGGTCGATCACCTGATATTGGATGCCGCCGGGATATGGGTTGGCGTCGGTTGCCGGCACGCCGTCATTGTTGCAAGTGACCGAGGGCGGCACGCCCGCCGGAGCGCCGCACTCGTCGAGAGCTCGGGCCGGATCGCCTGTTGCCAGGGCAATTGCCACGGCAAGACCCGACGCGCCAAGCAGCAATGCGGACCGCACCTTGGGCGGAACTGCGTGCGTTTCGAAACGATAAGCCGCCTTTCCGCTCGCGCGTGCTGCGCGGCGGGCCCTGCGATTCAAGACCATGGGTCCCTTTCGCTGATCCTGCTGTCTGTGGATTTGATCCCCTTGCGGTCGAGAGAATGCCGAAACGAGGATGGCAGGTCAGGCGCGGATCTGATGGAATTCCATCAAGCGTTCGAAAAAGCGCCGCGGGTCCCGATGGCGTCGAAAAATCTTCGGAAATGCGGCGCGCGGGCGGGCCATGGACGAAATTTTTTCGGCCACCTGTGTTGGTCTGCGAGGCTGTTCATCGCCTGACCAGCTACTTTCCGGAGGTTGACAGCATATATGAGCGGGAGGCCAGAGCCGGGATTTGATGTAGTCCCATCAAAGAAGTGACTTTCGCCCCACCGCGGGCGACCGCAAACTTCCGCGTCTGTCCAGCCGAGCGATTCGGACGACTACAGCAGTCCAGTCCGCCCGCGATGAACTCGGCGCGGTGGCGGCTGGAGTAGCCAACCAGTGGGGGAATGGCGCGTGCGCAATCAGCCGGACCTGGCGGCCTCGATTCAGCCGCTTGATGCAACAGACCTGATGATTCTGGATGCCCTGCAGCGGGACGGCCATCTCTCGCATGCAGAGATCGGCAGGCTGGTGGGGCTCGCTGTCTCTTCCGTGAATGAACGCATTCGCAAGCTGGTGCAGCGCCGCGTCATCCAGGGCTGGCAAGTACGCTTGGCGCCGGACAGGCTTGGGCTGGACCTGCTGGCCTTTGTCTATGTCCTGATCGACCGGCCGGAGAACTCACCCGCCTTCCTGGACCTGGTCAGCCAGATTCCCGAGGTCCAGGAGTGCCATCATGTCGCGTCGGACTGGAACTTCTTGCTCAAGGTGCGGGTGAAGAATACCGCCGCGTTCGAAGCGCTGCTCACCAACCGCCTGAAGGCCGTGCCGGGCGTGGTTCGCACCCATACAGTGATCACGCTCAGCTCCCACAAGGATACGCCGGCCTTGCCGCTGAAGTGCTGAGCGCTTCGACGCGCGGCCCGCCCCTACAGCGCCCCGAACTCCTCCACCCGCGTGACGGTGGTAGCAAACTCCTGCGCCTGTGGGGAAACCGCCATCGGACAGCGCACGCCGGGAATGACGGCGACATCGAACAGCTCGCGCACCAGTCCTTCGAGCCGCAGCCATTGCAAGACGTCGCCGGTCCGGAGGTCGATGATCTGGATGCCGCACCAGGGATCGGCATCCTTCTTCTTCAGGTTGTCGTCGAGCTCAAGCCCCGAGAAGCTCCGGTCGCGCGGCAGCGACAGGCCGACGATCGCCGCTGGCCCATGGAACGCGAGACCGCGCAGGAAGCCGGGCAGGAAAGCGTGATCCCGCGCCTTTCCGCTTTGCGCGTCAATTTCGCAGAGATAACCGCGGCCGGAATCGAGCACCCAGAGACGGTTGTTCCAGACCCGCGGCGAATGCGGCATGGAAAGCTTTTCCGTGACGATGCGGTCGTCCTTGAGGTCGATCAGGATGCCGCCCTCCGCGCGCCGGTCGCGCCAGCCGTTCACCACGTCGCTGCGGCACACCGCCGTCACGTAGCGCGCCTTGCCGTCCTGCATGGCGAGGCCGTTCAAGTGGCAGCGATCCTCCGGCGCCAGCTTGCTGATGAAAGGCGGTTTCCAGATCGGGCGGAACGAATGCGTCAGATCGAATTCTGCCAGGCAGGAGTACGACGTGTTGACGAAGACCACGCGGCCGTTGGGCTGCACCGCCAACTCGTGCACGTCGATGTCGCCGGTGGTCTGCGCGTTGCGCGGCACGAAGCAGCGATCGAAATGCTGGTTGGCACGCTCGCCCTGTCTCAGCATGTTCTCCAGCCGCCAGACCTGCGCCAGCGCCGCCAGATAGATGCGCTGCTCGCCGGCCCACAGGCCCATCGCGCGCGTGAAGCCGATCTGGTTGACGGAAAGCACGCCGCCGGCCTGCACGCCGACCAGGAACAGCTGGCCGGTCTGATAGGAGGTGAAAGCGAGGCTCACATCGTGCGCCACCAGCCAGCCGGCCAGGCCGCGCGAGCAGGTGATCTCGGTCTTGATCGAACCGTCCTCCCCACCCGCCGGACTGTCCGCGCCTTCGCTCATTTGACGCCGCTGCGCTTCTTCAAGGCATCCAGGGCTGCCGTGAAGCCACTGAGCGAGAATTCGAACACCGCGTTCCGCCCGCCGCCGACCCCAACGCCAACCTTGGCCTTGGCGCCGCCGCGCATCGCGGTTTGCTGTTCCGCCGAGAGCGGGGTCATCGCCTCGCAGCCGTGCTGGAGGCAGCGCAAGAACTTGAGCTGCATCGGCTGGCCCTCATCGATCTTCATGGCGGGCTCGGCCGTCAGGTCGACGCCCAGCGGCACGAGAGCGCTGGCGATCGCCGACCACTCCTTCGTTTCCGGTTTGGGGACCATGGCCACCGCAAGGGCGCCCAGCCGCCTGCCGTTCTTGTCGATGATGATGGTCCGGATTTCGCAGATCCGCGGCTCATTCGCGGCTTGTGGTTGCGGGCAGTAGAGATCCCAGTCCTTGAACTTCTCCGGTTTGGCCGCCGCCGGTGTGGTGGTTGCGGCGGGAGCTTGCTGTGTCTCCTGCGCGACGGCACTGCCGCCGATCATCATCGCGGCCGCGACCGCCAGTGCCATGACTTTCAAAAAATCCATTCTGGCCTCGATCCTGTGGGTTGCCCCGTGGGTTGCCCCCGTGGTTTATCCCCTGCGCAGCTATGCCGAAATCCATGCGGCCTGCCAAGGGCTTTACCGTCGGCCGGCCGGCCGACCCCTTGAAGAGCTGGCGGCAATGGCTCATATGAGCGCGCGGATTTTGCCATTTACCCAAGAACTTTCATCGGGATCAGGCCATGAAAATGGAAAAGCTCGGGTTCCAGGCCGAGGTTTCGCGGCTCCTGGATATCGTCGCCCATTCCCTCTACAGCGACCGCGCGGTCTTTCTGCGCGAGCTCATCTCCAACGCGTCCGACGCCTGCGACAAGTTGCGCTATCTCAGCCTCACGGAGCCGGGCGTCCTTGGCGATGACCCCGAATTCAAGGTCACCGTCACCCTCGACCAGGCCAAAAAGACGTTGACCGTTTCCGACAACGGCATCGGCATGAACCGCGAGGACCTGATCTCGCACCTCGGCACCATCGCGCGCTCGGGCTCTGCGCAGTTCGTGCAGGCGCTCGAGGAAGGTAAATCGAAAGACGTATCCCTGATCGGCCAGTTCGGCGTCGGGTTCTATGCTGCCTTCATGGTGGCGGACAAGGTGACGGTCGTCAGCCGCAAGGCCGGCGAGACCCTGTCCTGGCAGTGGATCAGCGACGGCAAGGGCGAATTCGAGATCGGCGAAGCGGAGCGTGCGGGTCGCGGCACCGACGTCATCCTTCACATCAAGAAGGATGCGGAGGAGTTCCTGGAAAAGGCCCGCGTCAACACCATCATCACCAAGTATTCAGATCACATCGCCCTGCCGATCAAGCTGATCGAAGGCGGCAAGGAAGAGAAGGTCAACCAGGCCGCGGCGCTATGGACCCGCTCCAAATCCGACATCACCGAAGAGCAGTATCGCGACTTCTATCGGCACGTCGCCCACGCCTTCGACGAACCGTGGGGCACGCTGCATTTCAAGGCTGAGGGCAAGATCGAATATACCGGGCTCCTCTTCATCCCGACGGTGAAGCCGTTCGATCTGTTCCATCCCGACCGCAAGCAGTCGCTGAAGCTCTATGTGAAGCGCGTCTTCATCACCGATCATTGCGAGGAGCTGCTGCCGCTCTGGTTGCGCTTCGTCAAGGGCCTGATGGATTCGGAAGACCTTCCGCTCAACATCAGCCGCGAGATGCTGCAGCACAATCCCGTGCTGACCAAGATCCGGCAAGGCGCCGTCAAGCGCGTGCTCGACTACTTGAAGAAGCGCGCGGAGAACGAGCCCGACGCCTATGCCGCCTTCTGGAATGATTTCGGCGCCGTGCTCAAGGAAGGCATCTATGAGGATGCCGAGCACAAGGATGCGCTCATCAAGCTCGCGCGCTTCCGCTCGACCAGCGGAGACTCGCTGGTCTCGCTCGCCGACTATATCGGCCGCATGAAGGAAGGGCAGACTGCGATCTACTACCTGACCGGCGATTCGCTCGAAGCCGCCGCCCGCTCGCCGCAGCTTGAAGGCTACCGCGCCAAGGGCGTCGAGGTACTGCTGCTTACCGATCCGGTGGACGAGTTCTGGGTGCCCGCTGTCGGCGAATACGAGGGCAAGACCTTCAGGTCCGTGACCCGCGGCGGCGCGGATCTGGATTCGATCAAGGGCGATGCGAAGGCGGAGGAGAAGAAGCCGGAACCTGCCGCCGCCGGCATCGACAATCTCGTTGCGCTCATGAAGCTGACTCTGAAGGACGCAGTGAAGGATGTGCGCGTCTCGCAGCGCCTGACCGACAGTGCGGTCTGCCTGGTCGCCGACGAGGGCGACATGGACATGCGCCTCGCCCGCCTCCTGCAGCAGCACAAGCGCATCGACACGCTGATGCCGCGCGTGCTGGAGATCAATGGATCACATCCGGTGGTCGCAGCCCTCGCCAAGGCTGTCTCCAGCGGCAAAGGCGAAGCGGTCGCCGACGCCTCCTGGCTGCTCCTGGATCAGGCCCGCATCCAGGAAGGCGAAGTGCTCAACGATCCGACGGCGTTTGCGAAAAGGTTGGGCGAAGTGCTCAGTAGGGCGTTCGCTTAACCTCACCCGCCATCCCTGAACAGCACCCACGCGTTGACGGCGTAGACCGCGATCAGGACGACGCTGGGCAGGCTGGGCAGGCGGTAGATCTTGCGGTGAGCGCGGGATTGCAGGGCGGCGATCACCACGGCGGACATGACGATGGCGGAGAGCGCCGAGCTCGCGTGGACCTGCCTGATGCTGCCGAGCAGCGACCCGTCCAGGAACGCCAGATCATCGATCGCTACGACGAGCATGTTGAAGAGATTGCTGCCCAGCAGATTGCCTGCGGCCATGTCGATGGCGCCGATGCGCATGGCTGCGGCAGTGACGACCAGCTCCGGTGCCGAGGTCACACCAGCGACGAACAGCGTGCCCACGAAGCTGGTGGACCAGCCCATGGCGCTCGACAGCTCCTTGCCGATGAAGGGCAGAGAGATGCCGGCAGCCACCACGAACAGTGCCGCGATGGCATAGCGCGTCACCGCAGTCCGCAGGGTGATCTCCGGATAGCGGTCGATCAGCTCCGCCATGGCATTGGCCTCGCGTTCGCGCAGGAACACCGCCCACATGATGTAGGCGTAGGCGACGACCAGCACCGGCGTGACGATGCCCACGTGGCCAAGGGCGAAGGGCGCGCCGAGCGGCGCGATGAGGATCCCGAGGCCAACGATGCCGATCAGCACGATGCCGAACGTCGCGCCCAGCGTATGTGAATCGCTGATCTCCGCATAGAGCGGCTTGTCGCGCAGCATCATGTCGAGGAGGGCGAACATGACGAGGTTGAACACACAGCTTCCCAGGGCATCGCCCGCCGCGATGTTCGGGGCCTGGCCGATCGTGACCGCGCTGATGCCGGTCGATAGCTCCGGCAGCGACGTGATGGTGGCCATGAGGACAAGCCCGATCCAGCTCCCGGACAATCCGGTCTTGCTGGAGATCACGTCGCCATAATGGGAGAGCACCGTGCCGGCGGCGCCTGTCACGGCGAGCGCCAGCGCCAGCGCCCCCCAGATCGTCACCAGGTCCTGCATGTCAGCTCGTCCATGGTGGCCCCCCATCCGGCGTGAATCGGGAGTCGGAAGCAAGCTCCTAACTACTTGGACCAGTGGCTTATCACAAGGCCACCGCGTACCATCGCGATTCCGGCGACGACGGTGGTATCCTCGCCTTCTCTGCAGCGGCTTCTGCTGGATTGGTCGAAGGAGTAAGCGGGGATGCGCGAAAACCGTGGCCTAGTCGGCGTGCTCGTGATCGCGATCTGCGGGGCCGTTCTTCTCGTTTCGGGCTTCTACGCGATCGTCTACTTCGAGCATACCCACGTCTCGGTGCCCCTGATCCTTGTCGCGGTCGTCTGTGCCGCCATCATGGCCGGCACCGCAAAGGCCATGAGGAAACGGCGCGGCTAGCCCGGCACGTCCTCCACGCTTCGAAACACTTGCTTCCCGGCCGCGACGAACCGCCTCATCTCCTGATCCGCGCCCGCCGACTCGCCGGCAATCCGCAGGAACGCATCGCATCGATCCGCCAGCGCCAAAGACAACGGCATCATGATCTCCGCCTCGGCGGCGGCATCGCCGCCGGCAGCCGCGATCAGCGGCAAGGCGAGATTGATCCCGATGATCGGCACGTGCCCTTTGCGCATGACGGCCAGGGCCACTTCATTCATCCGTTGGAGATTGGCGGCGCGATCCGCCGCGGATTTGGCGGCCGTGGAGTAGGGCCCGCCGACCATGATCCACATGGAGACACTCCAGCCGAGTTTATCGCCCGTCGTTTCCGAGGCGATAGGCTTGGAGCTTAACGATGGCGCCGCACCTTTGCCGGGATAGGCTTTGGTTCCATTTGCGTTCCGGACAGAAACGCCAGAAACGCGCTGAAGAAATCGAATTCGAAGAAATCGCGTAAACGCCGATGCTTACTGGCCATCACCAACTCCCGCCCGTTCAGGGCCTTGCCGACTTTCCAGGAAAGCGGCGCTCTGTCATCCATGCTCCTCCCTAGACTTTAACAACTGATTGAGGCCGCTGCGAGTTCCAATCATCCTTTGACCACTCATCCTTTGGTATGACTTGCGCCCCATGGGCCGGAGCCCTTGCGGGCTCCCGCTTTCTCCCTATACTCCGCCGCGCTTTTTGGGACCTGAGGGGCGTGATGGCCAAGAAAATCAACAAGGTCGTGCTGGCTTATTCCGGCGGGCTCGATACCAGCGTCATTCTGAAGTGGCTGCAGACCACCTATGGCTGCGAGGTGGTGACCTTCACCGCCGATCTCGGCCAGGGCGAGGAGCTGGAGCCCGCGCGCAAGAAAGCCGAGATGCTCGGCATCAAGCAGATCTATGTGGAAGACCTGCGCGAGACCTTCGTTCGCGACTACGTCTTCCCGATGTTCCGCGCCAACGCGCTCTATGAAGGGACGTATCTGCTCGGCACCTCGATCGCGCGGCCCCTCATCGCCAGGCGCCAGATCGAGATCGCGAAGGAGACCGGTGCCGACGCAGTCGCCCACGGCGCGACCGGCAAGGGCAACGACCAGGTTCGTTTCGAGCTCACCTACTATTCCCTCAACCCGGACATCAAAGTGATCGCGCCCTGGCGCGAGTGGGAGCTGACCAGCCGCACCAAGCTCATCGAGTTTGCCGAGAAGAACCAGATCCCGATCGCCAAGGACAAGCGCGGCGAGGCGCCGTTCTCGGTCGATGCCAACCTGCTGCACTCCTCCAGCGAGGGCAAGGCGCTCGAGGATCCGTGGCACGAGCCGGAGGAATTCGTCTATCAGCGCACCATCTCGCCCGAGGCGGCGCCGGACAAGCCCACTTACATCGAGATCGGGTTCGAGAAGGGCGATCCCGTCTCCATCGACGGCGAGAAGCTGTCGCCTGCGACGCTGCTTACCAAGCTCAACGCGCTGGGCAAGGCCAACGGCGTCGGTCGCCTCGACCTGGTGGAGAACCGCTTTGTCGGCATGAAATCGCGCGGCGTCTATGAAACGCCGGGCGGCACAATCCTGCATCACGCGCATCGCGCGATGGAAAGCATCACGCTGGACCGCGGCGCGGCGCACCTCAAGGACGAGATCATGCCGCGCTATGCGGAGCTGATCTATAACGGCTTCTGGTTCTCGCCCGAGCGCGAGATGCTGCAGGCCCTGATCGACAAGAGCCAGGAGCATGTCGAAGGCATCGTGCGCATGAAGCTCTATAAGGGCAACGCCATCGTGGTCGGCCGCCAGAGCTCGAAGAGCCTCTACAGCCTCGCCCACGTGACCTTCGAGGAAGACCAGGTCTACGACCAGCGCGACGCCGCAGGCTTCATCAAGCTCAACGCGCTGCGCCTGCGCCTGCTGAAATGCGGCCGGGGGTAGAGAGCGCAGGCATACGGTCCACGCCTTTCGTCATGGTCGTGCTTGGCGCGACCATCCGCGAATTTGCTTGCCGCCGCTGAGCGCTGCCCATCGAAACTCGTGGATGGTCGGAGCAAGTCCGACCATGACGGTGATGGGATTGTGATGCGAGAGAGCGGTCGCTACGCCGGCTCGCTCTGCGTGCCTGCGGCCTCCGCCTTCCGCAGTGACTTGATCTTGCGATATGCGTCGTTGATCTGCGCCGCCCGGCGAGTGGCCATCTCGAGGAAGTCGGCGGGCAGACCGAGCGAATGCACACGGTCGGGATGCACCGCCGCAACGGCGCGGTGATAGGCCTCCTGCACCTCGCTGTCCGTCGCCGTCATCGGCACGCCCAGGACATCATACGGATCACGGAGATTGACTTGGCGCGACAGGTCCATCGGCGACAGGCGGCGGATGATCTTCTTGGCGACGATGGTAAGCGAGCCGTCCGGCCGCTCGAACGGCAGGAAGGCGCGGTCGTCGTTCAGCGTGTCGATCACGCGCTCCGACGGATAGACGAACATGTAGACCAGCTCCTCGCCTTCGCCGGTATCGAGGCTGACGGCGATCTTGCGGCGCTGCTTCTTGTTGCGGTTGGTCTCGAGCACGGATCGGCCTATCCCGAACGGATATACCCGATCAAGGCTAGGCCCGACATGCTTTCCAAGTGGTAAAGGCGCAGTGCTGCCCGTATGGGCTACGCGGCCTGCCGTTGCCCCTGCCGCAGGGCTTTGACCTTGCCATAGGCGTCGTTGAGCCGCGCGGTGCGGCGGGTCGCCAGCTCCATGAACTCGGCCGGCAGCCCCAGGGACAAGAAGCGGTCGGGATGCACGCCGCTGACGGCGCGGCGATAGGCCTCCTGCACCTCGACGTCGCTGGCCGACGCTGTGATGCCAAGCACGTCATAGGGATCCATCGGATCGATCGCCCGGCCGCTGTCGATCGGCACGACTGAGCGGATGAACTTCTTCCCGATCATTGCGACCGTCCCATCCACGCGCTCGAACTGCAGGAATGCGCGCTCGTCATTCAGCACCTCTCCGACGTCCAGCCCCGGCGGCACGAACATGTAAGCGAACTGCTCGCCATCACCGGCATCGACCATGACGGCGACCTTGAGAAGAACCTTCTTTCGATTGGTCTGGATCACGGGATGCCCTCGCGCGTGGTGAATGGATGTCTCCACGCTAGGCCACCACGTTTTGCAAGTCCCCTGTGATTCGGTCTGCACAGCCGCGCCGGACGGATGGGCAGACTAACCGTAAGTATGATGCGCGGGCCCGCCGTCACGCCGGCTGGAACAGCTCCATCACGTTGCCGAACGGATCTTCCACGAGGATCTGCTGGCCGCCCGGCCCGGTGACGATGTCGTTGCGGAAGCGCATGCCCTCCGCCTTGAGCTTCGCGACGGTGGCGGACAGGTCGGCAACCTCCAGCACAAAGCGATTCCAGCCGCCCGGCTCCGGCGTGCGGCCATCCGGCATCGGCCGCGCGGCCGAGGCGTTCGGCCCAGCCAGCCACAGCGTCAAATCGCCCAGCCGGAGGATCGCCATGTTCGGCCCGAACTGCTGCTGCACCTTGAAATCGAAGCTCTTGGTGTAGAACGCGACCGCATGCTCGACGTCTGTCACGAAGTATCGCACGGTTGCCATTCGTCCCTCCCTTGTCGGCTCCAGCTCCGAGGGTGCGACAGTCCGATGCGGCGGGCAAGATAGGAGGGGGTCGGCCCGCTAGAGATCGAAGACAGCAAATGGACTTCTGCAGACGACCGCGCGGCCGTTGTAGGTGATCGTCTTCACGCCGGCCGGGCGATTCTGGAAGAAGTCTGAGCCAACGAGGAACTCCGTCAGCACCTGGCGTTCTTCATTGTGGATGCGCTCCGCCGTGCGCTGCGGCAGCAGTGACCTTGCTTCGAGGAGCGTTTCCGCAGCCCCGAAGAGCCGGAATTTCCGCGCCTCGTCATGGAGCGACTCGTACTCGTCGATGAAACGAGCGAGGCTCGCCGGCTCGAACGAGTGGCCGGGCAAGGAGTCCCGGAGGACGCTCATGACCCACCGCCGGTATCCATCCACGACCAACGCCGTTCCCAGTACTATTGCGCCGCCGGCAGCCGTGCCCAGCGCGAGGAATGTTCGACGGTTCATCATGACTGGGCTCCGAACATCAAGTCGGCTGCGCGCAGGGACAGGGCGGCAGCGGTCAGGCTCGGCTGGACCGGGGGACAGGTCGGCATCACGCTCGTCCCGACCACCACCAAGTTGCGCACGTGGTGGTGGATCTGTCCGTCATCCACCACGGAGTCGGCAGGGCGCGCGCCCATGCGCAGCGTGCCTTGGACATGAGACTGCGTTCTGCGCAGGCCCTTGTCCACAATCCTCTCGACGGGCAGCGGCGCCAGAACCTGGGGGAGATGCTCCAGATAGTGCTCCAGCGCCCGCTCGGTATAAGCCGAGTTGCCGACGTAGTGGACGACAGCCTCGCCCTGCTCATTCACCGACACGCGGTTCTCGTCGTTCAGCTCGTCCGCGATCGCCGACCTGATGGAGAGCGTCTGGCGCCAGCGGCCGAACTCCTTGCGCAACCCGTATGGAAAGTCGTTGTCGAACACCATGAAGATGGCGCCCCGTTCGGCCCGGAACGGGCCGTCGTAGAACGCGTAGTTCGCGCCCGTGGAGATGGTGCTGCCATCCATGCTGTCGAGGCCGTCGAGCAGCACCTCCACCGCGACCCCGAGCTGCTCATTGAGGCCGCGCCCAAGCAGCGGGTCATCGAATCCGGACCGCAGCAGGATGGCGGGGCTATGGATTGCGTTGGCGCCGAGCACACAGACGTCGCATCCGACGCGATGCTCGCGCCCGCGCCACCTGAATCGCACGCCCGATATGGCCGAAGGGCTCGATCGTTCGAGTTCGATGACCTCGGCCTCCACCAGCGTCAGGACGTTGGTTGCATCCATGATATGGGCAAAGCCGTTGTGCACAGTGAACTTGGCGCCGATCGGACAATGCTCGCAATCGAAGCTCGCGCAACATTGCGGCCGCTGCTTCGTGGCCACGCGCGAGCGTGCGCTCGGCAGCGCGAAATGCATGTCCGGCTGCGCCGTCTTCATGATCCGGTCGACGGCGGACAGTCGGTGGGGCGGTTGCGGATAAGGCAGGCTCCGGGGCGTGATTCGATGAAGATCGTCCGGTCCCGAGATGTCCATGATCTGCTCGGCGGCCGAGTAATAAGGCTCGAGATCATCGTAGGAGAGCGGCCAATCCTGGCCGCGGCCATAGAGCGTACCCTGTCGGAAGTCGTTGGGGTGCATGCGTGGCGTGTTGGCACCCCAGCAGTTGGTGCCGCCGCCATACGCGATGGTAAAGTTCCAGAACTTGGGAATGCCCGTCGCTTTGAACGTTTCGTCGGACCGAATGTGGGAGTTGTGGCCCTCTGCGACCTGCGTCTCCCAGGATCGGAATGGTCCGCGCTCCAGCATCAAGACCTTGGTCGCAGGCTGCAGCTGCAAGAGCTTATGGACGAAGAACAGAGCGCCGAATCCGGTTCCGACAACGACCACCGGGTACTGGCGGTCCGGCAACTCGTCGATGATCATGACAACGCCCTCGTTGCAAGGAACGAGCGTCCCCGTCGCCCGGTCGAAACCTCAAGCTCCTGCTGTCGGTGGCTGGGAACCGTGCGATGAGTTACATCATCCGCACACGATCAATGCTCGGTTATGCCCTGCCATCGATACGCAAGCACACATACGCCCCAAGTAAGCAGAGCAAAGTATGAGAGCGGAGTGCGTGTCCGTCCAGCAGGGCTGGTCCGCCGGCGGGCGAAGTGCGGTTCGCCGTGCGTCACTTGTTACAGGAATGACACCGGCGGGACGAGAGTCCCGTTCCGCGATAATCGCAGTCCCGGAATGTCGCTAGCTGCTTTGTCCTTAGTCCGGCAGCTTCACGCCGTGCTGACGGCAGGCCGCGATCAGGGTGTTGTTGAGCAGCAGCGCGATAGTCATCGGGCCAACGCCGCCTGGCACCGGCGTGATCGCGCCGGCTTTCGGGTACGCGCTCGCATAATCGACGTCACCGACCAGCTTGCCCTTGCCGTCGCGCTCGATGCGGTTGATGCCGACGTCGATCACCACGGCGCCGTCCTTGATCCAGTCGCCCTTGACCATTTCGGGTCGGCCGACCGCAGCCACGACAATGTCTGCGCGGCGCACTTCGCCGGGCAGGTCGCGCGTCTTGGAATGCGCGATGGTCACTGTGCAGCTCTCGTTCAGCAGCAATTGCGCCATCGGCTTGCCGACGATGTTCGAGCGGCCAATCACCACCGCGTGCTTGCCGGAGAGATCGCCCAGCCGGTCCTTCAGCAGCAGCAGGCAGCCGTACGGCGTGCAGGGCACGAGCCCCTGACCGCCGGTCGCGAGGCGGCCCGCATTCACCACGTGGAAACCATCGACATCCTTGTCCGGATCGATGGCGTTGATGATGGCCTGCGGGTCGATCTGCTGCGGCACCGGCAACTGGCAGAGGATGCCGTTGACCTTGGGATCCTTGTTGAGCTGATCGATGAGCGCGAGCAGCTCGGCCTGCGTGGTCGTCGCCGGCAGCTTGTGCTCGAAGCTCGCCATGCCGCATTCCTTGGTCTGCTCGCCCTTGTTGCGCACATAGACCTTGCTGGCCGGATCCTCGCCCACCAGCACGACCGCGAGGCCGGGCGTGAAGCCGCGCTCGGCCTGCAGCTGCTTCACCTGGCGCGCGATCTTCTCGCGCAGCTTTACGGCGAAGGCCTTGCCGTCGATCACCTTGGGATCGGTCCCAAGGGCGTCAATCTTGCGGTCGGACATGAAATCCTCGTCAGTCTTTACTCGGTCTTCCTGCCGGCGAGCCAGCGCTGCAATCTTGCCAGCAATTCCTGCGATGGGCCGCGAATCTCCACCAGCTTCCGCCGATCGGTTGCGCCGGAGACGACCGAAATGGCCGATTTTGCGACAGCCCATTCCTCGGCCAACAGCGCGACCAATGCGGCGTTCGACTTGCCGTCCTCCGGTGCGGCCGTCACCGCGACCTTCAGCGCTTTTGCGCTGTCCGGCTCGTCCAAAAGCCCGCCGATCCCAGCGCGTTTCGCTTTCGGCGTGACCTTGAGGCGCACGCGCACGCCATCAGGGCAGGCGCGGAAAGGCAACGCGACGCCTAGCGCATATAGCCCGGCACGGTCATCGGCAGCAGGAAATAGATATCCACCGCGTGCACCAGGATCAGCAGGATGACCGGCGAGAGATCGAATCCGCCCAAGTTGCGCAGGAACGGCAGCAGCCGGCGGATATAGGCCAGCACCGGCTCCACCAGGCTGGCGGTGAAACGCCAGACGATCGATACGAACTGATTGTGCGCATTGACGACGTTGAACGCCACCAGCAGGCTCAGGATCACGTGCACCAGCACGATGATGGCGTAGAACCGGGCCAGCGAATGCAGCACATAAAAGATGAAGCCGATGACGTCCATTGTGTGCGGATCCCCGGGTGAAGCCGGCCGCCGAACGAATCAGCAGCGCCGGCGGCATGGATGTGGTGCGAAAACCTAACCGCGCCAAGGCCTTGACGCAAGGGACGGGGCAGCCCGCCGCGCCCCACGCAGCCGGCCGGCTAAGAGTTTGAAACAGCGGGCCTTCTGCCATACCACGGCCGCCATAGTCGGGGGGTTATCCTTGACAGCGCACCGCCGCCTCCTCATATTCCCGCCCGTTCGACCGCCGGATGGGCCCGTAGCTCAGTTGGGAGAGCGTCTCGTTCGCAATGAGAAGGTCGTCAGTTCGATTCTGATCGGGTCCACCAAGCTTCGCTCGTGTGAGCCGAGCAAAGATCGCCGCGCTGAAGTCCGCCCAACAAACCAAATTTAGTATCTTACCCACTCTCCCGCGACTATCGTTCCGCTTATTGGCGGGCTGCTTTCGCGCGGCACGGTTGAGGGGGTGAAAGATTCAAAGGTGAGATCTTGGCTGCCGTCCGGACGCGTCGTCCTGCTAGTGGTAGGCGCGGCCATGCTTGCCTTCATCGACGGCCGGCATGTGGCGACGCATCCGTTTGCGTCCGGCATTTGGGACACTGTGATTCGGCCGGCTCTGTTCCTGGGCACCGTTCTGTGTCTTGCGGCGGTGTACGCCGAGGGCGCCTTCCCACAGGGACCGTGGGGCAGCATACGCCGACGCAGCGGCCTTCGCCTGACTGTTGTGATCGCGGTGTTACTCGGCGTCGGCTTGGAACTCCTCGATCTACTCGGATCTCTTCAGGCAGCTTCCGAAACCACGAGCTGGAGCAGCAGCGGTGAGGACGCAACCTACAGCTCTCTGGTCTATGCGGCATCCAAGGACGCGATCGAGGCCATCGTTTTTCTCTGCTCCGCCCTCTTGAGTCTCGCCCTTATCGCCGTGCTTGTGCTGGCGATCTTCGCGCCGGCCTGCGTCATGCGGTTCGGCCCGCGGGGATTGATCAGCCAGTCCTGGCAGGCGATCCGGCGGCACTGGCTGGCGATCGGCATCCGCGCATTGGCATTTGTGCCCATTTCGCTCATCGCCCTGCCCATCCTGTCTTATTGGCAAGTGGAGGACTGGTCGGTCGGACTTGACACAACGCCCGAACGGATCAGCCAGATTCAGTTCGCGATCGACATGTGCAATGCGGTCGGTGTCGATGGCATCGCCTACAGCGCGCTGGCGAGCACGGCCCTGTTCGGCTTGTTCCTGTGGTGGATCGGGCGATCGACCGGTGTTCTCCTCGACCGTCAGGAATG
The DNA here is from genome assembly GCF_003574735.1 of Dongia deserti. GTDB lineage: Bacteria > Pseudomonadota > Alphaproteobacteria > Dongiales > Dongiaceae > Dongia_A > Dongia_A deserti. The sequence continues at coordinate 200,315 of NZ_QORW01000011.1, forward strand.
ACATAGTAGTCGCCAAACGCATGCAATCCCGCGGGAGGCGACAATGAGCTTCAAAGGCCAGACCGTGATGATCACCGGGGCCGCTGGCAATCTGGGGCAGGCGGTGTCTGCTGCCTTCGCTGCGGCCGGCGCGAATCTGGTGCTGCTCGATCTCAACGAGGATGCGCTGCAAGAGGTCGCGACTGCCGGCGCGGGCGATGTGCTGCGGCAGCGTGTCGATCTCGGCGATCCCGCCTCGATCGCCGCCGCAGTCGATGCGGCCATTGCGCGCTTCGGCAGGATCGACGCGCTGTGCAACCTTGCCGGTGGCTTTCACATGGGCGAGAAGGTGCACAAGGTTCCGGCTGACAAATGGAACTTCATGATGGAGCTGAATGCCGGCTCCGTGTTGCGCATGAGCCACGCAGTGGTGCCGCACATGCTGAAGGCGAGCGGCGGCAAGATCGTCAATATCGGCGCCTTCTCCGCCTTGAGCGGCAAGGCGGAGATGGGCGCTTATGTCGCATCCAAGAGCGTCGTCATCCGCCTCACCGAGTCCATGGCGGCCGAGTTGCGGGCTGAGCACATCAACGTGAATTGCGTGCTGCCCAGTATCATCGACACGCCGCAGAATCGCGCGGCCATGCCCAAGGCCGACCCGTCCCGCTGGGTTGAGCCGAAAGCGCTGGCCGATGTGTTGTTGTTTCTCTGTTCCCCCGCCGCGCGCGCGATCCACGGTGCGGCCATTCCGGTGGTGGGCCTCAGCTAGCCCGACCGGGTTGCGATCGACGCAACCAAAACCCATACTGCCGCATTGAATGAGGGCATTTGCTGGCGGCCGCGCAACCTGACGCGCGGAATGCCGGCTACCATCACCAGGCGGCTCTCTCATGTCCAAAACACTTTCCTACGATCATTCCAACTCCGAACCTGTGCGCGATGAGTCGCGCGCGCCGAAGCCGCAGCCGGCCACTTCGGCCGAGCCGGATAAGTCTCCGCTCTGGCCCGCCATCATGGCGATCGTGAGCCTGTTGTTTCTCGCATTCGTTGGCGGCGCCGCCATCATGTATTTCAGCGTATTTCCGCAGGATCCGCTGCGGCGCGCATTCTCGGCCGGCGCCGCGCTCTACGAGGAAATGACCGGCTACAACGACCGTTACATGACGGATTTCTGGGCTGATGCGCGCACCGACAAGCGCGGCGTCACGATCTATGACCCGACGCGCGCGGAGAATGGCCTGACGCTCTACAGCTCGACGCACGAGCAGGCCGCCTATCTCATGGACATGGAGGGCAACGTCCTTCATCGCTGGCAGATGAACTTCAGCAAGCTGTGGGACGAAAGCGCGGCAGTGAAAAACCCGCGCCCCGACGAGCTCATCTACATCGAGAAGGCGCAGGTCCTGCCGAACGGCGATCTGATCGCGCTCTACACCGCGATCGGCGACACCCCATGGGGCTACGGCATCGCCAAGCTGAACGCCAAGTCCGAAGTGATCTGGAAATACCTCGCCCACGCGCACCACGATTTCGCGGTCGACGATGCAGGCAACATCCACGTCCTGACCCAGCAGGTGAACGACACGGAGCTGGAGGGCTTCGCGCATCTGTCCAGGCCGCGCGTCGACGACTATCTCGTGACCTTGTCGCCGGACGGGCGGGAGATCGCGTCCACGCCGCTGATGGAAATCTTCGCGAAGTCGCCTTACGGGCGCCGGCTCTATTTTGCCTCGCAGGAATCCTTCAACAACGGCGATTATCTCCACGCCAATTCGGTCGACGTGCTGAAAGGACCCGCGCCCGGCATTCCCGGCAGCCACGCCGGCCAAGTCCTGATTTCCTTCCGCGAGGTCAGCACGGTGGCGCTGGTGGACCGCCAGCGCGGGGAGATCGTGTGGGCGCAAAGCGGGCCCTGGGTGCGGCAGCACGATGCCCAGCTGCTGCCCAGCGGCAACATGCTGGTGTTCGACAACGAAGGCGACAGCAGCGGCAATGGCGTTTCGCGCGTTCTCGAATTCGAGCCGACGACGTCCGCCGTCGTCTGGAGCTATGGCGGCAGCAAGGACGCGCCGCTCGATAGCAAGTCGCGTTCAAGCCAGACTCGCCTGGCGAACGGTAACACCCTCATCGTCGAATCCATGGCCGGCCGTGTCATCGAAGTGGCGCCGGACGGCGCGATCGTGTGGGAGTTCATCAATCCCGTGCGCGGCGGCGAAGGCGACCGGCGCATCCCCATCATCTTCTGGGTTCAGCGCCTGGATCCCGACCGCGACTTCGACGAAGACTTCAAGGCGCAGATCTCCCGCTAGAACGCCCGGCAAGCGCAACTGGGCGGATACGGAGACGCGGACTGCAGGGGATGACGACTGCAGCCCGCGCCCCGAGGTACCACCTCTCGAGCCTCTCCCAGCCCTCAGGGAGTGGCATCAAAAGGCGGTGGGACAACGTTGGTCGGGCTCGGCCTCAGATTGGTCCGCGATGCCATGAAGATGTCCTTGGCGATGGCGAGGCCGAGCGGCACGCCGCCGACATTATCGGTCGCCGCCAGCATCGATGCGGGATCGGTGCCGGTCGTGCCGTCGAACCGCCAATGGACCCCGAGATACATGCGGCTCCTGGCATTCTCGTAGATCGCCTCGTGCAAGCCGTTGAAGTGCCGCTTGTGCCGCGTGCGGACGGTGTCATCCGGGTCGATGCTCTTGCCATCGAGTTCGTCGGACACGAAGTCGAACGAGAGATTGTCCGGCCCTTTGTCATCGCTGCCACCGATCGTCGCCTTGTCGATCGACTTGAGGTACAGCCGGGCGACATGGAATGCCGCTGCGCCGAAGGTCGCGTGCCCCGAGGGATAGGCCGGGAACGGCGGCGTAAAGCTCCGGATCCGCTCATCGGCCGCGTTGGTCTTCGGTGCGCCGAGCGGCCGGCGCGGGAGTCAACAACTGTTTCGTGTCAACAAAGCTGTGTCAGGGACAGGTTTCTACAACCGAAACGATGGATAGTTGCTCAGGCTGCTGCGACAGGCAGACGTGCGATCGCTCTCAGGCCGGGACGTTCGCGCCACCGGATCTCTGAATCGGCGACGGCAAGCTTCAGTGTCGGCCAACGTGTGAACAGGGCGCGCAGCGCGCACTTGGCCTCGATACGCGCCAGCTGATGGCCGAGGCAGAAGTGGATGCCCGTCCCGAATGAGAGATGCCGATTGGGCCGCCGCTCGAGATCGAGCCGCTCCGGCTGTTCATTCGCCATCGGGTCCATGTTGGCAGCGGCCACCATGGCCATGATCTTTTCGCCCTTCCGCAACCGGACGCCGGCCGCCTCAACGTCCTTCTGCACGAAGCGCGGCTTGGAAAATTGCACGGGCGAGACGAAACGCAGAAACTCCTCAACTGCAAGATCGGCGCGGTTCCAATCCTCCGCGAGCCAATCGCGTAGCGCGGAATCTCTCGCCAGCTCATAGACCGATCCGCTGATCAGGTGCGTGGTCGTCTCCGTGCCCGCCCCCAGCAACAGGAATACCATCGCCACCATCTCGCGCGGGCTGATGCGCCCGCCTTCCTTCTCCACGCGGACGAGCTCGGCGATCAGGCCCTCGCCGCCGTACCGGCGCGCGGCTTCCAGCCGCGCTTCCAGATAGCGCTTCATCGAAGCCATCGCGGGGATCAGGCCCAGAAAGCCGAAAGCGCCGGTCAAGCGCGTGAAGCTGTTCGTCCATGCCATGAACTTCGCCCGGTCGGCAACCGGCAGCCCCAGCAGTTCGCAGATGACAGACAGCGGGATTCTGCGCGCATAGCATTCGACGATGTCGGCGGGGCTGCCGTCCGCGAACAGCTCGCCGGCGAGTTGATCGGCGATGGCAAGTATGCGCGGCTCCATCTCCAGAACCGCCTGACGGCGAAAGGCTTCATCGACGATGCTCCGCAGCCGTGTATGGTCCGGCTCGTCCATGGTCAGCATGTTGTCGGCGATCGCGCGGATCAAACCGGGCATCCACCATCTGAGCCCGGCAATCTTGCCGTCTTTGCGTATCGTGAATGCCTCGCTGTCCTTGAGCATGCGGCCGGTCCATTCGTGCGTCGTCGTGACCCAGACCTCGCCGATCATCGGGAACCGCACTTTGACAATGGGTCCAGCCGTTCTCAGCCGCTCGATCTCGGCGATCGGGTTGCGGAAATAGGCCTGGCTGGTGAAATCCACACGCTCCATGGCGACCGGCCTTTGCTCTTGTCTGGCTATCGCAACCCCGCTTTGCGCAGGCCTTCGGCGATCAGGGCGCGGTCGGCCTCGCGCCTGAATTGCGAGACAAAGGTGTCCACGTGAAAGAACGGCCAAGCGCGCAAGGTGGCACTGGCAGCCCTGTCCGCGTCCTCCATGCGGCCGAGCTGCGCATAGGACGCAGCGAGGCACGCAGGGTTGAAGTAGTCCGCTGGATTCTGCCGGATGCCGGCCTCCGCCCATTGCGCCGCCTCGTCATAGCGCCGCACCAGGTAATAGGGCCAGCCGATCGAGTAGTGACGTATGATCGCGACGCTCGGATCAAGCCGCGTCGCGATTTCGAACGATCTGACTGCCTCCTCCGGCTCGCCTGAAAAGGTCAGGACAGCGCCGCGCGCCGCATAGCTTGCCGCATCGTTGGGATTGAGCGCGATCGCCTGCTCGTTCTCCGCTCGCGCCAGGTCGTATTGCTGGCGGCCGAGATAGATCTCCGCCAACACGGCATGTGCGCCGGCATTGTTGCTGTCGAGTTCAAGCGCCTTGTGCGCCAGGCGCTCGGCCTCGTCGAGGTATTCCACCATCAGTTCGGTCCAGCCAGACGTGGCCGTCAGCAGCCGCGTCCTGGCCAGCGCGACATAGGCCGAGGCATAGCTGGGATCGAGTGCGATCGCCTGCTCGAACAGCCGGCGCGCCTCGCGCGTATCAGCCCGCGTGTTGCGGCGCAGGAACTCGCGGCCGCGCTGCAGATAATCGTAGGCCGGCAGATTCTCCGGCGGCTTGGCGAGCGAACGCTGTCGCTCGATGGTGCTGAGCTTGATGGCGAGGGTGCCGACGACCTCGTGGGTGATGTCGTCCTGGACGGCAAAGACATCCTTCACCTCGCCGTCATAGCGGTCGGACCACAATTGCACGCCAGTCATGGCATCGCTGAGCGTGGCGGTGACGCGGACGCGGTCACCGTCCCGTCGCACGCTGCCTTGCAGCACATAGCGGATGCCGAGATCGCGCGCGAGTTCGCCCGGCTTGAACGCCTTGCCCTTGTAATGCCGGACTGCTTCCGGCGCCACCACCGATAGATCGGAGAAGCGCCCGAGCGCCAGCGTCATGTCTTCGGTGATGCCGTCGGCGAAATAGTCCTGAGCCGCATCCCCGCTCAGGTTCTCGAACGGAAGCACGGCAATCGAGGCCTGGCGCACAGTCGGGCTCGCGAGCTGCGGCCCTCCCTCTGTGCCGGGCAAGGTGAGGAGTCCCGAATAGAACGCCAAACCGAGTCCGCCGGCGAGCAGGGCCACGATTGCCGCGGCCCAGAGCGCCATGGCAGCCGCCCGCAGCGACCGGCGCGGCAGCTTGGCCGCAATCGCGCGATCGCCGGAAACCGGCCGCACGCGGTACACGCGAATGGGCTCGCTGATGTTCTTGACCGTGACGGGACCGAGATCCTCGCAGACGAACTCCGGCTTACTTCTGATGATCTCGTGAACGCTGGCCGAGATGCAGATGGCGCCGGGCTGGCAGAAGGTCTGGATACGGTTGGCCACGTTAACGCCGTCGCCGATCAGATCGTCGCCCTGGACCAGGACGTCACCCAGATTGATACCGATCCGGAACTTCATGCGGCTCGCGGCCGGTAGCGCCAGGTCGATCGCCTCAACGCGCTGCTGGATGGCGGTGGCGCACCGCAGGGCCTCCACGGGACTGGCGAACTCCGCGACCACGCTGTCGCCCGCACTGCCGAAGACCCGCCCCTGATGCTCCTGGACCAGACCGTCGATCGCGTCCCGGCACAAACGGAGGGCGCGGAACGTGCCCTCCTCGTCGGCCCGCATCATGCGCGAATATTCCGCCGCGTCCGCGGACAGGATTGTTGTCAGCTTGCGCGCCAGTTCAGTCCCGGCCACCCGACACCTCAAAATACGTTGAACCCTGCGGCCCTCACGGCTGGCGGCATGCAAATCCATTAGACAGGCTCGCTGGAATCTAACACAATTCGCTCGGGCATGCGCATTGGCTGAGCCGGCGCTGCATCGTTTGGTCCCGGCTCCAAGTCCGATGCGACGCAGAGCATCCCGGGAGGTGACCATGCAAAGGGCGATCGCACGGTGGCCGCTGGCTTTGCTCGCCGCGTTCATGCTGCAGGCAAGCGCCAGCGCCGAAAGCACGCAGTCCAGCGCGGCAGCAGACCACGTCGCCATCCAAGGCTACGACGTTGTCTCCTATTTCACCGACGGCAAGCCGGTCAAAGGCAACCCGGCCCACGCAATTTTATTCGACGATGCCAAATGGTGGTTCAAAGACGCGGCGCACAAGGAGATGTTCGCGGCCGATCCGGAGCGCTACCTGCCACAATATGGCGGCTTTTGCGCCGGCGGCATGGCGATGGGCGTTTCCGTCCCGGCCAATCCCGGTAACTGGGTGATCGTAGACGGCAAGCTCTACATCCTGTCCGGCGGGCCGGCCCAACTTGAGGAATGGAAGGCCCACGCCGCGGAGAACATCAAAGCCGCCGACAAGGTCTGGACCGATCAGTCGTTCCAGTAGCGGCTCACGCGCCTTCAGTTGGGCTGTTCGTCGAGCGCGATCAGGCTCTTGAAGATGACAGCGGACTGCGTGGGTCCGAGCGATGCGATCGCGTCGACGAATTCCAGCGCATATTGACAGGCTTCTTCCGCCGGAATGGTGTCGAGCCGTCCCAGATTTGCGATATTCTCGAAGCGATAGTCTTTGGCGAGGTATGCCATCGACAGCTGCTCGGCGAGAACCTCGTCTTCCAGCGGTGATGCCAGTGGCGTGGGATTGGCGACCGCACCTTCCAACGCCTCGGCCTTGAGGGTCGATTCGGTCTCGAGGAACTCCGTCGTGAGATCGCCCTGCTCGAAACGCGGCGTTCCCAGATAGTAATCGACGCAGTAGGCCGGCCTGCTCTGGAACTCCCGCATGACTTCGATCTGACGCAGCAGGATCTTGTGCACGATCGCGTCCGGTACTGACGGCAGATGCATCATGAAGTATTTGGCGACCACGTCAGCCGACGCCGCCTGCCCACGCAGGAATACCTCCGCCCGCGGCGCATCGGTCGGAATCTCCGCCATGCGCGCGCGAAGCTCGGCCCGCGCCTCGGGATGGATCCGGAACAACACCTTGAACAGCCGCTGCTCCGACAGCTCGTCCATGACCGCGTTCGCGGTGACCGACGCTTTCAGCGGCGACATGGCAACGAGAGCGGCCACGATGAATGAGACCGCAACGATCGCCCCAGCAATCGGCACCGTCTTCTGGCGATCAAATCTGCGGCCCAGCGCCAGACCCGCCAGGGCACCGACCGCGCCGCCGACCGCGCCGATGATCCCGTAGAGCGCCCAGCCCGGCAGCGACAGGATCCCGTACAGCAGCGCGCTCAAGGCCGGCTCCCCCGAAATCTGCGGCAAGCCTTGACTGTGTGCAGGCCGGCACCGCTTGTCAAACGCCGTCGGTTACTGCCGCCACACCACGGGGAACCAGTCTTCGCGCAGGCGTTGGCCGGGCTGCATGTCGTGGCCGGGGAACGGCGGCGAGGTGCGGCCGGGCCGCGTTGCGTAGACGGCGTCATCGCCGACGAAGCGCAAGGAGAAGGCGCGCCGACGCTCGGTCGTGAAATTGCCGCGCGCGCCGTGCAGCGTGCGATAGTGGAACGCCACCGCGTCACCCGGCTGCATCTTCCATTCCAGCACCCGGTGGCGGTCGGGCTCGGCATCGGGATCGGGCAGCGCCATATAGGCATCGCTCTCGGCGTAGAACTTCTCCTCCGATAGCCAGCGGACGGGCAGCACCAGCTTCGGCCAGCGGTGCGAACCAGCGACGCAGCGCAAGGTCGCATCCTGCACCGGATCGACCGGCACCCAGAAGCTGACGCTCTGATTGCCATCGACGAAGTAATAGGGCGCATCCTGGTGCCAGGGCGTCGGCTTGGCGGTGCCCGGCTCCTTCACCAGCACGTGGTCGTGGAAAAGCTGCGCAGTCCGGGATTGCATCAAGATGGCCGCCGCTTCCGCCGCCGGCGATCGATGCACGACGTCGGTGAATTCGGGGATGCGCCGCCAGTTGCAGTAATCGTCGAAGAAGCGCCCGCTCTCGCCGGGATTCAGGTTCTCCGCCGCATAGGGGCCGGGCTCGCGCATGTTGCGCTCGATGCCGGTGCGGAGCGTCTCGACCCAGTCGGCGAACAGACCGGGAAGGAGCACTGCGCCATCTTTCTGATAGGCGCGCACCTGTTCGGGTGAAACCGGTTCGAGCATGCCGGCTGCCACTATCGTCCTCGCGTCCGGAACAGCTAGCCTAGTGCCGCGCCGCAGGCAAATGCTGCGAGGTCGCGCCGGGTCCTTGCGATAGTTTCGGCGGGCCGATCAGGATGCCGAGCGCGAGCACCAGGTTCCCGACCGGGATCAAGGGCATCCCAAGCGCCAGGAACAGGCGGTCGCGCTTGCGCGCCCCGATCCAGCCATAGCGCATCTTGCGCAGGGTATTGCCGAGCACCCTGCAGGCCAGCTGCAGCCGTGTCGCGCCGTTGAGTTCGCGCGTGCCGCCGCGTCGGCGGCCGCGCCGGAACTGGTCGCCAAGGAATGCCGCGAGGGTGCCGGGATTGCGATGGATGGTGCGCACCTTCGGCGCCCAGGCCGGCCGGTGCGCGCGGCCGATCCGGCGGTGGAACAGGGTGTCTTCGCCAATCCTCAGCGTCGGGTCGAACGTGCCGAACTCATCGAACAGCGTGCGGTCATAGGATGCGCCGTAGCGCAGCGCAGCGCGCCGCGGGGTGCCCGGCAGCCGGCTGTCGAACACCGCCACATGCGCCGCCCAGGCAATGGGGTTGCGCGGCTGGTCGTTCACTAGGGCGCTGGCGACCGCGCGCCTGCCGGCGCGATGCGCCGCCAGCCGATTTGCCACCCAGCCCGGCGCGGCCAGGCAATCGGCGGCCAGGAAGGCAACATAAGGCGCGCGCGTCGCGGCGATGCCGGCATTGCGCGCGGCGCCAGGCAGCAGCAGCTCCGGCACGTCCAGGACCGATACGTGGAGACCGGCGCGCGCCAGCACGGCGGCCGCGTCGCCGCCGCCGGAATTCACGACCAGGATTTCTGCCGGCTCCGACTGGCTCGCCACTGAACGTACCGCTTCCGCTAGGTGCGGCGGAGCGCCCACCGATAGAACGATGACTGCCAGATCCGCCTTCGCGTCCGCACTCACGTGGTCACCGCGCGCAGATCTGGCATCCATAGGCCGCCGTCATCGACATGCACGGGGTGGTAGGCGCGCTCGGGCGTCACCGTCTCGAAGACGGCGCCTGTCTCGTCGGTCAGATAATCGTAGCCGATTGACTGATAGGCGAGCTGGGGGTCGAGCCTGTTGTAGAGGTCGCGTCTTGCGGCGCGGCGCCGCGGATCGATCATTTTCAGGTGATAGAGATTGAGATCGGTGTTGCGCTTCTTGTGCCCTGCGTCGGACGGCAGCCACGCGCCGTGCAGGGCGCGGGTGTCGGGGCCGAATGCCCCGTCGGGCAGGCGGAAGATCCGATATTGCCATTTTCTGCCCCAGACGCCGTCGACCCGGTAGCGGTCGGGCGCGAACATCTCGCGGATACGAACCGAATAGGCCGCGAGATCGTCGCCCGCGGTGAGCCGTGGCAGGAGCGAGGCCGCGCGCGCTTCGAGCCGCTCATCGGGATCGATCGCCAGCACCCAGCGCGCCGCAATATCCCGCGCTGCGCTCAGCAAAGCATGGCGCCGCGCCGGCTCGTCGCTGAAGAGGCCTGCGCCGGCGCGATCATCGAAGGAGATCCAGCCATCGACCATCGGCTTGACATTGGCCAGCAGGTCGGGAACCAGATGCGCATCGTAGCGGAACGAGAAGACCGCCACAATCCGCGGCCCTCTTCGTCGCAGCCGGTCCAGCAGGGAGCGCGGACGCTGGAGCGAGACCTCGATCACGCCGCCCCCTGTGCAGTCATATCAGCCCGCGCGCCGACAATTCGTATTTGACGTAGGCGTAGTAGATCGGCGCGGCGATGATGCCGGGAATGCCGAAGGCCGCCTCCATCACCAGCATCGCCAACAGCAGCTCCCACGCCCGCGCGCGGATCTGCCCGCCGATGATGCGGGCGTTGACGAAATATTCGAGCTTGTGGATCGCGATCAGGAAGGCAAGCGAGGCGATGGCGACGTAGAGCGAAACGCTCAGGCTGACGACGAAGATGACGGTGTTGGAGATGAGGTTGCCGAGCACCGGCAGCAGCCCGACCACGAAGGTGACGAGGATCATCGTCTTGACCAGCGGCAGGTGCACGCCGAACATCGGTAGGATGGCCGCGAGATAGATGCCGGTCAGCAGCGTGTTGAGCGCGGAGATCCGCACTTGGCCGAACACCACGCGGCGGAAGGCGCGGCCGAGCAAGGTGATGCGCGCCTCCAGTGCGTGTGCCAAGGGTCCCGGCATCCGCCCGTTGCCGTAGCCCTGCGTCGGGTCCGATAGCACGATCATGCCGCCGATGATCATGCCGATCAGGATATGCACCAGCACCTTGCCCAGTCTTTCGCCGAGATTCCCGAGCGCGCCGGCGTTAGCGCGCAGCCAGGTCACCGCCTCGGCGCGCAGTTCGTCGACATTGGCGGGGAGGTACTGCAGGTATTCCTGCGCCCAAGGCGGGAAGTGCATCCGCGCGCTGTCGATGGCATTGGCCATTTCCTGCATCAGCGGTGCCACGCCTTCGGACGTGCCGGTGAGCATGTTGGCCAGCCGGACCGTGCCGTAGGTCAGCAGAATGGTAAAGATGCCGCCGAGGATGGTGAGCGCGATCACCTTGCCACCGAAGCGCGAGATGCCGACCTGCCGGTGGCGCGCCGCCAGCATCTGCGCGCACTGGTGCGCGAGCAGCCCTGCTAGCAAGGCCGCGAGCAGCCCGAACTTCAATACGACGATCAGCCCGACCCCAGCGAGGATCAGCGAAGCGATCTCGATCCGGTTGGTGCGTTCGGTCAGGCTCTCGGGCAGGTTCATAGCGGTCTCAGGTTCATGCTGTGGCGGGGCACAGTAGCGCACCCCCCCGCGGCAACGCCACCCTTGCCGCGCCTCTTGGAACCTAGCCCGATATGCCTAACCGCGTGCTAACGCTATAAGGCGCCGAGAATCTTTCTGTATTCGTCCTCTGAGAACGCTTTCAGCGTCTGGGTCCGCACATTGCCGGCGCCCGCCAGGTTCAGGACGAATTTCGCCACCGCCGCATCGTCCGGAGCCTCCATATGCACGACCATGTCGTAGCCGCCCATGGTCATGTAGAAATCCCCCAGCTTGGCGCCGGCAGCTTCCGCTTGCTTGCGCGCCGCATCCAGACGCTTGGGAGAATCCTTGGCGTTCTTCACGCCCTGATCGGTCCAATTCACCAGAAGGATGTATTTGGCCATGGCCTTCCTCCCTTGTGCTCATGAGACCCGGAGGAAGCGTAGGCCTGCCGGTGAGGGATTACAATGCGGGCTTGCATGAAACGCTTGACTTTGACGCTACGTAAGGCCCGAGGCTGCAAGTGACAGGACGAAAGGCGGAGGCCCGGGGCGGTGTTCAGGATCGGCGAATTTTCTCAGATCGCGCGCGTATCGGGCCGCTTGTTGCGCTACTACGATAGCATCGGGTTGTTGCGGCCACAGCGCATCGATCCGGACACGGGCTATCGCTACTATAGCGCCAGCCAGCTGCAGCAGCTCAACCGCATCCTGGCGCTCAAGGAGCTGGGGCTTTCCCTGGACCAGATCGCGCGCATGCTGGATGAGCGCATATCGGTGGCCGAGATTCGCGGCATGCTGGCCCTGAAAAAGGCGGAGCTCGAACAATCCTTGGCGGCGGAGGCCGCACGGCTGCGCCAGATCGAATCCCGCCTTGTCCAGATCGAACAGCAGGGCACGCTCGGCGACTATGACGTGGTGCTGAAATCCGCCCCGGCTGTGCCGTTCCTATCCCTGCGCGCGGTCTATTCGAGCCTCGACCACGTCGTCGCCGCGATCGGCGAGATATTCCATGCGGTCCGTACCCAAGTGGCGGCTCAGGCGCGCGATCAAATCGTTGTCGTGGCCCATTCCGATTTCGAGGACCAGGATCTGGATCTTGAGATCGGTGTCACCCTGACGCGCCAAGTCAATCGACCCGTGCGCCTGGGCGATCGTGGCGAGTTCAGCATGACGGAGCTGGCGGCTGCCGATCGCCTCGCAACAATCGTGCGTAGCGGGCCGCTCTACCAAAGCCATCTGGCGTTTGGAAAACTCGGCGTGTGGATGGAGGCGAATGGCTACGAGATCGCGGGGCCTTGCCGCGAGGTCTTTCTCGATCTGCCCATCCAGGACAATCCCGCCGTGGAAATCCAGTTTCCGGTGACCAAGGCGGCGTAGCTCGAAGCGCCGCTGAAACCAGGAATGTCCCGCGAAGGCGATGGTCTTCGCGACGGGGGGTGTTTGTCTTATTGAAAGGAGCTATCGATGTTAACAATCTATGGCGTGCCGATCTCGGTCCACACACGCAAGGTCATCGTGGCCGCGATCGAGAAGAAACTGCCGTACCAGAACGAACCGGTCATTCCGTTCGATCCGCCGGCGGGGTGGGACAGGCTCAGCCCCACCGGCAAGATACCGGTGGTTTCCGATGACGGCTTTGAACTCGCGGATTCTTCCGTCATCTGCGCCTATCTCGAACAGACCCGCCCGGAGCCGGCCTTGTTTCCGCGCGAGGCGAAAACGTGCGCCCGCGCACTATGGCTGGAGGAATATTGCGACGGCACGCTGTTCCGCGAGGTGGTCCACGGTCTCTTTTTTCAGAACGTCATCAGGCCAAAGATCCTGAAGCTGGAGACCGACCCGAGCGCAGTGGATGAAATTCTGACCCAAGCGCTGCCAAGAGTATTCGGCTATCTGGAGAGCCAGGTCGGCGACGGCTTTCTGGTAGACGGCCATTTCGGGATTGCCGACATCGCCCTGACCTCGAACCTGGTGAACTATCATTACCTGGGGTACCGGATCGACGGCGCGCGCTATTCCCGGTTGGATCGATACTTCAACCGTGTTTGCCGGCATCCTTCGATCGCGACGGCCTTGCGCACCGAACAGCCGGTGGCGCAGAACATGGGCCTCGATTTGAGCGCAATCGCTGCGCACGCTTGATGTCTGCGGCCGGAATGCCATCACTCGTTCCGGCCGCTCCCTCCTCAGAGACCCATCGCCTCGGCATATTGGCGCTGGAAGGCGTGCACGTTGATCTCGCTGATGTTCGCGTGGTCGTCGCTCGCCACGAAGCGGCCGCGGCGATAGCCGAGCGACTTGAGGCCGCGATGCACGGATTCGCAGATCGCGGCGTCCTCCAGCCATAGCACCTTGCCCAGATAATCGAGGCGGTCCTGCGGCAGTTGCTCGCCGGGCATGGTCAGAGTCACCCATGAGATGCGTGTCTGCTCGGCATCGACCGGCGTGAAATAGAACGCCGACAGGGCGCGCGCACCTGGCATGACGCTGAACTCGATGTTCGGGAACAGGTGCCAGAAAACGTTGTGCTGGACCGGCTCCTCGGGACCGACGTGATAGGCGCTGTTGTCGTTGCGCCGAAGCGGCGCGCTGCTCTTCATCCAGGCATCGTGCCGCGTCAACTCGTAGTGGCCGACATCGATCATGTCGACATAGGCTTTGTGGGCGGGACCGCAGTGGTAGCATTCGAGGCAGTTCTCGGCCATCACCTTCCAGTTGGCTTGCAGCAGGGAGCCTGTCTCCTCCGTGAAAGAGTAGGCGGGATTGAAGGTGAGATCCCCGAGCCATGGCAGTTCGCGCGCCATGTCGGCGAACATGCCGCCGGCGAGCGCGCTCACCGATGGCGCCTCCGGATCGAGATTGACGAACAGGAAGCCCAGATGCCGCTCCAGCCGCACGGGCGCCAGTCCGTATTCCTTCGGGTCGAATGCGGGCAAATTCGGCGTCGCGCGCGCGGCACGCAGACTGCCGTCCAGCTCGTAGCTCCAGGCATGATAGGGGCAGACGATCACGGACTTGACGTTGCCGCGCCCCTTAAGCAGTTCATGCGCGCGGTGCTGGCACACGTTGAAGAAGGCGCGCACCTGCCGGTCTCGGCCGCGCAGCACGAACACGCTCTGGTCCACGATGGTGGCGCACACATAGTCGCCCGCCTGCGGCAGCTCGCTCTCATGCGCCACGATCTGCCAGCTCTTGTAGAACAGGCGCCGCTTCTCCTCCGCGAACACGGCGGGATCGCTGTAGAGATAGCCGGGCAGGGCCGTCGAGCGCGCGGGATCGGCCGTGAAGCTTGCAACCTGCGGCTCCGGAGAGCGGATCATGGGCGCCTCCAATCGAATGAATGATCATTCATTGAATACCGTAATCGCGTAGCAATATCAAAGCAATAGATGAAGAACTAAGAATCAGCGCGCTGATATTGGATGAAACCGCCGTAGCGCGCGACCTGGTCATAGAGCAGCCGGGCAGCGGCGTTGCTCTCGTGGGTCAGCCAATAGACCTTGGCTGCGCCTTCCTGGTCGGCGGCTTCATAGACCGCCTCTATCAGCTTGCGTGCGACGCCGGAGCGGCGGCCTCTGGGATCGACGAACAGATCGTTGAGATAGCAGGCGGGCCCCACCAGCCAGGTCGAGCGGTGGAACAGATAATGCGCCAAGCCGATCAGCTTGCCGTCCCGCTCCGCAACCACGCAATAGACCGGCTCCTGCTGGTCGAAAAAACGATTCCAGGTCGCGCGCGTCGCCTCGTCCGGAATGTGCGTGCGGTAGAATTCCTGGTAGCCGCGCCACAACGCCAGCCACGGCTCGAAATCCGTTTCGCGCACCGGGCGGATGGCGGGATCGTCGCTCTGCATGCACTCCGTCCCCATTCTCAGCAGTCAATGCAATCACGCTGCAGCAGCGAATTCAACGATCTCGATGGATAGACCGGAACCGAAAAGGCGGATCCCGTGTTTGCCTGCTGCCTTACGGGCAATGGTGGCGATGCCATGGGCTCCCGCTTTCCGCTTTCCAACCTTGCGCGGCGGTTCAGGACTGACGTTCAGATCCTGTTCTGTCGCCGCATCCGCGGCGGGCCCTCTGTGCGGGAGCGCGCAGTAGCCCTGGATCGGATCGCCGGATCGCTCTGCCTGGTGTTCATGACGGGAGCAACCCTGTGGCTCGCCAACCAGACGTTGCCGGCCACCACGCCGCGGATCCCGCTCATCGGCGAGAGCGCGCAGGCAGCTCCGGCGGATCCAGAGAGTGAGGTGCCCGCGACAGAGGGAAGCGCCGAGACCCCGACGTCCGCCGACATTCGCGCGCTGCAGAGCAAGCTGAAGATGCTGGGATTCGACCCGGGCCCCGTCGATGGTATCGCCGGCCCGCGCACGCTGAGCGCCCTCAACCTCTACCGCGCGTCGATCAAGCTCGATCGCGTAAGCCACATCGATCGGACGACAATCGCCAACCTGACGGATTGAAGGTCCCCGCGCTGGTTCTAGCGGCGCTTGGGCCCGGAGCGCGCCGTGAGCGCCGCCTTCAAGAGCGCCCACACGCCTTCGAACGCCTGGTCAATCGCCGGATCGGCCCACTCGCCGGCATGGGCCGGATTGTGGAAGCGGGCGGTCGCGTCGAACACCGAGCGCGCCGCCACCCCGGCGTCCTTCGCCATGATGGTGCCGCTCTTCACTCCGTCCGCGATGATGCGCGTTGCCTGGTCGATCAGGGCGTCCACATGGGCCTTGGTCACCTCGCGTGCATCGCCCGCCAGGCTGATATAGGTCGCGAACAATTCGGGTTCGTTCAGCGCCCGCCGCCGCTTGACAGCCATCAGCTGCTCCAGCCACAGCCTGAGCCGCTCCGGCGCCGGTTGCCGCCCGCGCACGATCTCTTCCAAAGGTTCGGTGATCCGGTGCAGCCAACGCTCTAGCACCGCGTCGCGCAAGGCCGCCTTGCTGGGGAAGTGGCGATAGACGCTGCCATGGCTGACGCCCAGCGCGCGCGCCACATCCACCACGGTCGCCTTGGACGGACCGAAGCGGCGGAGGACTTCCTCCGCCGCTTCCAGGATCTTCTCGCGCGTCAGGATGCCATCGCTGGCAACGTCATTCATGGTGGCTCAAGCCGCATTCTCCCTGCCCGTGCTGCGCTTCTCGCTGTCCAGCATGGACATGCCCCAGCTGTCATAGCGGTCTCCCGCCGCCGCGCCAAGAGGCACCGCCCGCTCGATCCGCTCCAATTCCTCGGCGCTGAAAGTCACATCGAGAGCGCCCAACGCCTCGACAAGCCGATCGCGCTTGCGTGCACCGACCAGCGGCACGATATCCTCACCGCGCGACAGCACCCAGCCGATCGCAGCCTGCGCGACACTGACGCCCTTAGTCTCGGCGATACCGCGCAACGCCTCGACCAGCGCCAGATTGCGATCGAGATTGTCGCCGCTGAAACGTGGGCTGCGGGCGCGGAAGCCCTTTTCGCCTGCGCTGCGCTCTTTGCTCCAATGACCGCTCAGGAGCCCGCGTGAGAGCACGCCATAGGCAGTGACCCCGATGCCGAGCTCGCGCAGGGTCGGCAGGATTTCCGCTTCAATCGACCGCGTGAACAGCGAATACTCGATCTGCAGATCGACGATCGGGTGAGTCTTGTGGGCGCGGCGGATCGTCTCCGCGCCCATTTCCGAGAGGCCAATATGGCGCACGTAGCCCGCCTTCACCATGTCCGCGATGGCGCCGATCGTGTCCTCGATCGGCACCGCCGGATCGACCCGCGAGGGCCGATAGATGTCGATATAGTCGGTGCCGAGGCGCTTCAGGCTGTAGGCCAGCGCGTTCTTCACAGCCGTTGGCCGCGCGTCATAGCCGCCAAAGCCGCCGCCCGGCTCGCGCAGCGCGCCGAACTTCACGCTGAGAATGACGTTGTCGCGCTTGCGCCCTTTGAGCGCCTCGCGGATCAGCATCTCGTTATGGCCGATGCCGTAGAAATCCCCGGTGTCGAGCAGCGTGATGCCGGTCTCGAGCGCGGCATGAATGGTGGCGATGCCCTCCGCTTCCTCCGCCGGGCCATAGAAATCCGGCGACATGCCCATGCAACCCAGGCCGAGCGCGGAGACGGCGGGTCCGGTTTTACCAAGCGAGCGCGTTTTCATGAGAACCTCCTTTGCAGGTCCTCCGAAGTTGCGACATGGACTGACAGGTTTCAATATCTGTCAGTCCATTTTCGTCGAATCAAGCGCGTCTGTGGCCGGCGAGACACAGCGGGCGGACGTGGCGTTCCAGCCAAGTGCTTGCTAAGACCAGCCATCCAGCCAAGGAGCAGCCCATGCAGGTCGCAACGCAATCCGCTCTGGTCGCCGGCGGCGGGTCGGGCATCGGCGCATCGGTGGCGCAGCATCTGGCCGGCCTCGGCGCCAAGGTGGCGGTGCTCGACGTCAATCTCGAGGGGGCCGAAGCGGTCGCACGGGAGTGCGGCGGCCGCGCCTTTGCCTGCGACATCGCGAGCGCCGAATCCGCCGCGCAGGCGATCGCCGCCGCGCGCGAAGCGCATGGGCCTGCGCGCATTCTCGTGAACTGCGCCGGCATCCTGTCGCCAGGGCGCATTCTGGGCAAGGACGGACCGCTGCCGCTCGATGCGTTCCAGCGCGTGATCGAGGTCAACCTGATCGGCGCCTTCAACCTTTTGCGCCTTGCCGCCGCCGACATGGCGCCGCTCGCACCGCTGGCCGACGGCGAGCGCGGTGTCATCATCAACACCTCGTCGATCGCTGCCTATGAAGGCCAGATCGGGCAGATCGCCTATGCGGCCTCGAAAGCCGGCATGGCAGGCATGACCTTGCCGGCCGCGCGTGATCTCGCGCGCCACGGCATCCGCGTGCTTTCCGTCGCGCCGGGCCTCGTCGCCACGCCGATGCTGACCAGCCTGCCGCAGGAGATGCAGGATGCGCTCGCCCAGTCCATCCCGTTCCCGCAGCGCCTCGCCGATTCGAAGGAGGTGGCGCACCTCGTCCAGCATATGGTCGAGAACGTGATGTTGAACGGCGAGGTCATCCGCCTCGACGGCGCGCTCAGGATGCCACCGCGGTAGGTCAGGTATCAGTAGTCAGGTATCAGTGCTCAGAACGGAATTCCTCTGATTACTGATTACTGATCCCTGATATCTGACGGGCCAGCTTCACATCCCGCTGGCTGAGGCCGTTGCACTCATGCGTGCTGAGCAGGACATCGACCCGGTTATAGACGTTGAACCATTCCGGATGATGGTCGGCCTTCTCCGCCATCAGCGCGACGCGGGTCATGAAGCCCCAGGCCTCATTGAAATTCTTGAACTTGAAGGAGCGCTGGATCGCATCGCGTCCTTCCACCAGGTTCCAGCCACTCAGCTCCTTCAGGGCCGTTGCCCGCTCCTCCGCCGTCAACTTCTCGATCATGGCCATGCCTCTTTGTCTCGATACGCCTTGCGGCCGGTGCATGCCGATGGACACCCGCTCAGCGTGATCCTATGATTCTGACAATATTTTAGGGCATAGCAATGTCGGACCTCCGCCCGCAGCGCCGCCTTGCCGCCATCCTCGCTGCCGACGTCGTCGGCTACAGCCGATTGATGGAGCTGGACGAGGTAGGGACCCTCGCCACGCTCAAGAGCCGGCGCAAGGATATTGTGCAGCCTCTGGTCGCGCAGCATCAGGGCCGCGTATTCAAGGTCACCGGCGACGGCATCATGGTGGAGTTCGCCAGCGCCGTGAACGCCGTGCAATGCGCGATCGACCTGCAGCAGGCCATGGCCCAAGCGGCCAGCGAGCAGCCCGATGACCGCCGCATTGTGCTGCGCATCGGCATCAATCTGGGCGACGTGGTGGTGGAGCGCGGCGACCTGTATGGCGACGGCGTCAATATTGCGGCGCGCTTGGAAAACGCTGCGGATCCCGGCGGCATCTATCTTTCCGGTACCGCCTATGACCAGGTCCGCAACAAGTTCGAGGCAGCGTTCGAGGAACTCGGCGAGCAGAGCCTGAAGAATATCGGGATGCCTGTCAGGGTCTATCGCGTGGCGGGCCTGACCCGGATTCCCATCGCCGTCGCTGCGGCGCCAAGCGATAAGCCATCCATCGCGGTCCTGCCCTTCACCAGCATGAGCGGCGATGTCGAGCAGCAATACTTCAGCGACGGCGTCACCGAGGACATCATCACCGAGCTTGCGCGGTTCAGGCAGCTGCAGGTGCTGGCGCGGAACAGCTCGTTCCGCTATCGCGGCCAGGACGTCGACGTACAGCGCGTCGGGCGCGACCTTGGCGTGCAGTATGTCGTCGAAGGCAGCGTGCGCCGCATCGGCAACCGCATCCGCATCACGGCGCAGCTCATCGACACCGCGACCGGTCATCACGTCTGGGCGGACCGCTTCGACCGCAACGAGGAGGAGCTGTTCGAGGTCCAGGACCAGGTGGTGAAGACTATCGCAGCCACCCTGGTCGGGCGCATGAACGCCGCCGCCACCGACCGCGCGAAGCGCAAGGCGCCCGCCAGCCTCGCCGCCTATGAGCTGGTGCTGCGAGGCGATGCCCTGCCGGTCTATCGTCCCGGCGCCACCGAGGAGGCGCGCGCGCTCTTCCAGCAGGCGATCGCCCTCGATCCCACCTATGCCCGCGCCTATTCGCTGCTGGCGAATCTCGAGATCACCTGTTGGTACCGCGATTTCGACGCGCCGCTCAGCATCCTCGATCGCGGCTTCGAGCTGGCGCAGAAGGCGGTGGAGCTCGATCCCAACGATCCGTCATCGCACGTAGCGGTCGCCCGCATCCACCAGGCGCGCGGCGCCTATCACCTCACCGAGCACCATTACCTGAAAGCGCTGGAACTCAACCGCAACAGCGCTCTCCTGATGGCGGGCTTCGGCGATCTTCATATTACCCTGGGCGATTCGCTGAAGGCGCTCGAGTACTTCAAGCAGGCGCGCGCCCTCGATCCCTTCTTCGATCCGACTTGGTTGTGGCCGATCAACGGCATCGCTTATTTCATGGCCCGTCAGTATGAGGAGGCGATCGCCGCCCTGGAGCGCGCGACCGACCCGCCCTACTGGGTGCATGTCTATCTCGCCGCCAGCCACGCGATGCTGGGGAACAGCGAACGCGCCCGCCATCACGCTGCCGAGACCATGCGCCTCAAACCCGATTTCTCGATTTCGCGCTCCATGAGTCGCCAACCGCTGCGCCTTGCCAGCGATCGCGAGCACTTGGTCGAAGCCCTGCGCAAAGCTGGACTACCTGAGTAAACTGCACTCTGCACGGATCGGCCTGCATGCTCCTCGACGCAACCGCTAGCCCCTAGCTACAACCTTAGCGAGAATCCCCTTGAGCGATGCGCCGCATCATGGTATAAGTGACTCATAGTTTCAGCCGCACTAGTGGCAACCTTTTGCAGATGCGTCACACCGCCGTGACGTGCCTTCGCGAGCAGTGACGCACGCGCCATCGAACGTGACAGCACGACCATGACCGATCGGACGAGGCCGTCTCGTCTTCGAGCGAGTCAGCGACAACCAGTCGCATGCGGCGGGTGGCGCCTTGCCGCGCGGGACGGCTCAACAGTCACGGTGCGGACGACCATAGGTTTATGCCTCCCCACTCCCAGGCGGCGAATCCCCGACGCCGCCTGGATCTTTTTCGCAATGCCGCGTGCTTCGAAGATTCTTTTTGCGAATGACTTGCAATTGCATCTGAGCCCTGCTACAAGGACCGGGCTCGCGGGGCGGCGACGGCTTCTCCCAGAAACGCCGAGACCAACACTGGCAAATGCCGACCCGCGAGCGCCCCACCCCCACATCGGCGGAGCCCGCATGACCGGCCGTACCACGCCTTCCCACGCTGCGCCTGCCAGCGACCACGAGACCGGCCTGCGCGTGGACGAGTTGGATTTCGCTGGACAGTTCCTGCTGTGGGGAATGCGCGCCTGGCTCACCGCCTTCCGACAGCGGCAAGACTCCGACGGACGAGATCGACCGAGCGCCTATCGCGGCATCGCGGGTGAAGGATTCCTGCGCGCGGGCGTGCCGCAGGGCATGGACCTGATCGACGATATCTTCTCGGCGCTCGCCGCCGCGGCCCTGCGCCAGATCGATGTGCGCTGCCCGCGCTGCGCCTATGTCAGCCCCGACGAAGCGCTGTTGCTGGGCGCCGTTGCCGCCAGCCAGCGCACCCAGCACGGCATCGCCTGGTCGGCATTGACGCAGCTGCTGCCGCCCACCGCGGCCCGCGCGGCGCTGCCCTCGCTCATTTCACTCGCCGTGCTGCTGCGCGATGCGGAGCTCACCTTGAAGCCGCTCGATGCGGAGAAGTGCGCGGCACCCGATCTGCGCATCGCGCTCGGGCAGGCGAACGCCGTCGCGCCAGTGCACTAGCTCTCGATTTCCTGCTGCGTCATTTCCGCCATCACCCAAGCGATGAAGGCGGCAACACGCGGATTGGCGCGCGCGGTGCGCGTCGTTACCGCGTAATACGCGTAGGAGGATGAGCGTGAGTCCGCGAACGGCCGCACCAGGCGGCCCGCCGCGAGCTCGTCGCCGATCAGCACGCTGCGCCCGAGCGCGACGCCCTGCCCCAGCAAGGCCGCCTGGTAGAGCTGCACCGAATCGGTGAAATGCAGGCCCGGCGGCTTGCCCGCCTCGCTGAGGCCGAAAGCATCGAGCCAGGGCTGCCAGCGGATCCACGGCTCATTGCCCAGCGCGCCCGCATCGTGCAGCAGCTCATGGCGCGCGAGATCGGCGGGCGCGCGCAAGGGCGGATCGGCATTGAGCAGCGCCGGCGCGCAGACGGGAAAGATCTCCTCCCGCATCAGGTGCGTCGCTTCGAGATTGGGAAAGTCGCCGAGCCCATAGCGGATCGCGAGGTCCGCCTCGTCGCGATGCAGGTCGACGGTCTGCCGTTCGGAGCGGATGACGAGGTCGATGTCGGGGTGCCGCGCGCGGAAGGCGGGCAGCCGCCGCACCAGCCAGCCCGCCGCGAAAGAAGGCAGCACCGTGACCGTGAGCCGCCCCGCCAGGCTGGACTCGTGCACCTGCAACGTGGCGCGCGCGAGACGATCGAATCCCTCGGCGATGCCGGGCAGATAGGCGCGCCCCGCCTCGGTCAGCTTCACGCCGCGCGCCTGGCGCCGGAACAACGTGATGCCGAGCCGCTCCTCCAGCCCTTTGATGTGCTGGCTGATAGCACCGGCGGTGACGCCGAGTTCCGCTGCCGCCTTCACGAAATTGCCGTGGCGGGCCGCCGCCTCGAAGGCGCGCAACGCGGTCAGCGGAGGCAAGGAGCGCATCGATTCACTAAGGCCAAGTCCAGCTAAGCCTTAGCATCATAACTTCTGGCTTGCGCACGCGGTAGGGTCCGTAGGACTAACCCTCAACCCATCCCGAGGAGCCGCAGCATGACCAGCCAGCCCGACCTTGTGCTCTATGATTCCGCCATTTCCGGCAACGCCTACAAGGTGCGGCTGCTGCTGAGCCATCTGGGCCTCAGGTTCGAGCGCATCGAGTTCAACGTCGACGACGGCTCCACCCGCACGCCTGAGTTCCTCAGCCGGAACCCGAACGGCAAGGTGCCGACCGTCCGCTTGCCGGATGGTTCCTACCTCTTCGAATCCAACGCTATCCTCTACTACTTCGCGGAGGGCACCAGATATTGGCCCGATGCCAAGCGCGATCGCGCGACGGCGATGCAATGGATGTTCTTCGAGCAGTATAGCCACGAGCCCTACATCGCGGTGGTCCGCCATTGGGTCGCGCATCTCGGCAAGACCAACGAGAACGAGCCCCAATTGCCGATGCGGATCGACCGCGGCTATCACGCGCTCTCCGTGATGGAGACCTGGCTCAAGGACCACGCCTGGTTCGCCGGCAGCGGCTACTCGATCGCGGACATCGCGCTCTACGCCTACACTCACGTCGCGCATGAAGGCGGCTTCGATCTGTCGCGCTTTCCCACGACGAGCGCCTGGCTCGCACGCGTCGCCGAGCAGCCGGGACACATCCGCATCACCGACTAGCGGTGGCGCGCAAGGGCGTCAGATAGGGCAGCGCGCTGGGCCGGGAGTCGCGCGCGACCACCTTGATGCGCGCGACCGCCCGATCCAGCGAGACATGCAGGTGCTCCTCAAGTGCCTTCGCTGCTTCGCTGACGTGGCCGGCTTCCAAGCGCTCCGCGACCTTGAGGTGCTCCGGCAGGAACGGCTCGGCCGGATAGAGCGGCGGTGTCCAGCGATACAGGAAGCTGTGCGCGATCAGCAGCGATTGGTAGAGGCCCAGTGCTTCCATCAGCGTGCGATTGCCGCAGTAGTCGAGCAGCTGCACATGCAGCTGGTTTTCCAGCGCGTCGAGATCGGCGCCCGTCAGCTGGTCGGACCGAGCCATGGCCGCCTCGAGATTCTTGCGCAGGGTCGTGACGAATCCAGCGGGCACGCGCGGCATGGCATTGAGCAGCGCAACTGGCTCCAGGACCGCGCGCAGTTCGTAGAGCTCCGCCACATACTCCGACGTCAAACCCGGCGCATACCAGCGCGACTTCTCATCCTTCTTGACGATGCCGCGCTGCTGCAGCCGCGCCATGACGTCGCGCGCCACGGTGCGGCTCACGCCATAATACTCAGCGAGGTCGCCTTCGATGATGCGCCAGCTCGCGAAAGCGGTGTGCGCGACGATCTCCTGCTCGACCTCCTTGTAGATGCGTTCCCAGCTCGGTTCCGGCGACAGGCGAATCCGGTCGACCAGCGTGTCCGGCTGCATGCGCCGACTGCTCGCCTTTCCCTTGGATCGTGGTTTTACGACAAAGCCGCGGCCCGCAGAGCGAACCACCAGCCCGTGCGCCTCGAGCTCTGCCAGCGCTTGGCGCGCCGGTGCGCGGCTGATGTGAAAGCGATTGGCGATGCGCGATTCCAACAATCGCGCACCAGGCGCGAGCGTTCCGTCGGCGATTTCGGCGGCAAGGATCTGCGAGGCGCGCTCATAAAGGCGCGGCGCCGTGCCGGTCACCGCTGGCCGCCGGGGTGCCTGCCGTTCCGGGCTGCGCGTGCGGTTTGCCGCCATCAGATCCCCGAGGCGAGATAGCCGCCATCGACCCTGAGCGTGGCGCCGCTCACGAACTGCGCGGCCGGCGACGCCAGGTAGATCGCGGCGCCTATCAGTTCCTGCGGCTCACCCATGCGCTGCATGGCGTTGCGGCGCCGTGCCTCGGCCTTGCGGTCCTCCGACATCCTGTCGCGGTTGAGGTCGGTCAGAAAAAAGCCCGGCGCGATGGCATTGACGCGCACCCCAAAAGCGCCCCACTCCGCCGCAAAGGTCTCGGTCAGTCCGGTGACCGCCCATTTCGTCGCGCAATAAGGCGCTGCCTTCGCCCAGCCGGAGCGGGCGGCGAGCGAGGAGATGTTGATGATGACACCGGCGCGGCGCTCGCACATGCGCCGCCCGAACTCCGTGCAGGCGAAATAGACGCTCTTCAGGTTCGTATCGAGGATCAGGTCGTATTCGGCCTCGGTCACCTCGATCGCCGGCTTGATGATAGTCGTTCCCTGGCAGTTGACGAGCACGTCAACGGGCGCGTGATCGGCCTCCACCTGTGCGGCCAGGTCGGCAATGGCGGATGGCGCCCGTACGTCGGCTGCATAGGCGACCGGCGGCTTGGCACCTTCGGCGCCTAGCTCGCGGGAAATCCGGTCGAGCTTCGACTGGTCCCGGCCGGCCACCAGCACGCGCGCGCCGGCGCCGGCATAGCCGAGGGCGATTGCCCGGCCGAGCCCGCCGGAGCCGCCGATGATCAGGGTAGTCCGGCCGGCCAGCGAGAAGCGATCAGCTTGGTGGGTCATCGATTTCGATCCTCCGCTCATGTCGCGGAGAGCATAAGGCAGCGCCAGCACGTCACGAAAAGGTTGCTGCCGAGCCAATAATGTCTAATGTATAAACAAGACATTCGTCGGCCGCAAGCGAAGGCCGGAAGCGACTGGGAGGACCGCGTGACCGGACGGCTCCTGGACAGACGGACATTCGTGACGGGTGCGGGCCAAGGGATCGGCCGAGCCATTACGCTTGCCTTTGCGCGCGAGGGCGCATCGGTGATCGCAGCGAGCCGCACCGAAGCGAAGCTGCGCGACCTTCCCGCGCAATCGCCTGCCATCACGCCGCTCGCCCTTGACGTGACGGACGCTTCCAACGTCGCGCGTGCGATCGCCGACGCCGGACCGCTCGACGCGCTGGTGAACTGCGCCGGCTGGGTCCACGACGGCACGATCCTCGATTGCAGCGCGGAGGATTGGGCCCGGAGCTTCGATCAGAACGTAACCTCGATGTTCCACACCATCCGGGCGGCCCTGCCGGGCATGCTGGAACGGCATCGCGGTTCGATCATCAACGTCGCTTCGGTTGCCTCCAGCCTCACCGGTGTCCCGCGCCGCGCGGCCTATGGCGCCAGTAAGGCGGCAGTCATCGGCCTTACCAAAGCCATTGCACGCGACATCATCACCGACGGCGTGCGCTGCAATGTCTTGTGCCCGGGCACGACCCTGTCGCCCTCGCTCGAGGCTCGTATGAGGGCTACGGGGGACATGGAGCAGGCGCGCGCCATGTTCGTCGCCCGCCAGCCGATGGGCCGGTTGGGCACCGTCGAGGAAATGGCGGCCGCAGCGGTTTACCTGGCCAGCGATGAGTCGGCTTTCATGACCGGCAACCTGCTGGTCGTCGATGGCGGGCAGACATTATGACCGAACGCACGGACATGCCTTCCATCACCTGGGCCGAGCGCCTTGAGGCCGAAACCCTGTCCGGGTTCTGCCGCGCGGTGCTGACGGCCGCCGGCTGTGATGCGCCGAGCGCGGAGGCAGCGACCCGCGCCATGATGCATGGCTCACGGCTGGGCGTGGACAGCCACGGCGTTCGCCTGTTGCCGCACTATGCAGAAGTGGTCGCTCGCGGCCGCGTCAAGGGCCGGCCGTCCATGCGCTTCATCAAAGAGAACGGCGCTGCGGCCGCGCTCGATGCGGACCATGGTCACGGCGCGCTGGCAGCCTATACCGCCATGGAACATGCCGTGCAGGTCGCGGGCTACCTCGGCATCGGCGCTGTGGCGATCCGCAACACCTCGCACTTCGGACCCGCCGGTGCCTACGCCTATGCCGCCGCCGAAGCGGGCGCGATCGGCCTTGCCTTCTGCAACTCCGACAGCTTCGTACGCCTGCACGAGGGCGCGCAGAAATTCCACGGCACGAACCCGATCGCCGTGGCTGTGCCGATCGAAGGCGAACGACCGTGGCTGCTCGACATGGCGACCAGCGCCATCTCCTACAACCGCGTGCTGCTCTATCGCAGCCTGGGTCGCGCCTTGCCGCAGGCTGCCGCCTCGGGGGGAAGCGGCGCCGACACGCTCGATGCAAACGCCGTCGAGATGCTGGCGCCGCTTGGCGCGGCATTCGGTTTCAAGGGCGCCGGCCTCGCCGGACTGGCGGAGATCTTCAGCGCAATCCTGAGCGGCATGCGATTGAGCGTAGAGATCCCGCCGATGCGCGGGCCGGACATGGTGAGCCCGCGCGTGATGGGTGCCTTCGTGATGGCGATGCGGCCGAGTGCGTTCGTGGATCAGGTGACGTTCCAGAACGGCATGAAGCGTTATCTGGCGGCGCTGCGCGGATCCCGTTCGATCGACGGCGGCAAAGTCATGGCGCCGGGCGATCGCGAATGGGAGGAGGAGGCGCGCCGTCGCGTGCTGGGCATCCCGATCGATCCCCACACGGCGGCCGCGTTCGACATGCTGGCGGAGCGCTTCTCCATCACGCGACCGCGCCCTTTATCAAAGGAACTTGCAAGAGAGACAAAGCAAAGGGAGAGAAACGCATGATGAATTGGAAAAAAATTCTCGCGCCATTGTGCGCTGCCGCGTGCATCGGTGCATTTGCGAGCCTCGCTCCTGCGGCCGAGACCTACACCCTGCGCTTCAACCATGTGCTCGGCGCCAGCGAGCCCTATCATCAAGGCTTCCTGCAATGGGCCGAGCGGGTCGCACAACGAACCAACGGCGGGCTCAAGATCGAGGTGTTCCATAGTGCCCAACTCGGCGTCGAAGAGGACATCATCGAGCAGATCCGCCTGGGTGCGAATCTCGGCCAGAACACGGATTCCGCGCGCCTCGGCAACTACGTACCCGGCATTGCCGTGATGAACGGCCCCTACTTCGCGGAATCCATGGCGGACGTGGAGAAGCTCAACCAGTCGCCCACGGTCCAGAAATGGCTCGACGAGCTCGCGACCCAGCACGGCCTGAAGGTGGTCTGCTTCGACTGGGTCCAGGGCAAACGCCACTTCTTCACCAACAAACCGATCAGAAAGCCTGCGGATCTGTCCGGCGTGCGCATCCGCACCCCGCCCGCCCCGATCTGGCAGGAATCGATCCGCGCCCTCGGCGCGGAACCGGTTGCCTTGGCGTTCACGGAGATCTATCCGGGCCTTCAGCAGAAGGCGGTCGACGGCGCGGAACTCGTCTACAGCAATATCCCCGCCGGCCGGCTCTACGAGGTGCTCAAGTATGGGAGCGAGACAGGACACATCACGCTGATCAATTTCCAGGTCATCAGCTCCACCTTCTTCGACACTTTGCCGCCGGACTACCAGACAGCCCTGGTCGAGGAATGCAAGAAAGCCGGCAAGGAGACCTCTGCGCAGATCGAGCAGAAGGAGAAAGAGATCAAAGCCGATCTCATTGAGCGCGGCATGACGATCATTGAGGACGTGGATCTCGAAGCATTCCGCAAGGCGGGCGAGAAAGCCTACGAGGCCCTTGGTATCACCGACGCCAAGCAGACAGTAACTGCTGAGATTGGCAAGTGATCGAGTCAGGACAGGATAGATCAGGAAGGAGGGCACCTGCATGCGACGAATCCATGCTTGGCTTGGCAAGATGGAGGCGATCCTCGCAGGCGTGCTCCTGATCCTGATGGTCGGGCTGTTGTTTCTGGGCGGTTTCGCGCGTATGGCGCATCACCCGCTCAACTGGACGGTCGACTTCGCCACCTGCTTCTTCGCCTGGGCATGCTTTCTCTGCGCCGATATCGCGTGGCGCCAGGGCGGCTTGATGTCGATCGACTTCGCGATCAATCGGCTGCCGGAGAAGGCGCGCAGGCTGGTCCGCTACGCCAATTACCTGCTGATCAGTGGCTTTCTCGTCTACCTGGCGGTCGCGGGCACTTGGCTTTCCTATGTCAGCCGCGCGCGGAGTTTCCAGGGCATCCCGGACATCAGCTATTCCTGGGTGACAATGAGCCTGCCGGTGGGCGCATGCCTGCTCCTCATCACGACGATCCTGAAATTCCAGGACGAGGTCCGCGGCAATCCGGCCCTGGCGCATGCGTGACCGCAGGGAGTTGCGATGCTGATCGTCGCTGCGGCGTTCATCCTGCTCCTCCTGATGGGCATGCCGGTCGCCTTTGCCATCGGCATATCGGGTTCCCTGTTCTTCCTGCAGCACCCCGAACTGCCGCCCGTGATCCCGGTTCAGCTCACGGTATCGCAGACGCAGAATTTCGCGTTGCTGGCCATCCCGCTCTTCATCCTCGCCGGCAATTTCATGAACAAGTCCGGCATTACCGAACAGCTGCTGAATCTGGCGAGCGTGATGACGGGGCGGCTGAAAGGGGGCTTGGCCCAGGTATCAATCGCACTCGCGGTCTTGATGGGCGGCGTGTCTGGCTCGGCGATCGCCGATGCGGCGATGCAATCGCGCATGCTGGGCCACGAGATGATCAAGCGCGGCTTGCGGCGCGGCTTTGTCGCGGGTGCGCTGTCGTTCGGAGCGCTCCTCACGCCAATCATTCCGCCCGGCATCGGCATGATCATCTACGGCACGATCGGCCAGGTCTCCATCGGGCGGATGTTCGCCGCCGGCTTCTTTCCCGCATTGCTGCTGTGGCTGGCGCTTGCCGTCACCGTGTCCGTCACGGCGCGCCTGCGCGGCTATGAGCCGGAGCGCAAGACGCGCCCATCGGTCCGCGAGACGGCGGTCGCCCTGCGCGGCGGAATCTGGGCGTTGCTCTTTCCGGTCTTCCTGCTCGTGGGGCTCAGGATGGGACTCTTCACGCCATCCGAGATCGGCGCCTTCGCGGTCGTCTACGCCGTCGTGATCGGGCTCGCAATCTACCGGAAGCTGGGGCGTGTGACGTTTCTGGAGGCGATGCAAGGCAGTCTGGGCGATGTCGGCGCTGTCATGTTCCTGATCGCGCTCTCCGCCATCTTCAGTTACGGCATCGTCCTGGAGCGCATTCCCGAGCTGGTGTCGAACACGCTTCTCAGCTTGTCGCAGAATCTGCAGGTGGTGATGGCGATGATCGCCCTCTTCCTCCTGGTGGCGGGTCTGTTCGTGGATGCGACCGTCCTCATCATCATGCTAACGCCGATCTTCCTGCCGCTGATCCGAGAACTGGGTGGCGATTCCGTGCATTTCGGCATCGTTTTCATCGTCGCCGCTACGATCGGCAATTTCACGCCGCCGGTGGGAGCGGCCATGTATACGGTCTGCTCGATCCTGCGCTGTCCGATCGGCGAATACACGCGGGAGTCCGCGCCCTTTTTCGCTGCGGTCGCACTCGGAACGCTGCTGCTGATCTTTCTGCCCGGGGCGGTGTTGTTCGTTCCGAACCTGATCTTCGGCGGCTAGCCTAGAGCCGCTCCTCCTCTAGTCGATGATCTCGTACGGCACCTGGATGTCTTCATTGCGTGCGAATATCAGGCAGTCCAGTTTGTCCCGCCGGCACGCTTCGAGAACCCGGCTGATCCCGTTGGCACCGCCAGGGTAGCAGCCGTCGAAGTCGCGCGGGCAATAGCGATAGGCGTAAAGCCCGGCGATGCCGAGATCGCCGACCAAGACGACGCCGAAAGCGCCGTTCCGGTCCGGGCCCAAGCCGCGGCCGACTTTCACATAGTCCTGATACTCGCCCCAGACCTGCTTGGTGATCTGCAGCTTCTGGCCCGGCGCGAGTTTCGCGCCTTCGGTGCCTTCCTGGGCGCAGCCAGAAAGCGCAAGCGCCAAGGCCGCCGCAATGGCGGTCCACAATCCCGATGTTCTCATTTCGCCCTCGTGAAATCCCCGAATATCGCCGCGGTGCAGCCCCCAAGCCGCCGCTCTCGGAAAATATTCAGTGGCGGGCTGGCCTGTCGACAGGACAGTCGCGGATTGGACGCGCGCGGTTCACAATTTTTGCTAAAATTGCAGAAATATCACTCGCCTCTAATGCGCGGCCGCACCCTTTCGTATTAGCCGGTTATTAGGATTTCCCCGCCTACGCTCCTTAATCGGGTCTTTAGGTTAATCCTCTGAGGCGGATCATGGCTTCGACTATGCGCGCGGCTGACATTTCCATTGGCGAAACGGTGCGGTACGCATTGCGAGTGGCGATCGGTGTTGGCCTGGCCTTCGCGCTGGCCTTCGTCATGCAGATGATGGCGCGCCCGGCATCTGCGGAATCGATCCCGCAGAACCCGCTGATCGAGGACATCCTCAAGCTCCACGACATCAAGCTCGTCCGGCGCGACGACCGCCTCGGCGTCGGCAACCTGGTGGTGAAGCATCCGCCGCGTAAGAAGGCCGAACCGGGCGAGCCGAATTACGAAGGCTGGGGTACCGGCTTCCTGATCGGTGAATGCCATATCCTGACCGCGCGCCACGTCGTCGATCCCGACGACCCGGATGTCGAGACCAACGACCTGCCGATGAAGAGCAGGATCGAGTTCGTCATCGGCCCGGTCCGCGACTACACCAAGGTCCAGAAGGCCAACGACATGTCGAAGCTGTCGGAGATTCTGGATTCGACCAAAGCGGTTCCCGTGGCGTGGGGTCACTACCAGTTTCCGAAGCACGACGATCCCGCCGGCAAGCGCAAGGCGGCGTGGGAGAACTACTACGAGGATTGGGCGCTGCTGAAGCTCGAGAAGTGCCTGGGGCAGGGACCGAAGGGCTACATCCCCTTTGCGCTCCAGGGCATCACGACCGAGGAGATGGCGAAGCGGACGGAGCCCCTGCCGGCCCGCAACGTCAGCGGCCCGCCGGTTTCCGGCATCTCGCACCTGGTCGACGACGACAAGTGCGAGCTCTACGGCCAGGTCGAGTTCCCGCTATGGAACAGCACTTGCTTCGCGCGGCCCGGCTCGTCCGGATCGCCGATCTTCACCTCGGACGGCAATGGCGGCTGGAACGTCGTCGCCATCCTGGTGCGCGGCCCGAGCGACGCATCGATCCGCAACGAATTGCTCGAAGGCGCCCGGCCGGCCGGTTGGCCCTGGCGCGTGCAGCACACCCAACTCGGCAATCCCGTGTCGGGGCTGATCGACCGCATCCGGCCGTTCCTGAAGGACGACAAGGGCGCGCGCATCCTGGGCACCGGCACCAACAAGCCCTATGCGGAAAAGGACGAGGGCTTCGTGAAGGTGCTCGAAGCGCAGCGCAAGGACAGACCCGAGGACGTCCATCTCGCGGTGCGGTGGCTGATTGCGCTCTACAAGGCGCGCGGGGCCGAGGCGGCGCTGACCGAGCTCGACAAACTGCTGGAACAATTCCCCGGCTCGCGCGAGCTGCGCAGCGTGCGCATCGACATCGTCTATTACGACAACCTCGGCCACAACGTCGCGTGGCAGGAGGCGGTCAACGACATCGTCGAGTTCCGCAAGGTATTTCCGGAGTTCAACGAGCTGCAGGTGATCCACGGCGATATGCTGTTCATCGGCATGCAATGCAAGAACGCCGCGAACCTCTACCGCAAATCCTGGGACCGGCTCGGGATCAGCCCGTGGATCCGCATGTCCTGGGCCGACGCCATGGCCTGCGCGGGCGAGCATCGCGCCGCCCTTGCTGCCTATGACGAGATGCTGTTCTACGCCAAGAAATACCCGCACGCGCTGGGCAGCCGCGCCATGGTGCGCTTCCGCACCGGCCAGTCGGAACCAGCGCGCGAGGATCTGCGCCGCATCGTCAAGGAATACCCGAAGGACAGCTGGGCGCCGATGATGCGCGCCGTGTTCGCGGCCAACGAGGGCCACCACCTCGACATCGCGGAAAAGGATCTGCGCAAGGTCATCACCGAGACGGACGACGACGCCACGCCGACCGTCGCGCTGGGCGCGATGCTACTGGCGCAGGGCCGCGACGCCGATGCAATCGAGGCGCTGAAGATCGGGCGCAAATACGACAAGCATGACATCGGGGCGGCACTGCTGCTCTCCGTGGCGCTGACCAAGGCCGGCAAGGCGGAGGAGGCGAAGAGCCAGCTCAAGGATCTCATCCAGCCCCATGACGACCCGAAGCACTGGGCGGTCCAGCTCGTGAAGCATTTCCAGGGCGAGATCTCGGTCGACGACGCACTGAAGGCGGCCGATGCCGGGCCTGCCGACACGCGCTGGAAGCGCTCCGGCTGGGCCCATGCCTATGTCGGGCTCCTGGCCTACGCCAAGGGCGACATCAAGACCGCGCGGCGCTACTTCGAGACCGCGCCCTATCTCGACCGCACCTGGCTGGAATACTCCCTGATCGACACTTGGCGCCGGGCGGCGAACGGGCAAGGATAACGACGCCCTAGAGAAACCTCGCTGTGATTGCCGGGCCCCGCGCCTGGCGATTGCGCTTTGAGCGAGGACCTGCGCTTCAAGCCATCTATGTCGCGGCCGAATAGAGATTGAGGGCCTCGACATCGGTGATGCGATGAACGGCTGTGCCCGCCGACTCCGCCATCGTGACCATACCCCTCACTGTCGGCATCCAATCTCGATCCACTTCAAAGATCGTGCGAAACAATGCTTCTGTCGGCGGCATGCGCACCGCGCCGGCAGGCGGATGTACAATCTCGCCCTTGGCCCAGGCGACTTGCCGTTCCGCCGCTAGCCAAAAATGCATCCAGAGCGGCATGTCGATGAAGATGATCTCGGTTGCGCGCTCAAGACGATCAGCCATGGATTCCAGCCGTCCCAGCCCATCGATCACCCAACTGGACCGAGCGATCAGGCGCCCATGTTCCGCCTCATACATCTCAGCCGGTGTCGGCTTCCATCCTGGCTGCCAGAGCAGGGCATCGATCTCGATGTATGGGAGTTCGCGCTGCGCGGCGAGCTTACGCGCCAATGTCGACTTGCCGCCACCGGCATTGCCGATCACTGCGATGCGTTGCATGCAAGTGATACCGGTTGATTGCCTGCGGGCGACGGAAGGCACCCGTAGATCACGACAGGACCTGCGTCTTCCACCCATCGTACTCTCCGCCGCACGATTCCGCCGTGAGCGAAAGCATCTCGGTGATTTCCGTCACGGAATCGGCATCCGGCAGGCCGGTGTGCCCACGCCAATTCAGGTTGGGCTGCACGCGCTCGACGACCGCCCGCTTGAATTCTCGCGTGAGGGCCATCTCGTTTACCTCTTGACCTTCTTCGCCGCGGCCCGGAGCGGCCGCATTGCCGAAAGGCGCTGGTGACCTCTTGGCGATTTCTATCGGTACGGGTCCGCCGCGTCGCGCAATCCGTCGCCCATGAAGTTGAAGGCCAGCACCACGATGATGACCGGCACGATCGGCAGCATCAGCCAGGGATAGAGCACGACCACGTTGATGTTCTGCGCCTCGTTCAAGAGCACGCCCCACGACGTGATGGGCGGTCGGATGCCGAGGCCGAGGAAGGAGAGCGCCGTTTCGCCCAGGATCATGTTGGGTATGGCGAGCGTCGCCGAGGCGATGAGGTGGCTCATGAAGCTCGGCATCAAATGGCGGAAGATGATGCGCCGGGGGCTCGCTCCCATCAACTGCGCGGCAACGCAGAAATCCTCCTCGCGCAGGCTCAAGAGCCGCGAGCGCACCGCGCGCGCCAAACCCGTCCAGTCGATCAGGCCCAGGATGATGGTGATGCCGAAATAGATCCAGAGCGGCGACCAGGTGACCGGCAGGATCGCCGCCAGCGCCAGCCACAGGGGCAAGTGCGGGATCGACCTGATCACCTCGATCACGCGCTGCACGATATCGTCGACCCAGCCGCCGTAATAGCCGGCGAGCCCGCCCAGCGCTATGCCGAGAACGATCGAGACCGCGACACCCATGATGCCGATGGTGAGCGAGATGCGCATGCCGTAGAGGACGCGCGAAAGCATGTCGCGTCCCAACCGGTCGGAGCCGAGCAGGAACATCGGACCGCCTTCCGGCGGACAGACCAGATGCAAGTCGCCGGGAACGACGCCCCACCAGTTGTATCTGTCGCCGCGGCAGAAGAAGCGGATCTTCAGCGGTTTCTCCGGGTTCTCGGTGAAGGTACGCTTCAGGTTCGACATGTCGAGCTTGTAGTCGAGCGCATAGACGAACGGTCCGATGAATTCGCCCTTGTGGAACAGGTGCACCGGCTGCGGCGGCACATAGATGTGCTGCACGTTGCGCGTATCCTGGTGATAGGGCGACAGGAACTCGACGCCCAGGACCGCCAGATACATGAGGGCAAGCACGATCGCCGACACCACCGCCACCCGATGTCGCTTGAACTTCAGCGCCATCAGCTTCCATTGCGAGGCGAGATAGATCTTTTCCTGCTCCGGCGTCGTGCGCTCGACCGAATAGGGGTCGAACGGCGCCGGCGAGACGTAGTGCGGCAGCGGCGCCGACGCACCGTCGGAGGAGGTGCGCTCGTTCATTTGGTGGCCCCGGCGCCGAGACGGATGCGCGGATCGAGCAGCGCCAGCAGGATGTCGGAGATGAAGACGCCGAGAACCGTCAGGAATGCCATGAACATCAGGAACGAGCCGGCGAGATACATGTCTTGGCTTCTGAGCGCGTCCAGCAGCATCGGCCCGGTGAGCGGCAACGACATCACCACCGACACGATCACCGAGCCCGAGATCAATTCCGGCAGCAGGCTGCCGATATCGGCGATGAAGGGATTGAGCGAGACGCGCAGCGGATATTTCACCAGCAGCCGCCCTGGCGGCAGGCCTTTGGCGCGGCCGGTCACCACATATTGCTTGTTGAGCTCATCCAGCAGGTTGGCGCGCAGGCGCCGGATCATGCCGGCGGTTCCGGGCAGGCCGATCACCAGCACGGGAATCCACAGGTGCGAGAGGATGGACTGGAACTTCGCCCAACTCCACGGCGCATCCATGTATTGCGGTTCCATCAGACCGCCGATCGAGATGTCGAAATACTCCTTGGCGAAATAGAGCAGGATGAGCGCAAAAAGGAAGCTGGGCGTGGCGAGCCCGATGTAGCCGAGGAACGTGAAGAAATAGTCGCCGATGGAATATTGCCGGACTGCCGAATAGACCGCGATCGGGAATGAGACCACCCAAACGAACAGAATGGAGGCGAGCGAGACCACGACGGTCAATGACAGCCGGTCGCCCACCACTTCGTTGACCGGCAACGAGTGTTCGAAGCTGTAGCCGAGATTGCCCTGCAGCAGGCCGCCCGCCCACTTCAGATACTGCATGTACAACGGCAGATCGAGCCCATAGGTCCGGCGCAGGAACTCGATCTTGGCCGGGTCCACTGCCTCGCCCTGCGATTGCAACTCGGAGATATAGCTCTCCAGGAAATCGCCGGGCGGCGCTTGGATAATGACAAAGATCGCGATGCTGATCACGATCAGCGTCGGAACCATCACCAGCAGGCGTTGGACGAAATAGCGGAACATGCCAAGATTATTGGTCGGCGACCGTGCTCAAGCGCCGGTTCTCGTCGAGCCAGAAGGTGTCGGGCTTGTAGACGCCGAACTGTGCGCCCGGCTCCCACGACCAGATCGCCTTTTCCGGCACGTTGTGCAGGTGCCGGTTGACCACCACAGGCTGCGGCACATTCGACACGGTGCCGAAGGTGTAGACCTGGTCGGTCCAGATCGCGAGGATTTCGTTCCACGTCTTGGCGCGCGCATCGCTTTTGGTGGCTTGGCGCCAGGCATCCATCAGCTCTGCCAGCTTCTGCGCTTCCGGCATGTCGACCTTCTCGCCGGCCTCACCTTTGGTTTCGTAATACTGGCCCCACTTCGCCCACTGCAATTGCTGCTGGCTGGTCGGGGTGAATTCCCATGGGCTCATGTCTGCATTGGGGAAGCCATTATCCACGCCCACCCACACCGACATGATGGACTCGCCGGCAAAGATGCGGTTGCGGAAGACCTCCAGCTCCGAAGGCTTGGTGAAGAGATCGACGCCGATCTTCTTCCAGGAATCGCGCACCAGCTGCAGCACGTCGGTCTCTTCCGTGCTCTCGCCCGCCGTGTCGACAATGACGATCATCGGCCTGCCGTCCGGCAGCAAGCGGATATTGTTGTCGCCGCGCTTCGTCAGGCCCATTTCGTCCAGCAGCTGATTGGCCTGGTCGACATCGTACGTTGCCCAGGTCGTGGTGTATTCCGGCTTGTAGAGCGGGCTGAAGTTCAGCACCGTATTGTTGCCGGGGACACCGAGCCCGAAGTAGATCGCCTGGTTGATCTCGTCGCGGTTGATCGCCATTGAGAGGGCGCGCCGGCAGCGGACGTCACGGAGCACGCCGCGCCACACCACGTCGTTCGTGGTGAGGTTGGGATAGAGCGCCAGCTTGCTCCCGCGCCCGTCGTCCCACAGCCGCACCCAGATTTTCCGTTGCTTCTCCTCCTTTTCCTTCAGGAAGGTGTAGTTGTCGAAGCGGATGTTGCGCGCCTGCAGGTCGGAATCGTCCGCGGCCTTGGCCGGGATCAGCTTCGAATCGGTCTTGGTGAACACCACCTGATCGGCATAGGGCAGCTGCTGGCCTTTTTCGTCGACTCGGTAGTAGTACGGGTTGCGCTTGAAGATGAAGCGCTCTGCCGGCGGCTTGTTCTGCAGCACCCAGGGATCGAGCGAGGGAAGCTTCGGATTGTCGTTGCGATACTGGTTGTCCCGGCGGTTGTGCAGGGCCGCCCAGCTTGGTTGTCCGGATTCCTTGACAGCTTCGGCGAGTTTCGCCGCGTCCTGATGTTTCTCGTGGAACTTCTTCAAGTAATGGCCGGGACGGTAGATGTAGAGCGGCGAGGCGCCCGCCAGCTGCGGCAGGAATTCCGCGTTCGGCTTGTCCCACGAATAGCGCACGGTCAGCGCATCGGGATACTCGACTTTCGCCGGCTTGCCATCGACCGTCAGGATTTTCGGCACGCCCGTCGGCATCAACTCTTCGTTATTTGCGACGTCTTCCCAGAAATAGCGGAACGCGTCCGAAGTGAAGGGCTCGCCATCCGACCATTTGTGCCCTTCGCGCAGCTTGAAGGTGAAGATGCGCCCCTCTTCCTCCGTGAAGCTTTCACAGATGTCGGGCACCAGCTTGTAGTCCCGGTCGTAGCAGACCAGTCGCGCATAGGAGTAGGCGACCAGGATGCGCGTGTCCTTGTCACTTGCCATCAGCATGCGGATCTCACCGCCCTGGCGGCCGATCTCCGGCATGGCTGCTACCGCCGGATTTTTCGGCAGGCGCTCGGCCACCGGCGGCAGGTCGCCCTTCGCTTCCGCGTCCTTGAAGAACGGCGAGCTGATGAAGTCGGCGAAGGCGGATGGCGCCCCCATCACCAGGCCCGCCCCCAAGCTCGTCAACAGAAAGTCCCGGCGTTTCATGCTGCGCTCCTGACGTCGATACCGGCGCGGACCCAATGTCCGTCATAGACTTCCACCATGCCGGGCCGGCGATCCGGGTCGATGGTAAAGGGCGCCGGCCAAGCCGACGGGATTGAAGCTTTGCCTTCCATCAGTCGGTCGAAATTGAGCCGGCAAGTCAAGGATGGATCGGGCACCGCCGCAAGCAGGGCCCGAGTATAGGGATGGACCGGGTTCTGGAACAGCCGGTCCGCCGGCGCCATTTCCACCAGGCGCCCGGCGCACATCACCATGATGCGGTCGGCGATGTATTCGACCACCGCCAGATTGTGCGAAATGAAGATGTAGGTGAGGCCGAGCTTCTGCTGCAGGTCCTTGAGCAGGTTCAGGATCTGGGCCTGGATCGACACGTCGAGTGCCGAGACCGGCTCGTCGCAGATCACGATGTCGGGCCGCAAGGCGATCGCGCGTGCGATCCCGATGCGCTGGCGCTGTCCGCCGGAGAAGCTGTGCGGATAGCGCCGCAGGTGCCGCATGTCCAGGCCCACCAGCGCCATCAGTTCCTTGGCGATTTCCTCGCGCTCGCGCCGCGTCCCGACATTGTGGATCACCAGAGGTTCGGTGATGATGTCGAACACCGACATGCGCGGATTCAACGACCCCATCGGATCCTGGAACACGAACTGAATGCGCTTGCGGAATTCCTGGAGATCATTGCCTTTGAGCTTCAGCGTTTCGACGAGGCGCGATCCCTCGTTGAACAGGACGCGCCCGGTGTCGGGCGTCAGCGCGCGCATGATAATCTTGGAAAGCGTGGTCTTGCCGCAGCCGGATTCCCCGACCAGTCCCAGGCACTCGCCGCGCTTCACCTCGAAGCTGACGTCATCGACCGCCACCACCTGCTTTTCATCGCCGCCGAAGAAGCCGCCCTTGCGGATCGAAAAGCTTTTGCTGACGTTCTCGACCAGCAGCAGGGGCGCGCCGAGCCCCGCGCCTTCCGGCCACGGCTTCTTCTCCGCGAACATCTTGCCTTCGGTCACGGGAATCTCGCGGATCGGCGTCAGTCGCTCGCCCGGCGCCATGCCGAAGCGCGGCACCGCGCGGAGCAGCGCCTGGAGATACGGATGCTCCGGCGCCTGGAACAGGTCTTCCAGGGTACCGGATTCCATGACTTCGCCGTGATACATGACGACGATCTCGTCCGCGACGTTGGCGACCACGCCGAGATCGTGCGTGATCAGCAACAACGCCATCTGCAGTTCCTTCTGCAGATCGATCATCAGCTTCAGGATCTGCGCCTGAATGGTAACATCCAGCGCGGTGGTCGGTTCATCCGCGATCAGCAAGGTCGGCCGGCAGATGAGCGCCATCGCGATCATCGCGCGCTGGCGCAGGCCGCCCGACAACTCGAACGGATAGGTCTTGAAGCCGCGCTGCGGGTCGGGGAAGCCAACAAGGCGCAGCATCTCCATCACCAGCTCGCTGGCCTCGCGGCTCGATACCTTGCGGTGCAGCTGCAGCGCTTCGCCGATCTGGTCGCCGATGGTGTGGACCGGCGAGAGCGAAGTCATCGGCTCCTGGAAGATGATCGAGATCGCGCCGCCCCGGATCGAGCGCATCACCGGCCCGTTGCGCGGCTCGCGCGCGATGTCGATGATGGCTCCGCCGTTCAGCTTAGCGCCATTGCCGTTCCGCGCGCCGAGGGCAGACGTGGAGCGATCGAACAGGATCTGACCGGCTGAGATGCGCGCGATCTTGGGCAGGATGCCCATGATAGCCTGCGCCACCACCGACTTGCCCGATCCGGATTCGCCGACCAGCGCCACGGTCTTGCCGTGCGGCACGCGGAAGTCAATGCCGCGCACCGCCTCCAGCATGCCGGTATCGAGGTCGAACGCGATCTTGAGCCCGCGCACCACCAGCAGGTTGCCGTCCAGGGCATCGCCCCGCAACGATTCGTGCGATTGCATCCGGGGCGGCTGGGCGGAACGGTCCATCGGCTATCGCCCGCCGCTCACGCCGAAACGCCGAGCGCGGCGAGATTGTCCGCCGTCACCCGGTCCACCATGAGGTTGTTTTCCTTGGCCGCCCAGGCAGCGCGGGTCGCAATCTCCGAAAAGCCAGGAAGGTTCGAATCGATCTTCACGCTGGCCTCGCTGCGCCTGCTTCCGTACGGCGCATTCGCCTTGAGCGTCAAGGTCATCCAACCCTTTTTGCGGCTGCGCGAGGTTGGATAGTAACGCAGACCGAGTTCGCTGAGCTCGCCCCAGCGAATGGACTGCCTCCGGAAGCCCCCGCATTCAATCCCCTCTTCCGACACCCGGAACCACGCCAGGTTTTTGGCGACGGTCGTCATCGTGTAGATGGCGAACAAGATGGTCAATCCCACGAAAAGCCATATCAACTGGTTATGCCATTCGTTTGTGACGAGGATCACAATGCAGATGACAATGCCCGCGATCCCTCGGGCGTAGTCCCAGACGAGGGCCGAGAGCGGGTATCTCAGCTCGGTCATTCTCTCCCAGACTCCGGAAACAGATCAGCGGCACGTCGCCAGTTTATCGTCGGCTTTTTGGCACACCAATCCAGCAAGGCTCCCAGAAATTCCCACGTCTCTGTGTCATGGACCAGATGATGCGTCAACAGACCCGTTGGTTCGCCGGGATCGGCCGTTCCCAAGCGCTTAGCCGCCAAATGCTGCACCAGCAGATCAAGGGTCGCCGCTAAGCCTAGGAAACCACGGCTGCCATGCCAATCGATCACGTCGACATGGGTGTTGACCTGGATGAGATCTCCAGTCTGTCCTGCTTTTCGCCCGAGATAGGTGGTTAATCCGCGGTACCCCAACTCCCCCAGGCGCGCTCCATGGCCCGCATCGATACGGTTCCAGGGCGGCGTCAGGGCAGGCACAAACTGCGCCCCGAAGGCAGTCGCCAGCCGGTCCCGGCCTTTCGCCAAGTCGCCGGCCACCTCCGCCCATGGCCGCGTCGGCGGAAATTCCGACTTCTTCACGCCGGCCGGTGCGCGATTGGTGTGGTCGAAGCCATGCTGCAGGACGCTGACCGAACTGTGGCCTTGCAAGAGTGCGGGCAGGCTGGGCTCGAGCGTCGCCGGGATCACCGCCAGCGACAGTGGCACCCGTGCGATCGCGAGCAGGCGGCGCAGCGACGGCGTATCGGCAACTGCGTCATCGTCGCGCCACCACAATTCGATCCGGCGGCCGCCCGCTTCCCAGGCAGCGCACTCGCGGGCCAACGCCTGCCAGCCGCTCATTGCCGCTTTTTCCAGCCGGCAATCAGCTCCGCGGCGCTTTGGCGCGCGCCATCGAGGTTGAGCTCCAGGGCGGCGGGTGGCCGGACCGCATCGATCGCAGCGGCCAGCGTGCCGCCGGTCAGGAATTCCGGATCGACCATGCTCAGCACCGCGCGCTCCATCAGCATGCGGCCGCGCATGGTCTGCTCACTCTCGCCGCCTTCCGCGAACGGAACGATGACCGCGGGGCACTGGGTCGCGATCAGCTCCATGACCGTGTTGTAGCCGCCCTGCGACACCGAGAGCTGGCAGGTGGTGAGCAGGCTGGCGAAATCCGCGCGGAAGCCTTCGATGACGATGTCGGGATCGCCAAACGCCAGTCTGTCCAGCTCCTTCCGCTCTTCCGCCGGCAAATTGGCCCCGGTGACGATGCGCCAGACCCGATGGCGATGGCGCGTCAGCTTCTTGGCGCGGATCGTGGCGGACAGCAGCGGGAAGCCGACTGCGCCGCCCCCGGCCGACACCAGGATCTCGCCATCGGCGCGATCGGCGAAGGAATCGACGACAATCGGCCGCTCCACCACAAAGCCGGTATAGACGGTCTTGTCCGCGATCTCGCTGGCCAGCGGAAAAGTGAGATCAAGGCGCGTCAGCGCAGGATCGCCGTGCACCAGCACCAAGTCGACATGCTTATTGACGATGTCCACCGCCTCGCGCGCGCGATCCATGCGGCCCTTGTCCACCAGGATGTCACGCACCGAGACCGCCACCACCGGCTTGGGGAATTGCGCACCGACGCTGTCCAGCAACGGCAGCAGCTCGAAGCGGAACTGCCGGCGGCCGAACGGATACATTTC
Organism: Dongia deserti; assembly: GCF_003574735.1. Taxonomy (GTDB): domain Bacteria; phylum Pseudomonadota; class Alphaproteobacteria; order Dongiales; family Dongiaceae; genus Dongia_A; species Dongia_A deserti. The sequence continues at coordinate 242,175 of NZ_QORW01000011.1, forward strand.
CAGCAGCACGATGTCGGGCCGGGATTCCTCGAACGCGTCGAGCAGCGCCTGCTTGCGCTTCACCTTCCAGCGTTCGTCGACCTTGTTGCCGCGCTCATCCAGCAGGTTGGTGAATTGCGCATCCGACGCGATTGCGGGCGGCAATTGCACGACCCGCGCACCCGCCGGCGCGATGCCTGAAACCGGCGCGCCACCCAGCACGAAATCCACCGTGGCGCCCGCTTCCACCAGCGCCCGCGCAATCGCCGCCGCACGCTTCAAATGCCCGATCCCGAGCAGATGCTGCACGTAAAAGAAGACGCGGGGGGCGGTCATTCCGATGACTCCGCCCAATCAGGCCTCCCCTTCCCCCAAAAGGGGGGAAGGGGTGCATCACAACGTTGTCTCCGATCGCGCCAGCCTCTCACTCACCCCTCCAAACTCACATTCAGCCGCTCCACCGCCGGTGTGCCATCCCGGCCCAACCGGAACAGCTGTGCGCAGTTCAGGCGCAGCTTGGTGGGCGGCTTGCCGATCATGGTCCATCCCGTCGCCAAGGCATAGAGGGCGCGGATGACAGCCTTATGGCTGACCAGCACGGTTGGCCGATCGAGCTCCGCCAGGCGCGCCAGCAGCGGCCGGATCCGCGCCTGCACCTCGCGCGGGGATTCGCCCTCCGGCGCCCTAAAATCGAGGCCCAGGGCTTCCCGCGATGCCGCATCGGCGCTCGGATCGGCACGCAACTCCGCCAGGCGCTTGCCTTCCCAGGTGCCGAAATCCATCTCGATGAGCCGCCGATCGATCCCGATCTCCGCATCGGGAAAAAGGATCGCCGCCGTCATCCGCGCCCGCTGCAGTGGGCTGGATAGAATCCGATAGCCCGCCCAGTCCGGGGCGATGCGCCAGCGTGCAGCGACCGCGATCCCCTCCTCATCCAGCGCCACGTCGGTGCGGCCCTGCAAGCGCCCGTCGCGGTTCCAGGCGGTCGGCGCGTGACGCAGCGCGACGATCACCGTCATGGCGTGACGCCCAGCTTCGCCAGCGTGCGCGCGAAGGTCGCCGATGCCGCCGCGATGTCGTGCCGCCGCTCCACCTTATGCCGTGCCGCCCGGCCCATCGCCGGCAGGTCGCAGGTGAAGGCACGGCGCAGCGCAGCGGCAAATGCCGTCGCGTCGCCAGGCGGCACCAGAAACCCGGTCTTGCCATCGGCCACGATGCCGGGCACGCCGCCCGATGCGCCGGCCAGCACCGGCAAGCCACAGGCCTGTGCTTCGAGCAGCGCCATGCCGAACGCCTCGTTGATGGCGGGCCAGACCAGCAGGTCCGCCGCGGCGTAGAGCAGCACCAGCTCATCCGGCGCGATCTTGCCCAGAAACCGCACGCCGCAGGGCGCATCCTTGAACGCGGCCTTGACCTCGCTACGCGCTTCGCCGTCGCCGGCGATCAGCAGCAGCGGCCGTTTCAGCTTCGCGCGCTTCAAAGCTTCCGCCAGCACGCGATAGGAAGCGAGCTTGTCGCCTACGCGCATCATGCCGACTGCCAGCAGCCAGGGCGACGCTTCGTCAACCTTCCATCGCCGCACCAGCGTCGCGCGCGCTGTTGCGTGATCCGGCAGCGCCGGCGCGAACCTCTTGAGGTCCAGAAAGGGCGGCAGATCGACGAGGCGCTGCTTCTGCGTCAGCAGCGCGAGGCATTCCTTGTCGCCGGAATTGAGGCAGAAGATCGCGTCCGCGCGCCGGATCGCCGCCTCCGCGCCGGTGTGATTGAAAGCCCAATCGCCGGTCGCGCGCTTCGGTGCGTGGCTCGCTTCCGCCACCAAGTACGGAATATCGAGCGCCGCGGCGACGCGCGGACCGATCCAATCCACCGCCTTGTAATAGAGATGATAGGTGAAGAAGGCCTGCGCCCGCTGCGCCTTTGGCCGCCGACGTTCGCGTGCGATCACGCGGTCCGCCGCGGCAAAGGACTTGTCGCGCTTGGCATATTGCATGGAGAGGCTGGGCGCCGCGATGCGTGTGCGCAGCCGGCTTGCCAGTTCCACCTCGAACCCGGCGCGCTTCAATGCCCGCACGATGAGCCGCCCCATGGTCCGATCTCCCGACGGCGTCGGATGATCCGGCGCCTTCAACGGCGCGAAGAACAGCAGGCGGGTCATGACCTCGCCAATGCCGCGTAGCACGCAGCGCGACATTCACTCTCGATCGTCATGGTCGTGCTTGGCACGACCATCCATATGTGGACGGCCCTTTGCCTGCAAGGTTGATTGGATGGTTGAGCAGGTCCGATCGCTTGCGTCCATATGTCCGGCCTGTTGGTGCGATCGTGAC